>NZ_WUAF01000029.1 GCF_009800965.1 Cognatazoarcus halotolerans | reverse complement strand
CTCAAGACCTCGATTTCCACATACACCTCGTCTGTGATCAACGGGACTCCAAAAAGCCCCGATCTTCCCTACTTGGTGTATCAATTTTCAATCGGCAGCATGTGTCAATTTACATCCGGCAGCGACACCGGTCACCCTAATTGTCGCCGGCCACTGCGAACCATGCTGAGGTGTGGCACCATCCGCGAAGAATTCCGCTGGGGAACATAATGCAAAGGCGCGCGTTGTGCATCGGCATCAACGACTATCCCGGGGTGGGACGTGATCTTATGGGTTGCGTAAATGATGCCAAGGACTGGGCCACAATCCTGCGTGAGCAGGGGTATGAAGTGACTTGCCTCTTTGACGAACAAGCCAACCTCAGTGCTTTGCACGGCGCATTGACATCGCTGGTGGCGGGTATCGTGAAGGGCGACCGTCTGGTGGTCACATTTTCTGGATTTGGCAGTTTCACGGCGGCGCCGGCTGACATGACAATGTCAAGTCAGCCAGTGTGGTGTCCGTCGGACGTGGCTGACGGAGAAGCTTTACCGTTGTCTGATCTGGCGGCCGTGCTTGACACCCGGGCGAAGGGGGCTCGGGTGGTGGTGATCTCGGATACCTGCCACTCTGGCACGGTCACGCGGGGTGACGATCAATCCTTGGACCCCGGTACCGCTCGGATGCGCATCCTACCGCCCTACGCATGGACGAAATCGGAAAGCCGCGTGCGTGTAGGTCACTCGGTCGAGGCGGGCAATACCGCGCGGGCCGGCGATATCCACATCACTGCTTGCGGGCCCTATGAATTTGCTTGGGAAGGGCCCTTCACCTCGCGCTTCAACGGTGTTTTCACTCAGTACGCGCTGAAAGCCCTGCGCGAGTTACCGCCCGATTCGAATTACAGCATGTGGTTGAATGGTTTACGCAGGTACTTGCCCTCAACTCGCTGGCTCCAGGTACCGCATCTGTATAGCACGGCAGTTCTGACCAAGCAGGCAATCTTTGATTGACCACGAGTTCAGTCGGGATGAGGGAAGGACGCGTCAGTTAGCTCCGGGCCAATGAATAGCCGGAAGCCAACGCTAGGGTAGCGCCCGCGCGGGTGGTCACCGAGCCTTGTTGTGCAGCGAGCCAGATGCCGGCCAATACGCCACGAACCGCCACGGAGCGCGCACTGCGCTTCCTCTCCGCCGGGACGGCCTCCTTGTCTGTTGAGGTTGTGCTGATTGGCACACCATTCCAGAACCTCCCCGGCCAAGTCGACGGGACCGTTAGGCCAAGCTCCATGAGGATAGAGTCCAGTGGCAATGAGCCGCCCCAAGCCGCTATCGGCCGTGTTACCTCCGTGGTCGAGCCATACGCCGCAGGGGTATTCCCGGCTTGGATCTCCGCCGGTGGCAGCCTGCTGCCACTCCCATTCAAGCGGAAGCCGGATGGCATATCCCGACGGTAGTTCTCCAGAGAGTCGGGCGCTGAGCCAGCGGCCGAAGGCGACAGCGTCGAACCATGACACTCGGCTTACGGGATGGTTGGCGAAACTCCGGAAACGGTTTTCGGGTCGTTCGTCGGGCTTCTCTGCCGACCACCAAGCCGGATTGTCGTAGCCGTCTGCGGAGTCCAGAAAGGTCTGATATTGCGCCCAGGTGACCGGGAAGCGGGCCACTCGTAGGGACGGCACGTCGAATTCTCCCAGCGGGGTTCCGTCGTCGTTTAGAAGCGTAACGCGGCCAGCCGGCACTTCATGCCACAGGAGGTCAGGCAATCCGTTGCGCACGCCGACGCCGGGTCTCGGGTCGCCGATAGTCGCGAGGCGCTCGCCAATGGCGGCACGACGGAAGTGGTCCGTTTGGTCGATCTGCAGTTCGTCGATGAGGCGCAGGGCCTCTGGGCGCAAGAAGCTACGCAGGGGTTCGGACTCCTTTTCCCAAGAACGACCCAGCCGGGACAGCGCATTGTAGGCGAGGCTCTGAGCCTCGGCCGGCCACGGCTGATGCAACGGCGTGGACGGGTCGGCCAGCCAAGCCTCGGCTTCCGCTTGCATGTGGCGCAGCAGTTGGAGAGCCTCCCCATGGTCTTCGAGCCAGCGTGCGAGTGTAGTCCAGCGGCTAAAGAGAGCCTCGTGGGCCACTTCGACGTAGGGCGCCTTATCATTTCCTGTAACCAATAGGCGGGCATCGATGAGGCGCTGGGCGAGATCCAAAGCGTCCGGATCGAGGTTGGAAAGAGGCGCACGCTTGCGCACCACCGTGCGCTTGCCATCCACGTTCTGCACCGAGGCGACCGCCTGGAAGAGGCGAGTCAAGGCATTCATGTCGAGGTTGCCATCTCCGCCGCGTACGGCCCGATCCGCCCAGTCGTTAATGGCTCCAGTCAGACCACCGATAGCCCGGAAAGCCGCCTCAGTGAGTTCATTGTCGTCATTGCGTTGCTCGTACAGGCGGGACAGCACTGATTCCAGCAGTGGAAGCGAGCCCGGCTCGCCACCTGCTTCGCTCAAAATATCATTGACCAGGGCGTCGCCTATGCTCAAGCCAGCTGCCCGAGCCGGGCCGCGAATCATCCTTTCCAACGCGGGCTGGCCAGGCGTGCCGAGCATCCGTTGACCAGCATTGAAGAGGGCCACCGCCGCATCGTCCTGGGGCCAGTGGCCGCAGAAATCGGACCGCATCGCGATGACCACTCTGACCCGTCCCGGGACAGAGGCCGCCCGCATCAGAGCGAATACGCCCGGCCGGTCTATTTCTAGGCGCTGGGTGAGCAGACGTGCTTCATCGTCATCCGTGCCACTGACGTGGCGAGCGAAGATTTCTTCAAACTGGTCGATGAAAATCAGTAAGCAAGCGTCCGACGGGGCATCCCCAAGCCCTTCGGCAGCAATTTGCAGTATGCTTTCTGGTGCTGTCCGCAGTCGCTTGGCCAGTTCGGACGTGCGCCAGTTGCAGGACGGAAACTTGGCGGCGAGCTCATTAGCGAGTGATTCAATTGGTCCGCCCGACAATTCCCCTGGCTTGAAACTGACCACCGACCAAGCGGCACTGCCGGGAACATTGCCTTCGGCCAAAGAGGGCAGCAGTCCGGCATAGACGAGTGACGATTTGCCAGAGCCAGACCGCCCAAGCACCGCCACGAATGGTTTGTTGGCCACGTCCTGGATCAGCGCTGCCAGTTCTACCTCGCGTCCGCAAAAAACTGGGGCATAGCGTGCGGTGAACGGTTCCAATGCGCGAAACGGACTACCAAATTCAGAAGGCCAGAGTGTCTGCTTAGTTGCAGGGCCGCTCCCTGGCGCGCCAAGCCCCGCTGCCTGGAGACGCGACCAGATCAGGTCGCGCAATTGGGAGGCAAGCAGGAAATCGAACTGCTGATCTTCGTGGGCCTGGGTGACGGCATCAATAGGAACACCAGGGGGCGACGCGTGCCACCAATAGCTGCGAACCGCATTCTGGAAGAAGGCGCGTACCTTGTCCTCCTGATCCCGCTTGTCGGCAATTACGTTCTCTGGATCGTCCGGCTGAGAGGGAAGATAGCCCTTGCGGCGGCGGAACACCCACAGCCGAGGTCCCTGGCCGTTGACTGCCGCCTGGTAAGCGTCCATGAACTCCCACTCGGTGCCGGTGTAATGACGCCCACTCCCGTCCTGTTTGACGTAAGCCTGATCGTTGATTTCCGAGCCTAGTCGCGACCACAGGATTACCATTACAACGTCGCAAGCCGATGGGCGGGGCTTGCTTTTATTTATAGCACTCTGGAAAGTGAGGTGGGCATCCATGCTAGCCGGCGCATCTGGATCATCGTATGAAACTTCTTCCAGATCGATCCGACCTTCAAACTGCGGCTCGTGGGCCAATCGCCTGAGCACCGCACGGGCGATTCCCCGCTCGGCTGCAACATCTGCCGGGGACGAGATAAATATCCGCAGCCGCAGGCGATCGCGGATATCATTGCCAGTGTCGATCTTGCCCATTGTCCTGTTCAATCCCAGTGCGGATGAATAGACGAACGCAGCTTATGCCAATTGGAATTCTGGCTTGGTTGGGAGGGTCAGTCCAAAGGGCATGACTTACTAGCGAGAAGGTTGGTTGTCGAACATGCAATTTCCTGCTCTGGCCGGCGAAATAGCAGCATCGGCGCGGCGAGCTCCCGGAATTCGACGTACGGTAACCAGCGCACCCTTTAGTCTGAACACGTATGCCACGTATCGCTCCTTGACTTGGCGTCTCGGTCATCATTGCGACGAAGGGAATCCGCACAATACCTAACTGCGCGGACTCGCGCTCCGAATGAAGCCAGATATGCACTCGGAAGCTGCTGCTCTGCGCGCGTGTCCATGAACTTCTCCTTTCGAGTAGCGCAAACTGCGATAGCAGGCCCGGTGCGATCCAACGATTGGGTTTTATCCCTCGCGCCGCCGACTTCGATTATTGCGCGAGCGGTGCAGAGAAGGATAGGCCCTGTCGTACTGAACCGCCGCTCAGGCGGTCTCCCTGGTGATTCTATGCCGAGGCGATGCCGCTCGGGTAGGTTTCGTCGCGGTGGCCGGATCGCAGATCACGCGCCGCACGCCGTTTTGGGTCCAGCGAGGTGATACGACTCGACCTGGCAGCAGTGATCGATCGGATTCGTAGCCCGCGCGCCGCATGTGTAAGCACCGGCCAGAGCGCGCCGTGCCGGCGTGGGTGCTGGACTTCGGCTTCGTAGGAGTGAGCGATGCAGCGTGGTTCATGACGGTTCGTGCCGGCATCGCGGTTGCGGTGGAACGAAGTTCTCTCGACTGCGTACGGCGATCGCGACGACTGGAGCATAGCTTAGGGACCCGCGCGGCGGTCCGCCTAGCGCAAAGGATACGAACACGTCATAGCCAAACAGCGGCGATGCATATAATTGGATGTCGCTTGACAGTGGACGAGGCCTTTGTCGCGCGGGGTCCATACAGGGTCGTCGAAGTGTCAGACCTTCGAGGATTCTGGTCCGCGAGCGCCACGGTGCGCATTGCCCGCATGTACTTCAGTTTGTCCAACACCCGCCCGCGAGCACCGGTTGGCGATCACGAGCCCGCGCCGCTTGAGGCAAGCGTCGAACAAAACAGCTGCCGTTCGCCCAAGCTGAGCATCGTGCAGCTGATGTCGGCCGGATTGCCGCCACTCAATTTGAGCAAGCTGGCCGGCAGGTCAGGCCGAGGCTCTGTCCGTGAGCTATGTTCGCGGGAGGCCGCTCCCCCCATATACCTGCCACTGGAGCGGGAGAGACTCATCCGGCAGCTTGGGGTCGATAACCGCCGCTCACATTCACGGAAACGCTGCGCACGCTCAAGGCTTCGGCGACTCTCCGTCTTCCGTCACGACGGATTTACTGACACGGCGTGGCCCTGCTGGCGCCATCCGCGCCCGACCCGGCCGTCAAACGATCCCTCAGCCGGCCTACTGCGCGCCCTGCCCCGCCGACTCCACCGAGGACTCAATCGTATCCGCACCGAGCGAGGTCTTCGCGCCGCCCGCGCTGGCCTTGATCTCGCGGGCCTTGAGTGGCTGCTGCGCCACGGTTTCGTTTTCGGGCTGGGTCTTGTCGAGATGTTCCAGTTCCTTCTCGATCAGCGGGACGACCGCCCTGAAGGCATCGTCGAGTCCCTGCTTGTACTCGGCATCGGTGATGAAGCCGTTCATCCTCGCCTGACAGAGGTAATACGAGCGGTCCCTGAACAGCTGGATGCCTTGCGTACGCTTGAAGAGGAACTGCCCGAAGGTCTGCAGCGTCTTCTCGAACCCGGCGCTGACATCCGCCCCCTTGCCCGACGCTGCAACCGAGGCCGCGAAGCTGCTGGCCAGATTGTCGGTGACGTCGGCGGGCGCCTCGGCACATATCGTGACCTTCCGCTCAGCCCCGCCGCCCGCGTCATCGGACTTGACGATCATCATGCGCCGCGACGGGACCACGCCGAACGTGTTGATCCGGTTCTGGGCGTGCTGCTCGATGATCGGATGTTCGAAAGGCGGGGTCAGGTAAGTGCAGCCCGAGAGCCAGGCTCCGGCTCCGATCAACAGTACGAGCGTTTTCATTTTCCACCCCCTGCTCGCCCGCCAGCCTCCGATCGGACATCTTCCGGCCCGATCCCGAATCGTGAGCGGGCGGGCCGATTCGCACGATCGCCGATCGAGCTCCGGCATTGCCCCCTGACAGCGCATGGCCTGCAGCGATCGGGTCATTGATCCACGCGCGCGAAGCCCGTTTCGATACCGCGACCGACACCGTGCCGCAAGTCCGCAAGCCCTTCCGTGTCGCGGGAAGGTTCACGCCGGACACCCCCAACATAGACGCCGCCGGCAGGCGCCGCCATGACTTCCCGATGGTTGCAGCGATGCCACGCGAGCGCCCGCTCGAGGACCCCTTCAGGGCATCCGGAACGCCGCACCGGGGGCGGAACTTTCACCCCGGATTCGCTCGATGACGAGCGCGATGCCCTGCCCCACGCAGATGCATAAGCTCACCACCGCGTAGCGGCCGTCGCGACGTTCGAGTTCGCGCAGCGCGGTCCACACCAGCCGCGCGCCGGAAGCGCCGAGAGGATGCCCCATGGCGATCGCGCCGCCATTGGGATTGAGGCGCGGATCGTCATCGGCCAGCCCCAACATCCTGGTGCAGCCGAGCACCTGGGCCGCGAAGGCCTCGTTGACTTCAATGACGTCCATCTGCCCGAGCGTCAGACCGGCACGCGCCAGCGCCCGCGGAATCGCCAGCGCCGGACCGAGGCCCATCACGCGCGGCTCGACGCCACACACCGCTCCGGCGAGGATGCGCGCGACGGGCTGCCGGCCGGTGCGTTCGCCAAGCGCGTGGCTGCCCACCAGCACCGCCGCGGCACCGTCGTTGATACCCGATGCATTGCCCGCGGTGACCACACCGCCGTGCAGGCTCTTCAGGGCGGCAAGGGATTCGGGCGTGGTTGCGGGCCGCGGATGCTCGTCGGCGGACACTTCCGCCGGCTCGGCCTTGCGACCGGCCGTGACGCCGATCGGCAGGATCTCGCCGGCGAAGAAACCCGCCTCCTGCGCCGCGGCGGCCTTCATCTGCGAAGGCCACGCGAAGCGATCGGCCGCTTCGCGGCTGATGCCGTGCTCGGCAGCCACGTTGTCGGCGGTCTGCGGCATGGTGTCGTCGCCGTAGCGACCGACCAGCGCCGGGTTCGGAAAACGCGAGCCGATCGTCGTGTCGAACACCCGGAAATCCCGCGCCCAGGCCGCCTCGGGCTTGGCAACGACGAAGGGCGCGCGGGTCATGCTTTCCACGCCGCCGGCGACGTAGAGATCGCCCTCGCCCGCACTCACCGCGCGGGCACAGTCGAGCACCGCGGCGAGTCCGCTACCGCACAACCGATTCACCGTCTGGCCGGGTACCCACGGCGGCAGGCCGGCGAGCAGTGCCGCGTGGCGCGCCACGTTGCGGCCATCCTCGCCCGACTGGGCAGCACAGCCGAGCACCACGTCTTCGATCGCTGCGGGGTCTAAACCCGAGCGCGCCACCAACTCGCGGATCACCATGGCGGCCAGATCGTCCGGCCGCACCGTCGCGAGGGCGCCGCCGTGGCGGCCAAAAGGCGAGCGCAGGCCGCCGTAGAGATAGGCATCGAGCATCCGGAACTCCGTGGAAAGATCAGGCTTCGGGTGTGGTGAGCGAGACGCCCAGGCGTGCCCTGCGCACCAGCCAGGGGCTCGGACGGTAACGCGGGTCGCGGCTCTGCGCCGCCATTCGTTCGAGGATCTCGAGCACCCGCGCCGCGCCGAGGCGATCGCCCCATTCGAGCGGGCCAAAGGGATAGCCCAAGCCGAGGCGCACCGCGGTGTCGATGTCCTCCGGGCTGGCGATGCGCTGTTGGGCCATGTCGCAGCCGAGGTTCACTACCATCGCAAGCACCCGCTGCACCACGAAGCCGGCGCTGTCACGAATCACCGAGACGGGCATGCCGTCGGCCGCAAACAGCCCATGGGCGGCGTCGCGCATCGCCGCTGCGGTGAGCGGCGTGGTCATCAGGGTGCGGCGGCGCGCGCTGTCGACGAACGGTTCGATCGCCACCGTGCGGCGCGGATCGAGCCCATGGGCGAGGCAGGCGGCGGTAGCATCCTCGCCCCAGGCGGGCGCCACCACGCACAGCACGTCGGCGGAAGGCGTTTCGCCTGCATCGAGCACACCGCCCAGGCGCTGCACGAGGGACGCAAGCTGCTCACGGCAGGCCGCGTCGGCTGCGGCCACGAAAACCCGCGGCGGACGCGCGGCGGGCGCGGGTGCTTCTTCCGCCACCTGGGCAGCGCCATCCCGATACACGTAGAAGCCTTGCCCGCTCTTTCTGCCGAGCAGGGCGGCGGCGAGGCGCTGGCGGGTGATCGGCGAGGGTCGGTAGCGCGGCTCCTGGTAGTACTGGCTATAGATCGACTCCATCACCGGGTGGGAGACGTCGAGCCCGGTGAGGTCGAGCAACTCGCAAGGCCCCATGCGGAAACCGGCCGCCTCGCGCAGGATGCGGTCGAGGGTGGGCACGTCGGTAACGCCTTCGCCGAGGATGCGCAGGCCCTCGGTGAGGTAGGCGCGGCCCGCATGGTTGACGATGAAACCCGGGGTGTCCTGGGCACGCACCGGGGCGTGCCCCATGGCGCGTGCCAGCGCGACGAGGCGGTCGCACACCGCGGCCTCGGTACGCGCGCCGGCGATCACCTCCACCACCTTCATGAGTGGTACCGGGCTGAAGAAGTGGAAGCCCGCCACCCGCTCGGGCCATTCGCAGGCGGCGGCGATGGCGGTCACCGACAGGGACGAGGTGTTGGTGGCGAGGATGCAATCGGACGACACCACCGCCTCGAGCGATTGCATGAGGCTCCGCTTGGCGTCGATGTTCTCGACGATGGCCTCGACCACCGCGTCGCAGCCGGCCAGTTCGGCGAGGCTTGCCGCGGGGCGCAGGCGATCCAGCGCGGCGGCGGCCTCGGCCTCCGTCAGCCGCCCCTTGCGGACCAGCTTGTCGAGCATCGGCGCTATTGCCGCAATCGCCTCAGCGGCGGCGGACGCGCGTGCGTCGTGGAGGCGCACCGTGACGCCCCCGACCGCGGCGACCTGTGCAATGCCCCGGCCCATGAGACCGGCACCGACGATGCCGAGGGTACGAACGGGTGATTCGGGATTCAATTCGCGGCTCCGGACGGTGCGACGGGCGGCTCAGCGCCCCTTCCACACCGGTTTGCGTTTCTCGAGGAAGGCGCGCACGCCTTCGTTGCGATCCTCGGTGCCGGCCAGCACCACGAAATTGCGTCGTTCGATGGCAAGCCCCGCCGACAGTGGTGTCTCGAAGGACTGCAGCACCGACTCCTTGGCAAGACGCACCGCCAGCGGCGCCCGGCTCGCGATCTTGCCGGCCAGCTCGTGGGCACGTGCGATACAGGCCTCGTCGGCCACCACTTCCGCCACAAGGCCGGCGGCCCTGGCCTCGGCCGCGTCGATGAACTCTCCGCTGAGCACCAGCTTCATTGCCAGCGACTTGCCGACCGCGCGGGTCAGGCGCTGGGTACCACCGGCGCCGGGGATGATGCCGAGATTGATCTCGGGCTGGCCGAACTGTGCCGATTCGCCGGCAACGATGATGTCGGCGTGCATCACCAGTTCGCAGCCACCGCCCAGCGCATAGCCGCACACCGCGCCGACGATCGACTTGGGGAAGCGCGCGATGGCGGCAAACAGATGCGGCCGCTCCTCGACCAGCACCGCCTGCATGTCCTTGGCGGCCATTTCGGCGAGGTCGGCGCCCGCGGCGAAGACCTTGTCGCCGCCGGTGAGCACCACGCAGCGCACCGCATCGTCGGCCTCGGCCACGTCCAGCAGGCCCACGATGCCACGCAGCAGCGGGGTGGACAGCGCGTTGCGCGCAGCCGGGCGATCGAGCCGGATCTCGAGCACGCCGTCCTGCGGGCCGCTGACCAGCAGGCCCTCGCAGGCCGCGTAACGAAGGTCTTCCATGGCCGGCCTCAGTCGGGGATCACCGCGGTGACTTCGATTTCGACCTTGGCCTCGTTCTCCACCAGGTCGGCCACCTGGATCGCGGTCATGGCCGGGAAGTTGCGGCCCATCACCTCGCGGTAAACCTGGCCGATCTCCTTGAGGCGCGCGACATACTCCTTCTTGTCGACCAGGTACCAGGTCATGCGCACCACGTGCTCCGGCCCGCCGCCGGCAACGCGCACCACATCCACGGCGTTCTTCAGGGCCTGGTAGATCTGCTGCACCAGATCGTCGCTTTCGAACTTGCACTGGGCGTTCCAGCCGATCTGGCCGCCAACGTAGATCTGCCGGCCACGGGCCTCGATGCCGTTTGCGTAGCCGCGCGGCGGGGCCCAGCCCTCGGGTTGCAGGGTCTTGTTCATCATCGTCTCTCCATGAAACGGGTAATGGCCTCGCGCACATCCTCGGGCCAGGGGATTGATCTGTGAGTGTCGAGCGAGGTCGCCACCATCACCTGGCGCACCCGCATGCGGGCGCTGTCCCCGCCGATGGCGACGTGCTCCAGGGTCAAGGACGAGCCGCCCAGCGACACCACCGAAAGATGGAAGCGCAGCGTCTCGCCGAAATACGATGGCTGGACAAACTCGGAATCGAGCCTCACCGTCGGTGTGCCGATGCGACGCACGCTCACCAGACTGGTCCAGGGTGTGCCGAGGGCGGCCCACCAGTCTTCGACCACGCTGTTGAGCATGCGGAAGTAGTTGGGGAAGAACACGATGCCGGCCGGGTCGCAGTCGCCGAAGCGCACCTCGCGCTCGACGACGAACTCGACCGGATCCGCCGCCACCTGTTCCGGAAGCATTGCGGTGGCCTCCATGATCAGTTGGCGAATGCGGCGATGTCGGTGATCGCACGGCCGAGGATCAGCGCATGCACGTCGTGGGTGCCCTCGTAGGTGTTCACCACCTCCAGGTTCACCAGGTGACGCGCCACACAGAACTCGTCCGAGATGCCGTTGCCGCCGAGCATGTCGCGCGCCATGCGGGCAATGTCCAGCGCCTTGCCGCAGGAGTTGCGCTTGATGATCGAGGTGATTTCCACCGGCGCCGTGCCCTCTTCCTTCATCCGACCCACCCGCAGGCAGCTCTGCAGGCCCAGGGTGATCTCGGTGATCATGTCGGCGAGCTTCTTCTGGATGAGCTGGTTGGCGGCCAGCGGGCGGCCGAACTGCTTGCGGTCCAGGGTGTATTGACGCGCCGTCTCGTAGCAGGCCTCGGCCGCGCCGAGCGCGCCCCAGGCGATGCCGAAGCGGGCGGAGTTGAGGCAGGTGAACGGGCCCTTGAGGCCGCGCACCGTCGGGAAGGCGTTCTCTTCCGGGCAGAACACTTCGTCCATCACGATCTCGCCGGTGATCGAGGCACGCAGGCCCACCTTGCCGTGGATCGCCGGGGCGGACAGCCCCTTCCAGCCCTTCTCGAGCACGAAGCCGCGGATCTGCCCTTCGTCGTCCTTGGCCCACACCACGAAAACGTCGGCGATCGGGCTGTTGGTGATCCACATCTTGCTGCCGGACAGGCTGTAGCCGCCTTCGACCTTGCGGGCGCGGGTCACCATGCTGCCGGGGTCGGAGCCGTGGTTCGGTTCGGTGAGGCCGAAGCAGCCGACCCATTCGCCGGTGGCGAGCTTGGGCAGGTACTTGCGTTTGGTCGCTTCGTTGCCGAACTCGTTGATCGGCACCATCACCAGCGAAGACTGCACGCTCATCATCGAGCGGTAGCCCGAATCGACCCGCTCGACCTCGCGGGCGATCAGGCCGTAGGCCACGTAGCCCAGGCCGGCGCCGCCGTACTCTTCGGGAATGGTCGGGCCGAGCAGGCCAAGCTCGCCCATCTCGTTGAAGATCTCGCGGTCGGTCTTCTCGTGACGGAAGGCTTCCTGCACCCGCGGCAGCAGCCGCTCCTGGCAGTAGGCCCGCGCGGTGTCGCGGCTCATCCGCTCTTCTTCGGTGAGCTGCTGGTCCAGCAGCAGCGGGTCTGCCCAGTTGAAGGTGTTCTTGCTCATCGAATCGATTCTCCGTTGGGGTTGGGGGCGCTCGCGGCCCTCTTTCAGTTCTTCAGCAATTCGCGGGCGACGATCAGCTTCTGCACTTCGGTCGCCCCTTCGTAGATGCGCAGCGCGCGGATTTCGCGGTACAGGGATTCGACCTTCACGCCGGTTCGCACGCCCTGCCCGCCATGCATCTGCACCGCTGCGTCGATGACGCGCTGTGCGTTTTCGGTGGCGGTCATCTTGGCCATCGCCGCCTCGCGGGTGGTCGGCAGCTTCTGCACGTCGCGCCGCCACGCCGCCCGGGCGGTGAGCAGCGCGGCCGCGTCGATGTCGGTGGCCATCTCGCCGAGCTTCGCCTGGGTGAGCTGGAAGTCCGCCAGGGTATGGCCGAACATCGGCCGCAGGCGGGCATGGGCCAGCGCCTCGTCGAGCGCACGGCGGGCGAAGCCCAGCGCTGCGGCAGCCACCGAGCTGCGGAAGATGTCGAGGGTACGCATCGCCACCTTGAAGCCCTCGCCGGGCGCGCCGAGACGGTTGCCCACCGGCACCTTCATGTCGGTAAAGCGCAGGCGCGCCAGCGGGTGCGGCGCGATCACCTCGAGGCGCTCGGCGACCTCGAAGCCCGGCATCCCGGGATACACCACGAAGGCCGAGATGCCGCGCGTGCCCGGCGCCTCGCCGGTGCGCGCAAAGACGCAATACACGTCGGCAATGCCGCCGTTGGAGATCCACGTCTTCTCGCCGTTCAGCACATAGTGGTCACCCTCGAGGCGCGCCTCGGAGGTCATTGCGCCGACGTCGGAGCCGGCCAGCGGCTCGGTCAGCGCAAAGGCCGCGATCCACTCGCCGGTAGCCACCCGCGGCAGAACCTCGCGCTTGAGCTCCTCGCTGCCCGAGAGCGTGATCGCACCCGTGCCGAGGCCCTGCATGGCGAAGGCGAAATCGGCCAGGCCGTCGTGGTAGGCCAGTGTCTCGCGGGCGATGCACAGCGAGCGCGAGTCCAGCTCGTCGCGTGCGCCGCCGTAGGCCGCCGGCACCGCGTAGCGCAGGAAGCCCGCCTTGCCGAGCGCCGTCACGAGGGTGCGGCAGGCCTTGTCGGTGTCGTGGTGATCCACCTGCGGCATCTCGCCGGCAGCCCACGCGAAGATCGCATCGGAGAGCTGGCGGTGTTCGGCGCCGTAGAACGGCAAATCGAGAATCGAACGGTCCATGGCGGCGCGCTCAGTTGCCTTCGAAGCGCGGCTTCTGCTTCGCCGCGAAGGCCTCGAATGCACGGCGGAAGTCGCCGGTCATCATGCAGATGGCCTGGGCCTGGGCTTCGGATTCGATCATTTCCTCGATACCCATCGCCCACTCCTGGTTGAGCATGGTCTTGGTCACGGTATGCGCGAACCACGGGCCGTCGGCCAGGTTGCGAGCGAGTTTCTGCGCTTCGGCGAGCACCTCGGCGGCCGGGTGCAGCGCATTGAAGAAGCCCCACGCAAAGCCTTCGTCGGCACTCATCACGCGCCCGCTCATGAGCAGTTCGGTGGCGCGCCCCTGACCGATCACGCGCGGTAGCAGCCCGCAGGCGCCCATGTCGGCGCCAGCCAGGCCGACGCGGGTGAACAGGTAGGCGGTCTTGGTCTCGGGTGTGCCGAGACGGAAGTCCGAGGCCAACGCCACCATCGCGCCGGCACCGGCGCAGAATCCGTCGATGGCCGAGACCACCGGCTGCGGCGCGCGGCGCATGGCCTTCACCAGGTCGCCGGTCATGCGGGTGAATTCGAGCAGTTCCGGCATGCTCATGTTGGTGAGCGGCTCGATGATCTCGAACACATCGCCACCGGAGCAGAAATTTCCGCCCTCGCCGGCCATCACCACGGTGCGCACGTCGCTGGCGTACTTGAGGTTGTGGAAGAGATCGCGCAGCTCGGCGTAGGAATCGAAGGTGAGCGGGTTCTTCTTCTCGGGCCGGTTGAGGGTGATCGTCGCGACGCGACCGTCCTCGCTACACGACCACTTGAAGTGCCGCGCCACGTAGTCCTTGAACGGACGCTTGTGGTCCTTCATCGAAAGTTCTGCCATTGCTTTGTCTCCCTGCTTGCCCGGCGCCCTGCCGGTGCCTTCCTGATTGAATTTCAGCCCGCCATCACTTCGCCGCCGGCCACCGGGATCGCCTGGCCATGAATGGCCTCGGAACCCGGCAGGCACAGCCAGCCCACTGCGCGAGCGACATCCGCGGGCTGCACCAGGCGGCCCTGCGGGTTGCTCGCGGCCAGCGTCTGCTTGGCCTCCTCGTCGCTGCGCCCGGTCTTGGCGACGATGTTGTCCACCGCGCCGCCGAGCAGCGGCGTGTCGGTGTAGCCGGGGCACACCGCGTTGACCGTGATGCCCTGCTTCGCCACTTCGAGTGCCAGCGCGCGGGTGTAACCGATCACGCCATGCTTGGCGGCGCAGTACGCCGAGACGTAGGCATAGCCGCTCAGGCCGGCGGTGCTGGCGATATTGACGATGCGCCCCCAGCGCGCGCCCTGCATGCCGGCGAGCACCGCGTGGGTGCAGTTGAAGGTGCCGGTGAGATTCACCGCGAGCATCTCGTTCCACAGCGCCGGGGTGGTCTTGCCGGCCGGCGCGCTCTTTGCCGCACCGGCGTTGTTCACCAGGATCGCGATCGGACCGCGGGCCGCCGCCGCGTCCGCAAATGCGGCAGCAACCGCAGCGTGGTCGGTGATGTCGGCCACGGCAATGCCGTGCCCCTGCCCGGCGAGCCGCTCGCAGGTGGCGCTCAGCGGCTCGGCGCGGCGGCCGACCAGGGTCAGCGTCGCACCGAGCGCCGCCAGCTCGAGCGCGATCGCCTCGCCGATGCCGCTGCCGGCACCGGTGACCACCGCGTGCCGGCCGGCGAGCGGCGTTTCTCTGTTGGTCTCGGGGGTGGAGTTCATGCCTGTCCCGTCTCGTTCACTTGCCCGGCGCGGCGTAGCTGCGCTTGAGGTTGGTCTCGTACTGGCTGCGGCCGGAAAGGTACTGCTTCGGCCAGCTCACCCCCGGATAGTCGATCTTCGCCGCCTCGTGCAGGGTCCAGGCCGGGTCGGCAAGGTGCGGGCGGGCGACTGCGCAGAGATCGGCGCGACCGGCGCCGATGATGCTGTTCACATGGTCGGCCTCGAAGATGGCGCCCACCGCGATGGTCGGGATGCCCACCTCATTGCGGATGCGGTCGGAGAACGGCGTCTGGAACATGCGGCCGAACACCGGTTTTTCGCCCTTCCACACCTGGCCCGAGGAGCAGTCGATGATGTCCGCACCAGCATCCTTGAAGCGCCGCGCGATCTCGACCGCGTCGTCGGCGGTGTTGCCGCCCGGGAACCAGTCGTGGCAGGACAGGCGCACCGACATCGGCTTGTCGGCCGGCCACACCGCACGCATCGCCTCGAACACTTCCAGCGGATAGCGGGCGCGATTGTCGATGCTGCCGCCGTACTCGTCCTTGCGCTGGTTGGTGAGCGGCGAGAGGAAGCTCGACATCAGGTAGCCGTGGGCGCAGTGGAACTCGAGGATGTCGAAGCCCGCCTCGGCGGCCATGCGGGTGGCGCGCACGAAGTCAGCCTTGACGCGATCCATGTCGTCACGGTTCATCTCGCGCGGCACCTGCGAATGCGGCAGGTAGGGCAGCGGCGAAGCGGAGATCAGCTCCCAGCCGCCCGACTCGAGCGGTTGGTCGATGCCTTCCCAGGCCACCCTGGTGGCGCCCTTGCGCCCCGCGTGGCCAAGCTGGATGCCC
This sequence comes from Cognatazoarcus halotolerans, assembly GCF_009800965.1. GTDB lineage: Bacteria > Pseudomonadota > Gammaproteobacteria > Burkholderiales > Rhodocyclaceae > Cognatazoarcus > Cognatazoarcus halotolerans. Next base: position 17,747 of record NZ_WUAF01000029.1, on the reverse strand, counting down.
ATCTTCGCCGCCGAGTTCGCATGCACGAAATCGACGATGCGCTTCCACGCGTCGACATGCTCCGGTTTGTACATGCCGGCGCAGCCCGGGGTGATGCGGGCGTCGGGCGAGACGCAGCTCATCTCGGTGTAGAGCAGGCCGGCACCGCCCAGCGCGCGCGAACCGAAGTGCACCAGATGGAAATCGTTGGCGAGGCCGTCCTCGGCGGAATACATCGCCATCGGCGACATGATCACGCGGTTCTGCAGGCTCAGGTTACGCAGCTTGAAGGGGGTGAACATCGGCGGCGGCGGGCTCTGCTCCGGGGCGACCGGTACGCCGGCGCTGGCGGCCACCCAGCGCTCGTAGCCCTCGAGCCACTTGGCGTCGCGCAGGCGCAGGTTCTCGTGGGAGATGCGCTGGGAGCGCGTGAGCATCGAGTACATGAACTGCTCGGGCTCCATGGTGTTGCAGTAGCGCGCGTCGCAGACCTCGAACCACTCCATGGCGTTCCAGGCCGCGTTCTGCAGGCGCAGCACGTCGATGTTGCGCACTTCCTGGTAGCGCGCCAGCACTGCCGGGATGCGCTCGGGCGTGTCGCCCTCTTCCTTGAACAGGCGGGTGAGCTCGATCGCATCCTCGAGCGCAAGCTTGGTGCCCGAGCCGATCGCGAAGTGCGCGGTGTGCACCGCGTCGCCCATCAGCACCACCTGGCTGTTGCCGTTGAAGTGATGCCACTGCTCGCACTTGACGCGCTGGAAGTTGAGCCAGGCAGAGCCGCGCAGGTGACGCGCATTGGTCATCAGAGGATGACCGTCGAGGTACTTGCCGAAGAGCTTCTCGCAGAAGGCAATCGACTCGTCCTGGCTGGCCTGGTCGAGCCCGTGGGCCAGCCACACGTGCTCCGGACACTCGACGATGAAGGTGGTGGTGGTGTCGTCGAACTTGTAGATGTGGGCCTGGAACCAGCCGTGCTCGGTCTTCTCGAAGATGAAGGTGAAGGCGTCGAACAGCTTGTTGGTGCCGAGCCAGATGTAGCGGTTGGGGCGCGTCACGATGTCCGGCTTGAAGACCTCGACATAGCGATTGCGGATCTTCGAGTTGATACCGTCAGAGGCGATGATCAGGTCGGCGTCCGGGTATTCCAGGTCGGAATCCACATCCTTCTCGAACACCAGTTCGACACCGAGTTCCTCACAGCGCGCCTGCAGGATGTTGAGCATGTTCTTGCGGCCGATGCCGACGAAACCGTGACCGCCGGAGCGGATGGTCGCGCCCTTGAAATGGAGCTCGATGTCATCCCAGTGATTGAAGGCGACCTGAATCGCGTTGGCGGTCTCGATATCCCATTCGCGCATGTTGTCCATGGTCTGGTCGGAGAACACCACGCCCCAGCCAAAGGTGTCATAGGGGCGGTTGCGCTCGACCACGGTGATCGAATGCGCCGGATCGAGCTTCTTCATCAGGATCGCGAAATACAGCCCGGCCGGGCCTCCTCCGATACAGACGATACGCATGCTGTTGCTCCTCTCAATATGGGCCGGCCCGGCAGTCATGAAGGGATGACACCGCAGCGACCGGCAGGGTCAGGCGCTGATTTAGTATCAAATATTTCATAACTAAACTATCTAGTCAACAGGATATTGGCTTCCGCTGCACATTGGCGCTTCAGCCGACGGTTTCTTCAGGGTCCGGCAGATCGCCCGGCGGATGCAACGAGAGCAGCGTGCGCAACATCGAAATCAGCATCCTGGCGTTGGCCTCGCCAAAGGGTTCGAGGATCGCCTCCTGATGGCGGATGGCCCTCACCCTGAGCTGCTCGGTAAGGTCGTGCCCCTGGGCGGTGATGCGCACCACCGTCTGGCGGCGATCGCTGCGCACCCGCGAGCGCGAGACCAGGCCTCCCGCCTCCATGCGCTGTACCACCCGCGACAGCGTGGGCTGCTTGGTGAGCGTCAGCTGGCTCAGCACGCCGATGCTCTCACCGTCGCTGCCCTCCAGACTCGCCAATACCCGCCACTCGGTCACCGACAGCCCGGCCGCCTCGACTTCGCGGTGGAATTCATGAGAGATCCGGCTGCTGGCCTGCGCGAGCAGGTAGGCGAGGTAGCCGTCGACGAACCGTGCCGACGCCGGGAGACCCGCTTGCGCCCCGGGCACCGCGTTCGCGTCACCCGCTCCGTCTTCGTTCATTCGCTGCCTCTCCCGGTTGAATTCACGCCCGCCGATCGATCAGGACTTGCCGCAAGACCAACTTTGATCATAAATTGTTTATAACTATAACTTACCGACCCGACCCCGGCGGAGACCCTGAATGCAGCCGACCCTCACGAGCACCGAACGGACGCGCCCTTTTCGTGGGGCGCAGCGCCTGCACGCGAACGCTGCCGAGCCACTGGGCGCATTTCCGTTCTTCCGCTCCCAGGACCCGGACGAATCGCGTCAGATGGTGTCACGGGTATTCTGCCCGCATGACCTGCGTCAGGTCGACCAGCACACCCCCTTCGCCTCGCGCCACAACATGGTGCGGCTCGCCGAGACGGCGCTCAACTATCTCGCTTACGGCGCCGAAGTGGAAATCGATCCCGGTTGCCTCGGCAATTTCTATCTGGTGCAGTTGCCGCTCAGCGGTTCTGCCGAGATCAGTTGCGGCGCGCAGCGGGTGCATGCCTCGCAGGACACCGCCAGCATCCTCAACCCCGACGTACCGACGCGCATGCGCTGGCATCGCGATGCGACCAAGCTGATGTTGTGGATTCCCGCGAGGCACTGGAGCGGCGCCTCGCCGAACATCTCGGCGAACCCGCCGGGGGGGCACTCAGCTTCGAGCTCGCCATCCCGAGCCGTCACGGCCTCACCCAGAGCTGGTGCCGGCTGCTGTGGGACCTCGCCCACAACATCGACCACTGCGGCTCGGAATGGCTGAGCTTCCGCCCCACCGTGGCCGCACTCGAAGACTGCCTGCTGCGCGGCCTGCTGCAACTGCATCGCCACAATTACAGCGACCGCCTGCACCGCCGCGACGACGAGGCCTTGCCGCGTCACGTCCAGCGTGCGGTCGATTACATGCGCGAACACATCGAGGATCCGCTCACCGTCGGCGACATCGCGCGCGCCGCCTGTATCAGCGTGCGGGCCCTGGAGCAGGGCTTCAAGCGCCACTGCAACACCACTCCGCTGGCCTGGCTGCGCGAGCAGCGGCTGGAGCGGGTTCATCACGTGCTGTCCCGCCAGGGGCTCGACAGCGAACCGATCACCACCATCGCCTACCGCCACGGCTTCGCCCACCTCGGCCGCTTCGCCGGCTACTACCGCGAACGCTTCGGCGAGACCCCCTCGCAGACTGCCGCACGCGCCGCGCGCCGCTGACCCAGTCCCCGCCTGATCGCGGGTAGCCCCGTCCCCGCCTGATGGCGGGTAGCCCCATCCCGCCTGACGGCGGGTAGAACCCTCCCTGCCCGACGGCCCCCCCGCCACCACGATTCGCCCCCGCCCGCCACCCGGCGGGTTCGCCGCTGCGCGCCCATCCCCTGCCCGGCCCCGATCCCTGCCGTGCGTTATCCGGATATCCGCGCGCGCAAAGCGGACTGCCAATCGCAGCGGTGAAATGAACACTGTCCTCCATCGGCGCCGACCCGGCGTCACCCATACGGAGGACGGAACAGATGAAAGGGATTCGTGACAAGGTCGCGATCGTCACCGGCGGCGCCACCCTCATCGGCGAGGCGGTCGCGAGCACGCTGATCGAGCATGGCGCCAGCGTCGTGCTCGCCGATATCGACGAGGGCCGTGGTCCCGCCGCGGCGGATCGCCTCGGCCCCGCGGCGCGCTTCATCGCCACCGACGTGACCGACGATGCACAGATCGCCGCCACCGTCGCCGCCACCGTCAAGGCGCTGGGCGGCATCGATTTGCTGGTGAACTGCGCCTGCACCTACGTGGATAACGGCGCCGCCTCCTCTCGCGGCGAGTGGCGCCAGGCGCTGGACGTGAATCTCGTCGGCGCAGCGATGATGCTGCAGGCCTGCCGACCCGAGATGGTCAAGCGCGGCGGTGGCGCGGTGGTCAACTTCGGCTCGATCTCGGCCACCGCCGCCCAGGCCGGCCGCTGGCTCTACCCGGTGAGCAAGGCCGGCATGCTCGAACTCACCCGCGCCGCCGCACTCGACCTCGCCGGCGACGGCATCCGGGTGAACGCGGTCTCGCCGGGCTGGACCTGGTCGAGCGTGATCGAGACGCTTTCGGGCGGCGACAAGGCCAAGGCCGATGCGGTCGCCGCGGACTATCACATCCTCGGCCGCCTCGGCCTGCCCGGCGAGGTCGCGCAGGTCGTCGCCTTCCTGCTGTCGGACCACGCCAGCTTCGTCACCGGCGCTGACTACGCCTGCGACGGCGGCTATCGCGCGCTCGGCCCGGAAGGCCGCGGCGCAGCGATCACCCGCCTCATGAACTGAACGACTCCACCCCGAAAAGAGAGAGACAACACCATGAACGACATCCACACCCCCGCCCGCCACATCGCCATCGTCGGCGCCGGCCAGGCAGGCCTGCTGCTGGGCTGCGCCCTGCTCGATCGCGGTCACCAGGTCACCATCGTCACCAACCGCAGCGCCGAGGAGATTCGCGCCGGCAAGGTGATGTCCTCGCAGTTCATCTTCGACCCCGCGCTGCAGATCGAGCGCGACTGGGGCATGAACCAGTGGGAAGCGGATTGTCCGAAGACCGCGGGCATCAGCGTCTCGATTCCCACACCGGACGGCACCGGCAACAAGGCGGTGCACTGGCACGCGCGGCTCGACGCCTACGGCCAATCGGTCGATCAGCGCGTGAAGATGCCCGGCTGGATGAGTGAGTTCACCCGCCGCGGCGGCGAGCTGCGCATCGAGAACGTCGGCATCCCGGAACTCGAGTCGCTCGCCGCGCAGCACGAACTGGTGCTGCTGGCCGGCGGCAAGGGCGAGATCGTGAACCTGTTCGGTCGCAACGAGGCACGTTCGCCGGTCAGGCAGCCGATGCGCCAGCTCGCCCTGAGCTACGTCACCGGCATGAAGCGCCACGACTACTACGAATGCGTGAACTTCAACCTGATCCCCGGCGTGGGCGAATACTTCGTCTTCCCGGCCCTCACCACCAAGGGCGAGAACGGCACCCAGGCCTGCGACATCATGGTCTTCGAAGGCGTACCGGGCGGCCCGATGGACACCTGGGGCGAAGCCACAACCCCGGAGCAGCACCTCGAGAAGAGCCTCGACATCCTCAAGACCTTCGTTCCCTGGGAGTACGAGCGCAGCCGCGACTGCCAGCTCACCGACGCCAACGGCATCCTCGCCGGCCGCATCACGCCAACGGTGCGCAACGCGGTGCTCACCCTGCCCTCGGGCCGCAAGGTAATGGGTCTGGGCGATGCGATCTTGGTCAACGATCCGATCACCGGGCAGGGCTCCAACAACGCCACCAAGAGCGCCCGGCACTACCTCGAGGCGATCCTCGCCCGCGGCGCCCGGGCCTTCGACGAGAGCTGGATGAACGCCACCTTCGACGCGCTTTATGAAGGCTACGCCGAGAAAGTGGTGCGCTGGACCAACAGCCTGCTGTTCCCGCCCGCCGAGCACGTCATCAAGCTCCTCGGCGCCGCCCAGCAGGCGCCCGGCCTCGCCCGACGCATTGCCAACGGCTTCAACGACCCGCGCGACTACGCCGAGTACTGGTTCGACGCCGCCTCGGCCGAGCGCCTGATCGACAGCGAAATGAAGAAGGCCGCCTGAACCCGCCCCCAAACGGAGATCGACACCATGAAAAGACTCGAACCCCTCGGCCGCGCGCTGGCCAGCTACGGCCTCGCCGCCCTCGCCGTGCCCGCCTTCGCCACCCAGGGCACCTTTCCGCACGGTTACGGCGTCAAGGCCGAAGGCATGGGCGGCGCATCCATCGCCCTGCCTCAGGACGCGGTAGCCGGCGCCAACAACCCTGCCGGCATGGTGCATGTCGGCAGCCGCTTCGACCTCGGCGGCGCCTTCCTCAAGGTGGACAACGGCGCCTGGTTCGGCGGCACCAGGCATGACGGCGCGGAAGACAAGAGCCTCTACATCATTCCCCAGCTCGGCTACAACCGCATGCTCGACGGCACCCAGTCCGTCGGCGTTTCGGTGGTCGGCAACGGCGTGGGCACCGATCAGGGCAGCGACGTCGGCCCGATGAGTGAGCCCAAGTCGGAACTGCAGCAAATGGTCAGCACGGTGAGCTACGCGCGCAAACTCAACGATGCCCACAGCGTCGGCGTCGGCCTGGTGCTCGGCTACCAGCGGCTGCGCATACAGGGACCGGCAGGACTCGGTCTGCCGCAGGGGCGCGACGACTCGTTCGGCTATGGCCTGTCGCTGGGCTGGCAGGGGCAGCTCACGCCGGAACTCACCCTCGGCGCGACCTGGTCGAGCAAGGTGTACATGGGCAGGATGGACAAGTTCGCCGGCCTGCTGCCCGAGCGTGGCGACCTCGACATCCCCGCCCACTACGGCCTTGGCGCCGCCTGGAAGCACGGCGCCACCACGGTGGCGGCCGACGTGCTGCGCATCGAATGGTCGGACGTGGCCTCGCTCGGCAATCCGGGCGTCGCCATCGCCGCAGGCGCCCCGGGCGCGGACAACGGCCCTGGTTTCGGCTGGCAGGACCAGACCGTGTGGCGCATCGGCGTGGCCCATGCGCTCTCCGACACGCTGACCCTGCGCGCAGGCTACAGCCATGGCACCCAGGTGCTCGACTCGCGCAGCACCTTCCTCGGCATCCTCGCGCCGGCCGCGAACCGCAAACACTGGACGCTCGGCGCCACCCTGGCGGTCACGCCGGCGATGGCGCTCTCGCTGGCCTACGCGCGCTCGCCGAAGGAGACCGTGCGCGGCGACGGCCCCGGGCCGAACGCTGGCACCGACCTCTACATGGGGCAGCACTGGCTCTCCGCCAGCCTCGCCATCCGCTTCTGATCCGCCCGTGAAGGAGACAGACATGTTCGATCCGCGCGCATTCCGCAACGCGCTGGGGCACTTCGCCACCGGCGTCACCGTAGTCACCACCCGCGACCTCGATGGCCAGCCCGTCGGCGTCACGGTCAACAGCTTCAGTTCGGTGTCACTCGACCCACCGCTGATCCTGTGGAGCCTGGCGAAGAAGTCCTACAGCCTCGCCGCCTTCGAAAACCACCCCGCCTTCGCGGTGCACGTGCTGGCCAGCAACCAGCAGGATCTGTCCGACCGCTTCGCCCGCGCCGGCACCGACAAGTTCGCCGACATCCCGGTGGCGGAAGGCTTCGAGGGCGTGCCGCTGCTGCCTCACTGCGCAGCGGTGTTCCAGTGCAGCGTGACGCATCGCCACGACGGCGGCGACCACGTCATCCTCATCGGCCGGGTGCAACGCTTCGCCACCGAAGAGCGTCCGCCGCTGCTCTTCTACCGCGGCCGCTACGCCACCCCGGAAACCGAGGCGATCCCCTTCACCAGCCTGCTGCGGGCCTTCTCGGCAGCCGCCGCCTGAGCGCGCGAGACGCCCCCGCGAAGGTGGGGGCCGCGCTGTGAGAACCGAGCAGACCGCGCCGCCCGCACCGCGCGGCGTTCAGCTGCGGCTGCAGCGCAATACGGATAAGGTGCGGCGCGCAGCGGATATCCCCGGCATCCGCTGCGCGGCAAGCTTTCGGAAACTCCGAACAGAGGCCCAAGAGATGAGCAGATTCGACACGATCATCGTCGGTAGCGGGATCAATTCGCTGGTGTGCGCGGGCGTGATGGCCAAGCGCGGCAAGAAGGTGCTGGTGCTGGAGCGCGAGGACGTGCTCGGCGGCTGCATCCGCACCGAGGCCCTCACTGCGCCCGGCTTTCTGCACGACACCCTGTCCACCGCCCACCCGCTGTTCGTCACCTCGCCCGGCTATGCGGAGCTGAAGGACCAGCTGCATGCCAACGGACTCGCCTACGGCAACAACGCGACCCCCACCGGCGTCCTGTTTCCCGATGGCCGCTCGCTGGTGATGTCGACCTCGCGCGAGGCCAACACGCGGGCCATGAACGCACTCGCGGCCGGGGACGGCGACGCCTACGCCGAGGCAATGGGCTTCGTCGAGAAGAACGCGGAGCTCATCTTCGCCCTGCTCGGCAACGAACTGTGGAGCTCGCAGATCGGCAAGATGATGCTCGGCCGGGTGTGGAAACAGGGCGCTCACGAGACCATGGCCTTCTTCGGCCCGGCGATGCAGAGTTGCCGTGCCTGGCTGGACAGCCGCTTTTCCTCCGAGCTGGTGAAAGGCCTGCTCGCCCCCTGGGTGCTGCATACCGGACTCGGCCCGGAGAGCGCGATGTCCGCACTCATGGCGCAAGTGGTGGCCTTCACCCTCGAAGCGGTCGGTCTGCCGATCGTAAAGGGCGGCAATGCACGAACGGTGGATGCTTTCCGCGCCCACATCGAGGCCTGCGGCGGCGCCTTCGTCACCGGCGCCGATGTCGAGGAGATTCTGGTGGACGGCGGCAAAGCGCGCGGCGTGCGACTGGCCGACGGGCGCAGCTTCGAAGCCAGGCAGGTGATCGCCAACGTCACCCCGACCCAGCTCTACGGCCGGCTGCTCAAGAACGGCGCCGCGCCCGAGCCGCTGCGCCGCCAGGCCGCCCAATACCGCTATGGCAAGGGCAACATGCAGATCCACATCGCGCTGTCGGCACCGCCCGAATGGCCCGAGGCCCATCTGCGTGAGGTCATCTACCTGCACCTCGGGGACGGCCTCGACGGCGTATCGCGCGCAGTCAGCGAAGCCGAGCGCGGCCTGCTGCCGGCTGCCGGCACCATCTGCGTGGCCCAACCCTGCGCGGTCGACCCGTCCCGCGCGCCGGCCGGCCAGTGGGTACTGTGGGTGCAGCTGCCCGAATGCCCGCGCCACATCAAGGGCGACGCGCTGGGCGAGATTCCCGCCCCCGCCGATGGCCGCTGGAACGCCGACGTCGCCGAACGCTACGCCGACCGCATCGTCGCGCGCATCGCCCGGCAGGTGCCGAACCTGCAATCGAGCATCCTCGGTCGCAAGGTCATCTCGCCGGCGGACCTCGAAGCGATGAACATCAACCTCGTCGGCGGCGACCCCTATTCCGGCGAGTGCAGCATCGACCAGTACATGTTCTGGCGCCCGCTGCGTGGCGTGAAGGACCACGCCACGCCGGTGAAGAACCTCTACCAGATCGGCGCCTCGACCCACCCCGGCCCCGGCCTCTCGGGGGCCTCGGGCTTCCATGTGGCCAACGCGCTGGCAAAACGGTAGCGCCGCTGGCGGACGCGGATTCCGGATGGGCCGCTGCGTCATTCGGCTATCGCCAGCCCCATCCCGCGCGCGATGATCGAATCCTGCCCTCACACCAACAAGAGAAACGGCCCGCAGGCCGACCCGACACCCAAGACCTGACAGGAGAAAGACCATGAACACGACCAGCCCTCTCGCCCAGTTCGCCCTCGGGCTCGCCAGCGGCGCCATCCGCGTGGTGGACCTCACCCAGACCCTCACCCCCGAATTCCCCGCGCTGCAGCTACCGCCCCAGTTCGGCCAGCCCTGGCCTTTCAAGATCGAAGAGATCTCGAAGTACGACGACCGCGGCCCTGCCTGGTACTGGAACAACTTCTCCATGTCCGAACACACCGGCACCCACTTCGACGCACCGGTGCACTGGATCTCCGGCAAGGACCACCCGGAGAACACGGTGGACACCATCCCGCCCAGGCACTTCATCGCCCCCGCGTGCGTGGTGGACTGCAGCCGCGAAGCCGCAGAGAACCCCGACTTCCTGCTCACCGTGGAATTTCTCGAAGCATGGGAAGCCGAACATGGCCGCATCCCCGCCGGTGCCTGGGTGCTGCTGCGCACCGACTGGTCCAGACGCCCGATGCCCGAAGCCTACGTAAACGCCGCAGAAGATGGCCCGCACACCCCCGGCCCCGCCGAAGGCACCGTCAAGTGGCTCATCGAGACGCGCAACGTCACCGGTTTCGGCGTGGAATCCATCAACACCGACGCCGGCCAGTCCTACGCCTGGGAAACGCCCTACCCCTGCCACTACTTCATGCACGGCAATAACCGCTACGGCCTGCAGTGCCTCACCAACCTCGACCAGCTGCCGCCCCAGGGCGCGCTCATCCTCGCCGCCCCGCTCAAGATCCGCAACGGCTCGGGCAGCCCGCTACGCGTGCTCGCGCTCGTCGAAAGCTGAACGACAAAGAGTTTGACTCCCTCTCCTGGCGCGCCTCCCCAAGACCGCGCAAACAGGTTCGGCCGGCAAATGCCGGCCGTTTTTTTGGATGGGCAAAGCGCCAGGCCCCGTCGACAAAAAACGAGGCGGCCCAACAAAGGCAAAGGCCCGCCAGATGCGGGCCTTTGCCTTTGTTCGTTGGCAGGCTCGGGGGTAAGAGCCTTGCGCTCACACCTTCTGTGGAAAGTGTTCCCTCAGCGAACGGTGGCCGGGTGAGCCTTGATGCTGGCAGCGGGTAGCTGCAAGTGTTCGCGTTGGTCTGATGTCCCTATTAGAGCCGAATGCCTCGTATCTGGAAAACACTGAATACAGATAGAAGTATCTCGAAACACGATCGTATGCGTATCATTGCCTCACCATGGAACTCCGCCAATTGCGCTATTTCACCGCCATTGCCAAGCACGGCACCTTTTCGAAGGCCGCAGAGCAGGTGTTCGTCGCGCAGTCTGCGCTCAGCCATCAACTTGCGCAGCTCGAAGCAGAACTGGGCACGCGCCTGTTCCACCGCTCGCGCCGAGGTGTCGAACTCACCGAATCCGGCCGCATCTTCCTCGCGCATGCCACGGGCATCCTCCGCCAGGTGGATGACGCAAAAGCCAGCGTGCGCAACATAGACGGGGATCCGAGCGGCAAGGTCGTATTCGGGGTGCCGCACAGTGCCTCGAATGCGCTGGCCCTGCCGCTCCTGCAAGCCGTCCGCCAGCACTTGCCGAAGGTCGAGCTGGAGCTGACCGAAGAGCTCACCGGTAACCTGGTCCAGCAATTGCGCAGCGGCCAGATCAACCTGGCGGTGCTGTTCGACGACGGATCGCTCAACGAGTTTGCCTGCAAATACCTGCTCGATGAGCGTCTGGAGTTGCTTTCGCCGGCCTCGGCGCCTGATCGTCCGCAGGCCGCGGTGAGTTTTCAGCAGGCACTGCTGTTGCCCTTGATCCTTCCGGCCAACCCACACGGCGTGCGCCCGATCATCGAGGAGCTTGCACGCACGCATGGTTTGCAGGAGCCGAACGTCATCGCCGATATCAGCTCGATCAGCATCCTGCGCACAACACTCCTGGCCGGCCTCGGCCACACGCTGCTACCAGTGATGCCGCTGCGCCATGAACTCGAGGCCGGGACGCTGTGCGCCGTTCCGGTCGAGAACCCGACACTCAAACGTCGTCTGGCACTTTGCACCTCAAAACATATCCCGCTATCGGCTGCCGCAACCGCCGTAGCCAGACTCACCGAGGATCTTACGCAGAGACTCTGTACGACAAAGGTATGGCAAGGCGCAGCGCTCATTCCCAAAGCACCGCAGACGGCCGCTTCTGGCTTGAATTCTGAATGAGTACAGACGGCCAGTTGCAGCACCGGGGTCGGGTCTAGGATCGTTGTATCTGATCGCCCGAGCGGCACCCGCCTTGACTACCCGGCTGCGCTCAACACCGTCAAGAACAAGCGAATTTTCCCCACCGGGGTAATTCAGATTTCGGCGCAGAAATGTATTGACCCAGTAAAAACCTGCTCAGGTGTTAGCCTTGAAAGGAAGGACACATGGGTACGGAAATGGAAGACGAAATCAAGCGTTGGACGGCCAGGCGCAAGAGCGCATTGGTGATGGAGGTCCTACAAGGGAAGAGGACGTTAGCGGAGGCGAGTCGTTCGTACGATCTTCCCCCATCAGAGATCGAGACCTGGATCGACGAGGCGAAGCGAGGTATGGAGAACGCGCTGCGAACCAACCCGCTGGACATCCGGGAGCATTACGAGAAGCAGATCAAGCAGCTCCAGGAAGCCTATGGGGAAGCGATGCTGGAGCTGCGTGCCCGAAAAAAATTGCAGCCCCTGCTGGGCGAGGACGAGAAGTGATCGAGACGATCCGCCAGGGACTGCATGAAGAAGGTGTTGTCGTCTCGATCAGTCAGCTGTGCCGGTGGTTTGAAGTGCCCCGTCGCACCTTTTACTACCAGTCGGTGAAGGCCCCGCCGAAGGTGCAGGCTCGCTTTGCCGAACCGATCAAGGCGATGATCGAGGACAATCCGTCCTTCGGCTATCGGACCGTGGCCCACCTGCTCGGTTTCAACAAGAACACCGTGCAGAGAGTGTTTGAGCTGCGTGGCTGGCAGGTCAGAAAGCGTCCGGTTGGGTTTCGGCCACAGATTGCAGCACGGCGTTCGCGAGCCTCTGAGCCCAACGAACGCTGGGCGACGGATCTGTGCCGTGTTTGGGCGGGCCGTGACGGCTGGGCCACGCTGGCGCTGGTAATCGACTGCTTCAGCCGGGAGCTGCTGGGGTGGCACGTCTCACGCAGCGGCAAGTCCCGCACCGCCGAGGCGGCGCTGGAGCAGGCCTTGATCGCCCGCTTCGGCACGCTGGGGCGTGTGAAGGAAGCCTTCCTGCTGCGCTCTGATAACGGTCTGGTCTTCACGAGCCGCAGCTACACGGCGCTGGTCAAAAGCTACGGTCTGAAGCAGGAATTCATCACCCCGTACACCCCGCAGCAAAACGGCTTGGTGGAGCGGATGATCCGTACGTTGAAGGAGCAGTGCATCCACCGTCACCGCTTTGAAACCTTGCAACACGCCAGTCGTGTCATTGGCGACTGGATCCAGTTTTACAACCACCAGCGGCCGCATCAGGCCCTGGATATGAAAACGCCCGCTCAGGCATTTACATTAGTGGCGTGACCTGTGCAGGATTTGCTGGGTCAATACACGATCAGGAAGGCGCTCTACATGCCCGGCATGGTGGCCCTACGCCACAATCCGATCCTGAAAGTCTTCGGCGACGGTTGCGTGTCAACGGTCTGGCGCCCAAGGCGGTCATTGGTGCGGCGATGAGAAAGCTCGTTCGCCTGATCTATGGCGTGGTGCGATCTGGAGAGCCGTTTCGGCCACACTCTTGCCTGCCAGCGCTTGACTCGAAAGACGGTATCTGACCCCAATGCCTTGTGTGTTTCCGTCTGAAAGAAAAATTGACGACTCTACGAAGAATGATCCTGGCCCGAGCGATTCACGCCCATTGTGAAGAGATCTCTGAATCAGATGTGTAATCGCCGCAGTATAGGGAAAACAAGAATTAGGACGGAAGTAAATACAAACGCCACCAACGGCATCAACCCACCAGCCTCAGCAATTGGGAGAAGTGATATACCCAAAACCAAAGTCACCGTAAGCGGAATTATGAGCGCCATGAGCCCGCCAACGGGCTTAGCGGAAGCACGTGGACCCACAATTGTTCGAAAGAGTACGAGCGGCACGAGAATAATTTGATATGAAAAAACCATAAACAAGAAGCTATTTAAGTCAACATTTGGAACCTTATTAACAGCCCAGACAACAAACAAAATGACGGATGAAATAGTGACTGTAATGTAGCGAGGCGACAACCACTCGGAATTTTTTGCACCGCCAACATCTGTGACTATTGTGCTTCCCACAGAGAAAATCATCGTATCGACAGTACTTAAGAATGCGAAACACAAGCCAACCACAAGAATTGCGGAAACGAAGGGAGATGTATTTATCAGCCAGACGATCAATTCAACTCCACCAGCCGCCAGCTGAATTCCGTCCTGCACGTGTACAAATCTAATCAACCTACCAAAGAACATGATTGCCATCAAAAAACACAAAAACATAATTCCGGCCACAACGGCGCCACGTCCCTGTGCTTTAGACTCACCAACTGCTACTAGACGCACCCACGCCTCTGCCGAGCCAATGTGATAGAGGGTATTCGTTAGCACTATTACTAGGAGCACAAACCCACCCAAGTTTGTCATAGACGAGTCATCTAATAAGCGCCAAAATGTAAACGGAGAGTCCACCTCTGCATCAATCACAGCGACAAAGAGACCAATGAGAACTAATGCAATCGCACTTAGCTGAAGCTTGTCGGTCTTGATTACCCCATCGAACCCTCTACGAGCGACGTAGAAACTTACCGCACCTAATGACAAGATCGCCGGCACTAATGGAGGAACATTCAATATTTGCGAAAAAATCGCAGAATATGTGAACGTAGCGACGCTTGCGAAACCGATCAATCCAATTATTGTGACCAGTGCGCAAACTCTGCGAACAATTGGCGCGCTACCATACGCCTCAGAAATGTAGGAGTGGATAGTAGAATCCGAATCAAATACGCAAGCAGAAACAGGCGAGAGCTTTCCTGCCGCTGTCGATAATATCGCAACGCCAAACGCACCTGAAAAAATTGTTATGGCATTTTGAATATTATCGTACGCATAACCAAAGTACATAAGCACAACGACTGCGGTCACGAGACTAAAATTTGCGCCCACAGTGGAAGCCGCATAGCCACCCGGGCTCAAACGCCGACTACCATGAAGCCAAAAACTTCCTGAAACTTTTGGCCCAACGCCTCCCACAAAAGTCGACACACCAAGACACGTTATAAAGACGGCCCAAAGCATCATCATCAGCCCCCGACTTTCACGACATATAGCGAAAAGAAGACGTCCTCCCCCGTTGTCGGAGAATGATATGCAAGATAACTTAACTCCTGAACCATAGTCATCGAGAATTTCCTCATCAATGAAGCCATGTATAGCGGATTATGTCGATATGTCACCATTGTTGACTTGGCAACATCGTTTTCTTTTAACACAGAATTTGCGTCGTTTTCGTACGACTCTTGATCTCCAACAAATGTTGGTTCAAAATTAAATCCAAACAATGCACCAGGCTTAAGAACCCTTGAAACTTCGGAAAATATATGTCCTAGATCATCAAAAAAATATAGCACACCATTACAAATGGCAGCATCGAAATAATTAGTTTCGTAGGGAAGTTTACATGTTGAAAGCTCCACGACATCAAGCCTTTCTGCAAACCCTTTCCTCCGGCAAAGCTCAATCATATTCGCCGAGCCATCGACGCCATATATATTCATCCCGAAATTCGCGAAAGGCGCGGAGCTGAGACCTGTTCCAATGCCAACATCAAGCATTTTTACCTGAGCCTCAGCTAACGCCTTTGGCACCAGATTAAGTCGCCCTATCATTAGTCCGAACATAACATCCGGACTATTCCACCCATACTTTACGGAAAGCTGATCATAGACCGGAGCGAAATCTTGATAGAAATGCACCGAGGAAGTTAGGCTCCTAAATTGCGAACCGAGTCTGGTCATAAATGAATTCACTGATTTACACCCTCCTGGTCCATTGCTCCCATAACATACGAACCCAGCGGGACAAGAAGCGCCGGCACCACTAAACCCCAGGCAACTAAACTCTCATATGTTTGAACCACTATTGCCGCATCATCCCACAAAGGTATAAAATAAACTATTAAAAAAACAAACATCCAAGATACAGCAATCACCACGCTTAGATTGGTGTTTGCATACACCAAATATCTATTTTCAGGGATCGCTTTTATGTAACATATACAAAAAATTGCGTCCAAGACAAAAACCAAAAGAACCATAAAGGAAAAGGTCTGAACGTCTCCGGGAAAAATAAGCGGAAAAAAACAATAGTACACAACTATAGCGACAGTCAGCGTATGTAGCAGCAACACCCTTAAATTATTCGATTCAAACATCCTGCTATTACTAGACACCTCTACGTGGTAAAGTTTAAAAAGATTAAAGAATCCTGTTCCTGCAGCGACTAAATAAAATATTGCAACAGGCTCTTTAATAGCATTATTCGTCTGGAGCTGCAACTGTGCAAATGTTGCAATAATACTTCCAGTAAAAAGCCCAACCAACATATTGGTTACTGACTCTGCCTTTACTCTAACGAGATCCATTCAATTCTCCCGAGAAGAATTACATCCGATAGGCGATCGTGCTTTTTTTGCCTCGCGATATCACGCATCGAAATTTTCAATCTTTCCAATTACAAAGCTTTGGCGAACTTCTTAGATCACAGATCTCTACGACAACACGAGCCTCTGTCAACCGATTCTCACCAGCAGGTGGGCATATAGACTTGATTAGCAGGTAGATGCAGAACCCGGTGAACGAACTGGGCGTTCGTTTGTCATAAAATCGCTCTCGAAACTCTCTGCCTGAAAGCGATGCCTGGCCACCTTGAGCCCTAGGGCAATCGCACATTCATGTCATAACCCCGAGCAACTCGGCACGGATCTGATCCCAGGAGGCTGTCAGTATGTGCTTGGTCTTGATGCTGCCCTTGCGTGAAGTGTTCAGGCGAAGGAGGTTCAGGACAAGGTGTCGGACGATCGTGAGATTGTTGGCGGCGAAGCCGGTGCGCACGGTGGACTGGTTTTCGTTGAACTGGACGTCGAGGCACCAGCGAAGTCTATTCACTACTTCCCAGTGGCTGCGCACCGCACGGGCAATGCGTGTGGTGTTGGCTGGCAGGGAACTGATGTAGTAGCGCCGCTCGCGGCTGGTCTTGGCCTCGACGGTTCGTTCTCGCTCAACGATGGCGAAACTCCTCAGATCCATCCACTGCTCGGCCTTGTAGAGCCGATCGAAGGCGTCGAATGCCCAACAGCGGTGCACTTTACGCCGCCCATGGCCATCATCGGCAGTTTCGCTCGTGGAACTGGGCACGAGCTTGCCGCCGACGCCGGCCTGCGCGAGCAGGAAAGCTTCGACGAGCTTGGGGTGGTTGTCTTTCACGCACAGCACGTAGTCGGCACCGCAATTGCGGATCTGCCGCGCGATGCTGGTCTGAGTGCCCATCGCGCCGATGGTGACGACGCAGCCCTGCAGCGCCAGCAACTCGGGGGTCGCCGTAATCTCGTTCGACTTCTCGGCCGTCGCAGTCTGCCCCAGCACGAGACCGATGTCGGCAGCGAAGGCGCTGACCAGGTGTAGTTGGTTCGCTTCGGCCTTGGTGGTGCTGCGCCGACTGGTCTTACCGTCGATGGCCACGACCGTATCGCCGCCGAGCGTTGGAACCAGTTGGCCAACCCAGCGCCGAAACTCGCCTTCGAATTCCCGCGGGTCGAGGGCCGCGAACACCCGTCCGAACGTGTCATGCGACGGAATACCGTGCCCAAGCACCATGAATTCCCGAAGCCAGTCGATGCCTTCCTTGGCCCACGCCTTGATGTCAGGGAACTCGTCTGCGTTGCACAACACCGCACCGTGAGCAATTTGGACAGGTCGTGCCTCACCTGGCGTGAGCTGCGCGGGTCGGAAATCGAGACGAACACCTGCGCGAGCGGCATCACTTCCCTCGTCGTCATGGGAACCCCAAAAGACGAGGAAACTACACAATTTCAGGGATTGTGAACAGCGGCCTCGTAAATGCATGACTGCGAAAGAAATTTCCAATCGAACTATGCCAACTAGGTGAAATAGCTCAGCCTCGACCCCCAGTTCCATTACTTCTCCGCCGAATCTCGCGTGCCGGCAGATCATCCGCTGCGTGGGGTCAAGAAACTGGCCGAGCGAGCACTTGGCGCGATTTCTTCTGAACTCGATGCGCTCTATTCGAGCACGGGTCGCCCGTCGATTCCGCCGGAGCGGCTGCTCAAGGGCCAATTGCTCATCGCGCTGTATTCGATT
>NZ_WUAF01000028.1 GCF_009800965.1 Cognatazoarcus halotolerans | reverse complement strand
GGAACTCGTATCGATTGAAAGAGAAGTTGAAGGCCGGTCTCGTTCGTCCCGAACAGACCGAAGCGTGAACGGGGTGGGGAAAATTCAATTCCCGTAGCTGGGGAAAATTGGGATCCCCTTGACACACAGAAGCTCGCTGTGGTCCTTGCCGCGTATCCAGTGGCAGGCGACCGCGGTGTTCTTGCGGGCGGTCTTGCGCAGCAGGCGGTGCAGGGTGTCGAGGCCGGCCTTGGTAATCGCTGTCTGCCAGGTGCGCTCGCCGCGGCGTTCGGCGAACTGGTCGAGGATGCGTCGCGTTTCGGTGAGCGCATTCTTGCTGCACTGGGAGATCAGCAGGACGTTCATTGCGCGCGTCTGCCGAGGTCGAGTGCGACCTGTTCGACGCTGTCGAGCATGAAGTCCAGGGATTCGCTGCCGACCAGGGCCTCGATGCAGGCCTCGCGGAATTCCTGTTCGCTGTCGCCGCGCATTGCGGAGATGAAGGCCTGGGGCAGGATGGTGGCGTCCTTGACGAGGTCGGCGATGTCGAAGACCAGGCCGCCGCGTCGGGTCTTGCCGTGCAGCACCGCGAGGCCGTGGGGCAGGCCCAGCACCCAGGCGGTGGTGGCGCCGAGGCCATAGGCGAGGTAGTTGCCGTGGTCGAGGAAGCGGTTGGCGGGGTCGAAGCCGCTGCCATTTTTGGCGCGGGTGAAGTCGCCGTAGTCGGTGGCGTCGCAGGCTAGCTTGAACAGTGTCTTGGTGAGGCGGGCTTCCTCGGTGAGCAGCGCGGTGTTGTCCGGGGCGGCGGCCGTCGCTTTGCGTGCAGCATTGAGGGCGCCGGTCAGGCGTGTTGCATCAAGGTCAAAACCGGCGTCTGCAAGGGTGTGATTCTTGGTCCACTGCCTGACAATGCGATCCAGGCGCAGGGCCTGGAAGGCTTTGGCGGCCTCCAGTCGCAATGCGTCGTCAAACCAGAAACGCACCCAATGCTGGAGGTATTCGGTCGGGCGGTATTCGGTCTGAGGCGAGAACCACGCCACCTCGACGTCGATCTCGTTGGCGCTGAAGAGCGGGGTGCCCCCACCTCCGCAGAACCCCAACATCACGCCGGCCTTGGCCAGCTCGCGCACCGCGGCTTGGGTGATCGAGGTGCCGGTACCGAGTAGCAGCGTGGTGGTGTTGGCGATCGGGATGTTCCAGTAGCGGGACTTGTTGCCCTCTTCGGTGACATATTCCACCCGGCCGCCATTCACCAGGATACGGCAGTGCTCCAGGTAGTAGAGATTCGCGCGCTTTGAATGAAGGATGGTTTTGAGGTCGGATGGATCAAAGGGCTTCACCATGTTTTACGCATCTGGAATGTTGATGACTTTGTAATAAGTTGTTCGCATTCTGGCACGAACGGGCGATCTGAAGCATTGGCATCTTCAGACGCTGGCTCCATGCATCGGAGCCGCACGGAGAGCTTCGGCGACCTGATCCCGGAGATCTAGGTAGTCGTGACCGTTGGCGACCTCCAGAAGACCATCCTGATTCCGGAAAAG
This sequence comes from Cognatazoarcus halotolerans, assembly GCF_009800965.1. Taxonomy (GTDB): domain Bacteria; phylum Pseudomonadota; class Gammaproteobacteria; order Burkholderiales; family Rhodocyclaceae; genus Cognatazoarcus; species Cognatazoarcus halotolerans. Next base: position 33,363 of record NZ_WUAF01000028.1, on the reverse strand, counting down.
ACGAACCAGGGCTACGAAATCCGGGCTGTCAGAGCGGTGCCGTATCGCGCAGGTGATCCGCGCCCAGCAGGTGTCACGGCGGCTGAGCAGTTCTTCGATCCACGCGCAGGTCCGGGCGCGGCAGCAAGTTGGCATATCCGTGGTCGAAGGCCGCCGCCGCGGGGTGGTGGTGTTCGCGAACTGGTCTTGCTTACGCGCTTGTTCGATCTGCCGGAATGCGCATTGCTCTCCTGCGCATGGCTGATGAATGCAAGCGGTGGTGTGTCCGGTATGTCGGGGCCTTGGGCGAATCATGGGGACTCCTCCGGCGTGCGGAGAGCGCCGACCCTGCGTGTGGCCATGGTCCCCGTCGCCGTTCTTGGCTCCTCGCTACGGATGCCCGAGGCATCGTAACGATCTTCCTTGACAGCTGAGCAGTCGGCATCTTGATTGCATATTGGAGGGGGATATCACCCTACGTGACGATGGACGTTCCGCGCGTGCCGGGCAGTTCCTGATCGAACCCACGAGCGCCCTTCCTGCCACAACCGGGCTCGTTAGCGTTTGCCAGGGGATCTGATCCCGCTATCGGCAAGGCTCAGTGGAGACGAGAGGGTTTGGAACGAATTATCCCTGGCGGCGTGTGATCGGGGGTTTCTTCATGCCACGACTGGCGCAGCTGATTGATGTCAATTGAGGAGCAAGGCAAATGGACTTTTTTGTGGCTCTCGACATTCTGCTGGGCCTGTCGCTGGTGTATCTGGTGTTCGCGTTGGTGGTTTCCTCCATCAACGAGTTCATTGCGGCCTTCGCGAGCAGTCGTGCGCGATGGTTGCGCCGAGGGGTCGCCAGCCTTCTTTCAGCGGATCCGAAGGCATTAAACATGCCCGAGGCGAAATCGGTTCTTGATTCACCGTATGTGTCATATCTCGGGACAGCGGGCATCGGTAACACCTTCAAGGCAAGCTATGTCTCCGCCTGGACCTTGATGCAAGGGGTGCTCTCCCGGGTCGAGGGTTTCAAGGAAGACGCCTTTGCACGGGTTGGCGAGATCCGGGCTCTGGCCGAAAAGCTGCCCGCGCAGTCGCCGATCCGCAGCGTGCTCATCGACCTGTGCGCGCGTGCCAACGGCGATCTCGCCAGCTTCCAGAAGCTGCTCGACGGATGGTTCGCGACCTTCGAGACCCAGCTCACTGCCTGGTACCGGCAGAAGACGCACTATGTGCTGGTGGGCCTTTCCTTCCTGGTCGCTGTCGCGATGAACGTCGATACCGTGGGCATCGTGCGGCAACTGTCCGCCGATCCGAAAGTGCGCAACGCGGTAGTCGAGGAGGCGATGAAGGCGGCCGACAAGAAGACGATCGAGGGCTATATCGACTTTACGCCAAGGGACAAGGCCCGGGACGCATTCGAGACGGCGTCGTCGGTGTTCAAGACGGCTGAGGCAGCATTGGCGAACTGCCCGAAGCCCGGAGACAAGACAACCTCGGGCACTGCAGCGCAGGAACATGGTGCACCGGTATGCGATCACGTCGAACTGGAGAAGCAGCTGAAGAAGGCGCAGAGCGATCGGTCACTGCGGCGCGACGAACTGCAGACACAACAGGATGCGCTGGATCAGCGCATCAAGGGTCGTGCGGATGCGCTGTCGAACACCGGGCTACACATCGGGTGGGACAAAAATGAATTCACTGAATGGCACGAGAGTTTCTGGACATGGCCGTCGTTCACCAAATTGGTCGGTTTGCTGGTCTCGGCGTTCGCCATTGCGCTGGGTGCGCCGTTCTGGTTCAACATGCTCAAGTCGGTCGCGTCAATGCGGTCGGTCGGTGTGAATGCAGGCGAGAAGAAGGACGAGGGAAAGGCGAAATAGATGCGGTGCGCGGCATCCTGCCGCGCACCGGGCCTGCGCGAAGATCGCGCAGGCCCGTGATGTCGCAGACCGGGTGTGGCTGCGATGGCCTCAGAGCCCCAGCGCCTTGCGTGTGATGCTGCCAACCTCGCCGTCTGCGACCAGTCCCTGGTCATTCTGGAAGCGCACGACCGCGTGGGCGGTCTGCGGGCCGTAGATGCCGTCTTCCGAGCCGGCCAGGTAGCCGCGCTGGTTCAGAGCCTTCTGCACCTCGGCGACTTGCGGCGAGCGGGTCAGTGGGTGGGTGAGTCGCAGTACACCCCTGACGGGCTTGGGCGGGGTCGCGTCGCCTGTGCGGTAATAGCGGATTCCCGGGACCAGCACGCCGGTATCCCAGCGCCGGCCATTGACGGTGCCTGCAATCACGCCGCGCTTGCTGCTGTGGGCCTCCAGCGTGCCGCTCGCGCCGTCCGAAAAGACGATGTGGCCGGCAGCGCCGGGCTGGGGATAGCGCAGCAGGGCCGCACCGACGGTGGCGACCGCATCCTCGACCGGGATCGTGCACGCGGCGGCGCGTGCCTGCTGGGCCCAGTAGCCGGTGTAGGCGTCGGCGCGCATCGGATCGTTGCGCGGCTCGGTGCCGAACAGGATGCCGGATGCCTGATAGACGCACCACGAGACGAACTCGGCGCAGTCCCAGGGTCCTTTCCACGATGCGTTTGCCATCGGGGCACGGGCACCGAGGATGTACTGCTCGCCGATGTGCTGGCGTGCCAGGGCCAGCATGTCCTCGCCGGTGACCTCGCGTCCAGCACGGCGGGCGATGCCCGGTATGGCTGGAGCAGGGGCCATCCGCGATGTCGAAAAACGGTCCCAATCACCCGATCCGGGTGCGCTCGCCCATGGCATCGGGTCCGTCCACGGCATTGGATCGGCCCACGGCATCCCGGTCGGGGCGGGCGGCATTTCAGGCGTGGGTGGCGCCTCTGCCGGCGCGGCAGCTTCTTCCGATCTCTTCTTCTTGCTCATGATTCACTCCCCCTGAAAGTCCTGGTAGCAGGTATTGGCAGACTGTTCCGCATGGGCCACCGCTTACTGGCCTCCGGTACCCGTATTCGCTCCGCGCGCGGTCTGCAGATCGGCCGCAATCGCCGACGAGAAGCCTTCGGTCAGGGTGCGTGCCGCGATTCCGGTCGTGAAGAAGCGGTTCAAGCCGTAGTGCAGGGCACTGGTGTCGGTGTCGGCTTCAAATTGTCCGAAGACCGAGAAGGCGTCGGACTCGCGGGAATCCGGCACATTCTTGACGGGCTTTCCGTCCGCACCGAGCTGGTCGCGGCCGCCAATGCGGCTGAGCGAGCCATCGGCGTGGCGGGCCATGACCGGAACGAAGGCAATGTCTCGCCCCGCATAGCCCAGGGTGAAGCTGGCGCCCTGGTCCGCGACCGAAGCCGCTACGCCGATCCCCAGCGTGTTGGACTGCCCGAAGATCAGCGGCGGCGCATAGGCGTGATTCTCGTTGGACGGTTCGGCGGTTGCCGGCGGAGCGCTTGCCGCACCGCTGGCGGCAGCTGCCGGCGCGGCGGGGGCTGTCCCCGTACCTTGGGCTGGCGATGTTTTCGGGGCTGCCTGCGCTTGCGCGGATGGCAGGGGTGAGCCGGTCCAGCCGCTCCGGTAGCCGTTCGCAAGGTTCGTCGCCGCGAGTCCGGTGGCGAAGAAGCGCCCGAGCTTGACCCGGGTCGAAGCTGCCGGGGTGGCTTGCCCGCCGCTTGGTTCCGCCTGGCTCTTGAACTGGCCGAAGACCGACAGCGCATCAAAACGGTCTTTGCCGTCTTTCTGGCTCCGCGCCACGATCTCGTTTGCCCTGCCACTGTTTATCGCACTGACCGGAACGATCGCGAGGTTGCGATCGCGGTAGCCGAGCGTGAAGTCCGCGCCTGCGGAACCCGGCGTCGCCCCGACATCGAGCCCGAAGGTGACGAGTTCGCCGAAGAACAGTGGTGGCGTCGAAACGCTGGCACAGCCGCACAACGAGCAGATGAACGAAGCGATCAACAATCCGGTTCTATTGCGCATCGATAGAGTCCTCCGTGTGAGTGGTCGGTGGCGAGATCGCGCAGACACCCGGCGACGAATCCGCCAGTCGGCGCGCCGTCTCGATGTGTTCGGGTGCAGTTACCCAGAGCACCAGCCGGCACTCCGGGCCGAGCGCCGCCCAGCTCTGGTGCGAGTACCCGGCACTCCAGCCGAACGGGCTTTGCAGCAGTCCGAGCGCGCTGACCTCGGCAACATGACTTGCACCCGGTTCGATGAATTCGACTGCCAGAACACCCCAGTGGCGCTCGATGCGTACCGTGTCGTCGGCGGTCTGAATCCGAATCGTTGTGCATGCTCCTAGCGATAGCAGTAGAGGGCAGAGAACGACACCGTGCCGGAAGTGATTGGCAGCGCCACCGCGAAGGCGAGGGCGGGAAGTGATGTTCTTCAGCCTGTGCATGGAAGAGGGCGCGCAAATGCCTGGTTCATTGCGGTTCGGTCAGTTCGCTTCCGGAAGGGCTGTCTTTGGGGCAGCCCAGGCTGCGACTCATTCGTAAGAATATGTTTCGTGCATGACTTCGACGTTTCATCTTAGATCGCAGCTGCGCCATTTCAAGCTGGCGGGAATGGGGCGCAGATCGTCCGATCCGCTGATCGGCGACGGTCTCTTGGACACGTATTGACTTGCGTCTGGCGCTCGCCACGAAGAGGGCACAAGTGAAGGGGGCAACTCGGGCACTGCGTGTGCGGACTGTCGCCCAGCGGCTCTACAATCCACCCCATGCCGTTTCCCACCTCGACCATCTCCCGCTTTCTCGTCCTTCTTGCCCTCGTATGGGCGGGGGCCGTCCACCCGCCGGCCCAGGCTGCTCAGGCGGAGGTGCGGATCGGGGTGCTGGCCTACCAGGGCGAGCAGGCGGCTGCGGAGGATTGGGCACCGTTGGCGGCGGCGCTGGACCGGGCCTTGCCCGGCCGGCATTTCGTGCTGCGCTATTTCGGTCTGCAGGACCTGTGGCATGCGGTTGAAAACGAGGAAGTGGATTTCGTCATAACGCACGGCGGCCAGTATGTGGCGCTGGAGAGCGCGTTCGGGGCGAGCCGCATCGCCACGCTGGAGAATCCCCGTTTTTCCTCGCCCGGCAAGGCGCTGGGTTCGGTGGTGGTGGTGCGGGCCGAAAGGCAGGATCTGCAACAGCTCGCCGATCTGGCCGGGCAGCGTCTTGCGGCGGTGGCGCCGGAGGCGTTTGGCGGTTACCTGGTGGCGCTGCGCGAGCTCCATGACGTGGGGGTCGAGCTTGACGATCTCGGCAGCGTCGATTTCGTGGGTTTTCCGATGCAGAAGGTCTTGCAGGAGCTGTTGGACGGGCGCGCGGATGCGGCAACGCTGCGGGCCTGCCTGCTGGAGGAACTGGCGGCGCAGGGCAGTATCGACCCGACGCGCTTTCGCGTGCTGGCGCCGCAGGCACAGCAAGGCTTTCCGTGCCAGCTGTCATCCCGCCTGTATCCGGACTGGCCTTTCGTGAGCCTGCACCATACCGATCGCGCGCTCGCCAAGGCGGTGGCGACCGCGCTGCTGGCGATGGCGCCGCTTCCGGGTGGCGTGGCGTGGACGGTGCCGGCGGACTACCAGGAGGTGCATGCGCTGTACCGCGAATTGCAGCTGGGGCCCTACGCTTACTTGCGCGATACCACCCTGCTTGCACGGCTCAAGCGCTTCTGGTGGGTCTTTGTCGGCCTGTTCCTGATCCTCGCTGCATGGGTGGTGCATACCGTGCGGGTCGAATACCAGGTGGCGGCGCGCACCAAGGACTTGCGCAAGGCGCTGGCCGAACGCGATGCGGCGCAGGCACGCATCCTCGCACAGCAGGATGAGGCCGAGCACCTGTCGCGCTTGTCGATCCTCGGCGAGCTGTCGAGCACGCTCGCGCACGAGCTGACCCAGCCGCTGGCGAGCATTGCGAACTTTGCGCACAGCATGGTGCGCCGTCTCGACAGCGGCCGCTACACGCCCGAGCTGCTGGCCGGGGCGAGCCGGGATATTGCCAGCGAGGCGGAGCGGGCCGGCGGCATCGTGCAGCGCATTCGCAGCTTTTCGAAGAAGCGCGTGGCGATCCGTCAGGACTGCGTGCCGGGCGAGCTGGTCCAGGAGGCGGTCGAGCTCTTCTGCAGCATGCTGGCGCCGCCGCCGCAGGTCACGCTTGTCGATCGCCTGCCGCGCTCCACGGTGGTGGAGGGCGATCCGCTGCAGCTGCAGCAAGTGCTGCTCAACCTGATGAAGAATGCGTGGGACGCGATGCAGGCGCTGCCGCCCGCACAGCGGCGCATGGACCTGGAGATCGGCGGCGACGGCGGCCAGTGCACGATCCGCGTCCGCGACTACGGTTGCGGCCTGGACGACGCACAGATGGCCCGGCTGTTCGAATCCTTCTTTACCACCAAGCCGGACGGCCTCGGGCTTGGCCTGTCGATCTGCAAGAGTATCATCGAGGCGCACGCTGGCCGCCTGGTGGCGATGCGCCCCGACGAGGGCCCCGGCATGTGCTTCACCGTCACTCTTCCCGCCCATGAACGCACCGCTTGAACCTGCACTGATCCATGTCGTCGATGACGACGCGATGCTGCGTCGCTCCATCGTCTTCCTGCTCGATTCGATGGGCTGGGAGGCCCAGGCCCATGCCTCGGCCGAGGAATTCCTTGCCGAGTGGGCGCCCGGTCGTCCCGGCTGCCTGGTGCTCGACATCCGCATGCCGACCATGAGCGGCTTGGAGCTGCAGCAGGCGCTGATCCAGCGCGGTTGCGACTTGCCAATCATCTTCATTACCGGTCATGGCGAGGTTTCGCTGGCGGTGCAGGCGATGAAGTCGGGTGCCTGCGATTTCATCGAGAAGCCGTTCCGTGACCAGGTGCTGCTCGATGCGGTGGCGCAGGCGGTGCGCAGGAGCCAGGAGCAGACCAGCGCCGCGCTCCGCCGCGCCGAGGCGGGGCACATCCTTGACGGCCTGTCGCCGCGCGAGCGCGAGGTGGCCCGCCTGCTAGCGCGCGGCCTGCCCAACAAGCTGGTGGCACGCGCGCTCGACATCTCCGAAAAGACCGTGCACGTTCATCGCCAGCACGTCATGGACAAGGCCGGGGTGAAGAGCGCGGCCGAGCTGGCCCGGCTGATGCTCGAGATCGATCCGCGCGCGCTCGATTGAAAAAGGCCCCGCGCTGGCGGGGCTTCTCCGATGCGGCCAGACCGATGCTCAGATCGCGGTGAGCCGTGCCGGCAGGCCGTTGCGTACCGACGCGCCCGACACCGTGTCGACCCACACCGAACGACCCGGATAGGTCGGATCGGCAAGGCCGAGGTCATTGATGTTGATGCCCGCGGCAAGCTGCGGTTTGTGCGGTTGCTGTTGCTCGCCGATGTGGTGGGCGCGGGCACCCAGCTCACGGTGGCCATAGCCATGTTCCACCGCAATGACACCCGGCATCACGCCCGGTGAAACCAGCACCGTGCACTTGTGTTTGCCGCCCGGCGTCTGCAGCCAGGCTTCCTGCCCGTTCTCCAGGCCCATTTCGCGGGCATCCGCGGTGTTGACGATGACCGGGTTCTCGGGGTGGATGTTGCGCAGCCGGGTGGCGATGCTGTAGGAGTTCTGCAGCGGTGACTTGAAGCTGATCGCCAGCATCGGCCAGTCCTTCTCGGGATAGTGGCTGCGCATGCTGCTGCCGTCGGCAAAGGCCGGTTCCTGCCAGGTCGGGCTGCCGTTGAAGCGCTTGCCGGTGAGGCTGTTCCGGGCGCCGCCGACGTGGTCGTTGTAGAGGTGCAGCGCATTCTTGAAGCGCCAGGTCATCCATTCCGGATGCTCCGGATCCTGGGCCTGTCCATAGGGCTGGTAGCGGCCGCCGCGGGTGTACAGGAACGCCACCTTGCGCCACTCCTCGGGCGACAGCGTTTTTTCCAGTCGTTCGCGGATGCGGCTGACGCCGGAGGCTTCGATGTCCTCGTCGGTGGCGTCGGGTACCGGCGCCTTGCCGGCGAAGGCGATGTTGGCGCCACCGCGCAGGAACCAGTCCTCGGCGGACTCGAGCGGATGCATGCCGCCTGCGGCGTCGGCGATCGCGTTCGCGCCGAAGCCGGGCAGGCCGAGTGCCTTGGAGACGGCGATCAGGAAGACTTCGACGCCGATGCGCTGGCCATCCGCGGTCTTGTCCATGCGCGGCTCGATGACCGGCCAGCGCGCGGTGCTCATCTTGGTCGGCACGCCGTTCCAGGGCGAGGTCCAGCCCCAGCTCTCGTACAGCAGCGAGTCGGGCACGATGTAGTCGGCGTAGGCATTGCTCTCGTTGATCAGCGGGTCCACCGAGATGATCAGCGGCAGCTTCTTCGAGTCGGCGAAGTCTTCCCCGAGCTGCGAGCGCAGGCCCGGAATGCCGTACATCGGGTTCACGCTCCACATGATCAGCGCCTTGAGCGGGTAGGGGTAGCCCTCGAACGTGCCGGTCAGCCACTGGGTGGTCAGGCCGGGGGCGTTGGGGAACCACGGTGCCTTTGCAGGGAAGGGCTTGCCGGCGGCCTTCTTGGCGGCGAACTCGCTGGTCTTCTCGTAGGGCACGTTGCGTCCCAGCGGCATGCCCTTGGGCTTGATCTGACCTTCGAAGCTGGCGAGGTTGTAGCGCGGGCCTTCGCCGTCGTGGCGGAAGGTGCCGCCATTGACCGCCAGCCCGCCCTTCCAGTTGACGTTGCCGATCAGCAGGTTGAGCACAACCACGCCGAAGGCGTTGTAGAAGCCCGAGCCGGACATCATGCCACCGTGTCCGGTGATCGCGGCGCGGCGGCCGTGGCTGGTGAACTTGTCCGCGAGGCCGGTGATGGTCTCTTCGGGCACGCCGCAGTCGGCCGCGTACTGCGCCAGTTCCAGGCGCATCGCGTTGGCCTTGAGCTGCATGTAGGCGGTTTGCACCGCCACCGGCTGGCCGTCGAGCGTGATGCTGGCGTCGGTGAGTTCCAGCGGCGCCGCGGCATCGGCGAGGTCGGCCTGCAGCGGTGCGCCGTCCGGCCCCATCACGAAGTAGGGATCGGCGTCCTTGTAGCGCGCGTCGGGGGCGATCTCCATGCCGAGGTCAGAGCCGCGCACGAAGCGGCCGAGGCGCGGATGGCCCGGCTGATTCACGATCAGCCAGCTGGCGTTCGAGAACGAGGGCTCGCCGGCGGCCTCGGCCACCTTCAGGTTGGGATTGGCGAGGTAGGCTGTGTTGACCCGGCCGTTCTCCATCATCCAGCGCATCATGCCCATCATCAGCGCGCCGTCGGTACCGGGTCGGATCGGGACCCAGCGGCCGCGGTCGCGTGCTGCGCGGTTGTCGGCGTTGGTGAGCAGCGGGTCCACCACCACGTATTCGAGCTTGCCGAGGGCGCGCTCCTTGGCGAGCAGCGCACCGGTGCGCTTGAAGGGGTTGCCGGCGTTGCCCGGCGCGGTGCCGATGAAGATCGCGAATTCGACGTTCTCGAGGTCGGGGCGGCCGTGCGGCATCTTCTTGAGATCGCCGAATACCGCGCCGGAGCCCGAGCGCCATGCGCCGCCACAGTAGGAACCGTGACGCACGAAGTTGATCGAGCCGTAGGCCTGCTGGATGAAGCGGCGGGCGATGCTGTCGCGGCCGTCGTTGACGCTGGTCATCAGCGCCACCTGGTTGGCCCGTGGGCCAAGCTCCGGCGCGGCCGGATCGATCGGGGTGTCGAGCGCACGCAGCGCACGCAGCCCGTCGACATGGCCTTCGCCGAACAGGTCGCCGCCCTCGACCACCTCCTGCACCAGTTGCTCGAACGAGATCGGCGCCCACTTGCCGGAATTGCGTGGGCCGACGCGCTTCATCGGCGTGAGCACGCGGAAGGGTGAGTCGATCTGGCTGATCACCGCGTTTCCGCGGCCACAGGCGGTGGCGCGTCCATCGAGTCCCTTGTCGCCGAAGCGCGAGAGCGCGACGAAGCTCTCCTTCACCGACACGTTCTGCGGCAGCTCCGGGTTGGCCGACAGCGGGTTGTAGGGGTTGCCGGTGACCCGCAGCACCTTGCCGGTGGTCTTGTCGATGCGCACCCGCACGCCGCACTGGGTGGTGCAGCCGAGGCAGCCGGTGTAGCTCACCTGCTGGTCCGGATTGAGCGCGAGCTTGCCGCTGCGCTCATCCACGGTGTATTCCGGCGTCGGCGCGTAGCCGTAGAAGCGGGTCGGTGGGGCATCCTTGCCGACGACCTTTTCCCACATGCGGTAGGCGGTCTGCGAGAAGCCGGCGGCGAATGCGGTGAGGCCGCCAGCGGCAATGATCTTGCGACGAACGTTTTCCATGGCGGCTCTCCTCAAGTCGTCTGGCCGTCCCGGGTGTCACCCCAGGGAAGCAGGCTGGTCAATACGATGAACACGAATATCCACAGGCCGGCGGTGCCGATCAGCCCGAGCCAGCCGTCCTGGCCGAGGGGCAGGTGGTATTGATAGAAACCGGCCCCCGTCTTGGGGATCTCCTGGCCGCCGATGAACAGCGTCCAGCGCATCATCCATGCGCTGTGCATGGCGAGCAGGCCGGTGAGCAGGCCTTGGCGGGGCCGCATCAGCGCCAGCACCAGGGTCAGCAACGTGGCGCCCGCCGCCCATACCGCGGTGAGCCGCCAGGCGGGCGAGCCGGAGACCTCGGCCAGTGCCCGGGCGTGGTTTGCCGAGAGACCGAACACGCCCAGCGCCAGCCAGATCGCGCCGACCACCAGCGCCACCAGCTGGGTAGCGGCCAGGGCACGGTTGAGCCGGCAAGTGTCTTCGACCCGGGTCAGTCCCATCACGCGCTCGAGCACCATGACCAGGCCGATCGCGCCGGCGACCGCGGTGACGATCAGTTGCACCGGCACCAGCGGGGTGTTCCACAAGGGCCGGGCCGCCACCACCATGACTTCCATGCCGGTGTAGAGGCCGACCAGCGCCGCGCCAAGCGCGGTCAGCGCTGCCGCTGCGCGGATCGCACCGGTGCTGGCGAGGCCACCGTACGCCAGCCGCTGGTAGAGCGGCGCCCAGCGTCCGCCGCGGTCGGCGAGGCGCTGGAGATCCGGCCTGAGCGCAAGCCATCCATACAGCAGCAGGCCGCCGAGATAGACCGGGATGAAGAAGGAACCCCAGGCCATCCACGACGTGGTGTTCATGTACAGGTAGAAGTGGTAAAAGCGTCCCGGCTGATGCAGGTCGGAGAGCAGCGCGACCGGGGCGGTGAGCCCGCACACCAGCGCCGCCAGCAGGGCGATGCGCGATGCCTGCCGCCAGTTCGCGCGGCCGAAGGCGAGTCCCGGCAGGGATACCAGGAAGGCCCCGATCGACAGTCCGATGAGGAAGAAATATTGCACCGCCCAGGGCAGCCAGGCCACTTCGCGGGGCATGTTGATGACTTCGACAATCTGGGTTTCCATGATCAACCTCCGTGTGCCGAGGGCCGCCACAGGCTGCCCTGACCTTCGACCTTGCCGGCGAATTCGTCCTCGAGCCCGATGTAGAAGACGTTCGGGTGGGTGCCGGCCTCGGGCTTGAGCACCTTCAGTTCATCCTTGTGAAGAGCCATCAGGCGATTGATTTCGCTGTCCGGGTCGTTCAGGTCGCCGAAGATGCGGGCGCCGCCGACGCAGGTCTCCACGCAGGCAGGCAGCAGGCCGGCCTCGAGGCGGTGGGTGCAGAAGGTGCACTTGTCGGCCTTGCCGGTCTCGTGGTTGATGAAGCGCGCATCGTAGGGGCAGGCCTGCACGCAATATGCGCAGCCCACGCAGCGCTCGGCATTCACCACCACCTCGCCGTCGGGCTGCTTGAAGGTGGCGCCCACCGGGCACACCGGCACGCAGGGCGGGTTGGAACAGTGGTTGCACAGGCGCGGCAGCATGAAGGTGCCGATCTCTTTCTTGCCGTCACGCACCTGCTCGACCGCGTAGGTGGAAACGATGGTGCGATAGTTGTCCTCCGGCACCGCGTTTTCCATGAAGCAGCTGACGGTGCAGGCCTGGCAGCCGATGCACTGGCGGATATCCACCAGCATCGCCCATTGATGCCTGGCGTCGGGCGCCTGCGCACCGAGGCTCGGTATCGCCGCGCCTGCCGTTACCAGCGGCAGTGCTTTCAGAAAACTCCGCCGGCTGGCGGAGCAGCCTTCTTCGCTCATGGCCTTTCTCCTTGCTGATCACACTTGCGGCCAGTCTACGAAGCGGCGGTAAAGGAAAATATCCGGATGATGATCCAGTCCGATAGTTACTTTCGTGTATTGACGCGGGCTTACCGACGCGCCGGAAGGACTGGCGGTGGCCCGATCGGGATTGCGATGGGGATGCCCGGCGCGTAGCCTTGTCCACCTTTTTGCACCCGGTAGCCCCGGGTGTCCGCTCCGGAGGCCTTCTTGAAGTTCATCCATGCTGCCGACATCCATCTCGACAGCCCGCTGGTAGGGCTGGCGGCCTATCCGGATGCGCCGGTCGAGCTGCTGCGTACCGCCACCCGCGATGCTTTCGTCAATCTCGTTGACGAAGCGATCGCCGAGGCGGTCGATTTCATGGTGATCGCGGGCGATCTCTACGACGGCAGCTGGAAGGACTACAACACCGGGCACTTCTTCTGCCGCGAGATGGGGCGGCTCGAGCGTGCCGGGATCCCCGTGTTCCTGCTTTTCGGCAACCACGATGCCGACAGCGAGATGACCCGCAAGCTGGTGCTGCCCGACAACGTGCGGGTGTTCGACGCGAAGAAGCCGGTCAGCTTCCGCCTTGATGCGCTCAAGGTGGTATTGCACGGGCGCAGCTTCAAGGATGCGGCGACCACCGAGAACCTCGCGGTCGGCTATCCGCCGGCCGAGCCCGGCTGGTTCAACATCGGCGTGCTGCACACCGCGCTCGAAGGCCATTCGGCGCACGCCAGCTATGCCCCTTGTTCCTTGGCCGAGCTTGCGGCGCGGGGCTATCAGTACTGGGCGCTCGGCCATGTGCACGAGTTCGCGATCGTCTCCGAAGCGCCGCACGTGGTCTTCCCGGGCAACCTGCAGGGGCGTCATGCGCGCGAGACCGGGCCGCGCGGCGCGGTGATGGTGAGCGTGGAAGGTGGCGAAGTCGTCGCGGTTGAGCGGCTCATAGTGGACGTGCTGCGCTGGCAGCAGCTGAGTGTCGATGTCGGTGGTTCGGAAGATTTCGAGGCGGTGGTGCGTCGCGCGGGACTGGCGCTCGACCGCCTGCTTGCGCAGACGCCCGCCGGTCATCCGCTCGCGGTGCGCGTCACCCTCCAGGGCGCGACCGCGGCACATGGCGCCCTGTTCGGCGACGCCACGCGGCTGCGCGCCGAGGTCATCGCCCAGGCGCTCGCGCGTGACGGCGAGCGGCTGTGGATCGAGAGGGTGCGCGTCGACACGCGACCGCCGGAAGACGCCCCGGGCAAGGTGCGCGCCGAAGCGATCGACGACCTCGCCCGCGTGCTCGCCGCCGCGCCGCAGGATGCCGAGCTGCTGGCCGCGCTCGGCGAAGACCTTCGCCTGCTGGCCGACAAGGTGCCCGCCGAACTGGTCGACGCGGTGCCCGAGCTTGCGGCAGTGCGCGCCGGCGCGCTCGGGGCATTGGTCGAGGAGGTCTCGGCCGGATTGCTCGCGCGCCTGCAGGACGACGGGGGCGCGCAATGAGGATCGCCCGGCTCGATCTCGCCCGCTTCGGCAAGTTCACCGACCGCGCGGTGGACTTCCCCCCGGCGGAGCGTGACTTTCACCTGGTTGTCGGGCCCAACGAGGCCGGCAAGTCCACGCTGCGCAACGCGATCCTCGATCTGCTGTTCGGCATCGAAACCCGCTCGCGCTACAACTTTCTTCATCCCCACCCCGAGATGCGTCTCGGCGCCCGGCTCGAGCAGGGCGGTGAGGCGCTGGAATTCGTGCGCAGCAAGGGGCGGAACAAGACACTGGCGACGCCGGCCGGCGAAGTGCTGCCGGACGATGCGCTGGCGCCGCTGCTCGGTGGTGTGGAGCGCGACTTCTTCGAGCAGATGTTCGGGCTCAGCCATGACCGTTTGGTGAGCGGCGGCCGCGAGATCCTCGATGCCTCTAACGATGTTGGCCGCATCCTGTTCCAGTCCGCGGCGGGCGTCGGCAGTCTGGGTGAGATCCGCGATGCGCTCGAGCGTGAGGCCGATGGCCTGTGGGCGCCGCGCGCGAGCAAGCAGCGCGCGTACTACCAGGCGCTGGACGACATGAAAGAGGCGGAACGGGCGCTCCGCGAGGCCACCGTCCGCACCCGCGATTGGGACGCGGCGCGCCGCGATGTGACCGAGGTCGAGGCCCGGCTCGAGGTGGCGCGCAGCGACTGGCAGGCGCTCGAATCCCGCCGCGCCCGGCTCGATCGCATCCGCAGGGTGGCGCCGCAGCTGGCCGCGCTACGCGATGCCGAGGTGGCATTGGCCGCGCTCGGCGCGGTGCCGTCCCTCCCGCCCGACGCGGGTCGGCAGCTCGGTGAGGCGCGCCGGACCATGGTCGAGGGTCGTGCTGCGCTGGATCTGGCCTTGCAGCAGGCCGAGGCGCTGGACGCCAGACTCGCCGGCATCCGGCCAGATGCGGTGGTACTGGCGCATGCTGATGAAATCACCGCGCTCGCCGAACGCCGCGTGCAGCTGCGCAATCACCCGGCCGACATCGAAAAGCGCCGTGGCGAGATCGAAACACGCTGGCAGACCCTGCGCCAGCAGGCCGCGCAGCTGGGCTGGCCGGACGAAGACGAGGCGAGCCTGGCCGCCCGCGTGCCGGGCTCGCTCACCCGTGCCGCGCTGGCGGGGCTGGCCAAGCGTTGGCCCTTGCTCGAGCAGCAACGGATTGCCGCGCGTTCGGCGCTCGATGAGCATGAGGCCGAGGTCCAGGACACCGAGGCGGGGATCGCGGCGCATCAGGCGGTCGAACTACCCGAGGGCCTTGCCGAAGCGTTGGCCGCGGCGCAGGCGCTGGGCGATGCGGATGGCCAGCTCGAGCAACTGCGCCGTGGCGAAGCGCGGGCCGAGCGTGAGCTTGATGCTGCCCGTGGCTTGCTCGCGCCCTGGGTGCTGGCACCGGACAGGCTGCGGACGCTGGTGCTGCCGAGTACCGAAGAAGTGGCCGGCCTGCGTGAGCACGCGCAGGAGCTGGGCCGCCGCGAGCGGGCGGCCGTCGAGCGGCTCGAATCGCTGGACGCCGAACTGGCCGAGGCGGTGCTTGCCGAGCGCCAGTTTGCGCGCAGTCGTCAGCCGGTGACCGCTGAAGAGTTGGCGGATGCCCGCACACTGCGCGACCGCAGCTGGGTGGCGATCCGGGACGGCGAACGATCGCCACAGCAAGGCGCCAGCGGCTTCGAGACTCTCATTGCCGAAGCAGACCGGCTCGCTGACCAGCGCTACGAGAAGGCGCAGGATGTCGCTGAGATGCAGGCGCTGGTCGACCGGCGCGAGCGCCTCGAGGCGCAGCGTGCCGAGGCCGAGCGCAGGGCCGCCGCCGCCCGGTCTGCCGTTGGGACGTTCGAAACCCGATGGCAGGCGCGCATGGATGCGCTCGGCCTCGCCGGGATGCCGTTGGCGCAGCTTGGCGACTGGCGGCTGGCGCGCGATGGCGTGGTGCGCGGCGTCGATGTGCTGGACGAGGCTGTCGCGGCACGCAGCAGCATAAAAGCGCGAATCGACGCGGTGCGCGGCCAACTCGCCGCTTGCCTTGGCGCCGACGCGGGCATGCCGGTCCTGATACGCAGCGCCGCGCGTTTGCTCGAGGAAGCAGCGGCCAGCCGCGAGAATGCGCGCGTGCTCGATGCGCGTCTGGTGCGCGCTCGGCAGGCCCGCGAGACCGGGGCGCGGAAGGTCGCCGAGGCACAGGCCGCGTTGGACGCTTGGCAGGACGAGTGGGCGGCGACGCTGGTGAAGACCAACCTGCCGTCCGACTGCGCGGTCGCGGTGGCCGAGTCCGCGCTGGGGTTGTGCGAGAAAATCGAGGCTGGTCTGTCGGCCATCGACGAGTTGCGCCGCAGTCGCATCGAGACGATGCAACGCGACCTGAGCCAGTTTGCGGGGCAGGCTGCGGCGCTGGCGGCGGAGTGTGGGGCGGAGTTGGCCGGTGAGTCGGCCGAGGCGATCGCGCAGGCCCTGGAACAGCGGCTGCGCGCCGCGCTCGAGGCCGAGCGTGAGCAGGCACGCCTGCGCAAGGACAGGGCCGACTGCGGGCAGCGCATCGAAGCGCATCGCCTGACGCTGGCGGGTGCCCAGGCGAGCCTGGCGCCGCTGCTGCGGGCCGCCGGTGTGGCCGACGAGGCGGCACTCGATCCGCTGATCGAACGCGCCGAGCGTGTCCGCCAGCTTCAGACGACCCGCGACGCAGCCATCGCGTCGATCGGCAAGGCGGGCGACGGTCTGGCGCTGGATCAGCTCGCCAGCGAGTGTGACGCCAGCGATCCTGCTGTCCGGGAAGCCGAACTTGAGACCTCGCGTGTTGATGCCCAAGCCGCGATGGAAGAACAGGGCCGGCTCGGCGGCCTGCTGGCCGATGCGCGTCGCAAGCTCGAGCGCATCAGCGGCGAGGCGGATGCGGCCCGCGCCGAGGCCCGCCGGCAGGAGGCGCTGGCGGCGATGGCCGGTGCCGCCGAACGCTACCTGCGCGTCGCCACCGCCGCGCGGCTGCTGCGCTGGGCCATCGAGCGTTATCGCGAGGCGCGCCAGGGGCCGATGCTGGAGCGCGCGGGCACGCTGTTCTCGTCGCTGACGCTGGGCGGCTTTGGCCGGCTGGTGGTCGATTACGAACACAACCCGCCGAGCCTCAACGGCGCCCGCGCCGACAACAGCGTGGTGCCGATCGAGGGCATGAGCGACGGCACCCGCGACCAGCTCTACCTCGCGCTGAGGCTGGCCGCGCTGGAACTCCACCTCGACCACGCCCCGGCCATGCCCTTCATCGCCGACGACCTGGTGATCAACTACGACGACGCCCGCTCGCGCGCCGCGCTTGCCGCGCTGGGCGAACTGTCGCGCCGCACCCAGGTGATCTTCCTGAGCCACCACGACCATCTGGTCGACGTGGCGCGGGAGGTGTTCGGTCAGGGTCTGAACGTGGTGCGGATGTGAGGGCGAGGATGCGCCAGAGGCGGGGGGGTGATGCCGGCGAAATGCACGTGCTCGACGATCTTTCACTGCCGACGGATCGGCGAGCGTGGGTCATGTTGAATGAGTGACCTGCGCCTGCTACTTGCATCCACGGACGCCGAGCATTGCTTCGCACAAGCGCTGACCAAGCAAAATATGGAACGGCTTACCGTGAGCCATTGGGGTGAATGGCGATCGGATGTGCTGTCCGCCCACTATCCCGCCTGGACGAATTTCCTGATATACGAGGGCTCTGAACCGATTGGATATGTCGGTGTAGAGTCAAAAGGTGAAGTCCTTTCACTGCACAACCTGCAAATCCGTGAAGAACACAGGAGCCACGGTATCGGGCAATGGGCGCTTAGCCAAATCGTTCGCCAATTCCCGTCATGCAAATCCATGGAGGGCAGCGTTTTCAAGGACAACCGTGCGACGTCGTTTTTCAGGAGACAAGGCTTTGAAGTGGTTGGGGAGGATGAGCATTGTTTAGTTATCCGGAAGCCGTTTTAATCCTGTGCCCAATCCGGGTGCCCAGCATGCCGCTTCGCGGCATTCCGTGCGACGGCTAGCGACACGTTATCCTCTTGGCTCTGCAAGACGGCATTTCCCTCGTGTCCTCATCCGAACTTCATCCCGGCCTGGTGCCGGTCCACGGTAACCAGGCCGAATCGCTGCGCGATCTGCTGGTCGGGTGGATGAAGCACTATCCGTTCGCGCCGCTCGAGACCGAGACGGTGCTGGTGCAGAGCAATGGCATCGCCCAGTGGCTCAAGCTCTCGCTGGCTGCGGACGAGGCCGATGGCGGCTGCGGCATTGCGGCGGGGCTGGACTTCCTGTTGCCGTCGCGCTTCCTGTGGCAGGTGTACCGCGCGGTGCTGGGACGCGATGCCGTGCCCGAGACCTCGCCCTTCGATGAATCGCGTCTGGTGTGGCGGCTGATGAGGCTGTTGCCGATGGTGATGGCCGAGCCGGTGTTCCATCCGCTCGAGCGCTTCCTGGCCGATGACGCCGATCTGCGCAAACGCTTTCAGCTTGCCGGACGGCTGGCGGATCTGTTCGACCAGTACCAGGTCTATCGGGCCGACTGGCTGGCCGCCTGGGCGGCGGGGGAGGACGTGTTGATCGATGCGCGCGGCGCGCCACGTCCGCTGCCGGATGACCAGCGCTGGCAGGCGGCGCTGTGGCGGCGGCTGCGTGAGGACGTGGCGGCCGGCGTGGGTGCGCCGCGCCTGGAGGGCGGGCGCGCCGGCGTGCACCGCGCCTTTCTGGCGCGTGCCGCCGAGCTGGCGGACGCGCCGCGGCCGGCAGGGCTGCCGCGGCGAGTGCTGGTGTTCGGCATCAGTTCGTTGCCGCGCCAGTCGCTGGAGGTGCTGGCAGCGCTGGCGCAGTGGTCGCAGGTGCTGATGTGCGTGCATAACCCGTGCCGCCATTTCTGGGCCGACATCGTTTCCGGTCGCGACCTGCTGCGCCATCGGTACCGCCGGCAGGCGCCCAAGGCAGGCCGGCCGGAGTTGTTGTCGGAGGACATGCTGCACCTGCATGCCCATCCCCTGCTCGCCGCCTGGGGCAAGCAGGGGCGCGACTATATTGCGCTGCTCGACGAGCACGACGACCCGGCGGCGCGGGCCGGCCATGCCGCGCGCCTCGGCGAGCTGGGCGAGCGGATCGACCTGTTCGTCGACAAGACCGGCGCGACAGTGCTCGAGCAACTGCAGCAGGACATCCTCGATCTGGTGCCGATGCCCGAGATCCGCGCGCGCGGCACTGTCGTCGATCCGGCGCGGGACGCCTCGCTGCGGTTCCATGTGGCGCACGGCCCGCAGCGCGAGGTGGAGATCCTGCACGACCAGTTGCTCGCCGCCTTCAATGCCGACGACAGCCTGCGCCCGCGCGACGTGATCGTGATGGTGCCGGACATCGATGCCTATGCGCCGCACATCGAGGCGGTCTTCGGCCTGCTGGCGAAGGAGGACCCGCGTTTCATCCCCTTCAGCCTCGCCGACCAGGGCACGCGCGGTTTCGATCCGCTGGCGGGCGCGCTCGAGACGCTGCTCGGCCTGCCGCAGTCGCGGGTGACGGTGAGCGATGTGCTCGACCTGCTCGACGTGCCCGCGCTGCGACGGCGCTTCGGCATCGAGGAAGTCGACCTGCCGCTGCTGCATCGCTGGATCCGTGGCGCCAACATCCGCTGGGGGCTCGACGGCGCGCACCGTGCCAGCCTCGGCTTGCCGGCGGGCGAGGCGGCTGCGCAGAACAGCTGGCTGTTCGGCCTGCGCCGCATGCTGCTCGGCTACGCGCTGGGGCAGGATGCACCAGCCTGGCGCGGGATCGAGCCGTATGAGGAGATCGGCGGACTCGAGGCTGCGCGGCTGGGGCCCTTGGTCGAGCTGCTGGCGCGACTCGAACGCACCTGGGAGCGCCTGCGCAGCCCGGCACCGCCGGCGCAGTGGGGCGTGCGCCTGCGTGCCTTGCTGGCCGACTGGTTCGTGCCGGACGCGAGTGGCGATGCCTACACCGTGTCGCGGCTCGAGTCCGCAATCGAGAGCTGGCTTGATGCCTGCGCCGAGGTCGGGCTCGACGAAGCCCTACCGCTCTCGGTGGTGTCGGAGCAGTGGCTCGCCACGCTCGATGGCGGCGGCCTGTCGCAGCGCTTCTTTGCCGGCGCGGTTACCTTCGCGACGCTGATGCCGATGCGCGCGATCCCCTTCCGGATCGTCTGCCTGTTGGGCATGAACGACGGTGATTACCCGCGCAGCCGGCCGCCGCTGGATTTCGACCTGATGGGGGGCGACTATCGCCCCGGCGACCGCTCGCGGCGCGAGGATGATCGCTATCTCTTCCTCGAGGCGCTGCTGTCGGCCCGTGAGCGCCTGTACATCTCGTGGGTGGGCCACAGCATCCACGACAACTCCGAGCGCCCGCCCTCGGTGTTGGTCGGCCAGTTGCGCGACCATCTTGCCGCAGGCTGGCAATGCGCGGGGGGCGGCAGCCTGCCCGAGGCGCTGACCGTCTCGCATCCGCTGCAGCCCTTCAGTAGTGCGTATTTTCCGCCGCCCGGCAGCGATACGCCGCTGTTCAGCTATGCGCGTGAATGGCTTGCCGACGCGGCCGCAGCAGTCGCGGACGAACCCTTGTCGGCGCCGGAAAGGGACGAGCCGCTCACGCTCGGCGAACTGGCCGATTTCCTGAGCGACCCGGTGAGGGCATTCTTCCGGCAGCGGCTCAAGGTGGCATTCGAGCGCGACAGTGCGGTGAGCGAGGATGTCGAGCCTTTCGCACTCGATGCCTTGCAGACCTGGCAGTTGCAGCATGAGCTGATCCGCGCCGAGCGTGCGGCGGTGGATCGCGGGGAGGACGGCGTCGCCGCGCGGGAGGGGGCGCTCGGGAAGATCCGCGGCCGCGGCGAGCTGGCCGAAGGGGCGTTTGGCGGGCAGGCGGCGGCAGCGTTGGTCGAGCCGCTGGATGCGCTCTTCGAGGAATATTGCGGCGCGCGAGCGCAGTGGCCGCGGGCTTGCGAGGAAGAGACCGAACTGCGGCTTGTGTTCGAGACCGGGCGCGGCCACCTGGAGCTGGTTGACTGGCTTGGCGGCTTGCGCCTGAGCAGCGACGGCGGTACGCGCGGCATCATCGAGATCGAGCCGAGCGCGATCATCGACGGCAAGGGCAGCTACCGCGGCGAAAAGCTCACCGGCTACTGGCTGCGCCACCTCGCCTGGCAGTGCGTTGCCGGCCCGGTCACCAGCACGGTGCTCAGCAAGAAGGGTGCGGTACGACTGGCGCCGCTTGCCACCGAGGATGCGCGCGTGCTGCTCGGGGAGATCGTCGTCACGTGGCTGGATGGCATGTGCCGGCCGCTGCCGCTCGCCACTCGCACCGCCTTCGCATGGCTGCGCCGCGGCGACAGCGAAGCGCAGGTCGCCTACGAAGGGGGCTTCAACGTGATCGGCGAACGCGACCGCAGCGCCTACCTGCGCCGCACCTGGCCGGACTACGCTGCCTTGGCGTCGAGCGGCGAATTCGCGCGCCTCGTGGAGCGCATCTTCGGTCCGCTCCACGAGGCCATGCATGCGGCGAAGGAGGACGCGCAATGACCGGACAGGCGCAGCGCCCGGTGGTCGGCCTCGATCCGCTTGCCTTCCCGCTCCGCGGCAGCCGCCTGATCGAGGCCAGCGCCGGCACCGGGAAGACCTTCACCATCGCGGCGCTGTACGTGCGGCTGGTGCTCGGCCACGGTGGCGAGGCGGCCTTCGAACGGCCGCTGGTGCCGCCGGAAATACTGGTGGTTACCTTTACCGAGGCCGCCACCAAGGAGCTGCGCGACCGCATCCGGCGGCGTCTCGCCGAGGCGGCCGAGGCTTTCCAGCAGAACCCGGCGACGCCGCGGGCCCGCGACGAATTCCTGCAGGCGCTGTTGATGGGCTATCCGCCCGAGGCCTGGCCGGGCTGCGCGCGCAAGCTGCAGCTTGCCGCCGAGTGGATGGACGAAGCGGCGGTGTCCACCATCCACGGGTGGTGCAACCGCATGCTGCGCGAGCACGCCTTCGACAGCGCCAGCCTGTTTTCGCAGAAACTCGAGACCGACCAGGGCGAACTGCTCGCCGAGGTGGTACGCGACTACTGGCGCACCTTCTACGCCGGCTTGCCGGAAGCCGCGGCCGGCGAGGTGTCGAAGTGGTGGAGCGGCCCGGACACGCTGCAGGGCGCGATCGGCAAGCTCGTCGCGCACGCCGGGGCGCTTGAGCCGACGGGCGAGCCGGCAAACCTGCTGGCGGCCACGCTGGAAGAGCGGGGTGAG
The DNA here is from genome assembly GCF_009800965.1 of Cognatazoarcus halotolerans. Taxonomy (GTDB): domain Bacteria; phylum Pseudomonadota; class Gammaproteobacteria; order Burkholderiales; family Rhodocyclaceae; genus Cognatazoarcus; species Cognatazoarcus halotolerans. The sequence goes on along the minus strand of NZ_WUAF01000028.1, from coordinate 11,591 downwards.
CGACTTGCCGCGCTGAAGGCTGGCTGGGATCTGTGGGCCGACGAGCTGGATACGCTCTTCGACGAGGCGGTGGCGGCGAAGCAGGTCGACGGGCGCAAGATTCAGGCGCGCTATTACAAGCCGTGGTTTGCGGCGCTGCGAACATGGGCGGGAGATCCCGCGCAGATCAAGCCCGCGCTGAGCGATGCGGCGTGGACGCGCTTCAGCGCGCAGGGCTTGCAGGAGGGGTTCAAGGGGGCACCGCCGGCGCACCCGGTCGTACCGGTGCTGGCTGCGCTTGCCGATGCGCTCGCCGCGCTGCCGGACTGCCGTCTCGAACTCGTTTGCCATGCCGCCCGCTGGGTCGCCGATCGCTTCGAGCAGGAGACCCGGCGCCGCGCCGAGATGGGCTTCGACGACCTGCTCACGCGGCTCGATGCGGTGCTCGCCGGGCCGGGCGGCGAGCGGCTTGCCGCACGTATCCGCGCGCAGTTCCCGGTGGCGCTGATCGACGAGTTCCAGGACACCGACCCGGTGCAATACCGTATTTTCGACGCGGTCTATCGGGTGCGTGATAGCCGTGCCGATACCGCACTGGTGCTGATCGGTGATCCCAAGCAGGCGATCTATGCCTTTCGCGGCGCGGACATCCATACTTATCTGGCTGCGCGCCGCGACTGTGCCGGGCGGTTATATACCCTCAGACGTAATTACCGCTCAAGCCACGCGATGGTGGCGGCGGTGAATCGTCTGTTCGGCCTCGCCGAGGAGCGCGAGACGGGCGAGGGAGCCTTTCTGTTCCGTCACGGCGGCGACAACCCGGTGCCGTTCATCGAAGCCGAGGCCGAAGGCTGTCGCGAGACGCTGGTGGTGGGCGGTGCGGCGCAGCCGGCGCTAACGATGTGGCACCTGGCCGCATCGGGCGACAAGCCACTTTCGAAGGGCGCGTATCTCGCCGACATGGCGGCGGCGTGCGCGAGCGAGATGGTGCGCCTGCTCAATGCCGGCGAGCTCGGCAGCGCGGGTTTCGTGGCCTCCGATGGCAACTACGCGCGATTGCGGCCGAAGGATCTGGCGGTGCTGGTAGCCAACCGGACCGAGGCCGATGCGATTCGCGAGGCGCTGGCGATGCGTGGCGTGCGCAGCGTGTACCTGTCGGACCGCGATTCGGTGTTCGAGACGGTGCCGGCGGAAGCGCTCGAGTATTGGCTTGCGGCCTGCGCCGAGCCTGACGATCCTCGCCTGCTGCGTGCCGCGCTTGCCACCGGTCTGCTCGGACTTGGCTTGGCCGAGCTGGAGGCACTCAACCGCGACGAGCTTGCCTGGGAGGCGCGGGTGCTGCAGTTTCGCGCCTATCGCGACATTTGGCGCAGGCAGGGCGTCTTGCCGATGCTGCGCCATCTGATGCACGACTTCGGTCTGCCGGCGCGCCTGCTCTCGGTCACCGGACAACGTGGCGGCGAGCGCTTGCTGACCGACCTGCTTCACCTCGCTGAACTGCTCCAGCAGGCGGCGGCGCAGCTCGACGGCGAGCACGCGCTGATCCGCTATCTGGCGGAACAGCGCGCCGACCCCGCCGGCGGCACGGGCGACGCGCGCCAGATCCGGCTGGAGAGCGACGCCGACCTGGTGCAGGTGGTCACCGTTCATAAATCGAAGGGGCTCGAGTACCCCTTGGTGTTCCTGCCCTTCGCCGCGACCTTCCGGCCGGTGGAGTCCGGCGATTGCCCGATCGTGCTGCACCATGCGGATGGCCGCCGCGAGATTCTGCTCGAAGCGGATGCGATGCAGCTGGCGCGTGCCGACCGCGAACGCCTGGGCGAAGACCTGCGCAAGTTCTACGTTGCGCTGACCCGCGCGCGTCATGCCACCTGGGTCGGGTTGGCACCGCTCAAGATGCTGGCAGCGAGCGCGCCGGGCTATCTGCTGGCGGGCGGGGCGCAGATCGCACCGGCCGGACTGGCCGACTGCGTGGCGGCTCTGCTGCACGGTGACGAGATCATCGTCGGCGGCGAGCCGCCCTTGCCGACCGATGCCGCGTTCGCGCCGCATGCCCTTGCGGGTGCGCACGGATCCGCGCGCCTGCCCCGGCGCGCGGTGCGCGAGCACTGGTGGATCGCCAGCTACTCGGCGCTCGCCACCGCCGAGCCGCAGGGGAGCAGTGCGGTGGCGGACAGCGCGCGTGAGGATGTGTTTCGCGAGATCCTGCGACAGCCGCCATCCGCACCGGGAGCGGCCTCCATTGGTCTGCACGCTTTCCCGCGCGGGGCCGAGGTCGGTACCTTCCTCCACGATCTGCTGGAATGGGCTGCGGATACCGGCTTCGCCACGCTTGCCGCTCACCCGGACTGGCTGCGTGACACGATTGCGCGGCGCTGTGCGCGGCGTGGCTGGGATGCCTGGATTGATTCGCTGGTCGAGTGGATGGCGGATTTCATTACACGGGATTTCGTCCTGCCGGACGGCAATACCCGCTTTGCCCTGGCGGGGTTGGCCGGTGCTGTGGCGGAGCTGGAGTTCTGGATTGCGGCCGGCGAGGTGGATACGACGGTGCTGGACCGACTGGTGAGCAGCGATACGCTCGACGGCGGGCCGCGTCCGCCGCTGGCGCAGGACCGGCTGAGCGGGATGCTCAAGGGTTTCATCGACCTGTCGTTCGAGCACGATGGCCGCTATTACGTGGTGGACTACAAGTCGAACTGGCTTGGCCCGGATGATTCGGCCTATACCGCGGAAGCCATGCGCAGCGCGGTGCTGGCGGCGCGTTACGAGCTGCAGTATTCACTCTACCTGCTCGCGTTGCACCGCTTGCTCAAGGCGCGCCTGCCCGACTACGACTACGAGCGTCACGTCGGTGGCGCGGTCTATCTCTTCCTGCGCGGCAGCTGTGCGCAGAGCCAGGGGATGCATTTCGAACGTCCGCCCAAGGCCATGATCGAAGCGCTGGATCACCTCTTCGCGCGGGTGCCGCTGATTGGAGAGAGCACATGATGCCTTGTCTCGCGGGCACGGCGGGGGGCTCGGCCGGTGTGGGGCAGCGAGCGGCCGTAGAGGCGCTGATCGCGCGTTGGGCGGCGCGCGGGTGGTTGCGCAGTCTCGACGCGGCATTTGCCGGTTTCCTGTGGCGCGAAGTGCCTGAGGCCGATCCCTGGCTGATCCTTGCCGCCGCCTTTGCGAGCCACCAGCTCGGGCGTGGCCATGTCTGTCTCGATCTGGCGGCGACGCTGGCCGACCCGAGCTTCGTGCTGTCGCTGCCCCCCGAGGGCGATACCGGTGAGGAAATTGCAGCCGATCTGCCGGGCAGGGTGCTGGCAGGCCTGACCATCGAGGCATGGCGCGCAGCGCTCGATTGCCCCGAATTGGTCGGCACGGGTGAAGGCGACGTCCCGCTGGTACTCGCCGGCGACAGACTTTACCTGCGGCGCTACTGGCGACACGAGCAGGCTGTCCGATCGGGTATCGCCGCCCGTCTGGGGGCGAGCAACGACGGAGAGGTGTCGGCACAGGCGCTGCGCGCGCCACTGGATGTCCTGTTTCCGGCCACGGGCGTGGCGGCGACCGACTGGCAGAAGCTTGCCTGTGCCTTGGCGGCGCGCAACCGCTTTGCAATCCTCACCGGAGGGCCCGGTACCGGCAAGACCACCACCGTGGTGAAGTTGCTGGCGCTCTTGCAGGCGCTGACGATGCGTGACGGCGGGCGTCCGCTGCGTATCCGCCTGGCGGCGCCGACCGGCAAGGCGGCGGCGCGTCTCGGGGCGTCGATCTCCGGTGCAGTGGGTGGGCTTGGGCTCGACGGCCTGGGCGATGGCGAAGCGATACGTGCCGCAATTCCAACGTCGGTCGGCACCGTGCACCGCCTGCTCGGCAGCCGCCCGGATAGTCGGCGCTTCCGACACGATGCGCAGGCGCCCCTGATGCTCGACGTGCTGGTGATCGACGAGGCGTCGATGATCGACCTCGAGATGATGGCGGCGGTGCTGGCGGCCTTGCCTGCGGGTGCTCGGCTGATTCTCCTCGGCGACAAGGACCAGCTCGCCTCGGTCGAGGCCGGCGCGGTGCTCGGCGAGTTGTGCCGACGGGCCGTAGGCGGTCATTTCACGTCACGGACCCGCGACTGGCTCGGAAGCGCCACTGGCGAGCAGATTGACGAAGATCTGCTGGATGAGGATGGGACCGCGCTGGATCAGGTTGTCGCGATGCTGCGTCACAGTCATCGCTTCGGGGCCGAGAGCGGCATCGGGCGTCTTGCGGAAGCGGTCAACAGGGGTGATGCCGGTGCCCTGGTGCAATTCCGCGCGGACCGCCATGGCGATCTGGCGTTCCTGTCCTTGCGGGGAATCGACGATCCTGCCTTCCACTCACTGGTGGTCGATGGCGGGCGCGGAGGAGATTCCTTGGCGGATCGCAAGGGATACCGCCATTACCTCGATGTCGTGAAACGCGGATGCCCGTCTGGCAATGCCGACGCCGCGGACCTGGACGCATGGGCGCGCGACGTGCTGGCAGCGCACGGCGCCTTCCAGGTATTGTGCGCGCTGCGGAGTGGCCCGTGGGGTGTGGAAGGACTCAATCAACGGATCGCCGCAGCGCTTGCCGCCGAGGGCCTGATCGAGCCGACGAGGGATTGGTATCCCGGTCGGCCGGTACTGGTGACGCGCAACGACTACGGGCTGGGCCTGATGAACGGCGACATCGGCATCACCCTCGCCGTGCCAGGCGGGCGAGACGCGGAGCCGATTTTGCGAGTCGTGTTTCCTGCCGACGGTGGTGGCGAGGGCATTCGCTGGGTCTTGCCGAGCCGTCTGCAGGCGATCGAGACGGTATTTGCGCTGACGGTGCACAAGTCTCAGGGCTCCGAGTTCGACCACGCGGCCATGGTCATGCCCGAAACGCCCAGTCCGATCCTTACCCGCGAACTCCTTTATACCGGTATCACCCGCGCGCGCCGCTGGTTCACGCTGGCCAATCCGGGCGGGGTAGCTGTCGAGCGCATGGCGGTAGAGCGTCGGGTGCTCAGGGCCTCGGGGTTGATCGGCGAAGGCGGCCTGGACAGCGTGGCCGATCCTTCGGCGCAAGGTTGAGGCGATGGGGGAACGCGGATCGGTAATCCGTACGGGAAGCCCTCGAGGGATGGTCTTTGCCTTCGATGGGGGAGGGGACAGTCGTGAGTGCCGACATGTCCTCGAGAACGGCATTCATTGAAAGGCGGGTACCGGGCTTCATAGTGAGCATCGGCGCGGCGTCCTGCCCGGATCACGCAATCGATATGGAACAACCGATACTGCTGGCGGATCGGTCGATCTGCCTTTGCCAGACAGAACGGAAGGCGCCCCCCATATCGACCTTGTCGGGAGCGATCCAACGCCTCATTGTGGTGCGTCGCCGGTTCGTGCGCACTCGAATGTGGCCCGCGGGAACTTGCCGAGCTTTGTTTCGGTGCGTACGGATGCGGGCAGTTTGACGTGATCCCTTGGCATGGATATTGAATGACAGTTGCGGAATCGTCGTTTGTCTGTACCGGCTGGCCGCCAGGGGCGCGGCCATTTGCATTGTTCATTGTTTGTTGACGGCGCGCAGGCGCACCAGGAATCAGCCTGATGAATGAATCGTACCAGGGGCCGGATCGCGATACGCTCGCGGCACTGCGCGAGCTGGACGCCCGAATCGAAGCGTTGGGCACCGAGATCTGGGTCGGTGCCGAACCCACCTTTACGGACCGCCATGCCGAGTCTGCCGAATGGCTTCACATGGCGCTCGGTGGCGAGAAGGAAAGGCGTGCCGGCGAACTCCTGCGGGATTTTTCCAGAGCCCTTCCGGGCTGCGCGTTCCTCCGGACGCTTGGCCGGCAGTATCCCGGAGAGGCGCGCGCACGCTGGAGCTTCGGTGTGCTTGCGCGTCGCGATGGCTGCCCCATCTGGGAGGGGCCGCCGGACCCGCTGATCGTCGAGGCGCCGTGCCCCCGGTTCGAGCTCGAGACACTGCGTCGCTGCCTCATTGAGGGTGCCCGTGGTCGTGGCTGGGCTGCCGAGAGCTGCGCGCTGGCATGTAGCGGCGAGCTGCGCTTGTTGATCCGCATCGAAGGAGGAGGCGCTGCGCCCGACAGTCTTTCCGATCAATTGCTGGGGCGCCCGTCGCTGCACGCCGGACCGATACCGCCAGAGGGGCTGCGCGATGAGCTTGCCGAGGCCGGTATCCTGTTGCTGCTGCTCGATGCACTTCCCGAGGATCAGGGCGGATGGCCAGCCATCGAATTGCCAGCCGTGTTCGAGCACGACCGATTCTGTGAGCTGCTGGGCGTGATTGGTAGGGCGGCGAGTGCGGCGGGTCTGACGGGACTGGTACTTCGCGGTCATCCGCCACCAGTGGATGGTCGCCTGCAGTGGACCAGTCTGACGCCGGATCCGGCGGTGATCGAGGCCAATCTCGCGCCTGCCACCAGCCTGCAAGAGTTCTATCGGGTCAATGCCGCGCTCTTCGCGGCGGCCGACAATCTGGGTCTGTACCCCTATCGGCTGCACTATAACGGCGGTGAGGCCGATTCCGGCGGAGGAGGGCAGCTGACGTTGGGCGGTCCAACGGCACAGCAGAGCCCGTTTTTCCTGACGCCACATCTGCTGCCGCGTCTGGTGCGCTACTTCAACCGGCATCCCGCACTTTCATACTGGCAGGCGCCAGATTCGATCGGCAGCGGTAGCCAGGCGCCGCGCGCCGACGAAGGGCCACAGGAGCGCCGGGCCGAGCTTGAAGTGGCCATCGAACAGATCGAGCGGCGCGAATCTCCCACGCCTGAGTTCATCTGGGCCAGTCTGGCGCCGTTTCTGGCCGATTCGGCGGGAAACAGTCACCGCAGCGAACTTAACATCGAAAAGCTGTGGAATCCGTATTTGGGCGCCAGAGGCCTGGCCGGGCTGGTCGAATTTCGTGCATTCCGGATGGCCCAGGACGCTGAGACTTTGTCGGCTGAAGCGGCATTGCTCCGATCCGTGGTGGCTCGTCTCGCTTGTCATCCGTTTGACGAACCTTTGGTCGACTGGGGAAGCCGGCTTCACGATCAGTTTGCGCTGCCATGGTATCTCGCGCACGACCTGCGTGAGGTCTTCGCCGACCTCGATCGTCACGGACTGGCCCTGGGCGAGCATATCGAGACGCTTTTGCTGGACGATTCGAGGCGCGAGCTACGCAGCCTCGATTGGGCGGGGTTGAGGGTCCGCGTCCTGACTGCACAGGAGTTCTGGCCGTTGATCGGTGATGTCACCACCCAGCAACCGTCAGACTCGAGACTCGTGGATGCGAGTACCCAGCGTATCGAGCTGCGTATCTGCGCGCACGATGCGTCGCAGTTGGAAGGCCTGGTTCTGCGGGTCAACGATTGCAAGGTGCCATTGCGAGTTGAGGCTGATGGACCAGCGACCTTAGGCCTCGCCGGTATCCGCTATCGCAGCTTCGTTCCGCTGCACGGCCTGCATCCCCAACTGCCGGCGATGGACCGCATCGAACTGGTGCTGACGCTCGGGGCGGCCGAGGCATTGCGACTGACACTGTTCAACTGGCATCCACGCGGAGAAGCGTATGAAGGATTGCCCAGGGATCGTGAGGAAGCGCGTCGTCGGAGAGCGGAACGGGTGGTGGTCGAAGCACTCGCGGTAGCAGATCTTCCAGAGCCGCGGGAGGCGCCCTCTCGGGCATATGGCGAATACTGCTTCGATCTGCGGCGTCTTTGAGATCAGGGCGCCCCTCGAAGGCGACGCTGCCGCGTAAGGTGACGTCAGATGAAGGCATGGGCGTTTCTGATTGCCAGGGTACCGGCCCCGTCCAAGCCGATGTATCCTGTATGCTGCGCCGCAGCGGGTGCTTGCCATGAGAAGATCCGCTTCGCCGCAATGAGATGTGGCAGTGTTCCAGTTGCCCACCAAATCCCTTCGGAGCAGATGCAATGACAACTGAAAACCAGAACTTCGACGAATTTTACGGATATGCCTTTGAAGATCTTCAACTGGGTATGTCGGCCGCCTATGGGCACACCGTGACCGATGCCGACATTCTTCTGTTCGCGGGCGTTTCCGGCGATACAAACCCTGTTCACCTCAACGACGAGCTTGCCGGCGCGTCCATGTTCAAGGGGCGCATCGCCCACGGCATGCTCTCCGCCAGCTACATCTCCACGGTGTTTGGGACGAAGCTCCCCGGGCCGGGTTGCATATATCTTTCGCAAACGCTCAAGTTCAAGGCACCCGTCAAGGTTGGCGACACCGTCGTCGCGAAAGTCACGGTGAAAGAGCTTAACCCGGAGAAGCGCAAAGCGAAGTTCGACACGGTGTGTACCGTGGCCGGCAAGGTCGTACTTGAGGGCGAAGCCGATATCATGGTGCCCGCCAGGGGCTGATGAGTCTCCGTGCATCATCGGGTGCCGCATACGCGGCACAGTCCCGATTGCGTGTGATCCCTGTTTTGAATTAAACTGCTCGGCTTTCCTTGCCCCACCGGAAACGCATGCCGGGGGGCTTTTCGTGTAACACAAAATCCAGAAGGGGTTTACATGCGCCATTACGAAATCGTATTCATCGTTCATCCGGACCAGTCCGAACAGGTCCCGGCCATGATCGATCGCTACAAATCGCTCGTCACCTCACGTGAAGGGCAGGTCCATCGTCTCGAAGACTGGGGCCGCAGGCAGCTTGCCTACCCGATCCAGAAAATTCATAAGGCACATTACGTTCTGATGAATATCGAATGTGACGGTGAGACGCTCGGTGAGCTCGAGCATGCCTTTAAGTTCAATGATGCCGTGCTGCGTCACCTCACGGTCAAGATGAAGAAGGCTGTGTCCGCTCCGTCGCCGATGATGAAGGAAGAAAAGGCCAAGTCGCTCACGCCTGCCAGCACCGACGATGACAAGGCCGACGCCGAGCCGTCTGCCGCCTGAAAGCCCGCTTGGAAGGGCAGAATCAGCTTGCGCTGTCCGGGCAGATTGTTGAGCTTCAACCGCGACGGCTAACCCCCGGTGGGGTGCCGGTAGTTGCAGGAACATTGCAACACACTTCGCGACAGTTGGAATCAGGTCTCGAGCGCGAGGTCCAGTGCGAGATGTCGGTCGTTGCAGTTGGCGATTCGGCGAAATTGCTGGAGCTCGTGGAGCCCGGGCGTAATGTGCTGGTAAGAGGATTTGTTGCAGCCAGAAACAAGCGAAGCCGCTCCCTGGTGCTGCATATACAAACATTGAGTATTTTGGAAGGAAACGAAAATGGCTTTCAAACCGAAACGTCGTGAAGATCGTGGTGGCCGTGGTGGCCTCTTCAAGCGCCGCAAGTTTTGCCGCTTTACCGCCGAGAAGATCGAGGAAATCGATTACAAGGACGTCGATCTGCTCAAGGACTTCGTTACTGAAAACGCCAAGATCATGCCGGCACGTATCACCGGCACCAAGGCTGGCTATCAGCGCCAATTGACGACCGCTATCAAGCGTGCTCGTTTCCTGGCCCTGATGCCATACACTGATCTGCATCTGTGAGAGAGGGCTGAGTCATGCAAATCATTCTTCTCGATAAAGTCGCGAATCTCGGTGGGCTTGGTGACGTCGTCAAGGTAAAGGACGGCTACGCTCGCAATTACCTGATTCCTCAGGGAATGGCCAAACGTGCAACAAGCGCGAACATGGCCGAATTCGAAGCACGCCGTGTGGAGCTGGAGCGGATTCAGGCTGAGAAGCTCGCCGCTGCCCAGGAACTGGGCGGCAAGCTCGAAGGCTTGATGGTGCAGATCACCCGAAAAGCTGGCATGGATGGCCGTCTTTTTGGTTCGGTCTCGAATGCCGACGTTGCTGAGGCGCTCGAGGCTCAGGGTTTCAGTATCGACAAGGCGCAAGTGCGCATGCCGGAAGGCCCGATCAAGGCTGTTGGGGATGCTGTGGTGCGGGTGGCCCTGCATTCGGACGTGGTTGTCGAGATCACTGTCTCGGTCCTCGGCGAGCAGTAAGCTCGAATAGCTGTTGCAAGAAGGGCTGCCAATTGGCAGCCTTTTTGTTTTGTGTCACGCAATATCGAAATCCGAAGATCTCAATCTTATGTCTACGAGTCGCCGCCCGGCAGGTCCATCGACCGATCCCCAGCTTGCCGCATTGAAGCTTCCTCCTCATTCGATCGAGGCGGAGCAGTCGCTTATCGGTGGTCTGCTGCTGGACAATACCGTATGGGATCGAGTTGCAGATCTGATCTCCGAAGTGGACTTTTATCGTGACGATCATCGTCGAGTGTTTCAGCACATCTCGAAATTGATCGAGCTCGGGAAGCCGGCCGATGTGGTGACGGTTTTCGAGTCCCTGGAGAAGAACGGAGAAGCGGAACAGGCTGGCGGCCTGGCATATCTCGGCGAGATCGCAAACAGTACTCCATCTGCGGCAAACATCCGCCGCTATGCGGAGATTGTTCGCGAGAGGGCAATTCTGCGAAAGCTTGTGTCTGTGGGTGACGATATCGCTTCGAGTGCTCTGACGCCTTCAGGGAAGGATGCCAAGACGCTCCTCGATGAAGCGGAAGCAAAGGTGTTCGAGATCGCCGAAGCCGGGGCGCGAAACACCGGTGGATTTGTCCCGATTCAGCCTATTCTTGGTCAGGTTGTCGATCGCATTCAGGAGCTGTACGACAGAGACAACCCGTCGCAGATAACCGGCATCCCTACCGGGTTGGTTGATCTGGATGCGAAAACGTCGGGATTGCAACCCACCGACATGATCATCGTCGCAGGTAGGCCGGGGATGGGGAAGACTACGCTGGCGCTCAATATCGCCGAACATGTGGCGGTCGAGGCACATCTTCCTGTCGCCATTTTCTCGATGGAGATGCCCGGCACGCAGTTGGCGATGCGCTTTCTTGCTTCAGTTGGTCGGCTGGATCAGCATCGAATCAGGACTGGCCAGCTAAGTGATGACGAGTGGCAAAGGCTAACGTATGCACTGGGCAAGCTGCACGATGCGCCGATCCATATAGATGAGACGCCCGGGTTGAATCCGACCGATCTCAGGGCGAGGGCGCGTCGCCTGTATCGACAGTGCGGCAAGCTTGGGTTGATCGTCATCGACTATCTTCAACTTATGACTTCTCTGAAGCAAAGCGACAATCGCGCCGCAGAGCTTTCCGAGATCTCTCGTTCCGTGAAGTCGCTTGCCAAGGAACTTCATGTTCCGATCATGGCTTTGTCGCAGTTGAATCGGAGTCTTGAGCAGCGTCCCAACAAGCGTCCGGTCATGTCTGATCTACGCGAATCCGGCGCAATTGAGCAGGATGCCGATATCATCATGTTTATCTATCGCGATGAAATCTATAACCCGGATTCCCCTGACAAAGGGACTGCTGAGCTGATTATCGGCAAGCACCGGAACGGTCCGACGGGCTCGATTCGGATGACCTTCATTGGGGAGAGCACCCGCTTCGAGAATTACACGGGGGGTGGAGCGGTCTTCGGTGACGACTGAGGTTCGATTTTTCTTTTGTGTTGACGGTCTAGATTTGGTGTGTATAATTCGCCGCTCTCGTTGCTTGGCGGGGTTTTGCGGGGCGATGAGGGGTTGATGGATGCGGCGGGTTGTTAAAAATAATTCGCTGGATGTATTGACAAGC
>NZ_WUAF01000027.1 GCF_009800965.1 Cognatazoarcus halotolerans | reverse complement strand
AGAGATATTTGGCTGGCTTAAGACGGTGGGCGGAATGAGAAAGAGCCGATTCATTGGTCAGGCGAAAACCCAGATGGCAGCCTTCATATCCGGCGCGGCCTACAACCTTCTCAGAATTGCGAAATTGGGCAATTCGAGGGCGGGCGCATGAAGCGGCTGCCGAAACAGCCCATCGGAGCGCCCTCCGATGGGCGATTCGGCACCTCAAATCGAATTGAAAAATCAAATCTCGCCCTGAAGTCGCCATGAAAATTACGCTGGGGTCCTTTGCCGGTGAGGAGTCTAGCGCTTTTTCATCGCCCTGTGAGCCTAACCAAATATGACTTTGCTATCAAATACGATATCCGAGAGCGCGGATAACGGCGTCAGATACCGTCTTTCAAGTCAAGAGCCGGCAAGCAAACGGCTAGCCGAAATAGCTCTCCTCGTCACACTACGCCATAACCCCTGCCCCTTCGCTGGCCGCCATCGCGGCAAGCCACGCTACCAGGGATGAGGCGATCATTGCCGCCCATGCCAGCGGTGCCTACAGCTACCGCGAGATCGCGGCCCATTTCGGGCTGCATCCGGGGATGCGTGGGCAGGATCGTGCGGCGGGCCCTGTGACTACGCCTGCACGTGCACAGAGGCACTGAGCAGCCCCGCCCTGGCCACAGGCGCCCCCGACGGCAAGCGCCCGCGCCTTTTCACAGAACTGCCTTGCTGCCGCATGCTCTGCTACGAGCACCTATGGCGCGCCCTCGATTTCGTGACGTTCAATGTGGCAGTGTGCACAACGGTGCCTTGATCCCGCAACAGCGCCGGGGTCGGGTCTAGGATCGTTGTATCTGATTGCCCAAGTGGCGCCCACCCTGACTGCCCGGCTGTGCTCAACACTGTCAAGTGCAAGCGAATTTTCCTCGCTGGGGTAATTCAGATTTCCTCGCCCGATCGCGCTTGCTCATCGATTGAGCGGACGAGTTCGGTCTTGAGTTTCTCTTTCAGTCGATAGAATTGTCGCGTCGCTGTCCGAACCCTCAGGGCGAGTTTCGACGCGGCCCGCCGGGTTCGGCCGGAGCGAGGACGCCAACGAAGCCGGCGGTGCAGCGGGGGCTTCGCAGTGCAACTAGCCCGCTTGTGTGGATTCGCTACGCTCGGCGGCAGTCTCCAAGGCTTGCAGCAATACAGAAAGATGGGCATCGAGACCTGCGAGCACATCGGCAGGCAGCGCCGAAAGCATCAAGCGCTCGTTTTCAACGTGCCCCTCGACAGCGCGATCTATCAGCGTGAGCCCTTCGGGCGTGAGTTGCACGAGCGTACTGCGGGCATCCTGCTCGTTGGGGGCACGCTCGACCAGATTCCTGGTTTCCAGCCTTTTGAGTCGATGGGTCATCGTTCCCGAAGTCACCATGAGCGCAGAGAACAGTTCGGTCGGACTCAGGCGATACGGTGCGCCGGCACGTCTCAGCGTGGCCAGCATGTCGAACTCCCATAGGTTCAGATCGAACTTTGCGAATCCGGATTCCAGGCGCCGCTCCAGAAGCGCCGTACATCGCTTGATGCGTCCGATCGGTCCCATCGCACTGACATCAAGGTCGGGGCGTTCCTTCTGCCATTGCTCGAGGATGACATCTACTGCGTCGCGTTGTCGTTGGCTGGATTGATCTTTCATTTGTCTTGACTTCAAGATAAGTAGTCGGCACACTCATTTTATCTTGAACTGAAGATAAATCACAGCCATGTCAAACGCAACCCCATTTCACCACTGGCGCGATGTCTTTCTTACGGCAGTGGCCCCGGCGATCTGGGGCTCCACCTACATCGTGACGTCAGAACTCCTGCCGCCGGATCGCCCTTTCACGGCTGCACTCATCCGGGCGCTGCCTGCCGGTCTGCTGCTGCTTGTGTTCACCCGTCAGATGCCTGCCGGGCGGGACTGGTGGCGTTTGCTGGTACTCGGGGCGTTGAACATCGGCATCTTCCAGGCCCTGTTGTTCGTGGCAGCCTATCGCCTGCCCGGAGGTCTGGCGGCAGTGCTTGGCGCGATTCAGCCCTTGCTGGTGATGGTACTGGCTTGGGCTGTAGACGGTCGGTCGCCTGCACAAACCACGCTTTGGTCGGCAGTCGCGGGCATATTCGGAATGGCTGTCCTGCTGTTGTCGCCGCAGACGGTGTTCGAGCCCGTAGGCATCGCCGCTGCATTGTTGGGAGCGGCATGCATGGCGGCCGGCGTATGGCTTACACGCCGTTGGAAGCTGGACCTGCCCTTGTTGCCACTGACCGGCTGGCAGCTTGTCATCGGCGGATTGATGCTCGCGCCCGTCGCGTGGCTGGCTGATGCACCGTTGCCGGCCTTGGGGCGTCTGGAATGGGCTGCCTACACCTACCTCAGCTTGGCCGGTGCCTTGCTTGCCTATGCGCTCTGGTTTCGCGGCGTGACCCGTCTGCCGACAGTGGCCGTTGCATCCCTGGGGCTGCTGAGTCCTCTTACCGCGGTGCTACTGGGTTGGGCGCTCCTTTCACAATCCATCACGGGAACTGCACTTCTCGGACTGTTGATTGTGTTGGCAAGCGTCTTCGCCGTGCAGTGGACAACAGCACGTGGCAAGTGACTACCGCCCTTCTCAACCCTTCGTCTTTCCATCAGGCAACGACATGAACATCTCCATACAAAGCGCGATTGAAACCCGCACATCGGTCAATAACTTTCAACCCGATCGTCCGTTGGATGATGATGCGATTGCAACGCTGGTTGATCTGGCCACCAAGGCGCCATCTGCCTATAACCTGCAGAACTGGCGATTCATCGCCGTGCGCTCGGAAGACGCGAAAGCGCGCCTGAAGTCGGCAGCCTTCGGGCAGCGAAAAGTCGGTGATGCCTCTGTGGCTTTCATCATCTGCGGCACGCTTGCGGCGCATGGGCATTTGAGGACAGCGCTTAAACCCAGCGTAGAAGCCAACATCATGGATCAACGGACGGTCGACGCATGGGTGGCACAGGTGACCGAGTCCCATCAAGATGACCCGGCATTGCAGCGCGATGAGGCGGTGCGCTCTGCCTCTCTGGCCGCCATGACCTTAATGCTTGCGGCGCAAGGCATGGGGCTTGGTTCGTGCGCCATGGGTGGATTTGATGGCGCCCAGGTAGCTCGCGAGTTTGGGCTCGCCACCACTGAACTGCCGGTGATGATCGTCGCTGTCGGTCATCCGGCAGTCAGCAATTGGCCGCAGAAACCGCGCAAGCCCCTGCCTGAAGTTCTTGCCATCGTTTGATCGGGACGGTGATGGAGCTTCGACACTGTTGGCGCCGCCCGACCTCAGCCAGTCGACAGTATCCGCGGGCCCTCACTCCGCCACCCGCAAGGTCAGTCTGTCCCCCCTCTGCGTAAATTCCAGATGGCGCAGCGCGCTCATGCCGAGGAGGATGTCTTCGCCGACCATGCCGGGGTTGAGGTGGGCGGAAACGTTGGAGAGGCGAAAGGGGCCGAGAGTAAGCGTGTCGATACGCGTTGCGCGCACTTCAACGGGGCCGTTGGCAGTGAGGGCGGCACCGCGGGGACCGGCTTGCAGGCCGAGCGCACCACCGAGTTTCGCCGGGACCGAGACCAGGGTAGCGCCGGTGTCGAGCAGGAAGCGCACCGGCCGGCCGTTGATCTCGCCGGGGACGATGTAGTGGCCGGCACGGTTGCGTAGCAAGACGAGCTCGCGGGCCCCGGGAGCGACTACCAGGTTGCGATTGGGGTCCTGGCGGTCCTGCAGGGCACCATTGAAATAGAGTGTGCAGACGGCTAGAACAGCGACGATGCTGATACCACCGAGCACGTAGCCATAACGGCGGGTTGCGGCGTGGGGGTCAGCGGCCATGGCCGCCTCGAGTGGTAATGGGGGTGTGCATGGGCATGAATCCGGGATAGCTGCAGCGCATGGTACGACGAGTGGGCCGATGTCGCAGCGAAGCGTGTCGGCGGTTCGCGCTGCGGGTCATGTCCAGCGCGTCAGTCCAGACGACACTGCGGCGCAGGCGCGGCTCACGCCTCGTCCTCACCAAGCCACTCAAGCTTTCCCTGACCGCTTTCCCCGAGGCGCGCGATGAAGGCCTGCGCCGCATCCTCGGGCAGCGCGAATGTCATCTCCACCGAGGCGCCGTGCGTGACCTCCCCCAGAGCGGCGCCGGCAAGCTCGATCTCGCGCCGCAGCAGTCCTTCCAGCGCGTAGGGCACGCGGCAGCGCAGCGTTTGAATGCGCACGATGGGGACCTTCTCCGCGTCGCGCAGCGCCTGGGCGATGCTGTCGGTATAGGCGCGCACGAGACCGCCGGCGCCCAGCTTGATGCCGCCGAAGTAGCGCACCACGGTCGCCAGCACACCTTCGAGGTCCTGGTGGCGGAGCACGTCGAGCATCGGCCGACCCGCCGTGCCGCCAGGCTCGCCATCGTCCACCGCGGCGGACTGTCCGCCCGCAAGCAGGGCCCAGCACACGTGGTTGGCACCGGGATGCTCGGCGCGCAGGGCGGCGACGATGCGCTGTGCGCCTGCGCGATCGGGCACCGGCTGGACACAGCCGATGAAGCGGCTCTTCTTGATCAACAGTTCGCTGTGTACCGGCGCGGCAAGGGTCTGTGGCATTCGGGGTGATGGCGGGATCGCGACGGCGATCGTTGGCGGCGCAGAGCTCGGGGCATCGATTCTACGTCGCCGCGCGGCATGGTGACGGCGGCCGCCGCCTGCGGAGCCCCGCCATCGACGGCTACAATCCTCCGCTTGTCCCGATCATGAGGCTGCCATGCCAAGCGCCCCGCCGCCCGCCTCCCGCTATGTGCTGTGGCTCGTCGCCGTCGGCTTTTTCATGCAGACGCTCGACGCGACCATCGTCAACACCGCGCTGCCGCGCATGGCGGCGAGCCTTGGCGAGAGCCCGTTGCGGATGCAGTCAGTGGTGATCGCCTATGCGCTGACCATGGCCACGGTGATTCCGGCAAGCGGCTGGCTGGCGGACCGATTCGGTACGCGGCGCATCTTCACCGCGGCGATCGGCCTGTTCGTGGCGGGCTCGCTGGCCTGCGCCGTGTCGGCCAATCTCGGCCAGCTGGTCACCGCGCGGGTGCTGCAGGTCTCGATGGGTTTCAGCCCTTCTCAGTCGGGCATGATGATGCTGCCTGTGGCCGCCGCCGCGATCGCCTCGAAGCGGCTGGTGCCGCCGCTCATCCTCGGTCTCGGCTATCGTCGCGTGCTGGTCGGCAACACCGTGGTGCTGGGCATGGCGATGGCCGGCTTCGCGCTGTTCGCCCCGGCGCAGCCGACCTGGACACATGTGCTCGTTCTGGCCTTGTTCGGCGCAGTCAACTCGATCCAGTTCACCGCCATGAACACCGTCACTCTCAAGGACCTCGACGCCCCGCACGCAAGCGCCGGCAATGGCCTGCTGTCGATGGTGCAGATGCTGTCGATGAGCCTCGGGGTCTCAATGGCCGGCGCGCTGCTGGCGGTGTTTGCCGAACAACCGGAACTTGCCACCCGGCAACAGCTCGGCGCCTTCCACGCCACCTTCCTGTGCGTCGGCGCGATCACCATGGCGTCCGCCTGGATCTTCTGGCAGCTCGTGCCCGACGCCGATCGCCCCGCCGGTCCAGGGCAGCGGCCGGTCACCGGACTCGACTAGCGAAGCGCCCGCCAGGGCCGATTTTCGTCTGGGTGCACCGCGGGCATCGGCGCGCCTCGCCGTGTACGTGCGGAGCGGCCCGCCGACACCCTGACGCGCACCGCCGGCAGCGCCCGCGCCCGATTTCCCGCCTTCCGCCCGCTTGCGCAGACCGGCCAATCCACGGCTTTTTTCCGGCAGGCCGGACCCGGAACGGCAGACCACGGCGCCCGCCCTTTTTTGGTGCCCGACAGACAGGGCATTGTGCACCTGCAGCAGCGCCATGACGTGATGCCGCGTAAACAAAGGCCTTCGCAGCAGCACTTCATTGGTGCAGTGCCGCACCAAAATGAACCATCTATCACTTTGTTTTTCCTGCGGGTTTTTGACTTCCATGAAATTTCATATTTTCTGTTGACAGAAAAATGGTTCATTTCTAAAGTAATTGGAAAGCCGCTGCCACGGAACCCGACGATCGAACGAAATGACGGGCGCCCGTGCAGACAAGGACAGGAGAAAACGATGACTTACCCCCAGCAGCAGACCAGGCAATGTGCCGAAACCCTCCGGATGGCAAACCATGGCTGAGCGCTCGTTCAAGAAGGAAGTCGAGCAGCTGCGCATCCCCGCGGGGGAAGAGTTCCGCGGCGAAGGCATCCTCGCCATCACCAAGGCCTTGCTGCAGTCCGGCGTAGGCTACGTCGGCGGCTACCAGGGTTCGCCGATCTCCCACCTCATGGATGTGCTGGCGGACGCCAACGAAATCCTCGACGAGCTCGATGTGCACTTCGAGACGAGCGCCTCGGAAGCCACCGCGGCGGCGATGCTGGCGGCCTCGGTGATGTACCCGGTGCGAGGCGCGGTCACCTGGAAGTCCACGGTCGGCACCAACGTGGCCTCCGACGCGCTGGCCAACCTGGCCTCGGGCGGCGTCACCGGCGGCGCGCTGGTGATCATCGGCGAGGACTACGGCGAAGGCTCGTCGATCATGCAGGAGCGCTCGCATGCGTTCGCGATGAAGTCGCAGATGTGGCTGCTCGACCCACGCCCCAACCTGGAATCCATCGTCAAGTCCGTAGAGGACGGTTTCGAGCTCTCCGAGGCGAGCAACACGCCGGTGATGTTGCAGGTACGGATCCGCTCGTGCCATGTGCATGGCCGCTTCATCACCAAGGAAAACAAGCGCCCCGCCTTCACCCTCAAACAGGCCATGGAGCATCCGGTGCGCGACACCGGGCGCATCGTGCTGCCGCCCGCCTCCTTCGCCCATGAGCACGAGAAGATCCAGCAGCGCTGGCCCGCGGCGGTGCGCTTCATCCGCGAACGCAAGCTCAACGAGGTGTTCGAGGGCGACGTCGAAGACATCGGCCTGATCCTCCAGGGTGGGCTCTACAACGGCGTGATCCGCGCACTGCAGCTGCTCGGTCTGGCCGACGCCTTCGGCAACAGCCGCATCCCGATGTATGTCATGAACGTCACCTACCCGGTGATCGACGAAGAGGTGACGGATTTCTGCCGCGACAAGCGCGCGGTACTGCTGCTCGAGGAAGGCCAGCCCGACTACATCGAACAGAACCTTCACGCCATCCTGCGCAAGGCCGGCATCACCGCGCACCTGTCGGGCAAGGACGTGCTGCCGATGGCGGGCGAATACACTACCGCTGCGATGCGGGACGGCATCGAGGCCTTCTTCAAGACGCAGGCGCCGGCACTGCTCGCCACGCACGACGCGGTAGCGGCCGACGAAGTGGCCGCCGCAGTGCAAGCGGCCCGGCCCGCAGCGGTGCCGATCACCTTCCACCCCCGCGTCAAGGACCTCGCCGGCGTGGTCCCCGCCCGGCCCGCC
The DNA here is from genome assembly GCF_009800965.1 of Cognatazoarcus halotolerans. GTDB lineage: Bacteria > Pseudomonadota > Gammaproteobacteria > Burkholderiales > Rhodocyclaceae > Cognatazoarcus > Cognatazoarcus halotolerans. The sequence goes on along the minus strand of NZ_WUAF01000027.1, from coordinate 37,457 downwards.
GGCTTCTGCGTGGGCTGTCCGGAGCGGCCGATCTTCGCCGCGATGAAGCTCACCGAGCAGGACCTCGGCGAGCACCACGTCTCCTGCGATATCGGCTGCCACCTGTTCTCCATCCTGCCGCCCTTCAACCTCGGCGCCACCACCATGGGCTACGGCCTCGGCGCGGCATCGAGTTCGGCCTTCAACGTGAAGAGCTCGAAGCGTTCGATCTCGGTCATGGGCGACGGCGGCTTCTGGCACAACGGTCTCACTTCAGGCATCGCCAACGCGGTGTTCAACAAGCACGACGGCGTGATCGTCATCGTGGACAACTTCTACTCCTCGGCCACCGGCGGGCAGGACATCCCCTCCTCGCGAGCCGACAACCCCAACCGCGCCACCAAGAACCCGATCGAGGCCGCGATCAAGGGTGCCGGCGTGAAGTGGGTGCGCACCATCGACCGCACCTACGACGTGAGCCGCATGCGCGACACCCTCGAAGAGGCGCTCACCACGACACAGACCGGACCCAAGGTCATCATCGCCCAGTCGGAATGCATGCTGAACAAGCAGCGGCGCGTGAAGCCACTCTTCGCCAAGGCAGTGAAGGCCGGCGAGCGGGCGGTGAAGGAACGCTTCGGGGTGGACCCCGACGTGTGCACCGGCGACCACGCCTGCATCCGCCTGTCGGGCTGCCCCTCGCTGTCGGTCAAGGACAGCGGCGACCCGCTCAAGGAAGACCCGGTGGCGCATGTCGACAGCGGCTGCGTGGGCTGCGGCAACTGCGGCGAGGTGGCCGAAGCCGCGGTGCTGTGCCCCTCCTTCTACCGCGCCGACATCATCCACAACCCGACCGGCCTGGACCGCTTCATGGGCCGCCTGCGTGGTGCGGTGATCGGCTTCCTGCAACGTCGCCGCGCAGCCCGCCTCGCGCGCACCGCCCTGTGAGGCGCCACCACATGAACACCATCGAACTCAAGACCGACACCCCGATCAAGATCGCCATCCTCGCCATGGGCGGACAGGGCGGCGGCGTGCTCGCCGACTGGATCGTCGAGATGGCCGAAGCCGCCGGCTGGTGGGCGCAGACCACCTCGGTGCCGGGCGTCGCCCAGCGCACCGGCGCCACCATCTACTATCTCGAGCTCTTGCCCGAGGCCGCCGCGAACGCCGCCGGCCGCCCGCCGGTGCTGGCCATGATGCCCACTCCGGGCGACGTCGACCTGGTCGTCGCGGCCGAACTCATGGAAGCCGGCCGGGCGATGCAGCGCGGCCTGGTGACGCCCGAGCGGACCACCCTCATCACCTCCAGTCACCGCAGCTACGCGGTGGGCGAGAAGGCCGCCCTGGGCAACGGCATCGGCGACCCCAACAAGGTCATCGACGCAGGTCGCGAGGCGGCGCGGCGCCTGATGTGTTTCGACCTCCAGGCCATGGCCGAACAGGCCGGCAGCGTGATCTCGGCGAGCCTCTTCGGCGCCATTGCCGGTTCGGGCGCGCTGCCCTTTGCCCGCGAGGCCTTCGAGGACACCGTGCGCCACGGCGGCAAGGGTGTGGAGGCCAGCCTGCGGGCCTTCGCGCTGGGCTTCGATGCCGCCGCCAAGGCCCCCGCCAGCCCCGCCCCGATCGACACCGCCCGCCCCGCCCCAGTGCTGGCCGAGCGCGCCGCGGCAGCCGAGGTGCAGGCCCTGCTCGATCTCATCCGCGCCGACTTTCCGGTCGCAGCGCACGGCATGCTGGGTGCCGGCATCGCACGCCTCATCGACTACCAGGACGTTGCCTATGCCAACGAGTACCTGACCCGCTGTGCCGCCTTCAGGGCGCTGGACGCCCGCCACGGTGGCGAGGCGACAGACTGGGCGTTGACCTGCGCCGCGGCGCACCGCATCGCGGTGGCGATGAGCTACGACGACGTGATCCGCGTGGCCGACCTCAAGACTCGCGCGAGCCGCTTCGAGCGCGTGCGCGGTGAAGTCGGCGCCAAACCCGGCCAGCTGGTCTACACCACCGAGTACATGCATCCGCGCCTCGAGGAGATCTGCGGCACGCTGCCCGCCGGCCTCGGCCGCTGGCTGGAAAACTCGGCGGGCTTCGGCGGCTTCGTGAAGCGCCACATTGAGAAAGGCCGTCGCGTGCAGAGCGGCACGCTGCGCTGGTTCCTCGCCCTCTACCTGGTCTCGGGCATGCGCCGCTTCCGTCGCAGCCTGCTGCGCCATCAGGTGGAGAGCGCGCAGATCCAGTCCTGGCTGGAGCGGGCCACACGGCTCGCCGGCGCCAACGACTACGCACTGGCCGTGGAGGTGCTCCACTGCCGCAAGATCGTGAAGGGTTACAGCGGCACCCACGACCGCGGCGACAAGCGCTTTGCGGCGCTCATGAAGGCCGCCGACGAACTGGCCGGCCGGCCCGGCGGCGCGGCCACCCTGGCACGGCTGCGCGAGGCGGCACAGGCCGACGAGGCCGGCCACGCGCTCGACGCCCAGCTCGGCCAGCTCATGCGCCCGCAAACACAGACCCCGGTGATGAGCCGCGTGGCCGCCTGAGCCGCACAAGACGGCAGGCACTTTACGGAGAGGAAGACACCCGATGCAAGAACTCGAACTCGTCGTCAGCGCGGTCAATGCGGCCACCCCGCAGATCCGCGAACTGCGCCTCAAGGCGGTCGATGGCGGCACGCTGCCGCCCTTCGCCGCCGGCGCCCATGTCAAGGTGCGCATTCCCGGCCTCGCGGATGCGCGCTGCTATTCCCTGATGAGCTTCGACGCATCGGGTGCGGCCTTCGACGCGCCGGACGAGTACCGCCTCGGCGTGCGCCTCGAGGAGGCGAGCGGCGGCGGCTCGCGCCACATGCACGGGCTTGGCGTGGGCGATCGCCTCGGCGTCAGCAGCCCGCAGAACGATTTCCCGCTCGCCGTCGGAGCCACCGGCGAGGCCACCACGGTGCTTATCGCCGGCGGCATCGGCATCACCCCGATCGCCTCGATGGCCACCGCACTCACCGCCGCCGGCCGGCCCTGGGTGCTGCACTACAGTGGCCGCAGCCGCAGCCAGCTCGCCTTCGTCGATGAGCTGGCGACCCTCGCCGGCGAGCGCCTGGTGGTGCACGCCGACGACGATGCCGCCACGCGGCTCGACATCGGCGCCCTGCTCGCCACGCTTTCGCCCAGCCAGCATCTCTACGTATGCGGCCCAAAAGGCATGATCGATGCGCTGATCGAAGGCGCCAAAACCCGCGGCTGGCCCGCGGAGCACATCCACTTCGAGCTCTTCACCGCGGCCGCACCAGTGGCCGGCGACCAGGCTTTCGAGGTGGAGCTCGCGCAGTCTGGCCAGGTACTCACCGTGCCGGCCGACAAGACCATTCTCGAGGTACTCGAGGACGCCGGCTGCGACCCGATGTACGACTGCAAGCGCGGCGAATGCGGCGTATGCACCGCGGCCGTGCTGGAGGGCGTGCCGGATCACCGCGACTATTTCCTGTCGGACGCCGAAAAGGCGGGCGGCAAACTGATCCAGATCTGCATCTCGCGCGCCAAGACGCCGCGCCTGGTGCTGGATCTCTGACGAGAGGGACGGGCAAATGAGCAGATACCGCAACAATCCGGACGCCATCCGCGCACTGGTGCGCGACACCGAGGTGCACAAGGACACCTACATCGACCAGGAGCTGTTCGAGCTGGAGATGGAAAACCTCTTCGCCAACACCTGGGTGTATGTCGGCCATGCCAGCCAGGTGCCCAACAAGGGCGACTACTACAACACCACCATCGGTACCGAACCGGTGATCATGGTGCGCCACAGCGACAACAGCGTGCGCGTGCTCTACAACCGTTGCCCCCACAAGGGTGTGCAGGTCGCGGGCGGGACCTGCGGCAACACCGGCAAGTTCTTTCGCTGCCCCTACCACGCCTGGACCTTCAAGACCGACGGCAGCCTGCTCGCCATTCCGCTCAAGAAGGGCTACGAGAACACCGGCTTCGAGAGCTGCGAGGCCAGCCAGGGCATGGCCGCGGTGCATAACGTCAAGGTCTATCGCGACTTCGTGTTCTGTCGTCTCAACCCGGGTGGCCCGAGCTTCGAGGAATTCTTCGGCGAGTCGCTGTCGACCCTCGACAACATGGTGGACCGCTCGCCCGAGGGACGGCTCGAGGTCGCTGGCGGGGTGCTGCGCTACTTGCACGACTGCAACTGGAAGATGCTGGTCGACAACCAGACCGACACCTGTCACCCGATGGTCGCCCACGAATCCTCGGCCGGCACCGCGGTGAAGGTATGGAACGAGGCGCCGGAGGGCACACCCAAGCCGATGGCGGTGGAGCTCTTCGCGCCCTTCATGTCGTCCTACGAGTTCTTCGAGAACATGGGAATCCGCGTATGGCAGAACGGCCACGGCCACACCGGCGTGTCCGACTCCATCCACGCCGCCTACTCGGCGATTCCGGGTTACTGGGAGCAGATGGTCGCCGCCTACGGCGAGGACCGCGCCAAGGCGATCCTCGGCGACACCCGCCACAACACCGTGTATTTCCCCAACATCATGGTCAAGGGGCCGATCCAGACCCTGCGCCTGTTCAAGCCGATCGCCGCGGACAAGACGCTGGTGGAATCGTGGACCTTCCGCCTGGTCGGCGCGCCCGACCTGCTGCTCGAACGCACCACCATGTACAACCGGCTGATCAACGCGCCCACCTCGGTGGTCGGTCACGACGACCTCGAGATGTACGAGCGCGCCCAGCAGGGCCTCAAATCCCGCGGCCGCGACTGGATCAACGTGGGACGCCTCTACGACCCCGCCGAAAAAGGCCAGAAGAACGTTGTCACCAACGGCACCAACGAAATGCAGATGCGCGCCCAGTTCCGCGCCTGGCTGCAGTTCATGACCGAAACGATGTGAGCCCGCCATGACCGCCATGACCGAAAAGACCCTCACCGACTTCGTCTATGCCGAAGCCCGCATGCTCGACGAAGCCCGCTACGACGACTGGCTCCAGCTGTTCACCGAGGACGCCTACTACTGGATGCCGCTGGCCCACGACCAGCAGGACCCGCACCTGCACACCTCGCTGATGTACGAGGACAAGCTGCTGCTCAGGGTACGCATCGAGCGCCTGCACGGGCAACGCACCTTCTCGCAGCAACCGTCGAGCCGCAGCCACCACCTGCTGCAGGCGCCGACCGTCGAATCCGGCGACGCGGCCAGCGGCGAGCACGTGGTACGCACCGCCTTCCTGTACACCGAGACGCGCCGCGACGCGCTCACCACCTACGCCGGCTGGAGCACCCACCATCTGGTGGAGACCGCCGAGGGCCTGCGTATCCGGCTCAAGCGGGTGGACCTGGTCAACTGCGATGCGGCCTTCGGCAACATCCAGCTCTTCATGTAAGCGGGAGACGGACTTGCCCAACACCATTCACCAGGCCTTCTCGCTCGCCGCGCAGCGCTGGGCGACGCAGCCCTTCCTGTGCATCCTGCCCGAGACGGCCAGCATCTACGGTATCGCCGCGGGCGAAATCGGCTACGCCGATGCGGCACGCCGCGTGGAAGCGCTGCGCGCCGCCTATGCCGCGAGCGGTTACGGCCACGGCCACCGCGTCGGCCTGCTGCTGGAAAACCGCCCGGACTTCTTTCTGCACTGGTTCGCCCTCAACGCGCTGGGCGTGTCGGTGGTGCCGATCAACCCGGACATGCGTGCGGCCGAGCTCGAATACCTCATCGGTCACTCCGAGATCCTGCTCGCCGTGGCCCTGCCCGAGCGGCACGCCGACCTGATCGCCGCGGCAGAAGCCGCCGGACGCCCCTTCCAGACGATGAGCGCCGACGGCGCGCCGCCGCCCGCCGCCTTCCCGGCGCCGCTTGCCGGCAGCGAACCCGGCGAGCTCAGCGAGTGCGCGCTGCTGTACACCTCCGGCACCACCGGGCGGCCCAAAGGCTGCATCCTGCCCAACCGCTACTTCCTGCACGCCGGCAACTGGTACGCCGGCGCCGGCGGGCTGGCCGCGCTGGCGCCGGGCAAGGAGCGCATGATCACGCCGCTTCCGCTGGTGCACATGAACGCCATGGCCTACTCGGCGATGGCGATGGTCAATACCGGCGGCTGCCTGATCCCGCTCGACCGCTTCCACCCGAAGAGCTGGTGGGCCAGCGTGCGCGAGTCCCGCGCCACCGTGGTGCACTACCTCGGGGTGATGCCGGCAATGCTCATGAAGGCCGAGGCCAGCCCCGCCGACCGCGAGCACCACGTACGCTTCGGTTTCGGCGCGGGGGTGGATCGCACCCTGCACGGCATCTTCGAGGCGCGCTTCGGCTTCCCGCTGCTGGAGGCCTGGGCGATGACAGAGACCGGCGCCGGTGCGGTGATCATCGCCAACCACGAGCCGCGCCACATCGGCACCTCGTGCTTCGGCAAGGAAGAGTCCGACGTGCAGGTGCGCATCCTCACCGACGAGGGCCGCGAGGCGGCTGCCGACGAACAGGGCGAGCTGCTGGTTCGCCACGCCGGCGAAGATCCGCGCTACGGCTTCCTCGCCGGCTACCTCAAGGACCAGGCCGCCACCGACGAGGCCTGGGCGGGGGGCTGGTTCCACACCGGCGACATCGTGTGCCGTGATCGGGACGGCTACCTGCACTTCGTCGACCGCAAGAAGAACGTGATCCGCAGGAGCGGCGAAAACATCGCCGCGGTCGAAGTCGAGGCAGTGCTGCAGCAACACCCGCTGGTGAAAGCGGTGGCGGTGGCGGCGGTGCCGGACCCGGTGCGCGGCGACGAGGTGATGGCCCTGGTGGTGCCGCAGGATCCGCCCACCGACACCGCCACCATGGAGGCCGCCGCGGCCGACATCGTGCGCTGGACGCTATCGCGGCTCGCCTACTACAAGGCGCCCGGCTACGTCGCCTTTGTCGATGCCCTGCCGCTCACCACCACCAACAAGATCCAGCGCGGCGAGCTCAAGGCGCTGGCGCCTACCCTGGTCGATGGACCGGACTGCGTGAACACCTGTGCGATGAAAAAGCGCCAGGGAGACCACAAATGAGCGCCCCCCGCACGCGCCTCGGCTATGACGGCGTGGTCGCGGTCATGCCGGTAACGATTCCCTACGCGCGCTACTCCACCCGCAGCGCACACTGGTGGCTGGGCCGCGCGCTCGGCGAACTGATCCGCGGCAGCGGGCTGGCCAAGGCGGCGGTGGACGGCGTGTGCGTCTCCAGCTTCACGCTCGGGCCTGACACCGCCGTGGGCCTGATGCAGCACCTCGGCATGAGCCCGCGCTGGCTCGACCACATCCCCATGGGCGGCGCCTCCGGCGTGGTCGCCCTGCGCCGCGCCAGCCGCGCGGTCCAGGCCGGCGACGCCGAGGTGATCGCCTGCATCGCCGGCGACACCAACCATGTGGATTCCTTCCGCAACACGGTGAGCCAGTTCTCGCGCTTCGCCCAGGACGCGGTCTATCCCTACGGCGCCGGTGGCCCCAACGCGAGCTTCGCGCTGCTCACCGACCACTACATGAAGCAGTACGGCGCCACCCGCGAGGACTTCGGCAAGCTCTGCGTGGCCCAGCGCGAGAACGCCCTCAGGAATCCCCACGCGCTCATGAAGAAGCCGCTGACGCTGGCCCAGTACATCGACGCCCGGCCGATCACCGACCCGATCCACCTGTTCGACTGCGTGATGCCCTGTGCCGGCGCGGAAGGCTTCCTGGTGATGACCGAAGAGCGTGCGCGGGCGATGAAGCTGCCCTTCGTGCGCATCGGCTCGACCATCGAGCGCCACAACGCCTTCCCGGACGATCCGATCCAGTTCCGAGGCGGCTGGGCAATGGACAGGGACGCCCTCTACGAACACGCGGCAGTCGCCCCCGCCGACGTCGATTTCGTCGAGACCTACGACGACTACCCGGTGATCAACATGCTGCAGTTCGAAGACCTTGGCTTCTGCGCCAAGGGCGAGGCGCCCGCCTTCGTACGCGAACACGACTTCACCATCGCCGGCAGCTTCCCCTTCAACACCTCGGGCGGCCAGCTTTCGGTGGGCCAGGCCGGCGCCGCCGGCGGCTACCTCGGCATGGTGCAGGCGATGCGCCAGCTCACCGACAGCGCCGGTGCCACCCAGATCGAGGGGGCCCGGGTGGGGCTGGTATCGGGCTTCGGCATGATCAACTACGACCGCGGCCTGTGCTCCGGCGCGGCCATCCTCGAACGGGGGCAGGCATGACCGATCCACTCGTCAAACCGAAAAAGAAAAACCCGGTCGAACGCACCCGCCTGCCGACCCGGCCGCCGGCACCGCGCAGCCGCGCCGCGCAGGGCCTCACCCGCGCCGCCGCCGAAGGCGTGTTCGAGATGCAGACCTGCGGCGACTGCGGGGCCCTGCAATACCCGCCGCGCGAGGTCTGCCACCAGTGCCTCTCGGAACGCCTCGTCTGGAAGGACGCCGACCCGCGCGGCACGCTGATCGCCACCACGGTGCTGCGCCACTCCAACGATCTCTACTTTCGCGAACGCCTGCCATGGAAGGTGGGCACCGTGAAGATGGCCGCCGGCCCGTCGGTGGTGGCCCATGTGCATGAGGACTGCGCCGAAGGTGGCGCGGTGCGCCTCGCCCTCAAGCTCGACCGCAGCGGCCAGGCGGTACTCCACGCCCTGCCCGAGAAGGACACCCCGAACATGAACGACGCCCCGCAACTGCGCGAATCCACCTGCGACCCCAAGTTCCGCCGCGTGCTGGTCAGCGACGGCAAGTCAGCGATGGGTCTGGCGGTGGCCAGGGCGATGCTCGATGCCGGCGCCAACGCGGTATTCCTCGGCGACCCCACGAGCTGGAAGACAGTCAAGGCCTTCGACGCGCTGGTGGCATCCGACCCACGGGTGCAGCCGGTCGAGCTCGACGTCACCGACACCGACTCGGTGGACCGCCTCGCCGCCTCGATCGGCGGCAAGGTGGAGATCCTGGTGAACACTGCCGCCTACCTGCGCGACGGCGGCATCCTGGGCCGCAAGGACGTGATCCTCGCCCGCGACGCCTTCGAGGTGAACGTGCTCGGCATGATGCGCCTCGCCCAGGCCTTCGGCCCCGGCATGGGTTTTCGCGCCGCGGACGGCAGCAACAACGCGGTCGCGTGGGTGAACATCCTTTCCATCCATGCGCTGGCGGCGCTGCCCGCGCGCGGCGCGTGGTCGGCCTCGATGGCCGCGGCACTGTCGGCGGCGCAGACCCTGCGCGCCGAGTTCGCGGGCGCCGGGGTGCGCGTGATGAACGTCTTCCCCGGCCCGATCGACGAGGAATGGGAGCAGCTCACCCCGCCGCCCAAGCTCGCCCCCGCAGCGGTGGCGAAAGCCATCGTGCAAGGCCTGCAGGGCGGACTCGAAGACGTCTATGTGGGTGACATCGCGGAAGAACTGCGGACCCGCCTGCGCGAAAACCACAAGGCCGTCGAGCGCGAGCTCGGCCAATGACACCCGGAGACAGCCCCATGAGCAACCCCGTCCTCGCCCAGTTTATGACCGAGTTCCTCGCCGGCCGGCTCAGGCTGGTGGACCTCACCCAGACCCTCGCGCCGGAGTTCCCCACCATCGTCCTGCCGCCCGAGTTCGGCCAGGCCTGGCCCTTCCGCATCGAGGAGATCTCGCGCTACGACGAGCGTGGCCCGGCGTGGTACTGGAACAACTTCTCGATGTCGGAGCACACCGGCACCCACTTCGACGCACCGGTGCATTGGGTCAGCGGCAAGGATCTGCCGGACAACACCGTCGATTCGATCCCGGTGGAGAATTTCATCGCCGCGGCCTGCGTCATCGACGTCTCCGCGGAGTCCGCCGAAAACCCCGACTTCCTGCTCACCATCGACTACGTCAAGCGCTGGGAAGAACAGCACGGCCGCATTCCCGAGCGGGCCTGGGTGCTGCTGCGCACCGACTGGTCGAAACGCGTCACGCCGAAGGAATACCTCAACATGGCCGAGGACGGCGCCCATTCGCCGGGCCCCGACGCCGAAGTGGTGCCCTGGCTGATCCGGGAACGGAACGTGCATGGTTTCGGCACCGAATCGGTCGGCACCGACGCCGGTCAGGCGCATCACCTCAATCCGCCCTACCCCTGCCACTACTTCATGCACGGCAACAACCGCTACGGCCTGCAATGCCTCACCAACCTCGATCAGCTGCCGCCCCAGGGCGCGCTGATCTTTGCCGCCCCGCTCAAGATCCGCAACGGCTCCGGCAGCCCGCTGCGGGTCATGGCGATCGTGACCAACGGCTGAGGAGACGACGATGAGCGATAGACAGGTCGCAGTGGTCACCGGCGGTTCGGCGGGCATCGGCGCGGACATCTGCCAGCGCATGCTGGCGGATGGCTACGAGGTGGTGAACCTGGCCCGCCGCGCACCGGAATGGGATCACCCGCGCTTCACCAGCGTGCAGGTGGACCTGCTCGACGCGGCGGCCACCGAGGAGGCCGCGCAGCAGATCGCGCGCGATTTCCCGGTGAGCCACTTCATCCACAACGCCGGCGTGATCTGGCCCAAGCTGCTCGGCGATGTCACGCTCGACGAGTTGCAGGGCCTCACCCAGATTCATCTCGGCGCGGCGATCAGCCTGATGCAGGCCTTCCTGCCGGGCATGAGCGCACGCGGCTTCGGTCGCGTGGTGCTGATGTCATCCCGCGGCGCGCTGGGCCTGCCCACCCGCACCGCCTATTCGGCCACCAAGGCCGGCATGATCGGCATGGCGCGTACCTGGGCGCTGGAGCTGGCCCCCAAGGGCATCACGGTCAACGTGGTCGCCCCGGGGCCAATCCAGACCGACATGTACTACGCAGTCATCGAGGCCGGCAGCGAACGCGACAAGGCGCTCGCCGCGAGCATCCCGGTGCGGCGCGTCGGACGCGCCGACGACGTGACCCGCGCGGTCATGTTCTTCGCCGCTCCGGACAACAGCTTCGTCACCGGCCAGACGCTCTACGTCTGCGGCGGCGCGAGCATCGGCAGCATCACCATCTGAAGTCGGACCATCCCCTAGCGAGACATAACGGAGTCAAACCATGAACCTCACGAAAGTCGCAGCCAGCCTCGCCCTCGCCTCCCTCGCCGCCGCCTCGGCCAGCGCCTTCGCCCAGGTGAAGGTCGGCGTGGTGTCATCCGCCACCGGCCCCACCGCGCTGGTCGGCATTCCCCAGAAGAACACGGTGCCGCTGTTGCCGAAGAAGATCGGCGACCTCACCGTGGAATACATCGCGCTCGACGATGCGAGCGACCCCACCGAATCGGTCAAGGCGGTGAAGAAGCTCATCAGCGAGGAGAAGGTCGACGCGATCATCGGACCTTCGGGCTCGCCCAACGCGATGGGCGTGATCCAGTTCGTCGCCGACGCCGGCGTGCCGATGCTCGCACCGGTCGGCACCGCCGCGGTGGTGCTGCCGATGACCGACCAGAAGAAATGGGTCTTCAAGACCACCCAGAACGACGACATCATCGCCAAGGCGCTGGTGGATTACATGGCCAAGCACAACGTCAAGACGCTCGGCCTGATCGGCACCGCCGACCCCTACGGCGAGAACTGGGCCAAGGTCATGGCCGGGCTCACCGACAAGGCCGGCATCAAGATCGTCGCCAGCGAGAAGTTCAACCGCTCTGACAACTCGGTCACCGGCCAGGCCCTGAAGATCATCGCCGCCAAGCCCGACGCGGTGCTGGTGACCGCCCCGGGCGGCCCCTCGGTGTTGCCCGAGACCACTCTCTACGATCTCGGCTACAAGGGCCACATGTACCAGACCCACGGCGCCGCGCTGCCCGGCTTCCTCAAGCTCGGCGGCAAGAAGGTCGAGGGCACCGTGCTCGCCGCCAGCCTGATGCTGGTGCTCGGCGAGATTCCCGACAGCAATCCGTCCAAGAAGGTCGCCAGCGAATACATCGCCGCCTACGAGAAACTCAACGGCGAGAAGCCGGCCACCTTCGGCGCCAACGTCTATGACGCGGGCCTGCTGCTCGAGAAGGCCATCCCGCTGGCCGAGAAGAAAGGCAAGCCGGGCACGCCGGAGTTCCGCGCGGCACTGCGCGACGCGCTCGAACAGACCCACGAGCTGGTCGGCACCCAAGGCGTCTACAACATGTCGCCGACCGATCACAGCGGCTTCGACGACCGCGGCCGCGAAATGATCACGGTGAAAGACGGCACCTGGCGCCTCCTCAAGTAATTCCGCTGCCAATACCGCGCGCCGAAGCGTAGCGGTCAGAGGCTCAACCGCGGGCGGCCAGCCCGTCCGCGGCAAGAGTCCGAGATGTCCCGGAGACACCGCCTCGCGACAGGTCCATGCCTGTCGCGGGCGGCGCCCGGCGGGTTCGCTCGTTCTGCGGATGCGCCGGTGCCGGGATGAACAGACCCCGCCGGGGAGACGGACGGGGTCCCCCAAGCAGAAGGACCGTTGCACAGATGAACCTTCAGATAGCCATGCTCCTCGGCCAGGACGGCATGACCAACGGGGCGATCTACGCCCTGCTGGCCCTGTCGATCCTGCTGGTCTTCACCGTAACCCGGGTACTGTTCATTCCACAGGGCGAATTCGTCGCCTTCGGCGCGCTGACGATGGCGACACTGCAGGCCGGCCATGCGCCCGCGCTGGTGTGGTTGCTCGCCCTGCTGGCCGTCATCGCCACCATCGCCGATCTGCTGGCGGGCCGCCGCGACACCGGCCGCTACCGCTTCGGCACCGGCCAGGCGCTGCGCCTGGGCTATCCCTTCGTGCTCATCGGCCTCATCCAGGTGCTGCCGCTCGAGTCTCTGCCGATGGCCCTCCAGGCCGCGCTCACGCTGGCCCTGGTGGTGCCGCTCGGGCCGCTGTGCTACCGCCTCTTCTATCAGCCGATCGCCAACGCACCCGTACTGATCCTGCTGATCGTCTCGGTCGCGCTGCATGTGGCAATGGTCGGTGTCGGCCTGCTGATCTTCGGCCCCGAAGGCGCCCGCACCCAACCCTTCGGCGAGGGTGGTCTCGAGCTCGGGCCGATCACGCTCAACGCACAGACGCTGTGGGTGCTCACCGCTTCGCTGGCGCTGATCGTGGCGCTATACCTGTTCTTCGAGCGCACGCTCTACGGCAAGGCGCTGCGCGCCACCGCGGTAAATCGCGTCGGCGCCCGGCTGATGGGCATCTCGCCTGTGTTCGCGGGCAAGGCCAGCTTCTTCCTGGCAGCACTCATCGGCGCGCTGTCCGGCATCCTCATCGCGCCGATCACCACCATCTATTTCGATTCGGGCTTCATCATCAGCCTCAAGGGCTTCGTCGGATCGATCATCGGCGGCCTCGCGAGCTACCCGGTGGCCGCCCTCGGCGCGCTGCTGGTCGGCCTCATCGAAGCCTTCTCGGCCTTCTTCGCGAGTACCTACAAGGAAGTGATCGTATTCACCCTGATCATCCCCTTCCTGCTGTGGCGCTCACTGACCAGCCGTCACGTGGAGGAAGAAGAATGAACCCCCGCCTGCAAACGGAACCCGGCACTCCGGCCAGCACCACAGTACCGCAGACGCGCCGCTCGAACGCCCCCTCGACCCGCACCGTACTCGCGGTCTTCCTCGCCGCGCTGGCCTTTGCACCGATGGTGCTGCCGGAGTTCCAGGTTACCCTGCTCAACTACATCGGCCTCTACGCGCTGGTGGCCCTCGGGCTGGTGCTGCTCACCGGCGTGGGCGGGCTCACCAGCTTTGGCCAGGCCGCGTTCGTGGGTCTCGGCGCCTACACCACCGCGGTGCTCACCACCGCCACCGAACTGCCCGGCTGGATCGCCTGGGCCGCCGGCTCGCCCTGGCTGGCGCTGCTCGTCGGCCTGGTGCTCACCGCGGTGGTGGCGATCCTCATCGGCTCGATCACGCTGCGCCTCTCCGGCCACTACCTGCCGCTGGGCACCATTGCCTGGGGGATCTCGCTGTACTTCCTGTTCGGCACCATGGACATCCTCGGCGGCCACACCGGCATGACCGGCATTCCGCCGATCAGCCTGTTCGGCTGGGAGCTCGACAAGGGCGGCGAGATCTTCTACCTGATCTGGGCCTTCCTGCTCGCCGCGGTGCTGACCACCCGCAACCTGCTCGACTCGCGTGAGGGCCGTGCGATCCGCGCGCTCAAGGGTGGCATGGTGATGGCCGAGGCGATGGGGGTGAATACCTCGCGCTCGCGCATGGTCATCTTCGTCATCGCCGCGCTGCTGGCCTGCGCCTCCGGCTGGCTGTATGCCCACATGCAGCGCTTCGTGAATCCGACACCGTTCGGCCTGCACATCGGCATCGAGTATCTCTTCATGGCGGTGGTGGGCGGCGCTGGTCACGTATGGGGTGCGCTGGTCGGGGCCGGCGTGATCACCGTGATGAAGCAATGGCTGCAGGATCTGCTGCCGCAACTGCTGGGTGCCTCCGGCAATTTCGAGGTGATCGTCTTCGGCATCATGATGGTGCTGATCCTGCAGCGTGCCCGTGACGGCATCTGGCCGCTGCTGGCAAAGCTGGTGCCGGTGCGCGCGGTGCACAAGCAGATCAGCGCCTCGGCCGAACCGCTGGCGCGCCGGCCGATGCCGGCCAAGGGCGAGCTCATCCTCGAGGCGAAGAACGTGACCCGCAAGTTCGGCGGACTGGTCGCCAACAACAATATGAGCCTGGAGGTCAGGGCGGGCGAGATCCTCGCCCTGATCGGTCCCAACGGCGCCGGCAAGAGCACCATGTTCAACCAGCTCTCGGGGGTGGACACGCCGAGCGCCGGCGAGGTGCTGTTCCGCGGCCAGCCGGTGGCCGGCAAGGACTCGCGCGAGATCGCGCGCATGGGCATGAGCCGCACCTTCCAGCACGTCAAGCTGCTGCCGACGATGAGCGTGCTCGACAACGTGGCGATCGGCGCGCACATGCGCGGCAGCCGCAGCGTGCTGCCTTCGGCCTGGCGCCTCGACCGCGCCGAGGAAGCGCGCCTGCTCAAGGAGGCGGCACGCCAGATCGAACGCGTCGGCCTGGGCGAGCACATGTTCGCGGAAGCCGGCAGCCTCGCCCTGGGCCAGCAGCGCATCCTCGAGATCGCCCGTGCGCTGGCCGCCGACCCTTGCCTGCTGCTGCTCGACGAGCCCGCCGCGGGCCTGCGCTACAAGGAGAAGGAAGCCCTCGGCGATCTGCTGCGCAGGCTGCGCGCCGAAGGCATGGCGATCCTCATCGTCGAACACGACATGGATTTCGTCATGAACCTGGTGGATCGGGTGGTGGTCATGGAGTTCGGCGAAAAGATCGCCGAAGGCCTGCCCGACGAGGTACAGAAGAATCCCGCAGTGCTGGAAGCCTATCTTGGAGGGGTGGAATGATGCTGGCCCGTGTCGAAACCAATACCGCCACCCGCACCGTCCTCGAGGTGCGCGACCTCACCGTCGCCTACGGCAAGGTGGAAGCCCTCACCAAGGCCAACCTCGTCGTCGGAGAGGGCCAGATCGTCACCGTGATCGGCCCCAACGGCGCCGGCAAGACCACCATGCTGTCAGCCATCATGGGGCTGCTCGGCTCGAAGGGCGAGGTCAGCTTCGACGGCAGCGTCGAGGGCGTGCCCTCGGTCGAACGCATGGTCACGCGGGGCATGAACCTGGTGCCCGAAAAACGCGAACTCTTCGGCGAGATGAGCGTAGAAGACAACCTGCTGCTCGGTGCCTTCCAGCGCTACCGCGGCGGCAAGCGCGACCACCGCGAGACCATGGAGGAGGTGTTCGGCCTCTTCCCCCGCCTCAAGGAGCGGCGCAGGCAGCTTGCCGGTACCTTGTCGGGTGGCGAGCGGCAGATGCTCGCGGTGGGCCGCGCGCTGATGGCCAGACCGCGCCTGCTGATGCTCGACGAGCCCAGCCTGGGCCTCGCCCCGCTGATCGTGCGCGAGATCTTCCGCATCATCGCCGAGTTGCGCCGTCGCGGCGTGTCGATCCTGCTGGTCGAGCAGAACGCCCGCGCCGCACTGCAGGTGGCGGACTACGCCTATGTGCTGGAAACCGGCAGCGTCGCCATGGAAGGGCCGGCGCGGACACTTGCCGACGACCCGCGCGTGATCGAGACCTATCTCGGCCTCGGTGGCAAGCATCAGGACATGCTGGCGACCTGATGTCCCGATCATGTTCGTACCCACCACCACGTCCGCCACACGTCCCCGGCGCCGCTGCCTCGAAGGCTCGGCCGTTCACGCCGGATTTCACCGCACCGCCACCGGCCTGGCGCCGGCCATGACAGGGGAGCGCACGCAATGAGTCCAGGCTCGTCACCAAAGCGGATCTGCATTGCAGGCGCGGGCGCCATCGGCTGCACGCTCGCCGCCCGGCTGGGCCTCGCCGGCCACGCGGTGAGCGTATTGGCGCGCGGTGCCACGCTGCAGGTACTGCGCCGCGACGGGGTGTGCCTCACGGACCGGGAAGGCGATCACCAGGTCCCGGTTCGCGCCGGCGACGCCACAGAGCTTGGTCCCCAGGACATCCTCTTCACCTGCACCAAGGCGCACGACCTGCCGGCCATGGCACCGGGCCTGGCGCCGCTGATCACCCCGGATACCGTCATCGTTCCGGCCCTCAACGGCGTGCCCTGGTGGTATTTCCATGGCGAAGGCGGACGCTTCGCCAACGCCCCGGTCAAATCGGTCGACCCCGACGGGGTGCTCGCCGCCAGCCTGCCGCTGGCGCAGGTACTCGGTAGCGTGGTGTTCATCACCGCCGAGTCCGACGCACCCGGCAAGGTCCGCGCGCCCAATCCCCACCTGATCATGCTCGGCGAACTGGACAAGCCATCGAGCGAGCGTCTGCAAGACCTCTGCGGGGTACTCGCCGGCGCAGGCATCGAGGCCCGCCCGCTGGAACGAATTCGCGACAAGCTGTGGACCAAGATCATCGCCAACATCAGCACCAACCCGCTGTCGGTGGTGAGCGGCGCGACACTGGAGGAGATCTACCGCCCCGGCGAGCTGCAGGACACGGTGATCGCGATCATGCGCGAGACCCTGCTGGTGGCGGCGAGCTACGGCGCGCGGGTGGAGATCGATCCGCTCAGCTTTCTTGAACTGGGCGCAGCAATGGGGCCGGTTCGCACCTCGATGCTGCAGGACCTCGACCACGGCCGCCGGCTCGAGCTCGCCGCGATCGGCGACGCGGTGCTCGAGCTTGCCGCGCGTTTCGACATTCCCATGCCGGTCACCCGCAAGGTGATCGCCCTTGCCCGTTTCCGTGGCCGGCAGGCCGCGGCGACACCTCGACCCCAGGAGCCATCATGAACAGCGACAAACCGAGCCACATCAGCGAAGAGGAATGGGCGCTGCGCGTGCAGCTCGCCCACTGCTACCACCTGGTCGATTTCTTCGGCTGGACCGAGACCATCTTCAACCACATCTCGGCGCGCCTGCCCGGGCGCGAACACGCCTACCTGGTGAATCCCTTCGGGCTCAACTACACCGAGGTGACGCCCGCAAACCTGCTCAAGGTGGACCTCGAGGGCAACAAGGTGGAACCCTCCCCCTACGATGCCAACCCGGCCGGCTTCGCCCTGCACAGCGCGATCCACGGTGCCCGCGAGGACATCCACTGCGTCATCCACACCCACACCAACCCGGTGTCGGCGGTGGCCCAGAAAAAGGCCGGCTTCAGCCACGACAACTTCTACGGCGCGCAACTCTACGGCCGCGTCGGCTACCACGCCTTCGAGGGCATCACGCTGTTTGCCGAAGAGAAGGCACGCATGCTCGCGAGCCTCGGCGACAAACACATCCTGGTGCTGCGCAACCATGGCGTGGCGGTTGGCGAGATGGACATTCCGCGGACCTTCTTCCTGCTATGGACAGTGCAGCGCGCGGCCGAGATCCAGTGCCAGGCAGGCACGATCCCGGGCGAGGACACCCCGCTCGAGCCCGCAATCAGCCAGAAATGTGCCGATCTGACCCAGATGCTGATTCGCGAGGGTGGCTTCGCGGTGAAGTTCTTCGACGCCATGGTCCGCAAGATGCGGGTGCAGCGCAGCGTCGCGAGCCAATGATCGAAGATATGTTTATATCTAAACTATTTTTATATTGACTATATATTTATTGACTTTATTGCCGGAATATCAAAAACTCCTCGCATGCGAGACAGCCAGCCAAGGCTGCCCAGACCGCGATCGTCCGTCGGGGATCGGTCGCGCCCGCTCAGAGGAGAGATCATGCAATACACCGCCCACCTCGATCGCTTCGTGATCGACCGACTTCCGCCACCCGAGGACTGGCCCGAACTCATCTTCGAGCGACCCGAACTCCAGTTCCCGCAACACCTCAATGCCTGCGTCGAACTCCTCGACAAGGCGGTGGCGGAAGGCCACGCGGACCGCCTGGCAATCATCGGCAAGGATATTCGCTGGACCTACCGCGACCTGCAGGAGACGGTCGACAGGCTGGCCAATCTGCTGGTCGGCGAAATGGGCCTGGTGCCGGGCAACCGCGTGCTCCTGCGCGGGGCCAATACGCCCTGGCTGGCGGCCTGCTGGCTGGCGGTATGGAAGGCCGGCGGCGTTGCCGTCGGCACCATGCCCCTGCTCCGAGCCAAGGAACTCCGGGAAGTGGTACGACTGGCCCGCGTCAGCCACGCGTTGTGCGACGCGGCCCTCGCCGACGAACTCATCGCCGCACAGGCGGACACAGAAGAGCTTCGCGAGATCGTGCTGTTCGGCGAAGGCAGTGCGCTCGAAGCGCGTCTCGAGGCCCAGCCGGCACACTTCGCCGCGGTCGACACCGCCGCCACCGACCCGGCGCTGATCGGCTTCACCTCGGGCACCACCGGCATCCCGAAGGGCACGGTACATTTCCATCGCGACGTGATGGCCATGTGCGAGGTCTTTCCCCGCCACTGTCTCAAGCCCGCCGCGAACGACATCTTCATCGGCACGCCGCCGCTGGCATTTACCTTCGGTCTCGGCGGCTTGTTGTGCTTTCCGTTATGGGCGCGAGCCGCCACGGTGCTGCTCGAGAAGCTCAACCCGGAAGCGCTGATGAGGGCCATCGAGGAGAACCGCGCCACGATCTGCTTCACCTCCCCCACTGCCTACCGCCAGATGGCCGGCCTGATCGACAAGTACGACATCACCAGCCTCGACAAGTGTGTGTCCGCGGGCGAGGCGCTGCCCACGGACACCCGCGACAAATGGCGCGAAGCCAGCGGCATCCAGATCCACGACGGCATCGGCGGCACCGAGATGATCCACATCTACATCGCCTCCGGTCCCGACGACTACCGTGCGGGCGCATTGGGCAGGCTGTTGCCCGGCTACCGCGGCATGATCGTGGATGACGACATGAACCCGCTGCCACCCGGCGAAGTGGGCAAACTGGCTGTCAAGGGTCCGACCGGTTGCCGCTACCTCGGCGACGAACGCCAGAAAAACTATGTCCGCAATGGCTGGAACCTCCCCGGCGACGCCTTTCACATGGACGCCGACGGTTACTTCCACTACCACGCCCGCATCGACGACATCATCGTGACCTCCGGCTACAACGTCTCCAGCCCGGAGGTCGAATGGGCCCTGCTGGCGCACCCCGCGGTTGCCGAGTGCGGCGTGATCGGTGTGCCGGACCCCGAGCGCGGCCAGATCATCAAGGCCTTCGTCGTGCTCAAGCCCGGCTTCACTGCCGGCACCGAGATGACCAGGACCTTGCAGGATTTCGTCAAACAGACCGTTGCCCCCTACAAATACCCGCGCGCGATCGAGTACCGGGATGCGCTGCCGCGCACCGATACCGGCAAGCTGCAGCGATTCCGCCTCAAGCAGCCGGCATGAGGGCGGCAGGGCCAGCGCCCGATGGCCCAATCTCATTTGCATCCATTTACAAGTAAATCTTTTAGCGAGGTAGAATGCGGCCACCAGGGCGGAACTCCGCCATTCAAAGCTTTCATGCAGGTGCCGCCATGACCCACGCAGAACTCGATACGGATGCCGCCGGCGAGATCGACGCGATCGATCAGGAAACCCGCGCCCGCGAAGATGATCACGAAGCCCTGCGGGTCTGGTTACGGCTGCTGACCTGTACCAACCTGGTCGAATCGCGCCTGCGCAACCTGCTGCGCGGCGGTTTCGACTGTACCCTGCCCCGCTTCGACCTCATGGCCCAGCTCGACCGCAACCCCAAGGGCCTCAAGATGCGTGAACTCTCCCGCCGCCTGATGGTCACCGGCGGCAATGTCACCGGTCTCACCGACAAGCTTGTCGCCGAGGGCCTGGTGGAGCGCCGCGACGACCCGAAGGACCGGCGGGCCTATTCGGTGCACCTCACCACTGCGGGCAAGCGCGCCTTCCGCCAGATGGCCAAGGAGCACGAAGCCTGGGTGATCGAGTTGCTCGGCGGTCTCGACAGCAAGGAGACCCACCAGCTGCTCGAACTGCTGAACCGCCTCAAGTCACATGTGCGGGAACTCGATCTCGGCGCACCGTAAGGCATCGCGACGCGCCCGCCAAGCGGGCGGACGCAATTCCGGCGCGACGCCCGCCTAACCTCGCCGGCGGAACCACACCCGCGCGGAAAACGGATCGACCACGAGCGCGCCATCCGCAAAGAATGACGCTCCGAGCTGTGCCGCCGGCTGGCTCCACGTACCGACACCGCCACACACCAGCGCCTCGCGTGGCGGGCGCTTCACGAACAGTGTCACCTCGCGCTCGCTGCGTACAGCCTGCCCCGCGCCGCCAATGAATTCCAGCGGCGCACCGGCAGGCAGCCGGTATGCATCGACGCGCTCGGTGATGCCCTGCTGGCAGGTACTCAGTTGCAACGCGATCTCGGGCCTCGCCTGAAGCCGGATGCCTGCGCGCTGCAAGGCGTCGAACATCGCCTGATTGATGTTGAGCGAGTGCGGCTGGCTGCCATCGTCGAAACCGGTGTCGAGCTGGGCGACCGCATCGACCCCGCCGATGCGGATCGGCAGGCTGGGAATGTTCGGACAGTGTCCGGGGCCGCCCGCACGCGGGCAGGTCAGGATCGCACGATTCGCCGCATAGTAGCCCGAGGTCGATAACGGCAGGAATCCCGCGGCCGCGAGCTCGGGGTCGCTGCAGAAAGCACCGCGCTGCGCACGGTGTATTGCAGCACCGCGGTAATCGACGGTGTAGATGTGCTGCGACAGGAAATCGGTGCCGATCACGCCGGCCTGGGCGACGCTGCCGCTGACCTGCGCACGCGGCTGGAACAGCAGGCGCACCTGCCCCCAGTTTCCGAAGAAGACGAAATCCCGATAGGCATTGCCGGTGCCCGGCAAGGCTTGCGGCTTGATACCGCCGGCAAACCCCTGCGGGGTGATGGCGCTGACGTCGGCCCCGAAATCGACGACGAAATAGCCCTCCCGGCCATCCACTGCCACCCGTGCATACGGCATCTGGTTCGAGACGACCAGCGGCTGACGCTCTCCGAGACAGGCCATCGACACTGCCGCGGACGGCTCGCCCAGCCACTCGAGAAACGCCAGCAGCAACAATGCAGCCGAGACCAGCATCGCATACCCGGCCCGCCGCACACCCAGCGTCCTCAATGCCATGCTCCGCCCGCGCACCAGCGCGGCGCCCCCCGCCTCACATGCAGATCGATGGACAGCATACGAGACTCATTCCCCGGCGGCCCGAGCCAGCGCGATGAGGCCCCGCGTCGACGCGTCCCCGCCACAGGGCGGGCCGCCCGCGAGCTCCGCGCCGATACGGCTCGCGAGTCGCTTGCCAAGTTCCACGCCCCACTGGTCGAAACTGTTGATGCCCCAGACGACGCCCTGCACGAACACCTTGTGCTCGTAGAGCGCTATCAGTGCGCCCAGCGTGCGGGGCGTGAGCGCGGGCAGCACGATCGTGCTACTCGGCCGGTTGCCCGGGAACACCCTGTGCGGCACCAGTGCTTCGAGCGCCGCACCGCTCATTCCCGCGGCGACGAGTTCGGCTCTGACCTCCTCGGCGGTCTTTCCGACCATCAGCGCCTTGCTCTGGGCAATGCAGTTGGCGATCAGCAAACGATGATGGCCGGGCAGATCGTGGGCAGACTTGAGCGGCAGGATGAAATCCACCGGGATCAACTCGGTACCCTGATGCAGCAACTGGAAGAATGCGTGCTGCCCGTTGGTGCCCGGCTCTCCCCACACCACCGGACAGGTCGCCACCGAGACCGGCACGCCGTCACGAGAGACCGATTTGCCGTTGCTCTCCATCTCGAGTTGTTGCAGATAGGCCGGCATTCGCGAAAGCGCCTGCGCGTAGGGCGCGATGCACACGCTCGCCGTACCGAAGAAATTGCGGTACCAGATTCCAAGCATGGCGAGGATCACCGGCATGTTCACCTCGATCGGTGACTCGGCAAAATGCCGATCCATCTCGTGTGCGCCTTCGAGCATCGCCTCGAAGTGGTCGCGCCCCACCCACAACGCGATCGACAGACCTACCGCCGACCACATCGAATAGCGTCCACCCACCCAGTCCCAGAAAGCGAACGTGTTCGCCTCGTCGATGCCGAAATCCGACACCTTGGCCACATCGGTCGATACCGCCACGAAATGACGGGCAATATCGCTCTCGGATGCCCCGCTGGCGAGGAACCAGGTGCGGGCGCTGGCCGCGTTGGTCATCGTTTCGATCGTGGTGAAGGTTTTCGAGGCGATCACGAACAGCGTCCGGGCGGGGTCTACCCGGTTCAGGACGGCGGCAAGCTGATCGCCATCGACATTGGAGACGAAATGCATGTTCAGCCGCGCATGGCCATAGGCGGCCAAGGCCTCGCAAGCCATTGCGGGTCCGAGATCCGAACCGCCGATACCTATATTGACCACGTCCGTGAAGCACTCACCCGTGTAGCCGGTCCGACGGCCACTGCGCACTGCCTCGACGAACTCGCCGACTCGCTCGCGCATCGCGAGCACCGTCGGCATGACGTCGTTCCCATCGATCTCGATATGCGTTCCGACCGGCGAACGCAGCGCCACATGCAACGCCGCACGGCCCTCAGTGTTGTTGATCGAAGCACCGGCAAACATCTTGTCGCGGGCGGTTTCCACACCCCGCTCTCGCGCGAGTTCGAAGAGCAGCGCCATAGTGTGCTCATCGATCCGGTTCTTGGAATAGTCGAGCGTCAGGCCCGCTGCACCCACGGAGAAGCGCTCGAAACGCTGCGGATCATCGCCGAACAGCGTGCGCAGGTGCGTCTCGCCGAAGTGCGCATGGTAAGCCGCGAGGGCCCGCCACGCAGGAGTCTCACGATGTTCGAGAAGAGTTTTTGTCGTCATGTCGTTCAACGGACCGCGGATACGCTCCAGGTATGGCGCGGTCGACAAGCCTCGCAGGTTTGCCCGCCGTGCCACTGATTCGCCGGATCTTGCCGGAGTTCATTCGTCCGGGCACGGACTCCCGCCCCGAGGAGCCTGCCGGCGCGGCCCCGGAACCAAGGCTTTCATCATACATGCCGAGGACGCATTACCGGGCCACTCGCCACCCCACCTGCCGCGGTATCGCCGCATGCACGCTCCGTCGATGGCACGTGGCAGCAAACCTTCGAGCGGCCCGCGCGACGCAGGAATCATCGAGATGGCACCACCCGGCACGATTTGGTATATTTACCAAATCCTTCAACATCGCACACATATCCTTTCCGATGAGCGTCAAGCACCGCCTGCTGGAATCCGGCCTCGCCCTTCTGCACGAGCAAGGTCTCGCAGCGCTCACCCAACCACGCGTGGCCAAGGCCGCGGGCGTCAGCCAGAGCCACCTTACCTACTACTTCCCCACCCGTAACGACCTGCTGCTGGCGATCGCCGAACATTCGGTGGACCAGGCGCTGGCGCGGCCGCTGGAAAGCGCGGGAGCCGACCCACTCGAAGCGATGAGTGCGGCGATGGCCTACCTGCCACGGGTCCGCATGCTGCTTGGCCTGCTTGCCGCAGCGGACCAGGAGCCAGCTCTGCGCGATGCGGTTGCCCGCCTCGTGACGCATATCCGGCAGAGCATCGGCAAACTCCTGACGCGGCTCGGATACGCGCTGGACAGCGAGCACGTGATGGTCTTCCATGCCGCCGTGGTCGGACTGGCGGCCCTCAACCTCGGACGACAGAGTCCGCAGTCGGAACAAGAACTCAAGGCCGGCCTGGCGCAGTTGCTCGCACTGCTGCCGCATCCGGACGGCGGGAGCAAGGATCGATGAAACGACAAGCCGGTACGCTCGCGATCATCGCGGCGCTCATTTCCCTCACTGCCTGCAACGAAGAGGCCCAGATCGGCTATCAGGGCTACATCGAGGGGGAATACCTCTACCTTGCCGCACCGCAGGCAGGCTACCTGAACACGCTTGATGCCGAACGCGGCAGCCGGGTGCAGGTCGGGCAGCCGCTGTTCGCGATTGCCGGCGACCCCGACGCGGAAGCGCTCAGCCAGGCGCAGTCGCAGGCCGAAGCCGCGCGCCAGAGCGCGGAGAACCTCAAGTTGCCCCGTCGCACACCGGAAATCGCCGCGCTCGAAGCCGAATTCCGCGCCGCCCAGGCCAGTCTCGCGCTCGCCGACGCCGCACTTACCCGCCAGCAGGCGCTTGCCAGGCGCAACTTCGTTTCGGCCAATGCGCTTGACGAAGCACGCAGCGCCCGCGATGCGGCAAGGGCACAGGTGGATGCCGCGCGCCAGCACCTCGCCAGCTATCGCGCCTCGCTCGGCCGCGAGGCCGAGGTGCTTGGCGCCGAGGCGCAGGTGCGCGCTGCCGAGGCAGTGGTGGCCCAGAAACGCTGGGCGGTGGACCGCAAGGCGGTGAGCGCGCCGGCGGCGGGCGAGGTGAGCGACACCTACTATCGCCCGGGCGAGTGGGTGCCTGCGGGCAGTCCAGTGGCCAGCCTTCTGCCCGACGCGCGGCGCAGGCTGCGCTTCTTCGTGCCCGAAAGCACGCTGGCGAAAATCCACCCGGGTCAGGCGGTCGAAGCGCATTGCGACGGCTGCACGACGCCGATCCGCGCCACGGTGGACTTCATCGCGCCGCAGGCGGAGTACACCCCGCCGGTGATCTACAGCAAGGGCAGTCGCGAGAAACTCGTTTTCAGGGTCGAGGCGGCGCCCTCTCCCGCCGACGCGCCGCGCCTGCGCCCCGGCCTGCCGGTCGACGTCACGCTGGCGGGCGAATGACATGGACGGCACCGCCCCGATCATCGACGTCACCGGGCTCAACAAGCACTTCGGCGACAAGCATGTGGTCAAGGATCTCTCGCTGCAGGTGAGCCAGGGCGAGATTTTCGGCTTCCTCGGCCCCAACGGCAGCGGCAAGACCACCTCGATCCGCATGCTTTGCGGCCTGCTCACGCCGGACAGCGGCAGCGGCACCTGCCTCGGCATGGACGTGATCACCGAAAGCGCAGGCATCAAGCGCAAGGTCGGCTACATGACCCAGCGCTTCTCCCTGTGGGAAGACCTCACGATCGCCGAAAACCTCGATTTCGTGGCACGCATGTTCGGCATGCCGCGCCGTCGCGAGGCAGTCGACCGCGCGCTCGAGGATCTCGGCCTCTCCACCCGTCGCAAGCAGCTCGCCGGCACCCTGTCGGGCGGCTGGAAGCAGCGTCTCGCGCTGGCTTCCTGCCTGCTCCACGAGCCGAAGCTGCTGCTGCTCGACGAACCGACGGCCGGGGTCGACCCCAAGGCGCGGCGCGATTTCTGGGAGGAGATCCACCGGCTTTCCAACGCAGGCATCACGGTGCTGGTATCGACGCATTACATGGACGAGGCCGAACGATGCCATCGCCTCGGCTACATCGCCTACGGCGAGTTGCTGGCCTCGGGCAGCGGCGAAGAGGTGGTGCGCAGCCAGCACCTCGTCACCTTCGAGATCAGCGGCGACATCGCCCCGGGCATGGCCGAGGCACTGCGCAAGCTGCCTGGCAGCGAACTCGTGGCGAGCTTCGGCAGCGCCCTGCATGTCAGCGGCCGCGACGGCCCACTGCTCGAACGTGGCCTCGCCGCGCAGGTCGCCGACGGCGCGCTGAAGATGCGGCGCGTCGACACCTCGCTGGAGGATGCCTTCATCAACCTCATGCAGGGCAGCCGCGACCAGTTCGAGGCGGCGCCATGAACGGCTTTTCCTTTTCCCGCTGGCTCGGCATCCTGATCAAGGAATTCATCCAGCTGCGCCGCGACCGGCTGACCTTCGGCATGATCGTGATGCTGCCGATCATGCAGCTGCTGCTGTTCGGCTTTGCCATCAACTCCGACCCGCGACACATGCCGACCGCGGTGGTGATGGCCGACCCCGGCCCCTTCGCACGCGCCTACGTGGCCGCAATGAAGAACAGCGAGTACTTCCGCATCATCGGCACGGTGGATGCACGCGAGGCCAACACCCTGCTCGACAGCGGCGAGGTGCAGTTCGTGGTGACCTTTCCCCCCGGTTTCAACCGCGACCTGGTCCGCGGCACCGCGCCGACCCTGCTGGTGGAGGCCGACGCAACCGACCCGATGGCGACCGGCGGCGCGATCTCGGTACTCAACCAGCTCGGCAGCGAAGTGTTCGCGCCCGAGCTGCCGGGAGCGCGCGCCACGCCCGCCAAGTCGATCGACCTGCGCATCCAGCGCCGCTACAACCCCGAAGGCATCACCTCCTACAACGTCGTACCCGGCCTGCTCGGCGTGATCCTGACGATGACCATGATCCTCATGACCGGGCTGGCGATGACCCGCGAGCGCGAACGCGGCACCTTCGAGAACCTGCTCGCCACGCCGGCCACGCCACTCGAAGTCATGACCGGCAAGATCGTGCCCTACGTCCTCATCGGCCTGATCCAGGTGGTCCTGGTGCTGGCCGCGGCGCGACAGATCTTCGATGTGCCGATGTACGGCAGCCTGCCCCTGCTGTTCGCGGTAGTGCTGCTGTTCATCCTCGCCAATCTCACGCTCGGCATCACCTTCAGCTCGATCGCGAAGAATCAGCTGCAGGCGATGCAGATGACCTTCTTCTTCTTTCTGCCGTCGATGCTGCTGTCGGGCTTCATGTTTCCGTTTCGCGGCATGCCCGAATGGGCGCAGGTCATCGGCAACGTGCTGCCGCTCACGCATTTTCTGGTATTGGTCAGGGGCATCCTGCTGAAGGGCAATGGCGTCGAGCTTCTATGGGGACATATCTGGCCGATCGCCCTGTTCATGCTCACGGTGCTGGCGCTCGGCATCAAGACCTTCCGCCGCACCCTGGATTGAGCGCACGCGCGCTCAGTGCTTCGCCGAAGCCTCGAGCAGCGCCCGATCGTGCGTCGACAGCGCCAGGCCGACCCGGCCGAGCCGTGAAAGCGTCGCCTCCACGTCCCACGGCGCGGCGATGCAATACTTGCGGCCGTTGGTCATCTGCACATGAAGCCAGTACGCCTCAACATCGGAGGCCTTCCGCAGGTAGAGCCGCGAAACCTTGCCGGGGTCACCTTCGGCAAGCGCGAGCCCGCTCTGCTTCTTGCGCTTGCCGGCAAACGACGACAGCACAAGACAGGCAATCACGACAGATCCCACACCCACCACATCCAGCATCGCAGCGCTCCATTGTTGTTCGTTGCCGGGCCGATCCGTGTTTTTCGCCTTCGATCGAGGCACGGCATGGCGCCGATACTAGAACGCCTGCCGACGATGCGTCGCCCATATGAATATGTCGGTTTTTCATATACCCGCAGGGGACCGGAGGAAACGACCGCCCCGGGGCGACACCACGAAAGGTCTCGATACCGCTGGCATCGAAGCGCCTTCGCGCCTAATCTGAAAGGCCCGCCCCCGCGCAGCGGCGATCGCAACCGAGACAACCACAAGGAAAAACCATGAACATCCCCAGACAGATCCTGACCGGCCTCTTCACCAGCGCTTTGCTTGTCGGCCAGGCCCTTGCCGCCGGCAGCGTCATGTTCGTCGAACCCAAGGACGGCGCGACCGTACCGCCCGAGTTCAAGGTCGTCATGGCGGTCGAGGGCATGAAGGTCGCCCCCGCCGGTCAGCTGGTGGACGGCACCGGTCACCATCACCTGATCATCGACGGCCAGCCCGCGCCCAAGGGCACGGTGGTCCCCGCCGACGCCACCCACCTGCACTTCGGCAAGGGGCAGACCGAGACCATGCTCAAGCTCACCCCGGGCAAGCACACCCTCACCCTGCAGTTTGCCGATGGGGCACATCAGTCCTACGGACCCGATTTGAGTTCCACGATCACCGTCGAAGTCAAATAGGGCCTTGCCGGCCCGGCGACCGGGCGACCGGCGCCGGACTTCCCGATCGACCCGCGATGGCTCAAGATGGCGTCCCCATTTCACCCGGACGCAGCCTTGAACCAGCTTGAGCCACGCTTTGCCGAATACATCGCCGGCCGCCTGCCGCCCGACCCCGCTCACGACCTTCAGCATGTGCGCAGAGTGGTCGAGAACGCCCGGCGCTTCGCCATCGCCGAGGGCGCCGACCTTGCGGTGGTGATCCCGGCCGCTTGGCTGCACGACTGTGTGAGCCTGCCCAAGAACCACCCCGACCGTCACCTCGGCTCACGGCTCGCCGCCGACGAGGCCTGCCGCTTCCTGCGCGGGATCGGTTACAGCGAGGCGCTGCTGCCGGCCATCGGCCATGCGATCGAGGCTCACAGTTTCAGCGCCGGCATCCCGGCCCGCACGCTCGAAGCGCAGGTGGTGCAGGATGCCGACCGCATCGACGGCCTCGGCGCGATCGGCGTATCCCGCTGTCTGCTTGTCGGCTGCACGCTGCAACGCCCGCTCTACTCGCCCGACGATCCTTTCTGCGAAACACGCGAGCCGGACGACCAGGCGTTCTGTGTCGATCATTTCTTCCGCAAGCTGTTCCGCGTCGCACAGACCCTGCACACCGCCGGTGCCCGCGCCGAGGCGGAACAGCGGGTGGCCTTCATGCGAGCCTATCTGGCGCAGCTCGGACGCGAACTCGCCTGAGGCACCGCCCGATCAAGCGCCGCCAAGCGAGCGCAGCACCGCGCGCAGCGGCGAGGCGTCCAGCCCGGCGAGCTTGAGCGGCAGCGCGATCAGCTCGTAATCACGCTCTTCCGCTGCGTTGAGTACCAGCCCCTCGAGGATCACCATGCGATGACGGCACACCGCGAGGTGGGCATGCATGACAGCAGCGCTCTCGGCGTCGAGCGAGGGCGTGTCGATACCGATCAGCTTCACGCCATGCGCGGCGAGCAGATCGACGGTGGCCGGCGCGACGGTGCAGAAATCGCTGTCCCAGCGGTCGCGCGGCGCGACTGCGCAGGTGCGCAGCAACACTCTTGGCGGACAGTCGTCGAGCCGTGCCGCGATCTGCTCCGGCTGGATGGCGCCGCGCGTGCCGATCACGTGGATGACCCTGCACGGGCCCAGGTAAGTCTCGAGCGGCACCTCATCGATCGCCATGCCCCCAGGATCGAAATGAAAGGGCGCGTCGGCATGCGCGCCGGTGTGGGACGACATGCTGATCTTCGAGACATTGGCCGGGCTGTCGGGGCCGATCGTGGCAGTGCGCTCGAACACCACCGGCGCATCGCCGGGCCAGACCGGAAGGCCCGGATGGATGGTGGGGCTGATGTCGATGATCATGGCGTGGCCTCCCTCGCGCCGGCTGCGGAAACCCGACGGATGTCCTCGCGGCAGGACCGACAGCTTATCCGCCCTGCCCGTCCGGCCGCCACATCCGCTCGGCACGGCCCGCCCAAAGCCGCTATCCTTGCCGCCAATCGCAATCTCGCCGGCGCAGCGCGCCGGGCAGCAAACGGAAGCATCATGGCCAGCGACAAGAACTACGACGAATCATCCTTCCGCGTCCTCAAGGGACTCGAACCGGTGCGCGAGCGCCCGGGCATGTACACCCGCACCGACTCGCCTGCCCACGTCATCCAGGAAGTCATCGACAACGCCGCCGACGAGGCCCTCGGCGGCTTCGCGAAAAAGATCCACGTGACCCTGCACGGCGACGGCTCGGTGACCGTCGCCGACGACGGCCGCGGCATTCCGGTGGGGCTGCATCCGGTGGAGAAGGTACCGGTGGTGGTGCTGGCCTACACCCGCCTGCACGCCGGCGGCAAGTTCGACAAGAAGGAAGGCAACAGCGCTTATGCCTTCTCGGGCGGTCTGCACGGCGTCGGCGTGGCGGTGACCAACGCGCTGTCCACCCGCATCGAGGTCGAGGTCAAGCGCGAAGGCAAGATCCACCGCATCGATTTCGCCGACGGCGGCGAGACCATCGGCGAGATCAGCGTGGTCGGCGAGTGCGGTCGCCAGAGCGGCACCCGGGTGCGGGTGTGGCCGGACGGCAAGTACTTCGAGAACCCAAAGGTGCCGCAGGCCGAGATCGAGCGCCTGCTGCGCTCCAAGGCGGTGCTGCTGGCCGGGGTGAATGTGCGCCTCGACATCGAACAGGCTGGCGGCGGCGTGCTCACCAAGACCTGGAGCTATCCCGAGGGTCTGTCGGGCTACCTGCGCGAACAGGCCGGCGACCAGGAGCCGGTGGCGCCGCTGTTCAGCGCCGAGAAATACGCCGGCGCCGAAGACGCGAGCTTTGCCAACGGCGAGGGCGCGGCCTGGGTGCTGGGCTGGTTCGAGCACCCGGTCCCCTGCGAATCCTACGTGAACCTGATCCCCACGGTGGCCGGCGGCACGCATGAATCCGGCCTGCGAGCCGGCGTGTTCGAGGCGATGAAGGCCTTCGTCGAACACCACGCGCTGACCCCGCGCGGCATCAAACTGCAGCAGGAAGACGTCTGCGGGCGCATGAGCTTCGTGCTCTCGGCGCGCCTGCTCGACCCGCAGTTCCAGGGCCAGGTGAAGGAAAAGCTCAACTCGCGCGAGGCGGTCAAGCTGGTCTCGGGCATGCTGCGCGACCCCTTCGAGATCTGGCTGAACAACCATGTCGACGCCGGCAAGGCGATCGCCGAGCTGGCCATCAAGGCCGCCACCGCGCGGCAGAAGAACGCCCAGAAGGTCGAGAAGAAAAAGACCTCAGGTGTGGCGGTGCTGCCCGGCAAGCTCTCCGACTGCGAATCCGAGGACATCAGCGCCAACGAGATCTTTCTGGTCGAGGGCGACTCTGCTGGCGGCTCAGCGAAGATGGCGCGCAACAAGGAAACCCAGGCCATCCTGCCGCTGCGCGGCAAGGTGCAGAACGCGTGGGAAGTCGACCCCGACCGCTTGCTCGCCAACAACGAGATCCACGACATCGCGGTGGCGCTGGGCGTCGATGCGCACAGCGCCGACAGCGAACCGGACCTTTCCGGACTGCGCTACGGCAAGGTGGTGATCATGTCGGACGCGGACGTGGACGGCGCCCACATCCAGACCCTGCTGCTGACCCTGTTCTTCCGGCACTTTCCGAAGCTCATCGAGCGCGGTCACATCTACGTGGCGCAGCCGCCGCTGTACCGGGTGGATGTGCCTGCCCAGGGCAAGAAGCGCCCGGCGCGGCGGCTCTATGCGCTCGACGAGGGCGAGCTCGCGGCGATCCGCGACCGCGTCGCACAGGAGGGTTTCAAACCCGAGGCGATCGAGATCGGTCGCTTCAAGGGCCTCGGCGAGATGAACCCTGACCAGCTGCGCGAAACCACCATGGACCCGGCCACCCGCCGCGTACTGCCGGTGCACGTGCGCCCCGGCGCGGTGGCGGCCACGCTGCGCATGTTCACCCTGCTGATGGGCAAGGGCGAGGCCTCCGGCCGCCGGGCCTGGATGGAAGACAAGGGCGACACCGTCGAGGCAGACATCTGACTCATTACCCCAGGCGGCGGTCGGCGCCGCGCCGCCGCGTACCTGCTCAATCGTGTTGGTGTGCCCTGCCCGCTCGCAATTGCGGCATGCCATAGCGGCGCCAGACCCCGCGCGCCAGCGGCAGTGCCTGCTCCAGCGCGCGCAGCCGTTCCGGGCCCGCCGGATGGGTCGCCACAAGCGCCTGCGTCGCCCCCTCCGAAGCGGCCAGCTTGCGCACGAAACCGGCCATGTCGTTCGGCCTGTAGCCGGCCAGTGCGCCGAGCACCAATGCGGCAGCATCGGCCTCCAGCTCGGTACGCTTGAGCAGCGGCTCGAGCTTCAGCAGGATGCCGAAATCGAAGCCCATCTGGAAATAGAGGTCGTCGATGCTGCGCGACACGCCGCGCGGCAGGATCATCGCATCGGCCAGCGCCAGGGTCTGCCGCTCGTGCTGGAGCAGCACATGTGCCACCTCGTGCGCCAGCACGAAGGCCAGCTGTGCCTCGCTCAGCGAGAGGCTGTCGATGAGCCCTTCCGAAACCACGATCTGGCCGCCCGGATAGGCATACGCCTCGGCACTGCCGCTGGCCGACACGGCAACGCGCCAGTCCACGCCTCGCGCAAAGTCACTCTGCCCACGCGCTGCCGCAAGCACCGCAGCGACCGCCCGGCCGATCATCGCGCAGTGCCGCCGGCATCCCGTCTCGCCACGCAGGCGGGCCGCCTGCCATTGCCGGGCGAAGGCCTCGTCGCCGCGTGCGGCCAGGCTCCGCATGCTCACACCGATCACCTGCGGCGTCTCGACCAGCTCCAGCGCGGGTGAGGACGGCGCCCACAGGACGAGCGCGAGCAGCCCGACCAAACCAAGGCCACGACACCACGACACTGTCCCCCGCGCTCCGGCCACCGCTGCCCACTCCGCAAACCCAACCATTGGGTAATACTGAAACCTCATTTCGTCATAGCAGGATTCGCCTCTCATGCAAGGCGGAACGCTCCCGAAGGCGAACGGAATTCACGGAAGTGGCCCCAGAGAAAGAAAACGATTGCTGCAATGCAACATTCGTTTTATATTTCGACTGCCGACGCGCCCACAAGGCTGCGAAGGCCGTTTGCTGCGACCCCACAGGGAGCATGTCATGGATCACAGGCATTCCGACTTGATGGCACACATACTGTGCGCACGCGGTCAACACGACGCGGCAGTTTCGGGTTTTCTGTCCGGTATCGCACGAGCGGCAAATGCCGCACTGCAGCACGCAACAAGGCAACTGGAGAACCTGTTCCGCGGAACACAGGCTCCCGTCGCACCGCATGGCTCACGACCGCTCCGGGAAGATTGACCCGGGGCACTGGCAGCAGGTTTTGCGAGCACACAGCCTCGCCCTTCGGGGTTGCGCGCAACCCCAGTGACAGAGGAGGACAAAAGCATGATCGACAATGCCGACACGGTTCTACGCCTCTTGCCGACGCTGCCCTACCGGCGGCCCGCCGCGGCCATGCCGCCGGTGCTGGACATCCTGTTCGCCAAGCTGCGTCATCCGGCCAGCAACGCGGACGAGGTCGAGGACCTGATCTGGGACACCTGGATGTCGCATCGCAATGCCGCGGCCGAACGGGTGCTCGACAAGGCGGTGGACGACATCGCTCGCAACAGTCTCGATATCGCCGAAACCCGGCTGGTACGGCTGCTGCGCCAGTGTCCCGACTACGCCGAGGCATGGAACAAGCTCTCGGTGGTGCTTTACCTCGCCGGTCGCGACGACGAATGCACCGCAGCCATCTGCCGCACGCTGTGGCTCGAACCGCGCCATTTCGGCGCGCTGTGCCAGCTGGGCGAACTGCTCCTGAGCTACAACGACGCCGAAGCCGCGACGCTCGCGTTCCTGAACGCGCGGCGTGTCCACCCGCGCTCGATGCCCGCCGTCGAACGGCTCAGGCAGCTTGCACCGGACATCCCGGCGTGACCGTCATCGGGCGACATCCATCCCGCGCGGACGCTCGACGGCCCCATCCGCGCCATTAGCCGACCCCATGGCCATCCCGACCCCTGGTCGACCACCCGGGGCCGCGCCCTTCACTCACCTCAACCTCAAGGCCCGCGAAGCAATCCCGCTCGCGACACAACATGCACAACACCGCACTCCTTATTTCCAACGACGGCCTCGGCCACGGCGACGAAGCCCTCCGCCACATGCTCGCCGCCAAGTATTTCGCAACCCTGCTCGAAGGCAATTTCCATCCGCGCGTCCTGCTTTTCTACGGCGCGGGGGTCAAGCTCGCCTGCGACGGCTCACCGTGCCTCGACAGTCTGCAGGGGCTCGTCGAAGCAAAGGTCGAGATCGTCGTCTGCCGTTCCTGCCTGGAACACTACGAACTCATCGATGCCACCGATTCGCGCTGGCGCGGCACCATGCTGCAGATCCTCGAATGGCAGCAGTTGGTGGACAAGGTCATCACCCTGTAACGCGCAGCGCCCGGGGTGTCGTCGTACAATGCGGCGCTGATCGACGTTCCGGGGCCGCTGCGCGCGCCAGCGCCAGGCCGCCCGAATCCGCTTAGCCAGGCAACAGATGAGCAACGACACCCTCGACATGTTCGGCACCACGCCGACGCCCCCCGCAGACACTGACCCCGATACCCTGCCGGCAGCGCCGCCGCCCGAGCAGGACGGCGCCCCACCGGCGCCCCCCGCCCCCCCCGACAACGAGGGGGGCGAGCTTGGCGACGACGCGCTGCCGCTGGATCGCTACGCCGAGCGCGCCTATCTCGCCTACGCGATGAGCGTGGTCAAGTCGCGCGCCCTGCCGCAGGTTGAGGACGGCATGAAGCCGGTGCAGCGGCGCATCCTCTACGCGATGAACGAGATGCGCCTGTCGTCGACCTCCAAGCACGTGAAGTCGGCGCGCGTGGTCGGCGACGTGATCGGCAAGTACCACCCGCACGGCGACTCGTCGGTTTACGACGCGATGGTGCGGGTGGCCCAGGACTTCTCGCTGCGCTACCCGCTGGTCGACGGCCAGGGCAACTTCGGCTCGCGCGACGGCGACTCCGCCGCGGCGATGCGCTACACCGAATGCCGGCTCACCCCGATCGCAGAATTGCTGCTGTCGGAAATCGACCGTGGCACGGTCGACTTCCTGCCCAACTACGACGGCGCCTTCGAAGAGCCGCAACTGCTGCCGGCGCGGCTGCCCTTCGTACTCATGAACGGCGCCTCGGGCATCGCCGTGGGTATGGCCACCGAGATTCCGCCGCACAACCTGCGCGAGGTGGCCGAGGCCACCTGCCACCTCATCCGCCACCCGGACGCCACGCTGGCCGATGTGCTGGCGATCATGCCCGGCCCGGATTTTCCCGGCGGCGGCCAGCTCATCTCCAGCCCGGAGGCGATCCGCGACGCCTACACAAGCGGCCGCGGCAGCCTGCGGCTGCGTGCCCGCTGGCGCATCGAGGAGATGGCGCGCGGCCAGTGGCGGGTGATCATCGAGCAGCTGCCGCATGGCGTCTCGGCGGCGCAGGTGCTCGCCGAGATCGAGACCCTCACCAACCCGCAGCCGCGTGCCGGCAAGAAGGACGTCAGCCAGGAACAGAAGAACCTCAAGCAGCTGGTGCTCGGCGCGGTCGAGACGGTGCGCGACGAATCGTCCGACCAGGCCCCGGTGCGCATCGTGCTGGAGCCGCGCTCCAGCCGCCAGAGCCGCGACGAATTCATGGCGGTGCTGCTCGCCCACACCAGCCTCGAAACCTCGACCTCGGTCAACCTGACCATGATCGGCCGCGACGGCCGGCCGCAGCAGAAGAACCTGGTGCAGATCCTGCGCGAATGGATCGACTTCCGCTACGTCACCGTCGAGCGTCGCACCCGCCACCGCCTCGCCGAAGTCGACCGCCGCATCCACATCCTCGAAGGACGCATGATCGCCTTCCTCAACATCGAGGAAGTGATCCGCGTGATCCGCGAATCGGACGAGCCCAAGCCGGCGCTGATCGCGGCCTTCGGCCTCAGCGACATGCAGGCCGAAGACATCCTCGAGATCCGCCTGCGCCAGCTGGCCCGCCTCGAAGGCATCCGCATCGAGAAGGAGCTCAACGATCTGCGCGAAGAGCGCAGCGGCCTGCAGCACTTGCTCGACAGCCGTGCGGCGATGACCCGCCTGATCCTCAAGGAAATCCAGGACGACGCCAAGAAGTACGGCGACGACCGCCGCACCCTGATCGAGAGCGTCGCCTCGGTGGCGCCAGCCGAGATCAGCGTGCCCGACGAGCCGGTGACCGTGATCGTCTCGCGCAACGGCTGGGTGCGCGCCCGCCAGGGCCACGGCGTCGACACCGCCGCCATCAGCTACAAGACCGGTGACTTCGGCTTTGCGGTCATCGAGACACGCACCATATGGCCGCTGATCGTCATCGACACCAATGGCCGGGCCTACACCGTACGGGTGTCGGACCTGCCCGGCGGCCGCGGCGACGGCGCCCCGATTGCCACCTTCGCCGGCTTCCAGGACGGCGCCAAGCTCGCCCAGGTGGTCAGCGACACGCCCGAGGCCAGCTACGTGTTCGCCAACTCCGGCGGCTACGGCTTCATCTGCAACATCGGCGACGCCACCAGCCGCCAGAAGGCCGGCAAAGCCTTCATGACACTGGAAAAGGGCGAGAAAGTGCTGGCGCCCAACAAGGTGCACGGCGACTGGGTGATTGCGGCCTCGGAGAACGGCCGCATCCTGGTGTTCCCACGCCCGGAACTCAAGACCCAGGCGGGTGGCCGTGGCGTGATCGTGATGGGCCTCGACGACAAGGAAAGCCTCGCCGCCGTCGCCGTGCCGCCCAACGACGCGGTGGTGCTAATCGACGGCATCGGCCGCGGCAGCAAACCCACCCAAGCCAGCTACAAACCAGCGCAACTCGAAGGCCTGCGCCATCGTCGCGCCAGAAAAGGCATGCTCATCACGCCGAAGATCAAACCGACGACCATCGGCTTCAGCAGCTGATCCCCCTGCGCGCAACTGCAAAGCCGGCCTTCGGGCCGGTTTTTGTTTGCGGCTCGGTGCTGTCGATCAATGGCGATCGACTCGTCGTGGGTACGGTTTCGAGATCAAACCTTGAATCGCCCCACGAAGTGCCGAATCGAAAGCATTGTCCGATCGAGGGCGTGGCTGCTCGGCCGGAGGGGCCATTCGGGCGGGTGCGACCGAAAGACCGAAAACTGATCGGAAAGGGGGCCTTCAGAGAGCAGCCGTCGGTAACAATAAGCGACCTGACCCTCGGCCTGTGCATGGTGCACAACATCGAAAAGCTGGCGCGTCACGGGTATGCGGGATAGATTGACGGAACCCAGACGGAATGACCGAACAAAACGGCCCGGTAAAGCCACGAGAGGGGATCTGATGATGCGAAGACGGAGACGCTGAAGATGAGATGTCTGATTCAGCCGGCGAGGGCCGGCCGTCCCGATTCGGCCCGGAAACGGGTTTTTCTACAGCGTCGTTAGCAGGGTGATGCAAAAGTGCCGGACTCCGCACCGGCAAAGGACCCCAGCGTAATTTTCATGGCGACTTCAGGGCGAGATTTGATTTTTCAATTCGATTCGAGGTGCCGAATCGCACATCGGAGGGCGCTCCGATGGGCTGTTTCGGCAGCCGCTTCATGCTTCCGCTCTCGAATTGCTCAATTTCGCAATTCTGAGAAGGTTGTAGGCCGCGCCGGATATGAAGGCTGCCATCTGGGTTTTCGCCTGACCAATGAATCGGCTCTTTCTCATTCCGCCCACCGTCTTAAGCCAGCCAAATATCTCT
>NZ_WUAF01000026.1 GCF_009800965.1 Cognatazoarcus halotolerans | reverse complement strand
CCCTACGTTCGGGCCTTCGGCCCTCTCTCCAGGGCGAGCAAAGCGCATGACTATGACTTGGGGGTGTATCAGTTTTAAATCGGCAATATGGGCAAAAGCGTGTCAGTTTTAGATCGGCATTGACAACTTGCTGTGCAGCTGATCGCTGAGCTCAAGGGTTCGAAGGCCGATCTGAGTGCTCAGGTGAACGCTACCCTCGCCTCGTTGTCGGGCGATGAGCAACGCGACTTTTTTGAACGCATCGTGATTGCTGACAGCTCTTTGCGCATCAAGGAGTTGGATTCAGCTTTCGAGCCTCTCATGAGGCCCGTTGTCCAAAAGTTCCGCGTGGACGTCCGGGAGCGCATGGAGGGCTGGTGGCTGGGCCAGGCCATCGAAGTCATTCAGGGCGACCGGGAGCCCATCACAGGTGCAGAGGTGTGGGCGAAGTTCGCCAGTATCAACAGCGAGTACTACGACGAACGCTTGCCCATTACCTTCGAGGATGAGTACCCGCCCGAGGGCATCGACCCGTTGGAGGACCCTCGCCAGTTCGTCCAGCAGCTGCGTGCCATCGGCATGCCGACGGACAGTCTCGAGTTGGCCATTCTCGATTTCTACCGGGCGTTCTCCCAGCGCGCGCACTGGGCTAGGGTGAACGTGCTGGTCGGAGGAGAGATGAAGAAGTTTGAACGCCGCCTCGTTGAGGAGTGGAAGCGCGCCAAGGCCTGGATCAAGGTGAGCGAGCCGGGCAACGAAGAACAACTTCAGGAGGCCGGCAGGCGGCTGTATGACTGGGCAGAGAACCAGTCGAGGGGACTTCAGATTCGGAAGCAGGTCACCGAGGACTTCATCCGCCGTGGGAGCTTGCACATCCTGGCGGATGAGAAGCCTGAGCCGCGTGTTCACTGGCATCCAAAGTTCATCGAGAACCTGAAGGCTACCTTGAAGGTGACAGCGTGATTGATTGGTCCGCACGCCCATTTGAAGAGCGAAACCTCTTCAATCCGGCCTTCTGCGCGCTGATTCTTGCCGCCGCAATACGCGAGTACGAGAGGGTCGCCGGAAAGCCGATGCCTTACTCGCTGACGCTCCTCGTACTGCCGCTGTGCCTGCATCAAGCAGCCCGCGACCAGATTCTGGGCAGCAAGAAGCTCTCGGTATTGCGGATCGTTGCGCTCCAGCCCGAGCTGCTGGTCGACTTTGCTGAGCGGGCTAGGTCGCTCGTCCAGTACGCCACTGAAGCCTTCGCCTTACTCGCCAGCAAGGGCTGCATAGAGGTTAACGACGACGGGGACATCCACCTCATCCCAAGAAGAGTTCCCCCTCAGGCGCTGAGCACCGACGACGCTGAGATGTGCCGCAACGCAGCGACGGTTCTGGGGCGTGACTTCGCCCAGATCAATGACCGCGTGACGATCTACACAAGCCTGTCCATCCGACCATGAAGATTGCATCGATCCACATCTACAGCCACGACGGCCGTAGGCGCGACCTTCCCCTGAACCCCGATGGGCTGAACATCATCACGGGCCTGGCTTCGACGGGCAAATCGTCGCTATCGGACATCGTCGAATACTGCATGGGCGAGGCCGACTGCAAGATCGCGGAGGGATTCATCCGCGAGAAGGTGTCCTGGTTCGCGGTAACTTTCCAGTTTCCGCACGAACAGGTGTTCGTCGCCAAGCCCAACCCCAGACCGGGTCAGGTCCAGTGCTCGCTGGCAATGGTCATGCGCGGCAGAGAGATTCGAACACCCGACTTCAAGGCGCTGAAGCACAACGGTGGTGACGACCTCGTCCACGAGGTTCTGTCGTCCCTTTTGGGCATCCCGGAGGCCAAGACACCGGTGCCAGAGCGGAGTAGCCGCACGGGCTACTCGGTCAACGTCAAACACACGACCTTCTACTTGTTCCAAAAGCAGGGACTGGTCGCCAGCAAGGAGCTGCTGTTCTACCGGCAGGCAGAAGAGCATCTTCCCCAGGCCATTCGCGACACTTTCGCGGTGCTGTTTCGCATCTCCAATGTGGGCGACATGGAGACGCAGGCCAACCGGCGCGCAACGCAACGCGAGCTGAAGATTGCGCAGAGGGAGCTGCGCGTGGCTCAGGAGACGGAAGACGCTCTGGACACCCGAGGCCTCGGGCTACTGGCTGAAGCACGGGCAGTCGGCATCCCATTCAGTAACGGCAACAATGCGCCGAGCGAAAACGGCGCCGAGAGCGATCTGGTGGCCTCGCTGCGGGAGGTGTTGACCTGGCGACCTGGCCAGATTCCCCTTCTGGCCGACAGCGAGATGGCCAAGTTGCAGACTCGTCGTTCGAGCCTACGCACGGAACGTCGGCAGGTTCAGGACAAAATCGCTTCCGTGCAGCGGTACGTCAAGGGGGCGTCAGATTTTCAGACTGAGGTGCAGGAGCAACGGTCGCGCCTGAAATCCATCAACGCCCTGCCGCGCTCCCCCAGCGGCGCTTGGCAGTGGCCCTTCCTCAGCGAAGCCGACGCGCGCATGGACGGAATTGCCCAAGCCTTGCTGGCGGAACTGTCCAGCTTGGACAAAGATCTCGAGAACGTCGGTGGGGCGCGCCCTCGGCTGGACGAGCACCTGGCCGAACTCACCGACAAGGCTAGTCGTCTGAGGGAAGAGATTCGCGAGATCGAGGTCGACATCAACGCTGCCGTGCTGGCCGAAGAGAAGGCTGCCGCACAGGAGGACGCTAACACCCAGGCTGTCAAGGTCCAAGGACGCGTCAGCTTCTATCTGGACAGTCTCACGCCCGGCAACACGATCAGCACTCTCAAGCTCAAGGTTGAACGGCTGCAGGCGAAGTTGGATCAACTCACTAAACAGGCCGGCTCCGACGACGACGCGGACGCGCGGATGGAGTCAGTCATCACTCACATCTCGGCGACGATGACCGCGCTTGTACGCGAGTTCAAAGCCTACTTCTCAGAGTTCCCGTTCAGGCTGGATATGCGCAATCTCACCGTGGTGGTTCAACGGCCCGGCAACCCCGTTCCGATGATTCGCACCGGTGGCGGCGCTAACTGGCTGGCGTATCACATCTCCGCTTTGCTTGCGCTGCACCACTATGCCTGGGAGAACAACGTCCCGATCCCTCGATTCCTCATGCTGGACCAGCCGACGCAGGTGTACTTTCCCTCGCAGACTGCCTATGAGTCGGTCGCGGGCGATGCCAAGCGAGTGCGAACCGTTGACGTTGACCTGGCTGCAGCCAAGCGGCTCTTCGAGACCCTGTTGAACTACACCCAGGTACTCGTACCCGGCTTCCAGCTCATCGTGACGGAGCACGCCAACTTCGCTGACGACTGGTTCCAAGAGGCGCTAGTCGAAGACCCGTGGATGGATCCGCCGGCGTTAGTGCCAACGGATTGGCCGAACTGGGGGGGGTAGTAACGCCTCGGTGTTGGCCCTCTCGGGAAAAGGCAGGAGGCTCCCTCCTGACAAGCTGGCCACACTTACTGGCGTTGGTTGGACATTCATTGAGAGCAGCGCAGCAAATTTCTGCCGTACTGAGCTGTCGAACACTCGAGGCGTGGCCGGTCGAGTGGGTGTTCTTGGCAGATTGAAGTCGTTCGCGCGCGACTTGGGAATGTCTCAATCAAGCCTGAACCGGTCAGCCAAAATGCAGCCCTGACGGACGGCACATGGCCGAAGTCTGCCTTCACCTTGCTCGGGGGGCCGCGCTCCAGTGAGTTGGAGCGAGGGCATTGCTGGCCGACGCCCGCCTCAGAGTATCCCGGAAGCAAGCAGGCAAACAAGGGCGTCCTACAAAGCGGTTTTTCGCTACGGCCCATTGATCACCTGAAGCAATCTGCCCCCATGTCCGTCGGCGTTGCCGACAACATGCCCAGGTAGCCCAGGCCTTCAAGGCTCCGGTGCGTTGCGACGCACAGGTCGTTCTCTTCGCCAAGCCGCTCGCGGCGTTTTCTTCCACCCCTTGGGGCAGTGACTGCCCCGGCGGGCCGTGCTGCCTCCGATTTCTTTGAGGACAATACCATGCCTGTCACCCATCCTTCCAAGACGCTGTATCGCATCGACGAATGCCCGGACCTCATGGCCGATGGCTGTATCGGTGACGAGAACGGCAACCTGATCTTTCTCTCGATCTGGGCGCGCGACACCGCCGTTCAGGAGTTCCTCGCCCGTCTGACCC
The DNA here is from genome assembly GCF_009800965.1 of Cognatazoarcus halotolerans. Taxonomy (GTDB): domain Bacteria; phylum Pseudomonadota; class Gammaproteobacteria; order Burkholderiales; family Rhodocyclaceae; genus Cognatazoarcus; species Cognatazoarcus halotolerans. Next base: position 48,204 of record NZ_WUAF01000026.1, on the reverse strand, counting down.
TCGGTCGGGATGAACAGGGGCTGGATCAGTTTCACGTCATCGCCGAGCAGGGCCAATCCATCCCGGTTTTCGTCGGCAACGTCGAGAACCTGGAGAAGCGCATCACCCGCGCCTACCGCCGCACGCTGTTCGGGTCGCTGACCAACGTGTGGCTGCTCGACCGCCGCGCCGTGAAACCCGACAAGGCCAACGCCAGCGCACTGGCGCTGCTGCCGCTCGAGTCCGCACACCGGCTTGACCGGCTGTGGTCGCTGGTCCGGGACGCCTGCCCGCTGCCGCTGCTCGACCACTGGCGCGACATCGTGCTGGAGCTGTTGCAGGCGCGGTCGATGCTGACCCGCCTGCCGTTCGCCCTCGGGCCACTGGAAGGCCATCGGCTCGCCATCGACGTGCCGGCGCTGACCCAGGCGCTGGGCGGCCTGATCCGCAGCAACGTGCTCACCACGGACGCCTCCGGGTACCCGATCACCTCCGACCTGCCGCTCGAAGCGGTGGCCTGAGGGCTCCGCACCGGACATGCCCACACGCATGTCCGCCTTCCTCCATCGACATGCCCAGGAGACTTCCATGGCACTCATGTTCCCGCGGCTCGCCCGCAATTTCGTGAAGAACGGGTACTTCCCCACCGATGAACCCACGCTCGAAAGAGCGCTCGCCGCACTGGCGCCCGCCGACGGCCCGATGTGCATCCTCGATCCCTGCGCCGGCGAAGGCGTGGCGATCGCCGAAGCCGCGCACGCCCTCGGGCGTGAGCAGGTGCAGGTGTTCGCCGTCGAGTACGACGCCGAGCGCGCGGCCCACGCACGCAGACTCGTCGATCGCTGCATCCACGGCGACCTGATGGACACGCTGATCTCGCGCCAGACCTTTGGCCTGCTGTGGCTCAACCCGCCGTATGGCGACCTATCGAAGGACGCCAATGGCAACATCGGCTACCAGGGCCAGGGCCGCGCCAGGCTGGAGAAGCTGTTCTACCAGCGTGCGCTGCCGCTGCTGCAGTACGGCGGCGTGCTGCTCTTCATCGTGCCGTCCTACATCCTCGATGCCGAGCTGGTCGGATGGCTGACGCGCCACTTCGCCGACCTGCGCATCTACCGCGCGGTGGAGACGCAGTTCAAGCAGGTGGTGGTCTTCGGTCGTCGGGTTCGCCAGCGCGACCAGGCATCGGATTCAGTGAAGGCCGTGCGCGGCGTGCTGCTGCAGATCGGGCAAGGCGACGTCGAAGCCGAGGAACTGCCGCTGGAATGGCCGTTCCTGCCGTACTCGGTCCCCACGAGCCCCACAGAGCCGGAGCACTTCTATCGCGTGACGATGGAACCCGAGCAGTTCGCCGATGAGGTCGGCCGGCTGCAAGGGCTCTGGCCGTCGCTCGAGGCGCACCTGGGCGCCGCGCAGCAGTCCCTGCGGCCACCGGCGCGGGCCTTGTCGCACTGGCATCTCGCCCTGGCCCTGGCCGCGGGCGCGATCTCCGGCGTGGTGAGGTCCAGAACCGGGCGGGTGCTCGTCGTCAAAGGTGATACCCACAAGGAGAAAACTCTCCAGACGGAATACACCGAACGCGACGACGGTTCCGTGGCCGAGACGCGCATCCTCACCGACAAGTTCGTGCCGGTCATTCGTGCATGGGACTTGACGCTGGGCTCGCCCACGTGGGGCGAAGTGCTGACCATCCGCTGATCGCTGTTCCCTGACGGTTCGCCGTCGCTTTCATCCACCCACCGGGGTCACGTTGCCCCCGATGGGGTGCCGTGGCCCCTTCTTCCAGAAGGAGAAACCACCATGGCACTCGCAATCCTCAACCTCGCATCACAAGCACGCTTTTCGCCCGGGCAAGTGGTCATGACCGCCGGCGTCGACGAGCTGGTCCGACAGGGCCGGCTCAATCCCAGCGCGTACCTGCGCCGCCATCTTCATGGCGACTGGGGCGACCTGGACGACAGCGATCGACGGCAGAACGATGCCGCGCTGAAGTCCGGCGAGGATCGTCTGTTCTCGTCCTACCAGGTCACGCGCGACCTGAAGCTCTGGATCATCACCGAATGGGATCGCAGCGTCACCACGCTGCTGTTGCCCAGCGAATACTGATCCACATCCAGCGGCACCTACACGTTTCTATGCCGCATCTTTCTTCCCACCCAGGGGCATGTCACCGCCCCGTGGGGGAGGTGCATGCCCCATTGCTCTGGAGCATCACCATGTCCCTCGATCTCGAAACCGTTCCCGAAACCGCTGTGCAGGGCGATCTGCTCGAAGCGGCCACTTCACCCCTCACGCTCAGCCTGCAGGACTTCGTATCGGAGTTCGGCGACGAGCTGCTAGATTCGCTCAACCGCACCAATCCTCCGGTCTACACCGGCCAGGTGCGGGTGCATCGGCAACTGATCCTCGCCGCGCTCAAGCGCAAGCTGTTCCCGGCGCAAGCCGATGTGGTCCACGCCGTCACCGAGCTGTTGGTCGATCGCGGCGAACGCGCCGCGATCGTCAATGGCGAGATGGGCTGCGGCAAGACGACCGTCGGCATCGCTACGGCCGCCGTGCTCAACGCCGAAGGCTACCGCCGTACCCTGGTGCTCTCGCCACCCCACCTGGTCTACAAGTGGCGGCGCGAAATCCGGGAGACGGTGGCCGGCGCCAAAGTCTGGGTGCTCAACGGCCCGGACACCTTGCTCAAGCTCATCAAGCTGCGCGAGCAGTTGGGCGTGCCGGCGAGCGGTCAGGAGTTTTTCGTCCTGGGCCGCGTGCGGATGCGGATGGGGTTTCACTGGAAGCCCGCCTTCACCCGGCATCGCACACGCCACGGCAAGGTAGCGGCATGCCCGGACTGCGGCCATGTCATCACCGACCTCGACGGCGAGCCGGTCAACCCGGTCGAGCTCGAAGCCGAGGAGTTCCGCCGCAAGTGCAGCCAGTGCACCGCGCCACTGTGGACGCTGATCCGCCCGAGGAGCCTGTCCGCCAGCGATCAGTCCTCTTCCGTGCTCAAGGCCCTGAAGCGCATCCCAACCATCGGGGAAGTCACCGCGCAGAAGCTGATGCAGAAGTTCGGTGACGCGTTCCTCGCGTCAATGCTCGGCGACAACATCCACGAGTTCATCAACCTGATGGACGACCGGGGTGAGCTGGTCTTCTCGGACCGCCAGGCGCACCGCATGGAGCGCGCGATGGCGAACATGGAGTTCGGCTTCGGCGAGGGCGGCTACCAGCCGTCCGAGTACATCAAGCGCTACCTGCCGCAAGGCACGTTCGACCTGCTCATCGCCGACGAGGCGCACGAGTACAAGAACGGCGGCTCCGCTCAGGGCCAGGCCATGGCGGTGTTGGCGGCCAAGGCGCGCAAGACGCTGCTGCTCACTGGCACACTGATGGGCGGCTACGGCGACGACCTGTTCCACCTGCTGTTCCGAGCCCTGCCGGGGCGGATGATCGAAGACGGCTACCGGCCGACGAAGAGCGGCAGCATGACGTCGGCCGCGATGGCGTTCATGCGCGATCATGGCGTGCTCAAGGACATCTATTCCGAGAGCACCGGCACGGCGCACAAGACGGCCAAGGGCACCAAGGTATCGGTGCGCACGGTCAAGGCGCCGGGTTTCGGTCCCAAGGGCGTACTGCGTTGCGTCCTGCCGTTCACGGTCTTCCTCAAGTTGAAGGACATCGGCGGCGATGTGCTGCCGCCCTACGACGAGGACTTCCGCGAAGTCGCGATGGACACGGCGCAGGCTGCGGCCTACCGCGACTTGGCGGGGCGCCTGACCCAGGCGCTGAAGCAGGCACTGACGAGGCGCGACACCACGCTGCTCGGTGTGGTCCTCAACGTGCTGCTGGCCTGGCCGGACTGCTGCTTCCGGTCGGAGACGGTGGTGCATCCGCGCACGCGCAACACCTTGGCGTTCGTTCCGGCTCAGTTCAACGAGCTGGAGGTGATGCCCAAGGAACGCGAGCTGATCGAGATCTGCAGGCAAGAGAAGGCGGAAGGTCGCAAGACCCTGGTCTATTCGGTCTACACCGGCACGCGCGACACCACGTCGCGTTTGAAGGTGCTGCTGGAGCAGGAAGGCTTCAAGGTGGCGGTGCTGCGCGCCAGCGTGGATGCCTCCCGCCGCGAGGACTGGATCGCCGAGCAGTTGGACCGCGGCATCGACGTGCTCATCACCAATCCCGAACTGGTGAAAACCGGCCTGGACTTGCTGGAGTTTCCGACCATCGTGTTCCTCCAGTCCGGCTACAACGTGTATTCGTTGCAGCAGGCCGCCCGGCGCTCCTGGCGCATCGGCCAGAAGCAGCCGGTGCGCGTGATCTACCTGGGCTACGCCAACTCCTCGCAGATGACCTGCCTGGGGCTGATGGCCAGGAAGATCATGGTCTCGCAAAGCACCTCGGGCGACGTGCCCGAGTCGGGCTTGGATGTCCTCAACCAGGACGGTGACTCCGTCGAAGTCGCGCTCGCCAGGCAACTGGTTGCGGCTTGATTCTTTGACACATGCCGGCGGCCCAGTGGGTCGCCGTATTTTTCTCCCGTACCAATTAAGACACGCCCCATCGTAAAGATAAAGCCATGACCAATCGCCCCCATGTGTTCCGGGGTCGGCACCAAGCACAGGATGTTGGTCGAGCGTGAAGTTGCTGTTTCGATTGATATAATCGCCAGATGACGAAATCAGAACTCATCGACCGTCTCGCACAGCGCTTCCCCCAGCTTGTCGCACGGGATGCGGAAGAGGCGGTGAAGGTGATCTTCGGCGCCCTGACCGATGCGCTCACCCATGGCGGCCGAATCGAGATTCGCGGCTTCGGCAGCTTTTCGCTGAACTACCGGCCGCCACGTCTGGGCCGCAACCCGAAGTCCGGCGAGACGGTGCATGTCCCCGGGAAATACGTGCCGCATTTCAAGTCGGGCAAGGAGTTGCGGGACCGAGTGGGTGTTGCCCCCGTGCCGGCAGCCGTCCGCAAGAAAGCCGCCTGAACGGGACTGCCGGTATCGGTAGCGCAACAGGCCGACGAGGCGGCACATTGCAACTGCCAGAGTGTGCGGAGCAAGAAAGCTCAGGTATCCCCAAAACGCACCGGGCGCCCGCGTACCCGAACGTGGCCCTTCGTTTCTCCACAGATTCTGTGGATAACCCTCTCGATAACTCGGTCACCACCCGGCGTTCAGGCATCTGGACGCTGTGACGCTTTTTTGACCAGCGGGCCGCCCGTTCCTCCAGGAATCGGCAAGGCGGCGATTCCCTTTGTTTGCTGATGCGTCATCCCAGGATGGCAATGGTATCGGCTTCACATCACAGAGAGCCGATCCATGCCAGCAGCCCGCCCGTATTGCCGGACAGCCTTCGGTTGCCTGGCGCTGACCGCCTCCCTGGTGGCCGGCTGCGCGACGACCGCGCCGTCCTCCCCGCCAGTCGCTTCATCCCGGGCGGTCGAACCTGCAATCTCACCGCCGCAATACATCCCAGTGGTCCGCTACGGTCGCTACACCCTGGTCGAACTCAAGCCGACCGAGGCCCAGCGGGATTTGCTGCTGCAGGTGATCGACGTGACTCTGCCCGTCACCCTGCACGCGACGGTGGGCGACGCGCTGCGCCATGTGCTGCGGCGCTCCGGTTACCGGCTCTGCAGCGGCCCCGGAACCGATGCACTGGATGCCCTCCCGCTGCCGGCGGCGCACTACCGGCTCGGGCCGATGGTGTTGCGCGATGCCCTGCTGACCCTCACCGGTCCGGCCTGGAACCTGCACGCCGACGAGGGTGCGCGCGTGGTGTGTTTCACGCCGGCCGCAATGCCTGCCGAGCCGGTCATGCCACTGCCTTCTCCCGTAGGAGATGCCGATACCCCGGCCGAGACATTCCCGCTTGCTGAGGAGGTGCAGCCATGACGACGCCGTACACTGAACGGTCGCGTCGCGCCACCCTGCTGCACGTGGCCGCGGCCACCTGGCTGCTGCTCATCAGCACCGCAGTCGTGATCGACCACGTCGTCCTGTCGACACTGGCCGAAGAGGCGGAAGACCGCGTGCCTGGCATGCAGGTCGCCGTATTGGAAGCGCAACTGGCCGAACTCGCCCGGGAGCTCGAGCAGCACCGGCAAGGGCCGGCTGCACTGCCCTTGGTACGCTACGAATCCGAGCGCCTGGCGCTGGATCAACGGCTAGCAGCGCTCGAACAGGCACTCGGCGATCGGCCAACCACCGATCTGCAGTCCTTGCAGACCCGCATCGAACGGCTGGAAGTACGCCTTGCCACCGTCCGCTCGGCGCCGATGGCCGCTTCCCGTCCCCCCGTACTCGCGCCGGCAAAGCCCCAGCCCGTTGAGCCCGCGTTCCGGGTGATCGGCGTCGAGTTGCGTGCCGGCGAACGCTTCCTGTCGATCCTGCCTGCTGATGCGGCTGCGCTGGCCCAGACCCGTCTGCTGCGAGCTGGTGAAACCGAGGCCGGCTGGCGACTCGAAGTGATCGAGGACGGCGTCGCCGTCTTCCGACTCGGCGACGAGGCCCGCCGCCTGACAGTACCCGAGCGATAGGAGGGGCAAGTGAAGCAGTACAGGACCGTCACCCTCTTGACCGTCGCGCTTCTTACCGGCTCGACCCCGGTCGCGGTTGCCCAGCACACCGCCACGTCGGCCACCGTCCCCGGTCGCGAGCGGCCGGTGGCGACCGTCCGTAGTGACGAGCTGTTGGCCCGCGACTGGGGGCTGAGTGCCGAAGACTGGGCGCGCTACCGGGAGCTGATGCAGGGACCGCTCGGCGTCTATTCCGCCAACCTCGACCCGCTCACGGCCCTGGGCATCGAGGCACGCAGCGAGGAGGAACGCAGGCGTTACGCGGAGCTGCAGGTACAGGCCGAGGCCCGGCGCGTCGGCAAGACGCTGGCCTACCAGCGGGCCTACGACGAGGCATGGCAGCGCCTGTTTCCCGGGCAGCGGCGCGTTAGCCTGCCCGGCGCAAAAGTGCAGGGGGCCGGCAACACCGGCTCCGGGCGCCTGGCGGTGTTCGTCAAGGACGACTGCACACCGTGTGCGCAGCGCGTGCAGCAATTGCAGGCGGCCGGTACCGCCTTCGACCTCTACATGGTCGGCACCCGCCAGGACGATGCGCGCATCCGGCAGTGGGCCATCGAGGTGGGCATCGACCCGGCCAGGGTGCGTGCCCGCACGATCACGCTCAACCATGACGCGGGGCGCTGGCTGTCGCTCGGCCTGCCGGGCGATCTGCCGGCCGTGGTGCGTGAGGCGAACGGCGAATGGCTGCGGCAATAGGGACCTTCGGCCGGGAGCTTCGGCTATCCGCCGTCGCCCTCCACTTCGTCAGCGCCGCGCTGCTGCTAGCGACCGGGGGCTGGTCGTTGGCTGCCCATGCGCGTGAGGTGCCACCGCCGGCCTATCAACTGGCGGCACGCCGCGCCGACGTGCCGGCCACGGTGCTGTATGCAGTGGCCTTGCAGGAGAGCGGCACCAAGCTGCGCGGGCGCCTGATCCCCTGGCCGTGGACGCTCAACGTCGCCGGCGCGCCACAGCGCTATGCCACCCGCACCGACGCCTGCGCCGGGCTGCACCGGGCGCTCGCCCACACGCCGGCCAAGCGCATCGACGCCGGCCTGGGCCAGGTCAACCTCGGCTACCACACGCATCGCTACACCCAGCCCTGCGAGCTGCTGGACCCGTACCGCAACCTCGCAATCGCTGCGGAAATACTGCGCGAACAGCACACGCCGGGCGAGGACTGGTTGCTTGCCATCGGCCGCTACCACCGGCCCGCCGGTGGGGCGCCCGCGGCGCGCTACCGGCGCAGTGTGCATCGGCACCTGACCCGCGTGCTCGACCCCGACGTTCCCGTTCCAACCCTCCAGGCCACCACGCCATGAACCACATCGTCCTCATCGCCGCCATCGGGCTGCTGCCCACGACCACCGTCTTCGCCCAGACCGCCTCCACGCCCCTGATCGTCGTCGAAGACCGCGGCGGCGCCTCCGCGCTGCCGTACTACCAATCGCTGAATCCTCAGCCGGATCAGGCCACACCGCCAGCCCCGATGCCAGCCCCTCGCGCGGGCAACGCGGCCGACGCCGAAGCCGCCATGCTGCCGGTGCGCTCGACGCAACTGTCGCCGGGCGAGGTGCAGACCCGCGTCATCCGGGCACCGGGCCTGACCGCGCTGTTCCTGATCGGCGACGACGAGCGTTCGCGCGCCTGGCTGCGGCAGCGGCAGACGGCGCTGCGAGAGCTGCAGGCCGTGGGCCTAGTGGTCAACGTGGAGTCGATGGCCGCGCTGACGGCGCTGCGCAGGCTGGCTCCCGGCCTGCCCCTCTCGCCGGCCTCCGGCGACGACCTGGCCCAGCGCCTGGGCCTGCGCCACTACCCGGTGCTCATCACCTCCACCGGCGTCGAGCAGTAGGTGCGCAAATGGCCCAACCGCATGCGGTCGAGGTTCTGCTGCGGCCAGCGGTGGAGCTTTACACCGTGGCGGTCTGCACCGGCGCCGCGATTCTGTGCCTGGTGGCACCGTGGTCGCTCGCGCTGAACCCGCTGCTCGGCCTGGGCTCGGCGCTGGCTTTCCTGACCTTCGGCGCGATTCGCCTGCGCGATGCCTGGGCGATCCTGCGCTATCGCCGCAACATCCGCCGCCTGCCGCGCTACGTGATGACCAGCCGCGACGTGCCGGTGAGTCAGCAACGGCTGTTCGTCGGCCGGGGCTTTCGCTGGGAGCAGCGGCACACGCACCGGCTGATGCAGACCTACCGGCCGGAGTTCCGCCGCTATGTCGAGCCGACGGCGATCTACCGGGCCGCCCGGCGGCTGGAGGAGCGGCTTGAGTTCGCGCCGTTTCCCGTCTCGACGCTGGCGCGCGCGCTGGCCTGGGACAGCCCGCTCAACCCGGCGCGGCCGCTGCCGCCGGTCGGCGGACTGCCGCGCCTGCACGGCATCGAGCCGCACGAGGTCGACGTCACCCTGCCGTTGGGCGAGCGCGTCGGCCACACCCTGGTGCTGGGCACCACGCGCGTGGGCAAGACGCGGCTGGCCGAGCTGTTCATCACCCAAGACATCCGCCGCAAGGTCCGCGGCGAGCACGAGGTGGTGATCGTCTTCGACCCCAAGGGCGATGCCGACCTGTTGAAGCGCATGTACGTCGAGGCCAAGCGCGCCGGGCGCGAAGGCGAGTTCTACGTGTTCCATCTGGGCTGGCCGGACATCTCGGCGCGCTACAACGCCGTGGGCCGGTTCGGGCGGATCTCCGAGGTGGCCACGCGCATCGCCGGACAGCTCTCGGGCGAAGGCAACAGCGCCGCGTTCCGCGAATTCGCCTGGCGCTTCGTCAACATCATCGCGCGCGCCCTGGTCGAGCTGGGGCAGCGGCCGGACTACCTGCTGATCCAGCGCCACGTCATCAACATTGACGCGCTGTTCATCGAGTACGCCCAGCACTACTTCGCCAGGAACGAGCCGAAGGCCTGGGAGGTCATCGTCCAGCTCGAAGCCAAGCTGAACGACAAGAACATCCCGCGCAACATGATCGGGCGCGAGAAGCGCGTGGTGGCCCTCGAACAGTACCTGTCCCAGGTGCGCGTCTATGACCCGGTGCTCGACGGCCTGCGCAGCGCCGTGCGCTACGACCGGACGTACTTCGACAAGATCGTCGCTTCGCTGCTACCGCTGCTGGAGAAGCTCACCACCGGCAAGATCGCGCAACTGCTCGCACCGAACTATTCCGACCTGTCCGACCCGCGGCCGATCTTCGACCGGATGCAGGTCATCCGCAAACGCGCGGTGGTCTACGTGGGGCTGGATGCACTGTCCGACGCTGAAGTCGCGGCGGCGGTGGGCAACTCGATGTTCAGCGATCTGGTCTCGGTCGCCGGCCACATCTACAAGTTCGGCATCGACGACGGGCTGCCCGGCGCCGCGGTGGGCGCCAAGATTCCGATCAACGTCCACGCCGACGAATTCAATGAGCTCATGGGCGACGAGTTCATCCCGATGGTCAACAAGGGCGGCGGTGCCGGCGTGCAGGTGACGGCCTACACGCAGACCTTGAGCGACATCGAGGCGCGCATCGGCAACCGTGCCAAGGCCGGCCAGGTGGTCGGCAACTTCAACAACCTGTTCATGCTGCGCGTGCGCGAGACCGCCACCGCCGAACTGCTGACGCGACAACTGCCCAAAGTCGAGGTGTACGCCACGGCACTGATGAGCGGCGCCACCGACAGCTCCGACCCGACCGGCAATACCGCCTTCACGTCCAACACCCAGGACCGCATCAGCAGCAACAGCGTACCGCTGATCGAGCCGGCGCATGTGGTGGCGCTGCCCAAGGGACAGTGCTTCGCGCTGATCGAGGGCGGCAACCTCTGGAAAGTCCGCATGCCGCTGCCGGCACCCGACCCCGACGAAGCCATGCCGAGGGATCTTCAGGAGCTGGCAGGCTACATGCGGCAGCACTACGTCGAGGCAGGAGACTGGTGGGAGAACCAGGGGCTCCCCGGCCTGCAGGACAAGGCGCTGCCCGACGACCTGCTGGACGACTTCAAGCAGATGGCCGCCGCTGAAGAGGCCGAAGCATGAGCGATCCGGCCGTCGCGGCCCAGCGCCAGCAGCAACGACAGCAAGGCCTGATCGCCGGCCTGGTCACGCTGCCGTTCCGCCTCTTCGGCGTGCTGTGCGGCGCGCAGCTGCTGTGCATCCTGATCGAATGCGTCGGCATGCACTTCTTCTGGCCCGAGCAGGGCTGGCGCCACGCGCAGGGCATGCTGCACTACGAGCTGGATCAGCTCTCCACGCATTTCACGCGCAGCGCGCTGGTGCAGGAGCCGGGGCGCACCGCGCACCGGCTGGTGGAACAGGGCTACGACGGGCTGTTCGTGAAAAGCGGCCTGCTGGACTGGATACGCGACGCCTCGGCGCAGGCCAGCGCCGGCAGCCATCGTCCGACCAAGGATTTCCGCTACTACATCGGCTTGGTCTATGTGAACGTGGAGAGCTACCTGATCGCGGCGGCCTATACGACGCTGGTCTTCCTCGTGCGGCTGCTGGTGCTGTGCCTGACCCTGCCGCTGTTCCTGATGGCCGCCTTCGTCGGGCTGGTGGACGGCCTGGTGCGCCGGGACATCCGCCGCTTCGGCGCGGGACGCGAGTCGGGGTTCATCTATCACCGCGCCAGGGCCAGCCTGATCCCGCTGGCCGTGCTGCCGTGGGTGACTTACCTGGCATTGCCGGTCAGCGTGAACCCGCTGCTGATCCTGTTGCCCAGTGCCGCATTGCTCGGCGTGGCGGTGTGCATTGCGGCGGCGACGTTCAAGAAGTACCTATGACGACGCAGCCTGCTTCCCATCAATCCGGTCATGCCCCGATTCCCATTCCCCACCGCGCAAAGCGGGCCTGCACGACAACATCTGCCCATCCGCTTCAGTGGGGAAGGGCACGATGGGACAGACCAATCGCAGCAAATTCGCACGGGCTGCGTTTGCCGTGGTGTTGGCCGTGTCGTTCTCGGCGCTGCAGCCTGCCGTCGCCGCCGAGGGTCTCGCCTCGGAGCGCGAGCAACTCGCCGCGCTTGCCCGCCAGCTCAACCTGATCGACCGCCTCGCCGAGCACGCCGCCAATACCGCTCCGCAGGAACGCGCCCGCTACTACTTCGACTACGTCCGACTGCGCATAGACCTGCAGCGCGTTCGCGCCGGCCTGCAGGACTACCTCGTGCCCCAGCGCGCCCAGCCGCGTGATCCCTTCCCGCTGGCCGGCGATTACGTCCACAGAGACCGCGCCAACGACGAGGAACCATCGCCGTGACCCCCTCTGCCGATCAAGTCGCCGCCTTCCAGGCCACCGGCGGCTTTGCGCCTTCGGCCGTCTCTGCCGTGGTGCTCGCTTTCGTGTTCGCCGTGTTGCTGCTGTGGGGCGTGTGGGCGATGCGTACCGCCTACGTCGGCTGGGCTGAACACCGCCTGACTGAACGCCAGTTCCTCGGCGTCATCGTGCGTTTCGTCGCGATGTACCTGGTGCTGAGCTACTTCCTCCTGTCCTGACCACCATGAAAGGGTGTATCGCCATGAACGCTTCGACTACCCATCGCGCTGATGTTTGCACCACGGCGCCCACGTCCGCGCGGATCGCCGCTGTGCTCGTCCCACTGGGCATCGCGGCCACGCCGGCGGCCTCCTGGGCGGCCCTGCCCACCATGGAGGACCCTTCGCGCGGGGCCGGCACCGGCATCATGCAGACGATCCAGAACTACGGCTACGACATCGTGCTGCTGGTCGCGCTGCTCGTGGTCGCCTCGATGTTCGTCGGTGTCTCCTATCACGCCTACACACGCTACTCGGAGATCCACACCGGGCGCGCCACCTGGGGCCAGTTTGGCCTGTCGATCGCCGTGGGCGCGCTCTTGCTGGTGGTCGGAATCTGGCTGCTCACCAAGGCCACCGGCGTGCTGTGAGGGCGCTAAGCGATGGCCCTCCCTTCGGAGACTCCGCGCGACACGCTGGTGACCTTCCTGCCGCACCGGCTGAATCGCCAGCCGGCGGTCGTGCGCGGGCTGACCGCCGACGAGTTGTGGATCTGCGCCGGCCTGTCAGGTGCAGCCGGGTTTGTGCTTGGCCTGCCGCTGGCCTGGCTCACGCACAGCATCGCCATGGTGCCCACGCTGATCGTGGCCGTGATTGCGCTGGGCGTCTTGGTTGGCGGCGGCTTCCTGCGCACGCAGAAGCGCGGCCGGCCCGACACTTGGCTGTACCGGCAACTCGAGTGGCGGCTGGCCCTGCGGTACCCGGCGCTGGCGGCGCTCGCGGGCGGGCAGGGTCTCATCACCCGTTCGGGCTATTGGACGATCCGGCGCAGTGCCGATCGAGGGGCACCATGAGCCGGTTCAGGAACGAGGTCGCGCACCTGCAGGCCCACGTGAAGACGCTGCGCCTTGGGGCCGGCGCGCTTTTCGTGGTGGCGCTGCTGCTCGGCTTCGGTTGGTGGAGTGCGCCGAGGGATCTCACCATCCATGTGCCGCCGGATCTGCGCTCGGGCAGCACGCGCAAGTGGTGGGACGTGCCGCCCGAGAGTGTGTATGCCTTCACGTTCTACATCTGGCAGCAGGTGCAGCGCTGGCCCACGAACGGCGAGGAGGACTATGCACGCAACCTGCGCGCGCTGTCATCCTACCTGACGCCGGGCTGCCGCACCTTTCTGCAACAGGACTACGAGTACCGGCGCACCAGCGGTGAGCTGCGTCAGCGCGTGCGCGGCATCTACGAGATTCCCGGGCGCGGCTATGGCGAAGATCCGGCCACGCGCGTCAAGGTGGTTTCCTCTCGGGACTGGATTGTCACGCTCGACGTGAGTGCAGACGAATACTACGGACCCGAGCAGATCAAGCGCGCTCTGGTGCGCTACCCCATCAAGGTCGTCCGGCTGGACATCGACCCCGAGCACAACCCTTTCGGCCTTGCGCTGGACTGCTACGCCAGCGCACCCCAGCGCATCGAAGCGCCGCCGACGCCGACCCAGGCGGGTGCACCCGCCAACGCTTCCGGCCGCCCGCAGGGAGACGCCCCATGAAGTCGGTTACCTTGTCGGCCCTGGCCGGCGTCCTGCTGATCCTCGGGTTCGTGCCGGCCAGCCATGCCCTGGAAATCCTGCGCTGGGAGCGTCTGCCGCTGCCGGTGCCGCTGGTGGTTGGTGAGGAGCGCGTGGTCTTCATCGACCGCAATGTGCGGGTCGGCGTGCCGGCCAGCGTCGGTGCCCACCTGCGCGTGCAGAGTGCGGGGGGCGCGATCTACCTGCGGGCGAGCGAGCCCATTCCGCCGACGCGGCTGCAACTGCAGGACGTGGAATCCGGCGCGATGATCCTGATCGACATCGCCGCCGAGCCGGCGAAGGACGGCCAGGCGCCGCTCGAGCCGGTGCGCATCGTGGAAGCGGAGGCCCCCGCAAAGCGCTATGGCGGCGGTGCAACACGCGGCGCAGACGAGCCGACCGATGAGTCCGCAGACAAGACCGCTCCCTTGCGCGAAACGCCGGTCCCGGTCGTGCTGACACGCCATGCCGCGCAGAACCTGTATGCGCCGCTGCGCACGGTCGAGCCGGTTGCCGGCATCGGACGCGTGAATCTGCGCCGCGAGCTCAAGCTGGACTCCTTGCTGCCGGCCCTGCCGGTGCAAGCGCGGGCGCTGGCCGGATGGCGCCTGGACGACCAGTGGGTGACGGCGATCCGCCTCACCAATACCTCGGCGCGCTGGCTCGACCTCGACCCGCGTGCCCTGCAGGGGAACTTCGTGGCCGCGACCTTCCAGCATCCGAATCTGGGGCCAGCCGGTACTCCGTCGGACACCACGGTGCTCTACCTTGTCACGCGCGGCCACGGGCTGGCCGAGTCGCTGCTGCCGGCGCTGAGCCCGATCGACACCGCCGCGAACCTGCCGCCGGCCGCTGCGGCCGGCTCAGTCGGAGGCGCGCGCGATGACGAGTAATCCGCTGCTCAAGTGGCTGCTGATCCCGATAGCGCTGTTGCTGATGTTCGTCGGTATCAGGCTGTTCTCCGGCACCCCCGGCGGCCAGCCGGCCCCCATGGGTGCGGCCAGTACGCTCACGCCCGAGGAGATGAAAGCCTTGGGCATCGCAGGGGACACCCCGCGCGATACTGTCGCCACGCTGGTGGCCCAGGTGAAGCAGTTGCGCACCGAGCTGCAGAGCGCGCTTGGCGACAACAAGCAGCACAGGGCCGAGAACGAGCGCCTGCGCGCGCGGGAAAGCGCGATCGACCAGCGCATTCAGAACGCGCTGGAAGGCGAGCGCAACCGCTTGGCGCAGGAGCGCGCCCAGGTGGCCAGCGACAGGCAGCAGACTCAGGGGCTGATGCAGGATCTGCAGCGGCAACTGGACGGCCTTGCGGGCAAGGGCGGCCCGTCCGATCTGCCAGTCGGACTGGGGCTGGAGGAGGGTGACGGCCAACGCTTCGACCGCGGCACCAGTAACACACAGTGGGTCGAGCCCGACGATGCCAAGGTCGATGCCAGGAGCGGGAGCAAGGCGCCGCGCTTTCCATCGAGCTTCGGGCCGGCCCAGAAAAGCCTGTCGGCCACGGTGGAATCCGTCGCCGACGTTGGCAGCCGCGCGGTGGGCGCATCCACGAAGGCCGTGTACACCGTGCCGTCGAACTCGACCCTCATGGGATCGATTGCCATGACGGCGCTGATCGGGCGCGTGCCGATCGATGGAACCGTGAACGACCCGTACCCGTTCAAGGTGCTGATCGGCCCGGACAACCTCACGGCCAACGGCATCGACATCCCCGACGTGGCCGGCGCCGTGGTCAGCGGCACGGCCTCGGGCGACTGGACCCTCTCGTGCGTGCGCGGGCAGATTCGCTCGGTCACGTTCGTGTTCCAGGACGGCACCATCCGCACGCTGCCGCAGGACAGCAGCGAGGGCGGCAACAGCGGCGGCCAGGGCCAGAACGGGGCCAGCACCCAGGGCGGCCTGGGCTGGATCAGCGACCCCTACGGCATCCCCTGCGTCAGCGGCCAGCGACGCAGCAACGCCCAGCAGTACCTGGGCAGCCAGGCGCTCATCACCGCGGCCGGCGCCGGTGCGGCCTCGCTCATCGACTCCGACAGCGGCAGCGTGGCCGTGGTCGCCAACAGCAACGGCTCGCTGGGCACCGTCGGCATCAGCGGCAATGAAGCGATGGGTCGCATCCTCGCGGGTGGCGTGCGCGACATGGCCGATTGGGTCAACAAGCTTTACGGCCAGACCTTCGCGGCGGTCTATGTGCAGCCCGGCGCCAAGGTGGCCGTACATCTGGAACATCCGCTCGACATCGACTACGACGCCAGGGGGCGTCGGGTCCACCACCGCACCGGAGGAGCTCATGCATCGGATCTGGATTGACGCGGCCGCCGTGTTGCTTTCGGCCACCCTGCTTGGCGGCTGCGCCACCAGCAAGGAGAAGTTGTTGCCGCACGGCGACAGCACCATGCTCGACATCTGGCATCAGGAGACCGGCGGCAGCGCGGGCGGCGGCCAGGCCGCGCGGCAGCTGCTCGATGCGCGCCAGGGCCTGCGCCGGCCGCTGACTGAGGCCGATGTGCAGGCAGCGCCCGGCATGCAGGCGCGCTACACGCGTACCGCACAGAACGAGATTTACCGCCAGTTCCAGCGCCTGCCGAACCCCGACCTGGTGATGTACGTGTTCCCGCACCTGGCGGGCACCGACCCGGTGCCGGTGCCCGGCTACAGCACAGTGTTTCCGCTCTACCAGCGCGTGCAGTACGCGATGCCGGGCGAGCGCGTGGAGGACTACTGATGGGCTGGTCGCTGCCGTGGTCACGCAAGCCCGACGTATCGCCTGCTGACGCCGTGGATGCGGCCGATGTTGCCTGGGCGCGGCACGTAAGGGCGCTGGCGGCAGTTGGTGTCGCCGAGCCGGGCAGTGCGCTCGGCCAAGGCCGGCGCGGGCCGGCCACCCAGACCGACCACGATGCGCTCTATGGCGTGGCGCCGTCGTTTGCGGATTTGCTGCCCTGGGTCGAGTACCTTACCGACACCAAGTGCATGTTGCTGGAAGATGGCCAGTCGGTCGCGGCCTTCTTCGAGCTGGTGCCGGTCGGTACCGAGGGCCGCGAGATGGCCTGGCTATGGCAGGCGCGCGATGCGCTGGAGAACGCCCTGCAGGACGCCTTCGACGAGTTGGACGACAACCCCTGGGTGGTGCAGCTCTATGCCCAGGACGAGGCCAACTGGGACGACTATCTGTGCTCGCTGGCGAACTATCTGCAGCCGCGTGCGCAAGGCAGCGCATTCAGTGACTTCTACCTGCGCTTCTTCGCCCATCACCTGCGGGCCATCGCCAAGCCGGGTGGCCTTTTCGAGGACACTGCCGTGACGCGCCTGCCCTGGCGCGGCCAGGTCCGGCGCGTGCGCATGGTCGTCTACCGCCGCACCTCCGCGGCCCCGACCCCGCGGCGCGGCCAGTCGCCCGAGCAGGCGCTGACCACGATCTGCGACCGCCTCGCCGGCGGGCTGGCGAATGCCGGTGTGAAAGCGCGACGTCTCGCCGCGGCGGACATCCACGCCTGGCTGCTGCGCTGGTTCAACCCGAACCCCAGCGTGCTCGGCGCCACTGCCGAGGACCGCGAACGCTTCTACGCACTGACCCGCTATCCGGACGAGCGGGAGGAAGGCGAGATCGAACTCGCCAGCGGCACCGACTTCGCGCAGCGGCTGTTCTTCGGTCAGCCGCGCTCGGCCGTGTCCAATGGCCTGTGGTTCTTCGACGACATGCCGCATCGGGTGATCGTGATGGATCGCCTGCGCACGCCGCCGGCGACCGGCCATCTGACGGGTGAAACGCGCAAGGGCGGCGATGCCATGAACGCGCTCTTCGACCAGATGCCCGAGGACACGGTGATGTGCCTGACGCTGGTGGCCACCCCCCAGGACGTGCTCGAGGCGCACCTCAACCAC
Organism: Cognatazoarcus halotolerans; assembly: GCF_009800965.1. Classification (GTDB taxonomy): domain Bacteria; phylum Pseudomonadota; class Gammaproteobacteria; order Burkholderiales; family Rhodocyclaceae; genus Cognatazoarcus; species Cognatazoarcus halotolerans. Next base: position 30,765 of record NZ_WUAF01000026.1, on the reverse strand, counting down.
CTCGCCCGGAAGGCCGTCGGCGAGACCCTGGCCTCGGAGCAGGCCCGGCAGGACGTGCAGCAGGCGCGCGGCCTGATCGGCAGCGCGCACAAGCTCTACCGTGGCGCGCTGGCGTTCTACCTGCGCGGCTGCGACCTGGAACAGCTTGATGCGCGTGGCCTGCAGCTCGTCAACGTGATGCTCAACGCCGGCCTGCAACCGGTGCGCGAAGAGGATGAGGTGGCGCCGCTGAACAGCTATCTGCGCTGGCTACCGTGCGTGTTCGATCCGGCTGCCGACAAGCGCCAGTGGTACACCCAGCTCATGTTCGCGCAACACGCGGCGAACCTGGCCCCGGTCTGGGGTCGCAGCCAGGGCACAGGGCATCCCGGCATCACGTTCTTCAACCGCGGCGGCGGTCCGATCACCTTCGATCCCTTGAACCGGCTCGATCGGCAGATGAACGCGCATCTGTTCCTGTTCGGCCCAACGGGTTCGGGCAAGAGCGCGACGCTCAACAACATCCTGAATCAGGTGACGGCGATCTATCGGCCGCGCCTGTTCATCGTTGAGGCGGGCAACAGCTTCGGCCTGTTCGGCGACTTCGCGGCACGGCTGGGCCTCACCGTGCATCGGGTGAAGCTCGCGCCCGGCGCGGGTGTCAGTCTGGCGCCGTTTGCCGACGCCTGGCGCCTGGTCGATACGCCGAGCGAGGTACAGACATTGGACGCCGATGCGCTCGACGAGGACCAGACCGATGCCGGCAGGGCAGTGGAGGGCGATGAGCAGCGCGACGTGCTCGGCGAGTTGGAGATCACAGCACGACTGATGATCACCGGCGGCGAGGACAAGGAAGAAGCGCGCATGACCCGCGCCGACCGCAGCCTGATCCGCCAGTGCATTCTTGATGCGGCCCAGTTCTGCGCAGCGGAGAAGCGCACGGTGCTGACCCGCGATGTGCGCGACGCACTGCGCGAGCGTGCCCGGGATGCCACGCTGCCGGAGATGCGGCGCGCACGGCTGCTGGAGATGGCCGACGCCATGGAGATGTTCTGTCAGGGCGTGGACGGCGAGATGTTCGACCGCGCCGGCACGCCGTGGCCCGAGGCGGACATCACCATCGTCGACCTGGCCACCTTCGCGCGCGAGGGCTACAACGCGCAACTCTCGATTGCCTATATCTCGCTCATCAACACGGTCAACAACATCGCCGAGCGCGACCAGTTCCTGGGCCGGCCGATCATCAACGTGACGGACGAAGGCCACATCATCACGAAGAACCCGCTGCTCGCGCCCTACGTGGTCAAGATCACCAAGATGTGGCGGAAACTCGGCGCCTGGTTCTGGCTCGCCACGCAGAACCTGGACGACTTGCCGAAGGCAGCCGAACCCATGCTCAACATGATCGAGTGGTGGATCTGCCTGTCGATGCCGCCCGATGAAGTCGAGAAGATCGCGCGCTTTCGCGAACTCAATGCGTCGCAGAAGGCGCTGATGCTCTCGGCACGCAAGGAGGCCGGCAAGTTCAGCGAGGGCGTGATTCTGTCGAAGTCGATGGAGGCGCTGTTCCGCGCCGTGCCGCCGAGCCTCTACCTGGCGATGGCGATGACCGAACCCGAAGAGAAGGCCGAACGCTTCCAGTTGATGCAGCAGCACGGCATCTGCGAGTTGGATGCCGCCTTCCGCGTGGCCGAGAAGATCGACCGTGCGAGGGGCATCGAACCGCTGGTGCTGGATTCGCTGGCCTGACGGGAGCGACACGATGCGCATGCCTTCCTTCGCCCTCCGTCATCCATGGATCGGTCTGCTGATCGTGGCGACGATTGCGGTGGCCTCGTGGATGCTGTTGCGCGCGCCGCATCCGGCAACCGAGTCCATGCCCCTGGCCGCCGCCGGGTCCGAAGCGCCGCAACCGGCCGGCCCGCCCTGGCTGTATGGCCGTGCCGACGCGCGCTTCACGTTGATCGGGTACGCCGACCTGGAGTGTCCGCACTGCCGGGCCTACTTCCCCGCGCTCAAGCGCTGGATCGACGCCCATCCCGAGGTGAACTGGCAGTGGCATCACCTGCCGCTTTCCATGCACGAGCCGGCCGCGAGGGCCGGGGCACGTCTGGCCGAGTGCGCGGGCGAGACTGGCGGACATGCCACGTTCTGGCAGGCCGTGGCGTGGCTCTACTCGAACACCCGTGGCGACGGGCAGGGTGTGCCGGCGAGCCTGCACTATCCCGAGCTCACGCCAGCCATGCAGGGCTGTCTCGAGAGCGATCGCCCCGATGCCGTCATCCGTGCCCAGACGGTGGAAGCCGCAGAGCAGGGCATCGCGACCACGCCGGCCTTGCAACTGCGCGACCGCGAGACCGGCAAGACCCTCCTGCTGCATGGTCCTGTCGAAGGCGATGCCCTGCTGTCGGCCATCGACCTGCTCGCCGCCGGCGGCACGACCGTCGCCGAACCTGCCCATTCCGCAGACATGCCCACCGGCGTTGCCGGTGACATGCCCAGGTAGCCATCGATCTTCAAGGCTACGGCGCGGCGGGTCCGCGTTGATCGAAACCCGTTCGCATCGCATCCCTTGACGCGAACACCCACTGCATTTGCGGTGGTGGATGCCGGCTCGTCACCTGTTTCAATCCTATCGTCCCAGGAGGGTTTGCCCTCCAGGGGCAGGCGCCCTCCGATCTCATCCATTGGAGGTTCGCCATGTCTCTTGTCATCGCCGACTCCGGCCCGGAGTCGCTCACCCTGATTGCCGCCCAGCACGAAGACTGGATCATCCAGCAGGCGATCATGCTGCTGGAGAACCGCGTTTTCAGGGGCGGTCCAGTATTGGAGAGTCCCGCCGCCGTGCGCGACTACCTGCGCCTGAAACTGGTCGCGGAGCCGAACGAAATCTTGGCCGTGGTGTTTCTCAACAGCCAGCACCAGGTGCTCGCTTTTGAGCCGCTCTTCAAGGGCACGGTCGACCAGACGCCGGTGTATCCGCGGGTGTTGGTTCAGCGGGCACTGGCGCTCAACGCTGCGGCCCTGATCCTGGCGCATCAGCACCCGTCGGGGAAAACCGAGCCTTCAGCCGCCGATCGTGCGATCACCGAGCGGCTGACGAGCGCGCTGGCCACGATCGACGTCCGGGTGCTGGATCACTTCATCGTTGGCAAGGGCAGCCCGTTCTCATTCGCCGAAGCCGGCTTGTTGTAGCAGCATCCCAGACGCATTTGTTTCATCACCACGGGAGCCATTGGCTCCCGCTTCCTTTTGGTTCTTCCGCAGGAAATCGGGGCTGAGCGGTTTCGGTTTCCTTGTCGTTCCCTGATGGGCATTGCGTTCGACTACGATTCTGTATCGACTCCGCGGAGGCGCGCCGTGCCGGTTCATTCCCCCAACCTTCCTGCTGCCTCGCGGCGTCCCCTGGCGGCCAGACTGACCACCGGACTGTGCGCCGCGCTGCTCGGCTCCATCGCAACCGCCGCCGATGTGCTCGTCGTCACCGACAGCCATCATCCGGTGCAGGCTCCGGCCGGGATGCGGGTCATCGAGCTGGATCAGGCCGCGCGAATCGAGTTCGAACTCGCGGCGCACCTGCCGGCCGACCCGCAACAGGCCGCGGCCCTGGTGCGGCAGCGGTTGCATGACGGCGGCGAGGCCCTGCAGCGCCGCATCGGCCATGCCTACCAAGGCGTCGCGGATGCCTGGGGGCTGGGCATCGCCAAGATTCCCGCCGTGGTGGTCGATCGACGCTACGTGGTCTACGGCGAGCCCGACGTGTCCCGCGCCGTCGCGCGCATCAACGCCTACCGGAGCACGCAGCCATGAGCCTCCTGCTGGCACGCCGGCGCCTGCGCGCCACCGCCGCCTCGCTGCTGCTGGGCGCGGCCACGTCGACGTTCGCCCTGGACACCGCCACCATCGTCTCGTCGGCGTTGTCCCCCGACTGCCTCGAATACCGCGTGGTCGGAATCTGCTACTGGCTGTACTGCACGCCCTTCGGCTGCTCGGTTCGCACCTCCGTCAAGGTGCGCCACTACGTCCCCGATGCGGTGGTGTCGAGCTACTCGAACACCGGCGAAAACCCGTGGCTGGAAGTCAGGGCGATGAGCATGCCCAACCCGAGCGCCAAGGCTGGCGGTGACGGCACCACCAATCACGACAACGAGAACAACCTGGCCAAGTTCAAGAACGCCGATGTCATCGGCCATCCGGCCGGGATGGTGTTCAGCCAGTTCGTCAGCGCCTCCGGCTACACCTGCGAAGGCGCTGGCACAGCCTTCATGCCGTATCTGCTGAGCACGCTCGACACGATCGCCTGGCGCTACAACATCCCGGAAGCGTTCTACCCCGAAGCGCTCATCCCCGGCCGGCGCGAAATCGGTATGCGCACCGGCCTGAACCTCTGGGGCAGCGTGTATCCCCGCGGTGGCTTCCTGCACCAGACCGACGACCACAAGAGCGGCGCCGTGGTCGCGCAACGCGCGGGCGACATCGTGACGCGCCGCAACCAGATTCACGTGTACCAGCCTCTGTTGGCCAACGCCCGCGACGGCTACTGGCCGGCCGGCGCGCTGATGGAGACCGACGCCTCGACGGGCAAATGGCAGGAGCTGACGCCCACGCTCTCGAACAGTTGCGTGGTCTTCCCGCACAGCCGCACCCGCGTGCAGGCCCAGCAAGGCGACTACGCCTGGGCCTTGTGGCGGCCGTACTCCTGCTGCCGGCGCCGTGGCCAGGTCTTCCTCGGCAGCGTCGATTTCATGTGAGGAACCCACGATGAACGCATCTCTCCCTGACTTCCTGCGCCGCGCGAAATCGCCCCTGCGGGCCATGCTGCTCGTGGCGGCCATCACGCTGGTCGTCGGCGTCGCCTGGGCGCAGACGCGCATCGACCCCAATGGCGTGAACGTCAGTGGCAGCGTGATCGGCGATGACGTCCTCTACAGCATCGGCGGTGGCCGTGCCGTGTCGATGGGTGGGGCCGGCAACATGCAGGGCATCGGTGTGGGGGTCGGCTGGAACAGCAACCTGATCTGCGGCGACATGAGCATCACCACGACGCTGCAGAACCAGCTCAACGGAATCACCAACGGCTTCCAGACGATCATGAGCAACGTGATCCAGAACGCCACCGCCGCCGTGGCTTCGCTCCCGGCCCTGATCATCCAGCGCGCCGACCCGGGGCTCTACAACCTGCTGACCAACGGCATCCTCCAGGCGCGGCTGGACTTCGACCGCTCGAAGATGACCTGCCGGGCCATCGCCAATCGGATGGCGGAAATGGCCGGTGGACAGGCCGGCTGGGACCAGCTCGCCGAGGGAATGGCGCTGCGGGACGCAGTCGGCAGTACCGATGCCGTGTCCGCCGTCGAGCAGGCCGAATCCAACAAGGGGAACAACGGCGTGCCCTGGGTCGGCGGCGGCAGCGCGGGCGGCGCCGGGCAGAGTTCGATCAAGGTGGTCGGCGACGTGACGCGTGCGGGCTACAACCTGCTCAACGGCCGCAGCGCCACCGATACGTCGTCGCTCGCGCGTGGCGCCTGCGGCAATCGCCTGACCTGCCAGACATGGTCTTCGCCTGGCGAGGCCGTGGCCTTTGCGAACCGCGTACTGGGCGAACGCGAGCAACGCACCTGCGAAAACTGCACGAAGACCCAGACCATGCCAGGCGTCGGCCTCACGCCGGTGATCCAGGAAGAGTACGAAACCAAGCTGCTGGTGTTGCATGAGCTGGTATCGGGCGCCCGACCGACGACGCCGACCAATCTCGACGCGGCCGGCAGCAGCTCGCTGCCGATCACCCGCGGCGTGATCGAGGCCCTGCGTGACGAACCCGACCAGGACGTGCTGGGCAAGCGCCTGGCGTCGGAGGCGGCGCTGTCGAGCGTGCTGGAGAAGGCCTTGCTGCTGCAACGCACCTTGCTGACCGGCAAGAAGGAGCCGAACGTCGCTGCCAACGAACTGGCCGTGCAGGCAGTCGACCAGGAGAGCAGGGCGCTGGAGCAGGAGATCGACAACCTCAAAACTGAGTTGGAGCTGCGCCGTACGCTGGCCGGCAACGCGGCGATGGCAATCGTCCAGCGCCACAGCACCCGCGCTGCCGGCTCGCGCGGCGTCTTCGAGGGCGACACCCTGCGCGACCGGCTGCGGGAAGTCCAGAAGCCGCGGAGCGTTGCCCCATGAGTCGGATGACCTGGCGGCGGTTGCCTTGGCTGTCCAACCGCCGCGTCGGTGTGGGGCTGCTGTTCACCCTGTTGGTGGTGGCTGTCGCGACAGTGGTGAACATCGCCGGCATCCACGTGGTCGGCGGCCTCGACGACTGGCAGCATTGGATGCAGGCGCACGCTGGCCACTTCTTCGTGTGGCGGCTTTGCCTCTACTGGGCGACGGCTTACGGCTGGTGGTGGATGCGTCGGCGTCTGTTGCGGCGGGAGTCGTCCCGCGAGACGCATCAGCGCCTGCTGCGCACGGAGATCGCGGCCGTGATCGCCGTGGTCGCACTGGAGGCCGGTCAAGCGTTGCGGCACGGGTGAGACCAGGAGGCGGGAATGACGCTCTACACCACGGACTACCTGGAGTATTACCTGACCCTGCTGGCCTGGGTGGTCAGCAATGGCATCTGGAACATCCTCGTTGCCAGCGGGGTATTCGCGCTGCCCTTCGTGGCCATCGTGATCCAGGAATGGCTCAAGGCCCGCAGCGAAGGCGCGGATGAGGGGAACAAGGGCGTGCTGTCGTCGATGCGCATCGAGAACCGGGTGTGGGTGGCGATCATGGTCATCCTGTTCGCCGGCATCCCGTTCGTCCCGGTGGATCTCGTCACGATCAAATTCGACACGACCCGCTCCGCGCAATGCCAGGTCAGTGTCCCGCTGCCCGACGACACGGGCTGGGCAAATGTCTACACCACGCTCGACAACCAGAGTGCGCTGGTGCCGGTGTGGTGGTTCTTCATGCATTCCATCTCGAAGGCGGTCACGGGCGCCGCGGTGGCAGCGATTCCCTGCGGCAACGACCTGCGTCAGATTCGCATGGATGTCGATGCCACGCGGATCGATGATCCGGTGCTGGCACAGGAGGTCGCCGATTTCACGCATGACTGCTACGGGCCGTCGCGCGCCAAGCTGTTCATGAGCCGGCCGACGCTCTCCGACGAGCAGATGAACGACGTCACCTGGATCGGGTCGAGTTACTTCCTCGACACGCCCGGCTTCTATGACACCTATCGCTCCAAGACCCCGCGCACGGCCTGGCCCTACGACGCGACCCGCGATGCGGGCCTGGCACAGGTGGACAGCGGCGGCGGCTATCCGTCCTGCCGGCAGTGGTGGGCTGATGGCGACCAGGGACTGCGCAGCCGGCTGCTGGCACAGGTCGCCCCGGACCTGCTGACCCGCATCGGGCGCTGGGTGGGCTTTCTGTCGCAAGGCGAGGTCAATGACGCGGTGATTCGCGCCGTCGTCTCACCCCGGCAGCAGAAAATGAATCAGGGCGCCATCTACACCGACTACGGCGGCCAGATCGACAAGACGCTGCCGAACGTCGTCACGCGCGGCGCGAGCGAGCTGGGGATGACCGTCGGCGCGCTGGGCTTCTTTCCCGCGATGGACGTGGTGCGCCAGGCGCTGCCGATGGTGCTGACGATGCTCAAGATGGCGCTCGTCATCTGCATCCCGCTGGTGCTGCTGATCGGCACCTACGACCTGAAGACTGTGGTGACGGTGAGCTGCGTCCAGTTCGCACTGTTCTTCGTGGACTTCTGGTTCCAGCTAGCACGCTGGATCGACAGCACGATCCTGGATGCGCTCTACGGCTGGGGGTTTGGTGCGGACAGGCCGCACACGAACTTCGATCCGCTGATCGGCTTGAACAACGCTTTTGGCGACATGTTGCTCAACTTCGTCATGGCGATGATGTTCATCGTGTTGCCGACGTTCTGGGTGATGGCACTCGGATGGGCAGGGGTTCGCGCCGGAAATTTCCTGGGTGGCCTCATCACCGGAACGTCCGATGCTAAATCGGCAGGGGGTAGTGGCTCTCGCCTTGCGATGACGGCAGCGAAAGGCGCTGCCAAGTAAAGGCATTCACTCGCGCCGCTACAACGGCTACGGCTCGTCGGGATCGCCCATATCGATCCGCCAGTCATCTTTGTCGTACAGGCCGACGCCCGAGTGCCCGTCCCTAAGTTCCGGCTGCTTCTCGTCGTCCTCGTCGGCATTCCGCGCGAGCCATGCGGCGACCACCGCAAAGGTCAGGAGCAGGGCGAGCCAGGATGCTGCGGAGAGGAGCATGCCAAGCACGGCCAGCTTGACGATCCAGAGCACCATCGTCGCCACGCCTGTAGGCACCCCATGCGTCATCAGCCAGCCGGCGGCACGCTGCTCGCAGCGCAGGTATCCACGCCAAGCACGGCCCGCCCCCCGGCCTAGCCGGTGGTTCCAGCGCCCGTTGTACGTGTTGGTGGTCATGCTCACATGCCTCGGCTTCAGTGCGACCTTACCTCATGGAGCGGTCGGTTGGGGCTTGCCCTCCAGGATGGATAGCAATCATGAGGCCGAATTGCGGCTGGCGGAGCCGGATCGGCTCGCTGGAAGATTAGACTCCGCATTGAAAATAAAGCCCAGTGCTACTTTCTCTGCGAATTCCTGTGATGGCTTTAGAGAGGGATTGGATTTCGTGCTAATTTTATAGCATGGATGGAAATTCAAGACATCAGATAATCAAGCGGCTGCAGGCGGAGCTTCCTCGCGGAGCGCCCTTTGACCTTGCCACCCTGAGCCAGTTCGGGGTGTCGCCCCAGCTCGCCGCCCACTATGCCGACGGCGGGTGGCTCGTGCGCCTGGCCCATGGCGTCTATGCCTTCCCGAACGATGAGTTCGGGGTCTACGGTGCGCTGAAGTTCCTGCAACAGCGCGTGCCCGGCCTGCACGTCGGCGGGAGGAGCGCCCTGGCCCTGCAGGGCGTGCGGCACAACCTGGGTAGCCGGGAGACGCTGGTGCTGTGGGGCGACGGTCGTTTCGCGTTGCCGGCCTGGTTCACCTCGCGCTTTCCGGCACGCTACGTCCACGCCCGCCTGTTCGACTGGCCGGACACGACGCTGGCCAGCAAGACCATGACCACGCCGCCTGGCCTGCCCGAGGATCTGCGGGTGGCTGTCTCCGAGCGTGCCGTTCTGGAGCTGCTGTACGAAGCCGGCGTCAAGCAGAGCCTCGAAGAGGCCCGCAACCTCTTTGATGGACTGCGTTCCCCCCGCAAGGACTTGCTCGGACAACTGCTGTCCTGCTGCACCAGCGTGAAGGCCGTGCGCCTGTTCCTCACCTGGGCGCGCGAGACCAGCCTCGTGGATGTCGATGCCCTGCTGGAGCAGTACCCGGTTCGCACCGGCAGCAACACGCGCTGGATGAGCCGGCTGGATGACGGCACCTTGCTGAGCCTGAGACCTCATGGATAAGACCTACGCGGACACCGTTCGCCTGCTGCTGGCCGTCGCGCCCGACGTGTTCGCCAACGACATCTTCGCCATGAAGGGCGGCACGGCCATCAACCTCTTCGTGCGGGACATGCCGCGCCTGTCGGTGGACATCGACGTGGTGTACCTCCCGTGGCAGACGCCGCGCGACGAAGCGCTGCAAGCCATCAACCAGGAGCTGGCCGCCATCGCCACGCGCGTTGCGCCACTGGGCGTGCAGACACGCCTGGTTCGCGCCAAGGACCTGGGGAACACCAAGCTGATCGTCGAGAACGATGCCAGCCAGGTGAAGATCGAGGTCAACGTCGTGTTCCGAGGCAGCGTGCTGCCCGTCGAGCGGCGGCCGCTGAGCGCCAAGACCAGCGATCTGTTCGGCGTCGAGTTCGAGCTGCCAGTTCTGGCACCGGATGAGCTGTACGCCAGCAAGCTGGTGGCCGCGCTGGATCGGCAGCACCCCCGCGACCTGTTCGACGTGTGGCAGCTCTTTGAGTCGGGCGACATCAGCGACGGCATGGTCGAGTGCTTCGTGATCTATCTGGCGGGCCACAACCGGCCGCCCCACGAAGTGCTGTTCGGCAACGACAAGAACATCGCCGGCGAGTACGAGCGGGCCTTTGTCGGCATGACCGAAGTGGGTTGCTCCCTTGAGACACTGCTCGAGGCTCGCGCCAGGCTGCGGCGCGAGCTGCCACAGCGACTGAGCACCGCGCACAAGCAGTTTCTGAGCGGGCTGGCGCGCGCAGAACCGGACTGGTCGCTGGTGCAATGCCAGCACGCCGCGCAACTGCCGGCACTGCGCTGGAAGCTCGCCAATCTCGAAACCTTCCGCAAGCGCCGTCCCGACGACTTCGCAGCGCAATCCGCCGCCCTCGAGACCGGCTTGGGCCAGAGCTGACGAACATCCCGCAGATTCCGGCTTGCCGGGATTGCCCCATGCCGCATTCATCGTGGCACCCGCGCAGCAGCGGCCCTATACCCAAAAGCTTCCGACAAAGGCCAAAGGGCTGGGAAGGGGCAAAGGAAGGGCGCCAAGGGGAAAGGCCCTATCCTGAAAAGGCCAAAAGGCGCCCCCGAGCAGCCCGTCATCCGGGGTTCGCCATGCTCTCGCTGTTCCAGCGCAAAAGGGTGCCACCCACCGCCGGCACACCGCCCACATCCGCAATCGAAGCTCCGAAAGGGTTGATGTGGCCGGAGTCGGCCACATCACTGCTGGCCACGCCGCGTCGGCAGAAACTGCTGGAACACATCTGGCAGCGTACATCGCTCTCGCGCCGACAATTCGCCACGCTCTACCTCGCCCCACTTGAGCGCTACGCTGATCTCGTCCAGCAGTTCCCTGCCTCCGAAAACCACCACCATGCCTATCCAGGCGGCATGCTGGACCACGGCCTGGAGATCGTCGCCTATGCAGTGAAATTGCGGCAGTCGTACCTGCTGCCTGCCGGCGTCACACCCGAGGCACAGGCGGCCCAGGCCGAAGCCTGGACCGCAGGCACGGCCTACGCGGCCCTGCTGCACGACATCGGCAAGATTGCGGTCGATCTGTACGTCGAGCACGCTGACGGCAGCATCTGGCATCCCTGGCACGGCCCGTTGCGAAAGCCGTACCGCTTCCGTTACCGAAGGGAGCGCGAGTACCGCCTGCACAGCGCCGCCACAGGGCTGCTCTACGCACACCTCCTCGATCGGGACATCTTCGACTGGCTCAGCGGCTATCCTGACCTCTGGGCCGCGCTGCTGTACGTGCTGGCCGGTCAGTACGAGCACGCCGGCACGCTCGGCGAACTGGTCGTGCAGGCCGACCAGGCATCCGTCGCCCAGGAACTCGGCGGCGATCCCAGCAAGGCGCTGGCGGCGCCCCGGCATGCGCTGCAACGCAAACTGCTCGACGGCTTGCGCTACCTGCTCAAGGAAGAGCTCAAGTTGAACCATGGGGGGCCGGCGGACGGCTGGCTGACCCAGGACGCGCTGTGGCTGGTGAGCAAGACCGTCTCCGACAAGCTGCGCGCGCATCTGCTGTCGCAGGGCGTCGACGGTATCCCGGCGAACAATACGGCGGTCTTCAATGTGCTGCAGGATCATGGCATCGTGCAGCCGACCCCGGATGGCAAGGCGATCTGGAAGGCTGTTGTCACGAGCGACGCCGGCTGGTCGCACACGTTCACCTTCCTGAAGGTATCGCCGGCGGTAATCTGGGATGCCGCCGACCGGCCGGCGCCGTTCGCAGGCCGCGTGCTGGTCGAAGAGGAGCAGGTGGGACCGACGACGCGATCGCCGGCGGTGGGTGATGGGCTGTGCGTGGAAGGAATCGCAGTTGTACCGTCGGCCACGGCGCCGATCGCATCCGCAGACACCGGCGTGGCCGCGCTGCTCGATCTGCTGGGCGACAGCGCTACATCCACAGCACCGGAGATCAAGGCTTGTCCCGTCTCCGAGACTGAGCCGACGCCTTCGACCGGACTCCCGCAGGAGATGAGTCTCGGGCCTTCCGAGGATCGCACGGAGCCTTCCGGGGCACACCTCATGTCCTGGCTGCGTCAGAGCATCCAGACCCGCAAGCTCATCATCAACGACGCCAAGGCCCTGGTACACACCGTCGCCGGCACGGCTTACCTCGTCAGTCCCGGTGTGTTCCAGCGCTACGCTCAGGAGTTCCTTCAAGTCGCTGTGATGGCCAAGCAGGAGAAGCTGGAGGGGTGGCAGTGGGTACAGAAGCGCTTCGAAAAGTTGGGACAGCACCGCAAGCAGCCCAGCGGGCTGAACATCTGGACCTGTGAGGTCATGGGGCCGCGCAAGTCGCGCCGCCTGCACGGCTACCTGCTCAACAGCGCGGATGCGTTGTTCTGCGAAGTGCCGCCGGATAATCCCTACCTGCGGCTCATCGACGAGGCTGCAAAGCGTGACAATGCAGTCCTTGGCGGCAAGGGTAATGACGATCAGGGATAGGCCGCGGTAGCCGCACGGGCGGCCTTCAGTCCACGGATGGGGCCGACTCCGCCAGCTTGGCTTCGGTCAGCGTCATCAAGTGGGCGGAACTGCACTGGAGCGCACGGGCGATCTTGAGGATGAGCGGGAGCGTGGGGACATGCTCGCCGCGCTCGATCTTGCCCATGTGGGACCGTTCGATGCCGGCCATGTGGGCCAGCGCTTCCTGAGCGATTCCCTGGTTGGTTCTTTCCTCCCGCACGGCAGCCCCAAACGCGATGGCTGGTTTCGCTTCGTAGGTAGTGGTGCCGGTGGGGCGACCTCTTTGGATCGAACGCTTTTGCATCGCCAAAAGCGTCGGTCGCGGCCACGATCTAAACCACGTTAAACTTAACGCATAGGGCGGCCGCGACGTCAGGGGTCACAATTTTTGCCGCTTGGGGGGGCTTGACTTGGTGTCGAGTGACGTCACCGCCGAGATACGCATGGCCGTGCTCGGCGAATGGGTGCCGCCCCAACTTGTCAGCGTGCTCGCCTTGCAGCGTGCCGAAGAGCCGGAGACGCGTGTCGTCCTCGCCGGATGGACAGATACCGTGCGAGGCGCGGAGCTGCCGGGGGATACCTTCGATTTCGCCCTGTCTGCGGCTGACTGGCAGTGGGCTGGCTGGATATGCGAGCCGCTGTGGCATGACACGCTGGCGGTCGCCATGACCAAGCGCTCCCACCTGTTGGCCTATCGTGAAGTGCCGTGCCAGGAAGTGCTCAAGCAGTCCGTGATCTGCTCGCAGTCGACGGCCCATGAACCATGGCGCATGACCGCGCAGCGCGTGTTCGATGGCATGCTGCAAGAACGAGAGCAAACGGTGGCGACATTCGATGTGGCGATGACCCTGGTTGGCGCAGGGTACGGGATCGCCATTGCGCCAGCCGCGCGACTGACGGGCTACCTGCACCGCGGTGTAGCTGTGCGGCCCCTGGCCGGCGCACCGAGGATCGTGATGGCTTACCTGCTCCGCCGCAACACGCCCTTGTCGGACACCCAGGCAAGATTCGCCCGCCGCGCGCGCTTGGTGTCCTGACAGGTGCGCGGGGATCGCGGTTTCGCCACACGATCCCGCTTCTGCCGCTAGGCCACCCGAACGCGCGGCGGGGTCCAGTCGGTTTCCTTCACCGCTGTGCTCACGGTCATGACGAGCTTGTCGAGATTGCCGGCAGTCACGCCCTCCAGTGCCGAACGCCCCCGCAGCATCGAGCGCGGTTGCAGCAGTGCATGGTAGATCTGCCAAGGGTCCGCGCCCCGGCTCAGCTTCAGGATGGACTGGATCAACTCGTGCTTGAGTGGGTCGAGGTGCCAATCCGGTACGCGCTGGCCGCGGTTGCCCACGTTCAACGCCAGCAGGTTGCCTGCCTTGATCTCGTAGCTGATCCACCGGCGGGACTTGCCTGCCATCTTGGCGAACGCGGCGACGGGAAGGTTGTGCGGCGCTTCGAATACATCGAAGAGCTCCATCCTCTCGCGCTGAATGTTCGAGGGCACCAGCGGCGCAGCCGATCTCGGGGGCGGAACTGCTGGCAGCCGCTGTGCGGCGGCAGAAACCATCGGCATGGCGTCGCCCGGCTTCGAGACGAGCAGGATTGGCGATGCGGGAACCGGTGTCGAGTGAGCGCTTGCGGGTTGCTCGCCCGGGAATGCGGGCACGCCTTCCAGATGCACGGTGAGTGGCATGCTGGCCGCCTCGACCTGATTCTGCTCGAAGAGGTCCAGGCGATCGGCCCAGTCCTGCATCATCCGGCGACGCTGCTCCACGTACTCGGCATGGTTGTAGGTCGCGCTGACCTTGTTGGGATCGACATGCGAGAGCTGCGAATCCACCCAGACCTTCGGGTAGCCGATCTCGTTGAGCGCAGTGGACATCGTGCCGCGGATACCGTGTCCGGTCAGACGTTCCTGATAGCCCATGCGTTTGAGAGCACCATTGAGCGTGTTCTCGCTGATGCGCTTCTTCAGGTCGCTGTCGTGCCGGAAAAGGTAGCGCTGGGCCGGCTTGAACTCATCCAGCAGGTGCCGGACGATCTCCATGGCTTGAATCGACAACGGCACGATGTATGGTGGGATGTCCGCCGGCTGCCGCCGCTTCTTGCGCATATCCAACTGGAGTTGCTTCACGACCTCGGGCGGGATGATCCACCGCCCGCGAGCCAGATCGAATTGATCTGGCGTCGCCTGCCGCAGCTCACCGGTTCGCACGCCGGTCAGCAGCAATAGCCGCAACCCGAGCTGGGTCTGCCGCCTGCCGCGATAGCTGCGCAGCCTCTGTAACAACTTGGGCAGTTCGGCCATCCGCAGAAACGGGTTGTGCCTGACGGGTGGCAGTGGCAGCGCCACGACGTCGAGATCGGAGGCAGGGTTCTGCTCCAGGCCCGGCACGATCACCAGCGCGTAGCGGAACAGTTGGTTGAACCACGTCCTGACCTTCTCGGCGATGGAGAGCGCGCTGCGCTTCTCGATCTTGGCAATCACCTCCAGGAGATCAGGGCGCTTGATCTCATAGATCGACCGCTTCCCCAAGGTCGGGAGTACGTCCCTGTCGAAGATGCGCGGAAGCATCGCGAGGGTCGTCTGCCGGCCTTCCTTGAGGCTCAGCCCGCGATGCTCGAGCCACCCGCGGTACACCACCTCGAAGTTGTTTTCGTCGGCGAGCCGCACAGCGGTCCGCTTCTGCTTGCGGTGATCACGTGGATTGATGCCCTTGGCGATCAGGGCGCGCGCTTCGTCGCGCAGGCTGCGCGCCTCGCGAAGCGTCACCTCCGGGTAGGTACCGAGCGACATCCGCTTCTGCTTGCCCGCCCAGTAGTAGCGGAAGTGCCAAGTCCTACCCCCCGCAGCCGTCACGGCTAGTGAGAGGCCATCCAAGTCAGGGAGGGTGTAGGCCTTGCCGGTTGCCTTGGCCTGTCGAACGACCAGGTCTGAGAGTGCCATGCTCTTGCTCCTGAACATGAGTCAGGAACCAGATGCTGGTCACATCGACCTCGCCCCTCGATCAACAATCCGGAAACCGCCGTGCCCTCAAAAATGGACTTGTTTGTGGACTTAAAAGTCCCAGCTGTCGGAGGATCGCGGTGGAACACAGCAGAACGTCAAGGAGAGAAAAGTCGTTGTGCGCCAACGACTTGCAGATTCTCCTGGACGTCTGCGGAACTCCGCAGATTGATGCGGTGGAGCGGGTGAAGGGAATCGAACCCTCGTATGCAGCTTGGGAAGCTGCCGTTCTGCCATTGAACTACACCCGCTTGCGGCACGTTTCCGACTTGCCGCCGGAGAGTGTCCGGCATTCTAGCGGGCCGATCGCCGCGGCGCAAACCGCTGCGCGTGCGCTGTCGCGAGGCGCGAGTGCGCGATGGGCCCCGTGCTAGAATCCGCAAACGTTTTTTCAGCGAACGAGACGTTTCCGCCGATGATCCAGATCACCCTCAACGGGCAAACCGAGAGCCTGCCCGCCACGACTTCCGTACTTGGCCTGCTCGAAAACCGCGCGCTGGCGGGCAAGCGGGTGGCCGTCGAGCGCAACGGCGAGATCGTGCCCAAGGGTCGGCATGCCGATACCGTGCTCGCCGATGGTGACCGTCTCGAGATCGTCGTGGCGGTGGGTGGCGGTTGATTCCCGCTGCCGTCCCCGTTTCCCGCTCCCCATTCGTAACAGGTTCAAAGATGAACGATTCCCTGGTCATTGCCGGCAAGGCCTATTCTTCCCGTCTGCTGGTCGGTACCGGCAAGTACAAGGATTTCGACGAAACCAGCCGCGCCATCGCGGCCAGTGGTGCCGAGATCATCACCGTGGCGATCCGCCGCAGCAACATCGGCCAGAACCCGGGCGAACCCAACCTGCTCGACATCCTGCCGCCCGAGCGCTACACCATCCTGCCCAACACCGCCGGCTGCTACAGTGCCGACGAGGCGGTGCGCACACTGCGCCTCGCGCGCGAGCTGCTCGACGGTCACGACCTGGTCAAGCTTGAGGTGCTGGGCGATGCCGAGACGCTGTTTCCCAACATGCCGGAAACCCTCAAGGCCGCCGAGACGCTGGTCAAGGACGGGTTCAAGGTGATGGCGTACTGCGCCGATGACCCCATCCAGGCAAAGATGCTCGAAGAGATCGGCTGTTGCGCGATCATGCCGCTGGCGAGCCTGATCGGCTCGGGCATGGGCATCCTCAACCCGTGGAACCTGCGGTTGATCATCGACCAGGCACAGGTGCCGGTGCTGGTCGATGCCGGAGTCGGCACTGCCTCTGATGCGGCCATTGCCATGGAGCTGGGCTGCGACGGCGTGCTCATGAACACCGCCATCGCCAAGGCGCAGGACCCGGTGCTGATGGCCAGCGCGATGAAGAAGGGCGTCGAGGCCGGCCGCGAGGCCTTCCTTGCCGGGCGCATGCCGCGCAAGACCTACGCGGCAAGCCCCAGCTCGCCCACCGGCGGCATGATCGGTCGCTGAGCCAACAGGAAGCGTCAATTGCAGCAACCCACTGAAGACGGCATCGACGAGCTGCCGCCGGCGGATTTTTCCACCGACAGCGGCCAGCAGCCGCGTTTTTCGCAGCGTACGATCCGCAGCTTCGTGCTGCGCCAGGGCCGGCTCTCGGATGCCCAGGCGCGCTGCTACGAAGAGATGATGCCGACGGTCGGGATTCCGTACCGGCCGGCCGTGCTCGATCTGGATCAGGCGTTCGGCCGCGCGGCGCCGCGTATCCTCGAGATCGGCTTCGGCATGGGCGAGACCACCGCCCGCATTGCGCTCGCCCACCCGCAGCAGGACTATCTCGCGATCGAGGTCCATACCCCGGGGGTCGGCAGCCTGTGCAAGCAGATCGCGGACCAGCAGATCGGCAATCTGCGGATCATGCAGCACGACGCGGTCGAGGTGATGCGCGACATGATCCCCGAGGACACCCTCGCCGGGGTGCACATCTTCTTTCCCGATCCATGGCCCAAGAAACGCCACCACAAGCGCCGCCTGGTGCAGCCCGACTTCGTCGCGCTGATTGCATCGCGGCTCGCCCCGGGCGGCTATCTGCACTGCGCCACCGATTGGGAGGACTACGCCGCGCAGATGCTCGAAGTCCTCGGTGGCGAACCCCTGCTGCAGAATACCGCCGCCGATTACGCACCGCGCCCGGCCTATCGCCCGCTGACCAAGTTCGAGCAGCGCGGCCTGCGTCTCGGGCACGGTGTCTGGGACCTGGTTTTCCGTCGTCGCTGAGTGGCTGCGGGTGAAGCGTCGCCTGCTTGCGGTGATTCTCGTGGTACTCGCGGTGGCCGGGATCGCCGCGGCAGTGAGCCTGCTGCCCCGCTATCAGATCACCGCCTTCGGATGGCGAGCCGGCGGCGGCTGGACGGATGCGTGGCGGCTGGCGAGTGCGCATTTCGTCCATATCGATGCACGCCACCTGGCGATCAATCTGGCCGCTGCTGTCCTGCTGCTTGGCATGGGTGTCTGGCTGCAGGGGGCACGTGCCACGCTGAGCGCCGGTGCCGCGGCGATGCTGGCGGTCGATCTCGGTCTGCTTTTCGGCCCCTGGCAAATCGACTGGTACGTGGGCATGTCGGGCCTCTTGCACGGTCTCTTCGCGTGGCTGGCCGCTTCGCTGCTGCTACAGCCCGGTGAGCGTGGTGGACGCCTGATTGCCGCGCTGCTGCTTGTCGGCGGCTCGTTCAAGGTATGGCTCGATCTCGCCCATCCGCTCGGCGAGACCGGCTGGCTGGGGGTGCCGCTGGCCACCCCCGCACACCTTTACGGCTGGTCCGGCGGCATTGCCTGGGCGCTCGTCGTGTGGTGGCTGCGGCGGCGATAGGCCGCCGCGCCGAGCAGTCCGACGCCGAGCATGAAGAGCCAGTCGGCACTGCCGCCCCCGCCGCCACCAGACGGTTTGCTGACCGTCAGTGTGGTCTCGGATGTGTCGCTGGCGCCCAGATTGTCGGTGACCGTCAGGCGCAATCGGTAGCTGCCGGCTCCGGGCGCCTGCAGCGTGTTGGTGGCGCCGGTCAGGCTGCCGAGACTGGCCCCGGTGGGCGCCGAAACGAGTGCCCACTGCCATCCCGTGATCACGCGTCCGGCAGTGGCCGCGCTGCTGCCGTCGAGCCGGATCGTGCCGGTCTTGAGCGGATCGAGCACCTCGATCCCGGCTACCGGGCCGCTGGCCGCGGCGAGCGCCGCGGCAGCGTCGAGCATGCCCGCTCCGCAGGTGGAGGTGGTGCAGTTGCATTGGCCGCTGGACGCAGTTGCCGGGCAGGTGGGCAAGCTGCCATCGACGGGAAATGATCGGGCGCCCGACTGCATGCGCGCGATGATCTTGTCCGGCGTCAGCGCGGGGTTGAGGGCGAGCATCAGCGCCGCGCTACCGGCGGCCAGCGGGGCACTGAAGCTGGTGCCGACGTTGTAGTCGAAACCGTCGGTATAGGTGTTGACCGTCGGGCTGGTGGTGCCGCTGTTGGTCAGCGTGGTGATCGGGAACTGGCAGGGCAGGGTGTCGCTCACGCAGTTGCCCGCGGGTGCGGCAATCGCCACTTCGGCCCCCATGCTGCTGTAGCCGACCTTGGTGCCGATGTGGCGCAGGCCCGCAACGGCGAGTACGCCGGGGCAGTTCGCCGGGGTTTCCACCGGTCCGGTTTCATTGCCTGCGGCGGCGACCACCAGCACGCCGATCGAGGCGAGCTCGGCAATGGTGTCGCGATAGGCTGCACTGCAGGTGCCGCTGCCGCCGAGGCTGAGATT
Organism: Cognatazoarcus halotolerans; assembly: GCF_009800965.1. GTDB lineage: Bacteria > Pseudomonadota > Gammaproteobacteria > Burkholderiales > Rhodocyclaceae > Cognatazoarcus > Cognatazoarcus halotolerans. The sequence continues at coordinate 11,635 of NZ_WUAF01000026.1, read as the reverse complement.
GATGATGCGCGCAGGATTGGCATTTGACAGCACGCCCGGAACCGCGAGGCCGGCCGCCCAGCGCATCGCCGCAATGATGTCGGAATCGAAGCCGCCGCATTTGCCCAGTGCCCGCACCGGCAGCAGTCCGCCGCGCCAGGTGGTGCCGGCGACACCGAGCGAGTTGTTGGTGGCCGCCGCCAGCACGCCGGCGACCCGGGTGCCGTGCCAGGAGCTCTCCTGCCTCACGAGCGCAGCGGCCGGACAGACCGCCTGCAAGGCCGGATCGGCGATGTCCGCGTTGCTGATGAAGTCGCCCGGGTCGGCGGGGTTCGAGTCCCGGCCGTTGCCGTCACCGGCGAGAGCCGCATCGGAGATGAAGTCATAGCCGGGAAGCAGTCGCCCGGCAAGATCCGGGTGTGTGCTGAGGATGCCGGTGTCGATCACCGCGGTGACGATGGCGTTCGAGCCGGTGGTGACATCCCATGCCGTGGTCGCGCGGATGGCGGCGGGCTGGGCATCCTGCAGGTGCCACTGGTCGGCAAAAAGGCCGTCGTTGGGCAGGGCTCGCGCGTGACGCAGGCCGTCGGGCACCGCGTACTCGATGTCGGCCTGTCGCGCCAGCCGACGGGCCAGCACCTCTGCGCTGAGGCCGCGAGCGCGCATCACCTGCATGCCCGGGCCGGGTTCGCTGCTGCCTTCGAGCGTTACGCCGATGCGTTCGCCCAGCTGGCGGGTGCGGTCGGCGGCACGCGCCTGCTTGAGCCCGGAGGCGGTGTCGCGGAACTTCACGATCACGCGATCGCCGTCGGGGGCCGCGACGGCGTTGAGGCTGGCGCCGCAGAGGCCCAGTACGCAAAGAAGCTTGAGGATTCTCATCGATTGTCCTGGCTGGGATGGGAGAGCCGGTCGGCCGAAATGCTGCGGATCCGGGGGTCGGCGGACAGGCTGGCGATCGCCTGGCGACAGTCGGGGTCGGTCGCGGCGCAGTCGAGCCGGTAGGCATGGCGATTGGGCGACACCGCGGCACGGTAGACCAGCGTCGCACCGGCGCGATGCGAAAGTGATGCGAGCAGTGCCGGCGAGGCGCCATCGGTCGGCGCCGCGAAGTCGATCATCACCGCCTTGCCGTGAGCTTCAGCCGAGGGGGGCGAGGCGCAGGCCTGCGACAGCGCGATGCATGCCGGGAGTACTGCCGCGCCTGCGAGTCGCCGCAGCGCATAAGTTCCTGTCATCAACGATTCCGGAGGAGTTATCGTGTCCGCGAGGGTAGCGCAGGGACATGTCATCTCCAAGCGCTGCCGGGGCGGATACAATCGACACTTGACTTGCGGATTGAACTGAAACGAATGAACGATCGTAAACCCGGAATCATCAGACGCCTGTTCGGCGGTCTCTGGCGACTGGTGGACGGCCTGCGAAGGCTGGTGCTGAACCTGATCTTCCTGGCCATCATCGCCGTCGTGGTGATCAGCTTCCTGGTCGCACGGGAGCCGTCGATACCCGACGGTTCGGCACTGGTGCTGCGTCCCGCCGGGCAGGTGGTCGAGCAGGTGGCGATCACCAATCCGCTGCGCATGCTGCAGGGCGGCGGGGGCGACCCCGAACAGACTCCGCTGCGCGACCTGCTCGAGGCGATTTCCGATGCCAAGGACGACACGCGGATCAAGGCGATGGTCATCGAAACCGACGCGATGGCGGGTATCGGGCTGTCCAAGCTGCAGGAGCTGCGCCTCGCACTGGCCGATTTTCGCGCGTCGGGCAAGCCGATCTACGCCTGGGGCAGCCGTTTCACGCAGAACCAGTACTACCTCGCCAGCCTCGCCGACGAGGTCTACATGGCACCGGACGGCTTCGTGCTGCTGCAGGGCTACGCAAACTACCCGACCTATTTCAAGGGGGCGCTCGACAAGCTCGGTGTGAAGATGCAGGTATTCCGGGTCGGCACCTACAAGTCCGCGGTCGAGCCCTATACCCGCAGCGACATGTCGCCCGAGGATCGCGAGTCGACCACGGTGATGCTGCAGAGCGTGTGGCGGGCCTGGCAGACCGACGTGACCGCAAACCGCAAACTCGCTGTCGGCGCGATCGACGAACTGCTTGCCAACTACACCGAGCGCCTCGCCGCGGTTGGCGGAGACACCGCGCGGCTCGCGGCCGAAAGCAAGCTGGTGGATGGCCTGATGAGTCCGGACCAATGGGAAGACTTTCTCATGGAGAAGGTCGGCACCAGCGACGACGGCAAGGAGGCGCGGCGCGCCAGCCTCGGCGCCTACCTGATATCCGAGCAACCGGCGCTCGAGGTGCCGCGCGACGCCGTGGGCGTGGTGGTGGTGCAGGGGGCGATCGTCGATGGTGACCAGCCACCGGGCATCGCCGGTGGCGAAACGATTGCCCGGCTGCTCAAGCAGGCGCGCGAGGAGGATTCGATCAAGGCGCTGGTCTTGCGGGTGGACAGTCCGGGTGGAAGCGTTTATGCCTCCGAGCGGATTCGTCGCGAGCTCGAGCTCGTGCGCGAGGCCGGCAAGCCGGTGGTGGTGTCGATGAGCTCGGTGGCCGCGTCGGGCGGCTACTGGGTGTCGATGGCGGCCGATGAAGTGCTGGCCAGCGCGACCACGATCACCGGCTCGATCGGTATCTTCGGCATGTTCCCGGACCTTTCGGAACCTTTCGGCAAACTCGGCCTGTCGGTCGATGGTGTGGCCACCTCGCCGCTGGCCGGAGCCTTCGATCCGCGGCGGCCAATGGCGCCGGAGGTCGCGCAGGCGGTGCAGCTCAGCGTGGACAACGGCTACCAGCGCTTCCTCGAAGTGGTCGGCAAGGCCCGCAGGATGAAGCCCGAAGCGGTCAACGAAGTGGCCCAGGGGCGGGTATGGATCGGTCAGGACGCGCTCGAGAAGGGGCTCATCGACCGCATCGGCGGCTTGCAGCAGGCAGTGGCCTCGGCGGCGCGGCGCGCCGGTATCGAGAACTACGATACGACCTGGCTGGAGCCGAGCCTGAGCCCGCAGGAGCAATTGCTCGAACGCCTGTTGCATGCCGCGGATGTGTCGATAGCGCGCCCCGTTGCCAATTCGCCGATCGAGCTCGCCTTCGATCGTCTGCAGGAAGAGGCGGCCCGCCTGAAAGCCTGGAACGATCCGCGCCAGACCTACGCGCACTGCCTCTGCGAGGCGCCGTGAAGGGCCGCGCCCGCTAGGCTTTCGACAGCGCCTTGAGCGCGGCGCGGATCCCGTCGGATACGCCCGCGTCCTCGGCCAGGCCCTTCATCGCGCCGAGCGCTTCGCGCTCGTTGTAGCCCAGCGCCAGCAGCGCGTTGAGGATGTCGCTGCGGTTGTCCGGGGCGGTCCCGGCACCTCCCTGCGGGATGTGGGCAATGCTGCCGGGCAGGGTCTTGCCGAGTTTGTCCCTGAGCTCCAGCAGCAGGCGCTCGGCCGTCTTCTTGCCGATCCCGGGAATCTTGATGAGCCGGCCCGACTCCTGCAGGCTTACCGCCTGGGCGAGGTCGCTCACCGACAGTCCCGAGAGCACCGCCAGCGCGGTCCGTGCGCCGATGCCGGACACCTTGAGCAGCTGGCGGAATGCGGCTCGCTCGTCCTCCGAGGCGAAGCCGTACAGGAAATGGCCGTCTTCGCGCACCGCGAAGTGGGTATGCAGACTGACTTTCTGGCCGCTTGCGGGCAGGTTGTAGAAGGTGCTCATCGGTACGTCGATCTCATAGCCGACACCACCCACGTCGACAACGATCTGTGGCGGGTTTTTCTCGAGCACCAGCCCGGTAATGCGTCCGATCATCTTGGTCCTTTCACTATTTTCACGGCCGGTCCGGCAGCGCCCGCAGGCTTACTTGAAATCGGCCGCACGGAACGCCGGCAGTGCCTCTGCGCGGGCCGAAAGGTCAGCCAGCCGGGGATACTGTTCGGGATCGAGGATGTGCGGCAGCACGAACTGGCTGAATCGCCAGGCAACTGCCACGGTGACGTCCGCCTGGCCGATCTCGCGGCCACACAGCCATTCCGAGCCGTCCGAGGCAATCTCGGATTCGATCAGTGCCGCGCCGTCGCGCAGCTGACCGGTCTGGCGGGTGATCCATTCGTCCCAGCGCAGGTTCTGCGGCCGCAGTCCGATCTCATAGTAGAGCTGGACCGACTTCTCGGCCAGCGCGAGGCCGAAGCTGGTGAGGCGTCGACAGCGGCGGCGCAGCGCCGGCTGGGCGGGCATGAGGGTGCGGGTGCGCGCGGATTCCTCGAAGTATTCGATGATCAGCGTGCTGTCGACCATGATCTCGCCGTCGGCGAGCACCAGGGTCGGCACCTTGACCAGCGGGTTGATCGCGTGCACTTCGGCGAAATTGCGGAAGATCGACAGCGGACGGTGCTCGAACGGTATGTCGAGCAGCTTGGCAGTGATGAAGGTACGGCGAACAAAGGGTGAGTCGAGCATGCCGATCAACTGCATCGCGGGCTCCAATTGGATCGAATCGAGGGCTTCAGTTTAGCTGCGCCGATGGTTCATGGCGCGCTTTCGTCACCACGGAAGAAGCGTCCGGCGAGTTCCTCCAGACCAAGCGTATGGAGCAGTTCGGCGAGTCGCTCGCCCGGCCGGCGTCGCGGCAGATCCTTGTAGCTGGCGATGATGAGTTCGTTCTTCATGGAGTGTTCCCAGCCCACCAGTTCGGTGACATTGACCTGGTAGCCGTGGCTTTCGAGCTGCAGGCAGCGCAGCACGTTGGTAACGTGACTGCCGAACTCGCGGGTGTGGATCGGATGCCGCCACAGTTCGGTGATGCTGTCTGCGAGCCGTTCCTGCTTGTTCCGCCGCAATACCGCGGCCACTTCGGCCTGGCAGCAGGGCACCAGCACGATGTGGCGCGCCTGCTTCCTGAGGGCAAAACGGATCGCATCGTCGGTCGCGGTGTTGCAGGCGTGCAGTGCGGTGACCATGTCGACGCGTGCCGGCAGACGCTCGGATTCGATGGAGTCGGCCACGCTGAGGTTGTAGAAGCGCATGCCGGTGCTGAATCCGAGCTTGTCGGCCAGCCGTCGCGAACTCGCAACCAGCTCGTCACGCGTCTCGATGCCGTAGATCCGGCCACCGGGGGCGAGGTCCTTGAAGAACAGGTCGTAGAGAATGAAGCCGAGGTAGGATTTGCCGGCACCGTGATCGACCAGCTGCACGTCCGGGTGCTCGCCGAGGGTCTCGCTGAGCAGCGGCTCGAGGAACTGGAAGAGGTGGTAGACCTGCTTGAGCTTGCGTCGACTGTCCTGGTTCATCCGGCCGTCGCGGGTCAGGATATGGAGTTGCTTGAGCAGCTCGACCGACTGGCCGGGACGTATTTCGGGTTGCGCTGACATGCGGGGCGGCGATTGCGGAAAGAGGATCGGATTGTAACCCCGGCGCTCCGCGCCGCCGGCCGCAACCGTGGAGGATTGATGTCAATCAAGACGGAAGAGAAATATCAGCGAATAATGAAATCATGATGGATCCGGGGTTGTTCCCGGGGAGGTGCGTCGCATGAGCAGCGAGATTATCGACCGGCCGGCGCCGGGACGGGCCTTGGCCCTCGCCGCTGCGGCGCTGGCGGCGTGGTTTGCCGTCTATCTGAACCTCATCCCGCTCGCGGACGCGGCATTCGCGCTGCTGCCGCTCGGTCGCGAGAGCGCGGCCGGCGAGGCGGTCTGGTTCTTCATCTACGAAGTGCCCAAGGTGTTGCTCCTGCTCGCCCTGGTGGTCTTCGTCATGGGCATCGTACGCAGCTTCTTTTCCGCCGAGCGCACGCGCGCCATTCTTGCGCGCCACGGTGGCGCCTACAACAACGTCCTCGCCGCGGGGCTGGGGATCGTCACACCCTTCTGCTCCTGCTCCGCAGTGCCGCTGTTCATCGGTTTCCTCACCGCCGGCGTGCCCCTGGGCGTGACCTTTTCATTCCTGATTTCCGCACCGATGGTCAACGAGATCGCGCTGGCGCTTCTGTTCGGACTGTTCGGCTGGCAGATCGCGGGGCTGTACCTGCTGCTCGGGCTGGCCGTGGCGGTGGTGTCGGGGCTGGTCATCGGCAGGCTCGGGCTCGAAGCATGGGTGGAGGACTGGGTGCTCGCGATGCCGGCCAGCGGTGCGGACTACGAGGCCGACCGGGTGGACTGGGCGTCGCGCCTCGGGGCCGGTCGCGAGGCGGTGCGGGAAATTGTCGGCAAGGTGTGGCCCTATGTGATGGCGGGTATCGCGGTGGGCGCCTGGATCCATGGCTATGTGCCCGAGAACTTCATGGCGCAGCTGATGGGGCGTGACGCATGGTGGTCCGTACCGGTCGCGGTACTGATCGGCATTCCGATGTATTCCAACGCGGCCGGCATCATCCCGGTCGTCGAAGCCCTGCTGGGCAAGGGGGCGGCCCTCGGTACGGTGCTGGCCTTCATGATGTCGGTGATCGCGCTGTCTCTGCCCGAGATGGTGATCCTGCGCAAGGTGCTCAAACCGCGCCTGATCGCCACCTTCATCGGCGTGGTCGGGGCTGGCATCCTGCTGGTGGGGTATGTGTTCAACGCAGTGCTATAGCGCGACCATGATCGGGTCGCCGGGAGCGAGGCAGGCATCATGAAAGTACAGGTACTGGGAAAGGGCTGCAGCAAGTGTGAACTGACCGAGAAGCTGGTTCGCGAAACCGCCGAGCGCCTTGGTGTCGAAGTCGAGGTCGAGAAGGTCACCGACATGCAGGCGATCGCCGCAATGGGCGTGATGAGCACGCCGGCGGTGGCGGTGGGCGGCAAGCTGGTGCATTCCGGCCGTGTGCCGCTGCCGGAGCAGATCGAAGGCTGGCTCAAGCCGGCCGGTTGAGCGGTTCAGGCCGGTTCGAGACCGGCGTGATCGAGGATCGCAGCAAAGTCGCTGCCAGCCGGGAGGGTGCCGAAGGCGCGACCGGATGAGGAGCCCGAGCGGCTCGTGGTGAAGGTGTCGGCAAGCGGGCCGGCGCCGGCGCGCAGCAGCAGCGAGGCCTCCATGACGAGGGCGAGGCGTTCGGCGAAGTGCCGCGCCTCGCATTCGACGGGGCCTGCGGCAAGCATGTTCTTGATGTGTGTGACATCGCGATCGTGGGTGCGATTGTGGCCACAAGCGCGTTCGAGCTCCGCCACCAGCGCCTCGGTCACCCGCGGTGCGCGCGCCAGCGCCCGCAGGACGTCGAGACACATGACGTTGCCCGAACCCTCCCAGATCGAATTGAGCGGCGACTGGCGGAACGGTCGCGCCATGCGGCCTTCCTCGACATAGCCGTTGCCGCCCAGCACCTCCATCGCTTCGGCGACCAGCGCCGGGGTGCGCTTGCACACCCAGTATTTCACCAGCGGGGTCAGCAGCCGCCCGAGCGCTGCCTCGCCCTCGTCGGCGCGACGGTCCACCGTGGCTGCCACGCGCAGGCACAGTGCGACATGGCCGGCCACCTCGAGCGCCATGTCGGCCAGCACATTGGCCATCAGCGGCTGGTCGACGAGCGCCTTGCCGAAGGCGCGGCGGTGACGGGCGTGATGCAGCGCTTCGGCGAACGCGCCGCGCATGATGCCGGCAGACCCGTTGGCGCAGTCCAGGCGGGTATGGTTGGCCATCTCCAGCACGGTGGCCAGCCCGCGGCCTTCCTCGCCCACCAGCAGTGCCAGCGCGGCATCGAACTGCACCTCCGCGCTTGCGTTGGCGTGGTCGCCGAGCTTGTCCTTGGCGCGGATGATGCGAATGCCGTTGCGCCTGCCATCCGGCCCGAAACGCGGCATGAAGAAGCACGACAGCCCCCCCGGCGCCTGCGCGGTGACCAGATGGGCGTCGCTCATCGGCACCGAGAAGAACCACTTGTGGCCCTCGAGCCGGTACCAGCCGCCACCCGCCGCTTCCGCGCGGGTGGTGTTGCTGCGCACATCGGAGCCGCCCTGGCGTTCCGTCATGCCCATGCCGACCAGCAGCCCGCTCTTGTCGCCTGCCGGCAAGTCGCGAGGATCGTATTCGGCCGCCATCAGCAGTCGGCGCCATGGCTCGGCCAGGGCAGGTGTGCGCGCGAGCACCGGCGCCGCGCTGTGGCTCATGGTGGTGGGGCACAGGCTGCCGCACTCGATTTCGGCGAACAGCTGGAACAGGGCCGCACGCCGCACCTGCGCACCGGCGCGTTCGTCGCACCATGCGGCGCCGGCCAGTCCGTGCTGCTTGAGCCAGTGCAGGCACGCGTGCCACGCTGGATGGAACTCGAAGCTGTCGCTGCGTTCGCCGAAGCGGTCCAGCATGTGCAGGCTCGGCGGGTAGCGGTTGGCGGCATCGCCCTGGGCGATCCAGTGGCTGCTGCCGAGCGCCTGTCCGCAAGCGGCGAGTTCTTCATCGGCCCAGGCTGCGCCTTCGCGCGCGACGGCTTCGCGCAGCACCCGATGACCGCGGTAGCGATTGTGGTTCTCGAGCGGGGGCGCCTGGTTGGTACTGTCGATCGTTGCGGTCACGGCGATCTCTCCGGTGGCGCGAGCCTTCGGCTCGCCTGTCGATCGGGACTGCATGGCGGTGCCCGCGTTGCAGGCCCTGATGCAGCTTGCCCCGCTGCGTTTGATTTCCCCGCCCCGCCACTGCCGCTTCCGGCGGTTCTTCATCGGTGGGTCGTCTCACAGGCGGCGCACCGCGGCGGCGCCGGCATGGCCGCGCGGGCGGCTGCATCGTCAGTATAGGACTGTCGAAATCGGTGCCGAGTGCCGCAGGGCGTTGCCGGGCCGCCACGAACATGATGCGTGCGGGATAATGAGCGCCGATCTGGTTCGAACGAGCATGTCACCTTGAGCATCCTCCACTCCGGCGAAGCCGCCACACAAGATCATCGCGAAGCGGTGGTGCTGGTCCACGGTCTGTGGATGCACGGGCTGGTATTCGGCCTGCAGCGCCGCCGTCTCGCTCGTCTCGGTTACCGGGCCCTGAGCTTCTCCTACCCGTCGGTGCGCGCTGGCCTGGCCGGCAATGCCCGCGCCCTGTCCGGTTTCGTTGCGGCCATCGATGCGCCGGTCGTCCATCTCGTCGGCCATAGTCTCGGCGGGCTGGTGATCCTGCGCATGCTTGCCGACCGGCCGGACAAGCGCATCGGCCGCGTCGTGCTGCTCGGGTCCCCGTGTGGCGGCTCGCACTGCGCCCGGGTGTTGCAAGGTATTCCGCTGCTGCGTGCGCTCGTCGGGCGGTCGCTGGGTGACTGGCTGGCGCAGCCCTGCCTGCCGGCGCCCGCCGGGCTCGAGATCGGCGTGCTGGCGGGCGACTCGGGCGTTGGCGTGGGGCGGTTGATCCCGGGTCTGGCGCGCCCCAACGACGGTGTCGTGAGTCTCGCCGAGAGCCGGCTCGACACCGCTTCAGATTCGATCGTGCTGCCGGTCGGACATTCGCAGATGCTGGTGTCGGCAGCCTGCCTCGAGCAGGTTGCCGCCTTTCTGCGTACCGGACGCTTTGAGCGGTGACGAACGCCGGAAAGTGCGGATAGCGGTGGACTTCGCGTCCGGCTTGCGCAATTGTGTCGGTGAGTCGGGAATTATGCACCTGCAACATCCGGAGGACCTGATCATGAGTGAATCGAAACCGGTTGCCGTATCCGAGAAGGATCTGATCGTGCGCATCAACCATCGCCTCGCCGCCAAGGGAAAGGTCGTGGTGAAGAACCATTCGGACGACGATCCGGGTGACTGCCACATCATCGACATCAGCACCAACTTCATCCTCGAGAAGGGGCTTGACCTCGAGGCGCTGGGGCTCGAGAGCGGTGCGCTCGGGGACGGCGAATATCTTGACAGGCAGTCCTGATCGGCCTTTGCGGCAGATCCCGAGGGTTTGGGGCGGGGTGCCGGGCGATTCCCCCGGCGGATTCCGAGCAGCCCCAAATCAGTGAGGCGATGTCCGGCGGAATGCCGACGATGCCCGACCCCGTGAAAAGGAGCGTGCCTTGAATCCAGATCCCGCCCCAGTCGAACCGGTCTGTTTCGATGACCCGGCCGCGGCCCTCGAACAGGTCGGTGCGATCTACGATGCCAGCATCGCGACGCTGCGTGATGCACTGCGGCGATTCGTCGCCGGTGAGGACTTCGGCGAACGATGCCGGGCCTTCTATCCGATGGTGCGCATCCGCACCACGACCGTCGCGCGGGCCGACTCGCGGCTGAGCTACGGCTTTGTCCCGGGCCCGGGTACCTACGAAACCACGCTGACGCGCCCCGACCTTTTTGCCGACTACTATCTCGAACAGTTCCGCCTGCTCATCAAGAATCACCAGGTCGCGCTCGAGGTCGGTGTCGGCAGCCAGCCCCTGCCGCTGCATTTCTCGGTTGCCGAGAATGAACACATCGAAGGCCACCTGAGCCCGGAGCGACGGCGCCTGATGCGCGACCTGTTCGACTTCCCTGACCTCGGTGCGATGGACGACGGCATCGCCAACGGCACCTGCGACCCGCGCCCGGATGCCGGGGGCGTGATCCGTTACCCGCTGTCGCTGTTCACCGCACCGCGGGTCGACTACTCGCTGCACCGCCTGCGCCACTACACCGGCACTGCGGCCGAGCATTTCCAGAACTTCGTGCTGTTCACCAACTACCAGTTCTACATCGACGAGTTCATCAAGCTCGGCCGCGCGCTGATGGCCGAAGCGCCCGGTGCGCATGACTACGAGGCCTTCGTCGAGCCGGGCAACGTCATTACCCGTCGGAGCGGTCATCCCGCCCAGCCCGGCGACGGCAACGGCGCGCCCCCGCCGCGGCTGCCGCAGATGCCTGCCTACCATCTGGTGCGCGGCGATCGTGCCGGCATCACCATGGTCAATATCGGTGTCGGCCCGGCCAACGCCAAGACCATCACCGACCACATCGCGGTACTGAGGCCTTATGCATGGATCATGCTCGGTCACTGTGCGGGCCTGCGCAACACGCAGCAGCTGGGTGACTATGTGCTGGCCCACGGCTATGTGCGCGAAGACCATGTGCTCGATGAAGAGCTGCCGCTTTGGGTGCCGATCCCGCCGCTGGCCGAGGTGCAGGTGGCGCTCGAGGCCGCGGTGGCCGACGTCACCCAGTTGAAGGGCTACGAGCTCAAGCGCCTGATGCGCACCGGCACCGTGGCGAGCACCGACAACCGCAACTGGGAGCTGCTGCCCTCGCACGATGCGCCCAGCTCGCCCGAGCGGCGCTTCAGCCAGAGCCGCGCGATCGCGCTGGACATGGAATCGGCCACCATTGCCGCCAACGGCTTCCGTTTCCGGGTGCCCTACGGGACCTTGCTGTGCGTCAGCGACAAGCCGCTGCATGGCGAAATCAAGCTGCCTGGCATGGCCAACCACTTCTATCGCGAACGGGTCGACCAACACCTGCGCATCGGCCTGCGCGCCATCGAACTGCTGCGTGAGCAGGGTGTGGATCGCCTGCACAGTCGCAAGCTGCGCAGCTTCGACGAGGTCGCCTTCCAGTAGTCGGTCGGGCCGCAACCGGTCGGGCTCTCGGCCCGTCGCCGGTCGGCCCGCGCCCTTGCCGTGCGCATGACGGCCCCCCCGAGCAGGGCTCCCGCAGCTACGCGAACGTCATCAATCGTCATCCTCGTCTTCCGGCTCGAATCCGAGCAACTCGGCGCGGTACTCATCGGATGTTGCCGCCAACAATCGCTTGGTCTTGATACTGGCCTT
>NZ_WUAF01000025.1 GCF_009800965.1 Cognatazoarcus halotolerans | reverse complement strand
ATATCGGCAACATCAATTCGGTGGCCAACAGTTATCTGCGTTTCGAGAAGCCGCGTTCGTTCTTTGCGGCGATGAGCTTCGGTAACTGCGGTTATGCCTTCCCGACGATCATCGGGGCGAAGGTGGCCGCGCCGCACCGCCCGGCGGTCTCGTATGCCGGTGATGGGGCCTGGGGCATGAGCCTGATGGAGACGATGACCTGCGTGCGTCACAACATTCCGGTCACCGCAGTGGTCTTCCACAACCGTCAGTGGGGCGCGGAGAAGAAGAACCAGGTGGATTTCTACAACCGTCGTTTCGTCGCCGGTGAGCTCGACAACCAGAGCTTCGCCGAGATCGCCCGCGCCATGGGCGCCGAGGGGATCACCGTCGATCGGATCGAAGATGTCGGCCCGGCCCTGAAGAAGGCCATCGATGCGCAGATGAACGAGGGCAAGACCACCATCATCGAGATCATGTGTACCCGCGAACTCGGTGACCCGTTCCGCCGCGATGCCCTCTCCAAACCCGTCCGATTCCTCGACAAGTACAAGGATTACGTCTGAGGAAACAACACCCGGCCAACCCCGCACGGGGGCGGCCGGGGCGGCCCCATTGCGGGGCCTCCAATACGCGGATCGGAAAGGCCCGAGCCTTGACCCGTCCCGAAACGCACGCCCGACCCCCAGAGATCCCCGGACGAGGACACCATGAGTACCTCCACTACCGCCGCCCCGCTGGCAATGTTTACGAGCCTTCGCAGGCAGATTCCCGGCTTCATGCTGTGTGCCGTCATCGCCGTGGCCGCCACCTTCGTCTCGGAGCACTACGGCGGCCCCCAATTTCTCTACGCGCTGCTGATCGGCATCGCCTTTCACTTCCTGTCCGACAACGAGAAGTGCATCCCCGGCATCGAGACTTCGGCGAAGAAGCTGGTGCGCTTCGGCGTCGCACTGCTCGGTGCGCGCATCGTCGCCAGTGACGTGACCGACCTCGGTCTGTCCGGCGTCGGCGCGCTGATCGGCGCCGTTGCACTGACCATCGGTTTCGGTCTGTTGATGGCGCGCCTGCTCGGCTTGCCGACGATGCTCGGCCTGCTCTCGGGCGGCGGCACCGGCATCTGCGGTATCTCGGCGACGATGGCGATCTCCGCAACGCTCCCGTCCACCCGCGAAAACGAGCGCTACACCCTGCTGACGGCGATCGGCATCGCGATCTTCTCGACCACCGCGATGGTGCTCTATCCGATGATCGTCAAGACCACCGGCATGAGCACCGCGGAGGCCGGCCTGTTCCTTGGCGGCTCCATCCACGACGTCGCCCAGGTGGTCGGTGCCGGCCTGATCATCTCTCCGGACGTCGGCGACGCCGCGACCCTCGCCAAGATGTTCCGCGTGGCGATGCTCATGCCGGTGGTGGTGATCCTCGCGCTGACCTTCCATGCCGAACGCAAGAAGACCGAGGCTGCCGGCACCAAGACGCCGATTCTTCCTCTCTTCCTCGTGGTGTTCGCCGCGCTCGCTGCCGCCAACAGCATCGGCTGGTTGCCGCATGAGGTGGTGCAAGCGAGCTCCACCGTGTCGCGCTGGTGTCTGGTCACCTCGATTGCCGCACTGGGCGTCAAGACCTCGCTGGAGAAGCTGGCAGAGCTCGGCTGGAAACCGATTGCGCTGATGTCGAGCGAATCGATCTTCATTGCCAGCTACATGCTGCTGGTTGTCTATCTTGGCCGCGCCTTTGGCGCCTGACCGCAGAGGAAGCACAAGTGAACGCCAACGAAAAATTCATCGCCTCGAGCGCCCACGTGGACGAGGCGGCCATTGCGCCGCTGCCCAATTCGCGCAAGGTCTACATCGAAGGCTCGCGCCCGGACATCCGCGTGCCGATGCGCGAGATCTCGCAGGCCGACACGCCCACCGGCTTTGGCGGCGAGAAGAACCCGCCGATCTTCGTCTACGACTGCTCCGGCCCCTACTCCGACCCGGCCGCCTCGATCGACATCCGCTCGGGCCTGCCGGCGCTGCGCCAGGCGTGGATCGAAGCGCGCGGCGACACCGAGGTGCTCGCCGACCTGTCCTCCGAGTTCGGCCGCCAGCGCGCCGCGGACTCGAAGCTCGACGAGCTGCGCTTCCCCGGCCTGCACCGCAAGCCGCGTCGCGCCAGGGCCGGTGCCAACGTCACCCAGATGCACTACGCACGCCGCGGCATCATCACCCCCGAGATGGAATACATCGCCATCCGCGAGAACATGAACCGCGCCGCCTATGTCGAGTCGCTGCGCGCCACCGGCCCGATGGGCGAGAAGATGGCCGGCCTGCTCACCCGCCAGCACCCGGGCCAGAGCTTCGGTGCCGCCATCCCCGAGACCATCACCCCCGAGTTCGTGCGCGACGAGGTGGCCCGCGGACGCGCCATCATCCCCAACAACATCAACCACCCCGAGTCCGAGCCGATGATCATCGGCCGCAACTTCCTGGTGAAGATCAACGCCAACATCGGCAACTCGGCGCTCGGCTCCTCGATCTCCGAAGAAGTCGACAAGATGACTTGGTCGATTCGCTGGGGCGGCGACACGGTGATGGACCTGTCCACCGGCAAGAACATCCATGAGACCCGCGAGTGGATCATCCGCAACAGCCCGGTGCCGATCGGCACGGTGCCGATCTACCAGGCACTGGAGAAGGTCGACGGCAAGGCCGAGGACCTGACCTGGGAGATCTTCCGCGACACCCTCATCGAGCAGGCCGAGCAAGGGGTGGATTACTTCACCATCCACGCCGGCGTCTTGCTGCGCTACGTGCCGCTCACCGCCAACCGCATGACCGGCATCGTCAGCCGCGGCGGCTCGATCATGGCCAAGTGGTGTCTCGCCCATCACAAGGAGAGCTTCCTCTACACCCATTTCGAGGAGATCTGCGAGATCATGAAGGCCTACGACGTGGCCTTCAGCCTCGGCGACGGCCTGCGTCCGGGCAGCATCTACGATGCCAACGACGAGGCCCAGCTGGGCGAACTCAGGACCCTCGGCGAACTCACCCAGATCGCCTGGAAGCACGACGTGCAGGTAATGATCGAGGGGCCGGGTCATGTGCCGCTGCACCTCATCAAGGAGAACATGGACCTGCAGCTCGAGCAGTGCAAGGAGGCCCCGTTCTACACCCTCGGCCCGCTCACCACCGACATCGCCCCGGGCTATGACCACATCACCAGTGGCATCGGCGCGGCAACCATCGGCTGGTACGGCACCGCGATGCTGTGCTACGTCACGCCCAAGGAGCACCTCGGCCTGCCCGACAAGGACGATGTGAAGGAAGGCATCATCACCTACAAGCTCGCCGCCCACGCGGCTGACCTCGCCAAGGGTCACCCGGGCGCGCAGATCCGCGACAACGCGCTATCGAAGGCGCGCTACGAGTTCCGCTGGGACGACCAGTTCAACCTCGGCCTCGACCCGGACAAGGCGAAATCCTTCCACGACGAGACCCTGCCCAAGGAAAGCGCCAAGGTCGCCCACTTCTGCTCGATGTGCGGCCCGCACTTCTGCTCGATGAAGATCACCCAGGACGTGCGCGACTACGCCGCCAAGCAGGGGCTCGACGAAGACGAGGCGCTGACCCGGGGCATGCAGACCAAGGCGGTCGAGTTCGTCAAGTCCGGCGCCGAGATCTATCGGAAGGTGTGAGCATGAACACGGTGAATTTCAATGGCCAGGACTGGCCCCTGCCTGAACCGGTGACGGTGCGCACCATGCTTGAGCGGATCGGCCTCGCAGACAAGCGCGTGGCGGTGGAACGCAATGGACAGGTGGTTCCGAAAAGCCGTCACACCGAGGTGGTCGTCAGCGACGGCGACCGCATCGAAATCATCGTCGCGGTCGGCGGCGGCTGAGCCGCGGCGCAAACCGAAGACAGGACAAAGACATATGGAATCGAACGATCCCCTGATCATTGCCGGGAAGCATTACGCTTCGAGATTGCTCGTCGGCACCGGCAAGTACAAGGATTTCGAGGAAACCCGCGCGGCCGTGGATGCGAGCGGCGCACAGATCGTGACCGTCGCGATCCGTCGCACCAACATCGGCCAGAACGCGGGCGAGCCGAGCCTGCTCGACTACCTGCCACCCGCCGAGTTCACCTATCTGCCCAACACCGCCGGCTGCTATACCGCAGACGACGCAGTGCGTACGCTGCGCCTCGCCCGCGAACTGCTCGACGGCCACAGCCTGGTCAAGCTCGAGGTGCTCGGTGATCCGCAAACGCTCTTCCCGGACATGCCAGAGACCCTCAAGGCCGCCGAGATCCTGGTGCGCGAAGGCTTCGACGTGATGGTGTATTGCTCGGACGATCCGATCCAGGCCAGACGGCTCGAAGAGATCGGCTGCGTCGCGGTGATGCCGCTGGCCTCGATCATCGGCTCGGGCATGGGTATTCTCAATCCCTGGAACCTTCGCCTGATCATCGACCAGGCGCGCGTGCCGGTGCTCGTCGATGCCGGTGTCGGCACCGCATCCGATGCGGCGATTGCCATGGAGCTGGGCTGCGATGCGGTGCTCATGAACTCGGCGATCAGCCATGCGCGCAATCCGGTACTCATGGCCAGCGCCATGAAAAAGGCGGTCCAGGCCGGCCGTGAGGCATTTCTTGCCGGAAGGATGCCGCGCAAGCTCTACTCGGCCGAACCCTCCTCGCCGCAGACTGGGATCATCGCCCCGGCCGCGATCGCAAAAGCCGCCTGAAACAGGCTGCCGGACACTGGCCGAGAATATAACTAAAGTTGTACATTTCGAGCAGCACCCCGCGGCCCCGTCGAACATGCGGGCGCCGCCGTGGTTTCGGGGCAGGACTATCAAACGGACCAAGAGAAGGATACTGATCCACCAATGAGCAGCAGCAAACCGGTCGGCACGATGTGGAGCCAGTTCTTCCAGCTTTCGGGCTCGCCGAATCTGAGCCTGCAGGGACAGATCCGCCAGATGCTCGTCACCGCGATCCTCGACGGGCAGCTGCCGCTCGACGCACCGATTCCATCCAGCCGGGAACTCGCCTCGCAGATCGGCGTGGCCCGCAATACGGTGGTGATCGCCTACCAGCAGCTTGCCGACGAAGGCTATCTGATCTCCCGCGAACGCAAGGGCCATTTCGTCAATCCCGAAATGCTCGAGGGCCGGGCCAGCACGGCGGAAGCGCCGCCGGTTGCAGCGCCATCCCGTGCCCCCGACTGGACCTCGCGCTACCGCTTCCGCCCATCCGCCCAGCGCAACATCTGCAAGCGCCCGGACTGGCAGCGCTATCCCTATCCGTTTCTGTATGGTCAGTTCGACTCGACCCTGTTCCCCACGGCAGACTGGCGCGAGTGCTGCATGAAAACGCTCGGCGTCCTCGAGATCAGCGAATGGGCGCAGGACATGATCGTGCGCGACGACGAATCGCTGGTTCGGCAGATCCGCACCCGCGTACTGCCGCGCCGCGGCGTATGGGCGTCTGACGACGAGATCGTGATTACCGTCGGCGCGCAGCAGGCGCTCTACCTGCTTGCCGATCTGCTGGTGAGCAACGCCACCACGGTGGGGATCGAAAATCCGGGCTACCCGGATGCTCGCAATATCTTCAGCAGCCGTGGTGCGCACATGGTCTACCTGCCGGTCGATGAACAGGGCTTGCAGATCGGCCCCGATCTCACCGGCTGCGACTATGTCTATGTGACACCCAGCCACCAGTGCCCGACCACGGTGACGATGCCGATCGAGCGCCGCGAAGCCCTGCTCAGGCAGGCCGAGGACGAGGATTTCGTCATCATCGAGGACGACTACGAAAGCGAGAACCGCTTCGAGGGTGAGCCGGTGCCGACCCTCAAGAGCCTTGATCGCAACGACCGGGTGATCTACGTGGGCAGCCTGTCGAAGTCGATCGCACCGGGCATACGACTGGGCTACGTGGTCGGCCCGGTCGAACTGATTCGCGAGCTGCGGCGCGTGCGGCGCCTCAACCTGCGGCACCCGAGCACCTACATGCAGCGCGCCTTTGCACTGTTCCTCTCGCTAGGTCACCACGACTCGCTACTGCGCCGCCTGTCCAGCGCTCACCTCGAGCGGGCACGGATCCTCTGCGCGGCACTCGACCGGCATGCACCGGAATTGCGTTACATCCCGGTCACGGGCGGCTCCTCGTGCTGGATCGAGGGCCCCGCCTGGCTCGATGCCGGTCAGCTGGCCGAGGAGGCCGAGCGACAAGGTATCCTGATCGAAACCGGCAGCGTCTTCTTCGTGGCCGACACGCCCCCCAGAAACCATTTCCGGCTCGGTTTCTCCTCGATCGCCACCGAGCGGATCGAGCCTGGCATCAAATGCCTTGCCGAAGTCCTCGCCGGACTCCGAAACAGCGATTTAAGTTGATTCAGAACAAGGACTTATCTGGACCAAACGATTACCTCGAACTGGTCCTACTCGGTCCCCGGGCAGGGGCTTAATCTGGTCACACACAAGGCGGCGACGTCGCAACCGATGCGACACCTGCCGGCAAGCAAGACCAACCTGCCCGAGATGGAGACCACGATGACGCAACCCACCATAGAGATGCTGCAAGCCTTCGGCGATGCCTGGAACCGCCACGACATCGACGCACTGATGAGCTTCATGGCCGAAGACTGTTCCTTCCACGCGGTAGCGGGACCGGATCTGCTCGGCAGAAGCTTCGTTGGCCGCGACGCGGTACGCGAAGGCTTCATGCTGGCGTGGCAGACCTTCCCTGACGCACAGTGGCTCGACGGCGATCACTTCGTGGACGGCAACCGCGGGGTGAGCGAAACCACTTTCGTCGGCACCAAGGCCGACGGCACGCGCATCGAGGCCCGCATGGTGGATATCTTCACCTTCCACAACGGCAAGATCGCGGTAAAGAACGCGTTCCGCAAGGATCGTCCGCCTGTAACGTCGGCCTGAGCCCGGCCTCTTCTCTCACAGCACCGAGGAATCCGAGCATGGACGCAGCCACCTTGCGCGCCGAAGCCAGGGCCACCGCCGCTTCGAAGCCCTACGACCCCGCCTACGATCCGCTGGTCTCGCCGACGCCTGGGCAGGGCCACGACTATGCGCCGACCTACTGGATCGGCACCGCAGGCGAGCCCCCCGCCGACGACGGCCCGATCACCCACGACATCGACGTCGATGTGGCGATCATCGGCTCCGGCTTTACCGGCCTGACGACGGCCATTTTCCTGGCCGAGCAGCACGGCATAAAGGCGACGGTGCTCGAGGCAAACCGCAGCGCCTGGGGCTGCAGCACGCGCAACGGCGGCCAGGCCCAATGCGCATCCGGGCGCCTCAAGCGCTCGCAGTGGATCACCCGCTACGGCCAGGAAGCCGCGCTCGCCCTACACCGCGAATGCGTCGACGGCATGGAGAACTTCAAGGCGCTGATCAAGGACATCGACTGCGATCCGCAGCCCGGTGGCCATCTCTACGTCGCGCATCGCCCACGGATCATGCCGATCCTCGAGAAGGAGGCGAAACTGCTGCGCGAGACCTTCAAGTACGACGCACGTATTCTCGACGCCGACACCGTGAAGCGCGAATGGATTGGCGACCAGGAAGCCTGCGGCGCGATGCATGAGCCCGAGGGCATCGGCATCCATGCGGGCAAGCTCGCCTTCGGGTACCTCAAGAAGGCCCGCGCGCTCGGCGCCACGGTACACCCCGCCAGCCCGGTACAGGGCTGGGAGACACGCAACGGCGTCCACTACCTCAAGACCCCCGGCGGCACGGTCCGGGCTCGCGCGGTCGGCATCTGCACCGGTGGCTACACCTCCAACCACCTGCATCGCGAACTCAAGAACCGCCTGCTGCCGATCCTCTCGAACTCCATCGTCACCCGCCCGCTTACCAGCCAGGAAATCGAGGCCTGCGGTCTGCGCACCCACCAGGTGATCACCGACACCCGCGTGCTGCGTCACTATTACAGGCTGATGCCGGACAATCGCCTGCAGATCGGCAGTCGCAGCGCCATCACCGGAAACGACGCACCGCAGAAACAGTTCGAGGACCGCCTGATCGGCGACATGTATCGCAAGTTTCCAGCGCTCAGGGGCATCCAGATCGACTATTCCTGGTGGGGCTGGGTAGATGTAAGCCACGACATGATGCCGCGCATCCATCAACCGGACCCCAGCCAGACGATCTACTACGCACTCGGCTACGGCGGCAACGGCGTGATGTATTCCGCCCAGGCCGGCCGCCGTCTGGCGCAGTGGATCGCCGGGCAGGGCAAGGAACTCACATTGCCGATCTTCACCTCCCGGCTGCCCTTCCCGAACGTTCGCGAGATGGTCGAATCGCAGGCCTTCGCGCCCTTCCGGCGCTTCGGACAACGGTTCCTGTACCGCTGGTATGCCTACAACGACGAACGCCCCTGAACCCCCACCGCCGTCGCGCCGGCGCCTCCCCCGGAGCGACTCCCGACACAGCAGGGGGGCAACGCAACAAGACCGACAAAAATCCCACGTCACAATCGGACCAAAGCAGGAGACAACCATGAACCTCAAGAAAATCGTACTGATCCCGCTCGTCGCGGCAGGCATGCTGGCCGCCACCCAGACCGCCATGGCGACGACCTTCAAGATGGCGCTCGGCGATGCAGCCGGCGGCACCCAGTGGGAACTGGGGCAGAAGTTCAAGAGCGCGTTCGAGCAGAAGACCGGCGGCAAGCACAAGATCGATCTGTTCCCCAACGGGCAACTGGGTGACGAGCAGAACACCGTGAACAATGCCGCACTCGGCACGCTCGACTTCTCGGTGCTGGCGATCAACAACGTCACGCCCTTCTCGCCGACGGTCGGCGTACTGACGCTGCCCTACGTGATCCAGAGCGCAGAAGACGCGAAGAAACTGACCCAGGGCGAAGTGGGCAAGGAACTCACCGCGAACACGATCCGCGATGCAGGCGTGCGCATCGTCGGCTGGGCCTACTCGGGTTTCCGCGTACTCACCAACTCGAAGAAACCGGTACAGAACGTGGCCGACCTGAAAGGGATGGTCATCCGCGTACCGAAGAACGAGATCATGATCGCAACCTACCAGTCGTGGGGTATCAACCCGACGCCGATGGCCTGGTCCGAGACCTTCACCGCGCTTCAGCAGCACGTCGTCGATGGCCAGGACAACCCCTACATCACGGTATCCGCGATGAAGTTCAACGAAGTGCAGAAATACATCACCAACCTGCGCTACCTGTTCTCTCTCGAACCCCTGATCGTCAGCGAACAAGTCTTCCAGGATCAGAAGCCCGACGTGCAGAAGGCCATCCTCGAGGCGGGCAAGGAGGCCACTGAACAAAGCTTCGCCTACCTGCAGGCCACCGAAGAGAAGATCAAGAAGGATCTGGTCGCCAAGGGCATGCAGATCTCCGACCCGGCCAACGGCGAGAAGGAATTCATCCAGAAGGCGACCACCGCCGTATGGCCGAAGTTCTACAAGAGCATCGGCGGCAAGGAAAAGCTCGACAACGTCCTCAAGACGCTTGGCCGTTAAGCTGTGACGAGGCCGGGGCAACGCACCCCGGCCCGCGAGCGGGAAGGACGCCGCGCCTGCCGCTGCATGGCCGGAATTCCGGCGATGCACCACCCGGGATCGCGTCCGCCCCGTTCAACACCCCTCCCCTTCCGACCCAGCGGAGCCCGCCATGGCCTTCAAGAACTTCATCCTCAAGCTTCTCAACAACATCGAGGAATACCTCGCCGAAGCCCTGCTGGTCTGCTTCGTGGTGTTGCTGTTCGCACAGATCCTGCTGCGCCAGTTCTTCCAGTACTCCCTGCCCTGGGGAGAAGAACTCGCCACCTACATGTTCGTATGGTTCGCCTATCTCGGCGCGACCGTGGCGGCGAAGATGTCAGCCCACAACCGGGTGACCTTCCAGTTCCAGTTCTTCCCACCCATCGTGCGCAAGATCTGCATGGCCATCTCGGATCTGCTGTGGGTCTGCTTCAACATGTATTTCGTCTACCTGAGCTACGACTTCGTCTTCAATCGGATGAACGCCTTCTGGAAGTCCCAGACCATGGGACTGCCGATGAAATACTTCTACGTCATATTGCCGATCGCCTTCACGCTGATGTCGATTCGAATCCTCTGGAACAACTACCTCACCCTCGTGAAGGGCGTCGAGCTGGTCGACCCGGAAACGGAAGAAATCGAGAAGCTGAAGCACAGCGCGCCGGCTCAACAATAAAACGCGGCCCCCCGCAGAGAGACAAGACATGGACGCCTTTATCGTAGAGATCCTGTTCGGCGGCTTTTTCATCCTGTTGTTGCTGGGCGCGCCGATCACCATCGCGCTCGGCGGCGCGGCGCTCGCCACCTTCATGGCGGTCGAGAAGAATCCGATCGCCTTCGTGCAGATTGCCTTCACTTCGGTCGGCAGCTTTCCGCTGATGGCCCTGCCCGCCTTCGTGCTGGCCGGCGCCCTGATGGAAGCCGCCGGCATTTCCAAACGCCTGGTCGACATCGCCGAGACTCTTGCCGGCCCGATTACCGGCGGCCTCGGCGCTGCCACCGTGCTGGCCTGCCTGTTCTTCGGCGCAATCTCGGGCTCCGGTCCCGCAACCACCGCGGCGGTCGGCATGCTCATGATCCCGGCGATGACCAAGCGCGGCTACAACCGCCCCTATGCATCGGCCGTAACGGCCGCGTCGGGCGGCCTCGGCATCATCATTCCGCCGTCGATCCCGATGGTCATCTTCGGCATCGCTGCGCTCGGCCTCGCGCCCCCGCCCGAAGCGATCGCCAAGCATGGGGAATTCGCCTCGATATCGATTCCGAAGCTCTTCATCGCCGGCGTGATCCCGGGCCTGATCATGGCGGGCAGCCTGCTGATCATGAACTACTTCACCTCGAAGAAGCATGGCTATGTCGGTCTCACCGACAAGTGGTCGTTCTCCGATATCCGTTCCTCGCTGCGCAAGGGCGTGTGGTCGGTGCTGGCACCCGTGATCATCCTCGGCGGCATCTACACCGGCCTCTTCACGCCCACCGAATCGGCCATCGTGGCGATCTTCTACACCCTGTTCGTCGGTATCTTCCTGCACCGCGAGCTCAAGTTCCCCTCCTTCCTTAACTCACTGCGGACGACTACCTGGATTACCGGTCGGGTGCTGCTGATCCTGTTTACCGCAACGGTCTTCGGACGTCTGCTGGTGGAGCAACGCATCCCCGCGATCATTGCCGAATCGATGCTCGGTCTGACCGACAACCTCTATCTGATCTGGGCGATGATCATCATCTTCCTGATGTTCGTCGGCATGTTCATGGAGACCCTGGCGGCGATCATGATCCTCGTACCGGTGCTGCTACCGGTGATGTACACCGTGGGCGTAGATCCGACCCACCTTGGTATCGTCGTGATCTGCACGCTCTCAGTCGGTTTCATGACGCCTCCGCTGGGCGAGAATCTGTTCGTCGCCTCCGGCATCGGCGGTTCCACCATCGAGGCGATCGTCGCGCGGATTCATCCCTTCGTGATCGTCTCGGTCGTCGCGATCTTCCTGATCGCATATTTCCCGCAACTGTCCCTGTGGCTCCCCCGCATGGTCGGCTATTGAGCCTGCCAAACGATGATCCGTGGCACAACACATCTACGGATCATCAACAGACAGTCGCACAACAGGAGAATCAGAATGACACGCTTCAGACGCTGCACGCGCTCGCTGGCCGTGGTGTGTGCCCTGGCCCTCGGTTCCATCGCTTCCGCTGCCGACGCCACGGCGACCCCCGACGTCCGCGTGAGCGCATCCGAGCGTCGCGCAACGGCGCTGCTCGAACGCGCCGTCGAACAGGTCGAACGTCATGGAGAGCCGGGAACGACCGCATTCAGCCGACAGGCAGAGTTCGTGGACCGTGATCTCTACGTCTACGCACTCACCATCGACGGCCGTTTTCTCGCCAGTGGGGGCGCATCGGCCGCGCTGATCGGTCAGAACGTCCTGGCCGAAACCGATCTGGAGGGAAAGCCCTTCTTCCGCGAGATGATCGATATCGCCAAGGCCGAGGGAGCAGGCCGGCTTTCCTACCGCTGGTTCAACCCGGCAGACAGTCACGGCGAACCGAAGCTGGCACTCTTTCGGCGCGTCGGCGACATCATCGTCGCAGTCGGCTTCTACCCACCCCGCGCAGATCCGGCACAAGCCAGAGCCTTGCTCAAAAAGGCCGCTCGCGCGCTTGCCGACGATTCCGGCAAGGCACTTGCCGAGTTCCAGCAGCTGAACGGACCGTTCATCCGTGACGATCTGTACGTCTTCGCCGTGGATCTTGCCAGCGGAAAATTCATTGCCCACGGCGCCACACCTTCCCTGATCGGCACCGATGCACGACAGCTGCGCGACCCTGACGGAAGACCGGTCATCACGGAAATGATCGAGCGCGCCGGCAGATCGGACAGTGGGGAGCTTGACTACATCTGGCGGAATCCGACGACCAGGAAGCTGGAGCACAAGCACACCTACTTCAGGATCGAAGGCGGACGCCTCGTCGGCGTTGGCTACTACACCCGCTGACGCCCCCGGACAGCCCGGAAAATCCGGGCTGTCCGTTTCCCGATGGTGCCGACCGGGACGATTGCACACGCATCGCCACGCTCGACTGGACGCGCAGCCGGTTTATACGTATCGTCGCGGCGCGCACAAGGCGACAAGATGAACGTGCCCGTGGCACGATACGGTCTTTCGCCGTATTTTCAACCCGGCCCGGGCGCCCAGATCGTGATCGTGATCGACCTCACATGTGAACATGGCCACCCGTTCGAGGGCTGGTTTCGCTCGTCCGACGATTTCAACTCGCAGAACGCACGCGGTCTGGTGAACTGCCCCGCCTGCGGATCTCACACGATCATCCGCAAGCCGTCAGCGCCTTACGTGAACAGGGGCGTCGCGACCGCACCCGGCGCTTCGGACAGCCAGTCGGTCACCACCGCGCAATCAACCACTCCCTCCCGTCGACAGGTACTTCAGGCCCTGCGCGAGATGGCCTCCGGCGCCGAAGACGTCGGCGACCGCTTTGCCGAGGAAGTCAGACGGGTGCACTACGGCGAAACAGAGGAGCGCAGCCTGCGCGGCAAAGCCTCGCGCGGCGAACTCGAAGAGCTCCTCGACGAAGGCATCGGGGTACTGCCAGTCCCGCCTGCCGAAGACCCGTTTCACTGAACATCTCCCCGCCCCATATCCCGTGGGCCGGGCCGGCAGCCAAGGTCCGGTATGAAGCATAGCGCCTCGACCTCTTCGATCGGCAGCATGACTCTCACATTCCACCAGGCTCCGAGAACGCCAATCCAGCGCTTCATGGTGCGGCTCCGCAGTTATCGTTGCAGCCACCTTAGTCAGCCTGCGTTACGTTCCGGTGAACCGGATGTTCCCGTCGTGTGTCAGCAACGAAGCGCAATGAGAGGGACTTCCATCTCGACCGGCGACAGACCGCCATGGACCGCCCGCATCGGTGAAACCCCATCGATGCCCACCTCGTTCACCAAAGTCCCTGCAGCACGTGGAAGCAACAGCATGTCACCGACCCTCGTCGCGAGGTCCCGGTGCGCCGGGCCCGGCCCGAGGAGTCCCATTCCAGTGAGCTGCTCGGCCGGCAGTGCATCGACGCGCGTGTCGAACGCATCCTTGAGTGCGTCTGAAAATTCACTGCCAGCACCTTGTCTCAGCGCGCACCATGCTGCCCTGCGCTCTCCCCACAGCGGCTGGGCCAGCATGTCCGCCAGTTCCCGATGTGCCCCGAGCAGGCAGATTTCCTCCAACGGCGCATCGATGAGCCCATGATCCGCGGTGACGATCGTCAGCGTACCCGACCCCGCAAGCCGGTTGGCAAGGCGCCCGAACATCGCATCGATACGCCAAAACTCCTCAGCCAGGGCCTCTGATCCGATACCGACGTCGTGAGCGAGGCTATCGAACCCTGGGTAATACGCGTGCACGAAGACATCCCTTCCGCTACCTGCGAGCGCAGAGAAAATCGAATCATCGAGCGTCTCGAGCGAATCGTAGGGCAGCCGCTTCGCACCCCGGTTGTGCCGCCGGCTGTAGGTTGAATTGATCAACCACGCAGGCGAAACGACCACGCTCATCCGCTCGATGCGCTGAAACAGCGTGCGATAGGGAAACAGTCGTCGACGATGAAATGGGCTCGCCAACGGCCGCTCGTCGGTGGCATCGACCATCGGCAAGGGCAGGATCAAGGCACCCAGATGATCACGCGTGACCCAACCGTTCAATCCATGCGTCGCGGGTGCGAGCCCGGTCGACAAGGTGGTGACTGCACTTGCCGTCGTCGATGGGAAGACCGACGTCAGGCTGCCTCTACGCTCCGAGAGCATCAGGCTGCCCTGACCTCGGCAACGAAGGTAGTGATCGCCAAGACCGTCAATGACAAGCAATACGACCTTGCCTGCAGGCAGGCCCCCCAGCACACCCTCGTCGCGTAACGGCGGTGCGTCAGGCTGGGGCCGCGCCCCGAGTCGGCGCGTCAGCGATTCCACCAGGTTCAGGATCGACCCGCCTCGATAGTCGGGCAGCACCCACTCTGGCTGGCGTGTAACCGATCCGGACGTATCGGTGCGGAGCCGTGCCACCTTGAAAGTCGGTTGCTCCGACAAGTCAGCTGTATTCATCCGGGATCGATCCAAGACGCGGCGGATAGCCGATTCTGCACCAGCACGACGACCGAGCACATCCCTTGAGGAGCGGCCGAATGCAGATTGCCTGAGTGCATTCGATCCGTCATCAACAAAAGCGCCCGCGACGGACTCAAAACAAAAGGGGAGTGTCAAAAGACACTCCCCTTTTCAATATGGAGCGGGAAACGAGGCTCGAACTCGCGACCTCAACCTTGGCAAGGTTGCGCTCTACCAACTGAGCTATTCCCGCTTAAAACTCTGGAGGCGCGAACCGGAATCGAACCGATGTACACGGCTTTGCAGGCCGCTGCATAACCACTCTGCCATCGCGCCATGCCCGGTATCACAACCTGGCTAGTCTCCGGAATGCCACTTCCGGGAACTAAAAGGGGAAAGCTTTGCTTTCCCCAGAATATCTGGAGCGGGAAACGAGGCTCGAACTCGCGACCTCAACCTTGGCAAGGTTGCGCTCTACCAACTGAGCTATTCCCGCAAAAGAGACGCGCATTATAGAAACGCATCCCCACTTCGTCAACCTCCTTTTGGGAGATCATTCTTCCCGGAATCT
Organism: Cognatazoarcus halotolerans; assembly: GCF_009800965.1. Taxonomy (GTDB): domain Bacteria; phylum Pseudomonadota; class Gammaproteobacteria; order Burkholderiales; family Rhodocyclaceae; genus Cognatazoarcus; species Cognatazoarcus halotolerans. The sequence goes on along the minus strand of NZ_WUAF01000025.1, from coordinate 40,437 downwards.
TGGTGCCGCTTTACGCAGGTAGTAGCCCATGGACCACAGCGTAAGTGCCGCCGCGACCCAGATCAGGAAGGTCCCGAGCGGGCGAACCTCGAATCCGAAGAGGCGCGCATTGTATAGCAACAGGGGAATCGCCGTCATCTGCGCAGCGGTCTTGAGTTTGCCAACGAAGGCCACCGCGACACTCGAGGCTTCACCTAGCTTGGCCATCCACTCGCGCAGGGCGGAAATGGTGATTTCACGACCGATGATGATGACCGCGAGGATGGCATCGACGCGCGACAACTGGACCAGCATGATGAGCGCCGCGGCAACCATCAGCTTGTCGGCGACCGGATCGAGAAAAGCGCCGAACGCCGAGGTCTGATGCAGCGTGCGCGCAAGATATCCGTCGAACCAGTCGGTGACCGCGGCGACGATGAAGATTCCCGCAGCAATCAGATTGCGCTCGTGATCCGAAAGCCAGGTTCCGGGGAGGTAATAGACGCCGACAAAGATGGGGATCAGCGCAATGCGCGCCCAGGTAAGCGAATTGGGAATGTTGAAGGGCATGAATGTGCCAGCTGGCCGACCACGGCTAAAACACCGTCAATGCAGCGCATTGTATATCTGTTCCGCAAGCTTTCGACTGATACCCTCGACACGACAGAGGTCGTCTATCGTTGCGGCACGCACGCCGTCGAGCCCGCCGAATGCGGCCAGCAGCGCGCGGCGACGGCTCGGTCCGACCCCGGCGATGTCTTCGAGCCGCGAGCCGCCCCTCGCCTTGGCGCGTCGCGCACGGTGGCCAGTGATTGCAAAACGATGTGCCTCGTCGCGGATTTCCTGCACGAGATGAAGTGCCGGCTGATCTGCCGCCATGTTGACCGCGGCGCGGCCGTCTACGAAGAACAGGGTCTCGAGCCCCGGTTTGCGGCCCTCGCCCTTGGCGACGCCGACCAGCAGGATCGATTCGAGTCCCGCCTCCGCCATGACTTCGGCGGCGATTCCGAGCTGTCCGCGCCCTCCGTCGATCAGCACCAGGTCCGGCCGCACGCCCTCGCCCATCGCCACTTTCTCGTAGCGGCGCGTGAGCGCCTGACGCATTGCTGCGTAGTCGTCTCCGGGCGTGACTCCAGCGATGTTGTAGCGGCGATATTCGGATGTCTTCATCGCGCCGCCCTCGTTCACCACGCAGGACGCCACGGTCGCTTCCCCCATCGTATGACTGATGTCGAAGCACTCGATCCGCTGCGGAAGTTCGTCCATGCCGAGCGCCTCCCGCAGTGCCTCGAGCCGTTCGCCGACGCGGCCCGAATCCCGGGCGCGGTTGGCAAGCGCCAGGCGGGCGTTGTTCTCGGCCATCTCCATCCATGCCTTCTCCGCGGCGAAGCGCGGCGCAACGATGGCCGGCGGCCGTTCGAGAATTTCCTCGAGCAACGGGCGGGCCGCATCGTTGCCGAGGTTCAGCAACAGCCGGGCCGGGACCGGATGATCGAGGTAGTGCTGTTCGACAAACGCGAGCAATACGTCCACCGCCGAACAGCCCGCGGCATTGCTCGGAAACAGCGGGCGGTCGCCAAGATGCCGTCCGCCGCGAATCATCGCGAGGTTGATGCAGACTACTCCGTGCTCCTCGACGACGCCGAGAATATCGACATCCTCGTCCTTGCCGCTATCCACGTACTGACGATGCAGGACCTTCTGCAAGGAGCGGATCTGATCGCGACATGCAGCAGCCTGCTCGAACGCGAGGCTCTCGGCGGCCTGTTGCATCTTGTCGGTGAGATTGTCGACCACCTCGCTGGTGCGGCCATCCAGAAACAGCGCCGTGAGCTTCACGTCGCCAGCGTATGCGTCCACATCGATCGCACCGACGCACGGGGCGGTACAGCGATGGATCTGGTGCAGCAGGCAGGGGCGCGAGCGGTTCTGGAAGACGCTGTTCTCGCAGGTCCGCAACTGGAAGATCCGCTGCAGCAGATGAATGCTCTCGCGCACCGCCCAGCTGCTGGGAAAGGGGCCGAAGTAACGCGTCCCGCGCTTGAAGCCACCACGGTGAAACGCCAGCCGGGGGTACTCGTCGCCAGTCAGGCAGATATAGGGGTAAGACTTGTCGTCTCGAAAGAGGATGTTGTACTTGGGCGCGAGACTCTTGATGAGATTGTTCTCGAGCAGCAACGCCTCCGCCTCGGAACGCGTCGGCGTGATGTCCACCCGCAGCACCTGCGAGACCATGATGGCGATTCGCGGGCTCCCCTGGGTGCGCTGGAAATACGATGACACGCGGCGCTTGAGATTCTTGGCCTTGCCAACGTAGAGCACCAGATCGTCTTCGCCGATCATGCGGTAGACGCCGGGCTGTTCCGGCACCCCCTTCAGGAATGCCTTGGCATCGAATCCCGGCGTCGCATCCAAGGCCGGCATCTAGGCCGAGGGCGGCAGCAGTTGGCCGACGGTCTCGCACGCGGCGAGGTAGCGCATGTCGGTCTTGAGATCGATCGGCGCTGCATGATGGGCCGGCTCACGCAGTTGCGTAATTCGCCTGCGGCTCATCGGATCGACAGTCGGATGCCAGCCATCGAGCAATTGCACGGCGAGGTCCGGGCGGTTGCACACCAGCACCATGTCGCAGCCGGCCTCGTGCGCCGCGCTTGCGCGCGCCACGATGTCGCCGGCCACGGTGGCGCCCTCCATGGTCAGATCGTCGCTGAAGATCACGCCCTTGAATCCGAGACGGCCACGCAGCACGTCCTGCAGCCAGAATCGCGAGAACCCCGCCGGACTCGGGTCCACCGCCCGATAGGTGACATGTGCGGGCATGACCCCCGAGAGGCGTTCGCCGATACGCGCCCGATAGGGCTGCAGGTCCTCGGTCCAGATCGATTCGAAATCGCGTTCGTCGGTTGGCACCTCGACATGGGAATCCGCGCAGACATAGCCGTGACCCGGAAAATGTTTGCCGACACAACCCATGCCGGCCTCGGCCAGCCCTTCGGCGAGCGCTTCAGCCAGCGGTGCGGCTATGCGTGGATCGCGATGGAAAGCACGATCGCCGATCACCTTGCTCACACCGTAGTCGAGATCGAGAACCGGCGTGAAACTCAGATCGACGCCGCAGGCACGCAACTCCGCGGCCAACAGGAAACCCGTCTCTCGGGCGGCCTGGACGGCTCGGCCAGGGTGCTCCTGCCAGAGTTCGCCGAATCTCCGCATGGCAGGCAGGCGCGTGAATCCGTTCCTGAAACGCTGCACCCGACCGCCCTCCTGATCCACTGCGATGACCAGTTCGGGCGAACGCTGAGCATGAATTTCCGCGGTCAGCGCAGCAAGCTGCTCGGGGCTCTCGAAATTGCGGGAGAAAAGAATCACACCGCCGACCAGCGGATGCCTGAGAATCTCCTTCTCTTCCGAGGTCATCCGCAAACCCGCGACGTCAAGCATCACAGGGCCAGGCAACCGTTCCGCAGGATTCACGTTCATGTTTTCTCGATGACGGCAAATGCAATGACGTACTGACGCTCGTCGCTGATGCTCAGATGGGCACTGAGGGCCGCGCCGTGCATGAAGCCTTCGAGCGCCTTGAAGTAAACGAAACCGGGACGCCCCAGGGGGTCGTGGGTCACACCGATCGAGTGCAGGGTTGCCGGCGCGCGAATCCCGGTGCCGAGCGCCTTGCCGAAAGCCTCCTTCGCCGCGAAGCGCTTGGCGAGGAAACGGGCAGGCTCGCTCGCGGCCAGAAAGTCGGGACGCTCGGTCTCGCCGAGGATTCGCCAGGCGAAGCCCTGCCCCATCCGCTCGAGACTTTCCCGAACACGCGCCACTTCGACGATATCGGTTCCGATTCCGTGCAGCACATCCGACCCTCAGGCACCTCGCGCCGCGGCTTCGCGCATCAGGCGCTTCATCTCGCGAACCGATTCCCGCAGACCGGAGAACACCGCACGACTCACGATTGCATGGCCGATGTGGAGCTCCCGCACCGCAGGCAGGCGGGCAATCGGCTGGACGTTGTAGAAATTCAATGCGTGCCCGGCATTGAAGCGCATGTTCAAGGCGCGGACCGCCTCTCCGGCAGTACGGAGCTTTTCGATCTCGGCCAGGACCGCTGCGCTCTCGGCGTCACGCCCGGCAGCATGAAAGGCATGGGCGTACGGTCCGGTGTGAATCTCGCAGACCCGGGCGCCGATCCTTGCGGCCGCCTCGACCTGGGCGATCTCCGCATCGATGAACACGCTCACGACGATGCCCGCATCGGCAAGCCGAGAGACCACATCACGCAGACGGGCCTCCTGCGCAAGCACATCAAGGCCGCCTTCCGTGGTTACCTCGTGTCGCCCCTCGGGTACCAGCATTGCCATCTCGGGACGTACCTCGCACGCAATACGGACCATTTCGTCGGTAGCCGCCATCTCAAGATTCAGCTTGATCTGCGTAAGATCCCGCAACTTGCGCACGTCGTGGTCCTGAATATGACGCCGGTCCTCCCGCAGATGGACAGTAATACCATCCGCGCCACCGAGATGCGCCTCGACCGCAGCCCACACCGGGTCCGGCTCATAAGTGAGGCGGGCCTGACGCAGGGTTGCGACATGGTCGATGTTCACGCCGAGTTCGATCACAGTTCCATGAGCTCCGTAAAAACTCGGCGCGACTGCAGTGGCTGCCCGCCGAGGTAATGATTGATAAGTCGCCGCAGCAACACCTTGCCCTGCGCGAGCGTCTCCGCCGATGAAAAATCTCCAGCAGCAAGCGCCAGAAGCGTCCTGCCCGAGAGAACCGGCAGATCACCGGAGTCTCCTTCGACCCGAAGCACGCCACGCTCGATTATAAAGACATAGCTTTCGCCGGCCTTTACCGGCTCGCCGCTATCGGCGTCAACGGACAGATCGATGCCATACCCCAATTCCTGCAGCAGGGCGAGTTCAAAACGCCGCAGGACGCGCTGGGCATCGCCGCCGGACGAAAGCGCACGCAAGGCTTCACCGTAATGACCGAACAGGGCCTGATGCGGATCCTCGCGCGGGAGTAAGCGTATCAGCAGCTCGTTAAGATAATAGCCGCACAGTAATGCCCTTCCACCGAGCAGGGGCAGGCCACCTTGCCATTCCGCACGCACAAGCGTCTTGACCTCGCCGCCGCCGGACCAGTCGACCAGCAGCGGCTGAAACGACATCAGCACGCCCCGCAAGACCGAGGCAGGGCGCCGAGCGCCTTTCGCGACCATCGGCATGCGGCCATGATCACGAGAAAACAGCTCGACGATCAGGCTGGTTTCCCGCCATGGATGGGTGTGAAGAACGAAGCCGGGCTGAAGTTCGACCCGTTGTCGGGCACTCACGGACGGACCGGCTTACTCGTAGCCAAGACTCTTCAATGCGCGCTCGTCATCAGACCAGCCGCTCTTCACCTTGACCCACACCTCGAGAAACACCTTGCCATCGAACAGCTGCTCCAGTTCCTGGCGGGCTTCGGAGGCGATGCGCTTGAGCTGCTCCCCGCCCTTGCCGATCACGATGCCCTTGTGACCAGCCTTGTCGACGATCACCGCTGCATGAATGCGCCGCAGCTGTCCCTCTGTTTCGAACTTCTCGATCTCGACCGCGATGCCGTAAGGGAGCTCGTCACCAAGCAGTCGGAACAGCTTCTCGCGCAGAAACTCGGCCGCCATGAAACGCTCGCTGCGGTCGGTAATGTCGTCCGGTCCGAACATCGGCATGCCCTCGGGAAGATACTGCCGAGCGGTCTTGAGCAGCGCATCCACGTTCGTTCCTTTCTCAGCGCTCAGTGGAACAATCTCCGCAAAACCGAAAACCTTCTGCATTTCGTCGATGAAGGGTAGGAGCCTCGATTTGTCGGCCAGCTGATCCACCTTGTTGATCACCAGCACCACCTTCGCGTCGGGCGGCAGCAGATTGACCACCTGACGATCCGCGCCGTCGAACCGCCCAGCCTCGATGACCATGAAAACGAGGTCCACGTCGGCCAGCACCTGGGTAACCGTGCGGTTCATGGTGCGATTGAGTGCATTGCTGTGCCGCGTCTGGAAACCCGGCGTATCGACGAACACGTACTGCGCATCGTCCTGAGTCAGGACGCCGGTGATGCGGTGTCGCGTGGTCTGCGCCTTGCGCGATACGATGCTGATTTTCTGGCCGACCAGCCTGTTCAACAGCGTGGATTTGCCCACGTTCGGACGCCCCACGATTGCCACGAAGCCACTGTGAAATCCCTCGGGGATCTGACTTTCCATGCTTTCGCTCATTTTCCTTGCAACCTCTGCAGCGCGCCCTGCGCGGCCTGTTGTTCGGCAGCCCGCCGGCTGGGTCCGACTCCAATCGTCCGCACCGATGGTTGGTCGATTACGCACGTCACCTCGAATTCCTGCGCATGCGCCTCACCCCTGATCTCGGCGAGTTCGTAACGAGGCAGCGGCTTGCGGCGCCCCTGCAGCCATTCCTGCAAGGCCGTCTTGGGATCCTTGAGCACCGCCCTGTTGTCCAGCGCATCGATCATCGGACGGTACAACTTCGAAATGACGCCCCGAGCCGCCTCGAGCCCGCCATCCAGGAACACTGCCGCAAAAAGCGCTTCCAGCGCATCGGCAAGGATCGACGGGCGGCGAAACCCGCCGCTCTTGAGCTCGCCTTCACCCAGACGCAGGAACGACCCCAGATTCAACACAACCGCAATCTGGTGCAGCGCCTCCTGACGAACAAGCGTCGCCCGCAGACGCGACATTTCACCTTCGCGCAGCCGCTCGTAACGCTCGAACAATTCGATTGCAATCGTGCAATTGAGGATGCTGTCACCGAGAAACTCCAGCCGCTCGTTGTGAGGGGTACCGAAGCTGCGGTGCGTCAGGGCCTGTTGAAGCAGGGACTCCTGCCCGAATCGATAGCCGATCGCCGCCTGCAAGCGCGCGTAATCCATCCGACGGATCTGTCCTAACGCTCTGTCGCTGCGTTGAAATCGATCAGCAGGCTGACGTTTGCAACCAACGGTATCTTGCGCGAGTAGTCGGCCGTGATCGCGACCTTCCCGCCAACCTTGGTGATGTCGAGATCAGCGCCCTGAACACTCCTGATGTCTTCGACATCGGCTCGCTTGTCAAAACTGCGCCGCAATTCCGAAACCGTCGCCTCCCCACTCGCCTCCGACGCCACCGACGAGATGGCGCGCTTGATCGCAAGATACTCGGTTACTGCAGGCACGACCCTCAGGCCGACGAGGAAGAGGAAACCCAGAATCGCACCGATGAACAGTACGCCGATGAGGCTCAGTCCGCGCTGTCTATACATTCACCACTCCCCTTTCAGTGAAAACTTCCGATGCGCTTCAGATTGTCGAAATTGAACCAGATGAAGAATGCCTTGCCGACGATGTTCTCTTCCGGCACAAAACCCCAGACGCGACTGTCGCTGCTTGCATCGCGGTTGTCACCCATCATGAAGTAATGCCCCGCCGGCACGGTACAGCTAACACCGGAACGCGTATAGGTACACCCCTCACGCCCAGGAAAATCGAGCACCTGCGGGACGTAAGCAGGTGCATCGTCCTCGATCAGGATCGAATGCTCGACGTTTCCGAGTTTTTCGAGATAGCGTGGCGAAAAATGAAGGCGATCCGTATTCAGATAATCGTCCTGCTTGGTGACCGCGACCGGAACACCATTGATGGTCAGACGCTTGTCGATGTACTCGACACGGTCCCCCGGGAGGCCGACCACCCGCTTGATGTAGTCCATGGAAGGATCCGGCGGATAACGGAAAACCATCACGTCACCGCGCTGTGGCTCGCCGATCTCGATGATCTTCTTGTTGATCACCGGCAGACGAATGCCGTAATCGAACTTGTTGACCAGAATGAAATCACCAACCAGCAGGGTCGGAATCATCGATCCCGATGGGATCTTGAAGGGCTCGACAAGAAAGGAGCGAAGAAAGAAGACCACCAGGATCACGGGAAAGAAACTTGCGCCCCACTCGACCCACCATGGCGCCGGGCTGCCCGGGGCCCGGCGTTTCCTGGCAAAAAAGCGGTCGGCTACCCACAGCACGCAGGTAATGACCAGCAGAACGAAAAGAATCAATGCAAAATTCACAACAACTCCTGATCGGAAACGGCGCAGGCCGAGTCTATTTACCCTCGTCGGTTCTCAGCACTGCCAGGAAGGCCTCTTGCGGAATTTCCACGTTGCCCACCTGTTTCATGCGGCGCTTGCCTTCCTTCTGCTTTTCGAGAAGTTTCTTCTTCCGGGTGATATCGCCGCCATAGCACTTGGCAAGCACGTTCTTTCGCAGAGCCTTGATGGTTTCCCGCGACACGATCGTCGAACCGATGGCCGCCTGCACAGGAACATCGAACATCTGGCGCGGAATCAACGCGCGCAACCGCGAGGCAAGTTCGCGGCCCCGGTATTGCGCACTCGCCCGGTGCACGATGGTGGATAGCGCATCGACCTTTTCGCCATTGACGAGCACGTCGAGCTTGACGAGATCACCTGCCCGGTACTCCTTAAACTCGTAATCCAGCGATGCATAGCCGCGCGATACCGACTTGAGGCGATCAAAGAAGTCCATGACCACCTCATTCATCGGCAGATCGTATACCAGCTGGACCTGCCGCCCGTGGTAGCGCATATCGACCTGCATGCCGCGCTTGAGGTTGCACAGGGTGATCACCGGACCGACATAGTCCTGTGGCAGAAAGATCGTCGCTGTGATGATCGGCTCACGAATCTCCTCAATCTTCGACAGATCCGGCAGCTTCGACGGGTTCTCCACGTTGAGGATCGAACCATCTTTCTGGAGTACCTGATAGACCACGGTTGGCGCTGTGGTGATGAGTTCCATGTCGAACTCGCGCTCCAACCGCTCCTGCACGATGTCCATGTGCAGCAGGCCCAGGAAACCGCAGCGGAAGCCGAAGCCCAGCGCTTGCGACACCTCCGGCTCGAACTGAAGCGATGCATCGTTGAGCTTGAGCTTTTCGAGCGATTCGCGAAGTTGTTCGAACTCGCTCGACTCGACCGGATACAGACCCGCAAACACCTGGGGCTTGATTTCCTTGAAGCCTTCAAGCGGCTCTGCGGCGGGGCGCCCACCGGTGGTCACCGTATCGCCCACCTTCGCGGCATCCAGCTCCTTTATCCCGGAGATGATGAAACCCACCTCCCCCGCCCGCAAGGCGTCACGTGCAAGCGCCTTGGGGGCAAACACACCGACCTGGTCACACGGATACTGCATCCCCGTCGACATCAGCAGGATCCGGTCCTTGGGCTTGAGTTCGCCATCGACAACCCTTACCAGCATGACCACACCGACATAGTTGTCGAACCACGAGTCGATGATGAGCGCTTTCAGCGGCCCGTCGGGATTGCCCTTGGGCGGGGGAATCCGTGCGACGATTGCCTCGAGAACTTCGTCAACGCCAAGACCGGTCTTGGCAGAACAGAGAATCGCATTCGACGCATCGATCCCGATCACGTCCTCGATTTCGCTGCGCGCGTTGTCGGGTTCGGCCGCAGGCAGATCGACCTTGTTGAGGACGGGCACCACGTCGACGTCCTGCTCGATCGCCGTATAGCAGTTCGCCACCGTCTGGGCCTCGACCCCCTGGGACGCATCGACGACCAGCAGCGCCCCCTCGCAAGCCGCCAGAGAACGCGAAACCTCGTAGGAAAAGTCGACGTGGCCCGGGGTGTCGATGAGGTTGAGGTTGTAGATCTGGCCGTCGCGCGCCTTGTATTGCAGTGCTGCCGTCTGCGCCTTGATGGTGATGCCGCGCTCGCGCTCGAGATCCATGGAATCGAGCACCTGCGCCTCCATTTCACGATCGGAAAGGCCACCGCAGAACTGGATCAGCCGGTCAGCCAGCGTCGACTTGCCATGGTCGATGTGCGCGATGATGGAAAAATTTCGAATGTGTTCCATGTTGCCCAATTAAAAAGGGTGCCATCCGGCACCCTCGATCGCCTGTGTAAGTCGCGGATTTTAGCGGAAATTCCGGAAGTGGGCACGAACGGCATCCGCATCCAGGCGGTAATGGCACAAGGCCTTGTCCCCCGCCATTACCACCGGCACATACTCGCCCCAACGTGCATCCAGCTCTGGATCTCCGGCCAGATCAACCACCTCGACCGACAGCTCCAGCTCCCGCGCGACGGGGGCCAGATCCGAAAGAAGATCGTGGCAAAGATGACACCACTCATGAATGAATACCTTAAGCGCAGCCATCAGTCGTCCACCCTCAATCCCACGAAACTCGACATTTCGCCTCGTCGCACCAACAAGGAGAGCCCTTGTCCAGCGTCGAGGGGTTCGATCAGACTCTTGAACTGACTCACACTCTCGACTCTGATCCGCTTGCCCCGCAAGACCACCGCTTCAATGACGTCGCCCGGACCAATTTCTGCAAGCGCAGCCGGCCCACGCGCTTTCCTGACCACGACGCCCCCCGCCAGCTTGAGTTCGAGCCGCTGAACCGTCGTTGCCTCGCTGACAGCCAGCCCCAGTCTGTCGAAGATACCGCTGCCGCGGCTCGAGTGCGCGACTCGACGAGGCGCTTCCATTTGCTCGTCCATCAATCCGACCTGCACCTGCGCCTCCTGAAGCGCAAGACCACGCCAGAAACGGACCGGAACACTTGTACCGGGAGTCGTGCCACCAACGATTCTCGGCAAATCGGAAGACACGCCTACCGCCTGACCATTGAAGCTCACGAGCACATCCCCCTGTCGGATCCCCGCACGTTCGGCCGGGGACCCCCTCTCGACCATGCTTACCAGGGCGCCCGCCGGACGGGTCAGACCAAACGATTCGGCAATCTCCCTCGAAACTTCCTGAATGAGGACACCGATCCTCCCGCGGCTGACCTTGCCACTCTGACGCAGCTGCCTCTGTACCGCGAGCGCCACATCAATGGGGATTGCAAACGACAAGCCCATGAAGCCACCGGTACGGCTGAATATCTGGGCGTTGATGCCGATCACTTCACCATTCAGGTTGAAGAGCGGGCCACCCGAGTTTCCTGGATTGATTGCGACGTCCGTCTGTATGAAGGGGGTATAACTCTCGTCAGGCAGGGATCGACCCTTTGCGCTCACTATCCCGGCCGTGACGGACTGCTCGAAGCCGAACGGGGAGCCGATCGCCAGAACCCAGTCACCAACCTTCAGCTTCGACGGGTCTCCAGTCTTCACGACGGGCAGGCCAGTGGCATCGATCTTCAGGAGAGCCACATCAGTACGCCTGTCGCTGCCAACCAGTCGAGCACGAAACTCGCGCTTGTCATACATGCGAACGATGATCTGGTCCGCGCGATTCACGACATGTGCATTCGTAAGAATATAGCCGGCCTGATCGATGATGAAGCCCGACCCCACCGCCGGATCGCCGTCCTCTTCATCGGGTTGCGCCCCATGCCCCGGCGGCATGCGGTCAATGCGCCCAGGGCGGCCGGGAATCAGGCTGGGCCTGAGCGGAGCCTCATCGGCGACAAAATCCCGCTGCGCGGAAATATTGACTACCGCCCGCCCGTTGGTCTCGACAAGCCCGGAAAACTCGGGAAGGTCCCTGGCTGCGGCCAGACCACAACCGACCAGCACCACCAACAGCACAACGAGTCGATTCAGCCACTGAGCCGCCATATTCGTGCCTCAATGCGGACAGGCCTTGCCATCGGCCGCGCTACGCAACTCGATCTCCGAGTGCCACCCACCACGACGCCGCAACCCGCGTCCAATCGGCAGCGCCATGACCACCCCGACAAGCGCGCCCGCAAACGCCCACAGATCCTCGGCCCCACTCGTTGCGAAAGCCGTCCCCACCGCTGCGCCCGCGACGACAAGACCGACCGGCAGACCGTAACCGACCAGCGCAGCCCGGAGAGAGGCCCCTTCAGCGATGCACAGTATCACCTCGTCGCCGCTACGTGCGCCGATACTGTTGTCGATTTCGAATTCATTCCGGTTGGGACAGAACAAATCACTGATCCTTGCTGCTCCACACCCACCCGGTTCGTTGCAGCGGCCGCAGCCACCGCGTGCGGGATCGACCCGCACGCGCAGACGATCACCGGAAGCGCTGACGACGGTTGCATGCGCTTCAATCATCGCACTACCGGTTCGGCACCGTCGGCAAGCATTTGTAGCGCCTTGTCGGGCACCTCGCCAAGCGCGGTCACCAGAAAACGGCCGACGCGCCGCTTGAAGATATTGACGGGACCCGAGGTCGACGCGCCTTCCGGACTCGTATCATCGTCCGAGACCTGCTCAACGAACACCGATACCGCAGCCAATCCGTCCGAAAACACCATGTGCGTCACGTCGCCCCGGTTCGGACCGATGCTGCGCTTGACGGCACTCGTCATCCTGTAACCGGGCAACGGGTTGCGAAAGGTCCATCCCAAGGAGTCGCCAGCGAGTTCGGTCCCACGGGCGTTGATCACCCTCCAACCGTTGGCGTTGTCGAACCGGCTGCGAAACTCCGACTGCTCCATCTGCGCACCGATATTGATCTCACTGAATGCAAACTGTTCGATGCTTTTGCCTGAGCGGCTGACCATCTTCGCCTTGAGCAGAAGGCCCGATTTGACGTCCGCCCAGAGCACATGCCCGAAGCGAAGCTCGTCCTTCGGCTCAAGTACGATCTGTTGCGCCTCCAGTCCAGCGACTCGCGACACTTCCCCTTTACGAATGCGATACGACTCGGCAAGACTCGCATAGGACGACGTGAGACGAGACGGAAAAGAGCGACGCCCCAAAGGCTGATCGACGATCAGGGTACGCTGACCGGGAAGGAAACAGCGAACCTCGTCACGTGTCCGAATCACCTCACGCGGACTCCCATCCAGCGTCTCGAGCTTTTCGAACTCATCTCCGGCAACCACCATGTGCGAGATACGCGAGGTTTCGCTCCGTTCTCCAGCGTGATAGACGACCAAACCAGAATAATTGAGTTGTTTGCCCGCCATCGTGATACGGCCCAACCAGGCGAGCGGATCGGAGGAACCCTCCGCACGGGCGGTAAGCGCCCCGAATACAAGCAGCGCTGCCGCCAGCAGTTGCTTCATTGAGCGAGGTCCGCAGGCTGTTCCGCCACGGTGCGCACATACTGCGTAACACCCGGCATCGGACCGCTTCCCGAGAGCGCCTGGTGAACGAACACATACTCGCGGTGCGACTCACCCACACTGAGTCCCGCATCACCACGTGTCTGCAGCGCCACCGTCGAGACGACCGGCGCTCTCGTCAGCGCAAGCGGTTGTGCCGACGCTGCCTCGCCACCGGAATTGAGCGTATAAGCAATCCAGCCAACGGCGGCGACCCCCATCATCGACGCGACCAACGGCATTGTTCGCTCAACGGCCGAGCCTCTGCGCTTTGCGTCGCGGGTGGTGCGCACCGGAGCCAGCACCGTCGGCTCGGCATCGATCATCATCATGACACGCGCGGTGAATTCGTCCGCCACCCCGGCCTCACCTCTGAGCGCGTCGCCCACCATGCAGTAGTCACTCCACTTCCGGCGCAGTTCTTCGTCACGCCTAAGACGATCCAGCGCGGCTTCGCTCGACGCCGCATCAATTTCGTCATCCATCAACGCAGAAATCTGTTCTTTCATCATCACCACCGCTTGTCCGGCGCCGTATCGAGCAACGGTCGCAGCTTTTCGGATATTGCTTCGCGTGCCCTGAATATGCGCGAGCGCACAGTCCCGATCGGACACTCCATGACGCCGGCGATCTCTTCGTAACTCATGCCTTCGAGCTCGCGCAGCATGATCGCTGTCCGCAACTCTTCCGGCAGCGAATCCATCGCCGCATCCACCGTCTCCGCAATCTGTTTCGACAACATCAGCCGCTCAGGCGTGTTGTTGTCCCTTAGCTGTTCACCTTCTTCGAAGGTCTCCGCCTCCTCAGAATCGAAACCGGTCGACGTAGGCGCACGGCGACCTTGTGAAACCAGGAAATTCTTCGCAGTGTTGATCCCGATGCGATAAAGCCATGTGTAAAACGCACTATCTCCACGAAACGAAGGAAGCGCGCGATAGGCCTTGATGAAGGTTTCCTGCGCAACGTCCTCGACTTCCGCCGAATCGCGAACCAGCCTTGACAACAGACGCATCAGCTTTCTCTGGTATTTCGATACCAGCAGGCCGAACGCCTGCTTGTCTCCACGCTGCGCGCGTTCGACAAGCTGTTGATCAATTTCGCGATCGCTCATGAGCGGGAGATGAATACCTGATGTTGATATAGCCTGGAGACATCCCAGGGCGCGCCAAGTATAACCAACCCGCACCATGCCCGCCAAAGCGGAATTCGGAGGTAGTGACTCACCCTGTGGAAATTAGTTCATGCGCGAATGTGGTTATTGCATCTAAGTTGACCTGAGACGGACTTGGATTAGACTCCGAGCCTTTACTAGTGCTGCTTGTCCCCACCGTGATCCAATTCGACGTCCTTATCCTCGGCAGTGGACTGGCCGGGCAATCGGTGGCCCTGCGGCTGGCTGACACACTCAAGGTAGCGCTCGTCACCAAACGCGGCATCTCCGACGGAGCAAGCGCCTGGGCACAGGGCGGCATCGCAGCGGTCCTCGACCCGTCGGACAGTCTCGACGCGCACGAAGCGGACACACATACCGCCGGCGCCGAACTATGCGACAAGGCCGCTACCCGATTTGTCGTCGAGCACGGACGCGAGGCCATCGAGTGGCTCATCGCGCGGGGCGTTCCCTTCTCGCGGGACGACGCCACGGCATTGGGATATCACCTCACCAGAGAAGGCGGCCATTCCCATCGGCGCATCATCCACGCCGCCGACGCAACCGGCGCGGCCGTGCAGCGAACGCTTTCCGAACAAGTTCTCGCCCACCCCAACATTTCGGTATTTGAAGACCACATTGCCGTAGACCTTATCGTCGGCGACAAGATCGGCAGGCCAGCGGAAGGCTGTCTCGGTGCCTATGTGCTGGACATCAAGCACGATCAGGTGGTCAGTTTTGCAGCGCGCCAGACCGTACTCGCCACCGGCGGCTCGGGCAAGGTCTATCTCTACACCACCAACCCTGACACCGCCACCGGAGACGGTATCGCCATGGCCTGGCGTGCAGGCTGCAGGGTGGGAAACATGGAGTTCATCCAGTTTCATCCGACCTGCCTCTATCACCCACAGGCAAAATCATTCCTCATAAGCGAAGCTGTCCGCGGCGAGGGCGGTATCCTGCGGTTGCCCGATGGCCACCGCTTCATGCCCGATCATGACCGACGCGCCGAACTCGCGCCACGTGACATCGTCGCACGGGCAATCGAC
This sequence comes from Cognatazoarcus halotolerans, assembly GCF_009800965.1. Classification (GTDB taxonomy): domain Bacteria; phylum Pseudomonadota; class Gammaproteobacteria; order Burkholderiales; family Rhodocyclaceae; genus Cognatazoarcus; species Cognatazoarcus halotolerans. The sequence continues at coordinate 25,149 of NZ_WUAF01000025.1, read as the reverse complement.
TTCGAGATGAAGAAGCATGGCCTGGACTGCGTGTTCCTCGATATCAGCGACAAACCGGCTGAGTTCCTCCTTGAGCACTTCCCCACAATTTATGGGCGTTGCATGGAGCTCGGCATCGACATCACCGCAGAACCGATTCCCGTCGTTCCGGCGGCACACTACACGTGTGGCGGCGTGGTCACCGATCTTTCGGCCAGAACCGACCTGAAGGGTCTTTACGCGGTTGGGGAGACGGCCTGTACCGGGCTACATGGCGCCAACCGCCTGGCGAGCAATTCGCTGCTCGAGTGCGTGGTATTTGGCGAAGCTGCCGCCCGAGACATTCTCTCTCAACCAATGCACCCGCTTCCAACCCTGCCAGGCTGGGATGAAAGTCGCGTTACCGATGCGGACGAACAAATCGTGATCTCGCACAACTGGGACGAATTGAGACGTTTCATGTGGGACTATGTTGGAATCGTGCGAACGAGCAAGCGGCTCGAGCGGGCACAACACCGTATCGGCTTGCTTTCCCGCGAGATCGACGAGTACTACGCGAACTTCACCGTCACCAATGACTTGATTGAGTTGCGCAATCTCGTGGTAACAGCGGATCTCATCGTTCGCAGCGCGATGCGCCGGAAGGAAAGCCGTGGGCTGCATTACAGCCGCGATTATCCTGAAACCCTGGCCAAGGCAGCCAGTACGATTCTGCGGCCGACTCAGTATCGCCGTCGGGTAGCTTAGCCCTGAAGCTGCTCCGCGCGGCCCGCGAAGTACCGTCGCAAGCGGCATCGAATGGCCTCAGACATCTCTGGAAACTCACCCCGCATCGCTGCCCCCCACCGCCGATGCTTTGGATAGCACCGCGCCAGCCACCTTGTGTCCAAGCCAGATGCGCAGGAAACGCCATGCCTCGCCGTCTTCAAGCATGTCGGGCAACAGCATGACATGCCGGCGGGGCCCCGAGTGCTCATGCCATTTGAGCCACACAGCCCAGCCGAGGTCACGGCAGGATCCGGCCAGCGTACACGACTCCTCCGGCAGCCCCTCCTGATCAGCGCACCGCAGATTTCCGTTTTCCTCGAGTACGAGCTGTGTCGGGAGCGTCTTCCGGATCCTTCGAATCGCAAAGCCAAGATTCAGCAGAACGGCAAAAATACCGACAGTCCGGCCAAGAACGCCGAGGCTGGAAGCCAGAAAAGACAGGGCCGTCACGCCATGGATCAGACATAGAAGATGTACGATCCGGCGCGACGGCCTGAGATACAGACGAACCGGAAAGCGCAGAGCTTGCTCGCGCCGACGCGGATCACACCCGTCTGAAAGCAAGTGTTCCGTTGGTTCCACCGAAGCCAAAATTGTTCTTCAAGGCGACGTCAATCTTCATCTGACGAGCCTCGTTGGCACAATAATCGAGATCGCATTCAGGATCCTGCTCGAAGATGTTGATCGTCGGCGGAGACACCTGGTGATGCACTGCCAGTACGGTAAACACCGATTCGAGGCCACCGGCACCACCCAGCAAGTGCCCGGTCATCGACTTCGTCGAATTAACGACAAGCTTCCTTGCATCATCGATACCGAAAGCAAGCTTGATGGCTTCGGTTTCGTTCTTGTCACCGAGCGGTGTCGACGTACCATGGGCATTCAGATAATGCACCTCATCGGTATTGATTCCCGCGTTCTTGAGTGCGTTCACCATGCTCCGGCGCGGGCCGTCGGTGTCAGGAGCGGTCATATGGTACGCGTCACCGCTCATTCCGAATCCCGAAAGCTCTGCGTAGATCCGGGCTCCACGCTTGACTGCATGCTCGTACTCCTCGAGCACCAGCACCCCGGCTCCCTCACCGAGTACGAACCCGTCCCGGCCGGTATCCCATGGGCGGCTGGCCGTTGCCGGATCATCGTTTCGCGTCGACAAGGCCTTGGCGGAAGCAAAGCCACCAACGGCGAGCGGCGTGACTGTCGACTCGGCCCCTCCGCAGACCATGACATCGGCGTCGCCGTACTCGATCATCCGCGAACTGAGCCCGATCGCATGCAAGCCAGTAGTGCAGGCCGTCACCACGGCGATGTTCGGACCTTTCATGCCATACATGATCGAAAGGTTGCCCGAGATCATGTTGATGATCGTGCTGGGAATGAAGAAAGGAGAAATCTTGCGCGGTCCGCCCGCAAGAAATTCGTGGTGGGTCCCTTCAATCATCGGCAAGCCGCCGATCCCCGAACCGATGTTTATGCCGATGCGGTGGGCATTGGCATTCGTGACCTCGATACCCGAATCCCTGATTGCCTGAATGCCGGCGGCCATGCCGTAGTGGATGAAGATATCCATACGGCGGGCTTCCTTCGCCGAAAGATAGCCGGTGATGTCAAAACCCTTTACCTCTCCGGCAATCCGGGCGGAGAAGGCAGACGCGTCGAAACGCGTGATTGGGCCGATTCCGCTCTTCCCGGCAAGCAGATTGTCCCAGGCTTCGGGGACGCTATTACCGACCGGTGACACTGCACCAAGTCCGGTGACGACGACTCTACGACGCGACACGGGCAACTCCGTAACGTTCTAGGTACGAAAAAATCCGGCAATCACCCAATACAGGGCTCGGGCCCGCGCCACCGCCCATTAAGGCAGTTCAGGCAAACGGGCCCGCAGCGGAAGCCGGAACGTAGAGGAAATTACTTCTTCAGATGGGCACTGACGTAATCGATCGCCTGCTGGACGCTGGTGATCTTCTCGGCTTCATCGTCCGGAATTTCGCACTCGAACTCTTCTTCAAGCGCCATGACCAGTTCCACCGTATCCAGCGAATCTGCACCAAGATCATCAACGAACGAGGATTCGTTCTTGATTTCCGACTCGTTAACACCGAGCTGCTCCGCGACGATTTTCTTGACGCGTTGTTCGATGTTTTCCATGAAAAACTCCTTCCCTGATTTGTGCGGGTGTGTGATAAAAGCCGGCGTATTCTACCAAAAAGCCCGAATACCGCCATGGGGGCAGGGCTTACGCCATGTACATGCCACCGTTGACGTGCAAGGTGCATCCAGTGATATAGGCAGCGCCCGGTGAGGCAAGAAAGGCGACCGCTGCGGCAATTTCTTCAGGCCGGCCCAACCGACCCAGCGCGATCTGACCGACCAGAGCTTCGCGACTGGCATCCGGGAGCGCTTTAGTCATGTCGGTATCGATGAAGCCGGGCGCGACACAATTGACCGTGATGTTGCGACTCCCGAGTTCCCGTGCAAGTGCGCGCGTCATGCCTGCGACACCCGCCTTCGCCGCCGCATAATTTGCCTGGCCCGGATTTCCCGAACTTCCCACCACCGACGTAATGTTGATGATCCGTCCACCGCGCGCCTTCATCATGCCGCGCATGACGAGTCGCGACATGCGGAATACCGACTTGAGATTGGTATCGATCACCGCATCCCAGTCCTCGTCCTTCATCCGCATTGCAAGATTGTCGCGGGTGATACCGGCATTGTTGACCAGTATGGATACGGTGCCCTGGTCCTTTTCGATCTGCTCCAGAACCCGGTCGCAAGCTGCGGCATCGGTAACATTCAGGACAATGCCCAAACCATCGAGACCGGCTTCCTCAAAGCCCCTGGAGATATCCTGGGCGCCAGACTCCGATGTGGCCGTACCCACCACCCTTGCGCCCTCGCCGGCCAACGCCATTGCGACGGCGCGACCGATACCACGACTTGCCCCGGTAACGAGTGCTACGCGCCCGTCTAGTTGTCCCTGCATAATCAAGCTCCAGTAGCCGCGATTGCCTGCTGCAATCCGTCCGCATCCGCAATCGCCCCACCCACCAGCGCGGATTCGATCCGCTTGCTCATTCCGGCGAGCACCTTGCCCGGACCGCACTCGTAAACCTGCCCGACACCACGCGCGGCAATCGCCTGTATCGACTCTATCCAGCGTACCGGAGAAAACGCCTGGCGGACAAGCGCGTCGCGAATGCGATCGGTATCGTCGTACGTTGCTACATCAACGTTGTTCAGCACGGGAATCTGCGGGGCCGACAGTGAAACCCCGGCAAGGCGCTCCTGCAGACGCTCGGCCGCCGGGCGCATGAGCGCACAGTGGAAGGGCGCGCTGACCGGCAGCAGGACCGCTCGCTTCGCACCCTTGGCCTTGGCGATTTCCACTGCGCGCTGCACTGCCGCCGCACCACCTGCGATCACGATCTGTCCCGGGGCGTTGAGATTCGCCGGCTCGACGACCTCTCCCGCCGCAGCCTCCGCACAGGCTTCCTGAACTGCTGCGACATCGAGCCCCAGAAGCGCGGCCATTGCACCTTCGCCCTTGGGCACCGCGTCCTGCATGGCCTGAGCACGAAACCGGACGAGCGGAACGGCGTCCGCAAAGGCAAGAACCCCTGCCGCAACCAGCGCACTGTACTCACCAAGACTGTGCCCGGCCATGATTGCCGGTTTCGCCCCGCCTGCCGCAAGCCAGGCCCGATAGACGGCAACGCCTGCCGTCAGCATCAGCGGTTGGGTGTTGACCGTCATGGCCAGGCGCTCGGTCGGACCCTCGCACACCATCTGCCAAAGATCTTCACCCAACGCCGCAGACGCCTCCGCGAAGGTTTCACGAATTACCGCGGATTCGCCATATGCGGTCATCATTCCAACAGATTGCGATCCCTGCCCCGGAAAAACGAGTGCAAACGCCATTGCGCCCCCCTTAGTCATATCTTCCTGGTTTCTTGAATCCCGCGACCCGCTTCACCGTCCAACAGCCTGGCAAAGCATGCCGTCAAATCCATGCAAACCCAGCCACCCGCGCTCGGTCTGCACAACACATCTACCGGTAATTCGATGCATTCTCGACCCCGTCACTGACAGACCGGATCCGTGGCGATCAGTACTCCAGCAATACGGCACCCCAGGTAAATCCGCCACCGACACCCTCGAGAACGATTTTGTCGCCGCGCCGCACACGACCGTCACGTATGGCCAGATCAAGCGCCAGCGGGATGGATGCCGCTGAAGTGTTGCCGTGCTCAGCCACGGTCGTGACCACCTGCTCCATCGGTATCCCCAAACGCTTGGCCGTCGCCTGGATGATACGAATGTTGGCCTGATGCGGAATCAACCAGTTGACCTCCGCGGCCGAAATTCCGGCCTGCCCGAGCACTTCCCCGGCCACTTCGCCGAGCACCTTTACGGCGAACTTGAATACGGCCTGCCCATCCATGCGCAGGAACGGATCACCGGTCACCGCTCCACCGGCCACACTGCCGGGAACACAGAGAATCGGGTTGTACGAACCGTCGGCATGAATGGCGCTGGCGAGAATCCCGGGTTTATCGGATGCCTCGAGAATCACTGCGCCGGCACCGTCACCGAAGAGGACACAGGTCCCCCGGTCGGACCAATCGAGGATTCTCGAAAATATCTCGGCACCGACCACGAGCGCCTTGCTGTGGCTACCCGAGCGAATGAACTTTTCGGCAATCGAAAGCGCATATGCAAACCCGCTGCACACCGCCTGCACATCAAACGCGGCACCGCTGTTCCGAATACCGAGCTTCGACTGAAGCAAGGTCGCCGTGCTCGGGAAGATGAAATCCGGCGTCGAGGTCGCGACAATGATGAGGTCGATCTCATCGACGGCGACGCCCGCGGCCTCGATCGCGCGAAGCGAAGCCTGGTGGGCAAGATCGGAAGCAGTCGTCCCAGCCTCCGCGAGGTGGCGGGCACGGATTCCGGTACGCTCCACCACCCACTCGTCGGAAGTATCGATCCCCCTCGCAACCAGATCCGAATTACTGACCGGCTGACCAGGCAGGTAACTGCCTGTTCCGGCAATGAGTGCGTAGATCATGCAGGATTCTCCCGAAGTGCCATACGTTCGCTGATCCGCTCGATCAGACAGTTGCGCGCCTCCTCTGCGGCACGCCACACCGCCCGCTCGAAAGCATATGCATCCGCCGAACCGTGACTCTTCACGACCACGCCTCGCAGTCCCAGCAGGCTCGCACCGTTGTAGCGACGATGATCCACACGGTGCTTGAAGCGCTTGAGCGCCGGCATCGCCACGAGGGCCATCAGTTTGGTCAGCCAGTTGCGACTGAACTCCTGCCTGAGAAAGGTTGCCAGCATCTGAGCCAGACCCTCGGAGGTCTTGAGCGCGACATTACCGACGAATCCATCACAGACAACCACGTCGGTAGTGCCCTTGTAGATATCGGTACCCTCGACATTGCCGAAGAAATTCAGGCCACTCTGCCTGAGCAGCTCCGCCGCTTCCTTGACCACGTCGTTGCCCTTGATCTCTTCCTCGCCGATGTTCAGCAAACCGACCGAGGGCCGATCGATATGCTCGACCGACGCCACCAGCATCGCGCCCATGATGCCGAACTGAAGTAGATGCTCGGCAGTGCAATCGACGTTCGCACCCAGATCGAGCACATGGCAGTGCCCCTTTATGGTCGGCAGGATCGAAGCGATCGCCGGGCGATCAATGCCCGGAAGGGTCTTCAGCACGAAGCGCGAGATGGCCATCAGGGCGCCGGTATTGCCCGCGGATACCGCAGCCTGCGCTTCCCCCGACTTGACAAGGTCGATCGCGACGCGCATCGAGGAATCCTTCTTGCTGCGCATGGCACTGGCCGGCGCTTCGGCCATGCCAACCACCTCGGAGGCTGCCCGAAAGCGCACTCGATCACCGAATCCGGCGATCAGCGCGGCCTTGTGCGGCTCGAGCGCCTCAGGCAGTCCTACGAGGATTGCGGAAACCTCGGCGTCGGCACGCAGAAACGACTCCACAGCCGGGATCGTCACCGAGACACCGTGATCCCCGCCCATGCAGTCGATAGCGAGCGTTACATTCATCGGCGCTATTTCAGTCGAAACTCAATAGGTGGACACAAAAACGGCGCGTGCGCCAGAGGCGCCGCGCCGTACGTGCAAGAGGATTACTCGCCCTTGGTCTTCACGACCTTCTTGCCACGATAGAAGCCGCTCGGGCTGATGTGGTGGCGCAGATGCACTTCGCCCGTGGTCGGCTCGACTGCGACCGGCGGATTGGTAAGGAAATCGTGGGCGCGATGCATGCCGCGCTTGGACGGGGATTTTTTGTTCTGTTGAACGGCCATGGAAAAACTCCTTCAAAACTAATTGCTTCACACCTCTCGACTGCGAAGCTTTGCAAGCGCAGCGAAAGGCGTAATCCTGTCGTCGCCATCGACCCTCGACGGCGCTACACAACTTTCATGACGCGGCGCGGCCGGCATCGCCAGCAGTACCTCGTCCTCAAACAATGCAAGCAGATCGAGTCTCGCGCCTACCGGAATCGGATCCCAATCGTCCTCTTCCAGCATTTCGTCCGGCAGCGCCCTTCCCTCTGGAACGAGCATCAACCGGCTGTCAAGATCGAAATGCCAGTCGACCGCTTCGAGACAACGCTGGCAACGCAACTGCAGCGCACCCTCGAGATGAACCGACAGCCACCTCTGGCCTTCACCGTCCAGTCGCCCGGAAGCCACGTACCGCACCGAACCGACGTCACTGACACGTACGTCCGCGAGACGCTCGAACGCTGCGACAGCAAGCTCGCCGGCACGTTGTCCGTGATCCCGTGCGAACGCCAGCGGGTCGATGTTCAGGCTTTCTTGCGACATAAGGCGCGGATGATATTATTTTCGGCTTTGCAAGTCAAAGCGCGCTCGCGCCCTTTTGCAGGCCTACTCTCATCATGCAGCTGGTTCTTGCTTCAAGCTCGGCATATCGCCGCCAACTCCTGGAGCGCTTCGGCATCCCGTTCGAAGTTGCTCGCCCCGATATCGACGAGACGGAGCTCGCCGACGAAACCCCGCAGCAGACTGCAGAGCGGCTTGCGCTCGCCAAGGCCCACGCCGTCGCGCGCCGCTTTCCAGGCGCCTTGATCATAGGAAGTGATCAGGTCGCCCACATGGGGCAGCGCCGCTACGGCAAGCCGGGAAGCGTGGCGCGCGCGATCGCCCAGCTCTCAGAAATGAGCGGAAAGACCGTTATTTTCCATACCGCCCTGTGCCTGCTCAACACCGTCACCGGTATCGCCCAGCAGCGGGCGATCCCCACCGAGGTCCGCTTTCGCACGCTCAGCGTCGAAGAGATCGAACGCTACGTTGCCCGCGAACTGCCCCTCGACTGCGCCGGCAGCGCCAAGGCCGAAGGCCTGGGAATCACCCTGCTCGACGCCCTGAGCGGCGACGATCCGAACGCATTGATCGGCCTGCCGCTGATCGCGCTTGCAGGCATGCTGCGGAACGAAGGAATCGCCCTGCCATGAGCGCGGCAACCAGCACCGGAACCCTGTTCCTCGTCCCCGTCAGCCTGGGCGAAAGCGCCTGGGACGTCACGCACCCCGCACAAGTCCGGAATCAGGCCTGCGAACTCACTCACTTCGTTGTCGAGAACGCCAAGACCGCGCGCGCCGAACTCAAGCGGCTCGAGCATCCGAAGCCGATGCGCGAACTTGATATTCGTGAGCTTCCGGCCTCGCCGAGCGCCGAAGAGCTCGAGGCACTGCTCGCGCCGCTGCTTGCCGGCAACGATCTCGGCTTGATGTCCGAAGCAGGTTGTCCGGCGGTAGCCGATCCCGGCGCACTGCTCGTCGGCGCCGCACATCGCCATGGAATCCGCGTCACCCCGCTCACCGGCCCATCATCACTGCTGCTCGCCCTGATGGGCTCCGGATTGAATGGACAGCGGTTCGCGTTCCATGGCTATCTGCCGGTTGACGAAAAGGAGCGCGCCAGGCGCCTGCGCGAACTCGAAGCGGAATCACGCCGTCAGGACCAGACACAGCTCTTCATCGAGACGCCGTATCGCAACGATAGGATGTTCGATGCTCTGCTGGCCAACTGCGATGGCCACACCCGTCTTTGCGTGGCCTGCGATCTGTCGACTGCCGAAGAATGGATCGGAACCGACACCATCGGCGCCTGGCGCAAGCGCGAAAGACCGGCGATCACCAAACGTCCGACGATCTTCCTCCTGCTCGCGGGCTGAACAGCCGGTACCTGACCGACCCTCAGTCTTCCTGCAGATAGATGTTGCCGTCGCGCTCCACGACTTCGAGCCGTCGCAGCCGAGCGCCCCGGCACGGACCCGAAACGCAGAATCCGGAAGCAGGCTCGTACATCGCCCCATGCGTCGCGCAGACCAGGAGCCGCCGCTCGTCATCGAAGAACTGCCCTGGCAACCAGTCGAGTTCCACCGGAATGTGTGCACATTCATTGAAATAGGCGCGCGGCAGGCCATCAAAGCGGATCACGAAGCCGCAGCGCTTCCCCGCGCCGGAACCGATTTCGAAACGCACCCCGTCGCCGCGCTCCTCCAGCGCTTCGGACGCGCAGATCAGGCGTTCGCGAGCAGCCATGTCCGCAGATCGGCCGGGGTATCGATGCACGCAACCGGCGATTCGGCAAGCAGCAGTGACCGGGGATGCGCACCGAAGCTGACCGCCAGCGCATCGACGCCGGCATTGCCCGCCATCTGCAGATCGTGGGTGGTGTCGCCGATCATCAGCACTTCGGAAGGCGCTGCGCCCAGTTCGTCCATGAGTTCGTAAAGCATTGCCGGATTGGGCTTCGAGAAACACTCGTCGGCGCAGCGGGTCGCGTGGAAGTGGACGCCAAGCCCGCTGTGGGCCAGCGCGCGATCGAGCCCCTTGCGACTCTTGCCGGTGGCAACCGCGAGTCGGTGACCGCGCTCGGCGAGTTCGGCGATCATCTCCGATACCCCGTTGAACAGGCTCAGCTCGTGATCCCGCGAGAGGTAGTGGTAGCGATACCGCTCCACCATCCGCGGATAATCCGACGGTGCCAGTTCCGGCACCGCATAACTCAGTGCATCCTGAAGACCGAGCCCGATCACGTGCCGGGCGCGCTCGTCGCTCGGCTCCGGCAAACCCAGATCGCGACTGGCGAGCTTGATGCCCTCGACGATCGCCGCCGCCGAATCAAGGATGGTACCGTCCCAGTCAAAGACCAGACACGGGTATCGCTCAGCCATAGTCCCGCTCCTCAGTTTGCTCCAGCACGGCCAGATAACCGGCCAGATCATCCGGCAGTCGTGCCGACAATTCTATCTGCGCGTCCGTCAACGGATGACGGAACTTCAACTGCCAGGCGTGGAGGAACATCCGCCTGAGCCCTTCGCGCTGCAGCTGCTTGTTGAGCGGAAAATCCCCGTACTTGTCGTCTCCCGCAAGCGGAAAACCTCGATGCGCGAGATGCACCCGGATCTGATGGGTCCGACCCGTCCTGAGTTCCACCTCGAGCAGGCTGAATCGCTGCCAGCGGCGCAACAGCCGCACCACGCTGTGCGCCGGCTTACCGTCACGGTCGACCCGCACCCGTCGCTCGCCCTCGGGCGTCAGATATTTGAACAGCGGCTCCTTGATGTGCTGCTGCGGATTCATCCAGCGCCCCGAAACGAGCGTCTGGTAGCGCTTGTTGACCCGCCCTTCGCGCATCTGGTCGTGCAGGACGGTAAGCGCGGAACGCCTGCGGGCCACGATCAGCAAGCCCGAAGTCTCGCGATCGAGTCGATGGACCAGCTCAAGGAAGCGAGCCTCCGGCCGCTGTCGGCGGAGCTGCTCGATCAGACCGAAGCTCACGCCGCTGCCGCCATGCACCGCCAATCCAGCCGGTTTGTTCACGACCAGAAGTGCGTCATCTTCATAAACGATGTCGAACGGCGTACCGATCGGCACCGCCGGCTCCTCACGGCTCGCCACCCGCACGGGCGGCACCCGCACCTCGTCACCCTCGCAAAGACGGTAGGTCTGGGGGATGCGTCCGCCATTCACGCGCACCTCACCGCTTCGCAGAATGCGGTAGACATGGCTCTTCGGCACGCCTTTCAGCAGGCGCATCAGGAAATTGTCGATACGCTGCCCTGCCGAGGCCTCGTCCACCTTTTCACGTCGCACTTCAAGCGTTTTGCCTAAGTCCTTCATCCTGCCCTATACTTCTGCACTGATCGCCCTGGTAAGGGCTGACATTCTTGCCGCACGAATGCGGCTACGGGTGGACAGTCATGAGCCCACTAGCGAGCTCCCGTACGATCAACGGTCTGCCGCAGCCGCAAAAAGGCTGCGATGGTACCGCAACAGACACCCTTTTGATCACGTTGGTTTTATTTGCGCGTACGACACACACGCAGGAATTCTTCGTCCGGCCCGTCAGGCGGGACGCTTTGAAAAACAGACAGCCACCCCTCGTTAAGCAATCAAGACTCCGGATGAGCAAACCCAAAATCAGCTGAAATCCCCGTCTGCACGAAGGTGCGCGGTTTGTCCTGCCCGTGTTTACGCGGGAGACAGATCCAGATGAAGCGCATGCTTTTCAATGCAACGCAGGCCGAGGAACTCCGCGTTGGAATCGTTGACGGTCAGAAACTGATCGACCTCGATATCGAATCGGCCACCAAAGAAGAACGCAAAAGCAACATTTACAAGGCGGTCATCACCCGCATCGAACCCAGCCTGGAAGCTGCATTCGTCGATTACGGCGCGGAACGTCACGGCTTCCTGCCATTCAAGGAAATTTCCAAGAGTTACTTCGCCGCCGGCAATGGCGAGGGCCGCCCGCGCATCCAGGACGCGCTGAAGGAAGGTCAGGAGCTGATCGTCCAGGTCGAAAAGGACGAGCGCGGCAACAAAGGCGCGGCACTCACCACCTACATCTCTCTCGCCGGCCGGTATCTGGTACTGATGCCCAACAATCCCCGCGGCGGCGGCGTTTCGCGCCGTGTGGAGGGTGATGAACGTGCCGAGCTTCGCGAGGTCATGGATCAGCTCGAAGTGCCAAACGGCATGAGCCTGATCGCTCGCACCGCCGCCATCGGTCGCAACAGCGAAGAGCTGCAGTGGGACCTCAACTACCTGATGCAGCTGTGGCTGGCCATCGAAGGGGCCGCCAATACCCAGCCCGGCGCATTCCTGATCTACCAGGAAGGCAGCCTCGTCATCCGCGCGATTCGCGACTACTTCCAGCCTGACATCGGCGAAATCCTGATCGACACCGACGACGTCTATGAGCAGGCGCGCCAGTTCATGGCCCACGTGATGCCGCAGAACGTGAACCGGGTGAAGCGCTATCACGACGACGTACCGCTCTTCTCGCGCTTCCAGATCGAACACCAGATCGAATCCGCCTACTCCCGCCAGGTCAACCTGCCATCGGGTGGCGCGGTGGTGATCGATCACACCGAAGCGCTGGTTTCGGTGGACGTGAACTCCGGCCGTGCGACCCGCGGTGCCGACATCGAGGAAACCGCGCTTCGCACCAACCAGGAAGCCGCCGACGAGATTGCCCGCCAGCTTCGCCTGCGCGACTTGGGCGGCCTGATCGTCATTGACTTCATCGACATGGAGTCGCAGAAGAACCAGCGCGAAGTCGAGAACCGCCTGCGCGATGCGCTTCGCCATGACCGTGCCCGGGTCCAGACTGGCAAGATCAGCCGCTTCGGCCTGCTCGAACTGTCGCGCCAGCGGCTGCGCCCGGCGCTGGCCGAAACCAGCTATATCCCCTGCCCGCGCTGCAACGGCACCGGTCACATCCGCAGCACCGAGTCCTCGGCCCTGCACATCGTGCGGATCATCGAAGAAGAGGCGATGAAGGACAACACCGGCGCAGTGCATTGCCAGGTGCCGGTCGATGTCGCGACCTTCCTGCTCAACGAAAAGCGGGTCGACATCGCGCATATCGAGATGCGGCACAAGGTCAACATCGTCGTGATTCCCAATCGCCATCTCGAAACACCACAGCACGAGATCATCCGCCTGCGCCACGACCAGCTCAACGCCGAAGAGTCAACCGTTCCGAGCTACCAGATGGCCGCCAAACCGGCGGAGGAAGGCTATCGTCCGCCTTCGGCACGCAACGAAGCCGCACCCGCCCGCCAGGAAGCCGCGGTCAAGGGTATCTCGCCGGGACAACCCGCCCCGGTGGTCGAAACCCAGCCGCAACCCGAGGCAAGCATCGCAGCGCCTGTCACCGCGCCCGCCAAGGGCATCTTCTCGAAGCTGTTCTCGTGGTTCCGCGGCGAGCCGCAACAGCCTGCCGCACCGGTGGCCGAGCCCAAGCCGGCCGAGCCCGCCCGTCGCGAAGGCCGCAACGGTCGCAGTGACGGCCGGCGTGACGGTGGTCGCGGCGGCCGCAATCGCCGGGACGGCCAGCGTGACGAGTCGCGCGGCGAGCGCAACGATCGTGCGGAACGCCCGGATCGCGCCGAGCGCGATGCCGAAAAGCAGGCCGCGCGCAACCGCAGCGAGCGTGGCGAGGAGCGTGGCAACAACCGTCGCAAGGGTGGTGAGCGCAGCGAAGAAAAAGCCGAAGGCCAGGCCCAGGCGCGCGAGCCGCGTCAGCCCCGCCCGCCGCGCGAGCCGCGCCAGAAGAAGGACGCCGCACAAAAGCCGGTTGACGAGTCGCAGAGCACCTTGCCGCTTGCCGTCGTGGCCAGCGCAGAAGAGACCGTGAATCCGGTCCCTGACGCACCGGCCGACGAGGCCGCTGAAGGTGCAACGCCGCCGCGTAGCCGCCGCAGCCGCCGTGGTCGCCGTGGCGAGCGTCGCAGCGACGAGCAGCGCAATGCGGACGGCTCCAGCGAGAATCTGGGTGTCGAGGGCGCCGCCGCCGTAGCAGCGGCTGCACCGATCGCGGCAGCGGCCGTCGTCGAGGCCGTCCAGCTCGAAATCAGCGAAACGCCTCGCGCCGAGGCTCGCGAAGCCGATACCACGCTGGCTGAGCCGGTCGCGGCACCGGTCGAACCGGCACCGCTGCCGGTAGCGGCGGGTCCGGCAGAAGAAATCACCTCGCCGGCGCTTGACGAGGCGCCCGCCCCGATGCCGGTGCCTGTGGTCGAAGCGGAAACACCTCAGGCTGAACCGCGCGAGAGCGTCGTCATCGCGGCGGTCGAACCCGCTGCCGTCGAGAACGAGACGCCCGAAGCAGCTCCGGCACTCGTTGTCGCGGCCGACGAGGCACCAGCCATCATCGCCGAGGTACGGGAAGAAATGACTTCCACCCAAGCCGAAGCCGCAGTGGCCGATGTGCCGGTCGATACGTCGTCCGAAACGCCGACCGTCGAGCCGGCACCAGAAGTCGTCGTCGCATCGGCCCCGGAGACCGAACCTGTTCAGGCCGCGGCCCCCATCGCCGAGGCGCTTCCCGCAGCAGAGCCCGAACCGGCACCCGCAATCGTTCAGCAGGCAATAGACCTTGGCGCGCCGCTCGAGGAAATCGGTCTGCAGATGGTCGAAACCAACCCTGCCAAGCTGGCTACCGCGGTCGTTGCCGAAACGGAGGCCCCGGTCAAGCTGGGTCGCCGTCCGCGTCCGAGGCCGGTTGTCGAGACCGAGGAACTGCAGCAGGTGCAGACCCACGGCAAGTAAGCACCGCTCCGAAAGGCGCACATGAAAAAGGCCAGCCTGCGGGCTGGCCTTTTTTCTTCACCGCAGCTTCGCTCAGGCCGCCCCCGACCTTGCGCGGAAGTGCGAGAGAACGCCTTGCACGCCGGCTTCGCACAAGTCCAGCACCACTTCGAAGCCCGCCTCGCCGCCGTAGTATGGATCGGGCACCTCGTCCGAACCCGCCTGCAGGGCAAAATCCATGAGCAGTTTCAGCTTGCCGGCATGCTCCGGCGGGCACTGGCGGCGCATGAATTGAAGGTGGCCATCGTCCATCGCCAGCAACAGGTCAAACTTCTCGTAGTCCTGCGCGACCAGCTTGCGCGCGCGTAGCTTCGAGAGGTCATAGCCCCGCCGCAAGGCAGCCTTCTGTGCCCGCGGGTCGGGCGCTTCGCCAACGTGGTAGCCCCCGGTGCCGGCGGAGTCGACCGCTATCAGGCCGGACAACCCGTATTCGCCTATCCAGTGCCGCGCTATCCCGTCCGCGGTCGGCGAACGGCAGATATTGCCCGAACAGACAAAAAGTATCCGGTGCATTGCGGGATTCTCCTCTTCCCCCTTGAGCGCCCCTCGCAGCCAGCGCTTAAGCATCGCCGTGCTGATCGGCGCCGAACGCCGTCCTTCTCAACTTGAAGAGCTCATCGCGGGCGGCTGCAGCCTTCTCGAACTCGAGATTGCGGGCGAACTCCTGCATCTCCTTCTCGAGCTTCTTGATCGCCTTGGCAAGCGACTTCTCGTCCATCGCCGCATAGTCGACCGCGCCCTTGCCCCCGCCGACGCTGGCCTTTTCATCCTGCGCCTCGTCATAGACGCCGTCGATGATGTCCTTGATGCGCTTGCTCACCGTCCGCGGGACGATGCCATTCGCGAGGTTGTGGGCAATCTGCTTCTCGCGACGGCGCTCGGTCTCGCCGATGGCCGCGCGCATCGAATCAGTGATCCGGTCCGCGTAGAGGATGGCGGTTCCGTTGATATGGCGCGCCGCGCGGCCGAT
This sequence comes from Cognatazoarcus halotolerans, assembly GCF_009800965.1. Lineage (GTDB taxonomy): Bacteria > Pseudomonadota > Gammaproteobacteria > Burkholderiales > Rhodocyclaceae > Cognatazoarcus > Cognatazoarcus halotolerans. The sequence continues at coordinate 9,754 of NZ_WUAF01000025.1, read as the reverse complement.
GGTCTGGATCAACGAACGCTCGGAGCGCAGGAAACCCTCCTTGTCCGCGTCCAGAATCGCGACCAGCGACACCTCGGGAATATCGAGGCCCTCGCGCAGCAGGTTGATGCCCACCAGCACATCGAATTCGCCGAGGCGCAGGTCGCGAATGATCTCCACCCGCTCGACCGTGTCGATGTCCGAATGCAGGTAACGCACCTTGATGCCGTTCTCGGCCAGGTAGTCGGTCAGATCCTCGGCCAGACGCTTGGTCAGCACAGTGACCAGCACCCGCTCATGTACCTCGATCCGGCGCTTGAGTTCCATCAGCAAGTCGTCCACCTGGGTCAGCGCCGGCCGTACCTCCACCACCGGATCGATCAGCCCCGTCGGGCGCACCACCTGCTCCACCACCTGCCCCTGATGTTCGGCCTCGTAGGCGGCAGGCGTCGCAGAAACGAAGATGGTCTGCGGCAGCAGGCGTTCGAACTCGTCGAACTTGAGCGGCCGGTTGTCCATCGCCGAAGGCAGGCGGAAGCCGTACTCGACGAGGTTCTCCTTGCGCGAGCGGTCGCCCTTGTACATCGCCCCGACCTGCCCGATCGACACATGCGACTCGTCGATGAACATCAGCGCGTCGGACGGCAGATAGTCGATCAGCGTCGGAGGCGCCTCGCCCGGCCCACGCCCCGAGAGATGGCGCGAGTAGTTCTCGATGCCCTTGCAGAACCCCAGCTCGTTGAGCATCTCGAGGTCGAAGCGGGTGCGCTGCTCGATGCGCTGCGCCTCCACCAGCTTGGCGCTGCGCTGGTAATGCTCGATGCGATCGCGCAACTCCTCCTTGATCCGCTCGATCGCCTCCAGCACGGTGGCCCGCGGCGTCACGTAATGACTCGACGGGTAAACGGTGAAGCGCACCAGCTTCTGCTTGAGGTGACCGGTGAGCGGATCGAACAGGGTCAGGTGCTCGATCTCGTCGTCGAACATCTCCACCCTCACTGCGAGTTCCGCGTTCTCCGCCGGGAACACATCGACCACGTCGCCGCGCACCCGAAAGGTCCCACGGCGGAAATCCAGGTCGGCGCGGGTGTATTGCATCGCCACCAGGCGCTGGATCAGCTCGCGATGAGCCACCTTCTCGCCCTCGCGCAGATGCAGCACCATGCTGTGATAATCCACCGGATCGCCGATACCGTAGATGCACGACACGCTCGCCACGATCACCACGTCCCGGCGCTCCATCAGGCTCTTGGTGGCCGACAGGCGCATCTGCTCGATGTGCTCGTTGATCGACGAGTCCTTTTCGATGAACAGGTCACGCGAAGGCACATAGGCCTCGGGCTGGTAGTAGTCGTAGTAGGAAACGAAGTACTCGACCGCGTTCTCGGGCAGGAACTCGCGAAACTCCGCGTAGAGCTGTGCCGCCAGCGTCTTGTTATGGGCCAGCACCAGCGCCGGACGGCCGCAGCGGGCGATGACGTTGGCCATCGTGTAGGTCTTGCCCGAACCGGTCACGCCCAGCAGGGTCTGGAACAACAGGCCGTCGTCGATCCCCTCGACCAGCAGGCGAATCGCCTCGGGCTGGTCGCCGGCCGGCGGGAACGGCTGGTGAAGGCGGAAGGGGCTGCCGGGATAGGTGACAATCTGGGGTTCGTCCATGCCTGCTCAGCCCTCGCGGGTTTCAGGTTCCAGGGTCGGCATGAGCGACTGCCATTCGGCCCGCTCGGCGTTTGCCTGCGCGTATCGCCCCGCCTCATCCCCCGTCATTCCGGCAAACGAGGCGATGAGACGTCGCGCATGGCCCGGGTCCGGCAACACCGCACCGAGGTACACCACATGACCGGCGCGTTCGATGAGCAAGGTCGGGAAGGTCTCGACGTCGATGTGCCCGACACGTTCGGCATCGTCCTCGATGTCGAACCAGACGAAGCGCCCGTCGGCGAACTCCGCGGCCAGCGCATCGAACTGCGCGCGGTAGTCGCGGCAGGTACCGCACCAGTCCGCACACAGACAGACCACCGAAAATCCGCAGGAAGCTGCTTCGACCATGAGTCCAGACTCCAGCGCGCCGCCCTCGCCGGGCGTGTCGCAAACCGGTGATTATATTCCGCAACAAGCCCGCGGGTCGCCCGCGCGTACGCTCCCTCCGGCGTGCTAGACTACTGCGCCTTCCGGATTGCCCGGACGGCCCCGGAATCTACCCACCAACATCCGCAACACGGCACACCAGGAGCATCCATGTCCAGTTCGATCTTCTCCGCTGTCGAGATGGCCCCCCGCGATCCGATCCTTGGCCTCAACGAGGCCTTTGCAGCGGACACCCGCGGCAGCAAGGTCAATCTCGGCGTCGGCGTCTACTACGATGACAACGGCAAGATCCCGCTGCTCGCGGCGGTTCGCAGCGCTGAAAAAGCCCGCCTCGAAGCCCAGCCGCCGCGCGGCTACCAGCCCATCGAAGGCAACGCCGCCTACAACTCCGGCGTACAGAACCTGCTCTTCGGCAAGGACTCCGCCCTGCTGGCCAATGGCCAGGTCGTCACCATCCAGGCTCTCGGCGGCACCGGCGCGCTCAAGGTCGGCGCCGACTACCTCAAGCGCCTGCTGCCCGGCACCACCGTGTATATCTCCGACCCCAGCTGGGAAAACCACCGCGCACTGTTCGAAGGCGCCGGCTTCCCGGTCGAAACCTACCCCTATTACGATGCCGCCACCCGCGGCGTGAACTTCGACGGCATGAAGACGAAGCTCGCCAGCCTGCCGCCGGGCTCGGTCATCGTGCTGCACGCATGCTGCCACAACCCCACCGGTGCCGATCTCTCCGACGCCCAGTGGAACGAGGTCGTCGAGTTGTGCCGCGAGCACGCGCTGGTGCCCTTCCTCGACATGGCCTACCAGGGTTTTGCCGAAGGCATCGAGCCCGATGCCGTGGCGGTTCGCGCCTTCACTGCGTCGGGCCTGCAGTTCTTCGTCTCCAGCTCCTTCTCCAAATCCTTCTCGCTGTACGGCGAGCGAGTCGGCGCGCTGTCCATCGTCACCGCCAGCAAAGATGAAGCCGCCCGCGTGATGTCGCAGGTCAAGCGGGTGATCCGCACCAACTACTCCAACCCGCCGATCCACGGCGGCGCGGTCGTCGCTGCGGTGCTCAACTCGCCCGAACTGCGCCAGATGTGGGAAGACGAACTCGCCGGCATGCGCGTGCGGATTCGCAGCATGCGCACCGGCCTGGTCGAAAAACTCGCCAGCCGCGGCGTGGCACAGGACTTCTCCTTTGTCGCCAAGCAACGCGGCATGTTCTCCTACACCGGTCTCACCGTCGCCCAGGTCGAGTTGCTGAAGAACGAGTTCGGCATCTACGCGGTGTCCACCGGCCGCATCTGCCTCGCGGCGCTCAACTCGAAAAACATCGACTACGTCGCCGACGCGATCGCAGCGGTGGTGAAAGCCTGACTGCAGGCCGAGCTGACAACACACGGCGGGGCTTGATGCCCCGCTTTTTCTTTGCCTTCAGATCCGGTCGCGTTCAATAGAACAATTTGCTCGTGGCTCGCTCCGCGAACACGATCCGACCTTGATCAGTGTGCTTTTTCCCCGATTTTGGCTCGCTCCTTGGCGATCTCTGCCTTCTTCAGGGTCAATAGCCCCAACATCCTTGTCAATGGGAGATCAATTGGTGGTTCTGTTTCGCCCCCAACCCGACAGATCTCCAGGTTGAAGTAAGCAATCTCGGTATCTCGATTTGCCCTGATGTCCTGAAGGGTTGAAATAAGCTGACCCTTTGACCTTCTGCTGATCATGACTATCTGATCAAGAATCTCTTCGGCGCTGACCGCGACCCCGAGCCTGCTTGCGACGGGGACGCACTCCATGACGATTTCCCTCGCAAGCCCCATTACCGTGTCATCACGATCAAAAATACCGTTGTCCACATCCAGCAACGGGCACACCGAATTGAAGACCGTGTTTATGATTCCTTTCTTCCAGATCTCACGGTCGATGTCGTCTTCTCTGTAAAAAGCCAGCGTTTCTGTGCTGAGCCTTCCTGCAATCTCTGCGCTCCTGTCATCGGCAGCACCGACCGAACCGATCGGTGACGGTTTGACCATCCGCGCTGTATAGCTGCCGTCTCCGACCTTCTCAGCCGTGATGTACACAACACATCGCGAAAGACTACTGAAGCCTTTTCCCAGGAAGGGGCGTTCAACACCGATGCCGTTTTGCATGACCAGAAGATCGGTCGAATGTGCGCTCCTCGACAATACCTCCGCCAAGTAGTCGTTCACGTTGGCCTTGGTTGCCAGGACGACGAGTCCGTCAATCTCGCCCTGCGATGACAAGGGCCTGGAAACGACTTCCTGCTCAAGGATGTCCCCCTCTCCCGACCGCACAGCGATGGTTTGGGTTGCTTCCTCCGGGGCGTTCCCGCTGACTCGAAGAACGGTCACATCCCGACCAGCTGCTTTGAGGTGTGCGGCCAGCGAAAACCCGATAGCCCCTCCGCCGACAATGAAAATGCGGGTTGTCTCTTTCAAGATTCACCTTCCTGTCGATTCACAACAAATCCAGTCGGGATAGGCATCCGCCTCGCGGCTTCCCCCTCGGACACCGCAGCAAATAAGGAGCACCTGACCGGCCAATGAACAACAGCCCATTTCAAGCGGCCTGTTCCGTCTGTCTCCGTCGCAAGGAAGGTACGACGTGGTAGCACCGGGGTCAATGCCGGTGTCTGGCTCATGACCCAAGGCTCATGTGCAGATTTACCGGTGTTCCGCACAGCCCGGGCACTGACCCCATAGCCAACGGGGTTGCCTCCCGCCGAGTCAGAATGCACTTCAGACATTGATCCAATCTCACCTCACCCTTCGCGCCTTTCCAGAGGTACCGTCCTTTCCTTGCCGGCAGGTCCGAGGATAAATTCGGCATCCATGGGTACATCGCTTGAGGGAGAGAGGGACGCCCTCCCGGTTGGCGGTCAGCCGCCGCCACTACGCAGAGTCGTCGGGCGCAAAAAAATGGCAAAAACCGTTCACAACACGGCGCAGAATGCCGGCTGTGTTGGCGAGCGGCTTGACTGACCGCCCTGTTGCGCGCGACGACCGGCAAATACCATTTTCCGTGCCTATCGGCTGTCACCCGCACCATCAGCGGATCAACGCCCAGAACAAATCCCGCACACACTGGCCGCGCCTGGCATACGTGTGGGTTACTCGGAGGTGGCGAATGAAACGATGGTGGGCACTGTCCCTGTTGCCCCTCGCGGCGCCCTTGGTCTCCGCAGGCTTGTTTGGCCAGGGCAGCACGGCTGCACCCGTGGCCGCCGTGGGCGGGATCAGCATCGTCGAGACCACGGAGCGCACGCGCGATTTCAATGCCAACGTCGGCTTCACCCGGCACACCGTGCTGCGGTTCGAGGTATTGCACCAGGGGCGTCCGGTCGCGTTGCCCGGCCCGGCGGGCCAATCGGCGGACCAGGATTTCTGGGATGCCTGGGTGCTGCCCGGCGCGCCCCGCCCCGCCGTGCTGGCGGGCAAGGAAGCGCTCTACCTGTTCACCGAAGACGCGGGTCAGCTGCAGGCCCTGATGGTGGCACCCGCCAATGAGCGCCGCCGTGCCACCGTGCAGTGGCTCGATGCCGACGGTGGTCAACCCGGCCCGGTGCATCACGTGAACATTCGCGATTCGGCCGAGGATGTGCGCCAGTTGCAAGGCGGGCGCCGTCTGTTGCTGAATCACCGCGTGGTGCTTGATGTGACCACCTTGCAAAGTCAGGCGGTGGAACTCATGCAGGCGCCCGGCTTCACGGCCCCGGGCGAGCCGGTTCTCGCCCTGTCGCCGCAAGGCAGCAAGCTGGTGTCGCAGCTGCAGAGCGAAGCCGCCTCGGCACACGATGGCGCCCTGTTGCTCATCAACCTGGCGGACGGTCAGCGCGACCTGCTGCACTTCGATGCCAAGGTTCTGGGCGCGAGCACCCCCGAGGCGACGACCCGAGAATGGCTGGCTGAGCACTTCGTGTGGACGCGCGGGCCAAAGGGCGACGAGCACCTGCTGCGCCGAGCGCCGCCAGCTGAGCCGAAGCCACGCTGGCAATCCCGCTACGAGATCGGGTCGCAAGCGCCGATGGGCCGCGCCGTGCGTGCACCGCGCTACCTGCTATGGCCGGTTGCGCCGGCAATGTGGTGGGCCCTGCTAAGTTACGCCGAAGACGAACTACAAGGCCGCCGCGCGGCAGCCGAGGCCGGAGACCCGCCATCAACGAGCTTCGCTCGGTTGATGATGGCGCATGTGCCCGTCGCCATCGGCTACGATGCGGCGAAGCGCCAACTTGTGGTGCAGTCGGAGTTTCCTGGCGGTGAGCTGTGGTCGAAGCAAGTGGTCGAGATCCTGGGTGAATGGCTCGATGCCGAACTGGCCGCAGGGCGGCTGCAGCAGCACCTGCTGACACCACCCGAACCACGCTGAGGTGCAAGCGGACGCCGCTGCAGCGCTTGGTCCGCGGCCAAAGCAGGCCACGCAAACCAATTCCCCGACCGACTCGGCACGCACCGCTGCGGGTCCCGGTTCACTACATTGATCCGACCTCATGTCATGATTCGCACATCGAGGCGTTCGGCATGCACTTTACGACAGTCGGGCCTGTGATAAGGGCACGGACAGTGCGAACGAGAGAGCTATAGTCTCCTCTTTAAACGGTTCTAGACCTCGTATCTTTCCGATCGCCTTGCAAACAAAGACAATCGAGTCGATGTTCTCGAGGCTGGGCGGGATGACATTGGCGAGACTTTGGGCCTCTGAGCCCGTGGGTCAGATAGGTGCCCCGCCCATTATGTTCAGCGCGTCAGTCCGGACGGTGACTTGGGTCACGGTATCGGCGTGAGCCCGCATACGAGGTAGGTCGTGCGATGAACAATTCAGTCCAGTTTGTTCTTGGTATCGATGTTTCAAAGCGAAAGCTTGATCTTGCGCTGCTTCACGCAGGCAAGGTGCGCTCAAAGGTTGTAAGCAACGACAGCACCGGTCATCCGGAGCTTGAAGGGTGGGTGCGTGAGCGTGGCGCCCATGAAGGCAATTGCCATATCTGCCTGGAAGCAACAGGCCCGTACAGTGAGTCGGTGGCGGTGTTCCTTGCTGACCGGGGCTGGCGGGTAAGTGTGGTCAATCCGGCTCAGATCAAAGGGTTTGCCCAGAGTGAGCTGGTTCGAAACAAGACCGACAAGGCCGATGCTGCCTTGTTGGCCCGGTTCTGTGCTGCGATTCGTCCTGCTCCCTGGAGCGCCCCGCCGCCAGCCTACCGGCAGCTTCGCCTCAAGGTCGAGCGCGTGGAGGCACTCAAACAGATGCATCAGCAGGAAGCGAACCGGCTCGAAGCCCATCGGGCCAACGCAGACAGCGAGATGATGACTGAAGTGCGCGAGCACCTTGAATGGCTCGAGCAGAAAATTGCACACCTGAGCGACGATATCGATGATCACATCGACCGCCATCCAGAACTGAAGAAGGATGCCGAGTTGATGAAATCCATCCCCGGTGTCGGCCCCTCGACCGTTGCCAAGGTCCTCGCCTATCTGGGAGATGTGCGCCGCTTCCGATCGGCCAAGGCCCTTGCAGCCTTTGTGGGGGTGAGCCCTCGCCTGAGACTCTCAGGCTCATCGGTGCGTGGCCGCAGCGTGATCAGCCGAACCGGCCATACGTCGATCAGGAAGGCGCTCTACATGCCCGGCATGGTGGCCCTACGCCACAATCCGATCCTGAAAGTCTTCGGCGAACGATTACGTGCCAACGGTCTGGCGCCCAAGGCGGTCATTGGTGCAGCGATGAGAAAGCTCGTTCACCTGATCTATGGCGTGGTCCGATCTGGAGAGCCGTTTCGGCCAGACTTTTGCCTGCCAGCCCTTGACTCGAAAGACGGTATCTGACCCTCATGTCGTCCTCACTTTGACGCCCAACGACAAAGCTCAGCCGACGACAAAATGCGCAGCATTTTGACGGTCGGATGAAGCGCCTTGTTGGGCAATGAACGGCTGCAACTTCTGGCGAATGACTTGCAAGTCTTCCCCTTCGCGGCGCTTCAAGCGTCGCCCTTTGCAGATGAATTCGGCAACACTGAACTCGATCAATTGCAGCCCGTGTTGAGGAAGGACTTCTCTTCGCCGCTGATCATAGATGGCTCTCTGTACTCCGCGAGGAACACCGCTGACCGTAGCTTTGTTGTCGAAGAACGGCACCGCCACGGAATGCTGCCTTTCGTGGTATTCAATCACCAGGCGGAGATGCGGGTAATAGGCGTCGACCGGAAGTCTTCTTCCGGTATCACCCACCAAGAATGAGAACCGACACTGACGCTCCGATCGCGATCTCAAGATTGCGTCGCACAAGTTGAGAATGTAGATTTCGTCGCGCATGGCTTATGCCCAACGTGAAGGTCACCGGCGCTGCGCGGCATTATCGCGCAGCGTCCAGTGGGCCACAGAGTTATGCCTTTTCACTGATTACGCTCGGGTTGCTAGATGTTCAAAACCGACAAGTGCTGCCGGCCTGAACCTATTCATTTCCCAGGTGGGCAGCTTGCGACGACCGGTCTGGTATTGCTCGAACAGTGGAGCGAGATCGGACGGCGATTGAATTGCAATCAGACGTTTTGCTCGGTCGAAGTAGGCTTTAGAGGATGATCGTGCAAACACCTCGAAAGCACTATGAAAATGGCCGACATGAAGAAGTGTTTCGGGCCACCAGCGGTTCCATTCGTCGTTGATTTCAATTTCTGCGCGAAGGAACGCGATGAAGTCGGCTTGCATCAAGTGGCGGAACTCGATGCTTATCCCGGCAGATCGCTCCTTCAATAAATTCGAATGGAGCGACAATTTACGAAGATTCAGCCTTTCGTTCCTATGCTCAAGGGACTTCAGATATTCACGGAACACCAAATATCCAACCATTGAGTCCCGGCCATAGTCCGAGTTGCCTGGGAGGTAGTACTGGCGTGACAAAAAGTCGGCTGCTTCTTCTAATCGGTCTTGTTTGAGTAGTGCTGCAACCGCATATAGAAACAGCTCGTGCACCAGAAACTTGAAATTATCAAAATCCCATTCGTTCGATTGCTGAATGTCACTGGGCCTCTGCATGTAAGGAATGAGAGACTCAAAGAAGCGATGAATGCGCCCAATGAACTCCTGATTCGGGGCGTACTGCGCCACCGTAATAAATAGTTGGATTGCTTCGTTTCTATAAGGCAGGAAATCTTCAATATTCCTGATGAGTTCATCATCGAATTCGCGACCATCAACCTTTGAGATGCGAAATCGCTCGAAATTCTGCACGAATAGTTCGCAATATTCTTCCAACGCTCCAGATGCGAAAGGCTTGCTGTTCTTTATCGCGTCGATGCATCGTTTGAATGCAGGAGTAGTTCCAAGCGAAATGTGTTCTCCATCGCTTAGAAACGCTGGCTTTTCCCCGAGGGCCGGCTTTTGATAGAGAGGCTTGTCGAAAACCCACCGCAGAAGCCTCTCAAAATTGTCGCTGTACTTATCTGGTTCGCTAAGGTCAATGTATATCCGCGACTTGTAGTAGATCGGTAGAAACGGCTTTCCTTGACCGTCTTTCTCAGACACCACCGCGACAAATTTTTCTTGGGATTGGTTGTCGTAGACTTCCCAGGGCTCCCGCAGCTACGCGAACGTCATCAATCGTCATCCTCGTCTTCCGGCTCGAATCCGAGCAACTCGGCGCGGTACTCATCGGATGTTGCCGCCAACAATCGCTTGGTCTTGATACTGGCCTT
>NZ_WUAF01000024.1 GCF_009800965.1 Cognatazoarcus halotolerans | reverse complement strand
GCGTCGCGTCGGTCACCAGAATATCCACGCACAGGCCGTTGCGATTCTCCATGAGCACATGACCGCCGTAGCTGAGCTTGGCCGGCTGGCCGTTGCCTTTCCTCATGAGCTTCGATTCCGGGTCGGTTGTGCTCTGGTGCGTGGCATTCGATCGCTTCTCGCCCTTGAAATCGACCATGCCGGTGCCGTCACCCCCATCCTTGGGCGGCTCGCCGTCCTTGCGCCTGAAGCTCTTGAACGAGGCCCAGGCTTCGATCAGCGTGCCATCGACGGTGAAGTGATCGGAAGACAGGAGCCGCTCACGGCGCGCAAGGCACACGACTTCATCAAAAAATCGGCGCGCGACGTCGGTGACCACCAGTCGCTCGCGCAGCCGACTGAAATTCGATTGCTCCAGACTGGCGCTCTCCAGATCCATGTCGAGAAACCAGCGGAAGAGAATGTTGTAGTCGAGTTGCTCGCAGAACTGCCGATCGGAGCGAATCGAATACAGCGCGATGAGCAATTGGCCCTTGAGCAGCCGCTCCGGTGGAATCGACGGGCGACCCGTGCTCGAATAGAGCGCATCGAGTTCAGTGGAAATGGCGCGAAGTGCTCGCTCGGCCAGTTTCTTCACCCCTCGCAGCGGATGATCTGCCGGCACGCGAGATTCGGCCGAGAAGTAATGGAACATCGAGGACTGGGGGTCGAGTTGGCCACGCATCGCTTTCAGGACAAGGGTTCGGAAGACCAGGCTATGACATTTGCCAGGGCCGTTCGTTCACTGGGTTTTGCATCAACCTGCTAGACCCTAATTCATCAAGACTCCCTGTACCTCGCTGCTCTCCGGCGCATCGAATCTGACAAGAACATATTGTCTTGTGCTACGTTTTGCAAAAGCTATAATCGCCCGATCATATTCATTCTCCATGGACTGCATGATGCGACCGCTCAAAGGCTTCATGCTCTTGCTTGCGCTGCTCGCCGCAACTGGATGCGCTCAACCTCAGCCCCGCCAGACCGTGCAGATCTGCGATACGTCGGGCTGCAACGAGCGCCCGCGAAACTACGCGCCCGAGCGAAAGGCTGAGGAACTCGCAGATCCGCGCGTCCTTGCCCTCGAAGACGTCGCGAAAAAGGATCCGAGAGCCGCCTATGATCTCGGTTTGCGATATTTCAGGGGCGATGGCATCAGACAGGACAGTTACCAGGCGCTCACCTGGATGCGGGATGCAGCTGAACGCGGCGAGCTCTCCGCACAGAAGGCGCTTGGCCGGTTCTACCTTACCGGCCTCGAAGAGATGGGATCGGATCCCGCCGAGGCAGAAAAGTGGCTCACAATTGCGGCCGGGCGTGGTGACAAGGAAGCAAGCAAACTACTCGCGGAGGCCAGCGCAGCGAAGAAGTCAGATCAGGAATACTGGAAATGGACCCAGCGCTGGCGGCCGGTTTTCTACCGCTACTGGTACAGCGGCTACGCCTACCTTGGCTACTGGCGCGCCGGCTACTGGTATTACCACTGACAGCAACACTTTACTCCCCCTAATCTCCGTTCCGAGGCCCAACACATGAAACACTCCGCACTGACCATTTCCGCCCTGCTCGCCTCCGGCCTTCTTGCCGGCTGCGTGACGCCAGGGATGCCCAGCTTGGGCACCAACAGTACCTCGGAACAAGGTGCGGCTGCGGGGGCAACAAGTGTCAGTGAAAACGCTGATTTCGAACGATGTGACGAGACACTCGGTACGATCGCGATCGACGACGGCCGCAACGCATCGTGGTACGACGAGTTCGGTCGCACCACGCAGGTCACCTCGATAGAGCCGATGCTGAGGCTGGCCGTGCAAAAATCCAACTGCTTCGTCATTACCTCGATTGGTAATCAGCGGGCAGACGCCAGGCTTTCCCGAATCACCCAGATTCAACGCAACTCTGGAGAATACCGGGCCGGCTCAAAGCAACAGAAAGGCCAGCGCGTCGCGGCCGACTACTATCTCGAACCACAAATAATCATTAACAATGATTCAACCGGCAAGGTCGGCGGCGCGTTGGGCGGCCTGCTGGGCGGAACGATCGGCGCACTTGCAGGCAGCCTCGAATCAAAGGCTTCAGTGGTCACGCTATCGCTTTTCGACGTTCGCTCGGCGGTTCAGATTTCGGCGGCGGAAGGCAGTTCCACGGCAACCAACTACGGCGCGGCGCTGGGCGCCTTTGGTGGAGGTGCGGCAGGCGCACTTTCCGGCTTCTCGCGCACGCCGGAAGGCAAGGCGACCGTCGCGGCCTTCACTGATGCATACAACAAGATGGTCGTCGCGCTTAAGAACTACAAGGCTCAGGAAGTAAAAGGAGGCCTCGGCCGCGGAGGTCGCCTCAAGGTCAATTGACCAACGCTCCAACCGGGCAAGGGCAAGGCGGTCTCTCCTTCGGAAAAAGGCTGACCTGCCCTGCTCGGCCCCGGAACTATCTAACCGCGACCGTCAGTTCTTGGCGGCCGGGTTAACGAACATTTCCACGCGACGATTCTGCGCACGCCCGGCCTCGGTGGCGTTATCCGCGACCGGCATGCTTTCCCCCATGCCCGAAGCGATGACACGCGCGGCCGTAACGCCCCGCGACTGGAGATATGAGGCGACGCTCGTCGCCCGCTTCAGCGAGAGGCTTTGGTTGTATGCCTCACTTCCCTCGCTATCGGTATGGCCGACCACATTCACGGTGGTCGTCGGATGCTCATTGAGCGTAACCGCGATCCTGTCCAGGGTTTGCTCGAACGCGGGACTGATGGCAGCACTATCCGTACTGAACAGAACGGATCCAGGAATATCGAGCTTGACCGAGCCGTCCGGGCGCTCCGTCACTTTCACCTTGCTGCCGGCGAGATAACCAAACGCGCCCCCCAAGGCGGCCCCAACGACAGCGCTACCGGTCCCCCCGCCAATCTGCTTGCCGATCACACCACCAAACACGGCACCTGTCGCCGTGCCGATGGCCCTGTTCTGATTCTGGGTATTCGTAGCGCAACCAGCGAAAGCCATCGCGGTAACAACTATGGGGATAACAACCTGCATTCGCATACTCATACGATTTCCTTCTTGTTGACGTTCAACTACACGATTTCTCCGACGCTTAGTGCCACTGGCAGACCGCGCCCCTCATCGACAAGATACTCCCGGAGAGCACTTTCAGCTGTAAGACGATACCGACATCAGTGCCCGCTACGACCTACATTGGGCGGCTGTCCCAGATTTTCTGGAGCCGCTTCACCGACACCGGCATCGGCGTCCTGAGTTCCTGCGCAAACAGGCCGACCCGCAACTCCTCGAGCAACCAGCGGAACTCCTCCAGCGCGGGTTCCCGCACGCCGGCCTTGAGCTTGGCCAGGTTTTCCCGCTCCCACGCCTGGGCGAGCACCTTCCAGTCGCGCATGAGTTCGGCATCGCGGCCGGGGTTGTTGCGCAGCTTGTCGATTCGCACCACCGCGGCCTTGAGATAGCGCGGGAAGTGCGCAAGCCGTTCCCACGGGCAGGCCAGCAGGAAATCCCTGGGCATCAATGCAGACACCTGCGACTGGATGTCGGCCACCACGTCGGGGAAGGTCTTCAGGCCACCGAGGCGCTTCTGCAACAGGCCGTGCTCGACAATCACCTGACCGGCAAGCCGCATGAACTCCTGCGCAACCAAGGTGATTCGTGGCTTGGCCTCACGGCAGCGCTGCTCGAAGCCGGCCGCGTCGCCGGGCAGCGGCTCAACCAGGCAGGTTCTCGCCAGCGTCGCCGCCACAAGCTGCTGCTTGAGTTCGGCTTCGGTGCCGAAGGGCATGAACTGCAGCGCCAGTTCGCGAATTCCGGGAAGGCGTTCGATGGCCTTGACCTGATCCTTCAGGTTCAGCGCAAACAGCCGCGCGAGACCCTTCGAATGTACCCGGGCGGCCTCTTCCGGCGTGTCGTAGGGCCGCAGGCTGACCGTGGCGCCGTCGTCATGCAGCGCCGGAAAGCCGATGATCTCGCGCTTGCCGACCTTGACCTCGAGCAGTTCGGGCAAGGCACCGAAAGTCCATGCGATCAGCCCCGCGAACGAGTGCCCCTGCGCATCGTCGCCAGCACCCGTAGGCGGAGCGCCGGTATCGGCACGCTTGTCGGAGCGGCTCGCTGTGGGCTCGACTGCCGGCGCATCCGCCACCAGCTGCGCGGCCTTGAAGGCCGCGGCAATCTGCCCGTGGAAGCGCGCCCGCAGTTCCGAGAGGTTGCGCGACTGTCCCATCACCCGCCCGTGCTCATCGACCACACGGAAATTCATGAAGCAATGCGGATTGAGGTTCTCCGGGCGAAAACTCTCCATCGGCAATTTCAGGCTCACCCGCTCTTCGACAAAACGCTGCAGGGTACGCACCAGCGGTTCGTCGGTTTCGAGTTCGCCTGCCTCATAGAGCGCCATGAAGGCGGCGGCGCTTTCGACCATCGGCTGCAGGCGGTGGCGATGCTTCTGCGGCACGGTGCGCAGCAGTGCCGCAACCTTTTCTTCGAGCAGTCCGGGCACCAGCCATTCGCAGCGATTGCCCGGAATCTGGTTGAGCATCGCCAGCGGCACGAGCAGCGTCACGCCATCATCGGCCTCACCGGGCTGATGCAGATAGACCAGCCTGAGCTTCTGGCCGAGGACCTCGAAGCTGGCCGGAAAGCGCTCGGTGGTGATGCCCTCGGCCTCGTGACGCATGAGCTGGTCACGGGTCAGGTGGAGCAGCTTCGGCTCGGCCTTCTCGGCCAGCTTGCGCCACTTCTCGAAGCTCGCCAGATCGACCACATCGGCCGGCACCTTGCTCTCGTAGAAGGCCTGGATGAGCGCTTCGTCCACCAGCACATCGGGGCGCCGCGACTTGTGCTCGAGACGCTCGATCTCGGCCATCAGCCACCGGTTGTGGTTAAGGAAGGGCATGGCACGCGCAGGCCCCTCGGCGATCTCGCCCTCGACCAGGGCGCTGCGGATGAAGATTTCGCGGCAAAGAGCGGGATCGACATCGCGATAGGCGACGCTGCGCCGTGCATAGAGCACGATGCCGTGCAGGGTGCCGCGCTCCCACGCGCGCACCGCCCCCTGGGCCTTTTCCCAGTGCGGCTCGAACACGTGACGCTTGAGCAGATGCGCACCCACCTCCTCGAGCCACTCCGGCTCGATGCGGGCGATGCATCGACCGAACAACCGCGAGGTATCCACCAGCTCGGCGCTGACGATCCACTTGCCGGCCTTTCGCGCCAGCGACGAGCCGGGATGCGGCCAGAATTTGATCCCGCGGGCACCCAGGTAAGAACCCGCCTGCGGACCCGATGCATCCTCGACCTTGCAGCCCACGTGGCCGAGCAGGCCGGCCAGCAGGGCCTTGTGGATCGCTTCGTAGTTGGCCGGCTGCTGGTTCTCCTTCCAGCCGTGCTCGGCGCAGAGGGTATGCAGCTGGCTGTGCACATCGCGCCATTCGCGCAGCCGCAGCCAGGACATGAAGTGTTGCTTGCACCAGGCTTTCTGCTTGCTGCTGCTTTCGTGCCGGAGCACCTCATCCCAGGCCTTCCAGGCATGCAGAAACCACAGAAACTCGGATTTCTGGTCGATCTCGCCGCCACGGAACGTCGCATGCGCCTGATCGGCGGCGCCCTGCCGATCAGGCGGCCGCTCGCGCGCGTCCTGCGCTGACAAGGCGCTGGCGATCACCAGCATTTCACGCAGGCATCCGCGATCGCGGGCGGCGAGAATCATGCGGCCGATCTTCGGGTCCAGCGGCAGCTTGGCAAGCTCGCGCCCCACGGCGGTCAGCTGCAGGCTCTCATCCACAGCGCCCAGCTCGCCGAGCAACTGGTAGCCATCCGAAATCATCTTGCCGAGCGGCGCATCGATGAACGGGAAATCCTCGACCTCACCGAGCCTGAGCGACTTCATGCGCAGGATCACGCCCGCCAGCGACGAACGCAGCACTTCCGGGTCGGTATGGGCCGGGCGTTTGTCGAAGTCGTCCTCGGCATAGAGCCGGAAGCAGATGCCGTCCATCACCCGGCCGCAGCGACCGGCACGCTGCCGCGCCGCCGACTGGGCGATCTTCTCGACCTGCAGCTGCTCGACCTTGTTGCGATGCGAGTAGCGCTTGACCCGCGCCAGCCCGGTATCGACCACGTAGCGGATGCCGGGCACGGTGAGTGAGGTTTCAGCCACGTTGGTGGCGAGGACCACGCGACGCCCCCGGCTCGGCGCAAAAACCCGCGCCTGCTCCTGTGCGGACTGCCGGGCGAACAGGCTCAGCACCTCGGTGCCGGCGGAATGGTGGGCCTTGCGCAGCGCTTCGGCCGCCTCGCGAATCTCCCGCTCGCCGGGCAGGAACACCAGCACGTCACCGGGCCCGGCTCGCTGCGCCTCGTCCACCGCGTCGACCAGCGCATCGTAGAGATCCGGGCCCTTCTTTTTAGAATCGTCGACCTCAAGGTCCTCGACCGGCCGATAGCGGACCTCGATCGGGTAAAGCCGTCCCGACACCTCGATGACCGGGGCCGGCTTGCCTGCCCGATCGGCGAAGTGCTTCGCGAAGCGCTCGGCATCGAGCGTTGCCGAAGTGACGATCACTTTCAGATCGGGCCGCTTGGGCAGCAGCTGGCGCAGGTAGCCGAGCAGGAAATCGATGTTGAGGCTGCGCTCGTGCGCCTCGTCGATGATCAGCGTGTCGTAGGCCGACAGCAGCGGGTCGCCCTGGGTTTCGGCCAGCAGGATCCCGTCGGTCATCAGCTTGATGTAGCTGTCCGGGCCGAGCCGGTCGGTGAAGCGGATCTTGTAACCAACGTGCTGGCCAAGCTCGGATTTGAGCTCCTGGGCGATGCGGCTGGCGGTTGCACGCGCGGCGATCCTGCGCGGCTGGGTATGGCCGATCAGGCCCGCCGCGCCACGGCCCAGCTCGAGGCACAGCTTCGGCAGCTGGGTGGTCTTTCCTGACCCGGTCTCGCCGCACACGATCACCACCTGGTGCTTCCCGATCGCCTCGATGATCTCGTCGCGCCGCTGATTGACCGGCAGCTCGGGCGGGAATTCGGGTTTCGGCAGATGCGTGGTCCGCTCGCCGCGACGCGCGGCCGACGCCTCGAGATCGGCGCGGAGCGGCACAGGCAGATCATCGAGCCCGCGGGGCCGCTGCCTGAGGCCGCGCAGGCGGCGGCGCAGCGCCGGTCGATCGGCGCTGAGCACTTGCTCGAGCAGTGAATAGGGGTCCATCGTCATGGAAACGGCCGGTTCGGTGACGCCGCGTTCATCAACCCTGCAGACGGCTCACCGTCCAGAAACCCAGTCCGGTCATGAGCAGCGAGCCGCTCAGGTGGATTCCGGCGGTAAACAGCGCCCATCCGTACTGAGCCGCCTGCAGGAGCTGCACCACCTCGGCCGAAAAGGTCGAAAAGGTGGTAAGGGCACCCAGGAATCCGGTGATGGCGAAAAGCCGCAACTCGTGCGGCAGCCCGTGATGGACCGTAAACACGGCCACGGCCACGCCGATCAGATAACCGCCGGCAAGATTGGCAACGAGCGTTCCAAGCGGCAGGTGCACAAGTACCGGATTGAGCCGGATCCCGAGCCACCAGCGAATCCAGGCTCCGCAGGCTGCGCCGAGACCGACCGCCAGAAAGGCCAGGGGATTCATTGGATGAATGCGTCCGTCGTCTTCAACAGCCGCAATTGTAACCGCTCGGGCGAGCCTCGCCGAATCCGCCGACGCTGCGCGCTATCTGACTACCAGCTTGTAGTCGGGCGTTGGATTGAGCGGACAGGAGTAGACGTACTCGCCGGGCTTGAGGGCAATCTCGTAGTCCTGGGTCACTCCGGTGGTGAGCCCGCCGCCCGACACACTTGGCAACAGGGCCCGGCCGGCGAGGCTCGCACCGCGCAGCCAGAAGCCCAGTTCATAGGGCACGTCGCGGTTGGTGACCCTGAAGACGTATTTTCCGGCGGGCAGCTCAAGCACCTTTGCCTCGCCAACACGCTTCTCGCCGCTGGCCTTGTTGATACGCTCGCAATCGGCAGCGCTCTTCGGCCGGTAACCATGGTTTACATCGCCCTCGCTTTCCAGGAACTGGCAGCCGACCTGGTTGAGGGTGATGACTCTCGGGGTTTCGGTGTTCGCCGCGAAGGCGGCACTGGAAACGAGCAGAGCGGCAATCGGCAACAGTGTGCGCATGGGGTGTCCTCCGTGAATGTGATCGCGCAGGGCCGGGTGGCCCATGTCACTGAAGACCGACCACGCGGTGCCTACCTTACGGCAACCGAACCTGGGATTCAGACCGCCGCTGCTCGACCGGCTGATACCGCCCGCCGCTTCGGTAAGGTTCCGCGCCGACGCCCGGTCTAAGCTCGCAAGGGGAGAATTCCATGCTGCTTTCGTTGGGAAAGGAAAAGATTTTCGAACAGACCGTGCGCGGTTACAGCGCGGACCTTTATCGGTTTGCGTTCTGGCTGTGTCGCGACCGCTTCGTCGCCGAGGATCTCGTTCAGGAAACCTTTCTGCGGGCCTGGAACGCGTGGGACAAGCTGCGCGATCGCGCGGTGGTCAAGTCCTGGCTGATCAGCATTCTGCGCAACGAACATGCCCGCCTCTACGAGCGAAAGCGATTCGATTACGTGGATGATCAGCCCGAGGATCTCGCGATCGCCGCCGACCATGACCCGATTGCCCTCGTCGAAATAGAACAGCTCATTGGCGAACTCCCCCTGTCGCTGCGCGAACCTTTTCTGCTGCAGACCCTGGGGGGTTTCTCCTGTGCCGAGATTGCAGACATGCTTGAAACCTCCGAAGGCGCCGTCATGGTGCGACTCACCCGTGCCCGGCAGTCCCTGCGCGGCTTGCTCAAGGGCGAAGATGCACCGGCCCGAAGGGAACGCAAATGAAAACAGCACACGATTTCAACTGCCTCGACGTTCGTCGTGCCAAGCTGGCCGACCCGAGTCGCCTGCCGGCCGACGCCATCCGCCATGTGCAGGGCTGTCAGGCCTGCCAACGCTTCATCCGCGAACTCGACGCGAACGAACGTCGGATCGATGAGGCCCTGCAGGTACCCGTGCCCGAGGGCCTCGCCGACCGGGTCATGCTGCGCGTGCGCAACCGTCCGGGGGCCCGCCCCTGGCGTAGCTGGGCGATGGCGGCGACGATCGTCCTGAGCTTTGGTGTCGGCCTGCAGGAATTCGGCGGGGCCGCGCGCAGCGACTCCGCCAGCGAAGCGATCCGGCACGTCCTTCACGAGCCCGAGTCGTTCAGCCAGCATCGTCTGGCCGATCCGGCGCAGTTCAGAACGGTGCTTGCAAACTTCGGCGGGACACTCGAGGCGCCGATCGGGAAGGTGCTGTACATGAAGCTTTGTCCGGTTCCGGGCGGCACCGGCTGGCACATCGTGCTGCAGACCGAGTACGGTCCCGCCACCCTGATCCTGATGCCGGGTCGTCGCGGCGACCCGCTGCCCGAGGAAATACGAATGAAGGGCTATGTCGCAACCGTCGCAAGCGGTGGCCAGGGGTACTACGCACTGGTGGCCGAATCGGAGGACGCCCTGAACGCGCTGCGCGCGATGTTCACGGCCCGCGTGCGCTGGAATACCTGAACGATCAGGCGGCCAGCGCGGGGAGTCCGTTGCGCAGCGTGTTCTCGAATTCGGCCGCCGAGACCGGATGCGAGTAAAGGTATCCCTGCATCACGTGACAACCGAGCGCGATCAGATGCTGGACCTGGCTTTCGGTCTCCACCCCTTCGGCCACGACCTCGATACCCAGCGTCCGGGTCATCGCCACGATCGCAGCGACGATTGCGGCGTCACTGGCATCGTCCTCGATGTCGTTCACGAATGAGCGGTCGATCTTGACTACATCGAGTGCAAAACGCTTGAGGTAGGCGAGCGACGAATAGCCGGTGCCGAAATCATCGACCGCGATGCGCAAGCCCTTTTCGCGAAAACCATTGAGAATTCGGTCGGTCAGCTCGGCGTCGCGCATCAGCGAACTCTCGGTAAGCTCGAACTCGAGCAGATCCGGGTCGATCCGGTTGCGCTCGAGCGCGTCGCCGATCAGGTCGAGCAGGCCGACATGGCGAAAATGGCCGGCAGACAGATTGATCGAAATCGGCGGCGGATTGAGGCCGCCCGCGCGCCACTGCGCGAGCTGGCGGCACACTTCGCGAACCACCCATTCACTCAGCGGCACGATCAAACCGACCTCTTCGGCCAGGGGTACGAACTCTCCCGGGGACACCAGCCCGCGCTCGGGGTGAGCCCAACGAACCAGAGCCTCGGCACCGACGATGCGCTTGTGTACCGCGTCGACCTTCGCCTGGTAGAACATCCTCAATTCGCCACGATCAACCCCTCTGCGCAACGCGTTCTCGAGGCTGAGCTTGGCAAAAGAAGCGATCTTCATCTCTTCGGTGAACTGCTGGATGTGGCCCCCGCTACCCTCGCGCTTGGCCTGGCTGACCGCCGTCTCGGCACACTTCATGAGGCTGTCGGCATCACCGGCGTGGGCGGGAAAGACCGACAGGCCGACGCACGCGGACAGGGTCAGATCATGACCGGCGACGCGAATCGGGCGCTGCAGTTGCGCCTGCAGCCGCAGCGCAATATCGAACAAGGCCTGCTCTTCGTCCACGCCCTCGAGCATCAGTGCGAATTCATCGCCGCCGAGCCGCGCGACGAACACCTCCTCTCGCGCGTCCCGGGCGATCTCGTTGGCGAGTTCGAAGCGACTGAAGTCGCGCAAACGGGCCGCAATCAGCTGCAGCACCTGATCCGCACAGTCCTGGCCGAGGCTTTCGTTGATCCGCCCGAAACGATCCACGTCCAGGAACATCACGGCGCAGGATTCGTTGCGCCGCCCGGCACGCAGCACGATGCCATCCAGCGTTTCGCGGAACGATTGACGATTGGGTAACCCGGTAAGGCTGTCGAAATAGGCGAGATAGCGGATACGGCGCTCCCCCTCGACCCGATCGGTGACATCCTGCAGGGTACCCTGCACCGACGAGACTTCACCGGAAGCGTCAAAGACCGGCACTGCGATTTCCTGCATGGTCCGCACAGCCCCGTCGGGCCTTACGATACGATACTCGAGCTGATAGGCGCGGCCGTTGCGGGCCCCCTCCAACGCCTCGCCGAGCAGCTCTCGATCGGCCGGATACACGCGAGAAAGGACCGCATCGTGCCCCGACCCGAAGGTACTGGCGTTCTCGCCGAACAATGTCATGTAGGTATCGGAGCACTGCAGCAGATCCTCCTGCGGCACCCACTCCCAGCTGCCCATTCGGCCGATGCGCTGAGCATTGGCGAGCACATCCTCGCTGCGCACCAATTCGTCGAGCAGTGCGGCCGAACGCAGTGCATAGCGCACCCTGTGCCGCAACAGGGTCCAGTTTATGGGCTTCGAAATGAAGTCGGTGGCGCCCTCGTCGTAGGCCCGTTCGATCGAGCGGGTATCTTCCAGGCCGGTCAGCATGATGATCGGCAGGCGATGGCCCCGGGGCTCTTCGCGCAGGCGACGGCACACCTCGAAGCCGTCGATCCCGGGCATCATTACATCGAGCAACACGAGGTCCGGATTGACGCTGCCGAACAACCGCAATCCATCGTCGCCGCAATCGGCCTCGAAGACGGTGAACCCGCTTTCCCGCAAGGCCTCTGCGGCCAGCAGCCGGGTCAGCGCATCGTCATCGATGATCAGCAGACGGGCATCGTCCAGTACGTCTCTCATGATGCCCTCTCGGTCTGGAGCTCGCCGGCCGCGAGCAGCCCTTCGCCCTCCAGCGAATGAACGTAGCCGCGGAAGGACTCCTCGATCAGGTGCATCAGCGCCATCGCCTCGCCGCTGCGTCCCGCCTTGAGCTGCGCGTCGAGTTCCCGCGCCGCGTGCGCCACCCGCATGGCACCGACCGATGCCGCCGCGGATTTTGTCTTGTGGGCGAACTTCTGCACGCCGCTCCAGTTCCCGGCTTCGGCATCGCGCGACGCCTGCCCGATTCCGCTGCGGGACTCGCTCACGAACAGCGCCAGTATCCGGCCGAGCAACGGCGCCTGCCTGTCGCCGGCGACACCGGGCACTTCGAGCAATACATCGAGCGCCAGCAGGGGAACACGTTCGATACTCGCCGGATTTGCGGAACTCCGCGGTGTGGGCGGCGGGGCGCCATCCACGGCGAGCTCCCTTGCGCCCCGCGCGGCGGACTCGGGCGGCGGCTCGACACGGCTTACACGTTCGGGCGGCAGCACTTTTTCGAGCGCGTGGGCGAGCTGTTCGCGAACGATCGGCTTGGAGAGGTAATCGTCCATCCCGGCAGCGAGACAATTGCTGCGGTCATCGCGCAATGCATTCGCGGTAAGCGCGAGGATGGGCGTGCGCCACGCCGGCCTGGTGCGTGCCGCTTCGATCTCGCGGATCGCGCGGGTCGCGTTGAGCCCGTCCATCTCCGGCATCTGGATGTCCATCAGTACGACGTCGAAGCTACCAGCCGCATAGGCATTGACGGCCGCGATGCCGTTTTCGGCGGTCACCACCGTACAGCCCAGCGAGCGCAACATCGCGACCGCGATTTCGCGATTCACCGGATGATCCTCCGCCAGCAGGACACGCGCGCTGAAACGCTGGGTCAGCGCCCCTGGCTGACGTGACGCCGGCACTTCCGGCAGGGAATCAGACAGCAGCCGTGCGAGATCCGCCTGCATCAGCGGCTTGGACAGACATGCCTTGGCCCCGGCGTGCCGGGCGCGGTCGCAATCGGACGAAGAGCGCAACCGGGTAAGCGCGACGACGCGCGCGCCGCTTGCGCACAGGCGCGGAACCACCTGCTCACCCGCACGCTGAACCAGGCGCGAATCGAGCAGGACCCAGCCAGGTTGGCTGACCGTCGCCAGAAATCGTTCGGCGGTCGGGAAGCCTTCACTGCGCAGCCCCAGGTTGGCGACCTGTTTGCACAGCACTTCGCGCAGCCGCTCATTCTCGCTGATGACCGCCACCGGCAGACCATCCGAGGAGACGGACTCGGGCTCCGGGCCGGCCAGCAATTCGGTGGTGATTTCCACCGAAAAACTCGCGCCGTGTCCGGGCATGTTCTTGAAACTCAGACCACCGCCCATCATCTCGGCGAGTTCGCGAGCGATGGCAAGGCCGAGCCCGGTACCGCCGTAGCGTCGTGCCATCGAATTGTCGGCCTGCGAAAATGCCTTGAAGAGATTGCCTTGCGCCGACACGGGGATACCGATCCCGGTGTCTTCGACCGTGCAGCGCAGACGCACTCGCGCGCCCTCCGTCGCCCCGTCGGGCAGTTGCTCGAGATGGACCACCACCTCGCCGGCCTCGGTGAACTTGACCGCGTTCGAGACCAGATTGCCGAGTACCTGACGGAAACGGTGGGGATCACCCCGCACTAGGGACGGCACCGACGGGTCGATCAGCACCAGGATTTCGAGCCCTTTCAACTGGGCGCGCTCGGCGAAAAGAAGCACGACCTCTTCGACGGCCCGCACCGGAGAGAAGGGCAGAAACTCCAGTTCGAGCTTGCCGGCCTCGATCTTGGAGAAGTCGAGGATGTCATTGATGATGAACAGCAACAGCTCGGCCGAACCATGCAGCATATCGACGAAGCGCCCCTGGCGTTCATCGAGCGGAGTATCGCGCAGCAGATCGGACATGCCGAGAATCCCGTTCATCGGCGTACGGATTTCGTGACTCATGTTGGCGAGAAAGAGGCTCTTCGCCAGACTCGCCGCCTCGGCCTGCTCCTTGGCGAGCCGCAATTCCGCGGTGCGCGCCTCGACCTCGGCCTCGAGATGATTCCGGTGTTTCGCCAACTCCTCGTCACGCTGCTCGATCTGGCTCAGCATTTCGTTAAAGCCCGCGATCAGTTCGCCCACTTCGTCGCCCTTGCCTGCCGGTGCACGCAGGTGATACTGCTTTTCGATTGCCACCCGCCGCGCAACCCGCGCCAGTCCGAGCATCGGATCGAGGATGACGGGCAGGATCCGGTTGATGAGGGCGACAGCCGCACCGATGCCAAGACCGGCGCCTGCCAGCGCGAAGAGCAGCCACAGCCCCAGCCCTTGCCATGTTTCGGCCAGCGAGAGTTCCAGCGCCATGTAACCGACACCCTCGTCGTCGTGGACGATCGGCGTCGTGCTGCGCAGCGCGTCCCATGACCAACGAGGTGCCGTCTCGCGGCTCTCGCCGACCAGCTCCGCGATCTGGGCCTGCCTGCCGATCAGTCCGCGAGGATAGGTGGCAAACACGCTACCGTCTGCGCGAAGCAGCGCGGCACGCCGCACCCGCACGATGTTGCGCAGTGAATCGAGCAATTGGGTCGCGGCAACCGGATCTTCGAAACGGATGGCCGAGACCGCATTGTCGGCGATGATCCGCGAGTAGACCTGCGCCTCTTCGCCAACCCGCTCGACCTCCTTGCTGACCTCGCTGTAGATGATCGCCATCATCGCCAGCGACATGCCGACCAACACGCCGAGCAGAACGACCGTGCGGAGCTTGCGGCCAATCGACATGTTATGGAATCGCCCGGTCATCGCCCTGCCTCCGTACCGACAACTCGCCGAGCGAGGCGCAGCAACTGCGCACTGAGTTTCATTCCCTCGCGCTGGATCACAGCATAGTTGATATCGAAACGAATGCGGTCGTCTACCAGCACGAAGCCGATGCCGCCCCCCTCATCGACGAAGCCCTCCATATCGCTGACCGTCAGCACCGGACTCCCCTCGAGACTGCGCAGCAAGGTCGCGGAACGCCGCTCTTCCGAATCGGAAATGAACAGGAGCTGGCAACTGACGGCCTGGGCAACCGAGCCGAGCAGGATGATCCTGACGTCCCGCCCCTGCACCTGACGATGCTCCAGCGATGCCAGCGC
This sequence comes from Cognatazoarcus halotolerans, assembly GCF_009800965.1. Taxonomy (GTDB): domain Bacteria; phylum Pseudomonadota; class Gammaproteobacteria; order Burkholderiales; family Rhodocyclaceae; genus Cognatazoarcus; species Cognatazoarcus halotolerans. Next base: position 43,553 of record NZ_WUAF01000024.1, on the reverse strand, counting down.
GGCGCCGAACGGATCCCGCCCCAGCAAGCAGATCCGGAGCGTGCCTGCCGGCATCGCCGGCCACTCTGCATAGCGGGCGAAGTTCAGCAGAAAGGCGGCCTTGAGCTGGTACTCGCTCGGCGGGCTCTGCGCCATCGCACCGACGGGCAAGCCAAGCGCCAGCGCAATGAGAAGTTTTACGAAGGTGCGCATCGGCGGATCAGTGCATCCACACCGCCTTGAGAAGGAATTGCCGTGGAATCTCGCCGTTCTCGGAGGGGAAGAAATCGTACGCGATGAACTCCGGATGCGACGGATCGAACAGATTCCGCACCTCAGCGGTGAGCCGGAAACTCCGGCTCGGGTGCCAACTGAAACGCAGATCGGTCGCGGTATAGGCATCGATCCCGATCCGGAGCGCGCTGACCCTGCGCACCGCGATGCCAAAGCTGTGGGTGTCGTCGATGTTCCGATCGTAATGCGTCACAAAGGAGTAGTGGGGTACCACGTCCTTGATCCTGAACGGCAGTCTGTCGTCAAGCAATCCAGCAGGCTTGGTTGCACTGACGTTTTTCACGGTAAACGCCGCGGCAACGCGACTATCGGCAGACAACTGGGTTTCCGCCGACATCTCCAGACCAACGCTGTCCGCATCGATGCGATTGCCTCGATAGACCAGTTGCTCCATCGGCCATGGCGCACCGGGCGATGGCACCACGGGGCCGTAGGATTCGCTGACCAGGCCCTGGTAACGATGATGGTAAGCGACCAATTCGAAGCTGCCGCCGCTCAGCTGACGACGGAAACCCAGCTCGAATGCCGACAGACGCTCGGCATCAAGCGGATCGTCGGGATTGACCACGGTACGCAGCGGCACGCCGCCCGCACCGAAACCGTAGAAAGCACTGCTGTATGCCTCGCCGACCGAGGGCGTTCGCGAGGCCCGCGACCACTGTGCCCACATGCTGTCCACCTCGGACGGGGTCCACAACAGGCGCACGTTTGGCTGGGGTTCGAAACCCGACAGACTGTTGTCTTCGAGGCGGGCACCGAGCAGGAGCTTCCAGCGCCGCGGCTGCAGCGTGATTTCGTCCTGCATGAAGGCACTTATGATGCGTTCGTTGCTGCTGCGCGGATCAAGGCTTACAAAGAACGGCGCACTCAACTCGATATTGTAGGAAATCGACCGCCAGCCCAGCCCCCAGATGAATTCATGCGAGCCGATTGGCGCAAGCTGGTTCTGGAAATCCATGTCCGCGGTATCGACCGTCATCTGGCCGTATTGCGGCAATTGCAACTTCTGCTGCTCGACGAACGCCTGGAGACGACCTTCACCGCTGCCGATCGCCCAACTCCGCACCCCCATCAGATAACCACCGGAATAGCCGAACTCGGCCTTCTCGAGGCCAGTGGCACCGTATTGGCGCTCTGGGCTCTCCTGGTCATAGACATCACCCTGCACGCTCCAGCCGGAACTGCCTGCGCCAGAACGATCGACGCGAAAACCGGCGTGCCAGCCACTCTGCGCATCGCCGAGGGCATTGCCGGCCACGGTCTCGGCTGGCGAGCGGTTGACGCTGCGTGCATAGACCCGGGCGTCCACATTGTCGGCAAGCGAGAAACCATAACGTGCGGCGACTTCCGGGCGGCCCCTGTCGTCCACGCTCATCGACATCAGGGCTCCCCGCGTCGCCGAAGTCTTGCGGGTAACGATGTTGATCACGCCGTTGACCGCGTTGGCCCCCCACAGCGCGGCGCCCGGACCACGCACCACCTCGATGCGCTCGATGTCTTCCATGATCGGTGCAATGGTTTCCCACAGCACCCCCGAGAAGGCGGGTGTGTAGACGCTGCGTCCATCCACCTGCACCAGCAGCTTGTTGGCAAAGCGGCTGTTGAACCCCCTGATCGACACCGCCCAACGTCCTGCGCCGATCTGCGCCACCTCGACACCGGGAACCGACCGCAGGGCCTCGGGAATGCTGCGCGCGCCGGAACGACGGATATCCTCGCGGCTCAGGACGGTAACGGCCGCCGCGGTGTCCGAGAGACGCTGGGCCTTGCGCGACACACTGGTGACTTCCATCTTGACCAGTTCCTCTAGGCTCAGGTCGGTCAGCGGCGTTGATTCGGCAAACACATTCGAACTCGCGAGGAGCCAACACACCATTGCGGCACGGGCGGTATTGGATAGGTTCATTGCAGTGGTTCCGTCAAGAGCTGGTCACACGAGCGGCAATATCGGAAGGATCTGGTTTGAATACGGCAATCCCGGAATTTACTTGAACGGGCCTCGTCCGGCGCGGGATGCCCCACCGCGACCGGAATGGCAATCGACCGATGCGCATCGAGTCGGCCCCTTTTTGGCGGGGGCCGGTCAATGCATCGAGAGACGATACCGCGCCGGAACGGGCCGAGCGCGGCAACACACGGAAATGCCGGAAGCCGCGATAGCGATCATCGCACCGTCAGCTCAGCCGCATTCCGGGCAAGCTTCAGCATCTGCGCACTGGCGCGCAGCCTGCCCAGTTTCAGCGCTTCTGCATTGACCTCGAACCGAACCCGATCGTCGGCGACCACCAGGCCAATCCCGCCGCCGGCCCCGATGAAACCATCGGCGTCGCCCACCACGAGTACCGCGGCACCACTCGTCGCCTGCACCACGTCGTGCAGCAGCGCAGCATCGCCCCGCCCGACGAACACCATCTGGCAATGTCGAAGCTGGGCGAGCGGCACGCCCTTCATCACCTGAATCACCCGTCCTTGGGCCTGTCGGCCTTCGAGCGCCTCGAGCATCCGGTCCAGGCTGTCGCTGCCCGCGATGCACAGGCGCAGCGGCCCCTGGGCAGCGACGCCCGGCCACTCGACATACTTGGCGAAGTTGTAGACATACGCGGCCTTGACCCGCGACTCGGTAGAGACCTCGGACTGGGCCAGTGCGACGTTCCCGGAAAGAAACGCGCCTGCAAGAAACAGGAACGCGAGGGCGCGGCGAAGGCGGTCGATGCTGATCATCATCCTCCTCCTCACCAACGCCACTCGGCACGCGCATAGACTCCGCGCTCGAGTTCGTAGAAGAGCATGTCGGGGAGCGACCCCTTGAATTCCTGATGACGATCCTCCAGCAGGTTCTGCCCAACGAGCGAGAGCACGAGGCCTTCCCACGGCTGCCAGGCATAACGTGCATCAAGCGTCGTATAGGCCGGAATTTCGCCGTGACGCAAGCGCGACACATGACGCAGCCACAAGTCCACTTGCCGGGCACCGCTCAGGTTCATCGAAGAGCGCAGCGAGACCTGATAGCGTGGCGACGACCCGGCGTAGCGCCGGGCTTCGGCCGCGGCGAGGACATCCGCCGGCATGTCGGCAGTCATCAGCTGATTCGACCAGCTGCCCTGCAAACGCCACCAATCGTTCACCCGCCAGTCGGCCGAAAGTTCTATGCCACGGCTGGTAAAGCGTCCGGCGTTGGTTGCGACCGTGTCGAGCAGCAGGTAATTCGGTATGAAACCGGCCGGGCAGCCGCCGATCGGGCCGAGCGGCAGTGGCGTCGGCATCAGGATGACGTCGGCCGGGCAACTCGGGTTCCCCACCAGCAGGCTGCGGACATCGCTGTATCGTGTCATATACAGGGCCGCGTCCCACGACAGCCGCGCGCTTTGCAACTGGCGAAAACCCATTTCGACGCTCAACGCCTTTTCGGCGGTGAATCGCGAGCTCTCCATGCCATTCAGGCGCATCAGCGCGGGCACGCCGACACCCGGGACGGGCTGCACGATCAGGTCGAGCGAGGACTGCAGCTCAGGCCGGTTCGGCGAACGCACCGAACGCGACACGGCAGCCCACCAGGATTCGCTCGTGGTCGGTGTCCATAGCACCCGTACGTTGGGCTGCCAGTTGGCACCCGCATAGCTGTCGTGCTCGAACTTGCTGCCGAGGATCAGGCGCCATCGATCCGGGACGAGCGTGAGCTCGTCGTGGATGAAGGCGCTGAAGGTGTCTCGGGTACGTGACGACGGCGATACCACATAGGGCGGGTTGTCGCTGAAATGGTCGGTCGTCCAATGGTAGCCGAGCCCCCAGATGAGGTCATGCCTGCCGGACTGGATGCGCCGCTGGAAGTCGAGGTCCAGGTCGGTACGCGCAGCCCAGATCCAGTCGAGGTTCGTGCGAGCCTGGTCGACATAGGCCTGCAGCACGGAATCAGAACCGTCCGGATCGCTCCACGAATAGCGCCCGAGCAGGTTCGCGCCGCTGTCGTGTTGATCCATGCGCCGGGTATAGACGTAGGGCGCGACCAGAATCGGGAGCTCCCATTCATCACCGCTGTGGGCGTTGTAGGCATCGCCACTCGCGGTGAACATGCTACCGCCGGAGAGCGGCCGGTCGAGCCTGAAACCCACCCGCTGGTCACGCTGTCCGTCACGCGCGGCACCGGCGTCGTCACGCAGCGAGGACGCGTCGCGCCCCTGGGCCTTGCCGTACACGCGGTAATGACCACCGCCGTCGAGTGCGCCGCCGTGACGAAGGGCGACCGAACCCGTCTCTTCGGTGCCGGCCTGGACCGCGACGAGATCGCCCTGCGTCTCGGACGTCTTGCGGGTAACGATATTGATCACGCCGTTTACCGCGTTTGCCCCCCACAGTGCGGCACCCGGCCCACGGATCACTTCGATGCGCTCGACGTCCTCGGGCATGACGTCCTGGCTCTCCCACATCACCCCCGAGTACAGCGGCGTGTAGATGCTGCGCCCGTCGATCAGCACCAGCAGTTTGTTGGCGAAACGCTCGTTGAAACCACGCGCAGTCACCGCCCAGCGGCTGGACGAAATACGCGCCACCTGGATGCCGGGGACCATTCGCAGCGCCTCGGGGATCGAGGTTGCGCCCGAGCGCATGATCTCCTCGCCGGTGACCACGTAGGCAGCCGCCGCGAGCTCGCCCACCCGCTGCGTCTTGCGCGACATCGTGGTGAGGCGGAATTCGGAGAGTTCCTCGAGGCTGAGCTCGAAGAGATCGACTTCGCGCGCTCCGGCCTGAAAGGCACACCCCAGGGTAGCGGCAACCAACACGGCGCGCAGGGTCGCGCCCAGGATAGCTTTTTTCATTTCGTGTTTCCGATCAACACCGCGCTCGGCCGGCTGTTTCCGTTTTCGGAACGATTCCGGCAATACAACGACCGTCCCCCCAGGAACCTGAGGCGCGTATGGTAAGCGCGAAGCGGGGCCATATGGCATGTCCTCCGGGTTAGAATCGCAACTCGCACCCCGTCCCGGGGTCACCGACTGGCAATTCTGGAATTCCCAAGTGAGCGACAACCAAGACGTCAACCTGCCGTCCAACTTCCTGCGCAGCATCATCGAGAACGATCTGGCGAGTGGCACTTTCGCACCTCGCGGCGACAGCGCCAGAATCCGCACCCGCTTTCCGCCCGAGCCGAACGGCTACCTCCATTTCGGCCACGCGAAGTCGATCTGTCTCAACTTCAGCCTGGCCCACGACTACGACGGCGCCTGTCACCTGCGCTTCGACGACACCAATCCGACCAGAGAAGAACAGGAATATGTCGACGCCATCATCGATGCAGTGCATTGGCTGGGCTTCGACTGGGGTGAGAACCTGTTCTTCGCATCGGACTATTTCGAGCGCATGTATGCGTTCGCCGAATACCTCATCCGCGCCGGCAAGGCCTATGTCGATTCACTGTCGGCCGAAGAGATGCGCGCCTATCGCGGCACCCTGACCGAGGTGGGCAGGGACAGCCCCTACCGCACGCGCAGCGTCGAAGAGAACCTCGATCTCTTCGCGCGCATGAAGGCTGGCGAATTTGCCGACGGCACCCACATCCTGCGCGCCAAGATCGACATGGCCTCGCCCAACATCAATCTGCGCGACCCGGCGATCTACCGCATCCGCCATGCCCATCACCACCGCACCGGAGATACCTGGTGCGTGTACCCGATGTACACCTTCGCGCATCCGATCGAGGACGCCCTCGAGAACATCACCCATTCGTTCTGCACGCTGGAGTTCGAGGATCAGCGGCCGTTCTACGACTGGCTGCTGGAGCAGCTTCGCGCAGGGGGGCTGATCCCCAGCCCGGCGCCGAAGCAGATCGAGTTCTCGCGCCTCAATCTCACCTACGTGGTGCTTTCCAAGCGAAAGTTGATCCAGCTCGTCGAGGAAGGCCACGCCCAGGGATGGGATGACCCGCGCATGCCGACACTGGTCGGCGGACGCCGCCGCGGTTATCCGCCGGAAGGGTTCCGCCTGTTCGCCGAGCGCATCGGCGTCTCCAAATCCGACTCGCTGATCGAATACAGCGTGCTCGAGGAGAGCATGCGCGAAGTGCTCAACGACTCGGCCGAACGCCGGGTGGCGGTGCTGGACCCGCTCAAGCTGGTCATCGACAACTACCCCGAGGGCCAGCTCGAGGAATGCACCGCCCCGAATCATCCGCTCAAGCCCGAACTCGGCAACCGCTCGATGCCGTTCGGCCGCGCATTGTGGATCGAACGCGAAGACTTCATGGAAGAGCCGGTAAAGGGGTTCCGGCGGCTGTTCCCAGGCAACATGGTGCGGCTGCGCTACGGCTACGTGGTCAAGTGTCTCGGCTGCGACAAGGATGCCGAAGGCAATGTAACCGCAGTCCACTGCGAGTACATGCCGGACTCAAGGTCCGGCACGCCGGGCGCCGACAACTACAAGGTCAAGGGCAACCTGCACTGGGTCAGCGTGGCCAGGGGCGTACAGGCGGAGGTGCGCATGTACGACCGCCTGTTTGCCCACCCGGCGCCGGGCTCGCGCCGCGAGGGCGACGCCCCCGAGCTGGAGCGCGACTTCCTCGATGACCTCAATCCTGATTCGGTGAGCGTGATCCGTGCGTGGCTCGAACCGTCCCTCGGGGAAGTCGCGCCGGAATCGCGTTTCCAGTTCGAACGGCACGGCTATTTCGTTGCGGACCGCTTCGACTCGAAAGCGGGCGCCCCGGTCTTCAATCGCACCGTGACCCTGAAGGACTCGTGGACAAAAGGCGGTAAATAGGCGGCGCAACACCGACCTCTGCACAAGGAAATCCCGGCCATGCCGGGATTCTCCTGTTCAGGCGTAACACTAGCGTGGCGATCTTCATCGTCGCCGGCGCTTAGGCGCGCGTGGCACTGCGATCTGCGGTCGACCGGACTGCGCACGGCCCCATTCGCGTGATCGCGCAATCACGGCATTTGCCCGAATTACCACGGTATCCCCCCTCTTTCCGGGCCTTCATCCGCCTTGCCACGGCCGATAATCGGCACCATACAAGGAGTCCGGGCGCATGGCCGAGGAAAGCGACCTCGAAAAAACGGAATCACCCTCAGCACGACGGCTGGAACAGGCTCGCGAAGAAGGGCAGGTTCCGCAGTCGCGGGAGCTATCGACCTTTCTGGTCATGATGTGTGGCGTCGCCGGCCTGTGGGTGATGGGCCAGTTCCTCTCAGAGCGCCTGTTCGGCCTCATGCGTCAGGGCATGTCGATCCCGCGCGAGGCTGCCTTCGACCCCACCGCCATGGCAGCGACCTTTCGCGAACTGTCGATCGACGGGCTGCTCACGATCAGCCCCCTGATGGTGCTGCTGATGCTCGCCGCCGTCGCAGGCCCGCTCTCGCTGGGCGGGTGGGTGGTTTCGTCGAAGGCCCTCGGACCCGATCTCACCCGCATGAATCCGCTCAAGGGTCTCGAGCGGATGTTCTCGACCCACGGCCTCGCGGAAATGGTCAAGGCCTTGCTCAAGGCAAGCCTGGTCGGCGGCATTGGCACCTGGGTGATCTGGCACGACCAGGACCACCTCATGGCCTTGATGACCCAACCGCTTGGCGCGAGCATGCCCGACTTCGCCGCCACGGTGCTGTTCGCCGCGCTGCTGATCGTATCCAGCCTCGCCCTGCTGGCGCTCATCGACGTGCCCTTCCAGCTGTGGCAGTACCACAAGCGCCTGCGCATGACGAAGGAAGAGGTCCGTCAGGAAGCCAAGGAGACCGAAGGCGACCCACAGGTGAAGGCACGCATCCGCCAGACCCAGCGCGAGATGGCTCGCCGGCGCATGATGTCGAAGGTTCCGGAAGCCGACGTGGTGGTGACCAACCCGACGCACTTCGCGGTCGCGCTCAAGTACGACGCGGCACGCATGGGCGCGCCGGTGGTGATCGCCAAGGGCCGCAACGCGGTGGCCCTGAAGATCCGCGAGCTCGCCGCCGAGCACAAGGTGCCGCTGCTCGAGGCACCACCGCTGGCGCGGGCGCTGTATGCCCACTGTGAGCTCGAGCACACCGTGCCGGCAACCCTCTATACCGCGGTGGCCGAGGTCATGGCCTGGGTCTATCAGCTCAACCACTGGATCGCCAACGGCGGTCTGCCGCCGGAGGCTCCAGCCGATCTGCCGGTTCCTGCGGATCTCGATCCCGGCGCAGCCGAAGAATGACGGGCCCTGAAAGATGAACGATTCGCTCTCCCTGCGCAGCATGCTGAACGTGCAGAACCTGCGCCAACTGGCAGCGCCGCTGCTGATCATCCTCATCCTCTCGATGATGGTGCTGCCGCTGCCGGCCTTTCTGCTCGACCTGTTCTTCACCTTCAACATCGCCACCTCGGTCATGGTGATGCTGGTGGCGATGTACAACAAACGGCCGCTCGACTTCTCGGTCTTCCCGACCGTGCTGCTGGTCACCACCCTGCTGCGCCTCTCGCTCAACGTGGCCTCCACACGGATCGTGCTGCTCGACGGCCACACCGGACCGGATGCCGCGGGCAAGGTGATCGAGGCCTTCGGCCACTTTCTGGTCGGCGGCAACACCGCCGTTGGCCTGGTGGTATTCACCATCCTCACGGTGATCAACTTCGTGGTGATCACCAAGGGCGCGGGACGCATCGCCGAGGTGAGCGCCCGCTTCACCCTCGACGCGATGCCCGGCAAACAGATGGCGATCGACGCCGACCTCAACGCCGGCCTCATCGATGACAAGGAGGCCAAGCGGCGGCGCAGCGAGATCTCCTCCGAAGCGGACTTCTACGGCGCCATGGATGGTGCCTCTAAGTTCGTGCGCGGCGACGCCGTGGCGGGCATCCTGATCCTGGTGATCAACGTGCTCGGCGGCCTCGTGGTAGGCGTCATGCAGCACAACATGGGTCTCTCCCAGGCGGCCGAAAACTACACCCTGCTGACCATCGGCGACGGCCTTGTGGCGCAGATTCCGGCGCTGATCATCTCGGTGGCAGCCGGCCTGGTGGTATCAAGAGTGGGCGACGAGGGCGATGTCGGCGGCCAGGTCATCCAGCAGGTCTTCGCCAACCCACAGGTACTGATCCTCACCGCCGCAATTCTCGGCATCCTCGGACTGATCCCGGGCATGCCCAACCTGGTTTTCCTGCTGCTCGCCAGCCTGCTCGGCTTCGGCGCCTGGCGCAAGATCAAGAGCCGCAGCATTGAGCCCGCCGAAAAACAGGCCGCTCAGCAGGCGGCGCCGGCAGCCGCCGCGCCCGAGTCACAGGAGGCCAGCTGGAGCGATGTCACCCCGGTGGACGTGCTTGGCCTCGAGGTCGGCTACCGCTTGATCCCGATGGTCGACAAGGGGCAGGACGGCGAACTGCTCAAACGCATCCGCGGACTGCGCAAGAAATTCGCCCAGGAGGTCGGCTTCCTGACCGCCTCGGTGCACATCCGCGACAACCTCGAGCTCAAGCCGAACGCCTACCGCATCACCCTCAAGGGCGTGGAAATCGGCAGCGGCGAGGCCCACCCCGGTCAGTTCATGGCGATCAACCCGGGCCGCGTCGCCGGCCCGCTGCCCGGCCGCGAGACCCGTGACCCGGCCTTCGGCCTGCAGGCGTTCTGGATCGACGCGGGGCAACGCGAGCAGGCGCATGCGCTGGGCTACACGGTGGTTGACTCGAGTACGGTGGTGGCCACCCATCTGAATCAGCTCATCCTCGATCACGCGGCCGAGCTGCTGGGCCGCCAGGAGGCGCAGGCCCTGCTGGATCACATCGGTCGCGAAACACCCAAGCTGGTCGAGGATCTCGTACCGAAGCTGCTGCCGCTCGCGACCGTCCAGCGGGTCCTTCAGAATCTGCTCGAGGAAGGCGTCAATATCCGCGACATGCGCAGCATCATCGAAACCCTTGCCGAGAACGCGCCACGTACCCAGGATGCCGTGGAGCTCACCTCACGGGTACGCGCCGCACTCGGCCGGGCGATCATGCAGGCGCTCTTCCCCGGCGGCGCGGAGCTACAGGTGCTGACCCTGGAACCCGGTCTGGAGCGCGTCCTGTTGCAGGCGGTCGGCAGCGGTGGCACGGAAGGCGGCGCAATCGAACCAGGCCTGGCCGACACCTTGCTGCGCCAGACCGCCGAACTCGCGCAGCGTCAGGAGAGCATTGGCCTGCCCGCGGTGCTGCTCGTGCCGGCGCCGCTGCGCTGGCTGCTGTCGCGCTTCCTGCGCCGCTCGGTGCCCGGCCTCAAAGTCATCGCCAATTCGGAAGTACCGGAAAACCGCACCATCCGGGTCACGGGCGTGGTCGGCGCCGGCGGCTGACGACTCAATTGGGCGGCGTGCCGCGCGGGATGCCGGAGATGCGCGCGCCCGGCCCGAGCCCGCGTGCTGCAAACCAGCCAAGATTCATCTCCAGCGCATAGCGCGCCGGCTTGGCGGCGCAGTGGTTGTCTTCGGTCCGGGGCTGCATCTGCTCGATATTGATGATGCGCCCTTCTCCGTCGAGAAAGGCCACCGACAGCGGCAGCAGGGTATTGCGCATCCACATGCAGTGCCGGTCGTCTGCGGTGAAGATGAACAGCATGCCATGCTGCGGCGCCATCTCCGGACGATTCATGAGCCCGATCGCGCGGCTCTCGAAGGTCGCCGCCACCTCGGCCTCGATCCGGTACATGCCGGCAGACAGCTCCGCGACCGGCAGCTGGGCCGCGGCGGCACCGGCAAACAATGCGGTGGAGAAAGCGATAGCGGCACGCATGCCACGGCAAGAGCGCTTCATCGGGAAGATCCTTTGTTCGGGCGAGGGTCCCGGCGGGGCCCTCCTCGAGAAATGTGCGGCGAAGTCGGCCGCTCGACTGGCTTAACGCCCGGCCCGGCGCGTCGTTGACCGCCGCCGGGGAGTTCGACGCTGCGCGACTCGCCCGGCGCGAGGCCATCGAGCCGCCAGGCACCGATCGCGATGCGCACGAGGCGCAGCGTCGGCAGGCCGACCCGGGCGGTCATGCGCCGCACCTGCCGGTTCTTGCCTTCGACCAGTTCGATCTCGAGCCAGCTGGTCGGCACGGTCTTGCGAAATCGCACCGGTGGGTCGCGCGGCCACAGCCACTCGGGCTCCGCGACCAGCCAGGCCCGGCAGGGCCGGGTAACGAAATCGCCCAGATCCACCCCGGCCGCCAGCCTCGCCAGCGCCTCCGGCCCGGCCTCACCTTCCACCTGTACCAGATAGCGTTTGGCTTCCTTGTGATCGGGATGGGCGATACGGTGCTGCAGGCGACCATCATCGGTCAGCAACAGCAGGCCCTCGCTGTCCGCATCGAGGCGTCCCGCGGCATACACACCGGGCGTGTGGATATAGTCTTTCAGGCAGGCCCGTCCGGGCTCGGCGGTAAACTGGCACAGCACGCCATAGGGTTTGTTGAGGAGAATCAGCCGACTCATCGCGTTCGCGGCATCCACGAAAAGCAGAAACCCGCCTCACGGCGGGTTTCCGGCGAGATGGCGAGCGTTCGCTCAGGCTGCATAGCAACGCAGCCGACCCGAGAATTCCTGCAGTTGCGCAATGCCACTCTGCTCGGCACGATGGATCCAATCCTGCAGCTGGCTCAGCAGCTGCTCGCTGCTGGCTGACGAACGCGCCCACAGCGCGGCGAGTTCGGTACGCATCTTCACCACGGTGGCGAGGCGCTTGCTATGGTCCAGCGCCCGTTCGAGCTGCACCCGCTCCGCTTCGGCGAGCTTCTCCCGGCTGCTCAGCACCAGCCTGCGCAGCTTGCGCGGCTCGATGCCTGCGCCCTTGAGCTTGTCCAGTTCTTCGCGATACAGCTGCTTGAGCGAGCCCACGTAGCGGGTCATCACATCATAGCGGTGGGTGATGATCGCCTGCAGCATCTCGAGATCGGGCGTCTTGCGGGCCTCGCAGAAGCGCGGCGTCGGAATGACCTTCCTGGCCTTCGCCAGACCGAGGATCTCGAGGATGCGGATATACATCCAGCCGATGTCGAATTCGTACCAGCGGGCCGAAAGCTTGGCCGAGGTGGCGAAGGAGTGGTGGTTGTTGTGCAACTCCTCTCCTCCGATGAGGATGCCCCACGGCACCAGATTGGTGGCCGCATCCGTACAGTCATAGTTGCGATAGCCCCAGTAGTGGCCAAGGCCGTTCACGACGCCTGCCGCCCAGAACGGAATCCACACCATCTGCACGGCCCAGATGGTGATCCCGATGGCGCCGAACAGAACCACGTCAATGATCAGCATGAGCGCAATCCCGATGGCGTTGCGCTCATAGACGTTGCGCTCCAGCCAGTCATTGGGCGTGCCGTGGCCGTAGCGGTCGAGAGTTTCCCGGTTCTTCGCCTCTTCGCGATAGAGCTCGGCTCCCTCCCACAGCACCTTCCTGATGCCTTTCACCTGTGGGCTGTGCGGATCGTCGACCGTCTCGCATTTGGCGTGATGCTTGCGGTGGATGGCGGCCCACTCCTTGGTCACCATCCCGGTGGTCAGCCACAGCCAGAAGCGGAAGAAATGACTCGGCAGCGGATGCAGCTCGAGGGCTCGATGGGCCTGATGGCGGTGCAGGTAGATCGTGACGGAGGCAATGGTGATGTGAGTCATGCCCAGCGCAACCAGCACGTAGCCCCACCAGGGCAGATCGATGAAACCTGACAACATGCGTTTTTAATTCCTTGAATCGAAGGAGAATTCCGTGATTGTACGAACAAAGCATCCGCTACGGCAAAGCATTTCAGGCGCTCGCCGCCGGCACTTGACCGGTGATTGCAGGTAGCGGCGAGAGAATCCGGACCTCGCGCTGCGGGAACGGGAATTCGATTCCGGCTTCGCGGAAACGCCGCCATACCGCAAGGTTGATTTCGGAGATCACGCCCAGCGAACCTTCACGGGGATCGCCAAGCCACATGCCGACCCGGAGATTGATCCCGCTGTCAGCGAAATTGACGAGGTAGGCCTTGGGCGCAGGCTCCTTGAGTACCCGCGGCTGCCGCGCAGCCTCTTCCACCATGATCGACATGGCGAGATCCAGGTCCGAGCCGTAACTCACCTGGACATCGACCGGCAGCAGCATGCGGGTATCGGTGAAGGTCTCGTTCTGCACCACCGAACTCACGAGAGTCTCGTTCGGCACCAATACCTCCACCCCGTTGAGGCCCTTGAGTACCGTGTAGCGGGTGGTGATGTGGCTGACCACGCCCCGGTCGCCCCCGACCGAAACCATGTTGCCGATGCTGATCGAGCGATCCAGCAGAATGATGAAACCCGACACGTAGTTGGCCGCGATCTTCTGCATGCCGAAGCCGAGCCCGACGCCGAGCGCGCCGCCGAACACCGACAGGGTCGTGAGATCGATGCCCACCAGCGGCAGTGCGATCAACACCGCGACGAGGATCAGCGCCGCCTTGCTGATCCGCGAGAACACCAGCTGCAAACTCGGATTGAGCGAAGTGGAACGCAATAGCCGCTGCTCGATCAGGCCGGAGAGCCACAAGGCAAACAACAGGGTCAGCAGCACGGTAAGCGCACCCTGGAAGATCAGCCACAGGGACAGCTGCTGGGCGCCGATGGCAAACTGGACCGACTCCATGCCGGCGATGAGTTCGGGCAACCAGCCGACGATGTGCAATGCCAGCACCGCCCACACTACCAGCGACACGATCTTTTCCGCCGCAGCCAGCCAATCCGATGGCGGAAAGGCCTGACGCAGCGCGAACACCACCATGCGTACCACGCCCATCGAGATGAACAGCGGTACCGCCACGTCGAGCAGGTGCGTCTCGTGCCAATGCCGCAGCAAGGCGCGCCCCAGCGTCACCACGAGCAGCGCCCCAAGCGGAAAGACCAGGCGCAGCAAGCCCCCCTCGCCGAGACGACGCGCGCCGCTTCGTCCCACTGCGGCGAGCGCGCGGTGACGCACCCTGTAGCGTCGGTCCAGCCACCAGCCAAAGAGAACGGCGATCAGCAGCAGGCCGAACTCCATGAACACCCCGGGGCGTTGCAGCGCAGCCAGCACCGAATCGACCAGCGCATCCAGTGGCGTGTTTGCGTTCATCGATCAAGCATCCTGTATGTCCGTAGCGCGCGGTAGCCGGGCTGGACGTTCTGCAACAAGGCCCGCGGGCCGCCCGGATTCACTTTGCGACTGGCTCGAGATTGCGATCCACGGCCGTGGCGCGGTTGCGATGCTGCTCCCAGTTTGCCAGGTAGGCCTCGGCGAGCACCGGATTGTCCCGCAGGATCAGCAGGTTCTCGGCGTTCCGATTGGCCGCCGACCAGGTGAAATTGTAGGAACCGGTCGCCACCGCCGGCCGCCCGCCGCGGGGGTCGATGATCATGACCTTGTTGTGCGCGGCCGCATAATCGGTTTCGAGCGCAACCGGAATGCCCGCCGCAACCAGCCGGGACAGCACGTTGCCCTTGGGGCGTCGGTTCATCTGGGCATCGGCAAGCACCTCGACACGCACCCCCCGTTTGGCTGCCGCCACAAGCGCCGCAGCCAGCGGACGGCTGGTGAAGGAATAGCTCTGCACGTAGATCGCGTCACGCGCCGCTTCGATCGTACGCAGCAGCGCGCCTTCCGCATCGTCCCGCGGCGAAAACGCCACCTCGATCGAGCCTTTCGCAGGCATGCGCTGCGGCAACTCTGCCGCCAGGAGTGGCTGCGCAAAGAGCAGCGCCAATACGAATGAAGGAGCACGCATCATGGCCGGCAATTGTAGCCTCGCCGATGGTTTCAGCAATCCCGCGCGGAAAGCCGGGCAAGCTCGTCCGCGGGAATCCTGGCCTGCGCACACTCGAAGAGCTCGCGTTCTTCGAAACGCACATGATCACTCAACAACTGCGCAAAGGCCGCGAGCGCATCGGCACCGCCATCAGGAAGCGCCGCGGCGAGCACGCGCAGCCGGTGATGCTCATCCAGCGTACGATCGACGAGACGGTCCTCGCCCGCGCCGGCGAGCGCCGGAAGCAGCCAGCGCTCCTCATCGAGGAAATGGGGCTCGAGCTCGGCGGCGAAGCGACGCGCGGCGGCCGCCGCCACCGACTCGATCTCCCCGGCAACGCCCTCCGCCAGCGCCCGGCGCGCACGCTGCGCGATCGACAACGCCGTGTGGTGCTCGCGCGACAGCTTCAACAAGGCATCGGCGCGCTTCATCCCTGGATCCCCCGACGCTCGACCTGCCACAGCTCCCCATCATCCCAGTGATCGAGCAGCATCCGCCTGACGCGCGCCTGCCACAGGCGGGCAAACTCCTGGCGTTCGGCGCGGCTCGCCGTCCCCGCCCCCACGAGATGCATGAGCGGACGCAGGCCCGATGCCGCCGGCACGCGGTCGAGGCGAGCGGAGAGGCTTACCTCGGCGCCGACGTCGGGTCGCTGCAGGCGGAACACGGCCTCGCCGGCAACGCCGAACTGCATCAGCCCACGACGCGCGAAACGCCCCGCGATTCCACCGAAGCCTCCCGCCACCGCAGCCCCGCAGAGCAGCCCGACGACGCCCGCGACCACGCCGGTGACGCCGGCCTCGACCCCGTCGCTGAAAACCGCCCTTACCGCCCCGCGCTCCGGCAGGGACTCGCCGTACAACTCGGAGAGCCCTTTGCAGGTCAGGGCATAGGACATCGCCACCGTGGGACACGAATGGCCGGCGAGGCGCACCGCATCCGCATAGCGATATTCGATGACCCCGCCTTCGGCAGAGCCAAGACATTCCGCAAGCGGGTCATAAACAGTAAGGACAGGCACGGATTTGAAGAACTCGGGCAGACGCATCATTCACTCACACATAATTCGGGCCCACGACGGCACGGCAGGCGCTCAAGACTGCGGACATCGACTGGATCAAGCTTGAGCTCGTTCCAGCACCGCCGCGAAGAAACCGTCGGTGTCATGGACCTGGGGCAGCAGACTGAGCCGCTCGCCGCACTCCAGCTCGATCCCCTGCTTGCGCAACACCTCCGCCGCGCTGATCTGCACGAAACCCGGATGCGCGGCCAGGAAGGCGTCGACGATGGCATCGTTTTCCTCCACAAGCAGACTGCAGGTCGCATAGACAAGCCGCCCGCCCGGCCGGACCAGCCGTGCCGCGGCCGCGAGGATGGCTGACTGCTTGACCACCAGTTCATCGACCGAAGCGTCGGTCTGGCGCCACTTGAGATCGGGATTGCGCCGCAAGGTTCCGAGCCCGCTGCACGGCGCGTCCACCAGCACCCGGTCAGCCTTGCCGGCAAGCCGCTTGATACGTGCGTCGGTCTCGCTGGCGACCACCATCGGATGCACGTTCGAGAGTCCGGCTCGGGCCATCCGTGGTTTGAGCTTGGCGAGCCGGCGCTCGGCCACATCGAAGGCATAGAGGCGCCCGGTATTACGCATCAGCGCCCCCAGCAGCAGGGTCTTGCCGCCCGCGCCGGCGCAGAAATCGACCACCATCTCGCCGCGCTTCGGTGCCACGAGATAGCCGAGCAACTGGCTGCCCTCGTCCTGGACCTCCACGCAACCATCGAGGAAAAGCGGGTGACGCTGCAACGCCGGCTTGCCTGCCAGCCTGATCGCGACCGGCGAGAACGCACCTGCGTGCGCCTCGATTCCCGACCCGGCCAACCCGGCCAGCACCGCGTCGCGGTTTGCCTTCAGCGTGTTGACCCGCAGATCGAGCGGCGCCGGCCGATTGAGCCCGCGCGCCAGGGCGACAAGGCCTTCCTCATCGAAACGCGCGGACAGGCGCCTCACCAGCCAGTCCGGCAGATCCGTGCGCTCGCCCAGCGTCTCGTCGCCGATAGTCCGGGCCTTCAGCTCGCCCGCCCAGGCCTTTTCCTCACCATTCAGCGCGGCATCGAGACGACGCAGCGACATGCCCTCGCCGCGCACCAGCCAGGCCAGCAACAACTGCCTCGGTGTCGCACGGAAGCCGGCGAGGCGACGCAACCAGCGAAGGCGCCGCAATACCGCATAGACCGACTCGGCAATGAAGGCTCGATCACGCTGACCGAGGTTGCGTTGCTCGCGGAAACAGCGCGACAGCACGCTGTCCGCGGGGTGCTGGAAACCAAGCACGCTACCGAGCACCTGTACCGCCTGATCGAGCAGCGCCCGCGAAATACCTTCCTGACTCATTTCCTGCTCATCCTGTCCGGCCGACAAGGCCGCTTGTTCATTCCCGAGCGCCGCTCACCGCCACGCCATCGAGCACGACGACACGGGCACGCTGGTCGAGCACCTCACCCTTCCTGTCCTGCATGCGTATCCGTACGGGAACCATGTCCCCGTCGAACGCATACCAGATATCAAGTACCAGACTGCCATCGGTCGCGGTCGCCCGCAGGTGACGCGTCTCGAACCGCCCCGCCGGTACCTCGGACCGCTCACTGCCGAGCGCCTCGATCCGCGTTTTCGCCGCCGACTTGCCGGTAACGACGGTAAGCTCCTCGCCACTGCGCCAGCCGCCCAGGCTCAGCTGGTGCCACAGGCTGAGCACATCCTGGTCGCCGGGCGCCACATCGACCTCGCGCGCCTTGCCGTCCTTGAACAGCTTGACGCGTCCCGCCTGCCAGTTGAATTCGGACCACTCGCGCCGCTTGCCGCCGCGCTCCACGCTGAAGGAGGACGGCCGAAGCCCCTGCGGCAAGACGCGCCCCTCGCTGCGCTGGACATAGTCCACCGCCTTGAAGAGGGCCACGAGTCCGGTCGTTTCGACCCGCGCCTCCATGCTGTAACGGCCGTTGGCTTGTTGCCAGCGATGGGTTGTCGTACCCAGCCTGAAGTTGCCGTCGCCCCGAAACACGTCGAACACGATCTCGCCTCTGGCGGACCACGACGACTGGGCCGCTGCGGCGACAAGCGCGACGGGCCTGAACGGTGTCGGCCCGGGCAACTGCGCCTCGCCCGCCGATTTGGAAAAGGACGGCACCACGGTCAACCGCAGCGCTTGCGCGTCAAGCGGTCGGTCTGCGGCGGCGTGTCCGACAAGATGGGCACACAGCAAGACCGCGAGCACCGGGCGGAACATCAGCGACAGCCTCGTTCGCAGGCCGGATGCGAGGAGAGTCATTGCGCTCGATCCTCAGTCCGCATCGATCGCCGGTACGCAACCGAGTACCGCCGGCACATCCGCGCCGGCGAGCTTCACCCTGCCATCCTCGACCCTCAGGCGCCCCTCGGCGAACCAGCGTACTGCCTGTGGATAGATGCGGTGCTCTTCGCGGAGCACTTTCGCAGCCAGGCTGGCTTCATCATCGCCGCTCGTCACCGGCACGGCAGCCTGAATCACGATCGGCCCGCAATCGAGTGTTGCGGTGACGAAGTGGACCGTCGCGCCGTGGATCCGCACGCCCGCCTCGAGCGCGCGGCGGTGCGTGTGCAACCCCGGGAAGGACGGCAGCAAGGAGGGGTGGATATTCATCAACCGTCCGGCGTAGTGCTCGACGAAGCCGTCACTGAGCACACGCATGAACCCCGCCAGCACGACCAGGTCGGGCTCATGCGCGTCGATCGCGGCAGCCAGCGCGGCGTCGAACGCTTCACGCGAACCGTAGGCCGTGTGATCGACCACCTCGCAGGCAATATCATGCTCCGCGGCGAACGACAGACCACCCGCTGTGGGCCGGTTGCTGATCACCGCGGCGATGTGCGCAGAGGGAATCGCCGCCCGAACGATCGCCTCCATGTTGCTGCCACGACCGGAAATCAGGATGACGATATTTTTCATGACTCGAGACCAATACACGGCTTGGGCAGGACGACAGCTCCCCGCGGCGCCAGCCGCCCGCGAACGAAAGCGAAAACGACGGCAGGCGCCTCAAGGCGCCATCGCATAAGGGATTCGCGTGTTCGGGTGCAGTTTCCGGGGACAGAAAGACACGAGCGGACGAAGCCGCAAAAAGTGGGACTGCCGGCATTCTACCCGACTGTCGCCCTGCCGCTCGTCCACGACGCGGCCAGGCGGCATGACGGCCGACACGTGGCCGACCGCCGAACGGTCAGTGACGCAGATTTGCGACTGCGGTTTCCCGGCCGAGCCTTACCGCGGGATCCTCGCCGGGCACACGCTCGGCCCGGGCACCCGCATTGAGTGCGAAGGTCCGCGCCTGCGTGCCACCGGTTCGCGCCCAGAGGTCCATGAGATAGTCGGCATCGGCTCGCGCCCGACCGAGCGCCTCACCCCTCACCATCCATGCGACCCAGAAGCCGATGGCTGCGGACGCGAACACCGCGACGAGCAATACTCCGTAGAGCCATTCCATTCTCAGTTCCCCATGATCCGGATTTCGGTCCGGCGATTGAGCCGCCGGGTTTCGCTTTCGTTTCGACCAAGCCGCGATTCAGCCTCACCCACGCCTTCGAAACTGACTCTGTTGGCGGGCAAGCCGGCGGTAAGCAACTCGTCGCGCACGACCTGCGCACGCCGAGCGCTGACCTCGAGATTCCTGCGCCTTGAACCCCAACTGTTGGCATGCACCCTGACCTGCACCGCAAAATCTCCGTTTTCCGCTACAAGTCGCTCGCCGAGCTGAAACAACGCGCGACGACTGGCGTCGCGCAGCTGAAATTTCATGTACCGGAACTCCAGCGGCGTTTCAGCCAGCATCCGGTCGACCTCGGCCTGCAATCTCCCGGCCTGCGACACGGCAGCGACAGACGTGTCGCTAACCGGCGCGACGCTCTCCGAGGCCCTGGCCTCGGAGATAAGCGGCTGCGCAGCCGCCCGGGGTCGCTCGACCGGCACGATCTGGCCAGCCGCCGCAAGCGGACGCACTGCGGCAAGAACGCGTCCCATCGAGGCTTCGACGTGCGCCTGGACGTAAGCCGCGAGTGACAGCCAGAGGAGAATCAGCAACAACGCTCCGACCAGGACCGGCCAGTGTGCGGCCCGCCGGATGCGATTCGCTCCAGCGTCGCCGATCTGAGGGGGTGGCATCGCGATTTTCATGTAAGCGAAATTCTTACACGGCGCCATTCCGCCTTGCGTGAACTTTTGTCGCCGGCGAAGCATGATCGTGCCCCGTATAATCGGTTTCCATGCCAGTCATTCATCTTCTCCCCGACCAGCTCATCAACCAGATTGCCGCGGGTGAGGTGGTCGAGCGACCTGCCTCGGTGGTCAAGGAAGTGCTCGAGAACGCATCCGATGCAGGCGCCCGGACCATCGAGGTAGTGCTCGAACAAGGCGGAACAAGGCGGATCCGCGTCGTGGATGACGGTCGCGGCATCGGGCCGGACGACCTGCCGCTCGCCCTGGAGCGACACGCGACGAGCAAGATCGCCAGCCTCGAAGATCTCGAACAGGTCGGCACCATGGGCTTTCGCGGAGAAGCGTTGGCGGCGATCGCGGCCGTGTCGCGGATGAGCATCACCAGCCGCGCCGATGGCGAAGCCCACGCGTGGCGGGTGGACGCCAGCGACCGTGCGCTCGCACCCGCGGCACTGAACCAGGGCACCGTGGTCGAGGTGGCCGACCTCTATTTCAATACCCCGGCACGACGCAAGTTCCTCAAGAGCGAAGCCACCGAGTATGCACATTGCGACGAAATGTTCCGTCGCGTCGCGTTGGCGCGGCCAGACGTGGCCATGCAGCTCTCGCACAACGGGCGGGTGATCCACCGGCTTCCGGCTGCCGACGCCCTACGTCGCACCGGCGCGCTGATGGGCGACGATTTCCTCGCTCACGCCCGCCCGCTAGAAGCCGACGCGGGCCCGCTGCGGCTCTCCGGCTTTGCCTCCCTGCCAGCCTATTCACGCGCGAGCCGGGACGCCCAGTACTTCTTCGTGAACGGCCGCTACGTCCGTGACAAACTGCTGACCCACGCGATCCGCGAGGCCTACGCAGACATCCTGCACGGCAGCCGCCATCCCGCCTACGTGCTGTTTCTCGAACTGGATCCGGCCGGGGTTGACGTCAATGTGCATCCGGCCAAGATCGAGGTGCGCTTCCGCGAGGCGCGCGCAGTGCACCAGTTCGTCTATCACGCCCTGAAGCGCACCCTCGCCGAATCGGGTGCCAGCCAGGCGGGCAATACGCAGACGGAAACGGCGCCGGCGCGCGCTGCCGAAACCGCTTCGCCGGCAAGGCCTGCATACCCGCCGCCGCAGGCGAGCCAGGGACGCCTGGCCATGGATTCAGCAAACCGGGCCTATTTCGATTTCGTGTCCACGGCGCGGCCGGCCGATGCCGTTCCGAGCCATTTCGGCCCCGACACGGTCCCCGCAGCGCGACCAGCGCAACCCACGCCTCCGACGACGGGCCGCGCACACGACGCGCCGCCGCTGGGCTTCGCTATCGCCCAGCTGCACGGCATCTACATCCTTGCCCAGAACGAGGCCGGCTTGGTGCTGGTGGACATGCACGCCGCCCACGAGCGGATCCTCTACGAGCGCTTGAAGACCGTCCTCGACGGCACCCCGTCGATACAGCGCCTGTTGATTCCGGCGGTGTTCGGCGTCGGCCCGCGCGAGATGGCCACCGCGGAAGAATGTGCCGATGTACTGCTCGGCATGGGCTTCGAGGTAAGCCCTGCCGGCCCGCAGGAACTCGCCGTGCGCAGTGTGCCGGCGCTGCTCGCCTCGGCGCCGGTGGCCGAGCTGCTGCGCAATCTGCTGGAGGAACTGCGCGAATATCCGGCCAGCGAAGTGATTACCGCGCGACGCAACGAACTGCTCGCCACCATGGCCTGTCATGGTGCGGTCCGGGCCAACCGCAGCCTCACGATTCCGGAAATGAACGCCCTGCTGCGCGAGATGGAGACCACCGAAAGGGCCGATCAGTGCAACCACGGTCGCCCTACCTGGACCCAGCTCACCATGACTGATCTCGACCGCTTCTTCATGCGCGGCCAATAAAGCCCCGCCAGCCAGCCCTCTCTAGAGCGCGGCGATGATGCGGCCGGCGATGTCCTCGAGCCTTGCCATGTCCTCACGCTCACGCCCGTGGGACTTCATCGGCACACCGGCAAAACGCGGAATCACGTGAAAATGAACGTGCGGCACGGTCTGGCCCGCGGCAGCGCCATTGAACTGCGAAATCAGTACCCCGTCTGCCCCGAGCGCTGAAACCGCGGCGGCTGCGAGTTTCCGGGTGGTCAGGATGCAGTGCTGCACGGCTTCGTCACTCATGTCGAAGATCGTCTCGGCGGGCTCGCGGGTGAGCACCAGCAAGTGCCCGTCCGACTGGGGCATGATGTCCATCATCGCGAAGCTATGCGCATCTTCGTAGAGCTTGATGCAAGGCAATTCGCCGCGCAGGATGCGCGCAAAAACATTCTGGTTATCGTAGGCCATGGCGGCTCCCTTCCTGGATTGATCGGTGAGTGTCAGTGTTTCGCGATTGGGGGTGCCGAGCGATGCCCACCAGTCGAGCGCTGCGCCTTCGTCGAGCGGCAGCAGCACGCCCTCGCCACCCGTAAACCCCAGCCAGGCGTCCACGTGGTCGCGTCTCACCGTGGTGAGCAACGGGAAGCCGGCCGCTGCAACTTCGGCCATCTCGGCACGCAGGCCGCTGCCGGCGAGTTCCTGCGTGCCGAACTTGTTGAATATGAAGAGATCGGGCGCCGTAGCCATGCTTTGGCGCACCAGCGAGGCAGCTTCGGCCATTGCCGCAGGGTCGAGGCGGCAGGAGGTAGAACCGCTCCCGAGATTCTGCGAAATCGGGATGATGCGCCGGCTGGCAAGCTCCTCGAGGCTCATCTCGCAGGCACAACCCGGCTCGAGCCGCAAGTGCTGCACCACGCCGCCGAGACGTACACCTTCCTCCGCGAGCCGGCCGGCAACGCGTTGCAGCAGCGCATCGGGCTGGTCGTCCGGCGTGAAGACAAGCGCGGCAATGGGCAGGATCGGGTCGGTCACGCAGGTCTCGCGTACGTTAAGCCGGCATTGTCGCACCAGTACGCCCACTCGTGCACCGCCGGCACCCACCGCGCCGGTGCGCTCATTTCCAGATATCGACGTCCTGCCCACGGGCGCGCAACAGATCCGCCCGCCCCTGCAGATAACGCTGGAATTCCGGCTCGGTACGATAGGCGCGATCGGCAACATAGGCGAACGAGGTGGCGAGGTGGAACGGTCGCAGGTAAGCCTCGATGCGGAACACCTCCCGCCCCTGGTCGAAAAACACCACGCTCGGCGTGTAGGCAATGCCGAGCTGTTTGGCCCACTTCTCCGCGGTGGTGACTTCACCCGCTGGCGTCACGATGTCGCTGCGCTCGCCCAGAGCCAGCCGCACCACGTCGAAACGGGCCAGCAGGGCCTTCATTTCCTGTCGAGAGAACCCTTCACGATGCATCTCGTCACACGGGCCGCAATAGCGCGTCTCCCAAAGCACCGCCAGTGGCTTGCCGCCATTGCGGTCGAGCCGATATGGCGGTTTGAGGAAGAAAGGTTCCGGATTGAGGTCGGCGGAAGCCTGCTCGCGCACCGCGGTAGCGAGATAAGTTGCCAGAGGCTGACGAGGATCGGGCCCTTTGATGACGTAATCGAGCGCTGCCGAAAAACGCGGCGGCGGGAAATAGCCGTTGAGGCGTTGGCTGACCTTGCCCTGCCGGTCAAGGAAGAGGATGGTCGGAGTGAACTGCACCCCCAGTCTGCGTGCCAGCACCTTCTCGGTCTGCACCGTGCCATCCACCCAGGTCACCGGCCGGTCGCCCCAGATATCGAGCGCCACCACCTGGAAATTCGCGCGGGTCTTGTCGACGATCTCCGGGCGGCTGAAATTGGTCGTGAGCAATTCCTTGCAATAAGGGCAGCCATCCTGCCCGAAATAGATCATCACCTGCCGCTTGTCGCGCGCTGCCTCGGCGACGTCCTCACGAAAATCAAGAAAGGACTGCGAGAACCACGCAGGCAGGCTGGGTGCCTCCGGCGGAGATGTCTGCGCCATGAGCGGCGAAACCCCGAGCAATGAGGCAACGAGCGACAACAGACGGACAAGCATCATCGAGACACCTCCGGAATGAATGCCCATGAGACACGTCGAGCAGCGGGAAATTCGCTCGCCGGCCGAAGGCTTCAGAACAGGCTGCTGCTGATCCACCAGGCGGCGGCCGACACCAGCGCCGCACACGGGATGGTCAGGATCCACGCCCACACGATGACCGATGCCAGGCCCCAGCGCACGCCGCCGCGCGGACGCACCGAACCGACGCCGACGATCGCGCCGGTAATGGTATGCGTGGTGGAGATCGGCGCTCCCAGGGCGGAGGCGAGAAAGATCGTCACAGCGCCCCCCGTTTCGGCACAGAAACCGCCCACCGGCTTGAGTTTGGTGAGCTTCTGCCCCATGGTCCTGACGATCCGCCAGCCACCAAACAAGGTACCGAGTCCGATCGCGCCGTAGCAGCTCACCACCACCCAGCCGGGCACCGGATCGGACGCCAGCGAAAAACCGGAGCCGATCAACAGCAGCCAGATCAGGCCGATCGACTTCTGGGCATCGTTCCCGCCGTGGCCAAGGCTGTACAGGGCCGCTGACACGAGCTGCAGGCGGCGGAACCAGCGGTCCAGCCGACCCGGCGTGCCGCGAAAGAACACGCGCGATACGACCACCATCAACACGGAACCAAGGGCGAAGCCAAGCAGCGGCGAAATGACGATGAAGGCAAGGGTTTTCACGATTCCGCTGCCGATCAGCGCCGCAAAACCCGATTTTGCGAATCCTGCGCCGACCAACCCGCCGATCAACGCGTGGGACGAGGACGAAGGAATGCCGTAGTACCAGGTCAGGACGTTCCAGAAGATGGCCGCGACCAGGGCACCGAAGATCACGTGGGCATCGACCACCTCGGGGAGCACCGTGCCCGTGCCGATCGTCGTTGCCACCTCCAGCTGGAACACGAACATCGCCGCAACGTTGAAGACGGCCGCCCAGATCACCGCCTGCTGCGGCTTGAGCACCCCCGTGGAGACGACCGTGGCGATCGAGTTCGCCGCGTCGTGAAAGCCGTTAAGGAAAGCGAACACCAGGGCCAGTGCGACCAGCAGGACGACCACCGCGATGCCGAGCTCGAAGGCTGTCATGTCGGCGCAGTCCTGATCAGGTGTTTTCCAGGGCGATGCCCTCGAGGATGTTACCTACCGCCTGACAGGCATCGGTCACCGACTCCAGCACTTCGTAGATTGCCTTCATGCGGATCAGTTCGCGCATGTCCTGCTCGTCGCGAAAGAGTCGCCCGATGGCATTGCGCATGACCCGGTCGGCGTCCGATTCGAGCCGGCTGAGCTCCGCGCAGGTCTTTAGCATGCCATCGATGTTGCCAGTATCGGATACCAGCGCCACCGCCGATTTCACCCGGTCACAGCACGAAACGATGATATCGACCAATTGCCGGAGCTCCGGCGTTGCGCGACGGATGTCATACACCGACAGGGACAGGGCGGCGCTCTCGATCAGGTCGAGGATGTCATCCATGCGGCTGATGAGGCGGTGGATCTCGTCGCGATCGAGCGGGGTGATGAAGGTCTTGTGCAGCAGCGTGACCGTTTCGCGGGTGATCGTGTCCGCGCGCGATTCGATCGCCGACACCTCGTCGACCAGCCCCCTGACACTGCCGCCTTCACCGCCCAGAGCCTCGACCAGACTGCGTAGCGACCGCGCACCGATGACCGTCTGCTCGGCGTGAGCATTGAACAATTCGAAAAACCGCCCTTCACGGGGCATGAAGCGGCCAAACATGGGGATTGCGCCTTGTAATCTAACGGTAATATTCGCCGCGGAGTCTATCACGCCCGGTGCTCGGCGGCTGCGACGAAACCGGCGGATCGACGACCCGCTCGAGCACGAAACCGAGCTTCGCAAGCTCCGCGACGAGCCCTTCGGGGCCATCCAGGTGCGCCGCGCCGACGGCCACGAAGAGCGGCCCCGGCACGTCCGTCAGCTGTGCGATCCGGAACGCCATCTCGTGGTTGCGTTGCGCCAGGACCTGGTCGAGCAAGGGCGCCAGCGCCTCCTCGTCCGCCTCGAGCTCGAGCAGTTTCGCCAGGGCAGGACCATCTCCACTGCGCCAGGCACGTATCGTTCGATCGAGATAGTCACCGAGCCTGCCGTTTTCGAGCAGATCGATGGTCTGCGCGAGCGCGGAGAGCTGGGCCGCTTCTCCACCCGCGGCAAGTGCGTCGATCTGTCGCTCGACTGTCTCCAGCGCCAGCAGCTCGATGCCCGTCGCGCGTGCCGCGGTGGCCAGCCAGACGTCCACACCCCACTGCGGCCCGTAGCCGAGTTGCCCGGCGGCACTCACCATGAGGCTCATCGAGACCAGCCACGGCTGCATCCGGTCGAGCAGTTGCGGCGACACACCTTGCTGGCGGGCAAGGCCGACCAGCGCCAGCCATTGTGCAGCGGGCAAACGCCCCGAGAGACCAGCCAGGTCCGCGGGTACGCGCCCGGCGCGACCGAGCGCTACGCCGATCGTCGGATCGGTCGGATCAAGCTCCAGCGCCAGCACGCGACTGGCGTTAAACGCTGCTCGCGCGGACTCCGGGAGCGGATAGCATGCGGCCGAACACAGGTGCACCGTGCCGAAGAGGTAACCCCTGAGCGCGCCCGCCCGATCCCGCACGGTCCACAGGAACCCGTCGTCACCCGCCTGCACGGCCAACGCGACAAGCCACAGCCCGACCGCACACAAGCCATGCTTCGTCGTTACAATCCACCTCGCCATCATGTCTTCCAGTAACAGTTCCCGCTCACTTCCACCCGCGCTGCTGCTGCTCGGCCCAACCGCCAGCGGCAAGACGGCCGCATCGCTGGCGCTGGCGCACAGTCTGCCGATCGAGATCATCAGCGTCGACTCGGCGCTGGTCTACCGCGACATGGACATTGGCACCGCAAAGCCGGACGCCAGCGAGCAGGCCGTCTGTCCGCATCACCTGATCGACATCATCAGCCCCGAAGAAAGCTACTCGGCCGCACGCTTTCGCGTCGATGCGCTGCGCCTGATGACCGAGATCAGCGCGCGCGGCAACGTCCCGCTACTCGCCGGCGGCACCATGCTCTACTTCAAGGCCTTGCAGGACGGACTGTCGGCCCTGCCGCAGGCCGACCCGGAAATCCGCCGCGAGATCGACCTCGAAGCCGCCCGGCGCGGCTGGCCGGCCCTGCATGCCGAGCTCGCTCGGCTCGATCCGCAGGCCGCCGCGCGCCTCGAGCCCGGTGACGCGCAGCGTATCCAACGCGCCCTCGAGATCATCCGCCTCACCGGCGAACCGCTCGCCGCGAGCTACGCGCGCCGCGAAGAGGCCGCGCCCCCGTTCCGGATGCTGCCGATTGCGCTGGCACCGTCGGACCGCAGCGTGCTGCATGCGCGGATCGCCCGGCGCTTCGAGGCAATGCTGGCTGCCGGCCTGATTGACGAAGTGAAGCGTCTGCGCCTGCGCTACGCGCTCTCGCCGGAATTGCCGTCGATGCGCTGCGTCGGCTACCGGCAGGCCTGGGCGTATCTCGACGGCCGTATCGACCTCGACGGATTGCGCTTCACCGGCATCGCCGCAACCCGCCAGCTCGCCAAACGTCAACTGACCTGGCAGCGCCAGTTTCGCGAGAATTGGTCCGATCTGCTCGAACTCGACTGCCTCGCCGACGATCTTGTGGCCAAAGTTCTGGACAGTGCCCGGCGCTTCGTCGGTGCCTGAGCTCACAGCAGGCCACGCCAGGCACCGATTGCCAGCAACCACAGCGCGGCCAGTCCGTAAGCCATGAGGCCATACTTCGCATTCAGGCGCGCAAGCGAAACCGCGGAGAGGCCATAGCGCCCCTGCAGCGCCAGATGAATGCCCGACAACGGGCTTACCGCAAGGCCGATCGCCCAAGACATGCAATAGACCGTGGCCATCAACACAGGGTCGGGCGACAGCGGCGCGGTCCACGCCGAGACGATCGAGATCGAGATCACCGCGTGGATGCCGATCATCGCGAAGCCGATCATCAGTGCGAGCAGCAGCGCCGCCTGCAGCGGGCCGACGCTATCGAAGGGCATGCCCAGGCTGGTCGATGCCATGAGGCTGCGCAAGCCGCTGGCGAAGACCGCTGCGGCGAGGAACAGGGCCAGCTCGCCCGACATCGCGGGCAGGCGGGAGCGCGCCTGCTGGACCACGCGATCGGTACCCGCGAACAGGCCGCTGCGCCACAAGGTCGCCACCACCGCGATCAAGGGCGCCACGATGGTGATGATTGCCAGCGCGGACCAGGACGGAAACCACAGGTGCATCAGCCCCACCCCCACCGCCAGCACCAGCGGCGCAGCGAGGGCGCCGGGGCGCATCGGGTAGCCCACGAACTCACGCCCGCCTTCGGGCAGTTCGCGCTCCAGCCGGCGCCCGGCGAGCACCAGCAGGAGGACGGCAAACGGGAGGCCCCAGGCAAGAACGCCAGCCAGGCTGGCACCGGGCGCGTAGGTGATCGCAACCGCGACCGCGGCGAAGAAAGGCGACCACATCGCGGCGGAGAGAAAACTTCTCACCAGCAAGGCTGCCTGCTCGCCGCGCGGCACGCCCTTCGGGCCGATGCGATCGGCAATCATGAAAACCGCCGAAAGATTGATCGCCGCGCCTAGAAAATGGGTCGCGAGCAAGGTCTGCCAAAGTGCGCGCCGCCCCTTCGGCAGGGATTCGGTCGCGTTCGCCAGACTCAGCAGCTGCAGAAAGCTCACCCCGACCAGCATCCCCAGCAGCGCATTGTTCTGCGTCAGGGCGCCCAGCCAGTAGGCCGGCGCACCGCGAACGGTACTCCAGCACAGCGCGAGCACGCCGATTGCGATGAGCAGTCCAACCAGGCGCCGCTGGCGACGGTCCAGCTTCGGCCACAGCAGGATCGCGGCCCCCCATGCGGCAACGCCAGCGGGCCAGGCAGGCAGTGGGGTGCCCACGCCGTTGAGCACCGCGAGCGCAGCCATCACCACAAGAAGCGACGCGGCAGCCGCATCACGCAGCCGCGCACTCGTCATCAGCTCATCGAAAAGCCCCATATCCCCGCCCTGTCAGCTGGCCAAGCGCCGGTTCGATTCGCCGGCCAGCCCTGAAAATCTGTCAATATTGCGCCCATGATCCAGTAATCGGCCGATTCTTGCCGCTTCAAGCGTCAGCGAGCCCCGAAGATGAACGACACGCGCACCCATGACTGCCTGCGACTGATCCACCTGAGCGACCTCCATTTCGGTGACCAGACGGCGGGTTCGGCTGCGGCGCTGAAGCAGGCGATCCGCTCGCTGAAGCCGGACCTGATCGTGGTCACCGGCGATCTTACCCAGCGTGGCCGCGCGAGCGAGCTGGGCAGCGCACGTGACTATCTGGATGGCCTCGGTGCCCCCTGGGTGGCCACGCCCGGCAATCACGATCTTCCGCGTTGGCCACCCTGGCGCCGACTGGTCGACCCGCTGCAGGATTTTCGCCGGCTGGTATCCCCCCGCCCCGACGCCCGGGTGGACGCCGACAGAATGCGACTGGCACTGATCGACAGCACCAATCCGGCAGTGTGGAAAGCAGGACGAATCCAGCCCGAGGCAGCCCGGGAGGCGGCCGCCTATCTTGCCGGGGGTCGCAGCGGCCAGTTACGCGTGGTGGCGACCCATCACCCCTTCGACGACAGGCCGGGCGACAAGATGGGCGGCATGCACGGTGCCGCCGAGGCGCTGAAGATCCTGTGTCACGAGGGAGAGGTGGATCTGCTGCTGTGGGGCCACAGGCATCGTACCGAAATCGGCATCCTCTACCAGGAGGGCTTGCGCTGCGTGGTCGGCAGCGGCACCGCGAGCCCGACCTCTCCACGCTGCGAGAAAAAGGGTGAATCCTTTCATGCGCTAGATCTGGGAGAACACGCGATCAGCATCGCCCTATGGCGACGCAGCCCCGACACCGAGCGCTTCCGGCGGGTCGGCACCCGCCACTTCGATCGCCAGAAGGAAAACCATTGGCGTGAAGTGGAGCCGGAACTGGAAGAAGAGGAAGAGGCCGTCTAGTCGGACGAGGCCGGCTGGAGGCCTCCGGGTTCGCCCCCGGCGGCCATCTCACGCTCGCGCCTCGCCAGCAGGGTATAGACCGTCGGCACCACGAACAGCGTGAGGACGGTGCCCAGCAGCATTCCACCGACGATCACCCAGCCGATCTGTTGCCGACTCTCCGCCCCTGCACCGCTGGCCAGAGCGAGCGGTATGGCCCCGAGCACCATTGCGCCGGTGGTCATCAGGATGGGCCGCAGACGCAACACCGCGGCTTCCGAAACCGCCTCGAAAATCGAGCGGCCCTGCTCGCGCAGTTGATTGGCGAATTCGACGATGAGGATGCCGTGTTTGGTGATCAGACCGACCAGGGTCACCAGACCGATCTGGCTATAAACATTGAGCGTGCCGCCGGTGAAATGCAGCGCGGCAAGGGCACCGGCCATCGACAACGGCACCGTCAGCATGATGATGAGCGGATCCCGGAAGCTCTCGAACTGCGCGGCCAGGACGAGATAGATGAACGCCAGCGCGAGCACGAAGGTCAGCGCCAGGCTCGACGAACTCTCGCGGAAATCACGTGACTGGCCGTTGTAGTCGATCGCATAACCGGCCGGCAGAATGCGCTGGGCGGTGTTCTCCAGGAAACCGAGAGCCTCGCCAAGCGCGTAGTCTGGTGCGAGATTGGCCGAGATCGTGACGGCCCTGCGCTGACCGAAATGATTGAGTTCGCGCGGACTGACCGTCTCGTTCACCCTGAGCACGCTGGCCAGCGGGATCATCTGTCCATTCTTGCCGCGCACGAAGATGTCCCGTATGTCGCGCGGCTCGCTGCGCTCGGTGCCTGCCACCTGCACGATCACGTCGTATTGCTCCGCATCCTGCTTGTAGCGGGTGACCTGGCGGCCGCCGAGCATCGTCTCGAGCGTTCGGCCGACCACATCGACCGACAGCCCCAGATCCGCCGCCTTGTCGCGATCGATGCTCACCGCCAATTCGGGCTTTGTGAGCTTGAGATCGGTATCGGCCGCGACAAAACCGGGGTTGTCGGCAATCGCCGCCATCAACTGATCCGTGTAGCGCTGCAACTCGCGGTACGAAGCGGACGTGATGATCACGAAGTTCACTGGTCGCGAACGGGCCCGCTGGCCCAAGGACGGCGGCGTGACCGGGAATGCCAGCACCCCGGGCACTGCCGCGAATGTTGGCTGGAGCTGCTTGGCAATCTGGGTGGACAGCACGCTGCGCTCGCTCCAGTCGCGCAGGCCCGCGAACGATATCCCCTGCGAGACGGTAGGACTGCCGGTAACCACGAAATAGCGTTCGACCTCCGGCGTTTCCGCGTAGATGGCCTCGAGCTGGCGGGCATAGCGATCCATGTATTCGATCGTCGCCCCCTCGGGACCGGAAAAGATGCCGATCACGAAACCACGGTCCTCGACCGGCGCGAGTTCCGACTTCAGGCTGCCGAGCAGCAATGCCGCGGACCCGGCAACCAGCACGAAAAGCAGCATCACCGCCCAGCGCATGCCGAGTGCCGCGGCAAGCAGTCCGCGGTACCCTCGGGTCATCGCCTCGAGCGCCCGTTCGACACCGTTGTAGAGCCAGCCGTGCGACGCGTCGTGGCGCAGCATCTTCGAGCACATCATCGGTGACAGCGTCAGCGCCACAAAGCCCGAAACCAGCACCGCGCCAGCCAGCGTCAACGCAAACTCGGTGAACAGCTTGCCGGTGCGGCCGGTCATGAAGGCCACCGGCGCATACACCGCGGCCAGCGTGATGGTCATCGCGACCACCGCGAAGCCGATCTCCCTGGCACCCTTGAAAGCCGCCTCGCGGCGCGGCATGCCCGCCTCGATGTGGCGGTAGATGTTTTCCAGCACCACGATCGCGTCGTCCACCACGAGCCCCACCGCGAGCACAAGCGCGAGCAGGGTCAGGGTGTTGATCGAAAATCCGAACAACAGCATCAGCGCGAACGAGCCGATGAGTGAGACCGGGATGGTTACCAGCGGGATCATCACCGCCCGCCAGTTGCGCAGGAACACGAAGATGATCACTGCCACCAGCAACACGGCTTCGCCGATGGTCGAGAACACCGCCTTGATCGAACGGTCGATGAACACCGTCGAATCGTTCGAGATATCGACCCGCATGCCTTCCGGCAGATCCTCGATGATGCGCGGTAGCTCGGCGTGCAAGGCGCGGGCGAGGTCGAGCGGATTGGCGGTGGATTGCTTGATCAGCCCGAGCGCCACGGCCGACTTGCCCTTGAAGCGCACCGAGGTGCGCTCGGAAGCTGCGGCCACCTCGACGCGACCGATGTCCCTGATTCGCACCGGATAGCCGTCCGGGGTGGGAGCGGGACGCACAACGACATCCTCGAACTCGGAGACGCGCGAGAGATCGGTTCGCGCCACCACCGCGAACTCTCGCTTGCGGCTTTCGATCAGCCCCGCCGGAATCTCCACGTTCTGCCGGCGCAGCGCGTCCTCGACGTCCTGGGTGGTCAAACCGAAACCGGCCAGCCGGGTGCGATCGAGCCAGATCCGCATCGAATACTGTCGGTCGCCGAAAACCCGCACGTCGGCAGCACCGGGCAGGGTCTGCAGCCGCGGCTTGACGATGCGGGTAGCGACATCGGTCACCTCCAACGGCGAATGGCGATCGCTTGAAAAGGCTAGATAGATGATCGGGTTCGCGTCGGCCTCGACCTTGGCAATCACCGGCTCGTCGATGTCGTCCGGCAGCCGCTGGCGCACCCGCGACACGCGGTCGCGGACATCCGCCGCGGCACTGTCCGGATCGCGCTCAAGCTTGAACTTGATCGAAATCTGCGAATCCTCCTGGCGACTGATCGAGGACAGCACGTCCACGCCCTCGATGCCGGCCAGTGAATCCTCAAGCGGCTTGGTGACCTGCGATTCGACGATTTCCGGGCTGGCCCCCCGATAAGTGGTGCGTACGGTGACCACCGGCTCGTCGATCTTGGGGTATTCGCGTACGGTGAGCTTGTCGTACGAAACCAGCCCGAGCAGCACCACGACCAGCGACATCACGGTGGCGAGCACCGGTCGCCGAATGCACAGGTCCGGAAGGAGCATGACGGCGGGCGCTCAGTTCGCCGCGCCGGGCGTCGCCGGCCGATCGACCTGGATGACCGACGAACCATCGTGCAACTTGATCTGCCCCGCGGTCACCACCCGCTCGCCGGCACCGACGCCGGAACGGATCTCGATCTGGGCATTGCGCCGGCTGCCGGTCGTCACTGCCACCCGCACCGCCTTGTCATCGCGCACCACGAACACGAACGGCCCCTCGCCGGAAGGCATCAGCGCCTCTTCCGGCACGGCGAGCCCTTCCCGCTCAGCCATCACCAGACTCACCCGGACAAACATGCCTGGCCGCAACAGGCCTTCGGCATTGTCGAGGTGCGCGCGCAGCCGCAGGGCGCGGCCCTCGGCATCGACCAGCGGATCGATCGCGTCGACACGCGCCGAAAAGGATTTATCGGGAAATGCATCGCTCGCGACCACCAGCAGCTGCCCGGGTTTCAGCCTTGCGAGGTAGATGTCGGGCAGACGGAAGTCGAGCTTGAGGGTGGCGATGTCCTCGAGATTGATGAGATCGGCGCCTTCCTTGACGTAGTCGCCCACGCTCACGCTGCGAATGCCGACAACGCCCGAGAAAGGGGCGCGGATCTCGGTCTGTCGCAGGCGCGCAGCAAGCAGTTCGGAACCCGCCTGGGCGACGGCCAGCGCAGCGGCGGCTTCGTCGCGGGCACGCTGGCTGACGAAATTGCGACGAAAAAGGTCTTCGGTGCGCTGCGCGTTAGTCCGCGCCAAGGCTTCGCTCGCCCTTGCCTGGGCGAGTTCGGCCCGCTGCGTCGCAGCGTCCAGCACAACCAGCAAGGCCCCCTTGCTGACGGCTGCGCCATCCTTAAAGTGAATTGCCGAGACACGCCCCGCAATCTCCGGCCGCAGCACCACCGACTCGTTGGACCTGAGCGTTCCCACCGCACCGAGTTCATCGGGCATGGCGATCCGCTCCACCTCGGCGGTCTCGACGCTGACCGGAGCCCCCTTGTCCTTGCCGCCGGCATCGGCCGCCGGTGTCGAAACCCCGCCGACCGAACGGTTGGCGACATACGCGAATCCCGCCAGGGCGACCAACCCAAGCGCACTCACTACGGCAATCAGACGACGGAGCGTGGCCATGTTGCAGAATCTCGAATGAGTAGAAACACATTGCGCTCCGGCACGAAAGGGCTATCCCCGTTCGAGCGTGAAGACAGCACCCGCTGCGCTTCGTTTCATCCGGGATCGGACATTGCGGGGATCATGCCTGACCAAGACCCGGCATCATGCAACCACGGTCGCTGCCTGCCCGTCGCCTCGACGGGCAATATGGCCGATGACGTGCACCGTCTCGCCCGCCTCACGCAACATCGCGGCAGCCTGGTCCGCCAACGCGGGATCGACCACCACCACCATGCCGATGCCGCAGTTGAAGACGCGATACATTTCCTGCTCGGCGACGTTGCCAGCCCCCTTGAGCCACTGGAACAGGTAGGGCATCTCCCAGCTCCCGGCATCGATGATCGCAGTGAGGTCATCAGCCAGGATGCGCGGCACGTTCTCGGTGATGCCGCCGCCGGTGATGTGGGCCATGCCCTTGACCACGCCGGGGATCGCCTTCATCAGCGCGAGCAGCGGCTTCACGTAGATGCGCGTCGGCTCGAGAATCACGTCGCGGAGCGGGCGGCCGTGAAAGTCCGCGTCGAGCTCGGGTTTGGTCAGATCGATGATCTTGCGGATCAGGGAATAGCCGTTGGAATGCGCGCCGCTAGAGGCGAGGCCAAGCACGACATCGCCCGGCACGATGCGCGAACCATCGATGAGTTCGGATTTCTCGACCGCACCGACCGCGAAGCCGGCGAGATCGTATTCACCATCCGGATACATGCCCGGCATCTCGGCGGTTTCGCCACCGATCAGCGCGCACCCGGCCAGCTCGCAGCCCCGGGCGATGCCCTTCACCACGTCCGCAGCGGTGTCGACATCGAGTTTGCCGCAAGCGAAATAGTCGAGGAAGAACAGCGGCTCAGCACCCTGGACCAGGATGTCGTTGACACTCATCGCGACCAGGTCCTGGCCGACGGTGTCATGCTTGTCGAGCTGGAAAGCGAGCTTCAGCTTGGTGCCGACGCCATCGGTGCCGGATACCAGTACCGGCTCGCGGTACTTGCCGGTGAGTTCGAACAGCGCGCCGAAACCACCGATGCCGCCGAGCACTTCGGGGCGCATGGTACGCTTGGCCAGCGGTTTGATGCGATCGACCAGCGCGTCGCCGGCTTCGATGTCGACGCCGGCGTCGCGGTAGGAAAGCGATTGGTCTGGGGTGCTCAAGGTGATTCCTCTCGGGTGCGCATGGCAATCGTGACGACCAGCGTGGTTGAGCGACTCCCCGCGAGCGGATAGAGTTACGCCCTTGCCCGCATCGCGCGCAAGATTGCCCCAAAAAACCGGAAGTTTACCCGAAATGTCCTCGAATCGTGCCGACCGCCTGCAGTCCCTGGCCTGGCTGGCGGTCGGCGCCGGCCTGCTGTGGCTCCTGTGGCTGCTTTCGCCGATTCTGGCGCCCTTCGTGGTCGCCGCGGTGCTCGCCTATATCTGCGATCCGGGGGTCAATTGGCTGGTGGCGAGACGCATCCCGCGCGCGCTCGCGGTGACCATGATGATCGTCGGCCTGGGAATCATGCTGATGCTACTGATCCTGATCCTCACGCCAATGGTATACCGCGAGGGGCTCGCGCTGGTGCAGCGCCTGCCGGACCTGGTAGATCTGCTTAACAGCAAAGTCCTGCCATGGGCTGAAACCCAACTCGGCGTCACCCTGCAGCTCGACGCGGGAGCCATCCGCAAGTGGCTGGCCGGCAACTGGAGCACCGCCCAGGACGTGCTGACTTTGCTGCTGGCCCGAGCGCGCAGCGGCGGCATGGCGCTGGTTGGCGTAGTGGCCAACCTGTTCCTCGTACCGCTGGTGATGTTCTATCTGCTGCAGGAGTGGCCGCGCATCCTCGGCTACCTCGAGGACACGGTGCCACGCCCATGGCACGCGCGGACCACGAAGTTGCTATCGGAAGTCGATCAGGTCATGTCGGAATTCCTGCGCGGCCAGCTCTCGGTAATGCTCCTGCTGGCAATCTTCTACAGTATCGGGCTGTGGCTGGCGGGGCTGCGCTTTGCTCTACCGGTCGGCGTGATGACCGGCCTGCTGGTTTTCATTCCCTTCGTCGGCTTCAGCGCCGGCCTTCTGCTTGCCCTGATGGCCGCGTTGCTGCAAGCCCAGGGCTGGCCCCCCATCATTGGCGTGGCGGTGGTGTACAGTCTGGGGCAGCTGGTCGAGAGCTTTCTTCTGACGCCTTATCTGGTCGGGGAGCGTATCGGCCTCCATCCGCTCGCAGTGATCTTCGCGCTCATGGCGTTCGGAGAACTGTTCGGCTTCGTCGGGGTGCTGGTCGCGCTGCCGGTCAGCGCCGCGCTGCTCGTCGGCGGACGGGAACTGCGCACGCTGTACCTGGAGAGCAGCCTGTACCGCGGCGATGGTGATGGCGCGAAGGTCGATCAATGAAACAACTGGTGCTCGACATCACGAAGGACGCCCCGCCGCGCTTCGACAACTTCATCGTCGGCGCAAACGCGGCGCTCGTCGCGGCCCTGCGCGAGAGGGCCGACACACTGGCAGACCACCTTCTCCTGTGGGGCGCCCACGGATGCGGTCGCAGCCATCTGCTCGAGGCAACAACGGCCGCTGCTCGGGATGGCGGCCGCCCGGCGATTGCCATCGACGCCCGCGAGGCCGGTGCCTGCCTGCCCGAGGACGAGGGCCTGCTACTCGCCATCGACAATGTCGGAGCGCTTTCCGAAACAGCCCAGATCGCGCTTTTCAACAGCTTCAACAGGGCCGGATCGCTTGGCCAGACGCTGCTCCTTAGCGCCGACAGACCGCCCTTGGGATTACCCTTGCGCGAGGATCTTCGCACCCGCATCGGTCAATGTCTGGTCTTCGAAGTCCTGCCGCTGGCGGACGACGAACGTGCCAGCATCCTGCATGGCATGGCCGAACGACGGGGATTGCGGCTCGACACCGACGTGGTGGCCTACCTCCTGCGCCATGGCCGCCGTGACATGCCAAGCCTGCTCGCCGTGATGGACGCACTCGACGCAAGCTCTCTCGAACAAAAACGCCCGATCACGCTGCCGCTGCTCCGCGAGCTGATGCAGCGTGGTCTGGATATCTGAACCCTTACGCGGAAACACCGAATGGACCTCGTTCTCTTCGACCTCGACAACACCCTGCTCGCCGGTGACTCTGACTTCGAGTGGGCGCAATTCCTGATCGGCCGTGGCGTTGTGGACCGGGAGATATACGAAGCGCGAAATCTCGAGTTCTATGAACACTACAAGGCCGGCACGCTCGATATCCACGCCTTTCTCGACTTCCAGCTGGCGCCGCTGGCCCGCCATTCGCGCGCGGAACTCGACGCCTGGCACCGCGAGTTCATGGCGGAACGGATCGAACCGATGATGACGGCGGCTGCCCGCAGCCTTGTCCGCGGCCACATCGAATCGGGCGCCCTGGTGGCGATCGTGACCGCAACCAACAGCTTTGTTACGGGTCCGATCGCGCGAGCCTTCGGCATTCCCCATCTCGTCGCGACCATTCCGGCCCAGCAGGACGGCTGCTTTACCGGGCAGCCGCGGGGTACACCGGCATTCAAGGCCGGCAAGATCGCGCGCGTCGATGCCTGGCTCGAATCCATGGGACTGTTCTTCGGCAGCTTTCGATCGAGCTATTTCTATAGCGACTCGCACAACGATCTTCCGCTGCTCGAAAAAATCACCAATCCAGTCGCGGTGGACCCGGACGACACCCTGCGCAGTCATGCCGAACGGCGCGGCTGGCCCGTGATCAGCCTGCGATGATCGTGCAACGAATCGACCCGAAACCCGCCTTTTTCACAGGCAGGGCAACGGTTCAGTTATCATTCCGAGGTTTACAAACCTGAGAGACTCACCCTGGCAATGATTCGAAAACTGCTCCGCCGGGTTTTCAAGCGGACGGAAGCGACGAGCTCCGCGGAACTCGCCATCATCCCGGTCGATCGTCATGGCCTGCGGCGCGAGCAACTTTCACCGGCGGCACGAAAGGTTTGCGCCGTACTTCAGGAGCGCGGCTACAAAGCCTATGTGGTCGGTGGCGCAGTACGGGATCTGCTGGCCGGACTGACACCGAAGGATTTTGACGTTGCCACGAGTGCGACACCCGAACAGGTACGCGAAAGCTTTCGACGTTCGCGAATCATCGGCCGACGGTTCAAGATCGTGCATGTCATGAGCGGGCCGGAAACCATCGAGGTCTCGACGTTCCGCGCCGGACAGGACGCGGAATCGACAGAGACCGACGAACATGGCCGCATCCTGCGAGACAACGTTTTCGGCAACCAGCAGGAAGACGCAACCCGCCGCGACTTCACGGTCAATGCGCTTTACTACGACCCCTCGGACGAAACCATCCACGACTACCATCACGGCGTCGCTGACCTGCAGCAGAAGACGCTGCGGATAATCGGGGACCCGCGTACCCGCTATCGCGAGGACCCGGTAAGGATGCTCCGTGCAGTGCGCCTCGGCGCGAAGCTCGGACTCAGTATCGATCCTGACGCGCGCAAACCGATCCGCGAAATGGCAATGCTGATCGACAATGTCCCGCCAGCTCGCCTCTTCGACGAGATGCTCAAGCTGCTTTTTTCCGGGCATGCAGTCACCTGCCTCAAGCAACTTCGCGAGGAAGGGCTCCATCACGGCTTGCTGCCGTTGCTCGACGTCATCCTCGAGCAACCACTGGGCGAACGCTTCGTCTGGCTCTCACTTGAAAATACAGACCAACGGGTTCGTCAGGGCAAGCCCGTGTCTCCCGGCTTTTTGTTTGCAACGCTGCTGTGGCATGAAGTTCTCGCGGCATGGGAAAGTCGCAAGGCTGACGGTGAAGCAATCTACCCAGCGCTGTTTGCGGCCATGGACCAGGTACTGGATCAGCAGGCGGGCAAGCTGGCCATCACGCGACGCATTGCCGGTGACATCAAGGACATCTGGGCCCTGCAACCCCGCTTCGAAAAGCGCTCCGGCAAAGCCCCGTACAGAGTTATAGAGCAGCCCCGCTACCGTGCCGGCTGGGATTTCCTCAGGCTTCGTGCCGAATCCGGTGAATTACCCATGGAGCTGGCCGACTGGTGGGAACGCTTCTCACACGCGGGCCACGATGAACGCGCAGCACTTCTGCAGCCGGATAGCGACGCCCCGCGCAAGCGCCGCCGCAAGCGACGCAAATCACCGGCTGCCGGTGCTACCCCAGGGGCCTCGGGAGAATGAAGGCCGCGCGCCCATCACGCGCCTACGTTGCACTCGGAGCCAATCTCGGACAACCGGTTATTTCTCTTCAGTCGGCATTTGACAGCCTCTCCCGGCTGGACAAGACGTCGCTGTTGAACCGCTCCAGCATTTATCGCACAGCACCCATCGGGGTCAGTGACGGGCAGCCGGATTACTACAACGCAGTGGTTGCACTCGACACCGCCTTGAGCCCGCAAGAACTCCTTGCGGCTCTGCTAAAGACGGAAACGG
Organism: Cognatazoarcus halotolerans; assembly: GCF_009800965.1. Lineage (GTDB taxonomy): Bacteria > Pseudomonadota > Gammaproteobacteria > Burkholderiales > Rhodocyclaceae > Cognatazoarcus > Cognatazoarcus halotolerans. The sequence goes on along the minus strand of NZ_WUAF01000024.1, from coordinate 3,725 downwards.
ATCACGGAAGGGTGCGTCCAGCACAGCTCGCCGCACGTACACTCGACCTGGATCTACTCATGTACGACGAGCGTGTGATTGACGAGACTGGTCTGACCGTTCCGCATCCCCGCATGCACCTGCGCGCCTTCGTCTTGCATCCACTCCATGAAATCGCACCGGGTCTCGTAATTCCAGGTCGCGGCCCGGTCGCTGATCTGCTCAGATCCGTTTCCGATCAACGCATCGCAAGAATCGAGGCTTGAGCCGGGATTCCCGCCCCCTGCCCTCGTACCGATTCGGGAACGCCATACAGACGCGTCTCGGAGCGCAGAGCCCCACCGGGGATCAGCCAAACACACTTACCCCCCGCCCGCAGCCTTGTGTATGCTACGCAAAATCTCCATTTCATTTCGGGGCACGAGGCACACGCGGATGCTTGAAAAGGCAAGGTACATAGTGGTGGAGGGCCCCATCGGGGCGGGCAAGACTTCGCTGGCCCGACGCCTCACCGAACGGCTGGCCGCAAAACCGATCCTGGAACAGCCGGAATTGAACCCGTTCCTCGCGCGCTTCTATCAGGACATGGAACGCTGGGCCTTTCCCACCCAGCTGTCTTTTCTTTATCAACGCATCGATCAGCTGGCATTCCTCCACGCGGAAGACACGCAGCGCATCGTCAGCGACTTTCTCCTCGACAAGGATCCGCTGTTTGCCGGTCTGAATCTGGGCGACGACGAGTTGGCACTTTATCGGCGGCTTTTCGACAGCCTGAAACCGAGAATCGCACCTGCTCCCGACCTCGTGGTTTATTTGCAGGCAAAGCCCGAAACGCTGGTGGAACGCGTACGCAAACGTGGCCTCGAAGCCGAGCGACGAATCAGCGAGACATATCTCGAAAAAGTCGCCGACAGTTACGCGCGCTTCTTCTATGAGTACCAGGCTGCACCGGTGTTCATCGTAGACGCGGAAATTCTCAATCCGGCCGATCACGAAGAAGATTTCGAACTCTTGGTGGAACGCCTGAGGAACATGCGTAGCTTCAGGGAATTCTTCGGCTACGCGGCCTAGCGTACTTTTCTCCAAACAGGCTTGTGCGACGCAGCAGTTTGATGTTAACTGCCGCCTTCACAGGAGGGTACGGATGAGCTACCTACAGGAACAGAAGCCGGTAAATCTGCACTCACTCGCCAAGATGCGCGACGAAGGGCGAAAGATTGCAATGGTCACAGGCTACGATGCGAGCTTTGCGGCCTTGCTCGAACGTTGTGGCGTGGACGTCATCCTTGTCGGCGATTCCTTGGGCAATGTCCTGCAAGGCCAAAAGACCACACTTCCAGTCACCCTTGAGCACATGATCTACCACACGGAATGCGTTGCGCGAGGATGCTCCCGCCCGTTCATCGTGGCGGATATGGCCTTCGGCAGTTACCACGAAAGTCGCGAACAGGCGATGCGCAACGCTGCGTGCCTCATGGCCGCGGGCGCCCAGATGGTGAAACTCGAAGGTGGCGCTTTCATGGCGGATACAGTCAGCTTCCTCGTCGAACGCGGCGTGCCGGTGTGTGCTCATATCGGGCTTACGCCGCAATCGGTACATCAACTCGGAGGCTATCGCGTCCAGGGTCGTACAGACGATGGGGCGGCCAGGCTGAAATCGGATGCGCTCGCGCTCGAACAGGCCGGTGCAGCACTCGTAGTCTTGGAAATGGTGCCCGCACACGTAGCCGCTGATTTGACCAGCACACTAACTAGCATGGGCACGATCGGAATTGGCGCAGGCCCTGACTGCGATGGTCAGGTACTTGTATTGCATGATCTGATCGGCGTATTCCCCGGACACAAAGCCCGCTTCGTCAAGAACTTCATGATCGGTTCCTCGAGCATCGACGAAGCCGTTACGCGCTACGTCACCTCGGTCAAGGACGGCACGTTCCCGTCCGCCGAACATTGCTACTGATAGCCGTTATGCAAATTTACAGATCCGTCGCAGCGTTTCGCTCCGCTCGTGCAAGCCTCGGACGCGTCGCCTTTGTCCCAACGATGGGAAATCTGCACGAAGGGCATATTGCCTTAATGCGTCAGGCAGCCGAACGCGCTGATACTGTGGTCGCAAGCATTTTTGTGAACCGCCTTCAGTTCGGCCCAAACGAGGACTTCGACCAATATCCTCGAACACTCGAAGCTGACTGCGACAAGCTCGAACGTGCCGGGGTCCGGCATCTGCTCGCCCCCATCGAACAGGAAATGTACCCAAACCCCCAGAATTACCATGTCGAACCCGCAGCAGAGCAGACAAAAACGCTAGAGGGCGAGTTCCGGGCAGGACATTTTCGGGGCGTGGCCACTGTTGTGATGAAGTTGTTGAATATCGTCCAGCCAGACATCGCCCTTTTCGGCAAGAAGGATTATCAGCAGCTGATGATCCTTAGCAACATGGTTCATCAGTTCGCGATGCCTATCGAGGTCCTGCCCGGTGAAACAGTTCGGGCTGATGACGGCCTTGCACTGTCATCCCGAAATGGCTATCTAACTGCGGAAGAAAGAAGAGAAGCACCACGTCTTTACAGAACATTGTTGAACCTCCGCGAACAACTCAGGAATGGCTGCCGATCATTCGATGAACTGGAACGGACTGCGGTCGCAGAGCTGACAGAAAACGGCTGGCGGCCGGACTATGTTTCGGTTCGCAGACGCGAAGACCTACAACGGCCCGGCAGCGATGATCGAAGCTTGGTGGTGCTAGCAGCGGCAAGGCTCGGGAAGACGCGCTTGATAGACAACCTCGAAATCTGAAAACCGGTGCGCGTGTTGGTTACTGACCGTACCATGCACGTAATCGACCCGCCCGCTTGCCCTTGCCGTCCCCTTGGTTCCCGTATGCTCTTGTCAGTTGAAGCATTAACATGGATCATGGAGCGCTAATAGTAGATGCGCACCTGACAACGCGATGAAAGGCCATCTTGGCCCGTCATACTTTTGCGAATACATAAAAAGGAAGAGAGGCCATACATGAGTACTTCGGTCGGTCAGATTCTGGAGCGTAAGGGCAGTAAGGTTCTTTGTACCTCACCTGAGACCTCCATACTAGATGCGCTCAAGATCATGGCTGAAAACGATGTTGGCGCAGTTCTGGTTACGGAGGGAACTCGACTTCTCGGGATTTTTACCGAGCGTGATTACGCCCGCAAAGTGGTGCTTCATGGTCTGAGCTCCCGGGACAGCAAGATATCTGATCTCATGACGTCGAACGTCCTGACGGTTTCTCCAACGCAAACACTCGATAGTCTCATGCAAATGATGACCGAAAACAGGATTCGCCATCTGCCGGTCGTAGATCACGGCGCATTGGTCGGCATAGTAACTATTGGAGATGCAGTCAAAGCGGTTATCGCGGAACAGGCCGCTACGATCAATCACCTTGCGAGCTACATTTCCGGAGATTTGGCGCCGTAGTTAGGGGAAAGATCGACCTGTTCAGTCGTCAGGTCCCAGTGGAGTTTGAGCGGCGTCACGCCGCGAGCAGGCAAACCGCCTAGGAAACCCGGGGCGATCACTGATCTCCATGGGATCCTGATTATCGGGCCTTTTCAGGAGAGCAGCAGCCACTTGTCGCCGTGTCCAGACTGCCGGGACCGCCTCTGTAGACATGGAAAGGCCCCTGATGGATTATCAGGGGCCTTTTTTGGTTAGTCTGACGATGACCTACTTTCACACCCGGATGGGCACTATCATCGGCGCGGTCT
>NZ_WUAF01000023.1 GCF_009800965.1 Cognatazoarcus halotolerans | reverse complement strand
TGGCCATCTCCCACTGCTTCATCTCGTCACGCGAGTAGACGATGATCTTCTTCGGGTTGTACTTCGCCAGGGTCATCGGCACAAACGTGTGTCCGAAGGAACCGGTACCACCGGTGACCAGAATGGACGTGTTTCTGAACATCAATTACTCCCGTACATATTGGGAACGCACTTCTTTGGTTCCGCGCCAACGCCCATTCTTGATTCCACGAAAAAAGCGGCGTTACCCAAAAAGCTCCAAAAATTGCACACTTCCGCACTCACCCACAATTACATCGAGTTCGTTCGAATCAGTGCAGAGAGTGGATTCCCGCGCCAACCAACTGATCCAGCGCACTCCCTAAATCTAGCGCAACGCCTCCCTTTGACTTCGCACGAGCGACAAATATTTTCCCGACGATTCCACCCGCAACAAAGACAACAACTCCCGGAGAAACCCGCGAATCAATCTCTCGAATGACATCTTTATAAACATAGGGCAGCGCATCGCCATGTGAATGGTATTTCGCGTTACCTCTTGTCTTAAAATGTGTCGGAATAGCAATGTACTCAAAGGACTGGCATCCGGCAAAAATAGGCTCGATCTCTTCACGCCGAGCACTACCAACGAACAAAACCCCTTTCGCCACAGCGGAAAAATCTCTCAGATTCTTTGCGCTCGTAAACAGCGCGAGATTAAGCTTGTCTTCCGCGAAAATGGTTCTGGTCAGATGCAAATTCCTGATCCCGTTAAGCACCTCAAGCAAACCACGTCCCTGAAGGGACTGCCTGATCGACGTCGTGGTATCCACCGTATCTCGAAGAAAGCGATAGACACTTGGAATCCCCAACACGTCTGCCTGCAGCACCGCCGAGATCAACTCGGTCTCGAGCTCGCTTCTAAGCTCTTCCGAAATTTCAACCCCCCACCAATGTCGCTCGCGATTAAGTGCATCTTTCTCCGTAAAGCAGAGCTGGTTGTTCTTGAAAATATACCCCTCTCCATCACTTAAACGAACAAAGGCAAATGGCCGCCCCTCTTGAATTTTCTCACAAATAATTTTTTTAGCACTTGAGCGCTCGGCATCGCACCACTGAACGTCCATGAATTTCATATTTTCTCGATACATATCGAAAACTGGCTGGACATACCGACACCAATCGTCGACAACCCCCCGGGGTGCGAGCCGTTGCAACCTCAGTTCAAGGTCGCGGTGTCGATACCGCATGGGCGAATCACCCCACGCCGCTTCGGCTTGCACCTCCAGTTTCAACTTATGGAGATCGCTGAGCCCTTCAACCAAGCTTTCTAACCGAAAGCCAAGATCCGCATCGCTCCCACTTTCCATCACTAGCCTATAAAGGGCGATCCGTCGGTTAATATGTAGACGGTCGACCCTTACGAAACGCGATTGCCGGAAAAAGCTCCGAATCAATGGAATATTCTTGCATCTAATCAAGACGGAAAGCAGCATATTTTCGAGCTTTCCGACAACGTACCTATCCCCTTCAAGAGCATAAACAAAAGATGTGACTCGTTGAAGCTCTTCGTCTGAAGGGAAAAAACCGGTCCACTCCACCTTTTTCAAGAGAAGCCAAGCCGCAAGCGCCGATCCACATTGCTCGAAATCGACTCCATCAAGAATCGCTACAAGACGCGGATCTCTATCCGCAAAAGCAGTTTCGGCCTCTGAAAGGCAGTAGTGATCATCGAAACCCAATTCATTATCTTTCGACAAGAGATTCAGAAACGCAACCGTGTAATAGAGGAGATAACGCCGAAACGTGTTCCTGAGCCGAAGATCACTCCAGTCGGAACCATCTCCCACAATGGCCCGAAACGCATCCTCCCCGAAGTCGACTTCATCGAAATACGAGAGAATCCGAGACTGGGTTCTCGCACTAGGGTCAATCTTTGAAAATGCCTCGAACCATCCGTCGTCGATCACGTAGTTCTGCCAAAACCTTGAACTCGCGAGCGGAGCCTGAAACTCGGGGACAAGCCCCCTCGATACGAATCCGTAGTAATCCCTGGGTACCGCATCGAGCTGAAAATCCTGCCATACCGGAATTCCGGCTGATAACAACTCCGATACTACGGAAGAATTGCCGACGATTCCTATGTGAAACTCATCAGGACGACTATCAATAAAGCAATCTCCCAGGTTGGACAACGCCGCTCGCTGGTCAACCCCTGTTCCGGGGTGAAGCTTGAAAAGAACCTTGCCAACATCGGGGTTCGCCGAAAGCGTTCGATAGATATCCATCGAATACTGCGCATTAAACACTGCTGTTGTATAAATGACAATCAACGGAATTTTAGCGGCAGTGGAAAGGGACGTGGCATTCGACAAAATTCGATCATGCTCGAATCCCTTTTCAGCGCGGGAAACAATGTACGTCTTCCCTGAGACAGGTCCAATCTCCCTGTAAAGATCTAACGAACTCTCGCTACGAAGAACGGAATACTCAAAATCAAGAGCGGGGAAATGACATGTAATCTCGGCGTGCTGAAAGTAAACTCTCGGAATCCCTCGCTGCTTCATTATCATCGACAAGGCAACTGGAATCGGAGAGTGGTCATTAGCGAGAAACGCGAGTCGGGGCATCTCCCGCATCGCCTGGGGAAACGTGGCAGAAAATATCTTAAACGCGTGTATATATTGAACATGCTGAAAAACGAGCGATTTCGAAACAGAGCTAATGTTTTCGTAGAATTTTTCCACATCATTTCGCATGGCTGTGCAATCAACAACATCGCTACGAAATCGACGTGGCGCGACATCGGATATATTCAGGAGATTCATATCCACTCCTGTTCGCCGCATCAGCGTTTCAAAAAGTGCCAGCTCCTTACGATTATTTCGCGTCTTTGCCCACGCCACCACTTGCACTGAATCAGGCCAATCATAGATTTTGCGGTTATTTTCGTTGATCGCTGCATTGAGCAACTCCATTGCCAACACCAAGCGTTCGGGCGTAGTTTTGACATCCTCAAACCGTCGATACTCTTCCCTAGCGAGCTTGAGCCCGAGAATATTATCGTACATCTCATTTCGAACAATGACGCTGGCAACCTTATGCAGACCGTCACGGAAGGCATTCATTGCAAAATCCATAGATATGTGCGGGAAAAAATCCGACCATTTTTGATGAAATCGTGCATGAAGATTCAGTATCTTCTTTTACACGTAGCCAACGGAAGGACTGAGTCCATTTTACGAGAACGAGATCAATTCACAACAGATCTTCGATTCAGGAAGGAAAGTCTTGAGCGATACGCCCTAGCGTCCTCGCCCAGTGCGTTCGCGAAAACGTCTAACTTCGCGCTTCAGCGCAAACGGGAGAACAAGCCATCCAATTGGTGATTTTATGTGCTGCAAGAACGCTGCGCCGAGCCGGTAGGATAGATGCTCCTTTACTCTTCTTGCTTCTTGATGATCGGCGTACTGGGAAATTGGGGGAGGTTTCTTAAGTAGAAACAATTTTTGATCCCGTCTAAATCCCCTCGCTTCCTTGACAAGGGCCCATGGGAGTGTCGCCCAACCACCGATCGATCTTGAATGATCAATCATTGTTGCCCCAAGGCGGTACGATAGTTGGCGCTTAACACGATCCGCAGCCCCGAAAAGATTCGATTTTCGCTTGGAAACAGGATCGCCCTCCCTCTTCGCAACGCCTCTCGCCGACGTTTGGCTCAACTGCGCCTTTGTCCGGTGAAGTTGAGCTAGTAGCAACGCATTTTCTTGGCCAAGATCGAAGGATACAGACGCCGTTGTTCGTGACGATACTCCAGCACCTTGATCCCTTTCGGCCCTGTTTCTTTGAATTTCAAGCTCAAGAGTCAAATGCTCGACCGTTTCGAGTCGTTTCGCTGCGACCTGCTCGATAGCCCCGAGTCGATCGACCTCACGTGAAAGCCGAGCCCTCTCTCCTTCACTTTTCACAAGATCGGCGCGGTTTTTGTTCAGCTCCGCAAGCAGTAGCGTGTTCTCGTCCTGCAGCTCAGTACATCTATCCAAAGCAATTCGAAGCTGCAGGTCCATCTCAGACAGTCGTGCGGCGCCGAGAGTGACACTCTGCTCGCTCTCCGATCTGAGCCGATCGACCAGAGATCTGAAATCGGTCAGCGACCGCCAGGCTTCGATAGAAGTGGGCTGCTTGGGCAACGAATACGGAAGATTGGCGCTTTCCTGAAGGGTCGAATAGATACGTCCGACCTCTGGAAAATCAGTAAGCAATGTCCTGGCCAAAAAGGTGAATGCGGCCGAACCAGGATCGTCGTAAGAAGGCTGCGTTACATCCGCGACGGCCGTCGATTGCGCGTCGCAAAAGCGCGGATTTTTCTTGTCAGCCCAGCCGGCTACCGGCTCTGCCATTGGTTCGTCAGGCCAGGGCTTTTCTTCGGCGGTCAATTCCGACGGCCCATGCAAAGCCGGAACACGCTCCACAAGCAGAGGAACACAACCAAGCCCGGCTACCCGTGCTTGCTCCGCATGTATCAATAGACAACGGGATCGATTTTCAGAATAAAACCGATAAATTTCACGATGATACTCACACCAGCCGTCCACCACCGCACGGAGGGATTTAGTCGTGATTTCCGGAATTCCTCCGGGGTCGCTCACCAAGAGTTTTTCAGGGGTGTCATAGACAAGAACAAAAATAACGTTTCTGCTGACATCCTTCCAATAATCCAGAAATCTTATGCTATCTCGGTCTGAAAACCCCCAAAACGGTGAGTCTATGTTGCCTATTATCAAATCGAGCGCCAAAGACTGCCAGATCGGATTAACGATAAGTTGTGAGCATGAATCCAAGCTCATTGAAGCCACGGGCGCATGGCTTTTCAAGAGTATCTGGGTAATTTCTTGAGGTGCTAGCTGCTCGCGACGCGACGGCGCAGATCGCTGCATACCAGCATCATTAAACAGCTTCTCTACGGCCTTATATCCGGAGGTCTCGTGACCGAGAATAATCACTTGTCTCATCTTGCACCAATCTACAGACCGAAAACCACTTTGGCACTTACGGCAATCTGGTAGAGAATTTGTGTCAGATCTTTAGCAATTTGCCGAGATTTAACGTCAATCTTCGGCAAAACCAAGATTTCGTCTCCCGCCCGGACATCGCTTTGATTCCGGGCGGCGCCAAACCATCCATCCTCGAGATTACCCTCGGTAAAGCTGCCGTCGCGGTGGGCAACGACAACCCGGGAGGCGTCTGCATTTTGGGTGTAGCCTCCCGCTCGCTGTATATACTCTTCTAGATCGAGAGATGCATCATAGGCAATAGCATTCGGAAACAACACCTCTCCGCTAACCAGCACCAGACCATCTTTAGCCGGCACCCGAAGCACATCCCCATTTTCGAGCAAGATCTGATCGCGCGACGAAGCTTGGGAAATCATCACTTGGCCAGGAGGCTCGATCTTCTTTGCTCGATCGACCCACTGCAGAATGAGATCGGCTTCATCCTTGCGAAGACGCGCTTCGTCGCTGGTCCCTGAGCGAGCAGTGAGCGCTGTGGTCTCGAGGCTCTTCAACGATGTTTCGAGCATCTGTTTCTGCCGCTCCTGGACACTTAACCGAAACAGTTGAATGCTGTCCACATCGGAGCGATCAGTAAACCTAATTTGCCGTTGGAGTTCGCCCAGTCGTGTTCCGTAGGGGAGAACATATTCTTGCGGACTATCATGCTCGCCTTCTACTCTTACCGTAATCGTTCCCGGCTTCTTGTCAGCAGTGAATTCGAGCTCATCACCGTTCGCGAGAGCAATGCTGCCAGCCTGCTCCAAAGGGAAGTATTCAACGTTGCGAACGGTTCCTGTATTGCGGAGTACTCTGACATGCGTTGCCTGCGCCCGGGGTTTAGCAAGCGCAATGAGGTCGGCTACCGAATAGACGCCATTCGAAAATTCAAACCGCTTTGCGTTTTCTGCCAACCCTCTGACGGCGACAGTATTTTGGCGTGCTGCAACAAAGATCACATCACCGTCAGCAAGCTGCAACTGAGGCATATTGCCCTTGAGGAGAAAATCGTAGAGGTTAACCTCCCCCCGGAGAGACCCATTCCGCTTCACTTGGACGCGAAGGAACGATCCCCGCTCAGGGTCTATACCTCCCGCCTGATCCAGATAATGCAGGAGGCTGTCCATGCTCGTTCCGTTATAAAGGCCGGGGCGGTGCACAAATCCACTCACAAAAACGCGCACCGGCTGCGCGGCAGCCAAGCTCGCGTAGCTATAGACGTTATTACGGAAAACCTTTCTCAACGCAATGTCTACGGTTTTTTGAAGATCTCTGTTACGAGTGCCCATCACACGAATCGGCCCGACGTGCGGCAGGAATACGTTACCTTGTGGATCAACGACGACTTCGGAATCAAAATCGAAAGCACCCCACAGACGTACTTGCAATCGATCACCAACGGTAACTAGATAGTCGGGATTGAACTGGGTGGCGCCCTGTCTGGCAAATGCACCACTGAAAAGGTTGGCGCCGAACACGTCACTCTCAAGATTGCGCCGGTAATCGAAATTCTGGGGAGAGGCAATCTCAATCGGAGGAGCAGGCTCAGCCGCTTTGCCGGAGGGAATGATTTTCGGAGCCGCCGGGATTTGCTGCGAATTCACTGAGCTCTGCATCCCGAGAGCATCATCCAGAATGGAGGACGCCGCATTGGCATTGACGTTGGCCATCGAGATTACGATCACCAGCGCAAAAAGGGTGATCCGCGACATCATGAGCCCCTGGGTTCCAGTATTTGTCCTTCCTTCAAATTTTTTCCGAAGCCATATGACCGAAACGACACTCTGGGTATACAAGCGGCACTTAGAACAGATTTGACTGAAAATCCCGAAAAAATCGATACGAAAAATGGGGGAAAGTGTCATCCGCAGGAGAAACAATGTAAGAGAGTCAATCATGGATTCAATCCTTGTGGTCGCGAATGATCGCACCAAGCAAGTGAGCAATACCGGCCAACAAGAGAGCACCGAGCGCGACCACTACGATGTTGTACACCCGACGGGGCTCCAGCGGATATTCCGGCAAAGTCGGCGACTGGACGATGGTAAGTTTCTTCAGAGTACGCGTCGCCTCTACGCGACCTTTCTCCAGTGCAACAATCGCGGTTCGGTAGACGTCCTGGGCAAACTCGGCTTCGAGCTGCAACCGCTGATACTCTTCGACTATACGGTTCAGCGCCTTGCCTTTAGTAGAGGTCAAACGACTCTCTTCTTCTCTCTTCTGCTGTTCGAGCGCTTTGATCTGGAAATCAATCTGGGCTATGTCGGGCGCGTCTAGACTCAGATATCCGAGCATTGCCTGCCGTCTAGCCTTCAACTCGCTGACTTGACTTTCAATTCGAGCAGCGATAGTGGCAAGCGTTTCGACTGCGCCTTGCGGCGACACAAGCCCGTTTGAATTCTGGAACTGTATCAGCGCACTGCGGGCCTTGCTAACCCGCAATCCAATCTGCCCGACTTGCTCTTCGATGAAAAGAACTTGATTACGTGCAAGTCGGTGAGCAATTTCGTTCAGAAACGCCTCACCCTCGGCGACCAGCTCGCGGCTTACAGCTTGGGCAAATTCGGGGGTGTAGGCTTGAACCCGAATTCGCAGCACACCGGAAAAATCGTCCAGGTCCGCACTTACGCGGGACAAATAGTATTCGTGAAACTCCTCGAGTGGGACATCCCTTCGCCACAGTCGAGACACGATGTCATACGAAACATCGCTATAGTGCCCGCGCAGGTCGAGCTTCTCATCCAGCTTTCTAAGCATATCCATGGAAAGCAGGTGATCGCGAAGCAGCAGAAGATCGTGGTTTCCTTTTGTGCCGGTGAGAAGCGCGCCAAAATCCATTACTTGCGAACTGCCTAGGTCAGTGCGATCCACTATCACATGGGCTTCCGAGACGTAACGATCGGAGGCAACCAGCCCCCAGTAGACCAGCGCAAGAAGGATTGCCAACATGGCAATCTGCAGCGGTCTTCTCTCAGAGAACCGTTTATGTGTCCGCAGCGCAAACCCTGAAACAGATTGTACGGAGATAGTCTCACGAATCTTTTCAATCATGCGGATATACTGTCCTTATAGCAGGCGAGCGCCTCGTCAATGTTGTCAAACCAGTGGGCGCGCCCTTCATGGAGCCAGATTCCGGCAGAACAAAACTCTTTGAGAGAGCGCTCATCGTGCGAAACCATAATCAGCCCGGCGTGATCGGCCAGTTCTTGAAATGCTGCACGACTTTTTTTCTTGAATGCGGCATCGCCGACGGCAGTCAACTCGTCGACGAGATAAACCTCAAAATCGAACACCAGCGATAACGCAAATTTAAGCCTAGCGCTCATTCCAGACGAGTACGTCTTGATCGGCTCGTCAAAGGCATCACCCAACTCAGAAAACGTTTGGACAAAGGCCATCTGCTCCGAAAGATGCTCATCAAAGCCGTGCAGACGACATACGAACTTGACGTTTTGCCTACCGGTGAGAGAGCCTTGCAAACCACCACCGAAACCCAGTGGCCACGAAACTCGACAACGGCGCTCGACCGAGCCGCGAGTCGGCTGATCGATACCTCCGATTAGCCGTAACAAGGTCGATTTTCCTGCCCCGTTTCGCCCGACAAGTCCCACACTACAACGCCTCGGAATTGTGAGCGTCACGTTTGTAAGCACCCACTTGCTGGTGCCGGCATCGGAGCGATAGCGCTTGGCGACATCCTTAAGAACAATCACAGAGCCACCAATCGCTTTTCGAAGCGCACATGTAATGCAAGGCCGAAAAATACCGATACAAAAGCAAACGTTGCCAAGTACTCGATATCCACGCCAGGGGTCAGGTGATAACCCGGGAAAAAGCCGCTGCGAACATATTCCAGCCCATGCATGATCGGATTCAACAGCAACCAATCGCGCGCTGCTGGTGGCAGCGCAGCCGGAGAGAACATGACTCCAGACATGAAATACAAGGGGGTAAGCATCAACGTAACGATTCGACCAATTTCGGGGATCAACTCGTTACCAACGGAAAAAACCAATCCAAGCCCGAAGCCAAAAACCCAAAGTAAACATACTCCCAATAGCGCCCGGAGCGGATCATGGGGAATTGCATCCATTCCTACAAACGCGGCACCAGCTATCACAAGGAGAAACACAATCGCCTCGATAAACCCCTCAAGCAGTGCGCGAACGATGACCGCGTCGACCGGCTTGACCTGGCGGTAGGCAAAGAGCGCCCTATTGGCATTGACGGCATTCATGCATCGGGTAGTCGGATTCCTGAACATGTGGTATCCCATCACCCCCAATGCTAGGAAAACCGCAAAATCTGTTCCCGATAACACCCGGCTCCGCAGTGTCGAGAAAACCACCATCAGGAACACCACGTGAACAATCGGCTGAAACAACAACCACAACCACGCAGCTCGGCCCGCGGCAAGGCGAGCCACCCCTTCTCTCAGGAAGAGCGCTCGCCACACGGATAACGTGACATCAAGTGAAGTGCGAGGCAAACGGGGCGTTACGTCGTTACTTTTGGACGCCTCGATCAAGGGATCAGCAGTCAAACAAATGCTCCGTCAGCTCACAATTCGTACGCAGCGCAAATCAAACCCCATCCGCTTCCAATGCTGCCGAGATCAAGACCACGATCCGTTCTGCTGCCCTACCATCCCAGAATTCGGGCCGTTGCCCCCGCTTCCCTTTGCCCGCCAAGACGGTCTTGACCTCTTCAACGATCCGCTCTGGATCCGTACCGACAAGCACATTCGTCCCCTCGTCCACGGTAACAGGCCGTTCCGTATTCTCCCTGATCGTGATGCAAGGCACGCCTAGGGCGGTGGTTTCTTCCTGCAGGCCACCACTGTCCGTAAGCACCATTACGGCGTCCTTCCAAAGGTTGAGGAACTCCATATATGCACGCGGACCGACGAGAGTGACATTTTCACCAAGCACGATGCCAAATCTTTCCAGATTACTGCGGGTACGTGGATGCACGGGAAAGATCAGCGGCAACTCCGCCGAAATCCCTTTTAATGCGCCCGCAATTCGCTTCATCGTCGCCGCGTCATCGACATTTGATGGACGGTGTAAGGTCACCACACCATAGCGAGCGTTTTCAGCCTTGAAGCGCGAGGTTTCAAAATCGGCAATATTGACCTGATCAAGCTTCTTTGCCTGATACAGCAGATTATCGACCATCACGTGACCAACGTAGTGCACGGCTTCAGCCGGCTTGCCCTCCTTGAGCAGATTGTCGCGACCACTCGGTTCGGTAACAAAGAACCAGTCGGTGATCGCGTCGGTGACGAGCCGGTTGATTTCCTCCGGCATGGCCATATCACCACTCCGGAGACCGGCTTCCACATGCGCGACCCGAATACAAAGCTTCTTGGCGACGATGGAGCAGGCGAGCGTCGAGTTCACATCGCCGACCACCAGTACACAATCGGGCCGCTCTGCCTGGCAAAGCTCTTCGAACGCAACCATGATCTTGGCCGTCTGCTGGGCGTGGCTACCGCCACCGGCGCCCATGAATACATCCGGTTGAGGAATCCCGAGTTCTTCAAAGAACACGTCATTCATCTCACGATCGTAGTGCTGGCCGGTATGAATTATCTTGAAGTCCATTCCGCCATGTGCCTGCAGGGCACGCACGATCGGCGCGATTTTCATGAAGTTGGGACGGGCGCCCGCCACGAGGAAGATCATAGGCTTTGTCATGATGTGTTTCCTGCCCTGGGGAGGGAGGCGCTCAGGCCTTGTAATAATCGCGATACCAATTTACGAAACGTGCAACCCCCTCCTTGACCGGCGTCGCCGGCTGGAATCCGGTCCAGGCCTGCAGGTCAGCGGTATCGGCGTAGGTGGCGGGAACATCGCCGTCCTGCATCGGGAGGAAATTCTTTTGCGCCTTCCGCCCAAGCGCCTCTTCGATCGCCTCGACGAAGCTCATGAGCTCCACGGGGTTGTGATTGCCGATATTGAAGACTCGAAATGGTGCACTGCTGCGGCCCGGATCCGGTTGATCAGGATCAAAGTCGGGATCGGGCGCGGCTACACGATCCAGCGTGCGGACCACACCCTGGACAATATCGTCGATATAGGTGAAATCCCGGCGCATCTTCCCATGATTGAATACATCGATCGGCCGGCCCTCGAGAATGGCCTTGGTAAACAGGAACAGTGCCATATCCGGCCGGCCCCACGGGCCATAGACGGTAAAAAACCGCAGACCGGTTGTCGGCAGACCGAAGAGGTGGCTGTATGTGTGCGCCATCAACTCGTTGGCCTTCTTCGTGGCCGCATACATGCTGATCGGGTGGTCGACGCTGTGATGCTCCGAAAAGGGCATCAGTGTATTGCCGCCGTAGACGCTGGAACTGCTGGCATAGACCAGATGCTCGACCTTGTTGTGGCGGCACCCTTCGAGGATATTCATGAAGCCTACGATATTGCTATCTACGTAGGCGTGTGGATTCTCGAGCGAGTAGCGCACACCTGCTTGTGCTGCGAGATGAATCACCCGATCGAACCGCTCGTCGACAAAGAGCTTCTCAACCCCCTCACGATCCGCCACATCGAGTTTAACGAAACGAAATTTCGGGCTCGGTTTCAAAAGATCCAGCCTCGCCAACTTGAGGTTCGGATCGTAATAGTCGTTCAGGTTGTCAAGCCCAACCACCTCATCGCCACGGGCCAGAAGCACGCGAGCCGTATTCATACCGATGAATCCCGCTGCTCCGGTAACCAGAATCTTCATCGCGTCGCAACCCCAGTACGGTCTAAACTCGACATTTTCGCATAGACAGATTACGTATGCGAAATCGTGATGCACCTATGAGCAGCGCACAACCGCTCTCCGCACGACAATCGGCTCCACAAGCCTTCCGCGCGCGCGCTCCCTTCGAGTGGCAAGCGAATCGGAGGGGGGGTTTCGGGTCGTGGCAGGATCGCCGTGATCCACGGCAGCGGTTAGACTCGTTCCCCATGTGGCGATCAATTTATACAGCGATCTGGATACTTGCCCTGCCGTTGGCCCTGCTGCGGGTCGGCTGGAGGGGACTCAGCCAGAGGCCTTACTGGCAAGGCGTCGGCGAACGTCTCTCGCTTTACCGAAACCCGCCCGCTATCGACAGGCCGATCTGGATTCATGCCGTATCCGTTGGAGAAACCCGAGCCGCCCAGCCTCTGATCGAGGCATTGCTGGCACGTTCGGGACAAACTCGCATCCTGCTCACTCAGATGACGCCTACCGGACGGGAGACGGCCGCGGAGCTGTTCCGTCACCACGGAGATCGAGTGCGCCTCGCCTATCTGCCATGGGATCTACCATGGTTTGCCCGGCGTTTCCTGCATCATTTTTCACCGACCCTTGGCGCGGTAATGGAAACCGAGGTCTGGCCAAATCTGATCTTCGAGGCGCGCGCGATGGACATCCCGATGGCGCTTGTCAACGCACGCCTCTCGCCGCGGTCAGCGCAAGGATATGGACGTCTCGGCACCTTTGGCAAAGCGGTATTCGGCGCATTCGACCTTGTTGCTGCCCAAACGGACGCCGATGCACGGCGACTTCTCGCGTGCGGAGCCAATGCGCCGGAAGTGACCGGCAACCTTAAATTCGACATCCTTCCACCTCCACGCCAGCTTGATCTGGCGCAGACGTTTCGAAAATGGATCGGCGGACGCAGAACGATCCTTGCAGCAAGTACACGAGAGGGCGAAGAAGTCCCGCTCATGACGGCGTTCATGAAACAGCGCCACCCCGGCGATCTATTGATTCTGGTTCCTCGCCACCCTCACCGCTTCATCGAGGTCGCGGAGCAGGCCCGCAGCCGGGGACTGCGAATCGCGCTTCGCTCGGACAATCGCATGATCGATCACGCCATCGATGTCTTGGTTGGGGACAGCATGGGCGAGATGTTTGCCTACTACGCTGCCGCCGACATTGCCCTCATCGGTGGGTCCTGGCAGCCGCTAGGGGGACAAAACCTGATCGAATCCTGCGCAGTGGGCACGCCAGTCGTCATCGGCCCGCATACATTCAATTTTGCTGACGTCAGCCGACTCGCTCTAGAGGCGGGCGCTGCCGTCAGAGCCGAAAATGAGGACGATGGGATGCAAACCGCCCTGGATCTGCTCGACCGCCCTCTAGAGCTCACCCTGATGGCGGACGCCGGGCTGGCATTTGCGCGCGCTCATCGTGGCGCGACGGAAAGGACGGTCCACCTGCTGGAAGGCTGGATCCACCCCGATCAGATAGCGCCCGGTGCAAACATTTGCAGCCATGGCTCAAGCAGCGGGGCTTAGCCATCACTCGTCATCCGAGACCAGCCATGGCCATGGGCAACAATGCAGACGCAGAGAGGCTATCGCGCAATGCCAGCCCCGATCAGAGCATCTCTGAACAGCCCGCGGCCACCTGACAAACGATCAATCCGGCGCCGTCTCCAGCAAGGCATTGACTCGCTGGACGTCTTCTTCGTCAAGCGCCCCGGCAGCCGCTTCAAGCTGCAACTGGGCGAGAAGGGTATCGTAACGCGCCTTGGCTAGCTGCTTGGTAGTATCGGCAAGCTGCGACTGGGCGTTGAGCACGTCAATGTTGATTCGCACACCAACTTCGTAGCCGAGGCGGTTGGCATCCAAGGCCGAGCGGGAAGATATCTCCGCTGCCTCCAGCGCCTTGATCTGAGCCATCCCACTGGTCACGCCGAGGTAGGCCTGTCGCGCAGCCAATGCCGATGCTCGCCGTGCAGACTCGAGATCCGAATCGGCCTTGAGCTTGAGCGCTGCGGCCTCCCGATCACGCGACGTCAGAGCGCCTCCCTGAAAGAGCGGCATGTTGAGTTCGAGGCCGATGCTCCGAATCGTCGTTCGGTCGGCAGTCGCGATCGGCAAGCCAGTATTGGCCTGATTGTAACGGGCGACCACATCCACAGTAGGGAGGTGGGCGGCGCGATTCCTGTCAACTTCACGGCTGGCAATCTCTGCAGCGAGCTTTTGCGCCTGGACACTATAGCTTTCGTCGACAGCAGCTTTCACCCATTGCTGCATGTCGTCGGGTTGAGGGCGCTCGAGCGTGACGCCCTTGCGCAACCTGCTCAACAACTCGGGCTCCTTGCCTACGAGCCTCGCGAGCGTCTGGCGTTTGACCACGAGATCGTTACTGCCGGCAATTTCCTGAGCACTGGCGAGATCGTGGCGTGACTGAGCCTCATGCACATCCGTGATCGTCACGGTGCCGACCTCGAAGCTCTTCTTCGCAAGCTGCAGCTGCTGCTCTGCTGCGGCTTTGAGAGAACGTACGGCATCGAGCGCATCCTGGGCATTCAAGACGTCGAAATACGCTGTCGCCACCCTCAGGATCAAATCCTGCCGGGCAAGCTCGAAACGGGTCGTTGCCAGCCCGGTCTGCAATTGCCCCTGCTTGTATTGAACCCAGTTCTGCATGCGAAACAACGGCTGGCTGAGTTCCGCACCATAGCCGTTGCTGTTATAGCGATAGTCACGCGTCGCGTAAGTAGCGTCGTTGAACGTGGTATTCGCAGCCAGGCCGATACCGGGCATCAGGCCGGCACGCCCCTGAACGGCCTTCTCCTGGCCTGCATCACGCTCCGCCCGCGCCGAGGCGAAATCGGCATCATTGGCAATTGCATCGCGATAGACTTCGAGTAGATTCGCAGCCCCCGCACCCGATGACAGTACGCCAGATATCAGTACCGCTATTGCCCTCTTCATCTTGCCTCTCGCTTGTTCGCCATGTTGGCCGATTCAGTACGTTGCCATCGATGAATCGACCTGCGCCGCCCACCCCGCAACACCCCCTGCCAGGTTGATTACCTGGGAAAAACCTTGGCGCTCAAGAAACATTGCCACCTGCATGCTACGACCGCCGTGGTGGCAGATCACCACGACCTGCCGCCCCGCATCGAGCTCTCGGAAGCGGGCCGGGACGGAATTCATCGGCATGGCCAGAGAACCTTCGATGCTGCACATGCTGAATTCCCATGGCTCACGCACGTCGAGCAGCAACGGCGGCTCCCGACCACGGTCGTCAAGCCATGCTTTGAGCTCGGTCGGCATCATCTGCTTCATGCTTTTCTCAGAAACTGAAGTGATCGCGCGCCGGCGCATTACGCAGCATCGGCACCATGGTCTCGAAAAGATCTTCAGTACGGAACTGGCCTTCGGCCACGCAGGTAATCAGACGGGCACTCATCATCGGCGCCTCGCCCACGAAGGCAAACAGGCGCCCACCTACCTTGAGCTGCTCAAGCAGACCATGGGAAAGCACGGGGACGCCACCCGAAAGAACGATCAGATCGTACGGTGCGTTTCTTGCCCAGCCCTGGGCTCCGTCACCCTCTTCGACGATCACATTCTGGACATCATTACGCGCAAGGTTGTCGTGAGCCAGGGCCACCAACGCGGGCTCGATCTCGATGCTTCTCACCCACTCTGCACGCGCAGCAAGCAAGGCTGCAAAATAGCCCGAACCTGCCCCGATCTCGAGAACCTGATCGGAGCGCTTCACCTGGACGGCCTGCAGCACCTTTCCTTCCATGACCGGCGTAAGCATGACCTGACCACAACCAATCGGAATCTCGGTTTCCGAAAAGGCCAGCGTCTTGTGGGCTGCCGGGACAAACTCTTCACGCTTTACGGTCATCATGAGATCGAGGACGTCGTTGTCCAGAACCTCCCAGGGCCTGACCTGTTGCTCGACCATATTGAAACGCGCTCGTTCGAAGTTCATCTGTAGCTCCCGGCGAAATATTAGCACGCCCTTATAAAGAAGCGCACTTCTTCAAAAATTCCCGCATTTTACCCCAGCGCAAAGGCTACGTGCAGTGCCGCACGACAAGGTCCGCCCGCCGTTCAGAAGGAGGAAATGTCACCGAAATCAGCGAGTTCCCACCCCTCTTGCCTCACGGGCGCGCTCCAGTGAATCGCGCAGCCGATAATCGGCGAGTGCATCCGCGGCTTCCCGACGAAGCGTCGCGGCACTCTCGATCCACCCGACGTGGCCGGTCTGCAGCCCCAACGCCAAAGCACGAAGTGCGTCGCGCCGCGCACCTGCGTAACGAAGCAGCTCAGCGGCACGCCAGTCACCCGTCCGCGGGGCCTCTGCGGTAAGGGCCGCGACCAACCGCTCCCATCGCGGTAGAAGCTGGCGCTCGATCTCTTCGAGCGCAGACACCTTCGAGACCGAACCATCTCCCAGCCCGCGAACGATGGCTTCTTCGGTACCGACCAGATCCGGTTGGGCCTCGATCAGCGACTGGACAGCGTCGAGTCTGAACGCATCGGGAAGGACCGTGCGACGCGGCGCCGGGATATCGTGCCACACAAGCAGACAAAGCGCGGCGCTCGCGACCACGCCGACGATACTCGCACTGCGCCGGAGGGGCCGAGGCACCGCAAGCGACACTCCGAGCAGCACCCCACCGATCAAGCCACCGACATGGGCAGCGTTGTCAATTCCCGGAATCACGAAACCGATCAGCAGTGAGTATCCGATCAGCCCCAGCGTCGCCTTGCGCAGGGAGCGAAACACCTCGGCATGAATTGCGCGGCGATGCACCAGCAGGAACACCAGCATTGCACCGAACAGTCCAAAAATCGCACCGGAAGCCCCGATGCTGACCACATTTTGTCGCCACCACAGACTTGCGACGCCGCCCACCACCCCCGACCCCAGGTAAACGGCCAGATAGCGCCAATGCCCGAACATCCTCTCGACCAACTGGCCGATCTGGTAGAGCGCCAGCATATTCAGCCCAACGTGTAGCGCGCCGCCATGAAGGAATAATGCGCTCAGCAACCGCCACGGCTCCCCGGCCAATGTATGTGCCCCTTCGTTGCCCCCCCAGGCAAGCAATAGCGGCGTACCCAGGGTCCAGATCCGGCCGGACTGGAATGCAAGGACGGCATAGATCGCCAGGTTCAGGGAAACCAGAGCGAGCGTCACGCCGGCTCGCGGCACCCGGGCGTAGAGTCCTTCGAGAAAATCGTCGTAATGCATGTGACCAGGAACAAGAGTCGAGCCGAGAGTGTAGCGGTTAGCGACCGATCGGTATGCCGGACGCCGCAGGCCTGGACAAACAGGTCGGCGATCCCGCAAAAGCGGGCTAGAATCGGCGTCAGCCGGACCTTTTCGAGCCCCAGCCGCGATGATTCATCTGCTTACCCATGTCGAACCTGTCGCCAAGCACAGCGAGCGCACCATAGTCGAACTCGGCATTGCCTGTTCATTGCGACAACTGGTCGGGGCCACCGAGACGAGCGTACACCGGATCCAGGCCGCGGGTACGGCAACCCTGCTGGAGCAGGTGACCCGGGTTCGAGGTGACTCGGTAGTTTTCGTCGACTCCGACTATCAGCAACCCCTGTCGTCCATCAAGCTGGAATCGCGGCCCGAGATGGAGGCTTGCGTCAGTGGAGAGCAGATCCTTGCGTGCGATGTACCCGACCGCCCGGAAATCATCCATTGCATACCCGTGGCGTTCGACGGCAAGGTTGCGGCCGTGATTGAACTCGTACGGGAACGCACGCTCACCGTAGCCGAACTCGAGGTGACCGGAGAAGTCGTCGCGTTCTACCGCAACGTTCTGAGCCGACTCGACGACAGCGAACGCGACGCGCTTACGGGCCTGCTGAATCGCAGCACCTTCGATCGCAGCCTCGGACAAGTATTGGCGTCGATTCAGACAGCACCGCCGGACCGTGGGGACAATCCCGAGCGTCGCGCGAGCCCCGATGTCGCCACGCCGCACTGGCTTGCCATGATCGATATCGATCACTTCAAGCGGATCAATGAAAAATTCGGCCAGCTCTATGGTGACGAGGTACTGATACTGCTGGCCAATCTCATGCGCGAGAGTTTTCGCCACCAGGACAGGCTTTTCCGATTTGATGGTGAAGCCATGGTGGTCGTCATGCGTCCTGCCGCTTTCGACGATGCGGCGCGTGCCCTCGAGCGCTTCCGCCTGCGGGTCGCAGCCCACCTCTTCCCTCAGGTTGGCCACATAAGCGTGTGCATCGGACTTGCCGCAATTGCCGGCAGCGACACGGCCGAGAACGTGCTGGCAACCGCCCAACAGGCGCTACGCCACGCCAAGAGCCATGGCCGCAACCAGCTTGCATGCTATGAAAAACTTGTCGCCGCGGGAGAAATCAAGGCGCAGCGGGCGAGTGGCGGCATCGACCTTTTCCGCTGATCCGCTCCGAATGGTCTGCGCCGGCTAGCGCGACGGTCGTCTTAGGTTGCCGAGCGCATCGCGCCGTTGACGGTCAGCGCGCCGGATTTCCCCCTTTTCTTCCTCGGAAAGCGGCCTGATCCGCGCTTCGATTGCTTCGATGAAGCGCTCCGAGCGAACCGTGATCCGGCGATCGTCGGGAAGCAGCTTTTCGATCCGGGCGGGCGGCACGCCCGCGATCGCCGCTACCCGTGCATTGAAATCATCCTCGACGCGACGCCCTTCGTTCTTCTCGCGCGCGATATCCGCCGCGGAGGGCGGCGTCTCGGCCACGCCCGTGACCGCCCAGGCGGCAAGGACAAACGCCAGCAGGCCGCTGGCAGCCCAGGTCCGACAGTGGCGCGCGCCGGATTTCATCAAGGAACCAGGATGGTCGAGCCGGTGGTTCGCCTGGCTTCGAGATCGACATGTGCCTGGGTGGCGTCCGCCAGCGCATAGCGCTGATTCACCTCGATCTTTACCTTGCCCGCTCGCACCACGTCGAAAAGATCTCCTGCCGTGGCAATCAAGTCATCACGACGGGCAACGTAGGTAAACAACGTCGGCCGGGTCACGAAGAGCGAGCCGTGCTTCGCCAGCAACCCAAGGTCGACCGGCGGAACGGGTCCGGAGGATGCACCGAACAACACCATCGTTCCGATGGGGCGCAAGCAGGTCAGCGAATCCATGAAGGTATCCTTGCCGATAGAATCGTAGACCACGGCCACACCGGCCCCCGATGTAATCTCGCGCACACGCTCTGCAAAGTTTTCCCGGGTATAGACAATCGGATGATCACAGCCGTGGGCGCGCGCGAGTTCGGCCTTCTGCTCCGATCCGACCGTACCGATCACCGTGGCCCCCAAGGCCTTCGCCCACTGGCAGGCGATAAGACCCACTCCGCCAGCGGCCGCATGGATGAGGATCGTGTCACCCGCCTGAACCCTGTAGGTCCGTCGCAGCAGGTACTGGGCCGTCATGCCTTGCAGCATCATTGCCGCACCGGTCTCGAAATCGATATCCCCGGGCAGCTTCACCAGATTTGCCGCCGCGATGTTACGTACTTCGGCGTAGGCGCCAAGCGGACCACCCGCATAAGCAACCCGGTCGCCCGGCTTCACTTCGGTTACACCTTCGCCAACGGCCTCTACGACCCCGGCGCCTTCCTGACCGATTCCCGACGGCAATGGCACCGGATAGAGGCCGTTTCGATGATAGGTATCGATATAGTTCAGGCCGATCGCCTGATGGCGCACCTGCGCTTCACCCCTCGCTGGTGGGGGTACATCGAGTGATTCCCACTTGAGGACGTCGGGTCCGCCGGTCTGATGGAATCGGATTGCGTGGCTCATGGCGTGTCTCCTCAGCGCGATGCGCACGATCTGGAGTCACGATTCTAGCGCTGATCCCGATGGGCAGGATTTCCATGCACGATCAGCCGCCGGACACGAAAATGGGGCAGCCGAAGCTGCCCCATCCCTTTGCCACGCCGTGCCTCAGACCTTACGGGCAGCGCGCAACTCCTCCGCATCGACCACTGCGATCGCCGTGATATTCACGAGACGACGCACCGTTGCCGACGCCGTAAGCACATGGACGGGACGGCCGGCGCCGAGCAGGATCGGACCAACCGTCACGCCGTCGCTGTTGGCCGACTTGCACAGATTGAAGCTGATGTTCGCCGCGTCGATGTTGGGCATCACCAGCAGGTTTGCCTCACTCTCCAGAGTCGATTCGGCAGCCGCGTTCTTGCGGATATCCAGGTTCAATGCCGCGTCGGCGTGCATCTCGCCATCACTTTCGATATCCGGCCGACGGGTCCGCAGCAAGTCCCTTGCGGCACGCATCTTGAGCGCCGAACTCGAGCGCGAACTACCGAAGTTGGAGTGAGACAGCAGCGCTACCTTCGGCTCGATCCCGAAACGCTTCAACTCATCGGCGGCCATCTCGGCGATGTCAGCGACCTCCTCGGCGGTGGGGTTCTCGTTCACATAGGTATCGGCAATCGCCAGAACCCGCTTGGGCAGCAAGAGAATGCTCATGGTTGCAAGAAGCTTGGCGTCGGGACTCAGCCCGATCACGTCGCGAACCTGCCGAACGTGGTAATCGTAGGTGCCGAACGTGCCGCACACCAACGCGTCGGCATCGCCGCGGCGAAGCAGCATCGCGCCAATCAGCGTCGTATCGCGACGCAGCTTTGCCTTTGCGGTCTCGGGCGTCACGCCGCCCCGGAACATCATCTGGTGATAATCGGTCCAGAGTTCGCGATAACGCGGATCGTCCTCGACGTTGACCAGCTCGAAGTCACGTCCCGGAACGAGATTGAGGCCGATCTTCTTGATCCGCTGTTCGATCACCGCAGGGCGGCCGATCAGGATCGGGCGTGCCAGCTTCTCCTCGATGACGACCCGCACGGCATGCAGAACGCGCTCATCCTCACCCTCCGCGTAGATAACCCGCTTCTGCTCGGGTGCCAGTGCCTTGGCACGCGAAAACAAGGGCTTCATGATGATGCCGGAGGTGTATACCAGATCAGTGAGGCTGGCGACGTAGGCATCCATGTCCTCGATCGGGTGGGTCGCCACGCCGGAATCCATCGCCGCCCTGGCAACCGCTGGAGCGATCTTGACGATCAGTCGCGGATCGAAAGCCGTCGGGATGATGTAATCCGGGCCGAAACTCAGATCCGCACCCGCGTAGGCATTGGCGACGATGTCGGACTGCTCCGCCTCGGCAAGCTCGGCAATCGCCTTGACGCAGGCGAGCTTCATTTCTTCGTTGATCTTCGTCGCACCGACATCGAGCGCGCCACGGAAGATGAACGGAAAGCACAGCACGTTATTGACCTGATTCGGGTAATCCGAACGACCGGTTGCGATGACGCAATCCGGACGCACCCGCTTTGCCTCTTCCGGCAGGATTTCGGGAGTCGGGTTCGCCAGTGCAAAGATCAGGGGCTTGTCTGCCATGGACTCGACCATGGCGGGCTTGAGTACGCCTGCAGTGGAAAGACCCAGAAAGACATCCGCACCGGCCATTGCATCGGCAAGGGTGCGGTATGCCGTGTTCTGGGCATAGCGAGCCTTGTTCGGCTCCATCCTTTCATCCCGGCCTTCCCAGATCACGCCCTTGGAATCGCAGACGTAGACGTTCTCGCGCCTGAGACCCAGACTCACCATCAGATCGAGACAAGCGATCGCCGCCGCACCGGCGCCGGAGCACACCAGCTTGACCTCATCGATGCGCTTGCCTACCACCTTGAGACCGTTCAGCAGGCCTGCCGACGAAATGATCGCAGTGCCATGCTGATCGTCGTGGAAGACCGGAATCTTCATGCGCTCGCGCAGCTTCTGTTCGATGTAGAAGCATTCCGGTGCCTTGATGTCCTCGAGATTCACGCCACCTAGCGTAGGCTCGAGCGCGGCGATGATCTCGATCAGCTTGTCGGGGTCATTCTCGGCCAGTTCGATATCGAACACATCGATGTTCGCGAACTTCTTGAAAAGGCAGCCCTTGCCCTCCATCACCGGTTTCGACGCAAGCGGGCCAATGTTGCCAAGCCCGAGCACTGCGGTGCCGTTGGTGACGACCGCCACGAGATTGCCACGCGAGGTGTACTCCCGTGCATCGCCCGGATCCGCAACGATGGCGTCGCACGCAGCCGCCACCCCCGGCGAGTAGGCCAGGGCAAGATCACGTTGATTGGTGAGGCTCTTGGTCGGGGTGACCGAAATCTTGCCCTTGGTCGGTGAACGATGGTACTCGAGCGCTGCTGCGATGAAATCCTGATTCATTTACTGTTCTCCCTCTCTCCATACGGTCTTTGAACGCCGCCGCGCAAGCTTGCAGCAAGACCTGCAACTTCGCCATCGTGGTCATCCACAGCTGTGCTCTGCATTATTGTTCCCCGGCCGCTGGCGCTGGCGGGATGCCATGAATCGGGATCAGCGGCACCGACCCCGCATACCGGGCCCTTCGGGAGGAGCGAGATCCGGCATGGAAACGAGGCAGGCAGTTTAGCCCAGTGGCCGGGAATTTGGCATAGCACCACCGCGGCCGGAGCCTTTTTGGCAGAATGGCGCCATTAGAGGGAGAATTTCGATGAGACGGGTGGTGTTCAACCAGAAAGGCGGGGTCGGCAAATCGACCATAACCTGCAACATGGCGGCAATCAGCGCGAGCAATGGCCTTCGCACTCTGGTGGTCGATCTCGATCCACAGGGAAATTCTAGCCAGTATCTTCTGGGTCGGGGTGCAGACGAAATTGACGGCACGCTCGCCGACTTCTTCGATCAGACCCTCAACTTCAAGCTCAACCCACGCTCCACTGGCGAATTCGTGCACCAGACGCCGTTCGAACGCCTCCACCTGCTGGCCTCCTCTCCTGCCCTCGAGGAGCTCGCCAGCAAGCTCGAATCACGCTACAAGATCTACAAGTTGCGCGACGCCCTCGACGAACTCGGCGACGATTACGACGTGGTCTGGATCGACACCCCCCCGGCGCTCAATTTCTATACCCGATCGGCGCTCATCGCGGCCCAGCGCTGCCTGATCCCGTTCGATTGCGACGACTTTTCCCGCCGGGCGCTCTACTCGCTGCTTGAAAACGTCGAAGAGATCCGCTCCGACCACAACCGCGACCTGGAGGTCGAGGGCATCGTGGTCAATCAGTTCCAGCCACGCGCCAGCCTGCCTCGCAAGGTGGTCCAGGAACTCATCGACGAAGGCCTGCCGATCATCGAGCCCTATCTCTCCGCCTCGGTCAAGATCAAGGAATCCCACGAGCACGCAAAACCGATGATCCATCTCGACCCCAGGCACAAGCTGTCACAGGAGTTCATCGCGCTGCATGACAGTCTGGCCCGAAAATACGGGACCTGAGGCAGGCTGTGGCCGGCAGGTGCAACGCCTCGCACCGGCCGCGTAAACGCGCTCACACGGGACTGAGCTTGGCGACCCTCAGCAACAGCCACTTGATGCCTGGCTTGCCAAAATTGACCTGCACGCGCGCCTCGGCGCCGCTCCCCTCGGCCGCGATGATGACGCCCACGCCGAACTTGGCGTGAGACACGTTCTGCCCGACCCGCAGGCCGCCGAGATCGCGACTTGGCGCCGGCGGTACCGGAGCCGAAGGGGGCACCGTCCGCGGCGACAGCCCCGAATCGTAATGACGCCTGAAACCCGCATCGGCCGTCTGTCCGCGCATGCGCGGCGGGGTCAGCCACTTCGTCAACGCTTCGGGGATCTCTTCGAGAAAACGGGAACGCAGGTTGTAGCGAGTCTGTCCATGCAACATCCGGCTCTGCGCAAACGACAGGTAAAGACGCTGGCGCGCACGGGTCACCGCTACATACATGAGCCGCCGCTCCTCCTCGAGCCCCTCGGTTTCCTGAATGCTGTTCTCGTGCGGAAACAAACCCTCCTCCAGACCGGACAGGAACACCACGTCGAATTCCAGCCCCTTTGCCGCATGCACCGTCATGAGTTGCACCGCATCGGAACCGGCCTCCGCCTGGTGGTCACCTGCTTCGAGGGAGGCATGAGCGAGGAAATCGACCAGCAATGGATGGGATGTGTCGCGCCGGTCGACCGGAATCTCGTCCGACGGCGCCCCATGAGTCGCTTCTTCGGCGACGAAGTTGGCCCCGGCGTTGATCAGTTCGTCCAGGTTCTCGAGGCGGTCCTGCCCCTCCCGTTCGGAGGCGTAATGTGCTCGCAAGGACGACATCTCGAGGACGTGATCAAAGAGTTCGGGCAGGGGAAGACCGGTCGTGTCCCGGCGCATCCGCTCGACGAGGGCGACGAATTGTGCAAGGACCGTACCGGCCTTGCCCGACAAATGGGGCACCGTGGCATAGAGACTTGTATTCCAGGTGCGGGCAGCATCCTGCAGTTGCTCCAGTGAGCGAGCCCCGATTCCCCGTGTGGGGAAATTGACCACCCTCATGAACGCGGTATCGTCGTCAGGATTGGCGATCAATCGCAGGTAGGCCAGCGCGTGCTTGATCTCCTGGCGTTCAAAGAAACGCAGGCCACCATATACGCGATAGGCGATTCCCGCAGAAAACAGCTGATGTTCGAGAACCCGCGACTGCGCGTTCGAACGGTACAGCAGCGCAACATCACTGCGCGAATGGCCATCTCGGATCAGCGCCTGGATCTCTTCGACCACCCAGCGGGCCTCGTCGAGATCGGCAAAGGCCTCGAATATCCGGATCGGCTCGCCCTCTCCCTGATCGGTCCATAGATTCTTGCCGAGGCGATTGCTGTTGTGCGTAATGATGGCGTTCGCGGCGGCGAGGATGTTGCCGTGCGAACGATAATTCTGCTCCAGCCGGATGATGTTCTCGACCCGGAACTCCCGCTCGAAATCGCGCATGTTGCCGATTTCCGCACCCCGAAAGCGGTAGATGGACTGATCGTCGTCGCCGACACAAAACAAGCTTGCCCCCTCCGCCTCGCCATTCGCCGCCAGCAACTTCAACCACTGGTACTGGAGGCGGTTGGTATCCTGAAACTCATCGACCAGGATATGACGGAAGCGATTCTGATAGTGACGTCGTATCGGTTCGTTACGCTCCAGCAGCTCATAGGTACGCAGCAGCAGTTCTGCGAAGTCGACAACCCCCTCGCGCTGGCACTGGGCCTCGTACTCGATGTACAGCTCCAGCCGGCGCTTTGCGAAATCGTCCCACGCAGGGACCGCATGCGGCCGGCAGCCGGCCTCCTTCTGGCCGTTGATGAAATGCTGGAGATCACGAGGCGGGAACTTCTCGTCATCGACGTTGAGCGTTTTCAGGAGACGCTTTATCGCCGCGAGCTGATCCGCGCCATCGAGGATCTGGAACAGTTGCGGCAGTCCGGCTTCACGGTAATGCGCACGCAGGAGCCGGTTGCACAGTCCGTGAAAGGTGCCGATCCACATTCCACGGGTATTGATCGGCAGCATCGCAGACAGGCGGGCAAGCATTTCCCTGGAAGCCTTGTTGGTAAACGTCACCGCAAGGATGCTCTGCGGGACCGCCTGCCCAGTCTGCAGCAGCCAGGCGATGCGAGTGGTCAATACCCGGGTCTTTCCCGAGCCGGCACCCGCCAGGATGAGCGCGTGACGCGACGGCAACGAAACCGCCTGGAGTTGTTCCTCGTTGAGGTTGGCAAGCAAGCTGGACATGGATGGCCTTGAGCATGGGGCTACCCATTCTAAAGCGTACAGCGATCATTCACGGCACGACACCGCTCGTCGGCGCGCCATGCCAGGCACGAGAACGACGCTTGAAATTACCCGAGCAAGGCACTATGTTATTATTTGTGCATCGCAACATTTTGTTGACTTTTTTAACATTCATGCCCCACCAAGGCATGTAGTATGCGAATCGTAGTCTTGCTGCAATGCAGTAAACCAACGCTGGAAATGTCCATCTCGGATTTCCGGCCCCAACGGGAGCATACAACCGCCCCCAGGAGGACATTATGAATAGCCCGAAACTACTGCCGTGGTATGCCCGCAAGGCGGGCGTCTCCCTTGAACGCGCCGAAGCCCTGTGGCGCAGGGCCGTGCGCGAAGCAACGGCCGAGACCGGCTGGGTTGGCACGCCCGAATACTGGGGCGCGGCCGAAGCACGTTTCCGCTGCCTGCTCGAACGGGAAAGCGCATCACTGTGCGCCCCGCGCGTGACACCGTTTCTTCGCAAGCAGAACCGCCTCTGGTCGATGCCCTTCCATGCAATGGAAAACGTGGCGCTTGCCACCGCCCGCAACTGGCAACACTTCCTGCAGAACGGTCGCAGGGCCGCCTGATCGGCGACTGCCCGACGGATCTCCGGGCAGTCCCGCCGCTTTGTCTCCCTCCCTCTCCTTCATTGGAGAATTCGGCGCCCACTCGGGCGCCTTTTTTTGTCCGCGACCGTTCCGATAGATTGGTCGCGGTCCGAATGCACTCCAGTTTCCAGTCGATGTGCCGCTATAGGCTGACAATCAGACAATGCAACTATCTGTTCAACATATCCTGATCTGGAGAGCGGGACCATGCAGCCTTGCCGAGCGCCGAGCGCTGCCGCCGTTGCGGCCTGCCTTGCCGCGCTGTGCACCTCGCCGAGCGCCGGGGCGGCCGACGACAGTGTGTTCTTCGGCGAGATTCCTCTGGTTCTTACGGCCTCCCGGCTTTCGCAGGCAAGCAGCGATGCCCCTGCCCCGATCACGGTAATCGACCGTCAGCTGATAGATGACTCGGGTTTCACCGAACTGCATGACCTGCTCAGGCTCGTACCGGGATTCCTTGTGGCCGACTGGGCGACGGGATCACCGACGGTGGCCAACCACGGCCTCGGGGACGCATACGGCAGACGCCTGAAGGTCCTGATCGATGGCCGTACCGTAAACGACCCGTTCTGGGGCAACGTCGATTGGCAGGACCTCCCTATAAGAGTCGATGATGTGGAACGCATCGAGGTCGTCCGCGGCCCCAACGGTGCAGCCTACGGGGCAAACGCCTTTCAGGGAGTGATCAACATCATCACCCGTTCGCCGCGCACCGAATCGGGTTCGACGATCACGCTGCGGGGCGGCCATCGGGAAGCTCACGAGCTCGCCGCCAGGATCAGCGGCCAGCGGACGGACGCGCTGGCCTGGCGAGTCACCGCGTCACGACGCACCGCGGACAACTTCCTGCCTTTCGATGGGGAACCCGGAGAAAAGATCGAACGCAGCGTTGCCAATCTGCAGGTGGTCTACCAACCGACCGTGCGGGACGAATTGCGTCTGCAGGCCGGCGCCACCACCGGCTTCAATCTGAGCGGTGCCGTGGGAGACCTGAGCAACCCGTTCGGGAAGACGCAGATCAGAAGCAACTATCTGCAACTGGGCTGGACCCGCACCCTCGCGCCGGAATCGGAACTCTCGCTGGAATACCATCACCAGGATCACGGCAACCGCAAGTCCTGGATCATCCCCTACGGCGGCGTCGATGTGCATACCGATCAGGACCTGGAGAGTCGCCGCGACGATATCGAATTGCAGTTCAGCCATCGCCTCTCGCCCGCATGGCATATCCTGGCCGGCGCGGGGGTGCGCCACGACAGTACGACGTCGATGCGCTATTTCAGTACGGGCAAGACGTACGGCGGCACCCAGTGGCAGGTGTTCAGCAGCCTGACCTGGAAACCATCGGAGCGCTGGGCGGTGAATCTGGGCGGTAATCTCGAGCACCACTATTTCAGCGGGGACCTGTTCTCGCCACGGATCGCCGTCAATTACGCGCTCGACAATCACGCGAGCCTGCGCGCCAGCACCGGCATCTCCTACCGCGCGCCGCAAGCCTGGGAAAGTCGCAGCTTCGAAACCGTCAGCCTGAACGGCCAGGTGCTCGCGATCGGTTACTGGGCGGCGTTGCCGCTCGAACCGGAAAGAGTCCGATTCATCGAACTGGGTTTCGCCGGCCGCGTGGCACCGCTTTCCCTCGAGCTCGATGCGAGGTTTTTCCGCGAAGCCTACGACAATTACATCGACGACCAGGCCTGCCGCTTTTCCCGTGGAACCTGCAGGTTCGCCCCGCCTCCCGGGTATCTCGGCACGCTGAACAATACCTCCGTGTTCTATTTCGGAAACAACGGGGCAGTCACCACCACCGGTTTCGAACTAAGAGCGGACTGGCGCAGGCCCGGCTGGGGCCGGGTGGTCCTGAGCCAGGCCTTTGTCAACATCGAGAACACCGGCCTGCCCGGCCAGGACATCGACCTCGAATCAAGCGCCCCCGATAGCATGACCAGCCTGCTGATCGCCGCCGAACTCCCCGCCGGCTGGCGTGCCAGCATCGGCTTCTATCACGCAACCCGCATGAAATGGCTCAACGACGGCGACGTGATTCCGAGCCATGGGCGCACCGATCTGAAGCTTTCCAGACGATTCGGAAAGGCCGGACACGAGAACGAATTCGCACTTACCTTCCAGAGTCTCGAAGGCGACTATTCGGACTTTCACGAGGGGAACTACCTGCATGAATCCGGCATGCTGGCAAGTCTCAAGCTTTCCTGGTAAACGAACAGCTTGAACGCCACCGCCCGCCCCGCACCCGATCCCTCGAACGCCCCGCGGCGACGCCTGGCGTGCGGGGTGCCGGGCATGCGCCGGATGCTGTATCTCTGCATGGCTCTGGTATGCGGACATGTGGGCGCGTGTGCAGCCGCGGAAATCCTAATTCTGCAGTCGCGCGCGGGAGAGGTGCAGGATGCGTTCGTCGAGACCCTTGCTGGGCAACTGCAGGCGGACGGCAAACATCGTTTCCACATCCAGTCGCTCACGGATCTGCCGCAGGCCGGTGTGCCGCCGGCAGGGGCCGATGTCGTCGTAGCCGTCGGCGCCGCGGCATGCCGGCTTGCCGCGAAGAACGCCGGCACCCCGGTACTCGCGGCGCTGATCTCGCGCCAGGAAGCCTCGGATCTGAAGGAACGGACGGGGAACAGACAGATCGGTTTCATCGTGCTCGATCAACCGTTGCGCCGCACGCTAAGATTGACCCGCCTGATTGCACCGAAAGCAACCCGCGTCAGCGCACTTTTCGGCGCGGCCACCGGACCCGAAGAGTCCGCATTCCAGAAGATAGCGACGCAGATCGGCCTTGCAACGGCGACGGCGCGCATCAGCGACGAAAGCCAGATCGGCCCCAGCCTGGACCGGCTGCTCGAAACCAGCGACGTACTTGTTGCCTTGCCTGACGGACAGGTATTCAATCGCGATACCGCGATGAGCATCCTGCTGACCAGCTACCGCTACCGCAGGCCGGTCATCGGCTTCTCGGAAGCGTATGTGCGTGCCGGCGCAATCGCCGCGGTCTTCAGCACCCCCGCCGATATCGCGCACCAGGCCGCAGAATGGCTGAACGAGCTGACCGATTACACTCAACTGGCCGGACAGATTCGCGCGCCTCGTCACTTCCGGATCACGGTCAATGGACGTGTTGCGGAGGCGCTGGGTCTCGACCAGCAGGACCCCGAGATGCTGGCCCAGGCACTTCGAGCCGAGGAGGCCCGTCGATGAGCTTTCTGGACACGCTGTCGATCCGCAGGCGCCTGCTGCTTGGCAGCCTGGTACCGGCCGCGCTGATCGGCATCTTTGTTTCCATTTTCTTCGTCGTCAATGCGTCGCGCTCACTCGACGAGAGCCTCCGCGACCAGGGGCTGGCAATCACCGGTTTTCTCGCACCGGCAAGCGAGTACGGCACCATCTCGGGAAACCGCGACAGCCTGACCGCCCTGCTGCAGGCAACCCTTGGGCAACGCCCGGTGCGCGGCGCCGCAGTCCTCGATCATCTCGGTCATACGATGGCCATCAGCGGCCCCCTGACGCTACCCTCGATAAACATGCTCAAGGCGGCCAAGGGGCCGACGGCGACCCCACCCACCGACCGGGCGCTGGGATTCATCGCGCCGATCCGGCGCTCGCCGGTCGACCTTGGCGAGTTGCTCGATGCCCCTGACGCCCGCACGCAACGCACCGACGTGATCGGCTGGGTCTATGTCGAACTCGACCTTGGACCGCTCGCCCAGCGCAAGAAGGACCTCTTGCTCGCCAACACCGCGCTGCTGATGCTCTACATCGCACTCGCCGCCTGGATCGCCAACCGGATTGCCGGCGCGGTCACCGGCCCTGTCGTGGCACTCGCCCGTGCGGTCAATGCGATGGCAGAAGGTCGCACGTCGACGCGGGTCCGGGAAGACACGGGAGGCGAACTCGGCGAACTCGAACGCGGCTTCAACAACATGGCCCACGCGCTCGAGGAGATGCATCACGACATGCAGTCGCGCATCGACAGCGCGACCGCGCAGCTCAGCCATCTCGCCAACCACGACGTGCTCACTGGATTACCCAATCGCCGAGCGTTCGAACAGGCAACCTCCGAGGCCATCGCCGTTGGGCGCCGCCGCGGCGACCAGCACGTACTGTGCTTTATCGACCTGGACCGGTTCAAGATCGTCAATGACACCTGTGGCCATGCCGCCGGGGACGAACTTCTCTGCCGCATTGCAGCCCTGCTGCGCAGCCGGGTGCGTGAGCAGGACATGGTCTCCCGCATGGGCGGTGACGAGTTCGCGGCGCTCCTGCGCGATTGTGGCATCGAGAATGCACACCGCATCGCAGAGAATCTCCGCGCTGCGGTCGAAAATTTCCGCTTCGTCAGAGAAGAGCGCAGTTTCAGTGTCGGCGCGAGCGTCGGTCTGGTGGCGCTCGGCGATCATGTGCACGACCTCAACGATGCGCTCGCGGCGGCGGATCAAGCCTGTTACGAGGCGAAGCGGCGGGGACGCAACCTGGTCGTGGAAGCACGTGCCGAGCACATCCAGGGGAACGGCGCCATGCCCGCGCCTACCCAAGATGACAGCGTGGAAGAGATGATCGGGGGCGGACGCCTCAGCCTCGACGTGCAACCGATACTGCGGGCGGACGGTCTCCCGCAACCGTGGCTCGAAGTCCTGCTGCGCATCGACGGCGAACCTGCCGGTCTCGCGGCGATCCTTCATGACGCGCGTGGCCCCGAGGCCGGCGGACTCAAGCTCGACACCTGGGTCCTCGAACGGACGGCCGAAGCACTCGGCCGCATGCACGCCCAGTACCCGGCCTGCAGACACATGAAGGCGAGCCTCAACGTGGGGCGGCACAGTCTGCTCGCCTCCCGCCAGTATTGCGTCGCGCTCAAGCTCGCGATTGCCCGCTACCAGATAAGCCCCTGGCAGCTGATTTTCGAACTCGGCGCCGACCTCGCCGCCCAGCTTCCCGGCGAGGCGGCCGCTTTCGTCGAAGAGGCCCGCATTCTGGGTTGCGGTATCGTACTCGATCGCTTTACCGACCAGTCTCCGGCCCTGCTTCGCGCCATCGGACCGGATTACGTCAAGATCCGCTACGACCTGCTGGTCGGAGAGTACGGACCTTCCGATGCGCTCGCGCTGGGCGATGGCCTGGCAGGCATCGCGGCACGCACGGGCTATTCGGTGATCGTGGCCGGCATCGAGGAAGGCAACTCGATTTCACCGCGGGTTCAGGACAGCTTCTACCTGCAGGGCAACGGACTCGTGCCGCCCGTGCCGCTCGAGCAATGGCGGCCGGACACGGTCGACGGGCAGGAGGCAGAAACTGCCTCGGGCGAAGCGCGCGCTTGAAGCTATAATTCGCTCCTTTCGCGCTTACGAAAGCCCCGCCATGCAGGAAAAATACACGCCCGCCGCCATTGAATCCGCGGCCCAGCAACACTGGGATAGCCAACGATCCTTCGAGGTCGCGGCCGATCCATCGAGGCCCAAGTACTACTGTCTCTCGATGTTCCCCTATCCCTCGGGCAAGCTGCACATGGGGCATGTGCGCAACTACACCATCGGTGACGTGCTCTCGCGATTCCATCGCATGAAAGGCTACAACGTGCTTCAGCCGATGGGCTGGGATGCATTCGGCCTGCCGGCGGAGAACGCCGCGATCAAGAACAAGGTCCCGCCGGCAAAATGGACCTACGACAACATCGACTACATGAAGCAGCAGCTCAAGTCGCTCGGCTTTGCCATCGACTGGAGCCGCGAGCTGGCCACCTGCACGCCTGAATACTACAAATGGAACCAGTGGCTGTTCCTGCGCATGCTTGAAAAAGGCATCGCCGAGCGCAAGACCCAGGTCGTCAACTGGGACCCGGTCGACCAGACCGTGCTGGCCAACGAGCAGGTCATCGACGGACGCGGCTGGCGTACCGGCGCATTGGTCGAGAAGCGCGAGATCCCGGGCTACTACCTCAAGATCACCGACTATGCCGAAGAGCTGCTCGGCGATCTCAATGAGCTCGAAGGCTGGCCCGAGCGGGTCAAGCTGATGCAGGCCAACTGGATCGGCAAGAGCACCGGCGTGCGCTTCGCCTTCACCCACGACATTGCCGATGAGAACGGACTTATCGGGGACGGCCACATGTGGGTGTTCACCACCCGCGCCGACACCATCATGGGCGTGACCTTCTGCGCGGTGGCCGCCGAACATCCGCTGGCATCCCATGCGGCGAAGAACAATCCGGAACTCGCCGCCTTCATCGAGAAGTGCAAGCTCGGCTCGATGATGGAGGCCGACATGGCCACCATGGAGAAGGAAGGGCTGCCGACCGGACTCAGCGTCACCCACCCGCTCACCGGCGAACCGGTCGAAGTGTGGGTCGGCAACTATGTGCTGATGAGCTACGGCGACGGCGCGGTGATGGGCGTGCCGGCGCACGACGAACGCGACTTCGCCTTCGCGAAGAAGTACGGCATTCCGATCAAGCAGGTGGTGGCGGTCGCCGACAACGCATACTCACTCGACGCCTGGCAGGAGTGGTACGGCAGCAAGGACGGCGTGTGCTTCCATTCCGGCAAGTACGACGGTCTGGGCTACGAAGCCGCGGTCGAAGCGATTGCCGCGGACCTCTCGGCCAAGGGCATCGGCGAGAAGAAGATCCAGTGGCGCCTGCGCGACTGGGGCGTCTCGCGCCAGCGCTACTGGGGCTGCCCGATCCCGATCATCCACTGTGACGACTGCGGTTCGGTGCCGGTGCCGGACGACCAGCTGCCGGTGGTGCTGCCGGAAGACTGCGTACCGGACGGCTCCGGCAACCCGCTGGGCAAGCGCGAGGATTTCCTGAATGTCGATTGCCCGTGCTGCGGCAAGCCGGCAAAGCGCGAAACAGACACCATGGACACCTTCGTCGATTCGTCCTGGTACTACGCGCGCTACGCCAGCACCTTCAGTGCGGACAGCATGGTCGATACGGAAACCGGCTACTGGATGACGGTCGACCAGTACATCGGCGGCATCGAGCACGCCATCCTGCACCTGCTCTACTCGCGTTTCTGGACCAAGGTGATGCGCGACCTCGGGCTGGTGAATTACCGCGAACCCTTCGCCCACCTGCTTACCCAGGGGATGGTGCTCAACAATGCCTTCTTCCAGAAGCCCGAAGGCGGCGGCAAGAACTATTTCTGGGAAAGCGAGATCGATCTGCAGCGTGACGCCAAGGGCCAGATCACCGGCGCCACACTCAAGGCGGACGGTTCGGCGCTCGAGCACGAGCTGACCACCATGTCCAAGTCGAAGAACAACGGCGTGGACCCGCAATCGCTGATCGAGCAATACGGCGCCGACACCGCGCGCTTCTTCATGATGTTCGCGGCGCCGCCGGAGCAGACCCTCGAATGGTCTGACGCGGGCGTGGAAGGCGCGCACCGCTTCCTGCGGCGGATCTGGAGCTTCGGTCACGGCTTCGCAGCGGAACTACGCGGCCTGATCGGCGGCGAGCGCCAGCTCGACGGCACGAAGTTGCCGGACGATCTCGCGACACTGCGCCGGGAGGTACACCTGTTGCTCAAGCAGGCCAACTACGACCTCGGCAAGCAGCAGTTCAACACCGTCGCGTCGGCCTGCATGAAGATGCTCAACGCGCTGGAAAAGGCGCCGCGCGACACGGCTCTGGCCGCCGAAGTCATCGAAGAGTGCTTCGGCATCCTGCTGCGCGTGCTATCGCCGATCACACCGCACATCGCCCACACGCTGTGGCAGGAGCTCGGCTACGGCGACGAGATCCTCGCCGCCAGCTGGCCGGAGCCCATCGATGCAGCCCTGGTGCAGGACGAAGTGGAACTGGTACTGCAGGTCAACGGCAAGCTGCGGGGTGCCGTGCGGGTGGCAGCGGAATCCTCGCGCAGCGACATCGAGGCGGCCGCGCTGGCCTCGGAAGCGGCCGTGCGCTTCATGGAAGGCAAACCTGCGCGGAAGGTCATCGTGGTGCCAGGCAGACTGGTGAACATCGTCTGCTGACCCACGGAAACACATCGCGTCGCCCGCCAGTCAGGGCCTGCGACGCGCATTTCTTGCATGCACCGGGCCGGCTAGCGCGGCCCGGTTGATGGCTCGGAGACACAGTTGTGACGATGCATTCAACCTTTCCGGCCCGATACCTGGCCCTCGCAATCATCGCAGGCAGCACGCTCATCGCAGGCTGTGGCTTTGCGCTGCGGGGCAACCACCCCTTGCCCTTCGACAGCCTTTTCGTCACCGCCGACGCCACCAGTTCGCTTGGCCGCACACTTCGCCAGCAGATCGAAACCGGTGGTTCGACCCGGATCGCAGAGAGCCGCACGACCGCGAGCGCCACGCTGGACATCCTCTCGAGC
Source organism: Cognatazoarcus halotolerans (assembly GCF_009800965.1). Classification (GTDB taxonomy): domain Bacteria; phylum Pseudomonadota; class Gammaproteobacteria; order Burkholderiales; family Rhodocyclaceae; genus Cognatazoarcus; species Cognatazoarcus halotolerans. Next base: position 29,634 of record NZ_WUAF01000023.1, on the reverse strand, counting down.
CGGCGCGACAAGAGCATCATCAGCCTGACCAGCGCCGGCAAGGTGCGCGAATACCGCCTGACCCAGACCTTGCGATATCGACTGCTCGACCGGAAGGGCGAAGAATTGACGCCGCCCACCGAGCTCAGTGCATCGCGGGAGATGACGTACAACGACGGGCTGATTCTTGCCAAGAATCAGGAAGAAGCACTGCTCTACCGGGATATCGAACGCGACCTCACCAGCCAGTTGCTACGCCGCCTGGAAACGGTAAAGCGCGCGGACTGAGCGCCGATGCCCAACCTGCGCCCGGAACAGCTGGCCGCCGAACTCGAAAAGCCGCTCGCGCCGCTTTACCTTCTGCACGGTAACGAACCGCTGCTGGTCGAGGAGGCCGGCGACGCGATCCGCGCGGCCGCAAAACGCCAGGGGATCGACGAGCGCGAAGTGCTGGTGGCGGGACAAGGGTTTCGCTGGGAATCGCTGGCGCTGGCGTCGGGCAACATGTCCCTGTTCGGCGGCAGCAAACTGATTGATCTGCGCATCCCGAGCGGCAAGCCGGGCAAGGACGGTGGCGAGGCCTTGCAACGCTTCGCCGCCAGCGCCGGAAACGGCACCGTCGGCCTGATCACGCTGCCCGAGCTCGACTGGGCCGCCCGCAAGGCTGCGTGGTTTACCAAGCTTGCCGGGCTCGGCGTGACAGTCGAGCTCAACGCACCCCTGCGCGAACAGCTGCCCGACTGGATTGCCCGCAGGCTTGCACGACAGAAACAGAGTGCCCCCCCGGAAGCCCTCGAATTCATCGCCGAGCACGTGGAGGGCAACCTGCTCGCGGCCCACCAGGAAATCCTCAAGCTCGGGCTGCTGCACCCCGAGGGTAGCCTGACCCTCGAACAGATTCGCGAAGCCGTGCTCAACGTCGCCCGCTACGACATCGACAAGCTGCGTCACGCCCTGCTCGAGGGCGACGCCGGCCGCTGCGCCCGCCTGCTCGAAGGCCTGCGCGGCGAGGGCGAGGCGCCACCGCTGATCCTGTGGGCCCTGGCGAGCGAGATCCGTGCGCTCGCCAACCTGCGCGCAGCAATGGACCAGGGCCAGCCGCTGGCCGGCGCCCTGAAGGCCGAACGGATATTCGACGAACGGCGCAAGCGTGCCATGCAGGGCGCCGTAACGCGCCTGCGCGCCGGCCAGCTCAAGGCAGCCCTGATGCAGGCTGCACGCATCGACCGCATGATCAAGGGCGTCGCCCCCGGTGAAGTGTGGGACGAGTTCCTGCAGCTCATGCTCAAACTACGCGTCCACGCCCGAGGCTGATGGTTTGCGCATTGCAATAAGGGTGCTTTAATAGCGGATTAGCCCTTTTGCCCTGCGTCGAACCATGGATATCCGAAGTTACATGCAGGCCATCGGACGGCAGGCCCGCGAAGCCTCCCGTGCCATGGCTGCCGCCTCGACCGAGGCCAAGAACACCGCACTCACCACCATCGCTACAGAGATCCGCGCGCGCCGCGAGAGCCTCCTCGCCGCCAACGCGAGCGACCTCACGCAGGCCCGCGCAGACGGACTGGAGCCGGCGATGATCGACCGTCTGACCCTCAGCGCCGCCGGCATCGAGTCGATGGCCGCGGGCCTCGAGCAGATCGCCACCTTGCCCGACCCGGTGGGCGAGATGACTGACATCAAGCGCCGCCCGAGCGGCATCCAGGTCGGCAAGATGCGCGTGCCGCTGGGCGTCATCGGCATCATTTACGAGGCGCGCCCCAATGTCACGGCCGACGCGGCGGCGCTGTGCCTCAAGTCCGGCAACGCCGCCATCCTGCGCGGCGGCAAGGAAGCCCTGCACTGCAACCAGGCGATCGCCGCCTGCGTGCGCGCCGGGCTGGAAGCCGCCGGTCTGCCGGCCAGCGCGGTGCAGGTCATCGAGACCACCGATCGCGCCGCGGTAGGCGAGTTGATCACCATGCCCGAATACGTCGATGTGATCGTACCGCGCGGCGGCAAGGGGCTGATCGAACGGATCTCGCGTGATGCCCGGGTGCCGGTCATCAAACACCTCGACGGCAACTGCCACGTCTATGTGGACGACGCGGCCGACCCCGACAAGGTCGTGCCCATCGTCGAAAACGCCAAGACACATCGTTACGGCACCTGCAACACCGCCGAAAGCCTGCTGGTGGCGCGCGTGGTCGCGCAGCGCTACCTGCCCGAAATCGGCGCGGCGCTGGCGGCCAAGGGCGTCGAGATGCGCGGCTGCCCGGAATCGCTCGCAATTCTGCGCGAGAGTGGCGTCGACGCAGGTCTGCTGAAGGATGCCAGCGAATCCGACTGGGCTGAGGAATACCTCGCGCCGATCATCGCGGTGCGGGTGGTGGACGGCATCGACGCGGCGATCGACCACATCAACCGCTACAGCTCCGGCCATACCGAGGCAATCATCACCGAGAACCATACCCGTGCAATGCGCTTCCTGCGCGAGGTGGATTCGGCATCGGTCATGATCAACGCCTCGACGCGCTTCGCCGACGGCTTCGAGTACGGCCTCGGTGCGGAGATCGGGATCTCCACCGACAAGATCCACGCCCGCGGCCCGGTCGGCCTCGAAGGTCTCACCAGCCAGAAATGGATCGTCTTCGGCAACGGCGAGGTACGTCGCTGACAGCGTGCTTCTAGGCGCCGGACTCTAATTCCGACGCTATCAAATTGTTAGCATCGAGACGCCCGACACCGGACGACGGATCGGGCGTCTCGTCATTTTCAGGTTCCGGCAGAGATGCCACCAAAACAATTCCGGAGGAAGCACCATGAATCGATTGCTGAAAGGCGTACTTGCGGGTGCTCTGTGCCTTGCACTGAACGCCCAGGCCGCCGTCGAGATCGCTGGCGTGAAGTTCGAAGACAGCGTCCGCGTCGGCACCGAGACATTGGCGCTCAACGGAGCCGGACTGCGCACGAAACTCTTCTTCAAAGTGTACGCGATGGGCCTTTACCTACCGGCCCGCGCCAACACCGCCGCGGAAGCAATCGCCAGCCCGGCCCCACGCCGCATTCACATCGTCACCTTGCGCGAACTCACCGCCGAACAGTTTGCCGACGCACTGGTGGACGGCATCCGCAAGAATTACGACGAGGCGACCTTTGCGGCGCTCAAGCCGCGTACGGAGGCTTTTCGAAACGCTCTCCTGAGCCTGGCCAGTGCGCCCGAAGCCACGGTTGTCGACATCGATCAACTGGCCGACGGAAGCACCCGCCTCTCGGTTGGCGGCAAGCAACGCGGACCGGATATCGACGGCGCGGATTTCTATCGCGCCTTGCTTCAGATCTGGCTGGGAGAACACCCGGCGGACGAAGCACTCAAGCGTGCCTTACTGGGCAAGCAATGACGAGGCGGGGCCTTCACGCAAAGCCCTGAGTCGCGCACAATCCCGCCTGTGACACCCAAAGACTTTTCCCCTTCATTCTCGACCGTGCTTCGCGCACCTTTTGGTGCCGTCGGTGTGTGCTCCGACGATCTGGTGATCCGCAGCATTGTTTTTCTCCCACCAGGCACACCCCCGCTCGCACCGCGCGACGCGCTCGCCGAGCGGGCACAGCGGCAAATCCTCGCCTACCTGGAGGACCCTTACTGCAGCTTCGACCTGCCGCTGGGGCTTTCCGGCACCAATTTCCAGAGACGGGTCTGGGCCGAGATATCCCGGATCCCGGCCGGCGAGCTTCGGCGCTACGGCGACCTTGCACGTCGACTGGCAAGCGCCGCACGTGCGGTCGGCCAGGCTTGTGGTGCCAACCCTTATCCACTGGTGGTTCCCTGTCACCGGGTGGTTTCGGCAGGCGGACTGGGAGGCTTCGCCAATGCCACCGGCGGCTTCCTGCTCGACACCAAGCGCTGGCTTCTGGCCCACGAGGCCGCGCCCTTGCCACTGACGCAATGAGTGCTGCAGAAGATGGCTTGTCGCCGGCGGATCGCGCTTCGCTCGACCGGTTTGCCGATGCCATGTGGCTCGAACACGGCCTCGCGGGCAACACACTGGCCAGTTATCGAAGTGATCTGACGCTCTTCGCCACATGGCTCGAGAAACGGCATATATCGCTTGCGGCCGCCGAAGCGGTCGACTTACAAGCCTATCTTGCGGAATTCAGCCTTCGCTCAAAACCCGCGAGCCAGCGACGTTTGCTTTCAGCCTGGCGAAGGTTTTATCGCCATCTGCTGCAATTGAACGAGATAACCGACGACCCCACACTCACGATCGATCCGCCGATCGCTAACGAACGCTTCCCGAAAACACTGTCGGAAAGCCAGGTCGAGGATTTGCTCGCTGCTCCGGAATTAGATAATCCCCAGGGACTCCGCGACCGGACGATGTTCGAGATCTTATATGCGACGGGACTCCGTGTTTCGGAATTGATCTCGCTGAAGATATTCGAGATCAGCAGCACCGAAGGGGGCGTGAGGATAATGGGGAAAGGTGCGAAGGAACGTCTCGTGCCGCTTGGCGAGACGGCCCTCGACTGGCTCGCACGTTACCTTCGGGAGGCGCGCCCGCAATTACTTGGAGGGCGTCGCTGCGACGAGGTCTTCGTTACTCGACGAGGCGCCGGAATGACCCGCCAGATGTTCTGGAAGCTGATCAAGCATCACGCACGGAAAGCCGGAATTCCGGAGTCACGCATCTCGCCGCATACCATCCGCCACGCCTTTGCGACACACCTCATCAATCACGGGGCGGATCTGCGCGTGGTTCAGCTGCTGCTCGGCCATGCGGACATTTCAACGACGCAGGTATACACCCACGTGGCGCGCGAGCGATTGAAAGAGTTGCATGCGAAACACCATCCTCGTGGCTGACGTGCCGGCCGAATTGCAGACGCTCGGGATTCCATATTAAGGATTAGAATCCGGGCTGATTTCGAATCCGGAACAAGAAATGAGCAAACACGACGAGCGCGCACCGGAGACGCCGGCCACGCGCTTCCTGCGCGCCCACAATATCGGCTTTTCCACTCATCTCTACGAATATGAAGAGCATGGGGGAACCAGCCATTCGGCTCGAAGCCTCAATGTCAACGAACACGCGGTTGTGAAAACACTGGTCATGGAAGACGAAAAGGGTCAGCCCCTGATCGTACTGATGCACGGTGATCGCAAGGTATCGACCAAGGAGCTGGCAAGACAGGCCGGTCGCAAGCAGATCAACCCCTGCAAACCCGAGACCGCAAACCGACATTCAGGCTATCTGATCGGAGGCACCTCACCCTTCGGCACCCGCAAGGCAATGCCGGTATTCATGGAAAGCAGCATTCTTGATTTACCACTTATTTATATCAATGGCGGACGGCGCGGCTTTCTCGTAGGCATTCATCCGCATGACATCATTTCTGCGTTGAAACCTCAGACGATCAATTGCGGCCAGCCCGGATGACATGGCGCTTTCCGTTTCAAGTGACAGAACGACGTTTTCAATCTGCCAATCACCAATTGAAAAACCATAGATTCACGTGGCAGAATGAAAACCGTCGTCCGATCGGTGAGACATCCGGCCGCTCCAGACAATAAGTCGAATAACACCCTGAGGTTCAGAATGGAATTGAACAAGCTTTCGCTGATCGAACTTCGCCGCTTGAAGCAGCGTGTCGAAGCCGAAATAAAGAAACGCGACGACTCCGCACGGCGTGACCTGCTCAAGAAGATGCAACGTCTCGCCGCAGATCACGGCATGACGCTCGATCAGGTTGTTGGCAAACCGTCCGGCACCGGCGAATCGAAGCAAGGACGTCGAGGACGCCCTGCAGCTGCCGTCGCAAAACCCGCGCGCAAGACCGGCAAGGTTCCGCAGAAATATCGTCACCCTGAAAATGCGGATCTCGGCTGGACCGGACGTGGCAGGAAGCCGCTCTGGATTCAGGACTGGATTGCCGCGGGAAAATCGGTGGACGAACTGCTGATCGACAAGAGCTGAGACAACGCTCTCTGGAAAAATAAAAATGGCGTCGTTTCCGGCGCCATTTTCTTATCTCTTTTCCGGGCATCAAATCTACCCGAAATTTCAGCTTTTCGGACGCGCATCGCCTGCGGGCAGCTCGACCCCCTCCCTGCCTCGCTGAATGAAAACGCCCACCCGCTTTACGCCCCGCATCACGCCAATCTTGGCAATGTGAATCTTGACCCAAGGCGCACCGAATTCATCAAACAGCAACTTCACGACGAACTCGCCCAGTGATTCGATGAGATTGAAATGCCGTTTCGACAATTCGTCGCGAATTCGCTCGATCACCGTCGCGTAGTTGATCGTATCGGCGATGTCGTCACGCTGGGCGGCCGAATCCGGCACACCAAACGTCAGATTCAACTCGAGGCGCTGCGGTGCAGCCTTCTCGCGATCATAAATCCCGACACGAGCCTCGACGCGCAAGTCTTCGATGAAGATGAAATCCATGCTGGCTCTCGATTAGAATTGGCGGCCATTCTAGCCCAGATGTCCGACCCGGTCGGCCCACGCGCCAAAGGAGTCTCGCGCATGTCCCATCTCCGCAGCCAGCCCCCCACGGTCCGGCCGCACGGCACGTCGCCGTGCAAGGTTTCCACGCAGGCGCTCCACCCGTGACCGAGTCGATCTTCCTACTCGTCGCCTACCTGATTGGCTCGGTTCCGTTCGCAATGGTATCCAGCCGGATTTTCGGACTTGCAGATCCTCGCAGCTACGGCTCGGGCAACCCAGGTGCGACCAACGTGCTACGCAGCGGCAACAAGAAGGCGGCCATCGTCACCCTCATCGGCGACGCCTTCAAGGGCTGGCTGGCGGTATGGCTGGCAATGCACCTGGCGCCGTCAGCGGACGCTGCCCGGTGGCTCGCCCCGGCATGCGGTCTCGCAGCTTTCATCGGCCATCTCTTTCCGGTAACGCTGGGCTTCAAGGGGGGTAAAGGGGTAGCAACCGCCCTCGGCGTGCTAGCCGGCCTGGCAGGCAGCTTGGCACTTGCCACCGCTGGAATCTGGCTGCTCACCGCATATGTGTCACGATATTCCTCGGCCGCAGCATTGGCCGCGGCAGTCGCCGCACCGCTGCTGACTCACTGGTTTGTCGGCACACCGGAGGCAGGCGCGGTGATCATCGTCATGGCGATCATGCTGGTATGGAAACACCGGGACAACCTGCGGCGTCTGCTCGCCGGCACGGAAAGTCGCATCGGAAGCAAGAAACAGTAAGCGCAGCCCTCGCTCAGGGGGGAGTCACCTCACCCAGCGGCCAGCGGGGTCGCACTTCGACCCGGCCGGAGCGCTGCCCCTGTGCCCCGGCACTCAGTCGCATGGCGCCGGCGAAGGCAATCATCGCGCCATTGTCGGTGCACAACTCTGGTTCGGGGTAAAAAACCCGCCCCCCGCGTCGGCGTACTGCGGCATCGAGCGAGCGGCGAAGATTCCGGTTGGCGCCGACCCCGCCCGCCACGACGAGTTGCCTGAGCCCGGTCTGTTTCAACGCGGCGACCGATTTGGTCACCAGCACATCGACAACTGCCGCCTGGAAGGACGCGGCAAGATCTGCCTTTGCGTCACTTGCAAAACCGGGACTCCGCGTCACGGTCAACACTGCGGTCTTCAGCCCGCTGAAACTGAAGTTCAGGTCGCCGGAATGCAGCATCGGCCTGGGCAAGCCGAACCTCTTGGCATTTCCGGCATCGGCCAAAGCAGCAAGCGCCGGCCCGCCAGGATAATCGAGCCCGAGAAGCTTCGCAGTCTTGTCGAAGGCTTCACCCGCCGCGTCGTCGACAGTCTCGCCCAGTAGTGCATATGCTCCCACGCCCGAGACCCGCATCAGCTGGGTGTGTCCACCCGAGACCAGTAGCGCCACGAACGGGAAGGCGGGCGGTTCTGCGGACAGCAGGGGTGACAGCAGATGCCCTTCCAGGTGGTGGATCGGCAACGCAGGCAAGCCGAGCGCAAACGCCAGCGCTTCGGCAAAGCTCGCCCCCACCAGCAAGGCCCCCGCCAGCCCGGGCCCAGCCGTGTAGGCAACGGCATCCAGCTGTGTCGTCCGCAATGCCGCATCGCTCAGTGTTTCGCGCACAAGCAGAGGCAGCCTGCGAATGTGGTCGCGCGAAGCGAGTTCCGGGACCACGCCGCCATAGGCAGCATGCAGATCGATCTGGGAATGAACCCGGTGAGCCAGCAACCCGGCATCGGTGTCATAGACCGCAACACCGGTCTCGTCGCAGGAAGATTCGATACCGAGGACTTTCATGAGCCGCCGGGAAGAGTGGGAAGCGCGCATTGTAACGCTGCGACAGGACAACATTAAGGTCTACTTGGCAAAAGTCCGAAGAACGAGTACATTCTCGGGTTCTTCGCTCACCGAATAGATCAAGGAAGCAGTAATGCCGGGTATCCGCGTCAAAGAAAACGAGCCGTTTGAGGTCGCGATCCGCCGCTTCAAGCGCACCATCGAAAAAGCCGGGACGATCACCGAACTGCGCTCGCGCGAGTTCTACGAAAAGCCGACCGCCGAGCGCAAGCGCAAGCTGGCCGCCGCCGTCAAGCGCAATCACAAGCGCCTGCGCAGCCAGCTGCTGCCGCCCAAGATGTACTGATCGCATCCGCGTTTCAGCAGCATATCGCCAAGCCGGTGCGAACCATTGCGTTCGCGCCGGCTTGGCTTTCTCCGTTTCAAAGGCAGGGTTTCCACATGTCGCTCAAGAACCAAATCACCGAAGACATGAAGTCCGCAATGCGTGCAAAGGACGCGCCGCGTCTGTCGGCAATCCGCATGCTGCTGGCGGCCATCAAACAACGCGAAGTCGACGAGCGGATTGAGCTCGACGATGGCGCGGTGCTTGGCGTAGTGGAAAAGCTGATCAAGCAACGCAGGGATTCGGTCTCGCAATACGAAGGAGCGGGCCGCGAAGACCTGGCCAGCGCAGAACGCTTCGAGATCGAGGTGTTGAGCGCCTACATGCCGGCAGCCCTCAGCGATGCGGAAGTGGAAGCCGCAGTCGCCGCGGCGATCGTGGAGTCGGGCGCAGCCTCGCCAGCGGATATGGGCAAGGTAATGGCAATCGTCAAACCGCGCCTTGCCGGACGGGCCGACATGGGAAAGGTTTCCGCACTGGTCAAGGCCGGGCTTCAGAAAGCCTGACGCGCCCGCGTGATTCCCCAGTCCTTCGTCCAGGACCTGCTCGCGCGAATCGACATCGTCGACCTCATCGAGCGCTATCTGCCGCTCAAGAAGGGCGGCGCGAACTATTTCGCCTGCTGCCCCTTCCACGGGGAAAAGAGCCCGTCATTCTCGGTCAGCCCGACCAAGCAGTTCTACCATTGCTTCGGTTGCGGCGCGCACGGCAGTGCGATCGGCTTTCTCATGGAATACAGCAGCCTCTCGTTCGTCGAAGCGGTAAAGGAGCTGGCCAGCCAGGTCGGCATGCAGGTTCCGGAAGAGGAACGAGGTCATCGACCGCCACAGGCTGACAACAGCTCTCTGACCGACACAATGGCCAGAGCTGCGAGCTTCTACCGGCAACAGCTACGGATTACTCCGCGCGCAATCGACTACCTGAAGCGTCGCGGCCTCACCGGGGAGATCGCCGCCCGTTTCGGGATTGGCTACGCGCCCGACGGCTGGCAACCACTCGAAGCCGCCTTTCCCGCATATCAGGACAAATCCCTGCTCGACACCGGCCTCGTCATCGAGAACGAACAGGGGCGACGATACGACCGCTTTCGCGACCGCATCATGTTTCCCATCCAAGACCAGCGCGGCAACATCATCGCGTTCGGCGGACGGATTCTCGACAAAGGCGAACCCAAGTACCTGAACTCCCCGGAAACAGCGCTTTTCGAAAAGGGACGCGAACTGTATGGGCAGGTACAGGCACGACGCGCGATCCGAGAACACGAAACGGTGATCGTGGTCGAAGGCTACATGGATGTAGTCGCACTCGCGCAGTTCGGTGTCGAGAACGCAGTCGCCACACTCGGGACTGCCACCACCCCCAGCAACGTCCAGCGCCTGCTTCGCATGGCCGAGCGCGTCGTTTTCTGCTTTGACGGCGACAATGCCGGTCGCAAGGCCGCGTGGCGGGCACTCGAATCGGCGCTCGAACATCTGGCCGACAACCGGACGGTTGCCTTCCTGTTTCTTCCTGCCGAGCATGATCCGGACTCCTTTGTCCGCGAAAACGGCGCCGAAGCCTTTCAGCGCGCCGCAGGCAGCGCCACACCACTGGCCGAGTTCCTGCTCCAGGAGCTCGTGTCGCAGACGGATACCGCCAGCGCCGAGGGGCGCGCCCGCCTGGTACACGATGCCCGCCCGCTCGTAACGCGGATCGCGGCACCGGTACTTCGACTGCAGGTCATCAAGTCACTCGCGGAGCGGGCCGGCATGATGCAAACGGAAATCGAACAGGCCTATGGACTCAAGAGCGCCCCGCGCACCCAACGCGAGGGCGACGGGGAACGCTTCGGGCGTCGCGGGCGTAGCGCGATCATGCCGCGCCGCAAGCCGTCGAGCAGCGTCGAGAAGCTGCTGCGCATGGTGCTGATGCAACCCACCTGGGCCGGACGGGTACCGATCGATCTGGTCCCCGACGACAGCGACGAAGGCGCAGCACTGATTGCAATCGTCGACATGTACAGCATTGGCGAACTGCCGATGCGCGGCGGAATCGGCCCACTGCTCGAGCAATTTCGCGACACGCCGCACGAGCAGGTGCTCGCACGCAGCGCACGGACAATGGACGATGCCTCACTCGATGAATCGGTAGACGAAACGGTTTTTGCAGACACCCTTCACAAACTCCACACCGAATCCGTTAACAAGGAGTTTGAGGCCCTCACCGAGAAAGCACGCAACACCACGCTCTCGGCCGAGGAGCGAAGAAGGTATGCAGATCTTCTGCTTGAGCGCCGAAACCCGGGCGACTCGCCAAAGATCTCGGATTCGTAATATAATTCTTTGTTTTTCGCAGCATTTTATTCAAATTGAGGTCCGCAATGGCCAGGGATAAAACCAAAGAGCCGCGCAAGGAATCGACCCGCGCAAAGTCAGCCAAGTCGAAAGACAAGGGTGGAGCGGTCGTCGACAACACGCCGGTCGTCCAACTCGATCCGGAGGTGCGCCGCACGCGCCTCAAGACGCTGATCACCCTCGGCAAGGAACGCGGCTACCTCACCTACGCGGAAATCAACGATCACCTGCCCGATGACGTGGTCGATGCCGAGCAGATCGAATCGATCATCGCCACATTCAACAGCATGAGCATCCAGGTCTACGACGAAGCGCCGTCGGCCGAGGATCTGTTGATGAATGACGGCGTCGCTGCTTCGGTCAATGAAGAGGACGTCGAAGAGGAAACCGAGCAGGCGCTGTCCACGGTGGACGCCGAATTCGGCCGCACCACTGACCCTGTACGCATGTACATGCGCGAGATGGGCACGGTCGAACTGCTCACCCGCGAGGGCGAGATCGAAATCGCGAAACGCATCGAGGACGGCCTCAAGCACATGGTGCAGGCGATCTCTGCATGCCCCACCACGATCGCCGAGATGCTCGATCTCGCAGCGAAAATCGAACGTGACGAGATGCGGATCGACGAGCTCGTGGACGGTCTCATCGACCCGAATGCCGCAACCGGAGAGGCGGCAACCGACAGCGACGACGACGCGGACAGTGACGACGGCGGTGACGACGAGGAAGGCGACGACAGCGACGACGACAGCGACGGTGACGACGAAGAGGACGATGACGGCAGCGCCGCCGCGGCCGCCTCCCTGCTGCAGCTCAAGACCGACGCCCTCGCCCGCTTCCAGGTGATCCGCGAAATCTACGAGCGCAAGATGAAGAGCCTCGACAAGAGCGGCTCGCAGGATCTCACCTATCTCGCGCTTCAGCAGCAGATCTCGGACGAATTGCTGAACATCCGCTTCACCGCCAAGACCATCGAGCGCCTGTGCGATTCCGTACGCCACATGGTCGAGCAGGTTCGCTCGCACGAACGCCACATCCTGCAGCTCTGCGTGGATCGCGCCGGCATGCCGCGCTCGCATTTCATCAAGGTGTTCCCGGGCCAGGAAATCAATCTCGATTGGCTCAAGGACGAGATTTCGGCCGGCAAGAACTACGCCGAAGGCCTGATGCGCATCCACCCCGCGGTGCTCGAGGAGCAGCAGAAGCTCATCGACCTGCAGGACCGCATCGGCATCCCGCTCAAGGAACTCAAGGACATCAACAAGCAGATGTCCACCGGTGAAGCCAAGGCACGCCGCGCCAAGCGCGAGATGACCGAAGCCAACCTTCGCCTAGTGATCTCGATTGCCAAAAAATACACCAACCGCGGGCTGCAATTCCTTGACCTGATCCAGGAAGGCAACATCGGCCTCATGAAGGCGGTGGACAAGTTCGAATACCGGCGCGGCTACAAGTTCTCGACCTACGCCACGTGGTGGATCCGCCAGGCGATCACCCGCTCGATCGCCGACCAGGCACGCACCATCCGCATCCCGGTGCACATGATCGAAACCATCAACAAGATGAACCGGATCAGCCGCCAGATCCTGCAGGAAACCGGTCAGGAACCTGATCCCGCGACGCTGGCCGAGAAGATGGAGATGCCCGAGGACAAGATTCGCAAGATCATGAAGATTTCCAAGGAGCCGATCTCCATGGAAACGCCGATCGGCGACGACGACGACTCGCACCTCGGCGACTTCATCGAAGACACCGCGACTCTGGCCCCGAACGACGCAGCCATGTACTCGGGCCTGCGTGACGCGACGGGCGAAGTGCTCGACTCGCTCACGCCGCGTGAGGCCAAAGTGCTGCGGATGCGCTTCGGCATCGAAATGAACACCGACCACACCCTCGAGGAAGTCGGCAAGCAGTTCGATGTCACCCGCGAGCGGATCCGCCAGATCGAGGCCAAGGCACTGCGCAAACTCCGCCATCCATCGCGGTCGGAGAAGCTGCGCAGCTTCCTCGACAGCGAGCCCTGAGACAGACTTACCGGTCAAAGGCAGATCGCCTGCGACCAACGGGCCTCTAGCTCATGCCTGGTTAGAGCAGCGGACTCATAATCCGTTGGTGCTCGGTTCGACTCCGAGGAGGCCCACCAATCAAAGCCCCGTACCTCAAGGTTGCGGGGCTTTTTCTTTGCATGCTGCGCATCGGCGGGAGTCGGCCCCTGCACGAACGTGAAAACCAAGTGGGTCATCGCACCCGTCAATCCGGCGGGCACCGTCAACACAGCGCGACCGGATGTACCGCTACACATTCTGGAAGCGGCTCCCTTGCTTGAGAAATCCCGTTGGCACCATTCCCTTAGCACAGAAGGGTCGACACCTCCGCCGATTGCCATGCCTCTGGTCCGGCGAACTCCTTACCGGAACGGCGAGACGCTCCAGCACATCGTCCAGGCCTCATCGCAGCCACGGAATATCAATTTCACATCGAGTCGCTTCAGAGTTGCCCCGAGAGTGCCGTAAGGCTCAATGTGGATTCACATTCGAAAACGCATGGGCGGCCACAGAATGAACGTAGTCATTGTCGATGACACCCCGCTGAACCTCACCCTCATGCAGGCCTTGGTAAGCAAGGTCGAAGGCTGCACCGCGATCAGCTTCGGCAACCCTCGCGAAGGCCTGGAATGGTGCCTTCAGAACGACCCGGACCTGCTGATCGTCGATTACATGATGCCGGAGATCGACGGTATCGAGTTCATCCGCAGACTCCGCGCCGACAAGTTCTCGGAAGGCCTTCCGATCCTCATGGTGACGGCCGATCACGAAAAGCAAACGCGCTACGACGCACTGCACTGCGGCGCCACCGACTTCCTGAACAAACCGATCGATCGCCACGAATTTCAGCCTCGGGTCAGAAACATGCTGGCGCTGCGCCGGGCTCATCTCGCAACGCGCGAGCAAGCCCGGATACTCGCTGTCGAGGTCGAGCGCGCGACCGCCGAGATCCACTCGAGGGAAAGAGAAACGGTCGCCCGGCTTGCGCGAGCCGCAGAGTTTCGGGACCCCGAAACCGGCGCACACATCCAGCGCATGGCGCACTATTCAGCGCTTATCGGCCGCAAGCTCGGGCTTTCTGATCACTTCGTGGATGCGCTGCTGCAGGCAGCCCCGATGCATGATGTCGGAAAGATGGGCATCCCCGACCACATCCTTCTCAAGCCCGGGAAACTGACCCCGGAAGAATTCGAGATCATGAAAGGCCATCCCAGGATAGGCCATGACATTCTTAAGGACTCGAGTTCGCCGGTACTGCAGCTCGCCGCGAGCATTGCGCTCCATCGTCACGAAAAATTCGATGGAAGCGGTTATCCACAAGGGCTGCATGAAACGGCCATCCCGCTGGAAGGACGGATCGTTGCAGTGGCCGACGTATTCGACGCGCTGACCTCGGCACGCTCCTACAAGAAGGCGTGGCCACTCGAACAGGCGGTTGAAATGCTCCGCGAGGGTAGAGGCAGGCATTTCGACCCCGAATGTGCCGACGCCCTGCTCGGAGCCTGGGACGAAGTACTACAGATCAGGGACCGGTTCCGCGACGAACAATGACACGGCAAGCACGGCGGTCTTCAACAATCATGCAAACCTCGCTTGGCTATCGCCTCGCGGGTCTGTTCAGTCTGGTTTTTGCGCTGATGCTGGCGGCGTTTGCCTACTACACGGCAGGGACGCAGACCCGTCTCATCAACCAGCGCCTCGAGACCCACGCGCTCACACATGCGCGGGTGCTTGCGGCAGCGGCCGAACTCGCACTTGAGACAGGATCCAACGAGGCGCTCGAAGCGGCGCTGGTGGCAGTCTCCGGTGCGCCGGGACTGTACTCGGCAGAGGTCGTTGCGGGCAACGGCGCGATCCTCGCTTCACGCATCCGCTCGGCTGACGGAAGCTGGCAGGATCCGGGGCCACGCACGTCGCTCCCGAAACCATCCGCAGAGCGGATCGGACAGCCTGCGGATCTATTGTTCAGCGGAGCGTCCATCGGTCCCGGCGGCGCACTTGGACGGGTGGGGCTGACGTTCGACCGCAGCGCGGCTCGCAATACCGACAAACAGATCCGCAGCAATGCGATGGCCGGCGGTGCGATCATGCTGCTCATCACGATCTGCACGGTCTTTCTGGCCTTGCGCCGGCCGATGAACGACGTCGCACGGGCGGCTGCCTTCGCCCGGGGCCTGTCGACCGGGAAGCAGCCCCCGCTGGAAACGTCCTCCGCAGCGCCGGAGCTGGCCACGCTGGCAGACGATCTGAATCAGGCAGCCGCATCGCTGGAACAAGGAAGACGGGCGCTGGCCTACAGCGAACGCCACTACCGCGAACTCGTGGAGACGCTTGCCGAACCGGTGTTCGAAGCCGACAACGAATTCCTGATCACGTATGTAAACGCGCCCTGGGAGCACGTACTTGGCCGCAGCCCGGAGGAAACGCTGGGCAAACACCTGAATGCCTTCATCACCGGTGACACCAACGAAACCTTCAGCACCGCCCTCGGAACATTGCAGCATGAAGGAGCCGCTGCCGGCCCGGTTGTCATTCACGGTCTGCGTCCGCGTGCGCGTGAGGGATCACTCGACCTCAGGATTGCGCCACGATTCGACGACGCCAACCGGCTGGTTGGATACAGCGGCGCAGTCAGCGATGTAAGCGTGCACAAGGAAGCGGAACGCAAGCTCAAGGACTCGATCCATGCAGCCGAAGCGGCCAGCCGCACGAAGAACGCATTCCTGGCCAACATCAGCCACGAGATCCGCACACCGATGAATGCGATCATCGGGATGACCGATCTGGTGCTCGATTCCGAGCTATCCGACGAGCAGCGCGAATACCTCGGACTGGCACGCAATGCTTCGGAAACCCTGCTGGGGATCATCAACAACATCCTGGACTTTTCCAGAATCGAATCTGGCCAGGTGGATTTCGAACAGATTCCCTTCAGCCTCAGGGCATGTGTCGATCTCGTCATCGAGGGCGTCGCCGAAAGCGCTCACACCAAGCGGCTCAAGCTGAGCAGCCAGGTCGATCCGATGGTCCCCGACGCACTGGTTGGCGATCCGCACAGAATCCGGCAGGTACTGCACAACCTCGTTGGCAACGGCATCAAGTTTACCGATCAGGGCTTCGTCAGCCTGCGGATCGAACTCCTCTCACGGGATGAAACCGAAGTCGTCCTTCGGTTCGCGGTTCGCGACAGCGGCGTGGGCATTGCTCCGGACAAACAGGCATGCATCTTCGATGCCTTCAGCCAGGTGGACGATTCGGCAACCCGCCGTCATGGTGGCACCGGGCTCGGCCTCACCATTTCCGGCGAGCTTGTCGCACGCATGCATGGACGGATCGAGGTGAACAGCGAACCCGGCGAGGGCAGCACCTTCAGTTTCACCGCACGCCTGCCCATCGCCCAACCGGCCTCGCAGGCCAATAACTCTGACTGGACGCTCGAGAACATGCCCGCGCTGATCGTCACCGGCGGCGAGCGTCAGAACTGCCCCCTTTGCGAGATGATACGCAACTGGCAGATGCAGCCCGTTCAGGCCGAGAGTGCGAGCCGCGCCCTCGAACTCCTCGAAAGTCACGCCACGGCAGGACAAGCGTTCCCGTTAGTCATTCTTGGCGACAGTCCGGGCAACGATGACGTATTCGAGCTCGCCGAATCGATCCAGCACAACCCGCTGGTCCGCCCTCGGGTCATGATCCTGGTCGCAGGTGCCGGACAGCGCGGTGACGCGGCGCGCTGCCGGGCACTTGGCGTATCCGCTTACCTAACCCGCCCGATCGAGGCATCGGATCTTTTCAACGCAATCCTGCAAGGCTTTTCCCCCCGTCGCGACGGCGCGCTGATTACACGCCACAGCTTGCGCGAGCGCCATAACAGCCTCCACGTCCTGGTTGCCGAGGACAACCCGGTCATGCGGGAAATGACGCTCAAGCTGCTCGAACGTCTCGGCCATTCCGCGCACAGCGTTACAAACGGGCTCGAAGCGGTCGAAGCGAGCGCGGCAGCACGTTTCGATCTGATACTGATGGACATCCAGATGCCGGAAATGAGCGGTCTGGAGGCCACCGCAGCAATCCGCAAACGGGAAGCGAGCGAAGGTCACTACACACCGATCATCGCCCTTACCGCCGAGAGCCGCGAAGCGGATCGCGAGGCAAGCCTCGCGGCCGGCATGAACGGTCACGTCACCAAACCTGTCCGCGCTGCGGAATTCGCCACGATGCTCGACGCGGTAGCCCGCGGCAGCGCTACCGGTAGCGCCGAGGCCCAGGCAGTCCGCGACGAAGGGAAAGCCGAAAAGACCTTCGACCGCGAAGCGGCCATCGATTATCTGGGAGGCGACACCGCGCTGCTGTCCCAACTCGTGAAGATGTATCTCGAAGGCGAAGCCGAGGCCCGCACCCAGCTCAATCGCAGTATTGAAGATCAGGACTATCGCGCGGCCTACGCGATAGTCAGTACCATCAAGGGTTCGGTCGGAAGCCTTGCCGCAAATCCGGCAGTGGCGGCGGCAAGCCGCGTCGAACAGCTGTGTCGCGACGGCGGAAGCCCCCTGCTCGCCGATGCGCTGCGCACGCTTCAGCAGGAACTGGGCAGATTGGCCGAAGCGCTGCGCAACGAATTGACAGCCTCCCCCGGCCCCGGCTGACGCGCGCCGGCGCCGCGCTCAGGCGCGCTGTATCAGCTCGATCTTGTAGCCGTCAGGATCCTCGACGAAGGCGATCACGGTTGAGCCGTGTTTCATCGGGCCAGCCTCACGCACCACCTTGCCACCACGGGCCCGGATATCGTCACAGGCCTTGTAGGCATCATCGACTGCCAGCGCGATATGCCCGTACGCTGTCCCGAGCTCGTATTCCGTGACGCCCCAGTTATGCGTCAACTCGAGCACCGCCCCGTTCGCCTCGTCCTGGTAGCCAATGAAGGCAAGGGTAAACTTGCCTTCGGGATAATCCTGGCGTCGCAACAGCTTCATGCCCAGCACCGAGGTATAGAAATCGAGCGACCGGTCAAGATCACCGACCCTCAGCATGGTGTGAAGAATCCTCATTTTTCAGTCCTCCTGCATCAGATTGTCGTACCCATCCTGCGCCTCGATTCTCGGCAGGCCGGCCGATTCAGTCCGCAGCGCTGCGCGTGCGGCACGCCACTGCGGGCAAAGCGATTCGACGACGGCCCAGAATCGCGGGGAATGATTCATCTCACGCAAGTGCGCGACCTCGTGAGCGACAACATAGTCAATCAGCTCCGGCCGCAGGTGGACTAGCCGCCAGTGCAGCCGGATACCCGTACGGCTGCTGCAACTGCCCCAACGGGTGCGCGCCGCAGTCAACCCCACCTTTGGGCACGATACACCGAGTCGCAGGCAATATTCGGCGACCCGTTCGCGATACCAGCCGATCGCCCTCATCCGCAATGCGCGAACCAGCGTCTGCTGCAGATCGCCCCCGCCGGGAAGCTCCAGCCCCTCGCCGCCGTCCGGCGTTCGGCGCCAGCGAGCACCGCGGCTTCGCTCGGCAATGCTAATCCTCACCTGCTCGCCGAGCACCGGCAATAGCGCGCCATCCACGATCTCGAATGCCACCGGCCGCGGCCCGGCAAGCTGGCGCGACAGCTGACGTTCCAGCCAGTCGCGGTGCTGCGCGACGAAGGCTTCGACCTGCGATACCGGCGTACCGAAGGGCGCCGCCACCCGCACCCCGCGCGGGTCCACCTGCAAGGCCAGGCTACGACGCTGCGAGAACCGCAGCAAGTAGCGAATTTCCCGCTCGCCCAGGTGGAAAACCTGCTCGCGGCTGTTTGCCGGCCGACTGCGGGAAGCCGACGAGGAGCCCGGGCCGCTCAAGCCGAACATCCCGCTTCAAGCATTCTGAGATTCATCCGATAATTCCATGATCATCAACTCGCGTTGCCCATCATGTCCCACATCGAAACTGCCATCCACACTGCCTCGCAGTCGCTCGAGGAACCTTTCCAGGCACGCATCTGCACCATTTGGGGCGTGTGGGTCCGGCTGCTCAACCAGGACCATCTCAAGGGCGCCTTCAGCCGCGAAGAGGACGCGCGCGCCTTTGCCCGAAAGGCCGCCGGCCCCCAGATGCTGGCCGAAGTGCGACAGACACGGGTGATCATGAACCTCGATGCCAATGAAGCCTATCCGCTGGGCGAACCGAAGGACAGGCTGCGCGCCATCGACGTGGACTTCATGCATCGCACGCGCTTGCAGACCCTGCGCGCACAGGCCTTGTCGCGCCTTTCCGAGGAAGAACTGTCTGCCCTGGGGTTGCTCAAGGGCTAGGGTTTCCCCAGGCAGCACTCAGGGTTTGTCCTGCCACTCATAACCAAGTGCCCCGACTTCCCGCTTGATGCGCGTCATCGCCGCGCTGACCCGCTCTTGCGGCCCTTTCATGCCTAGCTCCACGGAACGGCGCCCCCCCTCGCCGGCAATGGTCGGCAGGCTGAACAACGTCGCATCCGGAAAATCCGCGGTAATCGCCTCCATCAGCTGAATCAGCTTGCCTTCGTAGGCATCCCAGACCGTAATCGCCTGCTCCACATAGTCTTCCTGATGATGCAGGTGCGCGAAGCGTGTATCGAGCACCCATTCGACCATCGGCCAGGCCATGACCGGAAAGCCCGGAACGAAGAAGTGTTGCCGTATCGAGAATCCGGGAATCTGGTTGTAGGGGTTGGGGATGATCTCGCTGCCAACCGGATAAACCCCCATTTGCAGACGGTGTGCGGTGGTCTCGTCGCCGAAGCGCAGGCGGATCTCGCGCTCCGCATCGGGGTGCAGCGCCATCGCCAATCCCAGTGCCGCACCGCAACATTGCCGGGTATGGTCGTCAGGGGTCGCGCCGATGCCGCCAAAGCTGAACACGATATCTCCGGTGGCAAAGCTCTCCTTCAGCGTCTGGATCAGCCGCGGCGGCTCGTCGCCGACGTAGCGGACCCACGAGAGCTTGAGACCTCTCGCCAGCAGCATCTCGGTCAATTTGCTGCGATGCTTGTCCTCGCGACGGCCGGACAGGATTTCGTCACCGATGATGATTGCGCCAAAGGCCATGTCTATCTCCGCAAGAACGTGTCAGGGTTGCTGCCGCGGGGCCGCATCGACCACCACCCAGCCGCTCTCCTTGCGATGCTGCTCGAGCGCAGTGAGCAGGTAGTGAACGAAAGCCAGGCCACAGAACGCCGGCGCAAAGAGGTTGACCACCGGCACATAGGCGAGCGCCGCGCAACCGATGCCGAGCAGCAGCATCGAGCCGTCATGGCGCTTCGACAGCGCTTTCATCTCGTCGCGATCGGCATGCATCATCAGCGCATCGTAGCGGAAGGCCCGGCGGTTCAGCCAGGCGGTGAGCATCAGCGGAATCGCCAGCCCCAGCCCGGGGACCAGCCACAAGGGCAGCGACAACAGCATCGCCACCGCAAAAACCAGCGCCGCCCAGAGCGCGTTGAGCGCACTGCCGGTCTGGCTGCCACCGCGCCGCTCCTCAAGCAGGGCGTAATCAGTGCGCGCCACACGCTCGAGCATCAAAGGCAGCGAGATCGTGGCAACGAGTATCGCCGCAGTCACATAAATCAGCGGCAGCAGCGCAAGCGCCAGCGCGATCTGCACCGTGACCGACACGAAGCCGGCACCGAATTCGGACGAGCTCGTCCACGAGTGCAGCCAGTCCCAGCCATTGAGCGCACCCATGGCCATTCCGGTAAGCGTCCCCCAGAAGCCCACTGCCAAGCCGATCCACACCACCAGCGACAGCAGGCCCGGCCACAGCAGGTGCCAGAGGATGTCACGGCGCGCAAGGCTGCGGATGGCATGGGCATAGGCACGGAGGATTTCTTTCATCTGCTTGCGGTCTTCAATCTGCCTGGGGGACAAGCACGGATTGTAGCGCCGGCCGGGATTTGCCGCCCGGCGCCTCCGGCCGCAGCCGGCGGGCAGCGGCATCGCGCCGCGGCAAACTCAGCCGATCATCTTCGCCGGCAGCCAGGTCACCAGCCCCGGAAACAGGTAGAGCACGACAACCGCCACGCACATCAGCAGGAAATACGGCATCGCGTAGCGCGCCACTTCAGTCATCTGTTTTCCGGTCATGCCTTGCAGGACGAAAAGGTTGAAGCCGACCGGCGGCGTGATCTGGGCCATCTCGACCACCACCACGACAAAGATTCCGAACCACAGCGGATCGATGCCGGCAGTCTGGATGGTCGGCAGCAACACCGCCATGGTCAGGACCACCACCGAAATACCGTCGAGAAAGCAGCCCAGCAGAATGAAGAAGCCGGTCAGGGCGAGCAACAGGCCGGCCTGAGACAGACCGAGCCCGGAGATCCATTCGGCGAGATGGCGGGGTAGTCCGATATAGCCCATCGCCAGCGTAAGGAAGGCCGAGCCGGCAAGGATCAGGGCGATCATGCAGTACAGGCGGGTGGCCCCCATCAGGCTGGCCACGAAGGTCTCGCGCGACAACGCGCCTTGCGTGGCGGCAATCACGAAGCTGCCGAGCACGCCGAGCGCCGCTGCTTCGGTGGCGGTGGCGATTCCCAGGTAGATCGAGCCGAGCACCGCGCCGATCAACAGCGCCACCGGAATGAGGCTGGCCGACAGCCGCAGCTTCTCGACGAAGCTTGTCGGCGCATCTGGCGCGGGGATCCTGTCCTTGTTCCTCAACGACCAGAGGATCACCCAGCCCATGAACAGGCTGGCCAGCAGCAGGCCCGGGAACACGCCGCCGATGAATAGCTTGGCGATGGAGACATCCGCCGAGACCCCATAAACGATCATGATGATCGATGGCGGAATGAGCAGCCCCAGGGTACCGGCGCCGGCGAGCGTGCCGATCGTCATCGATTCCGGATAGCCGCGCTTCGCCAGCTCGGGCAGGTTGATCTTGCCGATCGTGGCACAGGTGGCAGCCGATGAGCCCGACACCGCGGCGAACAACGTGCACCCGATGATGTTGGTATGCAGCAGCCTGCCGGGCAGCGCGCCCAGCCACGGCGCCAGCCCGCGAAACATGTCGGACGACAGGCGCGTGCGGAAGAGGATCTCGCCCATCCACAGGAACAGCGGCAAAGCGGTCAGCGTCCAGCCGGAACCGGTCCCCCAGATCGCCACTGCCATGCCGTCGCCCGGCGCGCGGGCGGTGAACATCATCATCCCCAGGTAGCCCACCGCCATCAGCGCCAGGCCGATCCATACGCCACCTGCCAGCAGTAGCAACATCGCGACAACGAGAAAGCCCGCAGTCATCAGTTCCATCGGAGCGTCCTCATTCGAAGCGGGCAGCTTCCTGGCCGGGAGCGGTCAGGCGTGCGGGTTGGCGACCGAGCGAGGTCATCACCAGGTCGTCGAGCAGTGCGATCAGAAGTACCGCCGTGCCGACAGCCATTGCAATCTGCGGGATCCACAAGGGCGTGGCATCGACACCCTGCGAGACATCCCCGAATTCGTAGGACTGCAACACCAGCCGCAGGCTGTACCAGCCGAGCAGCGCCACGACCCCGCTTGCGACCGCCAGCGACACCCACTCGAGAAGGCGCCGAAGGCCTGCGGGCACGCGCTCGAGCAGGAGCGTGACGCGGATGTGCTCGCCGTGCTTGAAGGTATAGGCAAGCGCAAGAAATCCGCAGGCCGCCATGCAGTAGCCGGCGTAGTCATCGGTGCCGCGCAGGTAGATACCCAGCGGACGGCTGAAGATTCCCGCCGAGACCATCAACAGGGTACCGACCATGCCGAGCGCGGCGAGCACGCCGGCGAAGCGGTAAAGAAAATCCAGGAACTGTCGCATGATGCGCTCCCACCGGACCACGGACGTCGGGCGACGCCCGCGGGACGGTCAATCGGTCACTTGGACGCGCGGTAGGCGTCGAGCACCGCCTTGCCCTCGGGGCCGGCTTTGTCGAGCCACTCGGCGGTCATGCGGTCCCCCACCTTGACGAGGTCTGCACGCAACGCATCCGAGGCCGGCAGCACCTTCATGCCGTTCTTCTTGAGCTGATCGACATACCACGCGGTTTTTTCCTCCGAGACTTTCCAGCCACGCGTCTCTGCGGCGACGGCAGCGTCGAGCACCACCTTGCGAGCTGCGGGATCAAGCCCGTCGAAGACCTTCTTCGAGACGAAGACCATGTTCTTCGGCAACCACGCCTGCACATCGAAATAATAGGAAAGTTGCTCCCAGCTCTTCGAGTCGTAACCGGTGGAAGACGAGGTGATGTTGGCCGAGACCACGCCGGTGGCCAGCGCCTGGGTCAGATCCGCAGCCTGCACGGTTACCGGCTGGGCGCCCATCAGTTCGATCATGCGCGCGACCGTCGGGCTGTACGAGCGGATCTTGACGCCCTTGAGGTCGGCAATCGAGGTCAGTGCAGTCTTCGAATAAATGCCTTGCGGCGGCCAGGGCACAGCGTAAAGGAGCTTCAGCCCGTTCTTTGCGAGCCGCGCCTCGACAGCCGCGCGTGACGCTTTCCAGAGCCTTGCCGATTCCGCGTAGCTGGTGGCAAGGAAAGGCACGGTATCGATCGCGTAGATCGGGTCTTCGTTGGCCAGGCTGGAGACCAGCAACTCGCCGATCTGGGCCTGCCCGCCCTGCACCGCACGCTTGATCTCGTTTGCCTTGAACAGCGAGCCCCCGGGATGCACCGTGATCTTGAGCTTGCCGCCGGTGCCCTTGGCGATGTCGTCGGCAAACTGCTGGATGTTCTCGGTATGGAAATTGTTGGCGGGATAGGGCGTAGGCATGTCCCAGGTGGTCTGGGCAAGCGCAGCGGACTGGATCCCCAGCGCTGTGAATGCCGTGCAGGCAATGGAGCAGAGTCGCGGCAGTTTGATCATCGTGCTTACCTCCGGAGATTTCGACGGCGAAACATGAACGGATGGATGAAACGGGGAAGAATCGCGCTCGATGCGACCTCTCGGATCACATCGACGTTGCAAGACTGGTATTTTGTCTATAATTTGTCAAGACATTATCGACGAAGTGAGAACACTATGCCCCGATCAGCCACGTCGCCGGCAGGCACCGAACCCAACCGCATCGTCTCCTCGAATCATCTCGTGTCCGCCAAATCGCCAGAGCTCTCCGAGTTCGAGTACGGCATGATCGTCGCGTGGCATGCCTTTTCCCGCTGGATGATGCGCTGCATGGCGGCCACCGGCTACGAGGACATGACCACCATCGACGTGCTCGTGCTGCACCATGTCACCCACCGCGACACGGCCAAGCGGCTGGCCGACATCTGCTTCGTGCTCAATGTCGAAGACACCCACGTGGTGTCGTACTCGCTCAAGAAGCTCGCCGGGCTCAAGCTGGTCAGCAGCGCGCGCAAAGGCAAGGAAGCCTTTTTCTCGGCAACCCCCGAGGGGCGGGACGCCTGCATGCGCTACCGCGGCCTGCGCGAAGCCTGCCTGATGCCCGGTTTTTCCGGGAACGAGGACGAGAACGAACACCTCGGCGAGCTTGCCCGTCTGCTTCGTACGCTGTCCGGCCGCTACGACCAGGCCGCCCGTGCCGCGTCCACATCGAGCCTGTGAGCCCACCCCGATGAATCCGCGCATTCTCGACGTCGGCAACACCGCCTTCACCGTCGAATTCGGCAATCTCATCAGCCCAGCCCTGCTCGCCGAGGTCAACGCGCTCGACGCTGCGATAGCACGCGAGCGGGGCAATCCCGCATTCGCCGGCATCATCGAGACCGTGCCGACCTTCCGCTCCCTGACGATCATCTACGATCCGCTCGCCACCTCACGCGAAACGCTCGAAAGCGCGCTCCAGGGGCTGCTCGACGAAACCGAGCATGCGCCGCTGCGCGCCGGTCGCCATTGGCGCCTGCCTGTCTGCTATGGCGGCGAGAGCGGCCCGGACCTCGACCACGTAGCTGCCGCCAGCGGCCTGGACACGCGGGAAGTCGTTGCCCTGCATGCCGAGACCGAATACAGCGTGTACATGCTCGGCTTCCTGCCGGGCTTCCCCTTCATGGGCGATCTGCCGCCTGCACTGCATCTGCCGCGACGCACCGAACCGCGGGTTCGCGTGCCGGCCGGCAGCGTGGCGATCGCCACCGGGCTGACCGCCATCTATCCCTGGGAGAGCCCCGGCGGCTGGCATCTTCTCGGCCGCTGCCCGGTTCCGCTGTTCGACGCCCGCTGTCCGGCGCCGGCCCTGCTCGCGGCAGGAGACCGGGTGTGCTTCGAGGCGGTCGACAGCGCCACCTGCAGCACCATCGCAGCTGATTGCGCTGCCGGCAGGATCGACCCGCACCGCTGGTGCATCGCGGAGGCAACACAGCCATGAACCTCTTCGAGATCAAGAGTGCAGGCGCACTCTCGTCGATACAGGACGCCGGCCGCCGGGGCTACAGGCGCTTCGGCGTGCCCTCGGCCGGCGCGCTCTCAACGCCCTTGATGCGCATCGCCAACCGGCTGGTCGGCAATGACGAACACGCGCCCGTCATCGAATGCTTCGGCGGCGGCCTGCACCTCGTGGTACGCGAGGGCAGCATCCGCGTCGCGCTGACCGGCGACGCCACCGCGCAGTTTTCGCGCGAAGGGACGAAAACCCCGCTCGCGCCGTGGCGCAGCACCACGCTCGTCGCCGGCGACGAACTGCGCCTGCAGGGCAGCGGTCGCGACCGCGCGGTAACGCTCGCAGTGGCCGGTCTGGACTGCCCGCGCCAGATGGGCAGCGCCGCAACCTACGCGCGCGCCGGACTCGGTGGCCAACATGGCCGCCCCCTGGCCGCGGGAGACAGCTTGCGGGCAGCCGAGCCGCCCGGCACGCCGGAACAGGTACTGCGCAAACCGCCAGCGATCGACCGCGGCGCGTCAATCCGGCTGGTCGCCGGCCCGCAGGCCGATTTTTTCGACGAGTCGGCGCTGGCGCGCCTTAGCGCATCGGAGTACCGCATTAGCTCGGAGGCCGACCGCATGGGCATGCGCCTCGAGGGCCCGCCTCTGGCCCATCGCGACGCCGCATCGCGCGAGATCATCTCGGACGCGACAGTCCCCGGGTCGATCCAGGTGCCGGGCAACGGCTTGCCGATCGTGCTGCTCGCCGACGGGCAGACCGCCGGCGGCTATCCCAAGATCGCCACGGTCATCTCGGTCGATCTGCCACTGCTCGCCTTGCGCCGGCCCGGCGACCCGGTGCGCTTTTCACTGGTCTCGGTGGCAGAAGCGGAATCGCTGGCCCGCAGCGAGGAAGCCCGCATCCGCGCCCTGCTTGCGGCCATCGTCCCGCTGGCGGAAGACGGTATCGACCTTGAAGCCCTGTACGCCGGCAATCTCATCGGCGGCATGATCGACGCGCTGTCACCCGAGTACCGGACGCTCACCTGAACCCACGGAAGACACGACATGCAGCTCAATCTCAACGCAGACCTCGGCGAATCCTTCGGCGCCTGGAAGATGGGCGAGGACGATGCGCTGCTGGGCATCGTGGATTCGGCCAACATCGCCTGCGGCTTCCACGCCGGCGACCCGCTGGTGATGCGCCGCACAGTACGTGCTGCCCTTGCCGCCGGCACCAGCCTCGGCGCCCACCCGGCCTTCCCCGACCTGCAGGGTTTCGGCCGACGCGTCATGCACATGGCGCCGGACGAACTCGAGGCCGCGATCATTTACCAGCTCGGCGCGCTGACGGCCATGGCCACCGCCGAGGGCGGGCAGCTGAGTCACGTGAAGCCGCATGGCGCACTCAACAACATGGCCTGCGAGGACGCCGCGATGGCGGCCACGGTGGCACGCGCGGTCAAGGCCTTCGACGCGGGCCTGATCCTGCTCGCACCGGTGCTCTCGGAGCTCGCCCGCGCGGGCGAGCAGGCGGGCCTCGCGGTGGCGCTCGAAGTCTTTGCCGATCGCGCCTACACCGAGCGGGCCACGCTGGTGCCACGACGCGAGGCCGGCGCCGTGCTGCACGAGTCGAGCGACTGCATCGCCCATGTCCAGGGCATGATCGAGGCCGGCGGCGTGGTCACCGTCAGCGGCAAGGTCTTGAAAACGCCCTTCCACAGCATCTGCGTGCATGGCGACAACGCCCACGCGGTCGATACCGCGCGGCAGCTGCGCAGCAGCCTCGAGGCGGGGGGCCATACCCTGCTGCCGCTGCCGGCACTGTTTGGTCGAACGGTCCGGACAAGGTCATGACGGCTCCGCGCCGCAAATGACAACGGGCGGCCGAAGCCGCCCGTCTTACCATCACCCGCCTCGACGGGCTCTACATGCGGTGACCTTGAGCGCGCTTGTCGCCGCGATCGCCGTACCAGTCATCATGCCCGTGCCGCGGCCGCGGCAGACCGATCACCGTACCTTCGCGGCGCTGGTCTGCCCCGCCGTACTGCTTGCCGGTACGCAGATCCACCACCACGCCCTGCACCGAGCCGATGCTCGCGGTACAGGTAGGCACGCCACCGACCATCGGCAGGCTGTGCCCCAGGCTCGACAGGAAATCGAGCGAGGCCTGCGGGAAGGCCGGCTCCATGCCCGGCTCGCAGGACACCGACCCGCCGGCGCTGGTCACCGACAGGCGCGGCGCATCGATCGCCTGCTGCATGGTCATGCCGTGGTCGATCAGGTTCAGCGTCATGTTGAACACCGAGTTGATGATCGTCGAGCCGCCGGGCGAGCCGTAAGCTGCCACGGGCTTGCCATTCTTGAACAACATCGACGGTGACATCGACGAACGCGGCCGCTTGAAAGGCGCCACATCGTTGGCACCGGGGTTGCCGGTGGCGGCATCGTACTGCGGCGTGAAGTTGAAATCGGTGAGCTCGTTGTTGAGCAGGAAGCCGTAGCCCGGAACCATGATGCCGGTACCCCAGGTGCTCTCGATGGTGGTCGTGTAGCTGACCATGTTGCCCCACTTGTCCACCACCGAGAAGTGGGTGGTGTGGATGCCTTTCTCTTCATCCAGCGGCGCCAGCGCGAGCTTGGTATCGCTATCGATCGCGGCGATGTTGCACGGGTTGGGATCGCCGGCCAGCGGGGTGCTCATGCGGGAGAGCGGATCGATCAGCGCACGCCGGGTGGCAAGGAAACACTCCGACAGCAGCCCCCGCTCGGGCACCGGCACGAAATCGCTGTCTCCCATCCATACCGCGCGGTCTGCAAAGGTCACGCGCATCGCCTCGATCATGGTGTTCATGGTTTTGGGCGCACCAAAACCCCAGCCGGCGGATACATCACCCACCGGGAAAGGCTCGAGAAGCTTGAGCATCATGATCACCGACAGGCCGCCCGAGGACGGCGGCGACATCGACTTGATGGTGTAGCCCCGGTAGGTACTCTCCACCGGCTCGCGGATCTTGATGTCGTAGGCCGCGAGATCGTCCGTTGTCATGCGGCCGACGCCCGCATCGCCGATCTGGCTGCGCTTCTGCACCGCGACGATGGCGTCGGCGATCTCGCCCTTGTAGAAGACGTCGATACCGTTCTTGGCGATCAGGCGGAAGGTCTTGGCCAGGTCAGGCTGCTTGAGCAGGTAGCCTTCGGGCAGGGGACTGCCGTCCGGCAAACGGAAGATCGCCTTGGTCTCGGGCTGCAGTTCGGTCCGGGAGCTCTCGATGTTCGCCGCCAGGAAACGGTTGATCATGAAACCGTCCTCGGCCAGCTTGATGGCCGGGCGCAGCGCGTAGGCGAGCGACTTGGTGCCCCAGTTGCGCAGCGCATGATCAACGCCCATCAGCGTACCGGGCACCCCCACCGAGACACCACTAGTCGACGCGCCGGTAAAGGTCTGCCCGAGGAACATGTCAGGCGTCGCCGCGGCGGGCGCCTTCTCGCGCGACTCGACAACGAATGTCTTGTTCTGCTTTGCCAGGTGGATGACCATGAAACCACCACCGCCGATGCCCGAGAACTGCGGCTCGACCACATTGAGCGCGAACTGAATGGCCGCGGCCGCATCGATCGCGTTGCCGCCATTCTCCAGCATGCGCGCGCCCGCCTCAGCCGCGAGGGGATGCGATACCGCGACAACCCCTTGGGTATAGCCACGCCCTTCGACCGCCAGCGAATCGAACTTGCTCTGGCCGTGGCCCCACTCGTCCCGACGGGAATCGTCGCGGGCAACGGCGGGCCCGATCAGGCTGAAGGCGAGGATGCCCGAAACGAGGGCACCCACCGCCCCCCTTGTCCTTCTGAACGCCATGGTATGTCTCCCATTCTGACTATTGTTGTGTCGGCGCGCCTCCGATGCGTTCGGAGAAACACTTTCTCAGTCTAGACGGGTTGGGCCTGAAAGAAAGGACGTCGTCACCCGTACATTAGCGCAAACCCGGTGCAGGGGGTTTTCGGCTCATCGGGCCCAACATCGACGCATGACCGTGGCTTGGTATGCCGAGCTTGCGCTGTCCCGCCCAGCTAGCAGGCTGATGCAAAAGCGCCAGACTCCTCACCAGCAAATGACCCCAGCGTAATTTTCATGGCGACTTCACGGTGAGATTTGATTTCTCAATTCGATTCGAGGTGCCGAATCGCGCATCGGAGGACGCTCCGACGGGCAGTTTCGGATACCACTTCATGCTTCCGCTCTCGAATTGCTCAATTTCGCAATTCTGAGAAGGTTGTAGGCCGCGCCGGATATGAAGGCCGCCATCTGGGTTTTCGCCTGACCAATGAATCGGGTCTTTCTCATTCCGCCCACCGTCTTGAGCCAGC
>NZ_WUAF01000022.1 GCF_009800965.1 Cognatazoarcus halotolerans | reverse complement strand
TCAAGACCTCGATTTCCACATACACCTCGTCTGTGATCAACGGGACTCCAAAAAGCCCCGATCTTCCCTACTTGGTGTATCAATTTTCAATCGGCAGCATGTGTCAATTTACATCCGGCAGCGACAAAGTCTGCCGGCTTCGATGCAGAGCCTACCTGGAAGTACCTCAGCATCGAGCCTGCACCGACACGTGCGGTTGTCGCCATGCAATACGAATGCTCGCAAGCGAGCTTGCCGTCTCTGACATAGCGGTCAAGCCAGATTCGGACTGACTTCCAGAAGTCGGTCGATAGCGTTCCGACAGTTTCACCGGCCTGCTTATGTTTTAGCGAGATTAGCGTCTTTCGCCCTTCGATGTCCCGGAGTTCGACATCGTCGTCCGCCTCAATGAGGAGCGACTGACCCTCGTCCTGCTTCATCAGATGCGCGAGCGCGAAGCGAATCTGGTAGACGTAACCCAACCCCTGCTCGCCAGCAGCGTATTTGTCGGTTTTCGTTGCCACTTGTCATCCCTGTTTTTACCCGCGACCATGCCTACAGCCATCGCAGGCATCAGAAGGCGTGCAGCTTCATGAATCCTCTTTGCGGAACGTGTGTAGCTAAATGTTACACGTTCAAGGCGACGAACTGTGTGAGACGGCAATGCGACGGAAACCATAAGTTCACGGCGTGCCCGCCAATGGCAGCAACCGCTGCAAACCGGTCCTAGACACCGAACAACCGGATATCCGTACCGGGTCGTTTGAGGCTGTACGCCCACCCCGCAGATCGGCGAAGAAGAAAAGCGGACCATGCCGCGATGGGCACGATCCGCTTGGGGGTCAGGCTTTCAGCTTGCGCAGGCCATCCGCGAGCAACCAGAGCGCCCGGTTGAGCCGGACGTTCTGGTCGATGCCATGGACAGGCCGGGTGCGCTGCTGGCGCCCGTTGGCGCTGCGGCCGCTCAGGCCACCTTTGACGAGGTTCTACTGGACCCGGTTGAACGTGGACCACAAGTCCGCATGGTTGTCGTCGAAGCGGCGGGGACGCAGGATCTGGCCTTCCGTGATCGGCAGGGTCTTGCCAGGTTCGTCGTACTTGAGGACCAATGCCGATCTGGCGAAGACCTCGGCCTCGCCGTCGTCAAGCGCGATGGCACGCATGGCGTCGCGCGAGTCCAGCACCTGCTCAAAGCCATGCAGTACCTCGTAGGCGCCCTCGATCACGTGATCGGTGACATTGCCCTTGTGAGGCACGCGCACGTCGGCGAACGTGTCGCCGCACACCAAGCCGTTTTGGCAGACGAAGCGGAACATGCCCGCCAGCATCTGGTAGCTGCTGGTGCCATCGTGCGAATTGAGCAGGATGATCTCGTTCGCCTCGGCGCCGTTGATCTGGCTCGCATGGCGAAGGCGCAGCATGTGCTTGGTGTAGTCGCGGCGGTCCTCCTGGCGCACGCGGGTCTGGCACACCATGAACGGCTGGAAGCCTTCCTTGCGCAGTTCGGTTAGCACAGCTGCCGTGGGGATGTAGCTGTACCGCTCGGAGCGGCTTTCGTGCGGGGTGTCCGCGAAGATGGAGGGCGCGACAGTGCGAATCTGGTCATCGGACAGCGGAAGATTCGACCGCAGCACCGGGGAGCGATAAGCGAAGCGGGATGCGAGTTGCATGACGATCTCCTTGGATGAGAGACCGGAGCGCCGCCCCACCAGGGAGGAACCCCGGCGGGTGGTGAGACGCCGCTGGCGCGGCGGTGGGAATCAGGCCTTGGCGAGATGCCAGTCCTGGGACAGTGGAGCGAACTGGTAGCCCAACGCACCGAGACGGTCGCGCTGCTGACGCAGGACGCGGCGATCGACGGTGGCATCGAGCTTGACGACGTCGCCCAGCGGACAGAGCGCGCCGAACAGCGCCGCGTCGTCCGCCTCGGCCGAGGCCTCGGGAGATGCGGCGGCCGGTTCGCTGCCGAACGGCGTGGTGTCGACCAGGGGATCGCGCGGGTTGCGTGGCTTTGCCCTGGCCGGCGCCTTGGGGGCGGTCGGCGCGGGAGCCTGCGCTTCCTCGTCGATCGGATCGACCTCCTGCGCACTCAGCCGGCGGGCTTCGTCGCGGCTCAAGGCGTCGATGTTGGACAACGTCATCCCGCCCAAGAGGGCGCGAATTTCAATGACCATGCGGCCGTTGGCGCTGTACGTGGAGGGGCGAATCTCAGCGATGACGAAATCGCCCTCGTACTTGCCTTCGGTGTACTGGTCGAGCTCGGCGTTCTTTACGACGAACTCGCCGATGGAGGTCGCGAGACGGCCGACGTTGAAATCGCCGTTGCGACCGTGGATGGTCTTGATGGCCAGTTGGCCGGGGATGGTGATCATGAAGGTCTCCTGCTGACGATGAGAAGACAAGCCCCCGGTAAGGGGGCCTTGTGGATCAGAACGACTCGGCAACGGCCAATGCAGAAACATCAGCAGAGTCGTCGTCAGCAGCATCCGCGGCGGGCTTGGAAGACTCCGGTGCTGGGGCTTGCTGCGCGGCGGGCACCTCGGTCGTCACAGGGACTTCCGGAGTGCGCTCGTCGGTCTCGGTCGGCTTGGACTCGGCCTTGTAGACGAACTTGCCGTCGACCTTGATCCAACTGACGAACAGCAGGCGGGCCTTGAGGCTCACGCCCTGCTCGCCAGCACGCTTCCCCTTGGAATAGGTGAAGGTGTCAGTCCACAGGTCGCCCAGACGGAACCCGATCATCACCTTCTTCTCGGCATCGACCGCCTGGATGCAGCGGCGCACCAGGTGCTGCGCTTCCGAACCCGATACGCGCGCGTCGAAACGCACATATGAGGCGTCATCGCTGGGACCGTTCAGCGCTGCGATGTCGCAGGCCAGGAACGCATCGCCTTTCTTGGGTTTCACCTCGCGAATGCGATTCAGATACCCGAGGCCGGTGATGTGCAGATCGAAGTAGGACTTTTCGGTGGAAGTGGTCATGGTGAATCTCCTGAAGAACAAAGAGGCGGAGACACACCCGACCCAGGCGGGGAAGGTGTGGAACCCCCGCGTGGGTTGATGGAACAGCTTCGTGGCATCGCCATCGGAAACTGATGGGCGTTCGCGCATGGATGCCGGTGCGAACCGGGGTGATCAACGCGGCCGGAACCGCGCCGTAGCCTTGAGGATCGTGGCTACCTGGGCATGTTGCTGACGGAAGTCAGCGGAACATGGCATCAGCCTGCCATTCCTCGGCGTGACGGGCGATGGGAAATCGGCGGCGAAGCCCGACCCGATTCGTCCCCCTTGGCAGTACAGGAAAAGCGGGGGCTGATGTCGAAATCATGCTGTTTTCGCTCGAATTTCGGGTGGTCCGCGGGAAACCCTCCTTCTATCGTGAGGTTCCCACTTCTGGAGAACTCCGATGACCGCTGAACATCTCTCCACAAGAGACCCACGCCCCTCTCAGTCTCTATCAGGTCTGTTCCTCCCGACCGGCGTATGGACGACGGACCGCCAGATGGTCGAGCAGGAAAAGCAACGCCTTCTTCCGTGGCGAGCAATACTGAACGAGCTGACGGACAGGGCGCGTGATTCCGACAGCAGCTGCACCTGGTACTTGATGACCGAGGCAGCACTGGCTCAGATCGATCGGGATCTCGATGACCTCTACGAATGGTTGGAGGCAACCGAGCGCGGCGACTCCGTCCGTGAAGGACCTGGACGGTGAAGCAAGGCCGGCGCTGCGGTGATCTCCAGCGACGGGCTGTCTCCAGGCAGCGGCGGTCGGCATCAGGAAATGAGACGCCCCCGGAGCGGGGGCTGGGAATATGGGACGGTCAGGTGCCTTTCTGTGTCGGCGTCACTGCCCGCAGCGACAGGTGCGTTGCCGTGGAGGACACCTCGAGGTCGCCCTCGCCGCTCAGGATGAGCGCGAAAACCCCATCGTGCGGAACGAAGAACTCGCCGAAGTCGTCGCCGCTCAACTCGGCGCGCGCCAGCTCCCACCAGTCGTCGAACGCATCGACATCCGGGTTGCAGCCCGCGGCGTAGGCGACGAGCTTCTGGCGTCCATCGGGCCTGCGCTCGCCGCGCTCGGCCAGGAAGTACACGCCCTGATCCTTGACCAGGACGACGCGGCATTGATTGACCACCACTTCGGCGAGCACAGGCCGCAGGTCGGTGCCCTTGAATCGAACAGACATGGATTGATCTCCAGGGAAAGGAATGGAGGGCCTCCCGCCGTGAGGACGGGAGGCTGCGTGGAAGTCAGTGCCGAACAGGCGTGCGACCGGACAGGCATTGCACGCGGATGCGCCGCCAGTTGCCGTCGTCGATCAACCGCTCCAGCGTCTCGGCGAGAGCATCGAAGAACACCTCATCGACCCGTTCGACCAGCTCGCTGTCGCAGTGCAGCTCCACCGCGTACAGGTCGAGCCCGCGCTCGTACAACACAGTGACGCGCCCCTGGAACTTCGCCGTGGCCACCGTGAAGCTGATGGCCGGCGGCGTCGCGATGATGTCCTTGGGCAGCGGATCGACCCAAGTGAAGTCCCGCGCGCCGGCGTCCACCAGCAGGTGAGTGATGCGCCGGTAGCCGTCGGGCGCAGGCAATTGCTCCATCTGCTGGATCAGTTCCTGCAGCTCGGGGCAGCGGGGCTCGGGGATCGGCAGCTTCGCCGGTGCGGAACCGAGCACGAACCGCTGCACCGTGTAGGGCCGGCCGTCGGCGGTGAACTCGGTCTGCTCCTCGGGTGTGTCTGCGCGCAGGCCGTCGAAGCGGCGCCTGGCATAGGGCTCGACCTGCACCTTGGCGCCTTCGTCGGGCACCTCGGTCACGAGCGCCCGGTCGAGCACCGCGAACTCGGCCCGCCCGGTCTTGACGACGATGGCCTCGTCGGTGGTGGCGATGACCTTGCCCTCGAAGGGTTTGGGATCGATGTGGAAGCCCAGCGTCGAAACCTTGGGCTGGCCGTCGAAGATGTTGAACTTGAAGGTGCGGACGTTGGAAGGCACATGGCCGCGGACCAGCGTCGGCATCTGTGCGCGGATGGCTTGGGTATCCATGGGAACTCCTTGTGGCAACCAAGGGACTCCCGCCCGCAAGGGAGGCATGTCCCTTGAGGGTGAGGTGGATGGACGCGGCATGCGTCCGGTGAAGGAAACGACAGCGCGGCGAACCGCACCGCAGTCTCGAAAGTCTTGACTGCCTGGGCATGCTGCCGGCAACGCCAGCGAACATGCGTGAAGCGTGCGGCAGACGTTGGTGCCCGTCGTCCGCAAATCGGCAACCCGCCGTCGCCGGCTTCCATGAAAATGGAAGAGCCCCACATGGGGGCTCGAAAGGTGCTACTCGTCGTCGTACAAGGGCAAGCCGTCCAGCACGTTTGCATCGGCATCGAACACTAGCATGCGAATGTCGGCGAGCGCAGCCAGGTGCAGTACCTCCACGAGGGACTCTGGCATGCCCTTAGCCCGGTGCTCCCGCCGCAACTGCTCGGCGGTGATGCCCTCGACAAGTTGCAGGTTCGCATCCGTCCAGGGCGTGGCGATCAGCTTCACGCCGATCGCGGGGCTGTACGGGATGCGGAAGGCGACGAACAGAAAACCGCTCGGCGTGGCGATGTCCGCCAGTTCGGCGAGGAAGCGGCCTGCCTCGGCGGTGAGATGGGCACTGCTGATCTCCCAGCACCGGCTGTAGAAGCCCGTCTCGAAGCTCAGCCGCCGCACGACTTCCCGCGCGGCCTCCTCCGAGTAAGTGTCACCGACGTGCAGGGGCTGGCCGAAGTCGTCGCCGCTGACGGCGTAGATCACGGTGCGCACCACGCCCTCGGTCTGGCATTGGGTCTCCAGGTCTTCGGGAATATCCTGGCCTTCGGTGATCAGGGCGAAGTCGTTGTTGAAGACGCAGGGAAAGAGCGCGACCTGGTCGTCTGGCAGATGCGCCTGGCTGGGATGCAGAGGGCGCCAAACCGGCGGGCAGTCGTCCTCGTACGTGATGCACAAGGTGCGATCGATGCGCAGGTTCTGGTAGCCGCGGAGGAAAGGATTGGAAGTCGGGGACATGGGACTTCTCCATCTGAGGAAGTGGAGCCCATTCCCCTGCCGGGGAGCAAGCCCCAGCGGGTGTTGTTTGAAGAGATGTCGAGGACAAGAAGGGACATGGCCCCGCATGGAGGCGCATGTCCCTCGCGGGTGGAAAAGGAAACGGGTGGCGAACAAGCGGATCGGGATCACCAGCCGCTGTAGTTCAGCACCAGATCGGCGATGACCTTGCGGCGCTCCAGATCAAGACCTCCCAGATCGGAAAGCCCCTCGAATCCGCAACGCTTGAGCATCGCGCCGCCTTCGCGGGCGTTGTAGAAGCTCACCATGGCGGACAGGAACATGCGCTGGCCGCCGCTGAGGACATCCAGGGCGTCGTTGAGCAACAGCACCTTGGGGCGCAGATCCCACTTGCTGGTGGCGCGCTGCAGGCCCTCGGGGGTGCCGTCGCCGAACCATTCGGGGCCGGCGATTTCCGCACCGCGCTTCCACGCTTCGAAGAAGGCCTGCGGTGCTTCGGCGAAATGCCGTTCTTCCGCGGCGATCTGATCAAGTACGTCCTGGGGCAAAGACCGGTTCATGAAATGGCTCCTGGTGAGTGGAAGTCAGGGGTGGATGCGTTGCTGCCAGCGGCCTGTTGCCAGGGCGTGCTCGGCGGCGTGCTGCGAGCGGAAGTACTCGACGGACTCTCGGGACACCGGTCCGTCTTCATCGGCGGTGCCGATGTAGTGGCCGGCTGCGCTGTGGAGTACCTGCAGAGGCAGGTGCTTGCCCGTGCAGGCCAGGGCCGGATAGCCAATGGCTTCGGCACGGGCCTGTACCGCGCTCAGAGGCGTTGATGCGGATGCAAGGGACATGGGACTCTCCTGGTTGAAGGACCGGGAGCCCCACGCCCAGACGGGAGCGGATATCTCCCGAAGGGTTGAACACGAACGGCATCGGCGTCGTGAAGACGCTCGTCCGCGGTGGGCGATGCGAAGCGGACTGGTTCGATCGACGCGGCGAACCGCGTTGCAGCCTTGAAGACCGGAGCTGCCAGGGCATGGTGCTGACGGCAGTCAGCAGCGCATGGCCGCAGGATGGACGCCACACATCATGGGTGTCCTGGGGGAATGCGCATCGCACCCAGGCCACTTTGAGCCGGCGCGATGCCGATGGGGATCAGGCAAAGACCAACTGGCCGAAGGCCCTTGAGCCTTCAGCCGGAGAAGAGAGAAACCACCTGTGGGCTGTAGCAGTCCCGGCCGTCGTCAAAGCCGCTCGCTGCGTCAGCAATCGCACCCGACCCGTGTCGTGGCTGGGGTCGACATCCTTCGGCACACATCCGCGCACAAAGGGAGCCCGTTGTTCCGCCGGCGGGCACCGGCGCTGAATACCGTCGACCCGAGGGGTCTCCTGACGGCTCGCCGCTCCACCGGCTGGCCAGGCGTCAGGAGACCCCTCCTCATCGACAGAAGAGCCTCGATCAACGGAGTCGCGGCCAACGCGAATCGCGGAGGAACAGCCTTCTCGTCTCGCGGACCCGTCGCGGGGCAGCGAGACGCGCACACCGTTGCAGAAGGAGGCATGTGCTGGGGAGTCCCGCGGAGTGCGGGAGGTTAGCCCCGCCGTCGGAAAAGGCCGGCGTGGCGCAGGGATTCGTCGGCGTCAGGACGCCTTGGCGAAGGCACGCAGCTTACGCGGCGCACCGCGCTTGCCTGTCGAGGTGTCGACCGGTAGCGTTCCCTTGCAGTCCGGGTAGCGGCTGCACGACCAGAAAGCTCCGCTCTTGCCGGTGCGCTGGCGCATGGGTGCGCCGCACTGCGGACAGGATGGCGATGGTGATGGCGGCAACTTGATGGCGAGCGTCGCGCCGCGGTACTGCTGCACGAGCTGGGCCACCCAGGTGGATTGCTTGGCGATGAAGGTGTCCAGCGTCATCTGACCCGCCTCGATCATGTCCAGCGCCTGCTCCCACACCGCCGTCGTGCCCGGATCGGCAATGGCCGCTGGCACGGTGTCGATCAAGGTGAAGGCAGCATCCGAGGCACGGATGGTACGGCCCTTCTTCAGCAGATAGCTGCGGCCGAGCAGGCCGCTGATGATATTGGCGCGGGTGGCTTCGGTGCCGATGCCCGTCGTGTCCTTGAGCTTCTGCTTCAGGCGCGGGTCGGTGACGAGTCTGGCGACGCCCTTCATGGCCTTGACCAGTT
Source organism: Cognatazoarcus halotolerans (assembly GCF_009800965.1). GTDB lineage: Bacteria > Pseudomonadota > Gammaproteobacteria > Burkholderiales > Rhodocyclaceae > Cognatazoarcus > Cognatazoarcus halotolerans. The sequence goes on along the minus strand of NZ_WUAF01000022.1, from coordinate 60,233 downwards.
CGCCCTGCGTGTAGGGCTTGGGCGGCAGGGTCTTGAGCGCCTTCAGATCGACTGAACCAACCTGGCAGGACAAGCCGGCTCGCAGCGCCGGCAGAACCTGGCTGCGCTGTGCGTCACCGTCATCCGCATCGCTTTCCTCCGGCGCCGCCAGCACCTGGCGCCAGCCGGCCACGACGATCTGCTTGCCCACGGCCAGCAGCGACTGCCCACCGCAGTCGAACTGCGCCTCGGTCCGGTCGAATTCGTGGTGGGGCAGGAACTGCGCCAGATAGTGCGCGCGGATCAGTCGGTAGACAGCCCGTTCCTTGTCGTTCATGGTTGACAGGTTGGCGGGCTCCAGCGTCGGGATGATGCCGTGGTGCGCCGTGACCTTGCTGTCGTTCCAGGCGCGCGAGCGCTGGGTCGGGTCCAGGCGGTCGATCAACGGGCGCAGGCCGGGATCGGTCTTGACCAGGCTGTCGAGAACGGCCGGCACCTCGGCCAGCATGCTCTCGGGCAGGTAGCCCGTGTCGGAGCGCGGGTAGGTCGTCGCCTTGTGCGTCTCGTACAGCGCCTGGGCGATGTCAAGCGTCTCCTGCACGTCCAGGCCCAACTGCTTGGAACACACCTCCTGCAGCGTGCCCAGGTCGAACGGCAGCGGCGGACCTTCGCGTACGCGCTCCCTCTCGACCGAAACCACCTGGGCGCCGCCGGCGGCGCGCATGCGTTCCGCGGCCTGCTGAGCGACAGCCTGTTGCAGGCAGCGGCCGGCATCGTCGGTGCAGCCTTGCGGTGGTGTCCAATTTGCAATGAAGGATTGGCCGGCATGGGACAGCGTGACCTCGACGGCCCAGAACGGAACGGAGACGAATCGTGCGATTTCGCGGTCGCGATCCACCACCAGCTTCAGCGTCGGCGTCTGCACCCGACCCACCGACAGCACGCCGGTGTAGCCGGCCTGGCGTCCGAGCAGGGTGAACAGCCGGCTCAGGTTCATGCCGATCAGCCAGTCGGCACGCGAGCGGGCCAGGGCCGAGTAGTACAGCGGCAGCGTCTCGGCCGAGGGCTTCAGCGCGCCCAGTGCCTTGCGGATCGACGCATCGTTGAGCGCTGACAGCCACAGGCGCTGGATCGGCCCGCGGTAGCCGCACAGCTCGAGGATCTCGCGGGCGATCATCTCGCCCTCGCGATCGGCGTCGGTGGCGATCACCAACTCGCTGGCCTGACCGACGAACTGCTTGACGATCTTGAACTGCGCGGTGGTCGCAGCCTTGGGCTCGACGCGCCAGCGCTCAGGAAGGATGGGCAGTTGCTCGATGGTCCAGCGCTTGTACTGCTCGCCGTAACCCTCGGGCGAAACCGCTTCGACCAGATGACCGATGCACCAGGTCACGACGATGCCGGCGCCGCTGTAGCAGCCGGAACCACGCTGGCTGGCACCCAGCACATGGGCGATATCCTTGCCTTGCGAAGGCTTCTCGCACAGGAACACGCGCATGCGCTCTCCTCGGAAAAGTGCTGTTCATCGGATGAGCAGCAGCATGTCCCGATCAAGCGCGGGGGTCCGCAGGGAAGCGGAATCGTCCTGGCACCGATTTGTTGACTGGCGCTATCCCCAGGGGATAGATCGTTGGCGCATAGCGGGCGTCTGATGGTTGCTACAGCCGCCCTCGATGATCGGCTACTGGCCCCCGGTCGGCTTGGCGCCGAGCGTCACGGTCTCGATGCGGTACGGCAGGATGCCGACGCGCCGAGCCTCGATCTTGAAGGTCACGCGCTCGTTCTCGTCGGCGTCTTCCCATTCGTCGCGCACGGTACGGCCGTCGACCAGTACGCGCATGCCCTTCTGGTACAGCGACTGCCAGTGATCGGTATCACGGTGCCACAGCTCCACGGGCGCCCAGAAGCCCCCACGATCCTCATACTCGCCATCCTTCTTCGGGATGGGGTTGTCGAAATATACGTTCAGCCGCAGAAGCCGCCGCGGCTCGTCATTGCCGTTAGGGAATTCGCGATACTCCGGCGCAGAGCCGATGTTGCCCTCGCCGACGAAGTGCGTGCTCACGGTGACTCCTTGGGGGTGGTGGGAATGGATGTGTCATGCCCGTGGGCACGCCGCAGATACGTCGCCTCGGCCCGCTCCATCCTGCTGGCGCATTCCAGGGCGTGGCGGGCGATGCTGTGGGTCAGGCTGATTTGCATATTCAGCGCGATGCGCTGCAGTTCGATCGCGTACAGGTCGTCGATCAGCGAAGCCGGTGTCGCGGGGCGAGCGAGCAGCACCTCCCACAAGGCCACGCCCATGGCAGAGCGGTCGAGGTTGCGCCAGCGCAGAAAAGTCGTCCCTGCGCCAGTCGTCTGCTGGGCCAGTTGCACGTCAAGCAGGCTGAAGGGGTAGGCCCGTGCCTGGGGCAACACCTGCCGCTGTGCCAGGGCGATCAACCCGTCGCGCAGCGAGATGCACTGGCTGGCCCAGATCTCCAGACTCCCCTTACCTTTAAAAGGCTTTAAAAGGCCTTTTAGGTAGCCTGCGTGTTCCAGCCGCTGGAAGTCCGCCTGTGCCAGCGCAATGAAGCGCGCCGGACGGCCGGAAGAAGACGTCGCCGTCATGCCTTGGCGTCCTCGTCTTGCAGCGGGGTGTCGGCTGCGCCATCGCCGAGGCTTGGCTCCGAGGCATCCGCGGCCGGGGCCTCGGACCGGTTTCCCCGTCGCGCGATAGGTGGCGCAAAGCGCGAACGGCGCGTGCCTTCCAGCACATCCTGCGGCAGCTCGCCGAATTTCTCCTGTGCCGCCCGCGCCGCGGCGTTCTTCGCCGCGAAGTCGTCGCGCGTTGTGCCGGAGTAGCGGTACTGCTGTGCCAAGGAGAACAGGCTGCGCAGTGCATGCGCACCGTCGTTGAGCCAGCGTTCCAGAGTGCTGCGGTCGATCAGCGCCGTGTGATGCGCCAGGATCAGCTTGCGTGCCAGATCGTCGTAGTCGGCCAACAGGTACACCGCCATGAAACCGAGCTGCGCGTTCACGAACAGCGGCAGCTTGACCGGCTGCACGTTCATGTTTTCGCCCAGAGACAACGCGGGCGGCACGTCGGACAGGGTCTGGTCCACCTGTTCGCGCAAGGTCTGCAAACGGGTCTTGGTGTCGGCCAGCTTGTCCTCGATGCGCAGCATCCACCAGTCCGAGTAGGGATCGTCCTGCTCGGCGCCGCGCTTCATCTTGTTCATCGCGCTGATGTAGCCGTTGAGGCCGATGATGCCGGGGCGCCCCTCGGCCGGCGCGCGGCCGTGCCAGATGCGAGAAGCGTGGTGGGTGTGCAGCGTCAAAGACATCGCGCTGCGCAGCGATCCGAGATTCAGTTGCAGGGGTTCGTTGGCCATGGAGACGACTCGCGGTGAAGGAACGAGTCGCCAGCATCGGGATGGGCCGGAAGGCCGTCAGTCAACAAACTGCACTCGGCGCTTGCCCGGTTCGTTGGCGCTGGAAGGCGGTCTGTCCAAGCTATCCCCGGGGGATAGCCGCCCCCGGTTCACAAGCCGAAATCTTCCCGGAAGCGATCGATCTGGTGCATCCGCTCGTGCAGAATCGTCACGATGCCGATGTCGCCGTTCGAGAGCCACCGCCAATAGACGAAGTGCCGTTCATAGCGGAAGAAGTAGCCGTCGATGTCGAATTCGGCCGGAATGGGCCGCGATGACGTCTGGTGGGTCGCGTTGGTTATATTGAAGACATCAAGCGGCAAGAGGACTCAGCCATGGCCCGAACGACAACCACGACGATGACGGTTCGCCTCAGCGGCCCACTCAGCGACTTCGTCGCCGCCAACGTGGGCGAGCACGGCGCCTACGAGAACGTCAGCGAATATGTGCGGGACCTGATCCGCCGCGACAAGGAGCGCACGGAGAAGGAGGCGTTCGAGCGACTCAAGACCGAGCTGGCCCACGCCTTTGCCGCGCCGGAATCGGCGTACAAGCCGCTGACGGCAGCCGATGTGATCGCGCGCAACCGGACCTGACGGCGTGTCCGAGGTCCAGGTCTGCGTCCAAGAGGCGGCGTCCTGGCGGCTCGACGAGATTTATCGCTACACGCGGGATCGCTGGGGCACCCAGCAGGCCGACCGCTACATCACCGGTCTGTTCGAGGCCTTCGACGCCGAATACACGCACAAGCTCCAACCCCATGCTCCAGCCTGGTGCTTCGGCGATCCTCAGGGGGGTGGGCATGTTGCTGGTCACGGGGCGGCATGAGCGTCCGCGTGCGCCGGAAGGCTGCCCGTCCCAGCTATCCCCCGGGGATAGCTCGGTCGATCAGGGATCGCGCATCATCGACCGCAACCGTTCCAGGTAGGCACGCGCGACCTCGGGGTCAGCGGCACGGGAAGCGGGGGGCGATGGCGCCGACGCAGCGGGTCGAGACGGCGGCACTGACCCGCCTTCGCCAGCCCAAGCCTTGAACTCTCCGCGGATCGCCTTCTGGATGATGCCGAACAGATAGCCGGCCGGATTGCGCACCGTGCTGCCGCGGCAGCGCGCCGCCCACTCGTCGAGCACCGCCTGCCGCTGGGCTTCGTCCACCTGTTGCAAAGCGATCATCGCGCCGGCCTGTTGTTCCTCCTGCAGGTGCAGGAAGCGCTCGGGCAGGCGCAGGTGCTGCAGGGCCTTCGAGCGCGGTACCGTACGTACTTCATTTATACGATCCTTACGTACGGTACGGTCTGCCTTCGGATTCCGAAGAGAGCCGTCCGGCGCGGGTTTTGGTCCTGCTTCGGATTCCGAAGACGGGTATTCTGCATTCCGAAGCAAGCCCTCCCTGCCTTCTTCGGAATCTTGACCAATATCATCCTGTGGATAAGTCTCTGGCATCCAGCCATGCCGGACCATGCGCTGCGCGAGCACCTGCAGGCGTGTCGGCAGCATGCGGCCACTGAGCAGCGGGTCTTCGGCGATTTCCTTCAGCGTGTGCATGCCGATGATCTGCACCGCCTTGGCGGCATGGGTGAGGGCCTGGCTCACCAGACCCAGGTAGTCGGGGTCGAGTTGCATCGCCTCGAAAGGCGTCAGCGGTTCGTCGTGCAGAACATAGAGGTTGCCCAGGATGCGGCCGGTCTTCGGATCGCGCCGTCGCCGCACCAGACTCAGCCAGCGCGTCAGCCGCAGCAGCGTCAGGGCACGCGCGACGGTCTCGTGCGATGCCTGCGCCCCACACGGCATCGACGCCAGGTAGGGCCGAAGCTGGTCGTAGGTCGGGAAAGCCGTCACGCCGTCGTCGTTGAGCTGCAGGCGGAACACCTGCCAGGCGTTGCGCTCCAGCGGCGTCAGGCGCCGGTCGAGGAACAGCGCCCGTGGTACGCTCTCGTGGCGGTTGCCGCTGTAGAGGAATCCATCGGCGGCGGGCGCCGCGGCTTGGCTTGACCGTGGGTCCGGTGCCAGCTCGCGCAGCGCATCGTCGAACAACGCCGACAGCGCCATGGGACCATCGCGCCGTGGCGCGCCGCCCGTGGCCATGGTCTACACGACTCCCTGGTCGATCCAGTTCCGTATCGCCGCCCAAATCACCGACATCGGCAGCGTCAGGGTCTCGGCGAGGTCCATGGTCAGCGCCAACATCGCCATGTCGTCGTCCAGCGCGATGTGACGCTCGGTGATACCAGCCTTCCAGTGCTCCCACAAGGCAGCGTCCTGCGCCTCGTCCAGCACCGGATGCCGCCCCTTGCGCTTGGGCAGTCCGAGGATATCGCGCCGCAGGGCGACCTCCTGATGCGTGAGGCCGTAGAAGCGGCTGACCATTTCCGTGCTCGCGCCCAGGCGCAGCATACGATCCACCGTGGCGATTTCCTGCTCCACGTCATGCACCTGGCTCAGCAGCCGTTTCAGCACCTCGCGGTTGACGGAGACCGAGCACCACGACACCGTGGCGTTGACCAGCACGCTGACGAGCGCCGGATGCTTGAGCGCATCCAGTTCCTCGTCGCCAAAGCCCATCGCCTTGCAGCGACGCAGTTGGCCGTTGCGCAGATCGTGCAGCGCCTGGGCGATGACGGCCTGATTGAGCGGATGGGGTGACGACATGGTGATCTCCCGCCTCAGGGTTTGTGGCCCGGGGCGACGGATGCCACACCGGCCTCCAGGTCCAGCAGGCGACGCGCCAGGCGCAGCAGTCGGAACAGCTTCACCAAGCCGGCGTCGCTCAGGCGCATGGACGTTCCGCCTCCGCGCAGCAGCGGCGCCAGGTCGTTGGCCAGTCGCTCACGATCCAGCCCCGGCGCAGGTGACCGCGCTGCGCTCAGCGCATGCAGCAGCGTCAGCACGGCACGAGCGAAGGCCGGAAATTCCTTTGTCTGGCAAATGGCAGTCGTCACACAGATAAAGCCGATGCCGCTCTCACTGGACTCGATGTGCTCGGCGATCGCCGCCTCCTCGGCGATCTCGCGAGCGAACTGTGCGATATGCACCCGGAGCCGGTCGGGCCCGTCCAGTCCGGGTTCGATGTACCAGACATCCGAGATGGGGTAGAGCCCGCCGACCTGCACGGGAATCGCGCGCAAGGCATTAGTCTCGAAGTCGGGCAGCTTGTCGCCCATCTGATCGGCCACCAGGCGCTGAATGGATTGCAGGCGTTCAGTGGTCAGCGCCGGAGACACGATGTGTCCCTGCAGGCGCTCCGCATCGCGGTCGGCCGGTACAGGTGCAGCGCTTTCTCCCTCACCTTGCTCATTGCCAAGCGCGAGCGCCGTAGCAGTCTGCGGCGGGGGAAGCTCGGCAACGGGTCCAGCCGGTGCTCCAGCCTGCTGTGCAGGTGTCGCCGCCGGCGGTGACGATGCAGGCCTCGGCGTCGCGGGCACGATGGGCGCCGCCGGGCTCACAGGCGCCGGCTCGCGGGTCAAGGCCCGATGGCGGCTTTCGCTGTCGCCGATTTCCAGGCTCAGCGTGTCGTAGTCCGCTTCCAACTGTTCGGCCATCTGGCCCACCAGTTCGTCCTGCACTCGCCGAAACGAGAAGTCATCCGGCTGCGTGTCGAACTGCGACAGCACATCCTGGAACAGCGTGGCGAAGTCCACGGCGAGGTGACGGCCCAGCGCTCTCCGTTCCCAGGTGCGCTCGCACGCCTTGCGTAGCATCGCGAGCCGTTCCACCTGATGCCGGCCCAGCCCGCCATACAGCACCGTCGGAATCGCCGGCAGCAGGTAGCACACCGCGTCCTGCATGCGGCTGATGTGCGACTGCTGCACCGGGTAGCCATCGCCCGTCAGGCGCCGCGCCAGCTCGGACTGGGTCAGCGTGCTGCCGATCTCCTGCTCGTAGAACTCGCGCGCTTTCTCCACCCCCAAGGCGCGCTCGATGAAGGTCAGGCCACCGCGCAGCTCGTTTTCGGCGAGGTGGCCCGTCAAGGCGACGATCTCGCCCCGTTCCGGCCAAGGGCGGAACTGGCAGGAGATGCGGAAGAAGCGCTCCTGCTTGGTCTCAGCCCACAGCTCGCGAAGGATTGCCAGTCGCGTATTGCCGCCGTTGCGAATGATGAAGTGTTCGCCGCCGGGGCGCCGCGTGATCGCCGGTGGCGCATCCAAACCGCGCTCTCGGATGGACGCCTTGATTTCCTCGTATGCCGGATTGCGCTTGACGCGAGGGTCGTGGTCATACGGGCGCAACTGGTCCAGCGTCACGATCATCGGTGTGTCGGCGATCGGATCGCTCAAGGCCATCGCGGTTGGACCTGTACGCTGAAACCCGGCAGCGAGCAACTTGTCCGCCATGTCCCGTGGCGTCATGTCAGCCATGCCCACCGCCCTCCGCCGCTGCATCGAGGGCGCAACGGGCTTCTCGATCGGCGCGCCGGATCTGAGCCCGGGCGTTGAGGCTCGCCCGATGGTCACTGGCCGTCGAACTGGTGTAGATCGGCGCGCAGCCGTGCTTGCTGAACTTGAGATGTCCTCCCGGCGTTCGCTTGACGTGCCACCCTTCCGCGAGAGCGAATTCGATCAGGGCGCGCAATCGCTTGCGGCCACGCGCCAGTTCATGCGCGTTCGCCATGGCGGGCTCCCCTGGGCTCATTGGGCTTGCCTGTCACCCGCGCGAAGCGCTCGCGCCACGCCGGAAACAACTCCCCTGCCAGGGCACGCATGGTCTCCAATGCCGCCGGCGCGACCCGCCCTGGAGGTTGTCGGCACTCGACGCGGTGCACCGGCAGGCCCCTCGTTGAGGCGCGCGGGTAGGCCTCGATGGCAGGAACGTCAGTGTCGAGCACATACACCCCGACGTGGCTGGCGAACACATCGCGCAACGCCTGTTGGATCAGCTTTGCATTCGACGAAACGGGATGCACACGGTTGATCAGCAGATGCAGCGGCGGGGGCTCTATGCCGAGACACCGATACGGGGAGATGTCCTCGATCAACTGCAGGGTGCCGCGGCGCAGTTCGCGTGCAGCCAGGATTTCCGGGGTCACGGGCGACAACGCCACGTCGGACGCGAGCACCGCCATTTCCAGCAGCACACTGCGCGCACCTTGGGTGTCGATCAGTACCAGGTCGTACAGCGGTGCCAGGATTGGCAGCAGATGGCGGAGACGCAGACGCCCGTCCGGGGCGTGCAGGAGCAGCGTGTTCAGTTCGCCCCTGTCGTCATTGGACAAAACCAGGTCCAAGCCGGTGATGGCAGTCCGCGATACCAGTTGCTCCAGGCGCTGCTCATTGAATGCCAGAAACTCGTAAATGCCGCCAGGAGCGCGGTGCGCAAGCTGATAATAGGACGACAACGTAGGCTGCACGTCGAGATCGATCAGCAGCACGCGCAAGCCCGCGTCGGCCACCAGGCCGCCCAGGTTCGCGGCAGTAGTTGTCTTGCCGACACCGCCCTTCGTGGAAATGATGGATACGACCTGCATCAGGCTCTCCTCATGGGTATTCAGGGTCCGTGGGAGAGCCGGTCACACCCGGTTCTTGAGGCGTTCACTGATCCAGAGGTCGACCTCGGTCGAATCCCAACCGACCGCGCGGACCCCAAGGCGCAAGGCCTGTGGGAATTCCCCCTTCTTCATCAGGCTGTAGATGTGGGCGCGCTTGAAACCAGACTTGGCTTCGACTTCGTCGAGCCGCAGGATGCGGCGCTCGCCCGGCGGCAATGCTGGGGTTTGCGACATGAGGGTCACTCCTTAACGCTCGGTGGCGTTCGTTGGCGTGACCCTCATTAAATAGACCTGATTGACGGAAACCACTGCAAATGCAGTTTCCGAGACTGCACATACACACTTGCAAGTCGGCGCGTAGCTGGATTCGCGTATCCGCGGTGTGACGGCTGTCGGTCTATTGGCCTACGAGACCGAGCTGCGGATCTTTCGGCGCGCCTGCGCGAACTTGCCGTGCAGCGTGCGCTCGGAGATCCCCATGACGCCGCCGTGATGTGCGATCAGGGCGGTCACGACCGCTTCCTGCGTCCTGAAGCACGAGTAGGGAGTGCCTGCCGGCGACTGGCTCAGCATCAAGTCAAGCATGCCGCCGATGATGTGCTGGTAGGTGGATTCCGAGCGATCAGTGATCGAGCACTCGTTGCAGGCCGGTATCACTTCGCTCTGTTTCGACAGGATGTGATGCTGCTCCTGCAGCGTCTGGAGCTGGCGCCGGCAGTGTTCCAGTTCCGCCTTCAAGGCCTCCCGCTCGACCAGCATTGCCTGGCCCGTCTCCAAGGTGATGACAGGGTGAGCGATGCGCTCGCGGCGACTGAAAAGGAAGGCGGGTCGTTCTTCAGGGTAGTGGTCCCGCATCCAGCGCTTGAGATCCAGGTGCCTGATGGTGAGGTCGGGAGAATCCCAGAGCGCCTTGTCGTTCTGCGTGATGCCATTACGTCCGTATGGAAGCTCGCCATTGAAGATGGCATCGTGAATACGCTCGGTGCATAGCCTTAGCTCAGCCCATCCTGGGCAGTCGAGCGTCATGGGCAAGTGTCGTGGTGACGATATCAAGCGCAAGATGTCTTTCTTGTATTTCAGCAGGCCTGCCCAGCGTATGGCCGCTTCGATCGGTCGATAGTAGACCTTGGATACAGGTGGACTGTCGTGCATACATCCCGCTCCCTACAAGGAAGATCTTCCAAAACACCTCCAGATCAGGGCGTCCCCGGCGCTGACAACGCCGAGGGCGTCAAGGCCCGCGCGCGTTCGCACACCGATCACGTCGCCCCAGCCATACCATCGCGAAGCGGTTCATGTGCAAAGATGGATATTGGGTCCGATCCGCTCTTGACTGCAGGACGGGGCTGCGCCGAATCTCGTGACAGCGACGTCTTTGCATGCCTATTGGATAGACATGAGGGTCACGGCTCCGTCGAAACTCGACAAGACCCGTTTTGCATAAGCTGTTCCACCTGGGGTCTATCTGCCTCCGCACCAGGAGCTTTCCCGTCGACACCATGCAGCGCGTTTCAGGCACGGCCGGTGTATCCGTGCGCATGCTTAGACCTGCAGGAAATGCTGTCAGACCAAAATAGAAGCAGGCGCCACGTGGATCATGGTGCTTACAGCGCGTCCCAAAGTACGGGCGTGGCCTTGGTGGGATCGATGCCGAGGCGGACAAGCAGCTCTCGTTTCTCAGGCCATTCTTCGGGGAAACGACAGGCGGGATCTCATGGTGCGTCTTCTCCGACCCAGGGTCGCAGGCCTCGCAGCGGGAGGCGCACTTTCTAGGCTATAAGCGCTATGCTCAAATTTGATAACCTAGATAACCTCAAGAGGAGAGCATCCATGAGCGTCGTTGCAGACCATCCGGGAGTCTCGACTTTGGTTGGCACCCCGAAGGAGGTGCAGGCTCGTCTTGGTAAATCGCATGCTGACCGCGTGCTGGTGGTTGCGTTCGACCACATCAAACCGAACGTCTTCCAGGCACTGGCGGAGAACTTCACCAACGTGGCGTCCTCAATGTTCGAGGTATTGCTGCAGCGCCATGACCGGGAGTCGCTCGAGCGCCTGGCCGAGATCCTGGTGCCTCGCACTCCACCATCTCCCCGCCTGCTCAGGGAAGCGGCCATGCTGGTGCAGGCGCGCAAGGCTGTGCTGGAAAGCGGCGACTGGTTGACCGCGGCCGACATCGCACAACTGGCAGGACTGAGCACCCGCAACCCCAGCGCCCAGCCCAACAAATGGAAGAAACAGGGGCTGATCTTCGCCATCAGCCAAGGGGGCGTCGATTACTTCCCGGGCTACGGGCTGGACCCGGACGCCGGCTTCCGGCCGGTGAAGGCGCTCGCCAAGATCATCGAGGCCTTCGCCGGGCACAAGGACGGCTGGGGCATGGCCTACTGGTTCCGCTCGGACAACAGCTTCCTGGGCGGCAAGCGGCCACAGGATCTGCTGGCATCGGCACCGGAGCGCGTGATCGAGGCTGCCCTGGACGAGGTTCAGGAAATTGCGCATGGCTAGCTGGGGCTTGATTCAGCTCGCTGCCTACCTGCGTCTGGGCCATCTGGGGGGCGAGGTTCGGAGATCCACACCGTCTTTAATCAAAATATTGACGATAAGCGATGAAATAATCAAAATTTCCACAGCTTAGGCGTTTTGTGGGTGTGGTCCTATTTTCTAAATGTCAGACTGGATCGGTTATCGTTGGTTGGCGGACCGCTATGGCGTGTCGACTGTGCAGGCTTTGCGCACGGACAGCGCCATCGCCAAGTCGCGCGCGACCGTTCGCGAAGACGGCTACGTCCACGAACAGTATCCACCTACGGCTCGGCCGGCCGAGACCCTGGCGGGCCACCTGACCTTCGCCCTCAAGCATGAAGGCGTCCATCTGGAGTTTCTGTCGCGGCTGTTCGAGACGGCACCTGTCGCCGAACTGGAAGCATGGGTCGCCGCCGAGCCCACGGGGCAGTACGCGCGGCGCGCCGGGTTCTTCTACGAGTACCTGACCGGTCGGCAGTTGGACTTTCCCGGGGTGGTCGCCGGCAACTACGTGACGGCGCTCGACAGCGAGGCCTACCTGACGGCCCGCCAGCCGGTCAACAACCAGCGCTGGCGCGTACGCGACAACCTGCCTGGCTCGCGCCACTACTGCCCCATGGTGCTGCGCTCGGCCCGAGTGCAGCAGGCGGAACAGTACGACTGTGCTCAGCATCTTGCGGATCTGGAGGTCGAGTTCGGCGCAGACGTCCTGCAGCGCAGCGCGGTCTGGCTGACCATCAAGGAGAGTCGAGCCAGCTTTGCAATTGAACACGAAGAGCAGCATGTGGATCGTGTGCGGCGCTTCGCGGCAGCGATGGAGCGATGGTGCGGCCGACACGACGATCCGCTGTCCGAGGCGGCATTGGGCGAACTTCAGGCACAGATCCTGGGGCCAAGAGCGACCCGCTACGGGGTGCGTCGATCGCCGGTGTTCGTGGGTGAGATGGACGGGTTCACAGAGGTCGTGCACTACATCGCGCCGCACTGGGACGATGCTCCGCTGCTGTTGTCGGGATTGCGCGACTGCGCCCGGCAAACGGCCGGCGCCTCGCCGCTTGTCCGAGCGGCCCTGTTGTCGTTCGGCTTTGTCTACATCCATCCGATGTCCGACGGCAATGGGCGCATCTCACGCTTTCTGATCAACGACGTGCTCAGGCGCGATGGGGCGGTTCCCGAACCGTTCATCCTGCCGGTATCGGCGACCATCACCAGCTCGGTGATCAACCGTCGTGGGTACGACCACGTGCTCGAGCTGTTCTCGCAGCCGCTCATGCGCAAGTACGCCGATGCTTGGGCGTTCGGCGCAGAACAGGTCGCCGAGGACGGCGTGCATTTCAACCTCCAGTTCGATGCCTACCAGGACGCGCTGCCCGCCTGGCGTTACCCGGACATGACGGACCATGTCGAATACCTCGCCGAGGTCGTGCGCGTCACCATCGAACAGGAAATGCGCAAGGAGGCGGGTTATCTGCGCAGTCTTCGGCTCGCGCGCGAGCGCGTCAAGCAGGTCATCGAAGGGCCCGATGGCGACATCGATCGCATCATCCGCTCTGTGCGGGACAACGGCGGAATGATCTCGAACAAGCTGATCAAGGAAATCCCGGCACTTGCGGACGAGCATCTTGCCACACAAGTCGCGGCAGCAATCCAGGCTGCATTCCTGCCAGCGGGGGAGGAGGACAACGCATGACGATTCATCGATTCCACACTCGTTCCATCGGCCCGGATGAAGAGGCTTTGCGGGAGGCGTTCCGTCAATGCGCCGCTCTCCTCCTGAACGAGTGACCCATGGCTCTGGCTCGGCCCATCGAGCGCAATTGAGCGTCGTGGGCAAGTCTCTTGGTGACTCCGGCACTCACCTTGGTGGCAGTGGATGGACGTCAGAAGATCTCTGCAGACATCGATTCTTGCCGAGGGGGAAGGGGCGGTACATAATACGGTCATGTCCCATTGAACGAACGGGAAGAAACCGTTTTACATCAATGGGTTGGGTGCTGTGTCACGTTCCCTTCACCCGCTCCACCTCCCCGGCACATCGTGCCGCTCGCTATGAGCGAGCACCCGGAAATTCCCCGATCAGTGCCGCGAACGACGGTTCGTCCTCGAATGGCGCAAGATGGCCCACCTTTCCCATCACCTCGAACCGCGCGCCCTCGATCCGCTCCGCAATGCGCCGCATGGTGGGCGGCGTGGCGATGCGGTCCTGTTCGCCGGCAATGCACAGTACCGGAAAGTCGAAGGCAGGCAGTGCGGCGCGCCGGTCGAAATCCGGCAGTGCTTCGACGGCCGCGCGATAGGCCGCGGGCGGTATCGCAGCCATCAACCGGCGCATGCGCCCGAGCAATCCCGCCGGCGGTTGTGGCCCGAGCATGGCGGGGAGGACCCGGCCGGCGAGCGCCGCCATGCTGCCGCCCTGTTCGAGTACACCGAGCCGCTGAGCGAGGAAGGCCGCCCGCGCCGCGCCCTGACCCACGCCGCTCGACGCAGTGGTGCAGGCAAGTACCAGCGCCGTCACGCGCTGCGGATGGCGGGCCGCAAACTCCATCGCGATCATCCCGCCAAGGCTGTGGCCGACGATCACCGCGCGCGCCAGCCCCGCTGCATCGAGCAGTTGGGCAAGCGCATCGGCCAGGAGGGGGAAGTCGAGAAGCGCGAGCGGTTGGCTATTGCCGTAACCCGGCATGTCCCAGGCAAGCACCCGGTGGCCTTGCGCCGCCAGCACCGGCAGCAGCGGCCGCCAGACTTCGGCGCTGCTGCTCACCCCGTGCAGGCATAGCAGCGCAGTATCGCCTTGGCCGGCCTCAATCCACGCCGGCGCACGCATCGCGGCTCAGGCCAGCCGGCGATAGGCGCCGCCATGGTAGATCAGCGGCGCACGCTCGCTGCGCTCGAAACGCTCGACTTCCGAGATGAAGACCACATGGTCCCCGCCCGGATGGCGCACCGTGTTGCGGCATTCGAAGCGGGCGCAACAGCCTTCGAGCAGCGGCGCGCCGCCGAGCCCTTCGGAGAAGCCCAGACCGGAGAACTTGTCTTCGAGCCGGGAGGCGAAGTGCTGCGAGAGATCCTGCTGGTCTTCGGCCAGCACATTGATCGCGTAATACTCGCAATTCTCGAAATCGGCCGCGAAAGGCAGGCTCCGTGCAAGGCTCCACACCACCAGCGGCGGCTCGAGCGACACCGAGTTGAAGGAATTGACGGTGAGGCCGACGCGGCGCCCATCGGCGGTGCATGCCGTCACCACGGTTATGCCGGTGGCAAATGTTCCGAGTGCGCTGCGAAAGGCGCGGACATCCACCTTGTTCTTGTGTGCTGTCATCTGATCTGCTGGGTACGCGGAGACATTCCGCCAATTGCGCATTATCGTCAGTCGCGGGAGCCTAGTCGACCATGACGTCATTGCGGTCACTTGCTCCGGCGCATCGGTTAGAGTGCGCCATCTTCCGCCTTCGCCGCACCCCATGTCCGACTTCGCCGCCCGCCTGATCGACTGGCATCACGCTCACGGCCGCCACGACCTTCCGTGGCAGGCCAGCCGTGACGCCTATCGTGTCTGGCTCTCGGAAATCATGCTCCAGCAGACCCAGGTGGAGACGGTTATCCCCTACTACCGGCGATTCCTGCTGCGCTTCCCGGACCTGGCCAGCCTCGCAGCCGCGCCGGTCGAGGAGGTGATGCCGCTGTGGAGCGGGCTCGGCTACTACGCCCGCGCCCGAAATCTCCACAAGTGCGCCCGGGAGGTGATGGCAGATCATGGCGGACGCTTCCCGAGCACGGCGACCGAGATCGCCAGGCTGCCTGGCATCGGCCGCTCCACCGCCGCGGCCATCTCCGCATTCTCGAACGGCGAGCGGGTTGCGATTCTCGACGGCAACGTCAAGCGCGTGCTGTGCCGGGTGTTCGGCGTCGAAGGGTATCCGGGCGAGAAGGCCATCGAAAACCGGCTCTGGGCGCTGGCCGAGGGTCTGCTGCCGGAAGCCGGCATCGGCACCTATATCCAGGCCCAGATGGACCTCGGCGCCACGCTGTGCACCCGCTCGAAGCCGGCCTGCGGACGCTGCCCGCTCGCCACCCTGTGCCGCGCATACCGCGACGGTCGCACGGCCGAGTTGCCCTCCGCGCGACCGCGCAAGGCGGTACCGAAGCGCAGTACACGCTTCGCGGTCATCCTCGACGGCGACGCGGTACTGCTCGAGCGACGCCCGCCAAGCGGCATCTGGGGCGGCCTGCTGGCGCTGCCGGAGATTCCGGAGGACGCCGATGCTGCCGAATGGGCGGCGCGACGCTATGGTCTGCGCATCTCCGGCTGGCAAGCCCTCGCCGGGCTGAAGCATGTATTCACCCACTTTACGCTGGAGCTCCGTCCGGAACTGCTGCGCGCGGACATGGCCGCACCGCACTGCAGTGAAGACGGGCCGGTGTGGCAAGCACTCGAGTGCCTTGCCGATGCCGCGTTGCCCGCGCCGATTCGACGCATCCTCGAAGCGCTCCCGCCCGGAGCGCAGCCCGGCTGAGCTTGTGCAGAGCAACGAAAAAGACAATATCATCGCCGGGGTCGATCGCTGCCGATCCTCGCGGCGATTCCGCTTTTGCATTCGGTCTCAACGTGGAGAAACAAGATGCGCAATCGTGTTCCGAAAGTGACCTTCAAGACCCGTGTTCGCAACGAAGCACTTGGCGGCCCCAACCCCTTCGAATGGAAGGACCTGACCACCGACGAGATCTTCAAGGGCAAGAACGTGGTGCTGTTCTCGCTGCCCGGCGCGTTCACGCCGACCTGCTCGACTTCGCACCTGCCGCGTTACGAAGAGCTCTACGAAGAGTTCAAGGCGCAGGGTGTCGACGCGGTGGTCTGCCTGTCGGTCAATGATGCTTTCGTGATGTTCCAGTGGGGCAAGAGCCAGAACGCCAAGAACGTGTTCCTGCTGCCCGATGGAAACGGTGAATTCACCCGCAAGATGGGCATGCTGGTCGACAAGTCCAACCTCGGCTTCGGGCCGCGCAGCTGGCGCTATTCGATGTATGTCGAAGACGGCGAGATCAAGCAGCTCTTCCAGGAAGACGGCTTCGAGGACAACTGCCCGACCGACCCCTTCGAAGTGTCCGACGCGGACACCATGCTCAACTACCTGAAGAGCCGCTGAGCGGTCATCTTCCCGCCGGACAGGGCCGCACCGGCCCGGTCCGGCAATGTTCAGTCGAGCCGCTCGATCCAGCCGCGCAGGTCGGTAACCGATTCCGGCCACTGCGGGTCGAGCATCAGCATGTGCCCCGCCCCCTCGACGACGATCTTCTCCGCGTTCCAGATACTCGCCGTGAAGTGCAGCATCGAGGCCGGGAACACCGCGTCGGCCGAACCGCCCATCACCAGCGCCGGAATGCGCGGCCGGCGGCTGAACAGCGGTAGCGGATTCGTGACCATCTCGGCCACCGCGCGATCCGACTCTTCCTCGAGCATCGGCAGATAGCGGAGAGTGTCCTCCTTGCGCATCTCCGGCGAGAAATACACCGCGGCCATGACCTCAAGGGTCCTGGGGCCGAAATTGCCCGACACCGCTTTCGGCAATTCCTCGAAGAATTCCGGCTGACTCAGGGCAAGCCGGTTGACGCAGCCGAGCGTACCGCTGGGCGGCACCGGCGCGAGAAAGGCCACCGCGGCAGCAT
Organism: Cognatazoarcus halotolerans; assembly: GCF_009800965.1. GTDB lineage: Bacteria > Pseudomonadota > Gammaproteobacteria > Burkholderiales > Rhodocyclaceae > Cognatazoarcus > Cognatazoarcus halotolerans. The sequence continues at coordinate 43,172 of NZ_WUAF01000022.1, read as the reverse complement.
TCGGCTCGGCCACCGAGCCAAGGTAACGCTGCAACACCAGGCAACCCATGGAGTGGCCGATGAGAATCGGCACTTCGTCCACCTGCTCGAGCGCTTCGGCGACATCGTCCGCAAAATCCGCGAGCCCGAAGCTGTCGAGGTTGTCATGGCCGCCACTCTCGCCATGACCGGAAAGGTCGAGCGCGAAACAGTCGTAACCGTTCGCCTGGAAATACGGAATGAAGTTGTCGTCCCAGACGCGGGAGTTCGAATAGCCCCCATGTACGAAGAACAGGGGTCTGGCCGCCGTGCGGCGGTCGGCGGGGTGGCGATGCAGTTTGAGTTGTCGAGCGCTCATGGCCTGGCCTTGGAGGTTTACGGAAGTTCTGCGAGATGCGCATGCGGTGTCGTTGCGCAGGACCGGTTTTCACCGGCCGGCAGTGGATGATTATCCCAGATGGGCCCGCCCGGCGCCGGCATTCACTGCTCTGGCATGCCGGTTTTTCAATCAAGAACCCGGTAGATCGCCAGCTCGCGCTGCGCACGCTCGAGGTCCGGGTCATCGCACGCCGGCACCGATTCGATCCAGCGCACGTAGTCGGCAGGCAGGCCGTGTGTTCGTGCGCCTGCGAGGACGTGCGCCTTGTACCACCCGAAGGGCTGCAAGGTCGCATCGATGTGGATCGCGCTGTAGAGGAAGGCCTCGATGCTCGCCCCGTCGGCATCGAGCAGACGCACGACCTTTTCGACGTAGCCGACCCCCAGCCCTTCGATCCTGTCGAGTGCCCGCTTTTCGGCCGCGGCGATGTCGAATACCACGCCGAGCACGCAATGCGCGGGATCGCCGGTCGCATATGCATCGCATTTCCCCGAGCCGTCCGCACCAACCTTGTGGAAGGTCAGCCGATGACCGTCGAGTCGCGCGGTGGTGACGAAACGGGCCGAAGGCACCCGCGCCTCGAGACGCGGCCGTGACATGTTGGAGCCATAGGCAAAGTAGAGCATTGCGCTCCCCATTCCGGCGAGCGGCGGTTCAGTCCGCGGCCGGTTGCGCGATCAGTCCGTTTTCGCGCAGGAAACGCTGGATGATCTCGAGCCGGCTGTACATGTCGTCGAGTTCGAGCAGGGCCTGCTTGGCTTCCAGCGGCACCGGCAGGATCTCGGCGTAGCGTGCGCCGACCCAGGCCGGATCGTCGAAACGATGCGGCGGCGGCAGACGGTCGCCCTGCTCGGCGACGATCTGCATCAGGAGCGGCAGGATATCGCGCAGCGGCGCCGGATAGGGTTTCGCCGCGGGCTCGGCAAGCCAGCGCACCGCACCTGCGAGCAGGCCATTGGTTTCGACCTCGTGATCCTCGATGGCGAAGCGCCGCTCGCCGCGCACCACGATTTCCATGACGCCCGGCTCGTTCATGTCGCAATGGACGATGCGGGCCTCGGTCCCGACGAGCCGCGGCAGCGCCGGTTTGCCGACCTCGGAGCCCGCGGCAATCGCGCAGACCCCGAAGGTGCGGTCTTCACGCAGGCAGCGGCTCACCAGGTCGAGATAGCGCGCCTCGAAAATCCGCAGCGGCAGCGACCCCTCGGGGAAGAGCACGGTGTGGAGGGGGAACAGCGGGAGGATTTGCGTTGCTGACATGACGTTCCTTGCTCTGCGCGCCCCGCTCGGCCGGGGCGCCGGTTCCTGGAAATGGCGCGCTCGATCACAGCCGCGCCAGCTCGCTCCAGCCGCCACAACCGCCTCGTACGAAGCGCAGGCTCGCCGCCAGCCGAAAGCGACGCTCGGTTTCATCATAGTCGTGCCGCTCGACCGTGAGGATGGCGCCGGTCTGATGCTCGAAGCGGATCAGGTTGAAGGAGTTCGGAATACCGCGACGCGTCCGGCGCGAAACGCAGGTACCGGCAAGCGCCAGCACCGCTGGTGCGGTCACGTCCGGATAGCGCGCCGCGGTGGTGGAAACGTAGGGATCGTGGATATGCCCGCCCAGCACCAGGTCCACGCCCCTACCGCACAAGGCCCGCACCGCCTTACCGGCACCCCGCAGCAGATTGTGCTCATCCTCGGGCAGGCGGCAATCGAGCGGATGATGCAGCACCGCGACGCTGAACAGGGCATCTCCACCGGGCGGTGCGCCGGCAAGCGCGGCGGGGTTCAGCGATCCGTTCTTGTGTCGCCAGGCCGGGCAGGAGACCAGCCCCGAGACCACGATCCGGTCGACATGGCGGGGCGGAGGCGGGACGGGGCCGAAGTGCGCGCGATAACCGCGGAACGGATCGACCAGACGCAGCGGCAGGTTGAAAAGCGGGATGTCGTGATTGCCCGGCACCGCCAGCACCGGTGCGTCACCGAGACTCGCCATGAAACGCCCGGCGGCGGCAAACTGCGCGTCGCGCGCGCGCTGGGTGATGTCGCCCGACAGCACGACCAGATCAGGCACCAGCCGCTGTGCCGCAGTCCTCACGGCAGCCACCGCATCGTCGCGTTCGGTGCCGAAATGGGGATCCGAGAGATGCAGGATGCGCACGGTCATGGCGGGGCGCCTCGCGGCTTGACGAGCCTCAGCGCGCCCTGCCAGCGGCGGACCGACAGCGGTGTGGGCAGGCGGAAGAGTTCGCCATCGAGCGCCACGGTCATCTTCCAGTGACGGCGGCGGATGATCAGCGCGTCGGCGCAGAAACCCTGCAGGCTCTCGTCGCGGTCGAGCATGCGCATGAGCCCGTTCAGGGTAGTCCGCAACATGCCCAGGGTGCCGACCGGGCGCATCACCACCACCGCGAGGCGGCCCGCCCGCATGCATTCGGCCACATCGAGCGCCACGTCGCGCAGCTGCAGGGCGTTGTTGCCGATGAACACCATCGGTGTACGTACCTTGGTGATCTGTCCGTCGGCCTCGATCTCGAGCCCTACCGCGGGATGACCCTTCAGAAAGCTCATCACCGTCGAGGCCACCACCACCAGCCTGTTGCGGCCGAAACGCGCGGTGCTTTGCTCGCGCTCGGCGATGGCGCGGGCATACAGCCCAAGGCTGGCGTTGATCAGGAACACGTGGCCATTGATCTCGCCGAGATCGACCGACTGCGGCACGCCGTCGAGGGCGAGCGCCAGCGCATCGCGCGGCTCCTCGGGAATGTGGTGATTGCGAGCGAAGAAGTTGAAGGTACCCACCGGCACCGCGGCCAGCGGCACCTCTCCGCCGGCGAGCACCTGTGCCACGCCGCGAATGGTGCCGTCGCCGCCCGCGGCGACCACCACGCCCCCGCCGGTCCGGGCCGCCTCCGCAGCGCGACGGGCGGCCATCTCGAGATCGCGCGGGCGCGCTACCGGGTGCACCTCGAGGCGCGCACCACGTTCAGCGCAGACTTCCGCCGCCAGCGAAGCAATGTCCGCGCCGACGCCCTGACCCGAAGCGCAGTTGGCAAGAAGGTGCAGAGCCGGTAGAGGAGTCGAAGACACGATATCGGTGATCCTGTTGAATCTGCATCCATGCAGACCTGCACTCGGACAGCATGGTCACCGCACGGGTTCAGCCTTCGGATGGCGCCTCGCCCCAGCGGGCCATGAGCTGGTGCGCCACGCCGAGCTGGTCGAGCACCCGCGCCACCACGAAATCGACCAGATCTTCCACCGTCCTGGGATGGTGATAGAAGCCCGGACTCGGCGGCAGGATGCAGACACCGAGCCGCGCGAGCTTGAGCATGTTCTCGAGGTGGATCGCCGAAAACGGCGTCTCGCGCGGCACCAGCACCAGCTTGCGCCCCTCCTTGATGACCACGTCGGCGGCGCGCTCGATGAGGTTTTGGCTCATGCCCGCGGCGATCGCTGCCAGCGTGCCCATGGTGCAGGGGCACACCACCATCGCGTCCGGCGGGTTCGAGCCGGAGGCCGGCGGTGCAAACCATTCCTCGCGGCCGAATACCCGCAGCTGGTCCGGCGCGCTGGCGAAGCGCGCCGCCAGCTCGGCCTCGACCTCGGCGGCCCGGCCCGGCAGCGCCCAGTCGAGCTCCTGGCGGGCGACCACCTGCGCCACCTGCGAATACAGCAGCCACACCCGGCAGCCGGCGGCCAGCAAGCATTCGACCAGACGCAGGCCGTAGGGCATGCCGGAAGCACCGGTAAAGGCGACGGTGATGGTGGGGGGCTTCTGGCTCATCGGTTCAGGCTCGCGGCGGCAAGGGCCCCAGCTTACTTGAGGTAGTCACTGATCAGCACCCACTTGCCGCCTTCGATGCGCGCAAGGCGCCCGTGGCGGTTGCCGAGGTGGTCCTGCGCGCTGAAATGATAGGCCGGTCCGCCGAAGAAATCCCGGGTGGTGGAGAGGCCTTCCATGGCATGCACGAAGCGCTCGACGGTGAGATCGCGGCCGGCGCCGCGCAGCCCCTGGATGAACACGTCAGCGACGTTGTAGCCCATCACGCTCCACACGTTGGGGTCGGCATCGTAACGGGTGCGGTAACGCTCGATCCATTCGAACAGGCGGTCATTCGCACCAGCCGCGTAGGGGTGCGGCATCACGCTCACCCCGTAGAGGCCTTCCATCGCCTTGCCGCCCAGTTCGTGAGTCTGTGCCGAATAGCCCGAAGCGGTGACCAGCATGTCCACGTTCCAGCCCACCTTGCGCGCCTCGCTAACCGCACCGACAGTCTCGCGCACCACCGTGGCGAGCACCACCAGGTCGCAGCCGGCGGCGCGCAGACGTGCGATCTGGCTGGCGAAATCGGTGGCGCCGCGCTTGTAGCTGGTCTTCTCGACGAGCTTCTGGCCGAGCTGCGCGAGCCCCGCCTCGACGCCCTTCATGACCTCGAGGCCGTAATCGTCGTCCTGGTACAGCAGGCCGACGCGCTTGTAGCCGTTGCTGGTCACCATTTGCCGTACCGCTGCGTTCATGTAGTCCTGGTAGGGCGCGAAGAGCTGGAACTTGAGCGGATCGAGCGGCTGGTAGGTGGCCGCATGTGGCGAGAACGGGAACATGTGGGGCCGCCCGGCCTCGATGATGAGCGGCATGGTGGCCATCACCACCGGGGTGCCGAGATCGCCGAGGAAGGCAAACACGCCATCGCGCTGCAGCAGCTTGCGGGTCGCCAGCACCGCCTTCTTGGGATCGTAGCCGCTGTCCTCCACGACGAGACGCAGCTTGCGACCGAAGATGCCGCCACGGTCGTTTTCCTCGTCGAAGCGCATCGCCATGCCGTCGCGGATCGGTGCGCCGAGGATCGCGATCGGGCCGGACAGGTCCTGGATGGTGGCCACACGGATCTGCTCGGCGGTGACGCCGGGCGTGGCGGCGGTGGCGCCAGCGCAGGCCAGTGCCAGGCAGGTGCCCAGCAGGGCGAGGAGTTTCTTCATCGTCGTCTCTCTGTCGTTGTAATGCGCTGCAAGCCGGGAAGATTATCCCGCCTCGCGACCCGCTTGTCGCCGCTCGCCTGCAATGCCTGCCGGCCGCAGCAGGATGATCAGCACGATCAGCAGCCCGAAGGCCAAGGTTTCGACACCCGATGCGCTACCCCAGCGCGCCGGCAGCGCATCGGTGAACAGCGAGATCAGCTGGGGCAGGGCAACGATCACCGCCGCGCCCCACAGCGCCCCGGCGAGCCGCGCCGCGCCGCCGATGAAGACCAGCATGAGGAGTTCGAAGGAAAGCTGCAGGCCGAACTGTTCCGGGCTCAGGTAGGCCAGCCAGTGCGCGTACAGCACCCCGGCCAGCCCGGCCAGACCGGCACCAAGTACGAAGGCCAGGCTGCGCAGCGCGCCGCAATCGATGCCCACCGCCGCCGCCGCGGCCTCATCCTCGCGCACCGCCCGCCAGGCCCGCCCGATGCGCGAGGCGACCCAGCGTCGGCAGCAGGCGTATGCGACGATCAGCAAGGCCGTGCTGACCAGGGACTGTCCGAGCGGGCCGCTGATCACCTGCCCGGCGATTCGCAGCGACGGAACCGCAAGCCCGGCGGCGCCGCCGGTGACGCTTTCCCAGCGCACCAGGCCCTCTTCCACCAGCAGCGCAATCGCCAGCGTGCTCATGGCGAAAGCCATGCCGCCGAGCCGCCGTCCGGGCAGGCTCGCCACCCAGCCTGCGGCCGCGGCCAGCGCGACGGCAGCCGGTGCCGAGACCCAAGGTGGCCAGCCGGCCACCGCAAGCAGGCCTTCGACATAGGCGCCGATTCCCAGAAAGGCCCCATGGCCGAGCGAGATCTGCCCCGCCTGACCGACGATCAGACTGAGGCCCAGGCCGGCGATCGCCCAAGTCGCGACGAAGGCGGACTGACTGAGCGCATAGTCCGCACCGAGCAGGGCGACCGCCACCATTCCCAGTACCGCGGCCGTCAGCAGCGCCTTCATCACGCGCCCCTCGTTACGAACAGGCCGCGCGGAAACACCAGCAGCGCCACCAGCAGCAGCGCGTACGCGGTTGCATCCTTGACCCCTTCGGGCAGGTACAGCCCCGCGATAGCCTCGACCACGCCGAGGAAGAGCCCGCCCGCCAGCGCCCCGGCTAGACTGCTCATGCCTCCCAGCACCGCGGCCGGAAAGGCCTTCAGCGCGATCAGCCCCATGCCCGGGAAGACGAAGGTCATCGGCGCCAGCAGCAGGCCGGCGCAGGCGGCCAATGCGGCGCCGAGCGCCCAGGCGAGCGTATGCATGCCATTCACCGACACCCCCATCAGCGCCGCCACGCGCGGATTCTCCGAGCAGGCCCGCAGCGCCAGCCCGGCCCGGCTGAAGCGGAAGAACAGGCCGAGGCCGAGGCACAGCAGCGCGGTGGCAAGGATCACCACGAGGTGTTCGCCGGCCACCACCACCGCGCCGAACGCGATGTGCTCTCCGGCGAAGGGCAGCGGCAGGCGGTGCATCTCGTGGGTAGCGGCCGGCACCGCGGTGACCGCGCCACGCAGCACCATGCCGAGACCGAAGGTCAGCAGCAGCGCGGTGAGATGGGCTTGCCCGATCGCCCGTCGCAACACGCTCCGCTCGAGCAGCGCACCGAGCGCGAACATCGCCGCCACCGCCCCCGCAAACGCCAGCAAAAGCGGCCAGCCAAGGCCGTCATGCGCAAATACGGCGGCGAAGGCTCCGAGCATGAGCAACTCGCCCTGCATGAAACTCACCGTTCCGGTCGCCTTGTAGATCAGTACGAAAGACAGCGCAACCAGCCCATAGACGCAGCCGGTCGCGATGCCACTGGTGAGAACTTGCGCGAACATGGCCGCGAGAATAACCGTTCGCGGGCGAGCTGCAGCGGATTCGACATCATTGCCCCACAAATACGAATGATTCTCGTTTACTTTATATTTCTGGTCAGTTAGAGTTCCCCACGACCGATCTCAGGAGACACGCCCCCGATGCGCAGCATGTTTCTCACGACCGGCATCGTCGCCCTGCTCCTGTGGGCGACGCTGTTCGGCAGCCTGCAATGAACACCCGGGCCCCCCGGCCCCCCTGCCAGAATCCGCCCCACGCTCCAAGGAGTCCGAAATGAACCCGAATCCGCTCTATGTCGGCGCCCTGACCCAGGTGCTCACCCACTGGCACACCGGCTGCCCACATGCAGCCCACCGTGCAGCCGACCTGCTCGACCGGCTCGCCGACGACGAAAATATCGACGCAGGAAGCCGCGCGCTGTTCGACGCGGCCGGCGAAGCCCTTCGCGACACCCCGGACAGTGCCCGCACATGTGCATGACGAATGATCGCACCACGTCGCCCGCGGCCGGCACGCCTGGCCTCGCGACGGCGACCGGCCCAAAGCGTCGCAAGCTGTGGGAACTCGAGGAAAAGCATCATTGCCCGCTGATCGGCACCTGCATCCCCGCAGAAGAACTGCGCAAGATCGCCCACCGCTTCGGCTTCACCGCGTCCGCGGCCGACGTGTTCGACACCCACGTCGAAGCGGTCAACTGGTCTCTCAGCCGCAATCCGGTGTCGGAGGGACTGCAGCGTCTGCTCGACAAACGCTACAAACTGTCGGTCGATCGCTTCGCCGCACTGCGCACCGACGAAGCGGTTCGGCAAACCTGGAAGCGCTGCCTGTCGGGAGGCCAGGTGGCTGGCCCGCTATGGGCGTTGTACAGCCACAAGGCGACTTCCGCGGAAACCCGCGACATCGCCTTCGCCGACGTCCACATGCTCTCGCACCAGGTCGGCGCCGGGCAGGCCGCCGACAGCCGCCGACTGGCCGAACTCGAACAGGAAGCCGCGACGCTGCGCCGAACCCTTGCCGACGAACGCGCGCGCTATCAGCGGCAACTCGCCAAGCGCGACACCGCGCTTGCCGCCTCGGCGCATCAATTGGCCGAGCGTGACGAGGCACTCGCCGGCCTTGCCGATCTTCGTCGCCGCCTCGAAGCCTTCGAATCGGGTCAGATCATGGTCGACCTGGGCCGCCGCATGACGGCCATGCAGGTCTCCCACGAAGGCCTGGTAAGGGCCGCCCGCCGGGCGACGGGGCTGGACGAGACTCTGGCTGCCCTGCGCACCGAGCTGGCCGCGGCTCACAAGGCGCGCGATGCGGCACAAGCCGAGCTGGAGACGCTCGAGGACTTTCTGCTCACGATCAACCGCAGCACCGGCACCGATGCCGCGCATGGCGGCTGCGGCGCCTGCCCGCTCGGCCCGCCGCACGGTTGCGTGCTCTACGTCGGCGGTCGCAACTCGCTGGTGACCCAGTACCGGCAACTCGCCGAGCGGCTCGGGGTCCGCCTGCTGTATCACGACGGCGGCCTGGAGCAGGGTCTCGCCAGGCTGCCCGAACTCATCGGCGGCGCCGACGCAGTGCTGTGTCCGACCGACTGTGTCAGCCATGTCGCCTATTACCAGATCAAACGCCACTGCAAGCGCACCGGCAAACCCTGCCTGTTCTTTACTGGATCGGGCGTCAGCGGCTTTGCCTGTGCAATGACCCGACTCGCGCGCGGCGAATACAGCCTTGGCAAATCCCCGGAAACCGCCATTCAACCCAGCCCGGTCGTGACGGACGAACCATAGCGCGGCTCGCGCCGGTGACTTCGGTGAGCCGGCCCACGTCGGGCAGGCAGAGAGGAATGTCACGATCGGCTACTGCGAACATCCGTCCGGCGGTGCGCGCCGGTCACCTCGAACGCATCGCCTGCCGCCGGGGGCCGCACCCGGACGCCCCGCGGCAGCGCGCGAGGCGGGATGCCTCAGCGCATCTGCTCCTCGAGATGGGCGAACAGCCGCTCGTAGATTTCGATGATCTGTTTCTGATCGCCATCGTCCCTGATCCAGCGCCGGTTCGCCGCAATCCTGACCGCTTCGAGTTCCATGTCGGTGAGCTCGAGCGATTCGACCGATTCTCCGTTGATGATCTGGTTGGCGTCGGCGCGCGCTTTCTGCGCCATGGCGACGACCTTCATCGACGACTCCATCGCATCGGCGCCCGTGGCGATATTTGCCGTCATGGCGCCGACCTTGCGTGCCGAGGTCGCCGACTCCGCAAGCTCCTGGCCGAATTCGTCGGCGGTTTGACGTGCCTGCGAGACCGCCCCGCTAAGCTGGCCGATCTGCGCAATCGCCGAACTCATCGACTCACCCATCGCATTGATGGCCCGGGCGATCTCCTCCGCCGAGCGCTTCGATTCGTCCGCAAGCGAGCGCACTTCGTCGGCCACCACGGCGAAACCGCGACCGGACTCCCCCGCGCGCGCCGCTTCGATCGAGGCATTCAAGGCCAGCAGATTGGTCTGTTTGGCGATGTTGTCGATGTTGCCGGTAAAGCTGCGGATCGCCTCGGCTTTGGCCGACAGGTCGGCGACCGCATGGGTACCGTGACTGGCCGAACTCTCGGCCTGTCCGAGGGCGGCGGACATGCGTTCGGCCGCCTCCGACATGGTCTGGGCCGAACGGGAAAAGGCATTGGCGATGGCACCCGATTCGCTGGCCTGGTTGCTGACATCGCCGAGCGACTGGCTGACCTGCCGGATGGCCTTCGACAAGCCCTTTTCCGAGCGCATGAAGATGCGCGACAGCAAGGCCTCGCGCGCCACCGTGACCTGGGCGGCCTCGAGACCGTCGAGCATGCCCTGCATCTGGTCAAGCACCCGCGAGAAGATGCCGTGCAGGCCGGTGGTCTGCAGCCGGCGCCAGTGGCGGTGGCTGGTGCCGGCATCCATTCCTCCGAGTATTTCGCGAAACGCCGTTTCGGTCTGGTCCAGCGCCGAGTTCAAATTGACACGCATGACTTCGAGCGTGGGGTCTGCAAACGCGTGCGGAAGACGATTGGTCAGCCGCCCCGCGCCCACTGCCTGCAGCAGGGTATCGAGTTCGGCGAGTTCGCTGCGCCGCGCACGATCGGGCCACATCAGCACGGCCGCCGCGGCGCCGAGCGTCACGGCCCCGACCCACGCCAGCCAAAACGCCGCGCCACCACCGGCGATGATCAGGAGAAGCACGACGACGCGTCGGTCAAACCGCGAAGACGAGTTCTTCATAGCTCATTCCCTCCCGGCTCATCACCTCCACCAGCACCTGCGTCCCGGCCGCGATCGCATTCCGGGCTCCGGCGGCTTTCTCGGCGGCGAGCATCCGCGCATAGACCGCCGCAATCGCTTCGATCGCGCTGCGCTTCGGACACCGACGGACTGAGGAGTAGCCGATGATGCGGCCGTCTGCGTCGAGGTCGGGCGAAATGTGGGCAAACACCCAGTAAAAGCCACCGTCCTTGGACATGTTCTTCACATACGCAAAGAACTCCCTGCCCGAGGCGATGGTGTCCCACGCCAGCTTGAAGGCCGAGCGCGGCATGTCCGGGTGACGGATGATGTTGTGCTGGGTGCCGATGAGCTCGTCTTCGGTGTAACCGGAAAACTCGACGAAGATCGGATTGCCGTAAGTGATGATGCCTTTCGGGTCGGTCTTGGAAACGATGAAATCATCGTCCCGCATCACCCGCTCGGCCTGTGTCGGCACAATGGCTCTTTTCATGTGCTCCCCCTTCTGTCTCCGCAGGAACAACGACTCTCAAGTCAAAAACTTGAGAAAAAACAGCGCATTAAAAGTGCATCAAAAGCACCCTTGGGGCAGGCAGCGCAGGCCGCCGATCCGGAAGTCGGCCGGCAGGCGCCCCGATCGGGACACCGCCCTTCGCCTGCGCGAGCCGGCGGCCGGTGCGCACCACGGCAACACGGTTTCGCGACGTCCGCTGCATGGGAGATACTTTGACCGATTCCGACCAGCCGCCGATCCGAGCCATGCCCGAACATCTCCACGAGCTTCCCAACATCCAAGCCGACCTTTTCCGGGTACCCGACCCCGCGCAATTGCGGGCCGGACAGAGCAGCATGCATCCGCCACGCATCCTCTTGCTGTACGGCTCACTGCGCAAGCGCTCATTCAGCCGTCTGCTGACCGAGGAAGCCGCACGGCTGCTGCGCGCGATGGGCGCCGAGGTCCGGATCTTCAACCCGAGCGGCTTGCCACTGCCGGACGACGCACCGGAGACGCATCCAAAAGTAGTGGAGCTGCGCGAACTGACCCTTTGGGCCGAAGGCATGGTGTGGTGTTCGCCGGAACGCCACGGTGCCATGACCGGCATCATGAAGACCCAGATAGACTGGATTCCGCTGTCGGTCGGTGCCGTGCGCCCCACCCAGGGCAAGACTCTCGCGGTGATGCAGGTCAGCGGCGGCTCGCAGTCCTTCAACGCGGTCAACCAAATGCGCGTGCTGGGACGCTGGATGCGCATGCTGACGATCCCCAACCAGTCCTCGGTGGCCAAGGCCTTTCTCGAATTCGACGACGCCGACCGCATGAAGCCATCGGCCTATTACGACCGGGTGGTCGACGTGATGGAGGAACTGGTCAAGTTCACCCTGTTGACCCGCGACGTGGGCGCCTACCTGGTGGAGCGCTACAGCGAGCGCAAGGAGAGTGCGGAGGAATTGTCGCGGCGGGTGAACCAGGCAAGCCTGTAGGCCGGGTGGGGAGGCGACAATCCCTTAAGATCCCGGCTTTCGTCCAACACGCATTTCGGCAGCCACCATGAACACTCCCGGATTCTGGATTCTTCGCTGCGGGCAACTCCTGTTGACCACCGTGGGCGACGCCGACGGCCAGATCTTCCCGCTGGGCCGCGCGGCCGACTTCGGCGCGCCCGAGCGCGCAATCCTCGTCGGCAAACTTGCCGGGCTGCCCTGCTACGCGGCCGACGTGGCGGAGTTCCCCGCCGGAATCGCCGCCGAGGCGACGCCCCTGCGATCGATTTTCAGGCTCGCCGGCGACCAGGTCTTTGCCCTTGCCGGCCGGGCCAACCAGTTGCTCGACTGGCAGGCGCAGCACCGCTTCTGCGGTCGCTGCGGCACCGCCACCGCGATGAAGAGCGGCGAATTCGCGATGCAGTGCCCCGACTGCGGACTGGTCGCCTATCCCCGGATTTCACCCGCGGTGATGGTGCTGGTACGCGATGGCGACAGGCTGCTGCTGGCGCGCAGCCCGCATTTCAAGCCGGGCGTGTTCAGCGCACTGGCGGGTTTCGTCGAACCCGGCGAGACGCTGGAGGAATGCGCGGTGCGCGAGGTGCGGGAGGAAGTCGGTATCGAGATCGCCAACCTGCGCTACTTCCGCAGCCAGCCCTGGCCATTCCCCAATTCGCTGATGGTGGCTTTTTTTGCCGATTACGCAGGTGGGACGCTGACGCCCGACCTCGACGAAATCGAAGCCGCCGACTGGTTTTCGGGCGAGGCACTGCCCTTGCTGCCGGATCGGGTCAGCATTGCCCGCCGTCTCATTGACGCGGCACTTGCCGGCGAGTGAAAACCGATCGACGGTGCAGCACGGGCTTGACCAGATTGTTGTGCACGGCACAATGCTGCGTTTGACAGAAGATACATCTTCGAAGCCATCACGAACGGTGGCAATGACGGGTTTTCTCGGAGGTAGTGCATGAAATTCCACTTTACGATGCTGGCGGCAGCGCTCACCGTGCTCTCGTTCTCGGCCACCGCGGCCGAAGACAAGACGCTCAACGTCTACAACTGGAACGACTACATCGCCGAAGACACCATCCCGGCCTTCGAGAAGGCGACCGGCATCAAGGTCAAGTACGACCTCTACGACAGCAATGCAACGCTGCAGGCCAAGCTGCTGACCGGCGGCAGCGGCTACGACGTGGTCTACCCGAGCGTGGAGTACGCCGGCAAGCAGATCCAGGCGGGCATCTTCCAGCCGCTCGACAAGAGCAAGCTGCCCAACCTCAAGAACATCGACCCGGTGATCCTCAAGGCGCTCGGCGCCGCCGATCCGGGCAACCAGTACCTGGTGCCCTACATGTGGTTCACCACCGGAGTGGCGATCAACGTCGACAAGGTCACCAAGGCCCTGGGCGGCAAGCTGCCCGACAACGCCTGGGATCTGCTCTTCGACCCCAAGGTGACCGACAAGCTCAAGGATTGCGGCATCTCGATGATGGACGAGGCCAGCGACCTGGTGCCGGCGGCAATGCTCTACGCCGGCAAGGACACCACCAAGATGGCGCCGGCCGACATCCGCGCCGCGGTCGAGCAGATCCGCCCGGCGCGCAAGAACGTGCGCACCTTCAACTCCTCGCCGATCGACCTGGTCGCCAAGGGCAGCGTGTGCGTGGCGATGATGTTCTCGGGCGATGCGATGATCGCCGGCGACCGCGCCAAGGAATCGAACACAGGTGTGAAGGTGCAGTACATCATCCCGCGCACCGGGGCGATGATGTCGGTTGACGTGATGGCGATCCCCAAGGATGCGCAGCACGTCGCCAATGCCCATGCCTGGATCAACGCGATGATGGACCCGAAGGTGATCTCGAAGATCTCCAACGAGACCTTCTACATCAGTGCCAACACCGCCGCGCTGCCGCTGATGTCCAAGTCGCTCACCGACAATCCGATGATCAACGTACCGGCCGACCTCAAGGCAGTGCTGCATCCCAAGCCGGTGCTGACCAAGGATGTGCAGCGCGAGCTCACCCGCGCGCTGAGCCGCTTCAAGACCGCCAACTGATCCCCGGGACCGCGATGGAGGCACAGCAACCGGGCGGCGAGGCGCCTTACCTGCGCATCGAGAGCGTGAACAAGCGCTTTGGCGACAACCACGTGGTGCGCGACGTCTCGCTCGGCATCGCCCGCAAGGAGATCTTCGCCCTGCTGGGAAGCTCCGGCTGTGGCAAATCCACCCTGCTGCGCATGCTCGCCGGGCTCGAGACGCCGAGCACCGGACGCATCGTGCTCGATGGCGAAGACCTCGCCACGGTGCAGCCGCACCGCCGGCCGACCAACATGATGTTCCAGTCCTACGCGCTGTTCCCGCACCTCACGGTGGAAGACAACGTGGCCTTCGGCCTGCGCCAGGAGCGCCCGAAGCTGGCCCGCGACGCAATCGCCGCGCGGGTGGGCAGGATGCTCGACCTGGTGCAGATGCAGCGCTATGCGCGGCGCAAGCCGCACGAACTCTCCGGCGGCCAGCAGCAGCGGGTCGCGCTCGCGCGCAGCCTGGCCAAGGAGCCCAAGCTGCTGTTGCTGGACGAGCCGCTGGCCGCGCTCGACAAGAAGATCCGCCAGGAAACCCAGCTCGAACTGGTGCACCTGATCGAGCGCGTCGGCGTGACCTGCATCATCGTCACCCACGACCAGGAAGAGGCCATGACGATGGCCGACCGCATCGGCGTGATGTCCGACGGCGTCCTGCTGCAGGTGGGCACGCCCGACGAGATCTACGAACACCCGAACTGCCGCTTCACCGCCGAGTTCATCGGCGAGACGAACATGTTCAACGGCCGCCTCGAATCGCGCGGCGTGGTCTGCCCCGACTTTCCCACCCCCATCGCGATCGGCCCGGCCGCGGGCGTCTCCCAAGGCAGCGAAGTGTCGGTATCGGTGCGCCCCGAGCGGGTGCTGTTGAGCCGCGAACAGCCTGAGAACGGCGAAGGCGGCTTCATCAATCGTGCAGCCGGCGAAGTGACCGACATCGCCTATCTCGGCAGCTATTCGATCTACCACGTGCGCCTTGCCAGCGGTCGCAACGTCACCGCCAGCGTGCCCTCTGCGCGCTGGGGCGATGCCGCGCCGCCGACCTGGGGCGACCCCGTATGGGTGTCCTGGAAGGCCCCGGCCGGGGTGGTGCTGAGCCGATGAGCGGGCGGCGGCCGTTCATGCTGCGCGGGCGCTTCTGGGTCGGCATGCTGCCCTGGGCGTGGCTGCTGCTGTTCTTCCTGCTGCCCTTTGCGCTGATCGTCAACGTCAGCCTGTCCACCGCGGATCTGGCGATCCCGCCCTATGTATCGCCGCTGCACGCCACTGAGGACGGGCACGGCGTCGAACTCGTCCCTGATCTCTCCAGCTTCCGCCGGCTGGCCGACGAACTCGGCTCGATCGGCGAGGACGGTGCGGACCTGCTCTACCTGCAGGCCTACGGCAACTCGCTGTTGCTCGCTACCCTCACGACCTTGTGCTGCCTGCTCATCGGCTATCCCTTCGCCTACCACATCGCACGCTCGCGCGAGTCGGTGCGCAACGTGCTGCTGATGATGGTGATGCTGCCCTTCTGGACCTCCTTCCTGCTACGGGTGTACGCATGGATGGGCCTGCTCGACAGCAGCGAGGTGGGCCTCATCAACCAGCTGCTGCTGGGCCTCGGCATCATCGACACGCCGCTGCCGCTGCTCTACAACACCGGCGCGGTGCTGACCGGCATGATCTATAGCTACCTACCGTTCATGGTGCTGCCGCTATACGCCAACCTGGTCAAGCTCGACCAGCGGCTGCTCGAGGCCGCGAGCGACCTCGGGGCGCGGCCGATCACCACCTTCCTGTCGGTCACCCTGCCACTGTCGCGCAACGGCATCATCGCCGGCGCGATGATGGTGTTCATCCCGGCGGTGGGCGAGTTCGTGATCCCGGATCTGCTCGGCGGCGGTGACGTGCAGATGATCGGCCGCAACATCTGGGACGATTTCGGTCCCAACCAGGACTGGCCGATGGCCGCCGCGGTGGCGGTGGTGATGGTGCTGCTGCTGATCGCCCCGATCGTCGTCTTCAACCGCTCCAGCCGCCGCGAAGCCGAGGAGCAGCCATGAGTCGCAGCAGCAGCCGTTGGGGCGCACACAGCTGGCTCGTGCTGGTGTTCGCCTTCCTCTACATCCCGATCCTCTGCCTGGTGGCGTTCTCCTTCACCTCCGGCGAGATCACCACCCAGTTCGACGGTTTCTCGCTGCGCTGGTACCGCTCCCTGCTCGAGGACGGCGAAATCCAGTCGGCAGTGTGGCTGTCGCTGCGCATCGGCGCGCTGGCGGCCACTGCGGCGGTGGTCGTGGGTACCGCCGCGGCCTTCGTGCTGGCGCGCTTCCGGCCGTATTTCGGCAGCAGTTTCTTTGCCGGCATGACCACCGCGCCGATGGTCATGCCCGAGGTGGTCACCGGCCTGTCGCTGGTGCTGCTGTTCACCCATCCGGCGCTGTCCTTCCTCGGCGGGCGCGGTGCGCTGGCGATCTGGGCTGCCCACACCACGCTCTGCGCGGCCTACGCGGCGGTGCTGGTGCAATCGCGCCTGCGAGAGGTGGACCGCTCGCTCGAAGAGGCGGCACTCGATCTGGGCTGCCCGCCGTTCAAGGTGTTCTTCCTGGTCACGGTACCGGTCATCGCGCCCGCGCTGGTCGCGGCATGGCTGCTCACATTCACGCTGTCGATGGACGATTTCGTGCTCGCTGCAATGCTCTCCGACCCGGGCAGCACGACCCTGCCGGTGCTGATCTTTGCGCGGCTGCACCACGGACTCAAGCCCGAGATCAACGCGCTGGCGACGATCATCGTGGCGATCGTCTCGATTGCGGTGCTGGCCGCAAACCACGCCATGCTGTCTTCTCAGAAGAAGCGCGTGCGGGCCGACTAGGGCCGCGCCGACGCCCGACCGGCGCGACTTAGGTCACGATCGAGAGAGCACAGGACGCTTCAAGCGGGTGCAGGCGTGCAAAGGCGCACAGTCCATACCGCAGCGCACGGAGACAATGCTCTCCACACAAGAACCCTGCGCACAAGCAAGCATGCGCAAAGAGGACGGTCAGGCTGGGGCGGCGCAAGCCGCCCTTTTGCTTTATGGGCGCCGCACGCAGGCCTTGCTCGGCGGCGTGGCGCACGCGGCATCGTATTCGGCGCCCATGCGTGCCACCAGCTCGGCCACGCTCGGAATGTCGTGAATGGTGGCCACACCGTGCCCCGCACTCCACACGTCCCGCCAGGCCTTGGCCTCGTCGGCAATGCCATGGATCTTGCCCTTGCCGACGCTGATCGACAGCTGGGTGCGATCGAAGCCGGCCTTCTCGAGACTGGGCCACATGAAGTTGGCGTTGGTGCCCGAGATCGCGTCGGTATAGACGATGTCGCCGGCAGCACTGTCAACCACCATCTGCTTGTATTCCGGCTGCGCCATCGACTCCCGGGTAGCGATGAAGCGCGTCCCCATGTAGGCAAAGTCGGCGCCCATGATCTCGGCCGCGCGTACACTCGCGCCATCCGACATCGAGCCCGCGAGAATCAGCGTACCGTTCCAGAACTCGCGGATCTCGCGGACCAGGCTGAAGGGGCTCTGGGTACCGGCATGGCCGCCGGCGCCACCGGCAACCGCGATCACGCCATCGACACCGGCGGCGATCGCCTTTTTCGCGTGGTAGGCATGAATGACGTCGGAGAATACCAGTCCGCCGTAACTCTTCACCGCCTCGACCACCTCACCCGGATGCCCGAGACTGGTGATCACGAACGGAGTGCGGTGCTTCACCAGCAGCTCGAGGTCGGGCTTCACCCGCGGGTTGCTGGCGTGCAGGATGAGATTGACGCCGTAGGGCGCGCACGGTGCATCGGGTGCAGCCTCACGCTGGGCCGCCAGGCCACCGTCGATACCGCCCAGCCACTCGTCGAGAATTTCCGGCGTGCGCGCGTTGAGCGCAGGAAAGGTTCCGGCAACGCCGCTGCGGCAGGCGGCCAGGACCAGCTCCGGGCCGGAAACCAGGAACATCGGCGCGGCAATCACCGGCAAGCGCATGCGGCCTTGAAATGCCTCGGGTACGGACATGCTGTCTCCTCGTTGTGTTCGGGCTGTCACAGGCCTGCAAATCTAGCACGTCCCCGGGCCATGGATTGGAGCCCCGCCTCTACTCGTCGGACGACCGGGCGGACGGCTGTGCATGAACGCGTGGTATCCTCGCGCGCCATGCACGGACTCGAAACTCTTCTCTACGGCATCGGCCTGGCTGGCGTGGCGGTCAATGCGGCCTCAGGTGTGCTCGAAGCCGGCCGCAAGCCGCTGGACCTCTTCGGCATGGTGGTGATCGCCCTTGCCGCGGCGCTGGGAGGCGGCTCGCTGCGCGACCTGCTGCTCGACCGCAAGGTGTTCTGGATCGCCGACCAGACCTTCCTCATCACCGCCCTGGCCGCCGGCGTGCTGACCTTTGCCGCGGCGCGGCGCTGGCGCCTGCCGCCCAACCTCTTCATGCTGCCGGACGCGATCGGCCTGGCGCTGTTCACCGTGAGCGGCACCCAGATCGCGCTGGCCTTCGACGCGCCCTGGCTGGTGGCCAGCATGATGGGGGTGATCACCGGCGTGTTCGGCGGCATCGTCCGCGACGTGCTGTGCAACGAGATCCCGCTGGTGTTCTCCGGCGAACTCTACGCCACCACCTCTTGGGGCGGCGCGCTGTTGCTGGTCGCGCTGCTGGAAAACGGCGTCACGCCGGGGATCGCCGCACTCGTCGGCGGCGGCACGGTACTGCTGCTGCGCCTGCTGTCGATCCGCAACCGCTGGGCCTTGCCGACTTACTCTGCGCGACGCTGAGCGGTCGTCGGCCTCCGCCGCGGCAAGAACGGCCGCGCATACGAGCGCGCATACCCGCCGCGCGTCGACACGGCCTCGATCGGCTCGCGAACGCGGATTCACCGACCACGCAGCTGCAAATCTCCGAGTGTGACTCGCTTCCATCCCGAACAGGGATTCGCGCTGTCAGGCTGCCTTGCGATCGTGCTCCGGGGTTTCGGCGAGCGGCAGGCGGATGATGAAGGTGCTGCCGACGCCCGACACCCTGCGGACACCCTTCTGCGGCAGACGACCGAATCGCCGGAAGAGCTGGGGCAGATGCTCCGCATCGATCCCCACTCCGTGATCGCGCACCGCCAGCTCCCAGCCGCCACGCCCCCGGCGTATGAACACTTCTACCTGCGAGCCTTCCGGGCTGAACTTGACCGCATTGGTGAGCAGATTGAGTACGGCCCTGCGCACCAGGTTGCGATCGCCACGCACGAGGTACTCAACCTCCTCACCCAGCTCCGGTATCACCTCGATGGTAATGCTCCGCGCCCGGGCCAGAGCCCAGGCCTCATCCACCGCCTCCTGCGCCACCAGCGCCAGATCGAGTTCGATGAACTGTCGGGCATCGACCGATTCGGCGCGCACCAGGCGCAACAGGTTGTCGGCGAGATCCAGCGCCGAGCGGGCATAGCGGCCGACGCGATTGAGCATCTGCTCGTGCTCCGGCAGGGGCGTATCGAACGCGTGCGCCCCTTCCACCATGGTGATGATCGACGACAACGGCGCTCGCAGGTCGTGCGAAAGATAGTGCATGGTTTCTTCGCGCCGGACCTGTACGTCATGCATCGCGGTGATGTCGTCGATACCGAGCACCACGCCGCTCTGGCGGCCGCGCTGATCGTACAGCCCGGCCACGGAAACGAGCAGATAGGGGCCGCTGGGCGACTCGAGTTCGACGCTGAGCGGCTTGCCGTCCGGCGGAGGTTGGGGCACACCGTTCTTGATCGCAATCTCGGGAGGCCAGGCCAGCGCCTCGATGGTGGATCCGACCGCCTCCGCGCCATCGGCGCCGAGCAGTGCGGTCGCGCGCCGGTTGTGCAACAGCACCTTGCCGCTCATGCCCAACACCAGGGCCCCCACCGGCAGGTTCTCGAGCGTATCGACGATGAAACGGCGCAGTTGCCGCTGGCGCACCGCAGCCACGCGAACGAGGTTGATCCGGGTCTCGAGCGGGTCCACGCTGTTGCCGGCATAGCCGGAATCGAGTTCGGGGAGGTTCCAGCGGCTGCTTTCCTTGCGCAATGCCTCGAGCTCTTCGTCCAGGTAGCGGTGCGCGGCCTCGAGGCGTCGCCAGCTCCAGAGAGGATAAGCGAGCATGCACCCCAGAATCGCACCCGCGGGCGGAACCCACAGGTAGGCGAAATAGAGCAGACCCCAGCTCAGTCCGAGTACGCAGATCGAGGAGACAAAGGCGACCGCGAGCGAATATCGTGGCGGCAGTCTCAGCACCGCCAGCATGAGCAGCGATACCACGACCATCGCACCCAGCGCCACTGGCAGCGGCGACAGGTTGTGAACTGCCACACCGCGGCGCAGTGCCGAGAACACGTTGGCATGCACCTCGACACCGGGCATCGGACGGCTGAACCCCGAGGTCGGCGTGGGCACGATATCGCCCATGCCCGCGGCCGTCGCGCCGATCAGCACGATCTTGTTTCTGACCGCTTCGGCCGGTACCCGACCGGCCAGTAGATCGACGTAGGAAATGTAGGTGAAACTGCCGGGAGCGCCGACGAAGGGAATGCGCAACCAGCTCGAACGCACCCAGCCCGCACCCCGTTCGGTCGGTGCCGGCCCGTAGCGGGCCGCCGCGACCGGATCCACCAGGCCAAGCAGCGCCAGCCCGAGCTGTGGATGCCGTGCCTGACCAAGGCCTTCCCAGAGATAGACGCTGCGGGCAATTCCATCCGGATCGAATTCCACGTGGATGTGGCCGATGGCGGCGGCCACACCGGCGAAGATCGGTGCCGGTGGCGCTTCGGTGACGATCCCCGAAGCTACCGATGCCTGGATCACCGGCAGCGCGACCCTGCCATGCGCCCGTATCGCGTCGGCCAACGCCTCGTCACCCGTATGGTCGTCCAGCGCAGGTTCCGAGAACAGCACGTCCACTGCCACCGGCCCCGAGCCCGCTTCGCGCAATCGATTGAGCAGTTCCGCATGCACCGTCCGCGGCCACGGCCAGCGACCGATCCGCGCAATGCTGGTGTCGTCGATGGCGACCACCACCACATCCTCGTCGGCATGGTGTGTCGACATCGACATGGCGCCGTCGTAGATGACCTGATCGATACGCCACAACCACCCGAAATAGCTCGCACAGCCCGCGATCAGTGCGCAGACCACCAGAACCGAAAGCCATTCACCAACCGAACGGCTTATGAGCGGCCGGTCCTTGCTCACAATGCAAGCAGGGGAACCAGCCCAAGCCACCACGGGAAGGGCGCCGCCACCACGAAGCGTTGCGGCGCGGTATAGGGCCCGACGTAACCATCGGGGTCGATTGCCCTTACCCTCAGATAATAGGCATCGGGCGGCGGCGCGGGTATCGACGCGTGCGGTTCGGCAACCGATTCGGCGACCAGGATGTCACTGAACATCCGATCGCGCGCGATCTGGTATTCGAAGCGCTGCCCCGGCTCGGCGGGCCAGGAAAGCTGGAGCCTGCCGTCGGCCTGTTTCGGAGGATCGGGATCAGCGGGTGCCGGACGCATGCGTACCCTCAGGGCATCCCCCCAGGGGCCCTGATCACCCTCGCCGCGGATGCTCGCCAAACGCAGGAAATAATCACCGGGCGCGAGATCAAGCCGTTTGCCGGTGCCTTCCTGTCGGACCGCTCTGACGAGGGGGTTTGAAAATGACTGGTCACGGGCAAGCTCGAGACGATAGGCCCCTGCGCCCGGCGCCTCGGCCCACTGGACATCCACCGAGCCGCCGCGAATCTTGGCATTGTTAGCCGGGCCAAGAATGATCGGCGGCTCCGGACGTGCCTTGAGGACGATCCGGAAATCCGCATTGCGCCCTTCCAGACCCGCGCCGTCGATACCTCGCAATCTCATCCAGTAGTCTCCGTCCTCAAGACCCGCCAACCGCACCGCGGTGCCCGAGAAGCGTGTTTCAGCGACCGGTTCGGCAAAAGCCTGATCATGCGCGATCTGCAAACGATATTCGCGGGCCGCTTCGAGCGGCGGAAACTCGAAACGCAGCACCGGGCGCTCGAAACGCACCGGCACGGCGGACACGTCGGGAGCGGCGAGCAAGGCCACCGGTGCTGCAAGGGGCCGCCCTTTTGCCGCGACCACGCCAAAACCGCCCGGCACGCTGACCTCGCGTCCGTCCGCGCCAACGCGGACGATGCCACCGGTCACTTCAGCCCGGTCCACTGCTTCGACCACGTCAGTCGACACCCTGAACTCGGTACCACGAACCCCGATGACGGCCGTCGGCGTATGGATCCGATAACGCGCAGCAGGGCCGCGCTGGGGTGCGACGGAGGTTTCCACCCTGCCCCGATCCAGTTCGAAGCGCGCGTCCTGGCCTTCCAGTCCGCGGTACTTGCCGAGACTGAGGATCTTCAAGCTGCTCTCGGGCTGCAGGGTGATCCGGGACCCGTCAGGCAGGACGATGGTCACGAATCCGCCCTCGCCGGTCTCGAGCTGGCTGCCCTGCCCAAGCGTGTGCCCCTCCGCTGCCACCTCTCCATCAAGGGTGGCCGTGCCCTGCACCGACTGCACGGTGGCCCGCCCCGACACGGGACGAAGCATGCGGACCGGGATGCGCAGCACGCTTCCGATCGGCATGTTGACCGGATCAGCCACATGATTCAGCTGCTGCAGCGTGCGCCATTCAAGTGGAGACTCGAGCAGACGGTAGCCGAGCTCGCTTAGGGTATCGCCCGGCTGGACCTGATAAAGCACATCGTCGCCACCGGACAGGGCGGCAGGGGCGGTTGCCAGCAGGGCGACGGTGAGCCCCAGGGTACGAAGCAGTTTGTTGAATACGATAGACATTCGATCAATCCTCGACGACTGCTTGAACAGTAACGACTTTCAGGCGCGCGCTTGTAAAATTCTTGTCACCAGTGGCGTGATGAAGCTCGCATGCGGTAAATTCTTGCCATCCAGGGGCAAGCTCTCACGACCGGGAGCACTCATCAGCAACCCATGCCCCCACGGTTTACGGCTCGGGCATAACAACAGTTGAGGTCAAACATGAGCTTCATTCAGGAATTCAAGGAATTTGCGGTCAAGGGCAACGTCGTCGACATGGCTGTCGGCGTGATCATCGGCGGCGCGTTCGGCAAGATCGTCTCGTCGCTGGTGAATGACGTGGTGATGCCGATCGTTGGCAAACTGGTCGGCGGCGTGGATTTCGGGCAGCTTTACCTGAACCTGGGCCAGCAGAGCTTCGACACTCTGGAAGCCGCCGAGAAAGCCGGCGCGCCGATCGTGAAATACGGCGCATTCATCAATGCCACGATCGATTTCGTGATCATCGCTTTCGTCATCTTCATGGCGATCAAGGGGATGAATTCGCTCAAGCGCAAGGAAGATGCACCACCCGCCGAGGCCCCTGCAGACCCGGAAGACATTGTGCTGCTTCGCGAGATCCGCGACGCGCTCAAGCAACGCTGAAAACAAAAAACGCGCCGAAAGGCGCGTTTTTTCGTTCTCGGCCGGACTTATTCGCCGGCGGCCACTTCGTCATCGAGCTGCTCGAGCCGATAGCCGTAATTGTAGGTCGGGACCAGTTTGAAACCGCTCTCGGGCCTCAGATTGAGCTTGCTGCGCACGCGGCTGACGTGGGTATCCACCGTACGGGTGGCGAGGTTCGCTGTCCGGCCCCACACGGCCTCGAGCATGTGCCCCCTAGACAGCAGGCGGCCGATGTTGCGGAACAGGAAGACGGAAAGGTCGTATTCCTTGTCGGTCAGCTCCACCGCCTCACCGTCGACGGTGACGTGCTTGTGGTTAAGATCGAAAACGTACGGTCCGACCTCCAGCGTTGCCCCTTTCGCCGTCGGCCTGGCACGACGAAGCACTGCCTCGATGCGGGACATCAGCTCGAGCCTGCGCACCGGCTTGACGATATAGTCATCGGCACCATGATTGAGTGCTTCGACGATATCGCCTTCCGCGTCGCGTGCCGTGACGAAAATCACCGGCGTGTCGTTGGATCGATCCTCACGCAGCCAGCGCAGCACCGAATCGCCGCTCATCTCGGGCAACATCCAGTCGATCAGGATGATGTCGAAGCTCTCGCGGCCTGCCATCCTGACGAAGCTCTTCGGGTCCTCAAAGATGTGCACGTCGTCACCAAGGTCCCGAAACCACTGCCCGAGCGTTTCGCTCTGTGCAGTGTCATCTTCAAGAATCGCTATCCTCACCTGTCTTCCCA
The DNA here is from genome assembly GCF_009800965.1 of Cognatazoarcus halotolerans. Lineage (GTDB taxonomy): Bacteria > Pseudomonadota > Gammaproteobacteria > Burkholderiales > Rhodocyclaceae > Cognatazoarcus > Cognatazoarcus halotolerans. Next base: position 18,965 of record NZ_WUAF01000022.1, on the reverse strand, counting down.
GTCCACTTGTCTTTGATCTTGCATATGGCGCATTGATCGACCCTATGGGTCATCTGCATGATCCGCTTTATACACCATCACCCACAAAAGGGTTACTCGATCTTTCCACACCGAAGCTCGACATTGGGCCATGCCCAGGGATGAAGCGGACATCATCGCCGAGCGGCCACAAGCGGGTACGAATCGAATCGATCAGGGCAGCATGATCGCCGCGCGGAAAATCCGTTCGGCCGATGGAGCCCGCAAAGAGCACATCGCCCACCAACGCCAGCCGCGCCGACGGACTGAAAAACACCACATGACCGGGCGTATGTCCGGGGCAATGCAACACTGCGAGGCGCTCGTTGCCGATGCTGACTTCGTCGCCGTTCTCGAGCCAGCGCGCAGGTTCGAACTTGTCGCAGGCGGGAAAACCGAACATCTTGCTCTGCTGCGGCAAGGCATCGATCCAGAAACGCTCTTCCAGCTGAGGGCCTTCGATCGGCAGATCAAGCTTGCGCGAAAGCTCCGCGGTCGCCCCTGCATGATCGATGTGCCCATGAGTAAGCAAGATCTTCTCGGGACTGACACCGGCTGCGGCGATCGCCGCCTCGATCCTGGGAATGTCGCCACCCGGATCGACGATTGCACCCCGCTTGGTGGCCGAGCACCACAGGATCGAGCAGTTCTGCTGGAAAGGTGTCACTGGAACGATGCGGTATTCGAGCATCCGTGGCGCTCCCCTTGCGTGGATCCGCCGGCAACACGACGGAGTCCTTGATTGAGACGGCCCGGCTACGCCAGAGCGCAACCGGGAAAGAGCAGGACCGTGCCCAGCCCCTGATCACGGGGGGGTGCCAACGGTCGACAGCCGATAATGATAGCGCGAACCCGACGGCATGCGGCTGTGCAGCAACCGCCTCGATACCCGGCACATTGGGCCCATGTTACGCTTCGGCCCTGCTCAGCATTCCACTCATCTCTCCCAGGAGCCGAACGTGCCAAGTCTCTTGCCGAACATCGACCCGGACGGGCTGCTTGAATATTCAGTCGTATATACCGATCGCGCCGTCAACCACATGTCCTCCGCTTTTCAAGGAGTCATGAAGGATATCTCGCGCATCATCAAGAAGGTCTACAACGCCCACGCCACGGTGATCGTCCCGGGAAGCGGCACCTTCGGCATGGAGGCGGTTGCCCGCCAGTTCGCCACCGGACGCAAGTGCCTGGTCATCCGCAACGGCTGGTTCAGCTACCGCTGGAGCCAGATCTTCGAGATGGGACAGATCCCGTCGGAAACGATCGTGCTCAAGGCAAGGCCGGTACGGACCGGACCGAAGGCCCCGTTCGCCCCGGCACCGGTCGATGAGGTCGTGGCCGCGATCAGGGAGCACAAGCCGGCCCTGGTCTTCGCCCCCCATGTCGAAACCGCGGCCGGCATGATCCTGCCCGACGACTACATCAAGGCGGTCGCGGACGCTGTACACGAGGTGGGTGGCATGTTCGTGCTCGACTGCATCGCCTCGGGCACCATCTGGGTCGACATGCAGGCGACCGGCGTAGACATCCTGATCAGCGCCCCCCAGAAAGGCTGGAGCGGTTCGCCCTGCTGCGCACTGGTTGCGCTCGGCCCGCTGGCGCGCGAGCGTATCGACGGCACGACGAGTTCGAGCTTCGCCTGCGATCTGCGCAAGTGGCTGCAGATCATGGAAGCATACGAGGGTGGCGGCCATGCCTACCACGCAACCATGCCCACCGACGCCCTCGGCCGGGTTCGGGACGTGATGCTCGAAACCGAGCAGTATGGGTTCGACAAGGTGAAGGCCGAGCAGGTCGAACTCGGTCGGCAGGTCCGCGCCCTGCTCGAAGCGAAGGGCTTTCCGAGCGTCGCCGCCGAAGGCTTCCAGGCTCCTGGCGTGGTGGTCAGCTATACCGACGACCCGGATATCCAGTCGGGCAAGAAATTCATTGCCGCAGGGCTCCAGACTGCCGCGGGGGTACCGCTGCAATGCGACGAACCCGCCGATTTCAGAACCTTCAGGGTGGGACTGTTCGGTCTCGACAAGCTGCACAATGTCGAGCGCAGCGTTCGATTCCTTGATGACGCGCTCAAGAGCATTCTGTGACGACGGCCACCGGGCCTGGGCCCGGCACCATCCGCGCGGATTTGTGGTGGGGGTCGACCACGCCGCGCCGCAGGCCCTGATTCAAGGAAATCCGATGAAGAAGACTGTCAGCCGCAAGAGCGCGGGCAAGGACGTGCCCGCCGACCGCCCATCGCGCGAGGAAGCGGAGGCCGCGGTGCGCACACTGATCCGCTGGGCCGGGGACGACCCCGCGCGCGAAGGCCTGATCGACACGCCGGCACGGGTCGTACGCTCTTACGAGGAGTTCTTTTCCGGTTACGCCGACGACCCGACGCAGATCCTCGCCCGCACCTTCTCCGAAGTCGAGGGCTACGACGAGATGATCGTGCTCAACGACATCCGCTTCGAGAGTCATTGCGAGCACCACATGGTGCCGGTGATCGGCCGTGCCCATGTCGCCTACCTGCCGGACCGCCGGGTGGTCGGAATCTCCAAACTCGCACGGCTCGTCGAAGTCTATGCCAAGCGGCTGCAGATCCAGGAAAAGATGACGGTGCAGATCGCCGATACCCTGCAGGAAGTATTGCAGCCGAAAGGCGTGGCGGTGGTGCTCGAAGCCGCTCATCAATGCATGACGACCCGTGGCGTGCACAAGCCCGGCGTCACCCTCGTCACCAGCCGCATGCTGGGCGCCTTCCGCGACGACGCAAACACGCGCCGCGAGTTTCTCGGCATCATCGGCCTGAATGGCGCCCGCTCGGGGTCGCTCAGCTGAACCCGTTCAAGCCGGCATGGCGAAAACGGTGAGCACCCCGGTGTAACCGTACAGTCGATCACGCGCGATCTCGCCGGCGGCGAAGAATCCGGCCAGCGGCAGCTCGCCGAGGATGTCCCCGATCGCGATCAGCTCCGCATCCGGCTCGCCGAAATGGGGACCACCCCGGCCGACGCAGCTCACATAGATGGCACCCGCGGCGCGCTGCCCGCCCGCGGCAAGCTGGTCGCGTATCTCGCCGGCGATCCGGCGCACATCCTGCAATGCGGCCTCGGGATCGCGGCGACAGAAACTCAGGCGCACCCCGGACTCGACTGCATCACCAATGGCCAGGACACCGGCATGCGGATCGAAACCCACGATGTGCCTGACCAGGGTGTCCGCACCGAACCGTCCCGGCACCGCGGCCCGGTCGTCTCCCGAGCGGGAGAGTCCCACCAGGGTCGAAGAGAGCGCCTCGGCGACCTCTTCGATCTCGCTGGCAGCATCCAGGCCAAGATCCTCGAGCGCACACTCGAGGGCAGACCGACCGTCGAGCGCCACCACGTGGTTGCCCTGCGCGCGGGTCACCTCACGTAGCACACCAAGCGGCTGGCACCCCTGGCTTACTCGCGACACCACCTCTACGCTGTCGCTGAAAGCAACACCGGAGAGACCGCCGGTCAATACCGCGTCGGCAATCTGCAAGGTATGCGTGCGTGCCGAGGAAAGTCCTCCGAAGAGATAACCGGTTGCGGTGCGCCCGGCCAGTTCCTGCAGCAACTCCTGCAGATCGGGCGCGCCGGCATCGGCATGAACCAGAGCGGTATGGGCACCAAAGCCCTCTGCGCCTGAGCGCAGGGGCTGGCGCCCGGAAAACAGCCGAAAGGCGTCCTTTGGCAGCGGCGCCAGCATCAGCACCAGGGCCGCCTCGTCGATGTATTCGATACCGCCCGCGGCAATGCCGATACCAACCGTTCCTACCCAGGCGACGCCCGGCAGGCGCGCCTTCAGTTCGGCCACGATTGCCTCGGCCGACGCGGCAAAGACATCGGTCAGGTAGCACCAACCCAGACTGTATTCCGGCGGGACCTCGCCACCGGCATCGAGACAGAGTTTCCCGACACACCGATCCAGCGCGAGGCGCCAGTCCGCGTGGCCTGCGTGTGCGACGAGAAAAGGAAGCATGTGCACCTCCGACGACTTCTTTGCACTTGGACGGGGCACAAGTGTGACAGGGTTGCCGCGGCGGCGTCAGTGCCGTGGCAACTCGTCCGATCCGGCCAAACCGTCGCCATCGCTTGCCGACGGCTCGGTTTCCTGCATCTGCTCCTGCACGATCTGCTCGTCGACCCGTGGATCCAGCGCTGCGGCAAGCGGCGAACTGCTGGTCGAATCGGGCATTGCAATGTGGCGCAGCGGCGCATTGTCTACCTGATGCAGATGCGTGGCACGCCTCGGTTGCACATACCATGCCACGATCAGACTGAACGCCAGGACCACGACGTAAAGCATGTTCGCCCCGAAAAAGCGCATCAGGAAGCCGGAGAGCAGCGGGCCGAGGCTTGCGCCGACGCCGAAGGTCAAGAGCAGCATCGCGGTCAGCGAAACGCGCTGCTCGCCGTCCACGTGGTCGTTGGCCAGCGCAACCGCCAGCGGATAGAGGCTGAACTGCAGGGCGCAAACCACGAAGCCTGCGGCGAACATCAGCCACGCCGGAGCCACGGGCAGCACCGCCAGCGGCAGGGCAGCGAGCGCCAGCAAGGCGCCGCAGCGACCGATCAGCCAGATACGATCACGACGATCGGACAGCCAGCCGAGCGGCCATTGCACCAGCAACCCGGCGAGGATGCAGCAACCCATGAAAAGACCGACCTGCTCGTTGCTCAACCCCATGCGCGCGCCGTAGAGCGGCCCCAGGCCATAAAACGCACCGATCAACAGCCCGGCCACGAGGATCGTCATCAGCGACAACGGCACTCGCTTGAAGAAGAAGCGCGGATCCAGCGGCACCGGACGCAGCGCCGCGGGGTGGAGATTGTGGGTGAGCGCCACGGGCACAAGGCACAGCGAAAAGCACAGCGCAACCAGCATCAGCAATTCCGGGCCAAGGCCCGGATGTGCAACCAGCGCGAGCTGTCCCAGGACAAGGCCAAGATAGGAAGCGCCCATGTAACCGGAAAACACCTGTCCGCGCTGGCTGGCACTCGCCTGCTCATTGAGCCAGCTCTCGATCACCATGTACTGGCACATCATGCAAATGCCGATCAGGAAACGCAGGAACAGCCACGCCGGCAGCAGTTCGCTCAGGCCGTGACCGAGGACCGCCGCCGTACCGATGCCGGCACACGCCACGTAGGCACGGATGTGTCCGACCCGTGCGATCAGCCGGTGACCGACCTTGCCCCCGAGGGCCAGGCCCAGGTAGTTGGCGGTCATCAACGCACCGACCCACAGGCCGTCTGCGGTCGCCGCCACACGAAGCGCCAGATAGGTGCTCAACAGGCCCGAGCCGAGCAGCATCAGCAGGGTGGCGAGATAGAGTGAACGGAAGGACTTGAGGATGAAGATCATTACGGAATACAGATCGAATGCCTGTTGACTTCATCTGGCCGATGCCCGGCGAGCGGAACCAAAAGCTGTCCTCGTTCACCAGCGGTATCGGGTCGCACACGGCAGTTTCGTGAAGCGGCGACGACCGGACGATGCGATGCTGCGAACGGGGCAAAGCGCGGGACGCTGCAGCCGGCTCAACCGGTCCCGGTCCGACGCTCTCCGCGAGCCCTTGGAGACGAGACCGAGGACGTGGATTCAGTGGCGCGCTCGGCGGGGATCGAACCCACAACCCCTGGCTTCGGAGGCCAGTACTCTATCCATTGAGCTACGAGCGCAGCGCGAGGCCGCAGAGAATAACCGGTTTTTTTTGTGGCGTCCATCAAGGGCCTGCCATCGCGCGAAAGACCTCGCTATAATCAGCGCTTTATCTGCGCCAGAACAAGGATCGAAGCATGTCGGTATCCCGCGATTTGAGCCCCGCCAAACGTATTGCGCGTCTTGCCCTTCCCGTTTCCGCCCTGCTTGCGGTCGGCCTGCTGGCGGGCTGCGGCAAGGCACAGAGCATCGACTATGAAAAATCCGCCGAGCTGATACAGCCGGTCGCAAAGGTCGATCTCAAGCCGGTCACGGTTGCTCCGGGCAGCCGCACCGGCGAACAGGTGGTGACCAGCGTGTGCGGCGCATGTCACGCCTCGGGTGCGCTCAATGCACCCAAGATCGGTGACGCCGGCGCATGGGGTCCGCGCATTGCACAGGGCTTCGACGCCCTGGTGAAAGCGGCCATCAACGGCAAGAACCAGATGCCCCCGAAAGGCGGCGCTGCCGACCTGACCGACACCGAGATTGCGCGCGCGGTTGCCTTCATGGCCGACAAGGCCGGCGCCAAGTTCCCCGAACCGCAATAAGCGCGACGGCTGCCTCTGCGACGGGCGACCCTGGAGGTCGCCTGTTTGCGTTCACCCCTTGGCGGCAAGCATCGCCCTGAGACTGGCGAGCTTGGCCCGGCCTTCGTCGCGCGAGACCGGCGCGTCGCTCTTGCCGCCTGAAAAGCGCACGCCCTCCTTGCCCATTTCCTCGATGAAACGGGAAGGCTCGCAGGTACGGACATCCCGCCCTGCCTTGCGTTTCTCGCACCAGGTGATGTTGAGGGTGCGCTGGGCACGGGTGATGCCTACGTACATCAGGCGACGCTCCTCCTCGACCTTGTCTTCATCGATCGAGGACTGGTGCGGCAAGATGCCCTCCTCCACGCCGACCAGGAAAACGTGCTTGAATTCGAGCCCCTTGGAGGCGTGCAAGGTGGCCATCTGCACGCCGTCGAACTCTTCCTTGTCCTTGTCGAGCATGCTGATCAGGCTGATCGTCTGGGTGAGTTCGAGCAGGTTCTTGTTGTCCTCCTCGCCCTTGCGCCCCAGCCAGCCGACAAAGTCGCTGACATTGCTCCACTTGCTCTCGGCCTCGCGCGGCTCGCAGGAATCGTACAGCCAGGTTTCGTAGCGGATTGCACCGAGCAGGTCCGCCAGCATCTGCGCCGCCGGCTCCCGCGGCGCGCGGTAGGCGAGCCGGTTGATGAAGTGGCAGAACTCATGCACCGACTCGAGCTGGCGGGCGTTGAGATGCTGCCCGGCCCCCTCCTCGAAGGCCGCACCGAACAGGCTCAGGTGTCGTTGACCGGCGTAACTGCCCAGCGCTTCGATGGTCGATGGGCCGATGCCGCGCCGCGGCGTGGTCACGGCGCGGATGAAGGCGAGGTCGTCATCCGGGTTAAGGAGCAGGCGCAGGTAGGCAATGATGTCCTTGATCTCGGCGCGCTCGAAGAAGCTCTGCCCGCCCGAGATGAGGTAGGGAATCTTGTGATTGCGCAACTGTTGCTCGATCAGCCTCGCTTGGTGATTTCCCCGGTAGAGGATCGCGTAGTCCGAGAATCGGGTGCGGTGCTCGAACTTGTGGGCGGAGATCTTCATCGCCACCATCTCGGCCTCGCTCTCGGGATCACGCGCGGCGCTCACCACGATCGCCTCGCCCAGACCGTGCTCCGACCACAGGCGCTTCTCGAAGAGCTTCTCGTTGTAGCCGATCAGAGTATTGGCCGCATTGAGGATGCCGGTGGTGGAGCGGTAATTCTGCTCCAGCTTGATGACCCGAAGCTTCGGCCAGTCCGATTGCAACAGCTTGAGGTTTTCCACGTCTGCACCGCGCCAGGCGTAGATCGCCTGGTCGTCGTCGCCTACCGCGGTAAACATCCCGCGCACCTCGGCGAGCTGGCTCAGCAAGCGGTACTGGGCGCGATTGGTATCCTGGTACTCGTCCACCAGCAGGTAGCGCAGCTTGCTCTGCCAGCGCTCGCGCACCTCGGGATGTTCGTCGAACAGCCGCACCGGCAGCGCAATGAGGTCGTCGAAGTCCACCGCCTGGTAGGCGCGCAGGGTGCGCTCGTAGTCGGGAAAGAGTTTCGCCGCCGCGGCGGAGAGCTCGCTGTCGGCCAGCTTGACCGCTTCTTCAGGCGGCACCAGGGCGTTCTTCCAGCTCGAGATCTGCCACTGCATCGACCTCGCGCGCACCTTGTCGCTGTTGCCGGAGAGATCCGAAACGATCTGCACCGTGTCGGAAGCGTCGAGAATCGAGAACTGCGGCTTGAGCCCGCAGTGCTTTGCCTCCTGGCGCACGATGCGCACACCCAGCGCGTGGAATGTGCACACGGTCAGCCCTTTGCTTGCGCGTCCGCCCATCAGCGCGGAGACGCGCTCCTGCATCTCCTTCGCCGCCTTGTTGGTGAAGGTGATCGCCGCGATGTTGGCGGGATTGAAACCGCACTGCTCCACCAGATAGGCGATCTTCTGCGTGATGACCCGCGTCTTGCCGCTGCCGGCGCCGGCCAGCACCAGGCAGGGACCGTCGAGATACCGGATGGCTTCGCGCTGAGGGGCATTGAGATTGAGGGACATGGCCGCGGCAAACCTGAAATGACAATGCCGCCCGGTTTCCGGGGCGGCACCTCGATTCTATCCCGGATTGCGGCGCGGGGGTCGCGCGTTCGGGGCCGCGGGCCCCGATCATCAGCGTCGACCGAACAGAAGGCCGCCGATCAGCGCGACGGTGCCGACCACCGCCAATGACCGCCATGGATTGTCACGCACGTAGGCCTCGGTGGCGTCGCGCGAATGCGCCACTTCGTCCTTCGCCGCAGAGGCGATTCGCACCGTTTGCTCGCGCACGCCGTCGACATAGGCGTTACCGGTCTGCCCCACTGCATCAAGCAGCGCATCGAGACGCTCGCGCACCTCGGGCAGGCGCTCGTCTGAGACCGTACGCAGTTCGTCGAGCAATTGCGCGATCTCCCGACGAACCGGGCGGCTCGGCGCCTCGGTGATCGTCGTAACAGCGGCAGGGCTGGGGGATTTTCTGTCGAACATGATTGACTCCTGGAGATTGGTAATAGCGCCCGCACCCGCCGCTGGCGGCCACTTCGAGGCAGAAAAGCGCGCCTCGTTCAGATGGGCAGACACGCCACGACCGTGCGGAACACCTCCCACTCTAGAGACGGCAGCATTCGTTACAGTCAGCGCGGGACGATCCTGCTGTCGGTCCAGGCCTACACCCGCCCTTTCGGCTCCGCTTGTGGGAAAGCGCTGACGCAGGATTCGGAGAGGCCTCACTTCGTCGCGCCGGCGCTCAACCTATATTCGGGTCATCGGCAGGCTTCGGCCTCCAGCAACCCGAGGGAGTTCAGCATGCTCAGCTACGCCGTCATTTTCTTTATCATCGCGCTGGTCGCCGCCGCGCTCGGCTATGGCGGCATCGCCTCGAGTGCAGCGGGGATCGCCAAGATCCTGTTCTTCGTGTTTCTGGCGATGGCGATCGTCAGCTTCGTGCTCAACAGCGTGTAGTACAGCAGGCAACGGGCGCCATGAGCCCCCCGGCTCGACACAAGCTCTCGCTGGTAGCGGCAGCCCTCCTGGGCCTGCCGCTCTTTGCATGCAGCACCGCCTTGCCGAAGATCACCCTGGCGCCAGGTGCAGCAGTCACGCACGCAGCGCCGATAGCGACGGCACCGACCAAGGACGCCAACGGCATCATGTCGCCGGGCCGCAGTGCGGCGGTGCTCCAGGCAGTCCGCGCGGAGGGACGGAGCCGGCAATTCGACCGGCATCTCTCCATCCTCGAGCGCGAACAGGAGATTCTCAGCCGGGGCAACACGGTGCAACTGCTGGTCGACGGACCAGCCACCTTCGAATCGATGTTCGCGGCACTCGAAGGGGCGCACCGTAGCATCCTGCTGGAAAGCTACATCGTTGAAGCGGACGAGATCGGCCAGCGGATTGCCACCATCCTGAAACGCAAACGTGCCGAGGGCGTGGATGTCCGCCTGATATACGACGGCGTGGGCTCCTTCTCGACGCCACCCGATTTCTTCGCGGAACTTCGCGAGGCCGGAATCGACGTCTGCGAATTCAACCCGCTCGGCATCGTGCGCAGGACTTTCGGCCTCCTCGAGGCCAACCATCGCGACCACCGCAAGGTGCTGGTCGTGGATGGACGCATCGCCTTCACCGGCGGCATCAATCTGAGCAACGTTTACCTTTCCGCCTCGCTCGGCAGCACGCGTCGCAAGCGCTTCACCACGGAGGACGGCTGGCGGGACACCCACGTGCGCATCGAAGGCCCCGCCGCTGCGGACTTCACAAACCTCTTCAGGGACACCTGGCAACGCCAGAACTGCGGCGGCAGCCCGATCGCCAGCCATTTACCCGAAACGGCCTCCGCAGCGCCCCCCGCGGGCAAGCGCCTGGTGGCCGTGATCGGCAGCGTCGCTGGCGAGAACAGCGACCGTCTTTACCGGACCCTTCTCAGCGCGATTGTCGGAGCGACCGATTCGATCCACATCACCATGGCCTATTTCGTCCCCGATCCGCAAACGCTCAAGGCGCTCGCCGACGCGGCCCGTCGCGGCGTCGACGTGGTGCTGGTACTGCCGGGCCAAGGGGATTCGCTGATCACCCTGCGTGCCGGACAAAGCCATTACGGACAACTGCTCGAGGCGGGCGTGCGCATCTTCGAAATGCAGGGCAGCTTCCTGCACGCAAAGACCGCGGTCATCGATGGCGTATGGGCCACGGTAGGCTCGGCGAACCTCGACTGGCGCAGCTTTCTACACAACGATGAGCTCAACGTGATTGTGCTCGGAGAAGATTTCGGCAGCCGCATGGAAGCACTTTTCGCGACCGATCTCGCCCACTCTGAACCGGTAAGCCAGGAAGAATGGGCGGCACGATGTGCCCCCCGCCGCATGATGGAGCAACTCGGCCGCCTCCTCGAATACTGGCTCTAGAGCCCGTCGCAGCGAGAAAGTCGAACACGCCTGCACCGACATTCACCCTCGCAAGCCCGGAGGTTCACAAAAAACGGGGAGCGCTCTGCGCTCCCCGTTGCTTCGTCCGCTAAGAGCTTACGGGCGGACAACGATGTCGTTCTGCACGCGCTTCACCCCCGGCGTCCGACGGGCGAGCATTTCCGCTTGATTGCGCTCCGTGACGCTCTTGGCGAATCCCGATAGCTGCACCGTACCCTTGAGCGTTTCGACGCTGATCGACATTGCGCTCACCGTCGGGTCTTCCGCGAACTTGGCCTTGACCCGGGTGGTCACGGTCGAATCGTCAACGTATTCGCCGATGGTGGATTGATCCCGCGTGACGGCACACCCGACTGCAGTGAAACCGATCAGCCCCGAAAGCGCCAATGCTGCAACTGTGTTTTTCATCCCTGCCTCCAACTGTTGAAATCATCCAGCGAATCCGGCCAAGCTGCTGCCGGTACTGCGTGATTCCAGTCTAGGCAGTGCCGTTCGCGCAGGCTGTCCGACAGTGCGGATTGCGCTGTAGGAGAATGCCTGCCCCATGCGATCGCACACACGTTCCACACACATGAGCGGGAAGGCGGGGTGCTCCAGCGCTCGCCGAATCGCCGAACGAGCACCACGCGAAACGCCAATTCATACCCATTCGCACCGGCGTCGAGCCTGCCCGGCAGCGTGTTCTCGTTCGCAACAGCCCCCGAGCCGCTGCCCTGCCCACGGCGTCGAACCGGGCCGGCGACCGCTCGCTGGCGTCTAGAGCGCGCCGAAAACCTTCTTCGCGAGCGAGCCGGCCGCTCCCAGGGGGTTCTTGCGGAGGGCCTTTTCTTCCTCGGCGATCATCAGGTAGAGCCCATCGAGCGCCTTGCGGGTGACGTAGTTTTCGACCTGCGCGTCTTCCTTGTTCACCAGGCCGAGACCGGAAGCCTTGCCGGCGAGCTTGTTGTACTGGGCGGAAACCGCCAGCTTGTCGGTACTCTTCTTCACCGCGGGCAGGAACATTTTCATGAGGTCGCCCTCGGTCTTGCCCTTGAAATACTGGGTGACCGAATCGTCACCGCCGGTGAGGATCTTCTTTGCATCACTCACGGTCATCTGCTTCGCCGCATTCACCAGCAGGACCTTGGCCTGCGGCACCGCCGCCTCGGCGGCGCGGTTCATGGTGGTCTCCAGGGCATCGAGATCCTTACCCTTGCCCATCGCACGCAGCAGCGGCTCGGCCGTCTTGAGGGCGCCGGGCAGCGGAATGTGGACCTTGGGATTCTTGAGGAAACCGTCTTTCTGGCCGAGCGTGCCGACCGCGTTTCCGGCCCCCTGGATCAAGGCCTCCTTGAGGCCGCCGGAGGCTTCACTGTCGCTGAGCGATGAAAGATCGAACGCCCAGACCGGCGCACAGATGACAAGCAGCGCCAAAGTTCGCAGAATGGCTCGCATGACGATTTTTCTCCCCGATTGGCCACGAACATGAAGGACAAGCTTATCACCACGCTTGTTGCCATCAGCATCGCTATCGGCGCATTTTTCATGATTACACACACGTCGCGGGCGCCCGAAGTCCGCTTCATGACACTGGCGGGCGAGAGCATCATGGCCTCGCAGCTGCGCGGCAAGGTGGTACTGGTGAACTTCTGGGCGACGAGTTGCAGCGTCTGTCTCAGGGAAATGCCGCAACTGATCGCCACCCATCGGCGTTTTGCCAACCAGGGACTCGAGACCATCGCGGTCGCCATGGAATACGACCCACCCAACCGCGTCAAGGCCTATGCCGACAGCAAGGCCTTGCCCTTCAAGGTCGCGCTGGATGCCAACGGACTGGTGGCCCGAGGCTTCGACGACGTCCGCGCGACACCGACCACATACCTGATCGACCGGCGCGGCGAGATCGTGCACCGATACCTGGGCGAACCTGACTTCGCCGCGCTCCATGCGCAGCTCGCTCGCCTGCTCGCGCAGCCCGGCTGACTCGCCGCGCCTGCGCCACACCTGTCGTTTACCCCGGTGCGCAAAAAGGCCGCCCGCAGGCGGCCCCGATGACCTGGCATTTCTTGCGCTGGCTCAGTTCGCGAGGAAGTCCAGCACCATGCGGTTGAACTTGTCGGCATGCTCCCACTGCGCCCAGTGGCCGCAGCGATTGAAGATGTGCAGCTCGGCGTTGGGCATGCCCCACAGCAGGCGCAGACCGATGTCCATCGGCACGAAGCGGTCGTCACGGCCCCAGATCACCAGCGTCTGTGCGGAAATCTCGCCGAGACGCGGGCCGTAATCGGTGAACTGCTTGGGATTGGCAGCCAGGCTCTTGACGAAGTTCTCGAGGTGGTCGCGCCGCGACATCATGTTATCGAGGCGTGCCTGGTAGAGCTCTTCGGTGAGGCTGCTGCTGTCGAAGACGAACACGCTCATCATCTTCTTCAGCGCCTCGATGGTCGGCTCGCGGTACAGGCCCTGCAGCAGCTTGATGCCCTCGGTCGGCATCGGCACGAACTGGCTCGGACCGCCGGTGCCGCCGCCCATCAGGACCAGCTTGCCAACGCGGGCGGGATTGAACAGCGCGAAGGCCACCGCCGAGTGCCCCCCCATCGAATTGCCGATGATATGCACCTTGTCGAGCCCGATGGCGTCGAGCAGGCCCTTCAGCGCACGGGCATTGAGCTCGGAGCGCGATCCGGTGCACACGATCGGGTCGCTCTTGCTCCAGCCCGGGCAGTCCATCAGGATCACACGGTAGCCGGCGCTCACCAGCGGCTCGACGTTGCGGTTGAAGTTGGCCCAACCGCTGGCACCGGGACCGGAGCCATGCAGCATGACCACGGTTTCGGCGCCGCTGCCGGCGTCGTTGTAATGCAGTTGAAGATCGAGGTCGCCTTCCTTGATACGGACGAACTTGCTGGTTGCGGCTTCGGTGATGTTTGTGGATGTCATGATCTTTTTCCTTGTCTTGCCGGGGTTGCAGGAAACGCTAGTCGTTGAACGGACGAGGACCGAAACCGAGCGGTGCAGGGGCACATTCGACCAGCTTCGAGAACAGCGCGGAAAAATCCTCGTGCTTGCCATCCTTGCCGGAGTTGGCCTGCATCTCCGCCCGGAACTCGCGGTCCACGGTCTCCCAGTCGGCATCGCTCAGATGCTGGCGAAGCAGCGGAAAGGCGATGTCTTCCTCGATGAGGATGTGGTTGCGGTAAAAGTCCGCGTAACGCTCGAAAGCCAGGGCAAATCCAGCGAACGCGGACGGATCGGCGGTGAATGCCGCCAGGGCCTGCTCGAGGGCCGCGATACGCTGCGGAGCCTCACGATGCTGCACGGCAAGCTTCTCCAGCACCTCCTTGCCCTCGGCGGTGCGCTGCTCGAGATACTTGAACAACACGTCCTCCTTGGGGTGATGGCGAAGCTCGGCATAGGCCTCAAGATAATGCACCATCGCCTTGAAGAGCTTGAGATCGGGCTCGAGACGACCCGCCGCCACTTCCTTCAACATGAAACGGACGGCGTGCAGGATGCCGGCCAGTGATTGGTGTTCGTCAGAAATGATGCGCAGTGCTTCCATGCTGATTCTCCAATGTTCGATCAGGTAGAGAGCATTTCCTGGTGCTTGCTGGCAAGCCCGAGGTAGCTCTCGATGACGCGCGGGTCGTTGCGCAATTGTTCGGCTTCGCCCTCCATCTTCACACTGCCGTTTTCCAGCACGTACGCATAGTCGGCCACCTGCAGCGCGGCGCGTGCGTTCTGCTCGACGAGCAGGATCGAGACCCCGCGCCGACGCAGCTCGGTGATGATCCGGAAGATCTCGCGCACGATCAGCGGTGCCAGCCCGAGGCTCGGTTCGTCGAGCATCAAGAGCTTGGGCTTGGCCATCAGGGCCCGGCCGACGGCCAGCATCTGGCGCTCGCCGCCGGACATCGTGCCCGCGGCCTGGAGACGGCGCTCCCGCAGCCGCGGGAAGATGGTGTACACATCCTCCATGGTCTCGAGATGGTCGCGATGCCCCTCTCGATTGCGCTGGAAGGCGCCAAGCAGCAGGTTGTCCTCGATCGTCATGGTGCCGAACAGCTCACGCTTCTCGGGCACCAGGCTCATGCCGCGCACCACCATGCGCTCAACCTCGGGCACCTGTTCGATGCTGCCATCGAACTCGACCTGGCCGGATGAGGGCAGCAGCCCCATGATCGCCGACAGCGTGGTGGTCTTGCCGGCGCCGTTGGGACCGATGACGGTCACGATCCTGCCCTCGCCCACCGCAATGCTGACCTTGCTGACCGCCTCGACCTTGCCGTAGGCGACCGAGAGGTCCTTCACTTCCAGTACGTTCTTGCTCATCTCAGACACCTCCCAGGTAGGCTTCGAGCACGGCCGGGTTGTTCTGCACCTCTTCCGGCAGACCCTCGGCGATCTTCTCGCCGAATTCCATCACCACCACGCGGTCCACCAGGCCCATGACGAAGTCCATGTCGTGTTCGACCAGCAGTACCGCCATGCCCTCGCCGCTGAGCTTTCTGAGCAAGGCCGCCAGGGCCTGCTTCTCCTTCAGCCGCAGGCCCGCCGCCGGCTCGTCGAGAAGCAGCAGGCAGGGATCGGAACCGAGCGCCCGGGCAATCTCGAGGATGCGCTGCTGGCCAAGCGCCAGACTGCCCGCCTCGGTGTGCATGAACTCGCCCAGGCCAACCCGCTCGACCTGTATCGCGGCCTCGCGCAGCAACCGCGCTTCCTCGGCCCGGTCCTGCCGCCAGGCGGCCGACAGCACGCCCTTGGAGCCGCGCATGTGAACGCCGATGGCGACGTTCTCGAGCACGCTCATGTTGGGTAGCAGGCGCACATGCTGGAAGGTCCGGCTCATGCCCAGCGAAGCGATCTCGCGGGAACTGTGGCCCGCCACCGACTTGCCACGGAACAGGATCTCTCCCGAGGTGGGGGTGTCGACGCCCGAGAGCTGGTTGAACATGGTGCTCTTGCCCGCACCGTTCGGACCGATCAGGGCGAGGATCTCGCCCGCCTTCACCTCCAGGCTCAGGTTGTTGTTGGCGACCAGGCCGCCGAACTTGCGGGTCACGCCCTTGGCCTGGAGGATCAACTCGCCATGCGGCGGCTGCGCCTTCTTCGGCAGGGCTTCGGCCATCTCGTCGATCTGCTTGGGCTCCACGCGTACCGGTACCAGGCGTGCCAGCAAGGGCCACAGACCATCGCGGGCACGGTGCAGCAGCACGATCATGAGCAGACCGAAGACGATCACCTCGTAGTTGCCGGCAGACCCGAACAGGCTGGGCAGGACGTCCTGCAGCCATTGCTTGAGCACCGTGATCACGCCGGCACCCACCACCGCGCCCCACACCTGGCTCGCACCGCCGACCACCGCCATGAACAGGTACTCGATACCGATGTGCAGACCGAACGGCGTGGGATTAACGAAGCGCTGCATGTGGGCATACAGCCAGCCGGCGGCACAGGCGTGCAGCGCGGCGATGACGAAGATCACCATGCGGGCCCGCGAGGTATTCACCCCCATCGCCTCGGCCATCACCATGCCGCCCTTGAGGGCGCGGATCGCACGACCTTCGCGCGAGTCGAGCAGGTTGCGGGTGGTCAGCAGGGCAGCGAGCACGAAGGCCCACACCAGGTAATAGTAGTTACGGTTGTCGAGCAGTTCGAAGCCGAAGATGTTGATTGCCGGCAGGTCCGAAAGACCGGCGTGGCCACCGAGAAACTCCATGTTTCCGAACAGGAAGAACAGGCTGATGCCCCAGGCCATGGTGCCGAGCGGCAGGTAATGGCCGGAGAGCTTCAGCGTGAAGGAGCCGATGACGATTGCCACGGTGGCGGTCAGGACCAACCCGAGGATCAGCGCAAGCCACGGCGAACCTCCGGCGAACGACAACCAGGCCGGCAGTTCGCTCGAGGTGGTCAGCCACGCGGTGGTGTAAGCGCCCAGGCCGACGAAGGCCGCCTGACCGAACGAGGTAAGTCCGCCCACGCCGGTCAGCAGCACCAGACCCAGCGCAACCAGTGCCGACAGGCCGACATAGTTGAGCAGCGTCACGTAGAACTCGGGCAGGAGCAACGGCGCGACGACCAGACAGGCGAGAAATACCGACAGCACGAGACGCGGACTGATCCAGCCCTTGCGTCCCGACACGGTAACCACCTGTGCGGTCTCCTCCTCTTCCACGTGGTGGGTCGACCAGGACAGCCAGATCAGCACCGGGATGATCAGCGTGAACACCAGCACGTCCTTGTAGGCACTCGCCCAGAACGAGGCAAAGGATTCGAGCAGGCCGACGACGATCGCACCGGCTGCCGCCAGCGGATAGCTCGCCAGGCCGCCGATGATGGCGGCGACGAAGCCCTTGAGGCCGATCAGAAAGCCGCTGTCATAGTAGATCGTGGTCAGCGGTGCGACCAGCAGACCGGACAGGGTGCCGATCAATGCCGCAAAGAAGAAGGTCTGGCGACCCGCGAGCGCCGGCGAGATACCCATCAACCGCGCCCCGTTGCGGTTGATCGCGGTAGCGCGCAGTGCCTTGCCGCCGAGGGTGCGATCGAAATACAGGTAGAGGCCGACGATCAGCAGCACCGAAGCAAGCAGCACCACCATCGTGTGGCCGCCGAACATCAAGGAGCCGATCTCGATCTGGGCATCGCTGAACGGCGTGGTGCGCGAACCCTCGGGACCGAAGATCAGCAGCCCGAAGCCGACCATGAACAAATGCAGCGCCACCGAGATGATCAGCAGGATCAGCACCGATGCCTCGGCCACCGGCTGGAACACCACGCGATAGATCATCGGCCCCATCGGGACCACGATGGCGAGCGCCAGACCGGCTTTCACCAGCAGCGGCAGCGCCTGCAAGGGCAGGACCCATAGCAGGCCGGCCAGCCCCAGCGGATAGGCAAGATTCCACAGCAAGGACTTGCCGAGCTGTCGACGACCCGGCGTCGAGGCGAACGCGTCGGACGCCAGCGTCAGCACGCCCGCCCCGATCAGCAACCACACTGTCCCGGGAAAGTGACCGGTTTCGAGCGCCGCCATGGTGAGGGCACCCCAGGCGAGGAATTCGCCCTGGGGAATGAAGATGATCCGCGTAACAGCAAAAACCAGTACGAGTGCAAGCGCCAGTAGCGCGTAAATCGCGCCGTTCGTGACGCCGTCCTGCGCGAGCAGGGCGAATATTTCGGCATTCATGATTGGACTCCAGTGCAACCCCGGCGACCGGGCCTGAGGCCTGTGGTCGGGGGCAACGATCTAAACCGCGAAAGGCAGCTACGAAGGGGCGACCCGTGTGCTGCGGCGACCCGCCGGGCATGGATGCGCTGCGCGGACGCGGCGCATCCCGGAGCGCCTGAACGGCGCTCGGACAACGCGGGCCTTGCCGGCCTCATGCGGCGACCTTTTCGGTTTTCGGATTGAGGAAGTCCTGCAGGCGTTGCTGCTGCAGGGCCTTTGCTGCGGCGATGCTCTTTTCCTTGACGTGACCGTAGCCGCGGATCTCGTCGGGGACGCTGGCCAGGGCCACCGCGGCGCCGTGGTTGGCCGCGCCCAGCTTCGAGCAGATCTGCTCGAGCAGCCCGATGTAGTCCTCGATGAGCGCCCGCTCGGTGCGCCGCTCCTCGGTCTTGCTGAAGAGATCGAGCGCGCCGCCGCGCAGCCCCTTGAAGCGGGCCATCCAGCGGAAGGCGTTCAGCATCCACGCCCCGTAGGTCTTCTTCTGCAGCTCGCCGGTGGCCGGGTCACGCTCGGCGAGCAGCGGCGGGGCAAGGTTGTACTTGACCGTGTAGCCGTGCTTGAAGCGCGCATCGAGCGAAGCGAGGAAGGCCGGGTCGGTGTGCAGCCGGGCCACTTCGAACTCGTCCTTGAAGGCCATCAGCTTGTAGAGGTAACGGGCTGCCGCTTCCGACAGGCCGGACTGACCCGGCACCGCCTTGGCTTCGGCCGCCACCACGCGCTTGACCACATCGGCGTAGCGCTTCGCGTAGGCTTCGTCCTGGTAGTCGATCAGGTCCGGCACCCGTACTTCGAGCAGCCGCCTGGTCTCGCCCTTGGCGCCGACAGCATCGACAATCGCCCGCGCCGCCGCCGAGAGCTGCGGATGGGCCGCCGCCTCGCTCGCCGACACCGCATTGGCGCGCGCGATCTCGGCCTCGACGAAGGCCCGGTCGATCACCGCCATGCGGCCCCAGCGGAAGGCCGCCAGGCTCATCTCCACCGCCACCCCGCTGTTGCGGATGGCCGCCTCGATCGATTCGGCCTTGAGCG
>NZ_WUAF01000021.1 GCF_009800965.1 Cognatazoarcus halotolerans | reverse complement strand
AGCCGTAGTTGGCCGCCTCGATGAAGCGCACCCGGTCGCGGCTCGCCAGCGGCGCCGGGTCGAGCTTGCGCAGGCCCGCCAGCGCCTTGTCGACGATGCCATTGGCCGCCCCTTCCTTCGCCGCCAGATCGAACAGCAGCACCGGTACGTCCGCATTGGCGCAGTGCGCCGCAATCTGCGCACCCATCACCCCAGCTCCCAGTACCGCTACCTTGCGAATCCTCAGTTTGCTCACGAAAAATCTCCTTTGTCGTTGTTTCTTCGCGGGCGGGGACATCCCCCACTCGCGCATCGACCGCTCGGGGCCTGTTCAGGCAAAACGCTCGCGCAGCGCACGCTTGTTGATCTTGCCGACGCTGGTGCGATCCAGCGCATCGACGAAGCGCACCCGTTCGGGCATGGCATAGCGCGAAATCTGGCCGGCCTCCACCGCTTTTTCGACCTCGGCGCGAACGCTTGCTTCATCCGCCGTGGCACCCGCCTTGACGACCACCAGGGCCGCGGGCCGTTCCCCCCATCTGGCATCGGGAACACCGATCACGGCGACCTCGGCGACGCCGGGACAGCGGCCAATGATGTCTTCCAGCTCGAGCGACGAGACCCACTCCCCGCCCGTCTTGATCACGTCCTTGATACGGTCGGTCACCTGCAGGAAACCGGCGGGATCGATGGTGCCGATGTCCTGGGTATGCAGGTAGCCACCCGCCCAGAGTTGCTCCGAGGCCTCGGGTTTGTGCAGATAACCTTGGGTCAGCCACGGCGCGCGCACTACCACCTCGCCGACCGCTCGCCCATCTCGGGCAAGTGGCTGCATCCGGACATCGACCGTTTTCAGGTCGACCAGCGGCACCGGCCGGCCGGTCTTCAGCCGAATGTCGAGGTTGGTCTGATCCGCGGGGGCCTCCGGCGGAACCTGCGCAAGGGTAAGGATCGGGCATGTCTCGGACATTCCATAGCCGGTGAACACATCGATGCCGCGATCCAGCGCGCGCTGTGCAAGACTGGCCGGCAGCGCCGCCCCACCGATGACCATCTTCCAGCCACCGAGGTCCGTCTTCGCCGCGTTCGGCGCATCGAGCAGCATCATCAGGATGGTCGGCACGCAGTGCGAGAAGGTCACCCGCTCGGTGACCTTGAGCTTGAGCAGATGATCCGGCAGGTAGCGGCCCGGATAGACCTGTTTGACGCCCATCATCGTCGCGACATAGGGGATGCCCCAGGCATGGACATGGAACATCGGCGTCATCGGCATATAGACGTCGCCGCGATGGAAGCGCCCCTGGCTCGGTGCCGTGGCCAGCGCCGAACTTACCGCGAGGGTATGCAGCACCAGCTGGCGATGGCTGAAATAGACCCCTTTCGGATTGCCCGTCGTGCCGGTGGTGTAGAACGTTGTGGCACGGGTGTTCTCGTCGAGATCGGGAAAGTCGAATTGTGCCGGGCAGGCTTTAAGCAGGGCTTCGTATTCGCCCTCGAAGTCGCCGGGCAGTTCGACCGGATCGTCGGCGATCAGCACGAACAGCCTGACCGTACGCAGCTCACCGCGGATCTGCATGAGCAGGGGCAGGAACTCGGCGTTCACCAGGACCACGCTGGCACCGGCATCGTTGAGCGTGTAGGCAATCTGCTCGGGCGAGAGACGGATATTCACGGTCTGCAGCACCGCACCGTACATCGGCACCGCGAAGAAGCTCTCGAGATAGCGGTGACTGTCCCAGTCCATCATCGCCACGGTATCGCCACGTGCCACGCCGAGGCGGCCGAGCAGGTTTGCAAGCCGCCCTATCCTCTCGAAGAGGTCGGCATAGCGCATGCGCTGCCGGTCTGAATAGACGATCTCCTGCTCCCCGGCCGTTGCCATCGGCGTATGCAGCAGCTGCTTGATCAGAAGCGGATAGTCATACGCCGATGGCGTGACGACGATGTTGCTTTCAATCATGACGGTCTCCACCTTCGAATCTTCTTTTGATCGCGACCGGCGAAAGCCTCCCGCCGATTTCCGGCGCAGCGAATTGAACGATCGTTCAAACCTTGGCGCAGGCACGGCGCCAGCCGCAAAAGCATAGTCGATCAGCCCGCCACCCGCCCCGAGGTTGCGCCTTCGCCCTGTTGCGCCCCATTCCACCCGGGGCACGGAAACGCTTGCATCGTTCGACCGCATCGGCGTATTCGGCCGGAAAGAACGGCTCGGCGCCTGGTCCCGGGTCGTAGAAGGTCCGACCGATGAGGTGCTTGAAATCCGCACCGGGAATCGAATCCGCCCCGCGCAAGCGCGGTGCCGACGAAACGAAGGCCTCGACGCGCATCGCCACCGCGACCGGCCGGCCATCTGCAGCCCGCGCGAGACGGTCGAGGTAGCGTTCCCGGCTCATCCCGCCGCTACTCAGTGCCCGCTGATGGACCGCCTCCATCAATCCCCGTTTGGAACCGAAGTGATGACTCACCAGCGCTACCGGCACTTTCGCCTCGCCGGTAATGCGGCGAATCGATGTTGCCGCATTACCGGCTTCGGCACTCAGGCGCTCGGCCGCATCGAGAATGCGGGTCCGCGCGTCGGGCCGCGGCGGATCGGGTTCACTCATCGAAAGCACTCGGCCTGCACCCGACGCGGGCACACTGCACGCGCCGGGTTGGATCGTTACGACTCAGAATGCGCGCGAGTACTGCGCACCGAGGATCCAGACACGGGCGTCATAGACGCCCGTGACGGTGCCGCGGAGCTCCCTCACCTGATTGTTGTTGATCTTCGACTCGGACACGTTCAGGTAGGCCACACCCAGATCGAGGGTCGACGCCTTGTCGGCCTTCCACTGGCCCCCAAAGGTAAACCAGGTGCGGTTACTGTCCGGCAGCGAGACCAGACGGGTCGCGGGCCCCTTGACCGGCGTCTGGTCATAGGCGATGCCGAACTTCAGCTTCCATGCATCGTTGAGCTGATAGTTTGCGCCCAGCGCGATACGCCAAGTGTCGCGGAAGTCGGCGTCGAGCGTCTGGACCGTTTGGTTAATGCTCGGGCCAGACCGACGAACGATGTCGAGCTGATCGATCTTGCTCCAGCCGGTCCAGGAGATGTCTCCGAGCATCTCCCATCTGCGGTCGAGTTGCTGAACGACGCTGAGCACGAATACGTCGGGCAACTCGACATCAACGCTTGCCGCCCCGTTGGACAGGGTGCCTCCAATGGGATCCCCGTCCTTTGCGGGGCCCGAAATTTTCAGATCACCATCGAGTTCGTGCTTGATCGCGGAACGGTAGGAAACACCGATCCGCATGCTCGGCGAAAGCGTGAACAAGGCTCCCACGTTCCAGCCCCAAGCGTCGTTCGACACGTCCAGGGTGGCCCGGGTCGCCGCAAGCGCCGGATTGACGATGGCTGCGGCACGAACGTACTCGGCATCCATGCGCTGCCAGTTCACGCCGAAACCGACCGATACCTTGTCATTGATCCGATAGGCGATCGACGGGTTGATGTTGTAGGTGGTGATGTCGAACTTGATCGCCTGGGCGGCACCGATCCACGGATCGTCATACTCTGTGACCAGCCCGAACGGCGCACCCAGCCCGACACCGACATAGAGATCCTTGCTGAGCGCCCAGGACAGATAGCCGTTCGGAATGATCGCCCAGCTGCCTGCATCGTCTCCGTTGCCGGTCAATGGGCCACTGATGGAGCCCCGGTCCTTGAACTTGAAGGTGGGCCGGACGAAATCGATCCCGATCGAATACTCGCGGTCCTGCAGCTGCGTCATGCCGGCCGGGTTGAAATAGATGGTGCTGGCGTTCTCGGCAACCGCGGCAGAGCCCGCATAGGCGTTACCTATCCCGCTGGCGTTCTGCTCAAGCAACTGGAACCCCGCGGCCGAGGCGGAGCCCGAGCCAAGGGCTGCAAGCGCGACGGTGACCAGTTGTGCGATCAGTCTTGTTTTCATGTGCTTCGTCTCCTCGTTTGCGACACGCCAGTCGTGCCACGGTTTACTTGTTAATCATCCCGTGCGGGGAAGCGCTGAGTGTCCGGCGCAAAGGGGCCGGTCACTCGGGGCATTCATGGTGCATCGAGCGGGCGCTTCCGTCCGTTCTGATCCACCGCCACATAGGTCAGCTGCGCTTCGGTCACCTTGACCGTAAGCGGATCCTCGGGATGGCGCTCCGCGTATACCTCTACATCCACCGTGACCGAGGTCCGCCCCTCGTGAACGATGGTCGCAAAGAAGCTCACCAGATCACCGGTCGACACCGGTTGCTTGAAAATGAAGGAATTCACCGCGATGGTGGCGACGCGGCCACGCGCCCGCCTCCATGCGGGGATTGCGCCGGCGATATCCACCTGGGCCATGATCCAGCCACCGAACACGTCTCCCGCGGGGTTGGTATCGGCCGGCATCGGCATCACCCGCAACACCAGTTCCTTGTCGTCCGGCAGGCGGCTAACAAAATCACTCATTCATATCGCTCCCGGCGTAGTCAATGATTGGGCGCGATCCGGGCGCCGTCGATGGCGGGAATTTCGCCGTCGGCACCACGCATGCGCAGATAATTCATCGGCCCGCCCGTGAAAGGGGCAAAGCCGGTACCGAAAATTACACCAGCATCGGCCAGATCGCCATCGTCAACCACGCCTTCTTCGACGCAGCGGCGCGTTGCCTCCAGCAATGGCTCGATGATACGTTCGGCCAGGCCAGCGGGAATCTCGCCCTGTGTAGATTTTTGCGCCTTGCCGTCGATCCAGCGATAGAAACCCTCGCCGCTCTTGCGACCGAGCCTTCCGGAACCGTGCAGCTCGGCGAGGCGGCGTGGCGGCTGGTCGGCAGCCCCGCCTGTCAACGCCTTGCCAGCCGCCATCGCGATATCCAGACCGACCGTATCGACCAGTTCCACCGGACCGATCGGCATGCCGAAGGCCTCCAGCGCCGCATCGATGGTCTCCGCTGCAATACCCTCGTCCACGCAGCGCAAGGCTGCGAGCATGTAGGGGCCGAGCACCGCATTGACGAGGAAGCCGGGCGCGCTCCTGACCGGCAGCGGGAGCTTGTCGATGCCGCGCACGAAGGCCATCGCCTTGCGCACCATCAGGGCATCCGACCGAGCCCCGCTGACCACCTCGACGAGCGGCAGCATCGCCACCGGATTGAAGAAATGAATGCCGACGAGACGGGCCGGGTCCTGCAGCGCGACGGCGATGTCCTCGAGCCGCAGGCTGGAGGTGTTGGACGCGAGCACCGCGTGCGGTCGCGCACGGCGCTCGAGATCCGCAAACAGCGCGCGCTTCGCCTCGAGGTCTTCGAAGATCGCCTCGATGATCACGTCGGCCCGGCTCGCACCGTGCCCCTGCGGATCGGGGATGAGCCGATCCAGCGCAAAGCGCGCCTGGCGCCTGTCGTTGCGGAACTTCCGGTCGAAGAGCTTCGCCGCGCGGGCAATCGCCGGCGCGATGCGCTCCACCGACTGATCCTGCAGGGTCACCGTCATGCCGCGCAGCGCGCACCACGCGGCGATGTCGCCCCCCATCACGCCGGCACCAATCACATGAACTCGCCGCGCCGCAAAGTCGCAATCCTTGCCAAAGCCCTTGAGGCGCTCCTGCAGGAAGAACACACGGACAAGGTTCTTCGCAGTCGGCGAGCCGAAGATCGTCGCCATTTGCCTTTCGGCGGCGAGCGCGTTGCCGTCGTGCTCCAGCCAGGTATCGATGATCGCGTAGGGCGCAGGGTAGTGCTCGGACCGCGCCCTGGCGGCGACCTGGGCCCTCGCCTTCTTCGCCACGAGCCCCTTGAGCGGCCCGTTCATGAGCCGGTGCATGAATGGCAGCGCCCGCCGGGGGCGACCCGACAGCACCAGCGTGCGCGCGGCCTTGTCCATGACCCGTGGCGGCACGCACTCGTCGGCGAGGCCGAGACGTCTGGCCTTCTTCGCATCCACGCTCTTGCCGGTCAGCATCAGATCGAGGGCCGCCGCCGGGCCGATGGTCGCGGGCAGACGCTTCATGCCCCCCCAACCCGGCACGATGCCGAGCATCACCTCCGGCAGGGCGAGCTTTGTCACGGGCTCGTCGACCACGACGCGATAGCGGCAGGCCAGCGCAAGCTCGAGGCCGCCGCCGAGGCAGTGACCGCGGATCAGCGCCAGCGTCGGGTAGGACACGCCGGCCAGACGATTGAAAATGTGCCAGCCGCGCTCGATCAAGGCCCGCGCGCCGGCGGCCGAATCGAGTTCGCTGAACTCCCTGACGTCGGCGCCGGCGACGAAGCCGGCGGTCTTCGCCGAGGCAATGATCAATCCGGCCGGCGGCGCCTGCTCCAGCGCCGTGAGGACACGGTCGAACTCCCCGAGGGCCTCGGCCGACAGGGTATTGGTGCCGGCATCCGCCTTGTCGAACCACAGCCATACAAGACCTTCGGCCTCGCGTTCGATACGCCAGTGCCGATAACTCGTGCTCATGCCGCCACTCCCGCTACCATCCGCGGCATCCGTTCGATCAGCATCGCACCACCCTGTCCGCCGCCGATGCAGATGCTGGCGATACCGCGTGTCCCGTTCTCGCGGCGCAGCACATTGAGCAGATGCAGGACGATACGCGCACCCGAGGCCCCCACCGGATGCCCCTGTGCAACCGCGCCGCCATCGATGTTCATGCGCGCCTCGTCGAGCGCGCCGAGCGCGCCGTCGAGCCCCAGTTCGGTGCGGCAATAGTCCTCGTCCTGCCAGGCACGCAGGCAGGCGATGACCTGAGCCGCGAAGGCCTCGTTGATCTCCCAGGCATCGAGATCGTTGAGGCCGAGACCGTGGCGCTGCAGGATCGGCGTGGCCGCATGCACCGGGCCCAGCCCCATCTGCGCCGGATCGAGGCCGGCCCACTCGCTGTCCACGATGCACCCCAGCGGCTCGAGACCATGCCGCTCGAGCGCCGCCTCGGAGGCGAGGATCAGCCACGCGGCGCCATCGGTGATCTGCGAACTGTTGCCCGCGGTGACCTTGCCGTACTTCTTGTCGAAGAAAGGTTTGAGCCGCGCGAGATTCTCCATCGACGAATCGCGCCGCACGCCATCGTCCTCCCTGTAGACCGTGCCGTCACGATCGATCAGCGGCACGATCTCGGCGTCGAAACGGCCGGCATCCTGCGCTGCAACGACCCGCTGGTGGCTGCGCACCGCAAAGGCATCCATCTCTTCGCGGCTGATGCCGAACTTCCACGCCAGGTTCTCCGCCGTCTGCCCCATGAGCTGGCCGACGACCGGGTCGGTGAGGCCCTTCATGATGCCGATCACCGGCGCCAGGTAGCGGAGCTTGAAGCGACTCAGGGCGACCGCCTTCTGGCCGATTGTCCTGCTTGCGTACCAACCGGAGAGCCAGCGCACCATCGCGTCGGAGAGCAGCAGCGGTGCGCGCGACAAGGCATCGACACCACCGGCCAGCACCAGGTTCGAGCGCCCCGAGCGGATGTTGGCAATCGCCGAATCCAGCGCCTGCATGCCGCTGGCGCAGTTTCGCATCACCGTCCAGCCCGGCACCTTGAGGCCGCAGCCCATTCGCAGTGCCACCACGCGACCGATGTTCACCTCGTCCGGCGAGGGACTGGCGCAGCCGAGGATGACCTCGTCGAGCTGATCCGCGGAAAAGGGCTGGCGGGCCAACAGTGCGCTACCCGCAGCGGTGGCGAGATCGGATGCAGCAAAGGGGCCCGGCGCATTTCTGGCCTTGAGAAAAGGCGTGCGCGCGCCGTCGACGATATAGATCCTGCTCATGTTCGGGAAGGGTCTGCCGTGTCAGGCCGCTTCGCGGCGCAGTTGCTGGTCTTCGGGACCGACGTCGTCGAGCGCGGCACGCAGGCCGAAGTCGTACTCGAAATCATCCACGCGGATGACCTTGTCGCGCAGTTCACCCTTGCGCCTGAGGGTGGCGAATTCCGTATCGGTGATCACGCCGGCCTCAAGCGCCCGTACATGCAGCGCATCGACGCCACCGCCGACCAGCAGGCCGGGCTTGAACTGTCCGCCCTTGAGCGCCTTGCGGATCCTGGCCTCGATCGGCTCACACTCGATCGTGGCAGCGAGGGCCGCTTCCAGCGCCGCGACCGGCTCCTCGAGATCGGTCGGCAGGAAGACGTCCGCGGTGAGGCGGTCACGGGTCGGCGAGGGCGAGATCAGCAGGCTGGCCACTTCATGCCCGAGCCTGTCGGACGGCACCACGTAGGGGCGCCCGAGCGGGAAGATCACGATGCGGCGCAGAATGGTGGCGAAGATGCGGTTCGGGAAATTCGCGATGGTGCCCTCGAAGGCGCTCTGGATCCTGAACATGCAATCCCAGATCGCCCAGTGCATGAGCGGCGCATCGGCCTCCTGCCGCCCTTCCTCCTCGTAGCGCTTGAGCGTTGCGCTGGCCAGGTACATCAGCGAGAGGATGTCGCCGAGCCGCGCGGAGAGCTTCTCCTTGCGCTTGAGCGCACCGCCCATCGAGCCCATCGAGATGTCGGCGAGAAAGGCGAAGCCGGCGGAGAAGCGGGTGAGCTGCTGGTAGTAGCGCTTCGTTTCCGGCGCCACCGAATCGGGCACCTTCACGAAGTGCGATCCGGTCAGCCCCATCACCAGCGCCCGGCCGGCATTGCTCACGGTATAGCCGATGTGCCCCCAGAAAGCGGCATCGAAGCGGTCGAGGTCGTTGTCCTGCGCCGAGTGCATTTCCTCGAGTACGTAGGGATGACAGCGTATCGCACCCTGACCGAAGAGAATCAGGCTGCGGGTCAGGATGTTGGCGCCCTCGACGGTGATACCCACCGGAATCTGCTGATAGGCACGCCCGAGGAAGTTCTGCGGGCCGAGGCAGATGCCCTTGCCGCCGATCACGTCCATGCCGTCATTGACCGTCTGGCGGGCCCGCTCGGTCACGTGGTACTTGACGATCGCCGAGACCACCGAGGGCTTCTCGCCGAGATCCAGCGCGCCGGCGGTAAACACTCGTGCCGCCTCGCACAGGTAGGTGTTGGCGCCAATCCGGGTCAGCGCTTCTTCCACACCCTCGAAACGGCCGATGGCGGTCTTGAACTGGTAGCGCACCCGGGCGTAGGCACCGACCGCACGGGCGGTCATCTTCTGCATACCGGTATTCGAGCCCGGCAGCGATATCGAGCGCCCGGCGGCAAGGCATTCCATGAGCATGCGCCAGCCCTGGCCGGCCATCTTCGGTCCGCCAATGATGA
The DNA here is from genome assembly GCF_009800965.1 of Cognatazoarcus halotolerans. Taxonomy (GTDB): domain Bacteria; phylum Pseudomonadota; class Gammaproteobacteria; order Burkholderiales; family Rhodocyclaceae; genus Cognatazoarcus; species Cognatazoarcus halotolerans. The sequence continues at coordinate 63,143 of NZ_WUAF01000021.1, read as the reverse complement.
ATTCGAGCGGCATGAAAACGTCCTTGCCGCGAATCGGGCCGTTCATCCACACCGCATTCAGCGGGAAATGACGCCGGCCGATATTCACGCCGGGGTGATTCCACGGCACCAAAGCACAAGTGATGCCGAGATCCTCGACTTCCCCCAGCAGGTGATCGGGGTCGTAGAGCCGGAAAGCCAGGCCGAACACGGTGCACACCGGCGCCAGGGTGATGTAGCGCTTGTCGAAGGAGACCCGCATGCCGAGCACTTCCCTGCCCTGCCAGACGCCCTTCTCGATCACACCCGCATCGGGAATCGAGGCCGCATCCGAGCCAGCCCATGGACTGGTCAGTGCGAAGGCCGGGATTTCCTGGCCTCCCGCCAGGCGCGGCAGGTAGTGCTGCTTCTGCTCGGGGGTGCCGTAATGCAGCAACAGTTCCGCCGGGCCGAGCGAGTTGGGCACCATCACCGTCACCGCGGGCGCCGAGGAGCGGGTCGACAACTTGGTCACGACCTGCGAGTGCGCGTAGGCCGAGAAGCCCTTCCCACCGAACGCCTTCGGGATGATCATGCCGAGGAAGCCCTTTTCCTTGATGTATTTCCAGACGTGCTCGGGCAGGTCCTGCTTCTGCGTACTCTCCCAGTCCTTGGTCAGGCGGCACAACTCGGCGGTCTCCACGTCGAGGAAGGACTGCTCCTCGGGCGTGAGCTTCGGCCAGGCGTAGCCAAGCATCCGCTTCCAGTCGGGATCGCCCGAAAAGAGTTCGCCTTCCCACCACACGGTACCGGCCTCGAGGGCATCCTTCTCGGTCTGTGACATCGAAGGCAACGCTTTTCGAAAGGCCTTGAGAATCGGGGCAGTGACGAATGCGCGACGCAGCGAGACGCGCAGGAAAACAGTCATGACTGCGGCGTAGGCCGCCAGCACCAGGACCACCACGCCGGCATGCCAGCCGGCCGCGTAACCCAAGGCGGCGAACCATGCGAACCCCGCCGCACACCAGGCAAAAAGTGGCGCTCGCCGGTAGGCGAGCGCTCCTGCCAAGGGAGGGAGGGATAGCAAAACCCAGATCATGTACCTGTCTCCTTCACTGCCTGCCTCCGGTCTCGACGCCGGCGGTCAGCGCTTGATTGCGCGGATCGTTCAAGCCGCGTTCCGGTGCTCGACCGGCAGCTCTTCCTGGAATTCGGGCAAGGGGCCACGCAGTCCGCCGAGCAGAAAACTCATCAGACGCGGTACCAGCCTGGCCGGATCACTGTCGTCGAACTTGCCGGCGAAGAGCTGCAACGCATCGGTACCGGCAATGGCGTACGAGGTTGCCCCCATCATGAAATGGAAGCGCCAAAGAATCTCGTCGCGCGGTACGCCGGGCAGGGAACGGTACAGCTCGGCGAGGAAGCGGCCGGTACATTCGGAATATTCCTCGGCAATGAACTGCCGTACGAAGCTGTTCGGCTCGGTGTAGGTACGGCCGAGCAGACGCATGAAGATGTAGCCGCCATTGTCGTTGTCTGCCGCCATCTCCAGCGAGGTCCCGAAAAACGCTTCGACGATGCGGCTCGGCTTCAGCGGCTCCCCGCCGGACGCCTCGAGCAAGGCATCGAGCGCGGCGAGGCGCTCCTTGTTCATCGCGGTCAGACGACGGGTGAACACCTCCTGAATCAGCGCATCCTTGCTTCCGAAGTGGTAATTGACGGCCGCGAGATTGACGTTGGCGCTTCCGGTGATCATGCGCATCGACGTTCCGTCGAAGCCATGCTCCATGAACAATCTCTCTGCGGCATCGAGAATGCGACTGCGTGTCTCCGGCCCCTGCTTGGCGTGACTCTCTCTCATGATGATCACTCCGGCTTGTTGTTGTGGGATTTCGACGCTTTGCATATCTCGCACAGAAACTTTATTCAAACGATCGTTTGAATCATACGTTCCACCCGCGCCGCGTCAACCTGTTTTTTAGAGGCGACCCTCTAGAAAAGCAAGCTGCACCGCCGCATGGCCGACAAATACAAAGGCATAGGCCCGACGGCAAAAGGGCGGTGCCCAATAGACACCGCCCGGGAGGCTTCACGACCGCTCAGACGGCGGTCACTGGCCAGTGTTCATCGCAGGCTCGACAGGTAGGCAATCAGGTCCGTGCGCTCCTGGGCATTGTCCAGCCCGTCGTATTTCATCTTTCCGCCAGGCACGACAGCGCGCGGGCTGGTGATATAGGCGTCGAGCTTCTGGGCGTTCCAGACGATGCCGCTCTGCTTCATGGCGTCGGAGTAGACGAAATCGGGCAGCGACGCGGCCTTGCGGCCGACCACACCGAACGACGACGGCCCCTTCTTGTTCTTCCCTTCCCGCGGGCTGTGGCACTCGGCGCACTCCTGGGCGAATACGTCGGCGCCGCGAGCCACGTCACCGGCAGCCTTGGCCGGCAGGCTGTGCCCGCCCAGCCCGACGGAAAATGTGAGCATCAACAGCAACTGGGCTGCGGAATTCATCGGATTGTCCATGGCGTACCTCAGAAGCTGGTCCAGGCGAACAGGAACAGGGTGTTGTTGTCGCTCGCATCCCTGCCGTTGCCGTCATAGTTGTGCTTTGCGCCATTGAAGCGGTCGAACATGGTGTATTGCACGCCCAGGCGGAGGTTGGCCCACGGCGCGCCCCATGAATCTTCCTTGCCCCAGGGCGTCCAGTCCGCCTGCAACACGTAGCCCGAGGTATTGGGTGAGCCATTGGCAAACCCATCGGCGTAGCGCAGCGGATCGCGCTTGCCGACCGTCAGGAAGCGACCGGCGCTGAGGCCCCAGGTCTGGTCGTAGTAGTAGGAGGCATTCAGGCGGAACTCGTTGAGGCTGACCTTGCGCGAGGCGGCATCGCCGCTGGCGAACAACGCATCGCTGGTCTGGCGCTCCCGGATGTAGCTGGTCGCGACGGTGGCGACATGCTTGCGGGTACCGAGGAACTGGTACGAGGCGTCTACCCCGAGATCGTCATAGTGATCGCGCGGCCCACTCGACAGGCGGTCCGGCTGGATGCTGGTGCGCAGCCCGAAGACGCCGGCCTGGAAGGCCTGCTTGCGGGCGTCCTGCATCCAGGCGAGTCGCCAGTAGGCAGTGTCGCCACCGAGACGCCCCATGTCATCGCCACGCCCCTGGCCGGTAATGCTCTGCACCGACGGCGAGAGCGCCCGGTAGGTGCCCAGCTCGCCGTACAGGGAGTTGTTCCAGAAGGCGTAGGCCGAGGCCCCCAGCACGCGGTGCTCGAGCCCGCCATTGATCAGCGTGGCCGCATCGCCTCCACCGAAGCCGACCGCCGGACCGGTGTAGGGAAAGCCCCACACCGGCATGGTGTTGAACGGGTCCTGGACGCCGGGGTTGTTGTTGACCGAGATGCCGAGCACCGTATCCTTGCCCGCCAGCTGCATGGCGTGGGCGAAGCGAACATCGGCATGATCGAGCGCAGTGCGCTGCTCGACACCATCGTAGGTGGCCTGGATGAAGGCGCCGAGCTGCTCGGTCAGCTTGCCTGCCAGGAAGGCGGAAACCTCGTCGACCGTAAAATTGTCGTTGCGATGCGTGTGCGCGGTGGGCGGATCCTGCTGGTCCGCTCCGGTGTGGGTGAAGCCGCCGAGCAGCATCGCCGACAGCGGCACATGACCGGCCTGGCCGTTGCTGTCGGTATAGCCCCCGATCTTGAAGGCAACGCCGTACGGGGTAAGTTGCGGACCATAGGCCCCCACGTGGCATGCCGCGCACTCCTGACCGGTCTGCCTGGCGAAGGCCGGCAGGGCATGGGCTGCCGGCATGAGGCCGGCAAACAGCACAAGGGCAAGCAACGGTGCGCGCACCAGCGGCATCCTGTCGAGTCGAGACAACATCTTGAGACCTCTCTGAGCTTTGAAGAAACAGGCGGGCGAATCAGGCGCGCCTGATGCGCACCCGAAATGGCGACATGGCACGCAGGATCGCGTCACCGCGGACGAAGTGATGCCACAGCGCCGCGGCGGCGTGGACACAGGCAAAACCGAGCAACGTCCACGCGAGGGTTTCGTGAATGTCGCCGAGCTGATCGGCAAGGTCGACGTTGCGCGCCACCAGCGCCGGCAGATCAATCATGCCGAACAGCGAGACCACGTGGCCGCGGGCGCTGGAGAGCGCCCAGCCGAGCAGCGGCAGCGCGATCATCATCAGGTACAACACGGTATGCACCGCACCCGCGACGAGTCGCTCGAAACCGGATTCGGTTGCCTGCGTCACCTCGCGACGATGTCGCGTGACGAGGCGCGCCGCCGTGATCACGAGCACCAGCAATCCGGCGCTGCGGTGCCCGGTAAGCAGCATCGCGCGGACCGCCTTCTCGTCGAACAGCTCGCGCCCGAGCACCAGCACGAAGGCGGCGACGATGGCGAGCGCGGAAATCCAGTGCAGCGCAATCGACAATCCGGGATGACGCGGCGGATCCCCGTCACGCGACAGATCGGCGGCAATCGGCTTGACCATGAGCCCTCTCCATAGGTGTATGGAGCGGGAGGCTAAGGGATGCTTCCCTTCGGAAGCCTGACAGTTCAGCCCCGAACCGGGAATGCCACGCGGATGCGCGTACCACGCCCCGCCGCGCCTTCGCCCACGGCAAGCGTCGCGCCGTGACGGGCGGCAACCTCGCGGACAATCGCGAGGCCCAGGCCGCTGCCGCCCGCAGGGGCGCCGGGGGCGCGATAGAAGCGCTCGAAGACGCGCTCCCGCAAATCCGCGGGAATGCCCGACCCCTCGTCCTCGACCTCCAGCCAGGCAGAACCGGGGCCGCTGCCACATCGCACCGCTACTGCACCACCCGCGGGCGCATGGACGATCGCATTGTCCACCAGGTTGCCGAGCAGTTCGCGCAGCATCCACGGCGCGCCCTCGATACGCGCCGGCGCCGGTTCGAAGGCAAGCTCGACGCCACGTTCGAGCGCCGCATCGAGGAAGTCGGACGCACACTCTTCGAGCAGATCGGCAAGATCGAGCACCTCGAAACGAACCGCCGCCACCGCGTCGGGAGAGGAGCGCGCGAGTGCCAGCATCTGCCGGGTGAAGTGAATCAGGCGCCCGGTCGACTCGCGCAGGCGCTCGATGCGCGGACGCGCCTCGGCCGGAAGGTCGGCCGCCGCCAGCTCGAGCTGTGTCTGCATCCCCGCCAGCGGCGTGCGCAGCTGATGGGCCGCACTCGACAGGAAGGCCTGCTGCGCGCGGCCGGCCAGTTCGAGCCGCGCCATCAGGCGGTTCATTGCCGCGACCAGCGGCCGCGCCTCTCCCGGCACACCCTGCTCGCCGACCGCGGCGAAATCCTCGAGGCCGCGCTCGTCGATCTGCCGGCCGAGCGCATCGAGCGGGCGCAGACCGAGGCGTACGCCGAAGTACACCACCACCAGGGTCACGCTCAGGAGCAGTACGTTGGGCCAGATCACCGCGGCGAGGATCTGCTTGGTCGCCCGCTCGCGCTTGTAGGTTGATTCGGCCACCAGTACGGTTGCCCGGATGTGCGCGTTCGCATAGGTGCTCGCCACGACCCGCATCGCGCGCCCGTCGATCGAGAGGTCGGCGAACTGCGGCATGCCGGGCGGCGGGTTCAGCGCCACGCCGAGCAGCACGCGATCACCCGCGATGAGGCGACCGCCCGCCTGGACCACGGCGTAGCGCACCGTGTCCTGGGGATCGGCCCGCAGGATCGCCTCCGCGGCGGGCGGCAGGTCGAGCTCCAGCGGGGCATCGTCCTCGTCGCCCTCGAGCCGCGAGGACAGGGCCCGCGCAGTACCCAGCAGGGCATGGTCATACGATTCGTTGGCCAGCGCGAGTGCGGTGCGGTAGTCGGCAACCACGCTCACCGCCAGCACCGCGAGCAGGGGCAGCGCCAGCACCAGGGTCAGGCGCCCGCGCAGGGTCCCGAGCACGCGCGCCATCATCGCGGTGTCTCTTCGAGCCTGTAACCGATGCCACGCACGGTGCGGATCGCCATGCGCGCACCCAGCTTGCCACGCAGCCGCGAGATGTAGATTTCGACCGCGTTGGCGGTGATTTCGCGGTCCCACTGGCCGAGGCTCTCGGCGAGGCGCGATTTGTTGGCAACCCTCGGGGCGGCAAGCATGAGCTGCTCCAGCACGCTCCACTCCCGCCCGGTCAGCTCGAGCGGCTCGCCGCCGAGGCTCGCGGTATGGCCGACCTGGTCGAGCGCCAGCGGCCCGACCACGAGAATCGGGCTGGCGCTGGCACGGCTGCGGCGGATGAGCGCACGCAGACGCGCGAGCAGTTCCGGCAGCAGAAAGGGCTTGGTGAGGTAGTCGTCACCCCCGCTGTCGAGACCGTCCACCCGGTCCTCGAGACCATCGCGCGCCGTCAGGATCAGAATCGGCAGGCTCCGCCCTTCGCGGCGCAGGCGCCTCACCAGGCTCAGTCCATCCATGCCCGGCAGGCCGATGTCGACAATGGCGAGATCGTAGGCGGTAAGCGCGGCGGCGCCGACCGCCGGCTCCGCAGCACCGACGTGATCTGCCGACCAGCCCTCGCGCTCGAGTGCTTCCCGAATCCCCGCGGCAAGGGTGGGATCATCTTCGACGAGCAGGATGCGCATGGGTCTCGGCAAGCATATTCACGGACCGGTCGATCTTACGCCCGACGACCGCGGCCCGTGTCGAAGCGCGCTGTCCAATGCGGGATGCAAGGGCGGCGGACGGGCCGCACATCGTCTATGGAAAATACCTCTGGGCTAGGTGCGGGAACGAAACGGCACGAGGCACAGCGCCTGGCGTCCTCTTCCCCTTGCACGGAGCAACGCCCCGAGGGCGATGACGACGAGCAGCAACGTGGCCGGTTCAGGCACGCCGACAGCGGCAAGCGCCGCCCGCGCCAGCAATGCATGGCCTGCCGTGGTCGGATGGATGCCGTCCCAGAACAGCGTCGTATCCGCGTCCGCGATACAGGCGGCATCGAGTGCGCAGGCAGAAGACGTATCGACGAGACCGAAATCCGCTGGGTTCGCCGCTACCGTGCGCAGGAATCCGGCCACGTCGAGCACATCGATATCGACATAGTCGGGCAGGCTCAGGGTGCTCAAGGCAGCGAGCAGCGAACCGTTCATCAAGTCCACCAGTGCGCTCGCCGCTGCGCCTGCTCCAGCGAGCTGAACCGCCGGCGTGAGGCCGATGTCGGGCACGGTCCACAACAGGATGTCACGTGCGCCGGCGCCGACGAGATCTCCGATCATGCCGAGCGTGGCGGTCACATAATTGGCAACCGTGGTCGCAGCATCGGCACCGGTCAGCACCGCCCGCGCATCGTTGCCGCCACCGGCGATCACGTACAGGGCATCGCTGGGGATTCCTGCGCCACTGCCAAGAAACAGTCCGACCTGCTCCTGCAGACTGGGCGGGAAGGTCGCGGTCGCGCCCATCACCGTCTTCGCGCCACCGAACGCGAAGTTGCTACCGCCCAGCATCGACGGCGCGAGACTCACGCCCAGCTGGCTCGCGAAATAGTCTGCCCACACCGGCCCATTGGAATAACGGTCGGTTGCGTACGGATAGGTCGGAATGATGTCCGGCAGGGCAAGCGGCACCGCGGTCCGCAGGGCGCCCGGCGGCAGCCCCGAACCGGCGCCCATGCTGTCGAACACTGCGGCGTTATTGCCGGTGTCCGACAGGCTGTCGCCAAAGATGAACAGGCTGCTGAACGGACCCGCCGCAGCAGGTGCCGCGACTGCTGCCAGGCCCAGCATTGAAAACGCGCAAACGCATCTGCCAAGAAATCGGTTCATGGTGTCTCCATCAGCTCACGTTGTTGTTCGGTCATGCCGGTCGGCGTGGCTTGGCCGGGTAAGCAATCGACATGCCCATACCCTGCCGCCTCGGACCACGGCGGCAGCGGCGCCCGGCGTGTTGATCAGGTGCCGCGCCAGTGTATGGCCCGCCGACATCGGAAGCCGACGGAAATCGCCTCGGGCACACCTTCAGGGCAGCGCAGGATAGTCGATGTAACCGGCTTCACCGCCCTGATAGAAGCGCTCCATGTCCCACGGCGCCAGTGCAGCGCCGCGGGCCACCCGTTCCGGCAGGTCGGGGTTGGAGATGAAGAGGCGCCCGAAAGCCACCGCATCGCAAAGACCTTCGGAGAGGAAGGCCTCGGCCCGCGCCGGATCGAAACCGCCATTGGAGACGATCGGCATCGTCGCGAGCGGCCGGAAATGCCGAGCGACTTCTTCGATGACCCCCACGCCGCCTTCGAGCTGGTTCGGCAGGTAGGGCTCGGTGAGATGCAGGTAAGCAAGCCCGTAGTCATTGGCCCGACGCACGACGTAGTCGAAGGTCGGCACCGTGTCGGGCTCGACCACCAGCCCATGGAAGCGGTTCATCATCGGATTGAGCCTGAACCCCACCCGGTCGAATGTCAGCTCGCAGCCGACCGCGTCAAGGATCTCGAAGAGCAGACGCGAGCGGTTCTCGACACTGCCGCCATACTGGTCGTCACGCCGGTTCGAGCAGGCCGCCATGAACTGGTGTATCAGGTAACCGTTGGAAGAGTGGATCTCAACGCCGTCGAAACCCGCCGCCACGGCATTGCGTGCCGCGGAACGGAAATCCTCCACGACGCCGGCGATCTCTTCGACGCTCAAGGCGCGCGGGGTGACGGTCGGCTTCATGCCCGTCGGCGAGAACATATTCCATTCCGGATTGATCGCCGAAGGCGCGACGGGCGGCTGGCCGTCATGAAAGTCGGGAAGCGACAGCCGCCCGCAATGCCACAACTGGCAGACGATGCGCCCGCCGGCGACATGCACCGCATCGGTGACGAGGCGCCAGCCTTCGACCTGCGCCGTGGACCAGATGCCTGGCGTATAGGGGTAGCCGCGCCCCTGTGGCGAGACGATGGTGGCCTCCGACACGATCAATCCTGCACTGGCGCGCTGGGCGTAATAGCGTGCCATCAGCGGGGTCGGCGCAAACTCGGGATTGTCGGCCCGGCAGCGGGTGAGTGGCGCCATGACGAGTCGGTTCGGCAGTTCGAAAGCGCCGAGGCGCGCCGGCGTCAGGAGTCTGTGGCTCATGGGTAGGACCTTCACATCGCGTGATCGAGGCCGTCGATTGTGCCACCACGTCATGCGTACTGCAGCGTGCCACTCAGAATCGCGCGCGATCGATGCCGTATTTCTTGAGGAGTTTGCCGAACGCCCGACGCTCCTTGCCGGCCTGACGGGCCGCCGCCGAGACGTTGCCGCCGGCCGCCGCGATCACGGTCTCGAGATAATCACGCTCGAAATCGGCGATGACCTTCGCCTTGGCCGATTTCATGTCAAGCGAGCCCAATCCGCTTTCGCCGTCGATCGTGCCACGACGCTCCGTGCCCGGCAGCTCGAGATACAACACGCCGTTTTCGGCCAGCAGGAACTGCCGATGCACGGCGTTCTCGAGTTCGCGGATATTGCCGGGCCAGCCGTATCTCATGGCAGCGGTCAACGAGGCCTCGTCAGTCCGCGGGGCCGGACGCTCGTATTCTCGGGCGAAACGCTTGATGAAATGCGCGATCAGCGCGGGGATGTCACTGCTGCGCGCCCTCAACGGCGGCAGGCTCAAGGACATGATCGCCAGTCGATAGAGCAGATCCTGACGAAAGCTTCCGTCGCGCACCATCTCGTCGAAATCGCGATTGCTGGCCGCGATCACCCGCACGTCGGCCTGGACATCACAGCGCGAGCCTAGGGGGCGGTAATTGCCATCCTGCAGGAAACGGAGCAAGGCCACCTGCCCCTTGTGGGAGAGGCACTCTATTTCGTCGAGGAACAGGGTACCGCCGTGCGCCCCGCCGACAACCCCGGGCTGGCTGTCGCGTGCATCGGTAAACGCGCCCCTGGCGTGACCGAACAGCTCGTTCTCCATGAGATTGTCGGGCAGCGCACCGCAATTCACCGGAACGAAAGGCTTGTAGCGGCGCGGACCGAGGTAATGGATTGCACGTGCCGCGAGTTCCTTGCCGGTACCTGTCTCGCCATTGATGAGCACATGGGCCGAGGTCGCCGCGAACCGCCGCACCTGATGCATGGCGGCCGTAAACGACGGGGCACTGCCAAGCAGCCCGAAGCTCACCAGATCGGTAGCCCGGCCATCCCCGGTCGATGTGTCGTCCTGCATGGGCGGGGCGCAGCCCCTGCTGTCTGCCTGGAAAGACATCCGTGCTCCGTTCAGTCGATTTGCCTGTCGGGCCGCTCGCGGCGTGGCCCGGGTATGGCGACGAAACACGCCTCCTCTCCGCTCCTGCTGGCTGATTGCGCATCCCGCCGCACCGCACATTGACTATGGGATAGCCCCCCGCAATCGTCAAAGAGCGTTACATATCCGACGTTGACGCAAACTGCGCGAAGCGCCTGGGCCGCATCCGCAGCGCAACCTCAGACCGACTGCTGACGAAGCCGGGCCTCGGTGAGACGCACCGCCATCTCGCGGATGGTCCGAGCCATGTCGCGGGACAGATTGAGCAGCAGGATGCCGAAATCGAAAGGGAATTCGATGTGGAACTGGTGGAACACATCGGACTTGATGCCCAGCACGATGGTGCGGCCGTGCGCCCTGCCGATGCCGAAACGCTCGAACAGGCCGATCATCGACACGTAACCGAGCTGCTCGCCCATGGCAATGGTGCGGATCGCAACCTGCGCGCCTTCGCGCTCGCGCACGTAGTCGAGCTGCCCCTCGATGACCACGAAAAATCCATCGCCCGGCTCGCCCGGACGAAACAGCTCTTCGCCATCGGCCATCGCATAGAGCTGACCATGGGTGAGGAGAAAACCGATCGCCTCGTCGGAAAAAGCCCCGAACACCGAAGCGGTCCTGAAATGATCAAGCCCGCGTTCGGCCAACATCTGCTGCCCATCCAGACTTTCCATGGCTGCCCCCTCCTCTGCCGCAACGGAGCGGACAAATCCCGCCCTTGCATCCGTCGCGTGCGTTCACGCGGAGCAAGCTTGAACCCGCTTGCGGCGGAAGGCAACCGTCAGCGAGAGCGGAAACGCGGGAGGGGCGAATGAGTGCCTAACGGGGACGCGGGCGGCCGCGCAGGGCGCCTGAAGCACGACGGGCACGCTGCAGCGCCAGCAGTTCCAGGCAACCCGACGCAATCACGCCGGCCAGCGTCAGCAACGGAATGCGGATAATCCTTCTGGCGATGCTGCTCATGAACGTCTCGTCGCGCCGGGCAAAAACATCAAACAGTGGCAGCGTAGCAAGCCAATGCGACCGTTTCGTTGCAGTTTCATGACCCGTCTTGCCACGCCATGACAACTGCTCGCGCGACATGCGGGCCAAGGTATGCTTGCGAGACCGCGTTCCCCGGCATTGCATCGTGACGCACAGCGCGATCCCCGAACTCACCCAGATCGAAGAGCTCATCGAAGCAGGCGGAAGCCGGCTCGAGACACGACGGCTTGCCGAGATCGATGCCGGTGCGGGCGGCCGCTTCCCGCTCTATTCGATCGCATTCGGCAATCCGGACCCCGCCGTGCCGGCGATCGGATTCTTCGGTGGGGTCCACGGCCTGGAGCGGATTGGCGCCGACGTCGTGATCGCCTACCTGCGCCACCTGATCATGCGCCTGCGCTGGGACGGCATCCTCCATCGACAGCTCGAATCGGTTCGCCTGGTGTTCATGCCGCTGGTCAACCCCGGCGGCATGTGGCTCGGCACCCGTGCCAACCCGAACGGGGTCGACCTCATGCGCAACGCGCCGCTGGAAGCGCAGACATCGGTCCCGCCGCTGCTCGGCGGACAGCGCATCAGCGCCCGCCTGCCGTGGTACCGTGGCCGGCGCGACGAGGCCATGGAGCTCGAGAATCGTGCGCTGTGCGAGACCGTCAAAACCGAACTGCTGTCGCGCAACTTCAGCATCGCGCTCGATTGCCACTCCGGCTTTGGGCTCAAGGACCGCATCTGGTTTCCCTATGCCCACACGCGCACGCCGCTTCCCCACCTCGCCGAGATCCACGCTCTCGACGAGGTACTGCGCCAGACCCATGGCAGCCACCCCTACATCATCGAGCCGCAGAGCCTGCAATATCTCGCCCACGGTGACATCTGGGACTACCTTCACCTGCGCGCCTGCCAGGCGGAAGGGCGCATCTTTCTCCCGCTCACGCTGGAGATGGGCTCATGGCTGTGGGTGAAGAAGAACCCACGGCAGCTCTTCTCGCGGCACGGCATCTTCAACCCCCAGATCGCCCACCGCCAGCAACGCGTACTGCGAAGGCACCTGCCCCTCCTCGACTTCCTGTCCCGCGCCGCGTGCAGCCAGCACCTCTGGATTCCGGATGCCGAAGCGCGGGCGGACCATCATGCCAGGGCAATGGCCAAATGGTATCCGTAGGCCGATGAGCACCTGGATCCTGCTGCGTGGTCTCACCCGCGAAACCGGCCACTGGGGCGACTTCATCGACATTTTCCGTCGCAACGTCCCCGGGGCACGGGTCGAAGCGCTCGACTTGCCGGGCAACGGCACCCTGAACCGGCTTGCCAGCCCCTGTGCGGTGCCGGCAATGGCCGATCATTGCCGCGCAGCACTTGCCCGGCGCGGCATCACGCCGCCCTACAATCTGCTCGCGATGTCGCTCGGCGCGATGGTTGCGGTGTCGTGGGCATCGACAGCCCCGCGGGAGATCGCCCGCTGCGTGCTGATCAACACCAGCCTGCGCCCCTTCAGCCCTTTTTTCCGACGCCTGCAACCCGCCAACTATCCACACCTGCTCGGGCTCCTGATGCCCGGCATGAACGATCGCGACAAGGAAGCCGCAATTCTGCGTATGACCAGCCGCATGCGCCCGGCCGACGAGAGTGTGCTGCAAGCCTGGACCGCACTGCGCTCGGCGCACCCGGTTACGCGCATGAACGCCGTGCGGCAACTCTGTGCAGCGATGCGCTATCGCGCCCCGTCCGAACCGCTCGCCGCGCAGTTGCTGATCCTCGCAAGCCGAAACGACGCCCTGGTACATCCGGACTGCTCGCAGGCGCTCGCCGACAAGTGGCGCTGCGAGATCCGGTTTCACCCGCGGGCCGGCCACGACATTCCCCTGGACGACGGCGCATGGCTCGCCGGGCAGGTCACGCAGTGGCTGGCCGGCCCCTCCCGGTAGCGCACCGCAGCCACGCGACCGCCCCGCCCACGACAATTCGGCTACAGCATTCGCCCCGGCTGCCGTTGTCAGTGGTGAGGGGAACCAACATCCGGGCCAGCAAATCGCATAAAGTGCCCGAATGTCCACCGGACCATCCGCGATGGAAGCGCATAGAGAGGATTCACCACGCGCAGGCGGGATGCAGACATGAAAGGCGATGACGCGCCCGGAACCGAAGAGCGCAACCTGCTCCGAGCCCAGATCGAGCAATGCTACGGTCAGCTTCCGATCGCCCTCGCGGCCAACGTCCTCAACGGCGCGATCCTCACCGCGGTATTGTGGGCCACCATCGAGACGGTAGTCCTGCTGGGCTGGTTTGCCCTGCTCGTGGCAGTATCGCTCGCCCGCCTGCACACCCTGCGGACATTCAGGGCCGCCCCCCGCGACGGCGCCTTCGAACCCAACCGCTGGAAGGGGCCATTCAGGGTCGGCGCATTCGGGGCCGGACTGGTATGGGGGCTCGCCGGCATCGTGCTGTTCCATCCCGAATCCTTTCCCCACCAGGTTTTGCTTGCCTTTCTGCTGGGCGGCATGGTGGCCGGTGCCATCCCGCTGCTCTCCGCGGTCAGGCACGCCTATCCGCTGTTCGCGATTCCGGTGGCTTTGGCAAGCATCACGAGAATGGTCATGGTCGGCGACACCATCCACCTCACCATGGGTCTGATCATGGGCGTCTTCAGCCTGGCGATGCTCGCCTCGTCCGCCCAGGTCCGGCGGATCTTCCGCGAATCTGAAAGCCTGCGCCGACGGCTCTCTTCTTCGATCGAGGAAAGCCAGGTGCTCGAGGAACTGATAAGGCGCGACGCACTGACCGGCATCCCCAACCGACGGCTGTTCGAGGAACAACTGCAAAAGGAGTGGCGAAGAGCGGAACGCGATGGCCTTCCGCTCGCAATCATCTCCGCCGACATCGACCACTTCAAGAAATACAACGACCGCTATGGCCACCAGGCAGGCGACAAGTGCCTCATCAAGGTCGCCCAGGCCATGCAGCACGCCCTCTCGCGCCCCGGCGACATCGTGGCGCGAATGGGCGGAGAAGAGTTCGCCTTCCTGCTGCCCGGAACGACACCGAGCGGCGCACAATCGGTTGCCGAGCAGGTGCGCCGCGGCATCTCCGGTCTGAACCTGCCACACGAAGGCTCACCCGTCGCGCCGATGGTAACGGTAAGCATGGGGATCGCCTCATCGGGCAGCCAGTCGGTCACATCGCCAGCCGAACTGCTGCATGCCTCCGACGTGGCACTTTACGAAGCAAAGCGGCGGGGGCGTAACCAGTCGGTGGCGATCGACCAATAAGCGATGCGGGGCCGTGCAGCAGCCCGATGGAGAATGGCAGCACGCCCCCGGCGAAACACCAAAAGACAGAATCGCGGCCCCCAGCGTGCGCCGAGGCGACGAATCAGCGCGAAACACGTTGCCCACCTCACCCCATCAAGCGATCCGGCGTGTTCCGCTTTGTTTGGCTTTCATTGGCCGGGACTCGCCCCGGCCGATCTCCATCAATCGACGGTGCACACCAAGCCGAACAACGAAGAGCGAGACTCTGGACCCCGGCCTTCGCCGGGGCGACGAATCAGAGAACACACGCCCTGTCACGCAGCAATCTCGTCACAGCAATGCCGCAGATGAACACCGGTAATGGCGAAGCCGAGCCGGCACATCCCTCCCCTTCCGCACCGCCGAGTGCAGGCCGCGCCCGGCGGGAATTGTCGCGTCGCTGTTTGAGCCCGCAGGGCGAGTTTCGACGCGACCCGCCGGACGCGACCGAAGCGAGGGAACCGGCGCAGCCGGCGGTGCGGCAGGGGGCGCTTCTTTGGTGACTTTCTTGTCGCCACAAGAAAGTCACTCGCCCGCCGGGGCGAGACCCGGCCAATCACCATCAATCGACGACACACACCAAACCGAACTACGAAGAGCAATACGCTGAACCCAGGCGTTTGCCGCGGCGACGAATCAGCGTCCCTCCGGCCGCTCACGCAATCCTCACATCGATCTTCATCGTCGGCGTCCCCGCCGTCCCCCTCACACTCACCGTGATCCCGCTCCAGCCCCCCTCCGGCAGATCGAGCGGCGGTTTGGTGCGCGCCCCGAAGGTGCGCCGCCCTGGATGCGGCAGCAGGTCCTCGGCATCACCGCGATTGCCCTTGCCGAAGATCTGCGCCATGTCGCGCCGGCCATCCGCCTGGATCAGCTCGATCGCCAGACGCGCCTCGTCATTGACGTTGTCGATGCGCTCGTCCACCACGTAAACCGCGATCCCTTCGTCGGGCAGGAAGCTGTCCTGGCCACGCCGCCGCCGGTACTCGACGAAGACATACTGCTCCTGCGTCATCCGCGCCGGGTTGCGGATCAGCACCATCGAACCGCCCTCGGCAGCCGGCAGCAACTCGATGCCGCGCTTGCTCTTGGTGATCACCACCGGCTCGATCCAGTTGTGGAACATGCGCAGCATGCCGTTGGGCAGCACTGGGGTGAGCCCGCCGTTGCCCCACGAGCCGCTGGCCATCAGGCAGTAATCGCCGAGTCCGTTGGACTGCGACCACTGCTGCCGGCCGGTGTCGTAGAAGTCCGCCCAGCGCGCCGCCAGATGGCCCCATTCATGGGCGCAGACGCCCATGTTGCAGTCCTCGGGCACGGTCAGGAAGGTCGTTACCTGCAGCCCGCCGCCGACATCCACGCCGCCCGGCACCAGCCACTTGAGGCTCCACATGTCGTCGCGCGAGCCGCTCTCCTCGGCGCCGCTGCCGGCATGGATGATGAATAGCGCGGTGACGATGCGCTCGCCGAGGCTGTCGTAGGGCGAGAAGTCGATGCCCTGCGCCCGCGCGGCATTGACCGCGTCGCGGGCCATGCCCTGGGCGTTGCGCGGGAAGCCGCCCATGCCGCTGTTGCCGTCGGCATAGAAGGACAGCGGATGGGGAAGCCGGATCCAGCCCGACACCTCGCCCTGCACGTCGATGCCGTGCGCGGCGCCGTCGTAACCGCTGACCGTCCGGTAGTACTCGCGCATGCTGCCGGCGGCAAACTCGCCGGGCTCGCCGAACAGCATCTGACGGTAGAAATCCGGCGAACGCACGCCGCTGTTGGGCCGATCGGGAAAGTCGACCAGCAGCACCAGCGTGCGCACCACACCCTTGAGGTGTCGCGCCGGGCGGAAGATGCGCTGCATCGCGCCGGCGGGGGCGAAGTCGAGCGCGCCGTCGTCGAGGCCGACGAAGTTCTCGCTGCGCCGCGACGAGCGCCACACCCGGTAGAACTCGTCGAAGCTCATCCCGGCCCGCAGGCGGCCATCGGCCTTGAGTTCGTTGAAGCGCGCCAGCAGCTGGGCCATCAGCTTGGGCGAGGGCGGCACCGGGCAGACGTGGCAATCACAGGCGTGGAGTCGGGAGGCAGGGACATGGAAGAGCATGGCGTTCTCCTTGAGGCTGGCGTTCAGGCACTGAAGGGCGGGCCGGCGAGTGCGATCAGGGCGTCGCGCAGCCGGGCGAAAGCGGGCGGTGCGGCGCTGCGCTCGACGCACACCGAATGCGCGCGCGCGCCCAGCGCTGCATCGATCTCGTCCCTGAATCCGTCACGGCCCGGGGTGACGATCCGGCCGGGCAGTTCGAAAAAGCCGCCGCCGGCAAGCAGCGTGGCGAGTTCCTGCAGTTGCGGGCCGGCCAGGCTGCGCAAGGGCTGCGCTGGCCATGGCGCGCTCCAGTGCTCGCCTTGCGGGCAATCGCGGGTCTCCTGGTAGGCGAACAGATCGCCGTCCGCTGCCAGCCGGATGCGCAGGTTGCCGCGGCTGGAGATCGCCTGGATGCGGCGAAACTCGATGCGCAGCGGGCGGGCGGCGGCCTCGCTCATGTGATGGCCCATTCGTTCTGCTTGATGTCGGGAGTGGTCATGCGACCGAGGGCTTCCCACAGCGTCACATAGTGGCGCGGCAACACATCGATGCCGTTGGACATCTGGCTCGAGGTGCGCACACCCCACACCGCCGGTCCCGGCACGCCCGCGGCGGTCACCAGGCCGGAATAGAGCGTCTGCTGGGTACCCAGCAGGCCGGTGGTGTTGTTCTGGTACTCGTCCGGCAGGCCGAGCATGTGGCCGAACTCGTGTTCGCCGACCGAGTAGCGGTTGGATGTGTAGCTGGCCTCGAAGGCATGATCCACCGAGATGTCCGCCCGGCGATTGGCGACGTCGCCGGCCGTGCCGACCGGCCCGTGGCCGAGCACACCGATCGGCTGGGGCACCCCGAGGCCGGAGAGGAAAGTGCGCACCGCCACTGCGCGCCGCTCGGAGAGATCGACGTTGTGGGTAGCATCACCGTCGAGGCTGGCAAAGCCGTCGACCTTGAGCGGGATCAGCGGATCGGACGGGTTCTTCTGCTTGGCCGCGTTGGCAAACGCGGTCAGCGACGGGCGGGCCGCCGGCTGGATCACGTCCTTGTCGTTCCCGAACATCACCGGCGATGCCACCGCCGCGGCCAGCGCGTTCTCGAGCCGCCGGCGTTCGCTGGTGGCGACATCGCCGCTGTTGAAGTCCGGATTCTCCTGCACGTCGGACTGATAGAGATCCGCGCTGGCGGCCTTTTCGGGATGGGCAGTGTCGGGGTCGTTGGTGGCGGACTTGTAGTCGATGTTCGGGCCGGGGCTCTTGTGTACCGTAGCCACGTAGTGGGCAGAGGCCTCGTCATCGACCTCGATCGGCATGACCAGCGGAATGGCGCGGAAATTCCAGCACGGCTTGGTCGAGGTCATGGTGTGCTGGGCGCTCCAGCGGGCCGTGACGCGGCTGATGTAGTCACTCTTGAAATCGGCCTTCTCGGTGTCGCTCCAGAAGAAGCGGCTGAGGTCTTCGCCGGCCATGGTGCGGGTCAGCCAGGCGAGCATGCCGGGGGCGTTGTCGGCGGAGACGAAGTTGAACTTCATCTTCACCGTCACCGGCATCAAACCGATCAAGGGATAGTAGTCGGCGTCGAACAGGCCGAAGGTGGTCGACGGGATGTAGCGCTCGAGGTGCATGTGACGCAGCGCGAAGGCATCGCGGCGCACCCCCTCCTCGAGTGTCAGGCAGGCGCCGAACAAGGGGTCGAACATCGGTGTCGGCACCGCCGGAACACCCGCCGGCAAGGGCACGCCGGCATCGCTCGGGCCGGCAGCGGCCGCAGCGGCAGCGTCCGGCACAACGCCGGCGTCCGGAGCGGCCCCGGCGTCGGGGAGGACACCCGCATCGGGGGCACGCGCCACGGTGTTCCCCGCACTGCTGCCACTCACCACATGCGCGAGTTCATGCGCCATGAGGTGACGCCCGGAATCGGTACCGGGCTCGTGGCGGCCCGGCGCGAAGACGATGTCGTTGCCGAGCGTGAAGGCGCGCGCCGCGAGCGATCGCGCGATCATGCCGTCGCGCGCACCGTCATGTACCCGTACCGCGCCGAGATCGCGCCCGAAACGCGGTTCGAAGAAGGCGCGGGATGCGCCGTCCAGCGGCTTGCCGGCGCCGAGGCCTGGCATGGATGCGGTGCCCGGCGCCGCCCCCTCGGCCGAACGCTGGATCTCACCGGCGCAGCTGGCGCAAGGCACGGCCGGCGTGCAGGCTGTGCAGCCGCCGGGCGCCATCACCGCCTCGGCGATGTGCTCCGCCTGGCGCTCGCCGGCGTCGCCGGGCTGCGAAACGCGGAGTCCCTGCGCAGCGAGGAATCGCGGGGTGCCCGCAGCCCGCATGCCCGCCGGCCGCGTGCGACTGCGCCCCGCCAGGGAGCCCGGGATGTTGCCGCGAAGCTGGCTTGTGAATGTCATCGTCTTCCCTCCGCAGAGCGCCCGCGGGGCACACCCGCTGGCCGCAGGACGCATCGAGTTGCAACCCTGGTTTCAGCATAGTCGCTGGCGGGCCGCGTGTTCATCCGGCCCCCTTGGTCTCGTTCCTTGCCGCCCGCCGGCGCGCGTCGTGGGCGGCCTTGGCTGCCGCAAAGGCCGTCACCCCCCATTTCATGCGATACGCCTCGAGCATCGGCGCCACCCAGGATTCGGCCACGTCGCGGCCGAGCAGGTCGCCCAGCGTGGCCCAGGCAGTCGCCAGCGCGGTGTAGGCATCGGTGCGCAAACCCATTGCGTCGAGCGATTCGGCAAGCGCCGCCGCGGCGCCGTAGTAACTGAGCGGAGCGACCGCTTCGAGCGCCAGGGTGCGGGCCTGGCGGGCCGATTCGGCAGCTTCGGCGAACTGCCCGAGAGCGGCCTCCAGTCGTGCCAGCAGGAGCAGGCGCTCGCTGGCCAGGTGGGCGTCCTCGCCGCTCGCCAGCAGCAGGCCGGGACGCCGCGACACCGCCCGGGCATGCTCGATCGCGCCCGCCTCGCGCGCACGGTTTGCATGCTCGACATGGATCCACGCGGTGGCCAGTGCATCGCTGGCCCGGATCATTTCCTGTGCTGCCGCGTCGTAACCCTGCCAGGCCTCGGCGAGCGCCGCGCGGCCGGCATCCGCCTCTGCCAGGCGACGCAGCACGGTGGCCCGCGCCCAGGCAGGCAGTCCGAGTTCGGCGCCCAGCGCCAGCGCTTCGCGGTATGCCGCGGCCGCCCGCTCGAACGCGCCCTCGGCGAGCAGCGCTTCGCCCAGCTCGGCGCGCGTGGCGAAAGCCGCACGCGCATCGTCGCCGGCGAGCCTGCCCGCGTGCCGGGCAGCAGCGACCGCCTTTCCGCCTTCCCCGCGCGCGCGATGCAGCGCGGCGGCCATCTGCAGGCAATGCGCGGCACGGGTCGGGTCGCCCTCGATGCGGGCAAGTTCGGCAGCCCGTTCGAGTTCGCCCGCCGCACGTCGCCAGTCGCCGCGCTGCAGGGCGCGCTGGGCGTCGGCCAGTGCAAGTTGTCGCTGTTTGCTCGCTCCGTTCATGAGCCACCTCCCGCCGATTCCTGACGCGGCCGCCAGCCGCGCTCGATCATCGCCGCCCGGGTACGCGCCATCGCATCGACGCGTGCCTGGCGATGTGCCGTCGCCCAGGACTGCCACTGCTCGGAAAGACTCGCGATACGGGTCTGCGTGTCTTCCGCCTGGGTGTCCAATTGTGCGCCGGTCTGCGCCGCCTGCGCCTCGCGCTGGCGCGAATCCGCCGACCGCGCGGCATTGCGCGCAGCCAGCCCCTGACCTTGCCCGCCGCTCTGCGCCAAACCCGCCTGCGAAGCAACTGCACCACTGGTGGTCGCGGCGAGCCGGCCTGCGTTGGCGGCGATGCCGCTACTGCGCGCCGGTTGCGCGGTCTGCTGGCCGGCCACCGCGGTATCGACCCCGCTGAGCGCATCAAGGAAGTTCTGGCCGTCGCTGTTCATCTTGAGGATGCCGCGCTTGGCGCCGCGCAGCACATCCGGGCTGTCCGGCAGCGCATGGGCCAGATAGGTGAAACGGGTAAAGGCCTCGAGCGGACCGGTGATCATCGCCAGCCCCGCAGCGCGGTTGCCGTAGTCCTGCAGCGTGCCTGTGACGCTGCCTTCCTGCTGCTGTTGCTGCTGGTTGGCCGTGGTGCGCCGCGCGGTGGCTTCCTGATGGGCCTGGGTGGCGCTGATCGCCTGGGCGTTGCGCTGGTTGAACTCGGCGAGCGGCCCGGCGTTGGCCTCGTGGTGTGCCGCGTCGCCGGCCATCATTCCCTGCAGCGCCTCCGCCTGGGCGCGCGCCTGCAGGATGCCGAGCAAGGTGTTCTGCAGGTCGGCGATGTCCTGGCGGCTGCCGCTTCCGGGCGGTGGCGGGTAGGCCGGGTTGACCGGCTCGACGATCGGCTCGGCGCCACGTTCCAACCCGGCATTGAAGTCCTCGGCGCGGCGCGCCACGCCCTCGCCCACCCGGCGCCCCAGGTAAGCGCCGACCGGCCCACCGGTGACGGTGCCGACCACCGCGCCCACGCTGCCGCCCCGGCCGATGCGTTCCTCGCGCGTGCCGTGTCCGAAATAGGCGCCCCACAGCATCGGGACGGCGGGGTTGAGCGAGGCGATCGCGCCGGCGCGCGCGGCACGTGCGAAGCCTGCCGAGCGGGCCGTTTCGGTGTCCCGCGGCGCGCCTGCCGTCGACGGCGCGCCCTGACTGCCCCGGTCGGCGCCGCCGCGCACCGCCGCGGAGTAGGCGATCAGGGCCCCGGGCGAGGCAACACCGCCGGCCGCGGGAGGCCTGACCGCGCCTGGCGGCACCGCGTGCGCCTGCGGGCGACCCGGCGACGGCTCGGCGACGCGGCGTTCGCCGGCGAGCGACGGATCGACGATCACCGACGGCGGCTCGCCCGGCGCACGCGGTCGCACCGGCCGGCGCCCACCCGATTGAGGCGCGCCGTATCGCTCGGTATCCACGAAGATCGTGCCCTCTCGGCTCTGATGGCGCCGACGCGCCGCCGCGTCCTGGGTGAGCAGCCACATCTGCTCGCGCGGCAGGTCGGGCGTGTGCAGCGCCGCGCGGGTGCTTGCCTGGAACTCCTCGTGCCAGGGTTCGATGCGCGCCTGACCGGCCAGCTCGGCCTCGCGGTGGCCGATGATCTCGTGCCCCAGCACCGCCCGCGGCTCGAGCGCCGCGTTGGCCGGATTGGCGAGCCCCTGCGGCCGTGCCTCGGGCGCCAGCGGCAGGATGTCCGGGCCGATCAGCAGCTGGTCGAAGCTGCCCGGCAGGTAAGCGGTCGGCCCGCCGACCTGCTGGATCTGCTCGCGCGGCATGCCCATCTGTTCGGCCATCGCGGCAAAACCGGCGAATTCCTCGGGCGTGAGCGGGCGCTGGTTGCGGGTGCCGCCTTCGCCGGCTGGCCGACCGCCCGCGGGGACCTCGGTCACCGGGCGCGGCGCCCCGGGCGGCTCGAAGCCGAGTGACAGCTGCCCGGGATGCGGCGCCTCCGGCGCCGTCGGGGTGACCGCCTCGGCGCGCGGCGCAGGCGGTGCCTCGACCATCCTGCCCCGCGCGTGCAGATCCGGCAGCAACACCTCGGGGGCGAGCAGCATCTGCATCGGCGAGCGTGCCGGCTCGACCACGAAGCCCGACCAAGGCTCGACCGGACGCTGTGCAAGATCGGTGCGCGGCACCCCTTCCATGACCCAGCGGGCCTGCTCACCGGCCGCCACCGCAAGCTGAACGTCATCAAGCGGCGGCAGGCCGGCGCGCTCGCGCGACGCCTGGATCTGGCGGCGCATCTCGGGGATCAGGTAGGCATCGGCGAAGCGATGCTCGGTGCGGTAGCGACGCGTGTCTGCCGGCCGCGCGGGGCCGCCGGCCGCACCCGGCTCCGCAGGAATCGCGGCATTGCCCGGCCCCTCCGGGACCGCGGGCCGGCCCATCGGCGCATCGCCTACGTAGTAACGCGTTCCCCGCTCGCCGCCGGGCAGCGCGCTCGCCGGTGCGCCTTCGGTGGTGAGCAGCAGGGTCGCCGGGTGGGCGGCGCGGCTCTGCAGCGGACTGCGGCTGGCGTTGATCGCCTCAACCGTGGCCGGCCGCGTGCCCGGCGCGGCATTGATCGTCGCGTCGCGGACCTTGGTCCAGTGCTGGTCCTGCAGGCCCGGACCACCATAGCCGGCCGGGCGGTCGCCGGGGATCTGGGCATAAGCGGCGTCATGCACCGCGCGCGGGCTGCGGGCGGTATCGCGCGGCACATCCTGCATCGGGGCCATCGCCTCGGAGGCCAGCCGGTCGCCGAAGGGCGAATCGTTGAGCGCGGCAACCGTGTCGGCGAGGTCCGCAAAACTGGCCGGATCCGCCGACGGGGCCGGCTCAGCGGCCGGCGGCGGCAAGACCTCGGCGTCGGTGATCTGGCGCGGCGCGGGTTCGGTCGGCGCCTGCGACGGTGTCACGGGTTCGGTTGGCGCCCTCGACGGCGTCGCGGGTTCGGTCGGCGCGCGCGACGGCGAAGGCGTCGGAGCCTCGAGCGGCGGTGGCGGCTGAGTCGGCGCGTAGGGGCTGGGGGCGTCGGGGTTCCAGTCCGGCAGCTCCGGACCGTAGTCGGGCAGCGGCTCGAATTCCGGTACCCGTGGCGGGCCGGGGATCTCGGGCATGCCGCCGTCCGGCGGCAAGGCGGTCGGTGCATGCGGGTCGACCACTTCGGGCGCGGGAATGGTGGAGGCATGCGGATCGATCGCCTCGGGCGCCGGAATCGTCGACGCGTGGGGGTCGACCACCTCGGCGGGCGACGCGGGTGGCCGTTCGGTCGGGGCGTAGGGACTCGGCTCGGCGGGATTCCAGTCGGGCAGCTCGGGACCATAGTCGGGCAGCGGCTCGAACTCGGGCACCCGCGGCGGCCCCGGGATCTCGGGCATGCCACCGTCCGACGGCAAGGCGGTCGGGGCATGCGGATCGACGACCTCGGGCATCGGGATGGTCGGTGCATGCGGGTCCACCGGTGCCGGTGCGGGCATCGTGGGCGCGTGAGGATCTACCGGCGCGGGAGCCGGCAGCGTCGGTGCGTGCGGATCGACTGGCGCGGGAGCCGGCATTGTCGGGGCATGCGGATTTGCGGGTGCTGGCGCCGGCATGGTGGGCGCATGCGGGTCGACCGGCGCAGGCGCGGGCATCGTCGGAGCGTGAGGGTCGACCGGTCCCGGAGCCGGCAAACCGGGGTCGCTGGCCGGGCGCGGCGCGGCGGGTTCCGGCGGCAGCATCGCCGGACGGTCGCCAGCGGGCACCCCGGCCTCGACCGCCGGTGGCGGGTCGGCGGTGATCGTCGGACCCTCGCCGGCCGCCGGGCGGGGCGGCTCCACCCCCGGAACGTGCGGCGGCGGATGACCGATGCCGAGGCGACGCGCCCCGGCCGCGGTGGCACCGCCGCCCGCCAGCCCGCCGGCCATGCCGCCGACGAAGCCCGCGCTGGCGCCTGCGGCGGCCGCGATGCGGCCGCCTTGCTGCTCGACATCGCTGGGGTCGGCCTGGCTGGTGAAGGTGTGCAGCGCGCGGAACAGCGTGACCAGGCGTTGCAGCACCAGTGCGTTGATGCCGTCGAGCACCATGGTCGCCATGCCAATCGCCATCGCGATGGTCGACAGGGTTGCCGCCAGCGGCGAGGCGACCCCGACGGTAAGCACCGTGATCACCCACATGGCGATCGAGATCGCTCCGATCACGCCGGCGATCACGTTGAGCACCGCGGTGGCGATGCCGATGATCTCGGACACCGCGGCGATGCTGTTGGCAAGCTGTTCGTAGATCGAGCCGCCCTCGCCGAAGCGGCCGATGGTCTCGCCGGTGTGGCCCCAGTCGCGGGTGGCGAGGTCGTAGGCCGAGAACACCCCGCCGATCACCGCGCCAATGGCCGGCAAGGGAAAACTGCGCGCGAGCGCCGGCCCGGCGAGTCGTGCGACCAGCCGCGCCGCGCCGATCTCGAGCGCCTGGCTGCCGGCGCCGACGGCTGCGCCCATCAGCGCGCCATGGCCGAAGCCGCCCAAGGCCCCCGCGCCGGCCTGGTCTACGATGAAGTCGGCGCGCCGCGCGCTGCCGGCCTCACCGACCCGCGCCGAGGCGGCGCCCCAGCGCTGGTGCTCGGCCAGTTCCTCGTCGATCAGGGCGATATCGCCGGTCGCCAGCGACTCCAGCGTGCCGGCCGCGGCATCGGCTGCAAGACCCCCGCCTCCGCCGGCGCCCGTGCCTTCCTCGATGCCCCCGCCCCCGGCGCCACCGCTACCTTCACCCTCGGCCTCGCCTGCGCCACCACCCTCGGCGGCGCCTCCTCCGCCATCCGCGCCTTCAGCGCCGCCCTCGCCTTCGGTTGCCGCCGTCTCTCCGGCCTCCGCTGCAGCACCATCACCCGCCTCGCCGCCCTCACCCCGGCCACCGCCACCACCGCCCCCGCCACGCCGCTGGACGGCCTCTGCCGGTGATGCTGCCGGAGCGCTTGGCCCGGCATCGGCCGAGGCACGGTGCGAAGCGGCCGAAGTCTCCTCGGTCGCCTCAGTCGTATCTTCTTCGGGCTCCTCGACCTGGGGCGGCGCACCGGCCTCGAGCGCCGCGCCGCTGCGGGCGAGTTCGCCCGCCACCTGGTGGGAGGCCTGCGTATCGCCCACATCGGGTCCCGGCGCGATTTCCTCCACGACTTCGTTGCCTGCCTGGCGGGTATCGAGAAACTGGGGGACGCCCGGCGCGGCCTCGGGCGCTCCGGGCGCCGCGGCGGACAGTGCCTGCGCCGGCTGCGGCCCTACCCGCCGCGGGCTGCGCTCGCGCTGCGCGACGGCGGCCCCGGCACCCATGACTCAGCCCTCTTCAATGCGGCCGATCGCGGCCGGCATCTGCTTGCCGAGCTTGCGGTATTCGGCCGCCAGCGCCGCGACGAGCTCCGCTTCACCGAGCGGGCGCCCTGCTGCCCCGGCCATCGCCGCGGCGGCGAGCACCACGTTGCGGATGTGGCCGCCGGCCAGGTCGCAGTTGGCCGCCAGCCGGTTCAGCGCGGCCGCATCGAGGGTGTTGGCCTCGCCGAGATGGGCCAGCCACAGCGCCCGCCGCTCGACCGGCCCGGGTGCCACGAACTCGATGATCGCGTCGAGCCGGCGGGTAAAGGCCGAGTCGAAGCGCGCGCGGCTGTTGCTGGTCAGCAGGGTGATGCCCTCGAAGCTCTCGATGCGCTGCAGCAGGTAATTGGTCTGCTGGTTGGCGAAGCGGTCGTTGGAATCCTTGACGTCGGTGCGCTTGCCGAACAGCGAGTCGGCTTCGTCGAAAAGCAGCACCACCTCGGCATGCTCAGCCCGTCCGAACAGCTCGGCGAGATTCTTCTCGGTCTCGCCAATGTACTTGCTGACCACCGAGGCAAGATCCACCCGATACAGCGGCAGTCCCAGCCGGGTGGAGATCCAGCCCGCGGCGAGCGTCTTGCCGGTGCCCGAGGGGCCGACCAGCAGCGCCCGCACACCGGGCTTGTAGCGCGAACGCGCGGCCAGCCCGAGCGGTTCGGCCAGTGCGTCGCGCAACCGGCAGCGGGCCAGCAGCGAGTCCAGCGCCTGGCGCTGGGTCGGCGCGAGCACCAGCGCTTCGTCGGGAATGTCGTCGGCCAGCAGTTCGGCCAGCGCACCGAGATCGGCACCCACGCCGCTGCGCGCGACATGGGCGACATGCGCAACACCGGGCGCCGTGCCGGCACGCGCCGCGGCCGAGCGGGCAGCCTGCCCCAGTTCGGCGATGCGGCCCGCGCCGTGACGGTGGTGGGTGGCCAGCGCATCGACCGCTGCCGCCTCGCCCAGCGCCGCCTGCCACAGCTGCGCCCGCTCGGCGGCCGGTGGCACCGGCAGGCGCCACTGGGTCACCGCGCCCGGCCCCTCGATGCTGCCCTCGAGACCGGTGCTCACCAGCAGCGGGCCATCGTAGCCGGGGATCTCGGCCAGTCGCCGCCGCTCGCCCGGCGCGAGGCTCAACTCGAGCACCGGCAGGCGTTCCTGCAGCCACAGCCAGGGACCCAGCCCGCGCGGCGGTTCGCCTTCGAAATACGCCGGCCGGCGTCCGCTGGCGGCCGCCACGGCGAGTGCCGCCGCCCTGCCCTCGCCGGGCACCGCACTGCGCAGCAGCAGTACCCGGGCACCGTCGTCCCGCAATCCGGCGGCCTGGCGCTGGGCCGCGGCGATGGTCGACTCGGCCAGCACCGGCAGTGTCGCATCCGCGTCCGAGACACCGTCGAAGCGCCCCTCGTAACCGGCCAGCGCCATCACCAGCGGCAGCGGCACGCGGATACTCCGTTCGCACAGCGGCCGCTCTTCCGGCTCGAGCTGCAGCAGGCCAATGCGCCGGGCCGGGCCATCGGCCAGCAGGGCCAGCGCGTGGCGCTCACCGAGCCGCTCGCAAAGGCTCACCAACAATCCCGCAGTGGGCCGCGCGCCGCCCACCGGATGCTGCAGCCAGATCAGCGCCCGTGCCGCCATCGGCACCAGCTCGGCCGCCGAGCCAAGCGCCGCGGCGAGCGTCTCGGGCAGGCTCAAGGCCTCGCGTGCGGCAAGCGCGTAGAGCGCCTGGTCCTCCACCGGAGGATCGGCCAGCCAGGCCGACATCAGCGCCTGCACCGCCGCGTCGCGTCCTTCAAGCTCCGACGCGAGGCTTTTGGCGCAGTCATCGGCGAGCTGACCGCGCGCCTCCAGCCAGGCCGCTTCGGCCCCCTGCGCCGCGATGCAGTCGCTGGCCAGCAGCGCGAAAGCGAGATCGGCCAGGCGCGGCAGGGCCACCCGGGCCGGTGCCTGGGTGTCGACGCGCGGATGCTCGGGCCGGTTCATGAGACGTCCCGCCCATAGTGAAAGCGCAGCACCCGCCGCAGCCAGGGCACCCAACCTGGGTCGATGTCCAGGCCGGCGCGGCGGACGCGCAGGTCGACCGCGTCGAGCGGCTGGCGCAGGTCGACATGCGTTTGGGTAATGGCGATCGCCGCCGGACGGCACACCAGGTTGAAGAGGCCGATACCGACCCTGAGCCGCAGCTGCCGGCGGCACAGGCCAAGCCAGCGCCGCGCCTTGAGGTCGGCTGCCTGGTCCGGCGGCAGCGGCAGCGGCAGCTCGCACAGCAGCCAGGCGGGATCGTCGCCCGCGACCGGCAGGCGGACCAGCAGGGCCGCGAAGATGCGCTGCGGCAGATCGCGCGGCGTGGCTTCGTCGGCCATCGCCTCGCCGAGGCCGAGCCGCGAGAGTAGTGGCACCAGGTAGAGCAGGCCGCCCGCCGCGGTCGGCGCGCCGATCTCCTGGGCGAGCGCGGCTTCATCGGGTATGCCGGGCGGCCCGACGACAGATACGTCGGCCGGTGTCGTCGCGGTGGCCCGCGACGCAGTCTCCTCCGGCGGCACCGTTGCGGGGGGCTCTGCCGGCTTTGCCGATGCAGCGTCGATCGGCTGCTTCGTCACAGCCACGCGCGGCGCTGGCCTCGGACCCGGTATGGGCTCGGCGCGCCCTGCCTGCGATGGCAGCGCATCGGCAGCGGTCGCTGCGCCGGGGGCGTTCTCGACACGCTCACGCCCGTCGGTAGAAGCATCGCCAGACCGCGCCCCGGACACCCCGGCAGGCCCGGGATCACGGAGCTCGGCAGCCTCCGGCGCGATCTGCACGCTGCATGCCCGCGCCACACCGAGCAGCCAACGGTGACGGCCGTCGGCGGCTCCGAGGTGCCGCGCCGACCATTCG
This sequence comes from Cognatazoarcus halotolerans, assembly GCF_009800965.1. Taxonomy (GTDB): domain Bacteria; phylum Pseudomonadota; class Gammaproteobacteria; order Burkholderiales; family Rhodocyclaceae; genus Cognatazoarcus; species Cognatazoarcus halotolerans. Next base: position 34,919 of record NZ_WUAF01000021.1, on the reverse strand, counting down.
AGCAGGGCCGGCCAATGCCCCGCTGCCGCGCTCACGCGTCCTGCCGTGAAAACGCCCACAGCCTGCTCGAGGCATGCCACATCCGCGCGGCCCAGTGCCAGCAGCAAGACCGCACAAGGTGCCGGACCATGACCGACCAGATGTTCCACCCAACGCGGCAGTGCAACCGGCGCCTCGGGCAACGCAGCCAGCGACAAGGCCACGGCGCGCAGCGCGGCGCCCCTGTCCAGTGCCGGCCGATAGCCCCTTGCCACGAGCGGCCAGCACCAGGCTCGGGCCGAAGAGCCGGCGAGGATCAGCCGGGTCAATGCCAGGTGGGCCGCCAACGCATCCGCAAAACGCACCGCCGGCGCAGCCGCGAGCGCTGCATCGTCGGCAGTGTCGCCGTCCACGATGGTGGCCGCGCGGCACTGCGCCTCGAGCCGCAGCGCCACCTGCTGCGGCGACGCCCCGGCCGGGAACGGCGGCAGGCGCAGCCGGCGCACCAGCAGCAGGCCGGCACCGTCACCCGGCAGGCTGGCAGTGCGCAGCGCATCCTCGATGAGGAAGCCTGCGCGCCGCGCGAGGGCATCGTCGGGCGCGCGGATCGACAGGCGGCGGACGCTGCGCTCGGCGAGCATGGGCCTACCTGATCTTGACGCTGGCGAGCCGCGCGCTGCTCATCGCCACCGGGCTGTCGGCAGCGACGAACTGCACCCGCGTCTCGGCGGCGAGCTCGAGCCGATTGCCCTCGACATGCAGCACCGTGGTGGACACTTCGCTGCTGGCGAGGTCGTCGACGCGCGCCCGCGCCACCACCCGGTCGGCCTGGTAGACCAGCGCCTGCATGCCGACCCGCAGCTTGAGCCCGTCGGTGACGCGGATCGGCAGGCGGATGCCCGGCACCGCGGTGACCGGCGCCGGCAGGCGGCCCGAGACGATGCGATTGACCGACGCATGGCTGGCCAGCAGCAGGCACATGTGCACCACGTCGTTCATGAGCGACTCGGCCTCGCTGTCGCCGCTCTTCATCTGTCCAAACAACCAGTCGGCAAAGGCCTGCAGCTCACGTCGGGTCTCGTAGTCGAGCTCGCCCCAGCGCGGCAGGCCGGCCAGGTTGCGCAGCCGCGGCGTGGCGTCGAACTGCGACAGGCGCTCGGCCCAGTCGAGGCGGATCGACGGGAGCACGCCGGAGAAAGCCTCGTGCAGGCAGGCGGCGATGCGCGAGATGCTCTCGAATACCGCGGCCGCACGGCTCGCCACCAGGCCGCTGCCATGTTCGCCGTCGATGAGGTCGCCCAGCGACACCACCTTTTCGGCCTCGCTGCGGGCGCCCTGCCAACCGAGATTTCCGATCAGCACCGGATCGATGCGGGTGGCGGCCACCCGCAACTGCTGGACCGAGGCAAGCTGCTTGCCCTGCAACGCGGCGATCGCACCCGCCACCCCCTTGACCGCCACCGTGGCAGGCTTCGCCGCCACCCGCAGGTTGAGGATCTGGCTGCGCAGCTGGGCCGACTGCATGGTCTTGACCAGCAGGTCCACACGGTCGAGCTTGTCGAGCAGCGCCGGCACCGCGGCGAACCAGCGCGAGGGCGCCTCGCGCACCACCGCGAGCAGGTCGGCGAGTTCGTCGGGCGCGTCCTGGTGGGCCTTGAGGCAGGCCGGCACCGGCGCCTCGAGCAGCCCGGGATCGAGCTGGCGCATCGGCGCCGTGCTGATGAGCTCGGCCTCGCGCGGGCGCTGGTAGGCGATGAACCTGACGTGGTCGCGCAGGATCTGTGCGCGGCGGTCATTGATCGCGGCGAGGCGCGCCTCCTCCTCGGCGATCAGCGCGCGGGTCACCGCCACGTCGTGACGGGCCTCGGCGAGATCCTCGCCCACCGCCTGGATGCGCTGGTCGAGCGCCACCGCCTGCTTGCGCAGGCTGTCGAGCAGCGACTGGCTCAGGCTGATCGCGTCGCGGTAGAGCTTGATGCGGCCTTCGAGCTGGCGCATCAGCGCCACGGTGTTGTCGGACAGGTCGGCGCCATCCGAGAAGTAGGCCGACTCATCCACCTTGCTGCGCCGCGGTGCCTGCAGCATCAGCGGCAGGCGCCAGCGCTCGGCCAGCACGGTGCGCAGCGGCAGGCTGCGGCGCAGGTTGTTGAGCGTGTTCTGGTCGTTCGGGTCGGTGCTGTCGACCACCGGCAGCGGCCGGTCGGGATTACCGACCTCGACCTCGGTGTCATAGAACAGCGCTGGATCGCCGCGCACGCCGTGGAACACCACGCCCTCGAACAGCCCCGCTTCGTCGCCGCCATCCTCGGCCTCGAGCGTGTCGGCCAGCGCGATCAGGCCACGCACCGCCTCGTAGCGGGTCGAGGTAGTGTAGTCCTTGGCCTCGTTGGCCTTGGGCGCCTCGAGCCGTTCGGCGATGCTCACCGTGCGCACTTCGGCCTTGCCGATCAGTGGTGCCGCATTGGTGATGTCGGCGGGCACGAAAGAGGTCGAGCCGAGCACCAGCTTGGCGGTGGTCGAATCGCGCACCGCGGTGTTGGTGTCGATCAGCGAGGTGTCCGCGACGTTGAACTTGAGCGTCTCGCCTTGCAGCAGCACCTGGTTGCTCTTGGTACCGAGATCGAGCGTCTGGGTGCCGACGGTCGTCCCGAAAGTCTGCCCGCCCAGCAGCAGTGCGCTGGTACCGGCGCGCGCGGCGGCGGTCGAGATGCTGCCGGCGGTGTCTACCGTACCGCCAGTGCCGGAAGCGCTCGGCGCGGCCGCGGCCGGCGCAGCGCCGCCGCGTGGCGCCGCACCCAGCGGCTGGCTCGCGTCTGTGGTGCTTCCCTTCAGCTCGCTGAAGAAACCCGAGATCCGCTCGGTCGAGGCTACCGCAGTCTCGGCCTGGGCGATGCTGGCCAGCGCCGGCGAGATCGCCAGCCGCGTGGCCGCAGTGGTGCCGAGCACCAGTTGCCGCACGCGGTAGATGTCGGTCTGCACCTTGACGAAGTTGTAGTCGACCAGGTCGTCGGCGCGATCGGCGCGGCTCTTCAGATAGGCGATGAAGCCCTCCAGCCCGCGCTGGAAAATCTGGTAGCGCTCCTGCTCCGAAAGATGGCCGAGCGCCGGGTTGTCATAGAGCCGCAGCGCGGCATCCACCTGGCCGTTGATCGCCGCGGTGGTCGGCGCACGCAGGTCACGCGCCGCCAGCATCTGCCAGATGCCGCGCTGCTGGGCGCCGGCCGGCAGGCTGCCGGAGAACCACACCCGCTCGACGTTGGCCGCGCTGAGCGCCCCGGCCGCGCCGAAGGCGGCGCTGCCGTCGAAGAAGGTGAAGGCCATGCCGTTGAGCGCCACCCCGGCGAGGTCGACCCCGCTGGTGGCGTCCACCGGCACCTCGAGCCGCACCCAGCGGCCGGGCCGCGGAATCGCCGCGATGCGCCTGCGCGAGGCCGCACCCTCGACGCCCCAGCCGATGCGACTCAAGCCCCAGTAGGCGCGATGTTCCCAGCTCGCACCGGTACGCCATTGCAGCATCAGCTGGGCCGGCGGATTGTCCGGATCGATGTAGGCCCACACGAACAGGCGCTCGCCCGCCGCCGGCGTGAAGGTGCTGGTGGCATTCTCGAAGAAATGCTGGTGCAACCCGGCCATCGGCGGCTCGGTGTGGCCGCCGCCGGCGGGCGCGCCGGAGCCGTCGACCGGCAGCACCGCAGCGGAGACCTCGAACGGCGCCCATAGGTCGTTGTGGGTCATGAAGTCCCAGCGCTCGTCGCCGTTCTGCTGCGCGGCGGTGGGCAGCACGCTGCAGAACCACTTGTTGGGCGCGCCGCTGGCGCCGATCGAACCGGTCATCGCGAAGGCCGCCTGGCCGTCGTAGAGCGTGAAGGCCATGCCGTCGGCCGCGAGGCCTTCGAGCCCGACCAGCGAGGCAGGCAGCGTAAGCTGCACCCACTCGCCGGGCTCGGGCAGATCGCCCGCGTGGGCCCGCGACACCGTACCGTCCGCGCCCCAGTCGATGAGATTCTCGCCCCAGTAGGCGCGGTGGTCCCAGGTGCCGGCATGCCACTGCAGCATCAGGCTGCGCGGCGGATTGGCAGGATCGAGATAGACCCAGGCGAAGAGGTGATCGCCAGTCGCGACCGCCAGGGTCTCGGTGGCAGCCTCGAAGAAATGCTGGTGCACCCCGGCGCGCAGTGCCGAGCGGTGACCGCCACCGGCCGGCGGCGGACCCCAGGGCGACAGCGATTCGGTCTCCAGTGCCTCGGGATCGTCGGCGATCGCCGGCACCGGCAGCACCTTGCCGCTGATCGCGCGGGCCAGCACCGCGGCGCGGGTACGCAGCCCCTGGCGGGCGCCGAGCGCGCGCGCGCGCTGCAGCTGGAAGGCTGCCAGGGTGGCAGCGAATTCGGGATCGATGATCTCGCGGATCAGCAGGCGCGGCTCGAACACCGCCTGCGGCACCGGCACCAACAGCCGCACCCGCTCGCCCAGCGAGAGGTCGAGCGGCGCCAGCGAGGCAGCCTCGGCCAGCGCCGCGTCGAGTTGCTCGGTCGGCAGCGGCACGGCATCGAGGGTGAAGCCGACGGGGAAGAAATCGCTCGACATGGCCTCGAGATCGACCACGTGTGCGGGCAGCAAGCCGAATGGCGGCAGGTGCGCGTAGTCGGCGGCCAGTGTCGCCGCGTCGGGCACCGGGTCGCCAGCCGCGGCGATCTGCTCGGCAAGCTGCTCGAAGCGGGCCTGCCACAGCGCCGGCAGGCGCCAGTGGATGCCGAGCCCGTCGGCGGCACCACCCATGCGCCCGTAGCGCGCGCGTCCGCCGCTGCGCACCACGCTCGCACGGTCGAGGAAGAGCGGCGCCCAGGCGGCATCGCAGCCGACCAGCGCGAGCGGCACGCCAAACGCCTCCCAGGGCAGCAGATCGTCCGGTCCGAGCATGCGTTCGGCGTCGAAGACGCGCCACGCCAGATCGTTACGCCAGCGCCCCGGCGCGCCCGGCGGCATCGCCGGCAGGCTCACGAATTCTTCCGGCCAGGCGTACCACAGCAATCGTGCCGCATCGCCGATGCGCCAGTCCTCGAAGGCGATCACGTTGCCGTTTCCGCAACCCTCCAGCGAGCACGGATCGGTCGGGTCGAACTCGCCGATGCGATCGGCGGTGACCGGCTGCAATAGCAGGATGCCGGCCCGCGGCAAGGCCTCGGCGTCGGCCGCCACCACCGCGCCGAGGGTCGGTCCGACCACCTTCGCGGCGATACTCCCGCCACCGCCGCCGGCACCACCCATGCCGGCGAAGACCGACGGATCAGCCACCACCGGCAGGTCGGCCAGCGCGACCTCGAGCGCCTGCAGTACGCGCACGTCCTCTCCATCGATGCTCAGGCCCTGGCCCTGCATGAGCGCCAGCCGGGTCGTCGCCAGGCCGCCGGCGTTGCCGGACATCGCGGCTTCGAGCCCGCGCACCACGCCCGGCGTGAAGGCCTGGCCGCGCAGCGCGATGTGGCGGGCGCCCCAGTCCTGGCGCGCCGAGAGGGTCGGGCCGGTGAGGGTGCGGCCGGCGAACAGGTGCGGCCGGCGCAGCCACCAGCGGCTGGCGTCGGCGGCATCTTCCGGCGCGAGTCCGACGATGTGCTCGCCGGGCAGGGGTCTGTCGATCGGGGTGATGCTCACGATCCACCTCCTTCAATCCGCTCGATCATTTGCGACCGCCCTTCGTTTTTGTGGCGGGCGCGGGTTTCGCTGCCGCGGGCGCGGCCTTGCGGCGCTTGCCCGACGGCGTGGTGGCGGCCTTTTCGCCAGGGCCGGTCACCGCCGCGGCGCTGGCCTTGCGGGCTGCGGCACGCGGCGCAGGCGCGGGCTCCGCTGGCGCCGCGGGCTTGACCGGCTGCGGGCGCAGCACGGTTCGCGCCATGCCGGACAACTCGGCCCCACGCACGGTCGCCGCCGCAGTGTCGGCGCTGCGCCAGTCGCAGCCTTCGGCCATGGCCTTGAGCGCGGTCTTGCTCGGCACGGTGTCTGGCCGGGCGCGTTCAAGCCGGGTCAGGCCGTCTCCCACGCCTGGCGCCGACATGTTTGCGGCGACCCGCAGCACCGCGGCCTGGTCGAGCGTCGTCGCCTGGCCGAGTTCGCCCAGTGCAGCCGCGGTGAGGGTCGGCGACTCGGCAAAACGCGGACTCGCCAGCAAGCTCTGTACTTCCAGCGCAGCGCGCGGGGTGGCGCGTTCGAGCACCCGGTTGGCGGCCGTGTCGAGACCCAGCGCGGCGAGCCGTGGCGCTGCGGCATCAGCGGTGTCGCGTCCGGCCACGCGGATCGCCTCGCCGGCGAGATCGTCGCGATAGGCGAGGTTGCGACGGCGCACGAACCACAGGTTGGGCAAGGCCGCGAGCCGCGCCCACTCGGCGGAGGACGGGTCGCTCGGGACGACCACCGGCGGCAATCTTGGAATACGTAGCTGCTGCAGGATCTCGAGCGGCTTGCGGGTGGCCACAAGGTTGATCGCGGCGGGTCGCAGGGTCAGCGGGCGGGTCGTCAGGCGATTGCTCACCGCGCGCCACTCGTTGCGCGGGACCGGCGCCAGCAGCAGGATCGAGGTCGATTCGAGGGTCGCCGAAGGCGCTTCCAGGTCGATCGGCGGCAGCAACAGGGCCTCCTCCACCAGGGCTGGCAACTCGTCCTCGGGGATGATCGAGAAATCCACCGCCATCTCGGGCGGGAAGTAACGCTGGGTGAAGTCGCTGGTGTCGATCATGCCGGCCGGGATCGGGCCGGCCGAGGGCAGCACCGAAAACTGCTCGTGCGCCGCGAAGCCGCGCCCGCCGTTGGCGATGAGGATGTCGGCGAGCTGCATCTGGTGCTGGATCAGGTGGGCGAGGCGCAGCGCGCGCGGGGCATGGCCAAGGCCCGGCAGGTCGGCGCGGTCGGCGCCCAGTTCGCGCCGCACCATCGCCTCGTCGATCCATGCCACCACGTTGTTGGACAGTGCCAGCATGGCCAGCGGCAGCACATTGGCGGACAGGCCGCGCACGCCGTCGCCGGCGAAGATGGTGGCCGCGGCGCGGCTGCGGCGGGCGTCCAGCGCGTCGGCGGCGCCATCGTCCTGCCACGGCACCAGCACCACCGCGGTGGCTTCGACCACGTCGCCGTCCTCGACGGTGCGCTGACCGGTGATCGAGGTCGGATAGGCGCCGGTGGGGTTGTCGGTGTATTCGACCGGCCGCAGCGCCAGCACGAACAGGCCGGTACGGCTGCGCAGCGGCGGTTGCGGCAGCTTGCCGAGGCCGAAGCGGGCCGAGAGCTGCTCGGCACGCGGGATGTCGGCCAGGCGCAGCTCGATCGCCCGTGGCAACAGCACCAGCTCGCCGGCCGGCGTCACGCCGTAGCCGGCGGTGACGTTCAGCCGGTCGCCGGCGCTGCCGCGCTCCACTTCGAGACCGCTCGCCACACCGCTGCCGGCCGCCTGGCCGAGGTCGGCCTCGCGGGTGAGGATGTATTGCTGGTCGCGTATCAGATCCCGCGCGGCGAGGAAGCGTCCGTCGAAATAGCGTGGCCGTTCGCGACGCGGATCCTCGATCAGCACGCCGGCGCCCCTGAGCGTCGCGACCTCGTCGGCGGCGAGGGTTTGGCGGCTTTCACCAGTGGTCAGGTTCATGGCTCATCCTCCACGGCGCAATCTCGAGCGCCAATGTTGCTTGCTGTTCATCCGCCCGCTCCGAGTGCGCCGGCGAGCATCCCGAGGTGCGGCAACACCCGCCTGCCGCCGTTGTCGACGATCGCATCGCCGCTGCGTGCGGGCGGGTTGCCGGCAGCCACCGGCACGAACACCCGCGCGAGGAACACCGCGGTCGGGTCGAGGCCGGGCGGGTGTCCCGGCGGTGCGGGCAGCTCGCCCGCCGCGCTGCTGTTGCCGGCGTTGTCCGGCCAGCCGTCGAGCACCGCGTCGAGCAGCGCGTCGCGGCGCTCGGCCGGGCTCAGCGCGGAGAGATCGCGGTCCTGCTGCGGCAGGCCGTTGAAGTCATCGTCGAGACCGTCACCGCGCAGCACCAGATGCACCTCGTAGGCATCGCGCAGACGCGAGGTCTGCACCGCGTCGAGGGCGTCGAAGGGGCCGCTGGCGAAGGCCGGAGTGAGCGCCTGACGGCAGGTCACGAAGCGCACGAAGACGTCTGCGATGACCGCCCGGGCCGGCAGCGCCGGGCCGTCGGCGATGAGGCGCGCGCTGGCGAAACGCTGCGGGTTGTCGAGCGCGGCGAGGCGCAGCCCGTCACCGCCGTCGCCTGCCAGTTCGCCATCGAACCAGCGGGTAACGCGTAGGCACACCGCGCGCGGCACTTCCACCAGGCGGCCGAGCCGGTCGACCGCGAGGCCCGGGGCGATGCGAATCTCCTCCACCGCATCCCCCGCGGCGGGCACCTGGCGCACCCGCAGGCCAGCCAGCGTACCGCCGCCGAACAGCCCCGCCGCACCGGCCGTGTCGGGATCGAGACCGTCGGGGAGGCGCCGCGCGCCGGCACCGCTGGCGAAGGCCAGTGCGCGGGCGAGACGGTTGCGGTGGTAGGTCTGCTCGTCGGCAAAATCGCCGGCGTCAAGCAGCATGCCAGTGGCGTAGTGCGGCCGCGAGGCATCGGGCAGCGCGTAGAGTGGATCGTCGGTGGGCGGGCGAAGGGGGCTGTTCATGTTTCGCTCCTGGTTTTTGCGGGTTTGCGTGCGCGGGGCGTGCTGGGCTTGCGTGGCCTGGCCGGGCTGCGGATCGGCGTGACCACATCGGTGAGCACCGTCGGCCGGGTGACGATCGGCGGCAGCGGATCGACCACCAGCAGCCGCGAGACCACCACGTCCACCGCGACCGGCGCGCTCCTGCGGCCGTCGCTGGTCACCACCTCCAGCTGGAAGCGGTGGGTGCCGACGGCGAGGCCGGCATCGACCGTCACCACCGCCTCGGCGGTCTTGACGGCGCGGCCCTTGACGAAGGTGGTCATCGCGGCGACTCCGGCCCGGCGCTCAGCCCTGGCCCATGTAGGTCCACAGGTAGGTCACGACCTTTCCGCCGCCCGCATCGAAGGACTTGGAACCATCGAGATTGAAGCTGTTGCCGAAGGCGGCGGTGCGCGGCCCGCTGATCACCGCGGTCGGGTTGGTGGTATCGGCGACGATCACCACCACCTCGTCGGGGACCGAGATATTGCCCGAGTCGTCGACCACCACCAGGCGGAAGGTGTGGCGCCCGAGCGCCAGCGGCTTGTCGACGGACAGGGTGACCTCGACGGTGGGGGTGTCGGTCTTGACTTCCTTGTTGATGATGAACTCGGCCATGATGGGCTCCTTGGGTGAGGGGTGACGGGCTCTTGACGGGGGCGCCTAGTCGACCAGGCGCCATCGGTATTCGGTAATGCGACCGCCCGGCGGGGCGATCGAGCCGCCGCCGTCGAGCACGAAGCTGCGGCCGTGCGGGACGGTCATGTCGGGCCCCGCATCGGCCACCGGCGCGCCGGCCGGGACGCTCAGCAGCGGCGTGGTGGCGCCCGACAGCCGCGGATCGAGGCTGCCGACCCCGAGCACGTAGTCGCCATTGCCGAGACTGCTCACGTCCGCCCGCGCCGGGGTGCGTTCGCGCGGTGGGCCGAGCCAGGTATCGACGCCGACCAGGCTGGCGATGCCGACCAGCAGCGGCCAGGTCGCGGTCTCGACCTGAACCTCGACATGGGCCGGCGATTCGAGCTCGACGATGCGGCGGATCAGGCCGAGGTCCTGCGGCTCGACGCTCTGGTGCACCAGCACCATCGCGCGGAAGGCGAGCTTGTCGTAGAAGGCCAGCACCGCGTCGTGCTCGGCGCTCGACACCAGCTCGTCGCGGAACAGCGCCAGCAATTCGACCCGCTCGGCCTCGCCGAGGATCAGGGTGTCGCCGACCACCGAGTTGCCGCTGATGATCAGCCCGGGCAGCAGCGGGTCGTCCTCGACGTTGAGATTGACGCCCAGCAGCGTGCTCATCAGGCGGCGCATGCGAAAACCCTCGAGCAGCACGATCTCGCCGCCACGCACGCCGCCGTCGGTGGCGATGTCGAGCGCGAGGCGCAGCCCGCGGCTGGTGCCGTGGTAGCGCGCCAGTTCGCTCGAGCGGGCCAGCCATTCGCGCCGGCGCGCCTCGGGCAGGGCCGCGTCGAAGGCCACGCCGAGCCAGCCGCCGAGCCAGTCAAGCGATTCCTGCGGGGCCACCACCGGGTCGCTGGCCAGATGGGCGGCGGCGGCACGATCCTCGAGCGGGGTGAGCACGCCCTCGACGTTGCCGAGCAGGCGCTCGAGGAAATCCGCCGGCGTGGCCTGCGGACGATAGACACTGATCGCCCCCGCCTCGAGCCGGAGGATCCAGCCAGCTGCGCCATCGCGCAGCTGCCACAGGCTGCCGGCCGCCAGTACCGTCACGCTCGCCGAATCGCCAAGGGACAGCGTGCTGCGCAGCGCGTCGGGCACGCTCGTCGCATCGAGCTCCGCGGCCAGCAGGGCATCGAGCGCAGCTACCTTGACGCCCGGGGATTCGGCCGCGGCACCGTATTCGGTCTCGCGATAGAGCCGCGGCAGGTACTGGTCGCGATATGAAAAGCGCGAGCCCCAGGCACGCAGCGCGGCAAGCTCGGGCGAGTCGCGACCGTCGCCGAAGAAGCTCACCCGCACCCACAGGTAGCGCCCGCTGAGCGCCCGCACGCGGTGCGCGGCGCGCTGGATCAGGGCGCTCCACAGCCCGGCGCGACCTGCCTCGGGCGCGCCCCAGGCGCCCAGGCCCGGGTGGCCGGGCAGCTCGGAGGGCTGGCGCTCCCAGGCCGCCCGCGGCACCGCCCCGAAGGGCCGTGCGTCTGCAGGCAGCTCGCCGAACTGGTGGGCGTGCCATTCGAGCACCCCGGCCTGGCTCGGCTCGGCGCTGGTCGCCAGCCACACCAGCATCCCGCAACCGGCCGGCAAGCGGGCTTCGGCATAGAGCCGGTGCCATATGGTCTGCTGGTCGCCGCTGTCGATCAGGTGGATCGTGCCACCGCTGAAGTTCGCGGCCTCGCCGCGCCGGGCGAGGTTCGACACCGACAGGCGGTAGAGCGGTTCGACGCTGCCGCCGGCCAGCGGATAGCACGGCGGATCGTCGAGCCGATGGGCGAAGGGCGCCTCCTCGGCTTCGGCGGCGAGCGGATAGATGTCGCCGGCCGGACGCAGGGTGAGCGCAGCGGCAGGTGCGAGGCGCGGCACCCACACCGGCGCGTCGCGACGACCGGGCAGCCGCGCCGCGATGCGCCCCTCGGAGAGCCAGTCGATGGAATACGCGAACAGCGCGCCGTCGAGCGTCTGCACGGCACCGAGCCGGCCGAGCCGGCGATCGAACAGGCGCAGCCGCGATTCGCCATCGCCGAACCACGACAGCAGCGCCAGCGTGCCGTCGCTCGCCAGCGCCAGCGACTGCGGCCGCTCACCGGCCGGCCAGGAGACGCCGTCGAACAGCCTCAGCGTTGGCGGCGTGGGATTCTCGGGAGCTGGGCGGAAGGTGGTGTGCGCGTAATCGGCGGCCGGGCGGGCCGGCTGCACGCAACCGCTGAGCCGCCCGAGGCGCCCGCTGGCGCGCTCCAGCAGCCATGCGCCGCCGGCAGGATCGGCGGCGATCCGCCAGGCCTGGAAGCCCGGGGTGGGCAGCACGGTGTCCGGCCAGCGGCCGCGCAGGTCGTGCAGCAGCAGGCGTTCCGCGAGCGCCACGTAGAGCACGTCGTCGAAGCCGGCGGCGAAGTCCAGCGGACGCTCGGCGAGCGGCAGCAGGATCGCCGGCTCGGGCAGGTGGCTGGTGACGACGATGGCCATTTGCGCTTCATCCCAACGCGCCGTCGCGCCCTGGCGGTCCACCGCGCGCGGCAACCGCTCGAGCGCCGAGGCTGCAATCGCCGCCGCGTCGGCCGGTGGCGCCGACAGGGTCCGCTCGCTGGCGAGACGCAGCGCCCGGCAGCCGGCGCGATACTCCACATGAGCCCGGCCCGGCCAGTGGGCATCGTCGGCAAGCAGCCAGAAGCGTTGTCCGTTGGCGTCCATCAGCACACCTCGGGCACGACCGGCACCGCCACCGCGGTATCGTCGGCGAAGGGATTGGGCACCGCCGAAAGATCGCCCGGCGCGCCGCCGCTGCCGGCGGGGTTATCCACCGCCACCACGCTGAGCAGCTCGGGCAGCTGCCAGGGCGAGAGCGACAGCGACTGGGTCCCGTCGGCAGTGTTGCGGGTCAGCAGGCGCCAGCTGGCCTTGCCATCGATCTCGGCCCGCTCGAACAGGTTGATGCCGCCCACTTCGGCCACGCCGGCCACCCGCGAGACCTCCACCTCCAGCTCGCGCTCGCGCACTGTCCTGCCCAGCGGCCAGCCGGCACCGGACGGCCCATAGGGCGGCAGCGGCCAGAGCAGGCGGCGCAGCGCTTCGCGCAGCTCGAAGAGCACCGCCTCGCGGCCGAAGCCGTCGCGGATCGTGACCCCCACCGAGACGCCCAGCGGCACGTATTCGCAGCCGATCACATAGAGCTCGGTGGCGAGCGGCGTGCGCACCGACAGGTGGGCATGAACGCGCTCGATGAAGGGCCGGTCCGGCCGCGGGTTGGGCGCCTTGCCGAAGGCCTGCGCCGGCAGCACCATCACGCTGACCACGCCGGGCACGTCGAAACGCCGTTCGCGCGGCTTGAAGCGCGGCATCACCTCGACCCGCGCCACGTCGGTGCCGGGCACCTCCTGGGCGAGCCGGCGGTAATCGTCGGCGGTGACCGCGCGCTCGCGATGGCGCAGCAGCGCGGGGATGCGCTTCTCGGCGCGCGCCAAGGTTTCGGCATCCTCGCCGCCCTCGGTGGCGAGCGGCTGGGCGACCTTGATGCCGGGCATCGGCCGCGGCGCGCCGACCAGCCGGGCCGAGGAAACCTCGCTGAGGCTGTCCGCCGGCAGGTTGCCGGCACGTCCGCCACCGAAACGACCATACGCCAGCCGGATGCGCATCTGACGCTCCGGCACGCGACCGCGCACACCGTCGCCGAAGCGCAGCGTGCCGGCCTCGGCGTCGAGCTCGAACACCGCCGCCTCGCGCGCCACCACCGCATCGGCCGAGATCGCGGCGAGGTCGTCGACGCGGGACCAGGGCTGGTAACCGCGGCCCGCTTCCTCGACCTGGAGTTGCAGGGTGGCGGCATCGACCGAGCCGGCCGGCAGGCTGAAGACCTGGTCGGCAGCGCCGGTGGATACGCCGAGCACCCGCCCCGAGAGCGTCGTGCGCTGGTCCACCGCGGCGGCGTTGATGCCCACCCAGGCCAGCTTGAGACTGCCCACGCCGCTGCCGGGCTTGGGCCGCAGGCGCAGCCAGCCGACCAGGCGGGCGGCCTTGTCCGGGTCGTCGAGGCGCGGCGGGTTGTCGCCCACCCCGGCGCGCGGGTTCTCGCCGACGTCGTTGGCCGGCGCCCATATCAGCGACTCGTCGGGCATCGGCAGGCGCAGCACGCCCGGGCGGGTCAGTCCCGCGGTGGTGTCGTTGGCGTCGCCCGGGAAGGGCTCGATGGTGAGGTAGTCGGCGTTCACGCCGTCGGCGCCCTGCGTCACCACCTCCCACAACACCGGCACGCGGGCGCGCGGGCCAACCTCCTCGAACAGCGCCGGCGCGGCGATGGCCGGCACCACGCCGACCGACAGCATCGCGGTGGCGCCGCTGTCGCCGCCGCCCAGCGCGGAACGGGCGGCCTCGTTGGTGGCGGCCTGCTGGTCGGGACGCGGCGCGGCCGGCGCCAGCAGCGCCAGCCACAGGGCCTTGTCGGCGCTCGCGGCAAACACGTCGACACCGTCGCCGCTGGCCGCCCGGCCGCCTTCGAACAGCGGCGTGGCGAGATAGCCCCTGGCCGCACCGTCGATGCGATGAACCTTCTGCAGGCCGGCAATCACCGCCTCCATGCGCGCGGCGTCGCTGTCGGGCAGCGGCTGCTTGTACCAGGCCTCGGCGCTGACCGGCAGCAGCGTGGTCTCGGCCAGGGTCTCGAAGGGCACCGGGGCCTTGATGCGCGCGCCGGCGGCCAGCGTCACCCCGGAGAGCTCGGTGGGCTGGGCGAAGGCCAGGCTGACGATGCCTGCGGCCGGCTGGGCGGGACGCAGGCCCTGGCCGAGCAGCTTGAGAAAGACCAGCCGCTGGCGTTCGGGGATCAGGTTGACCCGGTACAGCAGCGCATCGCCGAGCCAGGCAAACAGCTCGAGCAGGGTGCGGCCGGGGTCGCCGAGGCGCGGGTTGGTCCATTCCGGCGTGTGGGCCGGGATACGGGCGAGCAGGTCTTCGAGCAGGTCGTCGAAGCTGCGGTCGTCGAGGCGCGGGGGCAGGATGGGCATGTCAGGCCTCCTGCCGGATGGCCCGCGCGGCCGGGCCGCTGGCGGGCATTGTTGTCAAGCCTGGGGGTCGTGTCATTTCAGCCTTCCTCCAGTCGAACGGTCACGGCCAGCGCTGCGGGCGTGCCGGAGCGGGCCAGCCGATAGGCGATTTCCACCCGCAGGTCGGCGGGCTTGTCGGGCACTTCGAGCACCTCCACCCGGTCGAGCAGGATGCGGCGCTCCCAGCGGCCGAGCGAATCCATCACCCAGTCGCGGATCTGGCGCCGGGTGGCGAGGGTGTTGGGGGCGTGCAGCAGGCGGTCGAGTCCGGCGCCGAACTCGGGACGCATCAGCTGCTCGCCGGGGCGGGTGCTGAGGATCACGCGGATGCCCTGGCGCACGCTGGCCTCGAGATCGGGCCAGTCGAGCTGGCCATGCTCGTCAGGTACCGCAAACAGCGGCCAGCCGAGGAGCGGGCGCGGAAGCTGGCTGGCGCTCATGACTCACCTCCCCCCTTCTTCGGGAAGGGGATGCAGATCTTGATGAACATCATCCATCTGAAGAACAGGTCGAACAGCGACAGGAAGATGTTCAGCACGATGAAGGCGCAGATGGTGATGATCGGGATGTTGAAGCTGCAGATCCAGCCCAGTTTGAGGCCGCTGTCGGCGGGCTTCTTGCCGTCCATCAGGTCGAGCGGATCGCCGCTGAGCAGGTTCTGCATCGAGGCCGGCACGGTGAACGCAACGTTGGGCTTGAGCTTGGCGAGCATGTCCTTGTCGGCCGGGTCGGGCATCGCGATCTGCACCGGCGGCGCGCCGCTGCCCTCGTACCAGGGCGCGATCACGAAGGCCGGGCTGTAGTCGCCCCACACGGTGCGGGCCGGGCAGCTGCCCTCCGGCTTGAGCCGTACGAAGGCGCGCAGCACGTAGCGCGCCTCGGGGTCGTCGAAGCGCCCGGCCATGCCGCTGACCGCCTCGAAACGCAGCTGCAGGCAGGCCGACAGCGCCCGCGCGAGGAGGTCGCGGGTGGTGGTGTCGAGCTCAGGCCAGCCGGCCGGCATGGTCGGCGCCGGCGAGACCGATTCCTCGTTCAGCAGGATGCGCGCCGCCGCGGCCAGGAAGTCGCCGGCCGGGCGGCTGCCCTCGATCGGCTTGCCGGCGGCGTCGGCAAGCGGCAGGCCGATGGCGTTGAGCTGGGTCATCAGGGCGTCGGCCTCGGCGCTGTCGCCGAAGGCGTCGAACTCGACCGCCAGCTGGCGCAGCAGGAGCAGCAGGCGCTTCATCGCGTTGCGGTCGGTGTCGGCCGCGTTGCCGGCAATCGTGGCGAGGTCCGGCGTCAGCGCGCGGCCCGGCCGCGGGAAGCTGTCGGCAAGACCGCGCAGCGGGCCGACCAGATGGTTCCTGAAGTCCGCGGTGGTCGGGCCGAAGGCCGCGTCGTCGAACTGCGGCGCGCCGCCCTCGGCCTTCTCGCTGCTGGTGGTCGGGATCAGGCCGTAGAACAGCGTCGCCGCGGCGGCCTTGCAGACGTCGGGCGGCGCCACGAACATTGGCACCACCGACTCGTTGAGCAAGGCATCGTCCTGGGCGGCGAGCAGCGCGGTGACCTGCCGGTCGAGCACCGGCTGGCCGGTGCCGGGGCGGGCAAGGCGGCGGAGTGCCTCGGGGTCGTGGCGATTGCCGCTGGCCGCGGCGTCGGCCGCGGTGCCGATGCGCGCCCAGCCCTTGAGATTGTCGCCGATCCGCATCCAGCCCTGTTTCACCTCGCGTCCCTGGGCGTCGCGCACCAGCCGGCGGATCACCATGCCGGCGCCCTCCACCCGCTTCGGGTCGATGCGCGGCTCGCCGGGCGTATCGCAACGTGCCTCCATCACGGCCAGGTTGAACTGGCGCTGGATTGGCTGGAACAGCTTGAGCACCTGGGTGCCCTCGGCGGCGCGACGGACGCCCTCGAGCAGCGCCTTTTCGTCGCTGGCGGCCGGCGCCTCGGCGACGCGACCGCCGGCCAGGCCGAGCTGGCGGCTCGCCGCGCGCAGCCGGTTGAAGAGGTCGCGCCCGCCACCGCGCCTGGCGCGCAGCCGGGTGTCGGTGCCGGTGGCAATGGTGGTCGGCCGGGCGAGATTGTCGCGCAGGGCGATGCGCCCTTCGGCATCGCGCAGGCTGGCCAGCACCGCCTCGATGAAATCCTCGTCGCTGCGTTGCAGGATGGCCGGTGCGCCGCTGTCGGCAAGGTCGCGGGGCGCGGACAGGATGACGTCGTGATGGCTCACCATATGTTTCCCGCTCCCGGTGTGTAGCTGGTGGAAACGACCGAGGTGGCCTGCAACACCTCGCACTTGACGACGCCCGAGAACTTGGCCATCGCGGTATCGACGGTGACCATGCCGGCGCTGACCTTGACCTGCGGCGCATCAATCTTGAGCTCGGCGCTGGCGGTGATGCTGATGCGGGCCGCCTCCATGACCACCTGGTTGCCGTTGGAATCCTCCACGGTGACCTTGCCCGGCCCGTCGGAGAGGGTCAGCCGCTGGCCGCCGGGGGTCTCCAGCACCAGCTGCTCCTGGCCCTGCTGGTCGTCGAGCGTGACGGTGACGCCGTTCTTCGAGCGGATGCGCTTGAAGCGGTTGCCCTCGTCGCCCAGCTCGGCCGGCGCGGCGGCGCTCCCGTTCCACAGCCCGCCGATCACCAGCGGATAGCGCGGGTCGCCCTGCAGGAACACCACCAGCACCTCGTCGTCGACATCGGGCATCAGGAAGGCCCCGCGATCCGCGCCGGCGAACGGGCACACCACCCGCGCCCACAGCGGCGCGTCCTGCCCCTCCACCGCGTCGAAGGCCAGCAGGCGCACCTGCACCCGGTTGAGTCGCTCGGGGTCGGCGATGTCGACCACCTTCGCGAGGCAGGCCGACTGCATCCACCCAGCCGCGGGCATGAAGTTGCGGGCGCGATCCATCAGGAGGCCTCCCCGGGGAGGCTGGCGGGCATGAACGATCGCAGCGAGCCGGATGCCAGGGTGAGGGCAGATCCGGTCGGATTCGAGGCGCGTAGCGGAACTACGCAACGAGGAGCCGAGCGGGTCTGGACCATCCTGGTGCCGGCGCAGTAGATCGGTTTCATGTCTGTCAGCCTCCCCAGTAACTGCATTCGCCGACGAATTCGGTGCGATAGCCGGCGCGCACGTCGTAGCGGTGGCGTGCCTCGACCACGTAGTAGCTGTTGTCCCAGCGCGCCGACAGACCGGTGACCGCCACCGTGGTGCCGACCCGCAGCTGGGCGTTGCCCTCGGCCACGCCGTCGAGCCGCACGAAGCGCCGCGCGCGCTGGTCGAAGGCCGCTTCGGCAACCGCCCGCGCCTCGGCGTCGGTGGCCACCGCGAGATGGCCGAGATGCTCGCTGCGTCCCGCCAGCGCCCGGCCGAGCCAGTCGGCGCCGCTGGTGCCGCTGCCTGGGCCGCCATGGGTGAGGCTGCTGGCCTCGCCGCTGACCGCGCTGCCGCCCACCGGATCCCAGCCGGCGGTGGTCACCGCGGTGACCTGCTGCGACAGATCGGCGACCACCCGGGCGCGCGCCAGCTGGCCGTGAAGTTCGAGGGTGAGCTCGCCGCGATGCACCTCGCCGCGCGGCGCCACCTGGAGTTCCTCGCCGACGATCTGCAGGTCGCCGTCGAAGCGTCCGACCAGGCGCCGCAGGAAGGCGAGATCGCTCTCGTTCAGCTGCGCCCAGGTGCCGGTCGGTTCGGCGAGGCCGGTCACGCTCGGGCGCAGGCCAAGCTCGTTGGCGACCGCGCTGACCACGTCGGCCGGCGACATGTCGGTGTACACCTTGCTGCGACGCGCCATGCGGGCACGGCCCAGCGGATCCTCGGCGAGCACCACCAGCTCCGGCGGCGAGCCCTGCACAAACTCGGCCTCGAGTCCGCTGACCACGCCGCGGAACAGCTCGCGGGCCTGGGTCTCGTCGCCGGCATAGACCTCGATGGCGGTGCCGAGGGTGATCCGCGAGCCGTCCTCGAAGGCGTATTCGGCGCGATTGTCGGTGGTGCTGGCCCAGTTGGAGAAGCGCAGCTCGGCGGTCGTCATGCCGCCCTCGGATTCCTCGATACGCATGCCGATCAGCAGCTCCGAGACGCGCAGATCCTCCTGCCCGGCGAGGCGCAGGGTGGGCCTGGCACGATAGACGGCGGACTGGCTGACGGAGGTTTCGACGGGCATCGTGACGGTCTCCTAGTCGGCCAGCCAGCGCAGGCGGCGCTCCTCGCGCAGCGCCAGCTCGCGCAGCACCGCCTCGGTCGCCTCGGCCTGGCGGGCGGCATCGGGCGCCGGCGCGGCGCTTGCCGCCTCGCGGGCCTCCTGCTCGGGCCTCACTTCGGCCTGCATTTCTTCGATCATGATCGGCATCGCCTGTCCCCCTGATCCCTAACGTGCGCCGATGACGAAATCGGCCTCGCCGGCCACGCTGGCCTTGAGTCCGCTGCCACCCGCGTCGATGAGCCGGCCGCCCGGCGCGACCTTGCCGGCGCTCGAGATGCTGGCCGAGCCCTGGAGCAGATTGCCTGGCGACAGCGGCCGGGCGCTGACCGTGCTCTCCACCCTCAGTCCGGTGAAACCGGCGCTCGCCGAGACGCCGGCGCCGCCACCGATCGATGCGGAAGCACCCGCGCCGATCCCGATGCCGCCAGCCGCACCGGCGCTCACGCCGATTCCGGCTCCGCCTCCGATCCCGATTCCCGCTCCGCCACCGATGCCGATTCCTGCGCTGGCCCCGGCACCGACTCCGACGCCGATCCCCGCCCCGCCTCCCGCAGCGAAGGCCGCAGCCGGCAGCAGGTTGGCGCTGCCACCCGCGGAAGCGGCGACGGAGGCCGAAAAACCCGCCCCTGCCGAGGCGCCGATACCGGCCGAGAAGCCTGCGCCGACCGAAGCACCGGCGGAGAAGCCGACGCTCGCCGAGGCGCCGACCGCGAGGCCGCCGCCGGCACCGAAGCGCAGGCTGGCCGAACCGTTGGCCGCCGCGATTCCGCGCGCGGCGCGCGGGTCGCCGGCCTTGTTGGCGGCGCCCTGGGGTCCGCCCTGCGGCCCCTCGTCATCCGGCAGCACCACCGGCTCGGGCGAAAGGTCGCCATCGACCGAGGCCCGGTCGCTGCTGGTGCCGCCCTCGAAGGTGACGTCCTGGCTGGACAGGGTGAGGTTGATCGAGGAGCGCAGCGGCAGGCCGCCGGCCGCGAAGAAGTCGATGGTCTCCTTGTACTGCTCGACCATGCCGGTGAACGAATAGGCGCCCCAGCTGAACTTCACCACCGGCGGCACCTTCTTGCTCTGCCCTTCCGGCACCGGCTGCAGCAGCTGCGCCATCTTGTTGGTGGTGATGCGCACATCCTCGCCGCTGTCGGTGGTGTCGAAGACGAGGTCCATGGTGAGCTTGGCGGTGGTCTGGCTCACGTACTGCTTCTTCTTGGCACCCTTGCCCTCTTCCTTGAGGGTGTTAGAGACCGTGTGCTGCAGGCTGGCCGGATTGAAATGCACCGGCACCGTCACCTTGGGACCGGTCATGGTCTCGAAGGTGGCGGGCTCGTCGATGAGGTCGTCGGGGAATTCGGGCATTGCAGTCGCCTAACTCACGAGCACCAGGCCCTCATGGGCCAGGTGCAACTCCTCGATACCGATCTCGCTGCCCTTGGCATTGAGGTCGGCGGCCTTGAACTTGACCGGCATGGCACGCCGCAGCGCCCAGCGCACCACCGGCTCGTCGGCGCTGTTGCGCATCTCGATCTCCACCTGCAGGCGGTAGGCATAGGCACCGGCTCCGACCTTGGCGAACCAGTTCCACAGGTCGCGCGTGTCGGTCATGCCGCGCTTGAGCACCACGGTGGCGAAGCTCACCTGGCCGGCACGCTGCACCGCGCCGTAGTTGCTGCCGCCCACCTTGATGACCTTGGGCTCCATGGTGGCTTCCAGCCCGGTGCAGTCCGAGAAGGCGCCACGGCACAGCGGCACGTCGGCCCCGCTGGGGTTGCTCAGCGACTGCTGGCTGAAGCTCACGTGGAAGCGGAAGACGTGGAGCGGGATGTCGTTCATCACGCCACCTCGCGCAGCTGTTCGTCGAGCGCGGCCGCCGCGCCGCCGCCGGTCAGGTCGAGCACCACGGTGATGCGCTCGACCGCAGCCACCGGCAGGATGCTGACCTCGGCGCGCAGGCGTCCGTTGTCGAGATCGTTCTGGCTCATGGTGCTGCGGTCGCAGCGCACGCTGAAGGCCTCGGCGGGCGTAGCGCCACCCAGGCCGCCCTCGCGCCAGAATGCGCTCAGCAGTTGCTCGATGCTGCGCGTCACGCGCTGCCACAGCGCTGGCCCGCTGGCTTCGAACAGGGCCGCCTCGCCGGTACGCCGCGCCGCACGCAGCACTGCACCCATCAGGCGGCTCACCCCGCCGGCGCGCCAGGCCTCGTCCACGCTGGCGGTCACGTCCGAGTGCAGCGTCCAGCCGGCTGGCGAAGGCGCGATCACGCAGACCCGCTCGGCGAGGCGGTCGGATGGCGTCTCGGCGATGCCGCTCCAGGCCAGCAGGGGTTCGCTGCCCGACACCGAGGCGAGCCGGGTGCCCGCCACCGAGCGGAAGGTGCCGCGCGCCAGCGCGTTGATCGCAAGTACGCCGGCAAGCATGCCCTCCGGGGCTTCTAGCGTACCCGGCAGATCGACGCTGTGCCGCGTTTTCAGCCACGGCCAGGCGAGCTGCACGAAGGCACTGGCCGCGGCGCGCCCGCCGTTGCTGCTGTTGGGCGCGGCGAGGACCCCGGCGTTCTCTAGGTAGGCGTGAAAATCGGCCTGCGCCCAGCTGTCGCCGTTGCGCGCCTCACGCTGCGGCAGCGGCAGCGCGGCCACCAGCAGCACCTCGCGGTGCCGGCGGGCGATCTGTTCGCGCGCGCTGCCCAGCGCATTGCGCCAGGCAATAAAGCCGTCGTGATCGGCACGCGGCGGGGCAAGGTCGCGCAGACCGACGTCTTGTTCCACCGGTGGCGCGCTATTGGTGGAGCACTCGACGAAGACCTCGGGCGAATTCGGCGGCTCGACTGCGACATCGACAATCGCCGGCTCGGCTGCGCAGATGTCTGCGAGATCCGGCAGGCACAGCAGCGCCACTTCGGGCAGCCCGGCGAGGTGGCCGATGCCGCGCCAGCTCGATGGATCCATCGGGCTGGCGTTGGGGGCGAGCAGCGCCGCCAGCCGGGTGTCGCGCTGGGCGGCACGGGTGCCGGCCGGCTCGAGGTAGGGCCAGGGGTCGCCACAGCGCACGATCACCGCGCGCCGGCCGCCGTTGGCAAAGAAGCTGCGCACCGCCGCACCCAGGTAGCTGGCGCAGCTGCGCGTGCCGGCGCCGACCGGCCGGCTCTCCCAGGCGAACAGCGCGTCGAAGGCGTTCCAGCTCTCGACCACCACCGGCAGCTGCAGCAAGGCCTCGACCTCGGTATCCGGCCGCGCCCAAGGGCCCGAGGTCCAGCGGGCCTCGGCGAGGGCCGTGCGTACATTGGCCGGCAGCGGCGTGGCACGCCGGGCGACATGCCCGACGAAGCAGGCGATGTCGACCCGGTTGGGGTCGGGGGCCGGCGCCAGCGGCGCGAGTTCGAAGGAGAGGCCGTTCATGCGCTTCGCTCCGGATGGGCGGCCACGGCCCCCGAACGCGCACCACCCTGCCCTGCATGCGGCAGGACAGGCGGTGCGGAGCCGGGTCCCGGGCGCAGGCTTTCCATGACTCAGGCCTGGATCTCGAAGCCTTCGGCCGAGAGCACAAGCTCTTCCATGGCCACGTCGCTGCCGCCCTTGCCGGCCAGCGTAGGGCCGGTGTACTTCATCGGGATGCAGCCGCGCAGCAGCCAGGTGCGCACCGGGTTGTGGGCTTCGTCGAGCAGGGTTACCGCCACGGTCTTCTGCGCGGCCGGCCCGGCGGTGCGGGTCTGGTCGATCCAGCTCCACAGGCTGTCGAAGCTGACGATGCCGCGCTTCAGGGTGACGTCGCTGACCTTGTGCACGCCGGCCACCTTGCGCACATGGTTTTCCTTGTCGTTGCCGGCGCGATACTCGGCCACGGTGACTTCGGTGCCGATGCCCGAGACGTCGGAGAAGCCGCCGAACTCTTCGCCGCCGTCGAAATTGACGACGAAGTTGAAGGCGCCATAGGGTGTGATTCGTTCAGCCATGGTTCAGTCCCCCTCGATCAGGCACGGGCATCGGCGGTTTTCTGGCCGATGCGGAAGATCACGAATTCGGCCGGCTTGATCACCGCCACGCCGATCAGGCAAACCAGCCGACCGTTGTCGAGGTCGTTCTGGGTCATGGTGCTGCGGTCGCAGCGCACGAAGTAGGCTTCCTCGGTCTTGGTGCCGAGCAGCGCGCCGTTGCGCCACTCGTTGTAGAGGAAGTCGGAGATGGTCTGGCGCACGTTGGCCCACAGGCGCTCGCCGTTGGGCTCGAACACCGCCCACTGGGTGCCGCGGTCGATCGACGACTCGAGGTAGTTGAAGTAGCGCCGCACGTTCACGTACTTCCACTCGGGGTCGGACGAGGCGAGCCGCGCGCCCCACACGCGGAAGCCGCGGCCGGAGAGGTAGCGCAGGCAGTTCACGCCGATCGGGTTGAGCATCTCCTGCTGGGAGAAGTTGATGTCCAGCTCGAAGCGCAGCGCGCCGCGCACCACCTCGTTGGCGGGCGCCTTCCACACCCCCCGCTCGGTGTCGTTGCGGGCATAGATGCCGCACATGAAGCCCGACGGCGGCAGCGCGATCTCGCGCGGGATGTCCTCGCGCCCGGGCCGGGCCAGCGGGTTGGGCACCACCACCCACGGGTAGTACACCGCCGCGTAGCGCGAATCGATGAGGCCGCGCAGGGTGCGCGCCTGTCCGGGCGTCTGGTCGCGCGGCAGGTCGAGCACCGCGATGCGGTAGGCGCGCCGCGATTCGGCATGCGAGATCAGCAGGTTGTTGATGGCCTGGCTTTCGGCATAGGCGGAGGAGCCGGGCGCGGCGACGATGGAAATATCCTCGAGACCGGCGAGCTCGCCTAGGGCGAGCGAGTAGTTGGCGGCCACCGGTTCGGCGCCGTCGAGACCGCCGGTGAGCGCGATGACCCGCTCCAGCTCGCCGGCGGCGTTGGTGGTGGCGCCGGTGAACAGCGCGTTGCGCAGCTCGAGGGCACTCACGTTGGCCCCGATGGTCACCGCGAACATGTTCTGCAGGTGATCGGCGCGGCGTGCCGGCGTGGCCGACATCACGTGACCGACCCAGGCCGGGTGGCTGCTGTCGTAGCCAAGGCCCTCGTAGCTGAGGTCCTCGCCGTCGGCGTCGATGGCGATCACCAGCAGGGTGACGATGCGCGGCGTGTCGGCGGCCAGCGTCGCGGCGACCTCGGCGGCGGCGCTCGGGTCGGTCGCCGGATGCCAGTCGCTGCCGACCTTGAGGTGGTAGGCGGTGGTGCCGCCCGCGCCGGTGACGAGCAGCGTGCCGGCCGGTGCGTTGGCCATCGCGGTGGCGGCGACCGGCGCGAGCTGCTCGCGCACCACGACATTGCCGTTGCCGATGCTGCCCGGGAAGCGCGACACGAAATGCACCGCCTCGTCGGCGGCGGCACCGTCGGCGGTGACCTGGCCGCTGGCCGTCGCCGCGCCGGTACCGACCGCCCGCGACACATAAAGGCGGGAGCCACCCTCGTTGAAGAAGGCCCGCACCGCATGGGCGAGATAGTTGGTGTTGGGCGAGGTGCCGGTCAGCGCCAGGTCCGAGATGCCGCCATAGATCCGCTCGAAGTCGCCGAAGCTGGTCAGCAGCTCGGGCACCTCCTGATCATCGGTGGTGGCGCGGAACGGGCCCTTGCGGGCCGGCCCGGCGAACGCGGTGGTGCTGGTGCCCACGCCCTCGATTGACTTGGCGCGGAAGCTGGTTTCCTCGACATAGACGCCGGGAGCTAGGTACTCGGGCATGGCAGGTCTCCTTCGATCGAGCGGGCCGGGCCATGAATGCCCGGATAACGGCCTCGCCGCCTATGGCAGGTCGAGGCCCAGGTTGAGATTCAAGGCGCCCCGCGCTGCGAGGCTCACGTTCTGCTGGGTCGTCGGCAGCGCAGCCCGACGGGTTTCGAGGTCCAGCGGGTCGACCAGCGGCACCCCCGCAGGCTGCCGACCCGCCCGCACATCGACGATCGGCGTGCGGGTGCCGAGCGCGGGGTCGAAATACACTTCCACGGTGGCGGCGATGCTGCTCACCACCACCGCGTCCTCGTCTTCCGACCAGGTCGTGACCGGCACCCCGACCACCGGCACCAGCGCCTCGCCGCGCCAGTCGCTGATGCCGCGTGCAAGCACCTCGCCGGCCGCCACGATGCGCAGCAGCGCGCCCCCCAGGGCGGCGCCGTCGGCGTTGTCGGTGACGCTGGCACGCACCGCGGTCCAGTTGGTGCCGAGGTCGGCGGTGGCGCTCGGGTAGAGCGGAACGTCGACCGCGACGAAGAGCGAGTCGGCGCCGGCCGCTTCGGGGTCGCGGGGCAGCGCGATCGAGGCGAGCCGCGACAGGTAGCGGCCGACCGGATCGCGCAGCACCAGTTCGAGCACTTCGCTGCCCGGCGCCGGCAGCGCAGGCGGGGCGTCGAAAGCAGCGGCATGCGCGGCCAGCCGCGACCACTCGTGGATCACGTAGAGGCCGCTGCGGTTGCGGACGATGCGGGCGCCCTCGCCGGAGATGTCGACCGGGCTGCGCAGCGCGAGGCCTGTGGTCCCGTCCACCGGCCGCAGCGCGCCGAGCACGCGCCATTCATGGCGCTCGAGCTCACGGAATTCGCGGACGCTCACGAGGCCTCCTCGCCGTAGGCAAAGCGCGCCGCGACGACCGGCCGGAACTGCGCGTCGTCGCTGTCCGGGTCGATACGCACCAGGCGCGCGACGTAGGACACCGAGAGCCGGTAGGACGGCGTCAGCGCATCCCAGATGCGCATCACATCCTCGGTGGCGAGCTCGGAAGGCACGATCTGGATCACCTCGTCGCTGCCCCATCCGGCATCCGGCGCCAGTGACGAGGCATCGAGCACCGGGTACTGGTGCAACTGGCGCAGCGCCCAGGTCAGCGAAACCTGCTCGTCCTGCGCAGTCATCCCCCAGGCGCTCATCAGGTAGTGCAGGTCGAGTCCCAGCGGTCCGACACCCGCGCCCGAGCCACGCAGATGGGCGCTCTGGCGGGAATGCTCATTGACCGTGACGCGATACAGGAACAGGGTGATGCGGTTGCCCTCCTCGAGCTCGCCGGCGAGCTGGCCGGCGCTCACCAGGTCGAAATCGCAGGCCGGTAGCGGCCGCCCGCCGATCTCGGCCGGGTAGGTGTTGCGCAGGAAGGTCGCGATCGAGCTTCCCACCGAATGCACCCCGAATACGTTCGCCATCGTTCCCCCGGCTGCCTCCCTCAGTGCGACCGTCCGGTTGCCGGATCTGCCGCCGCCCCGTAGATCCGCCGCCCGTCCGGCATCTGTCGCCAGTCCACGAGTCCATGCTCGACGAGCCGTCCCAGCGCGGCACGGACTTCATCCAGCGAAGCGTCGAGCCCACCCTCCGAGAGCCACCACCTTGCGATGCCCTCGGCACTGTCAGCCGCATCCGGATGACGTGCCAGGTAGGCCTCGATCGCCCCCGCTACCGCACCGAGGCGTTCATCCCGCATGACGGCCGACTCCGAGGTCTTGTGCGCAATGCCTATGCGAAGGACGTGCCAGCTCTCCGGAAACAGCCCGGAACGGCAGGCTGGACAAGGTGATCCCCGCAAATCGGGGACGCCTGCGCAGATCATGACGATCCGCGATGCGGGTGATCCGACACCCACGTCGCCGAGCCTGCCCGATCGACGCCGACCCGCGGCAACGCCGGGCGCCCGCCGAGGCGGCAGACTCAATCGCAGGGTGGGTGAAGGAGGGACCGGGGTGGGTCGTTGCAGACCCGGCCCACCCCCGACAACCCGTGTTCGATCCGCGCTACCTGCTTTCACCGTCGTCCCCCTGCAAGCATCTCGTGGAGCTTCGACTATCCGGCCGGGCCGCAATGCCACGCAGTGCAACAGGCACGCTGAGGATGTGACAAATCACCATACGGGCGGGAGAACGGATGCACCCGGTCCGTCTTGCGGCCCTTTGCGCAACACGGCGAAGCACCGGCAGACACGTTTCACCAAACGACGTTGGCGACTAGGCTCAGGTGGCAAGGGCTGCATCCGGGAGGCACCGCTCGCGCAATCCGCCTCGTCCTTGCCCGACAACGCCAAAGGAGAGACGCCATGCTGACCTACATCTCGCTCTGCAGCTTCACCGATCAGGGACTTCGCAATATCAGGGAGACAATCGGGCGGTCCGACGCCGTCCGGGAGCTCGCGTCGAAGTTCGGAGTAAAGATGACCGACATCCACTGGACGCAGGGACAGTACGACCTGGTGGTCACGGTGGAAGCGCCCGACGAGGCGTCGGCAACCGCCTTTTCACTGGCGGTCGCCTCGGGTGGCAATGTCCGCATCCAGACCATGCGGGCATTCACGCGCGAGGAAATGGCGGCCACCCTCGACAAGTTGGGCTGAAGAGCCGCTACGCCCAAAAAAAACGGAACCGGCCAAAGGCCGGTCCGGAAAGGTGAAGCTGGCGGGTTTCTTGATCGTTCTTTCGCCCCCCGCCGGGCATCCTGCAAAACGCCGCGCTCAGCGCTGGCGACGCCCTCGCACGGCGCCGAGACCGGCCAGCCCCAGCGCCACCAGAAGTGCCGAGGCAGGTTCGGGAATCGGCTGCGGGTCGCCGGTGATCATGTCCTGCACACCCGGGGCCTCGAGCGTCATCGCCAGAGACGGATCGAGATCCGCCACGCCCGGGTCGAGCACCGCCGAACGGAACTGCTGCCACCAGTTGTTGGTGGCGCTCTCGAGACCGCTCGCCCTGAAGCTGCCGGTGCCGAGGTCCCAGCCGGTATCGTATTTGCTCTCCCAGATGCCGAGCTGGATCGCGGCACCCTGCGCCGCGCTGACAGGGTGCAGCCACGCATACGGATCGGCCCAGTCATTGCTCCCACCGTTCAGGGTGAAATTGACCGCCCCCAGGAAATCGAGGGTACGCGCAGTCGGGCCATCGAAATTGATGGTGTAGTCCGCCTCCTGACCGGAGCGGACGTTTTCATACAGGTCGTAGCAATACATGTAGAGGTCGTCGAGCCCATCGACGAAGATCGACGGTGATGCACCCACCACATTCGACCCCGTCCCCTGAAAGCGACCCGCAGCGACCGAGGCACTCCCCGACGGGTAAACAATCTGCACCGCGTCATATCCCGAGCCATTGAATATGTTCGAATCGAACTTGACGTGAACGCTCGCCGCCATGCTCACAGTCGACAAAAAAAGGCCAGCGACTGCGGCACACATTTTCGTGAATTTCATGTTCCAGATTTCCAGTTGAAAAATACTGAAAATCTCAAATGCAATTAGCGGGCCAGCCTCATGAAAGGACCGAATTCATTGGGGTGTAGCCAAACCCTTAATTACCTATTGATTCTCCAATGACAATTCGCATTCTTTTTGTAAAAACCGCCGACATGAAATATTTAACGAATTCTGTTTCCGATAATTTCTGCCAATTCATTTCAAACCGTGAATTAAATAACGAATCGTTCCTCAACCCGGCAGCGCGGCGATTCTTCAAACGGAAATCGATCCGCCCGTTTCGTCGATTCCGCAGCGTTTCAAGCAGCTGTTCCTCACCGCGGCGGATCACGTCTGGCGGCGAGGAGCTGTAAGCTTCGGGGCAGCTTCTGCTATCGTCGCGCAGATGGAATCGATCATTTCAATCAAGGCGCTTTCCAAGCGCTACCAGGGCGGCTTCGAAGCGCTCAGGCATATCGACCTCGAGATCCGCCGTGGCGAGATCCTGGCCTTGCTCGGCCCCAACGGTGCCGGCAAGACGACCCTGATCAGCATCGTCTGCGGCATCGTCAACGCCACCGAGGGAGAGGTGACGGTGGATGGTCACGATATCGTCCGCGACTACCGCGCGGCACGTTCGCTGATCGGCCTGGTACCGCAGGAACTCACCACGGATGCGTTCGAGACGGTGCACTCGGCGGTGTCCTTCAGCCGGGGCCTGTTCGGAAAACCGGCGAATCCGGCGCACATCGAGAAGGTGCTGCGTTCGCTGTCGCTGTGGGAAAAGCGCAACAACCGCATCATGACCCTGTCCGGCGGCATGAAACGCCGCCTGCTCATCGCCAAGGCCTTGTCGCACGAACCGCGGGTGCTCTTTCTCGACGAGCCCACGGCCGGGGTGGACGTCGAACTGCGACGCGACATGTGGCAGCTGGTGCGCGGCCTGCAGGCCGACGGCGTGACAGTGATCCTGACCACGCATTACATCGAGGAGGCCGAGGAGATGGCCGACCGCATCGGCGTCATCAACCGCGGCGAGATCATCCTGGTGGAAGAGAAAACCAAGCTCATGCAGAAACTCGGCAAGAAGCAACTGACGATCCAGCTGCAGGCACCGATCGAGACCGTACCCGCATCGCTCGCCGGGTTGGGCCTCGATCGCTCACCCGATGGCGAAACGCTCACCTACACCTACGATGCGGCCCATGAACAGCCCGGCATTGGTGATCTGCTCAACAAGCTCAACAATGCCGGCATCGGGTTCAAGGATGTGCACACCACACAGAGCTCGCTCGAGGATATCTTCGTCAGCCTGGTGAAGGACACCCGATGAACATCCACGCAATCCGCGCCATATACCGCTTCGAGATGCACCGCGCCTGGCGAACCCTGACCCAGAGCATCATCTCGCCGGTCATCTCGACTTCGCTCTATTTCGTGGTCTTCGGGGCGGCCATCGGCGCGCGCATTCCGGAAATCGACGGAGTGAGCTACGGCAGCTTCATCGTGCCCGGCCTGATCATGCTCTCGCTGCTCACCCAGAGCATCTCGAACGCTTCTTTCGGTATTTACTTTCCACGCTTCACCGGCACGATTTACGAGGTCCTGTCGGCACCGATCTCCTATCTCGAGGTAGTCATCAGCTACGTCGGCGCAGCGGCAACGAAGTCGCTCATCCTCGGCGTGATCATTCTCGCCACCGCCGGGATGTTCGTCCCCCTGCGGATCGAGCACCCGCTGTGGATGGTGCTGTTCCTGATCCTCACCTCGATCACTTTCAGCCTGCTCGGATTCATCATCGGCATATGGGCGGATGGTTTCGAGAAACTGCAACTCGTGCCGATGCTGATCGTCACGCCCCTGACCTTCCTCGGCGGCAGTTTCTATTCGATCAACATGCTGCCGCCGTTCTGGCAGAAAGTGACGCTTCTGAACCCGGTCGTGTATCTGGTGAGCGGCTTTCGCTGGAGTTTCTATGGCATCGCCGACGTAAGCCCGGCACTCAGCCTCGCAATGACTCTGTTCTTCCTCGCAGTCTGTGTGGCGATCGTCGGCTGGATATTCCGGACCGGATACAGGCTCAAGGCATGAATCACGCGCTCGTCCGATCCGGCCACGGCAAGCATGCGGGGCGATCGATACAAAAAAAGGAATCAGCATCCGCACCCGTTATTGCAGTTACCATATGCAAGCCTCTTCGGAGGTCGATCATTCATCGATTCGGGGGAAGAGTCCCGATGCAGGTCCAGTCTCATGGGTAGCGGAAAAGACGTGTCCTCCAGCGCTCGAGCTTCATCGGCCCGCGGGCATTCACACCTTCGCGACGGCGGGACCGCGTCTTCGCCTCGACGCGCAAAGCGACCGCAGCGGCCGGCCAGCCCGGGGACGGACACGCGGAGCCCTCGCTAACATGATCCTGCCCTCACTTGCCGAACTCATTGGCATGGCGCCGCAGGCTTCGGCGCTGCCGCCCGTATATCACGCCTGCCGGGACATTCTGGAAGGCCGTGTGGCCGGCACGGCAACCGGCATGGCGAGCATCATTTCCGCCTCCCCGCTTCATGCGAACCGCGTCCTCGCGATGGTCAATGCACCGTCGGAAGGCGATGCCACGCCGATCCACACGATTTCGCGGGCGGTCAACCTGTTCGGCATGCAGCGGATACACGACCTCGTGCTGGCCAGTTGCCTGGCCGAAACACTGCATCCGCTGGTGTCGGTCTCGAAGCTGAAACACTTCTGGCGGCAGAGTCTGAGGATGGCCCAGGGCGCAAAAGCCGCGGCCCGTGTACTGCGTCTGCGGGATCCGGAGCGGCCGTTCGTCGAAGGGCTGCTGGCGGACATCGGGCTTCTCCTGATGTGGCATGCGGATGCCGCCGCCATGCGGCAGGTGGAAGCGGAAGCCATCGGTCAGGCGATACCGGTGAATATGCGCGAACGCGCCTGTTTCGGATACGACAACGCCGATGTCGCTCGCGAACTCGCGAGGGCCTGGGGCCTGCCGTCGGCGCTGATGCTCGCACTGGGCGGGCAGCACGCACCGGTCGATGCCGCGCCTCACCAACTCGAGGCAGCCCTGCTCAATCTTGCGCGCTCACTTGCCAGCGTCGTGCCGGGCACCGGCTCCACCACGCTATTGTCGCGAGACACCTTGCACATCCTCGGCCTGGAGGATGAACCCACGCTGTCGAAGCTACGGCGGGAGGCCCTTGAAATTCCCGACTGGCTGCCGGAAGCGCTCGGCCTCAACGAGGCGCCACCCGCCCGCAGAGCCGATTGAAGCCGCGAATCAGGCGGCAGTCCCGTCCGAAACGGTCACACGGTTGCGCCCCGAACGCTTCGACATGTAAAGCGCCTTGTCCGCCTCATCGATAAGCGCCGCCGGGTCGCCAACCCCCGGACGCAGTTCCGCCACGCCAAAACTCGAGGTCACCGTCAGGCCCACCGAGGTACGCACCGACGGTCCGGCGTGCCGCTCGATATCAGAACGCAGCCGCTCGGCGATCGACGCAGCCTGAGCTGCGTCGAGACCTGGCAGCAACACACAGAACTCCTCGCCGCCGTATCGACACAGCAGGTCCCCGCTGCGAACACCACTGGTCAGCGATCGCGCGACTGCCTGCAACACCTGGTCTCCGACCGCGTGTCCGTAACGGTCGTTGAATTCCTTGAAATGGTCGATATCGCTCATGATGCAGGAAATCCTGCGCGTGCCGCCCGGCACGTCCGCAAAGAGTGCGTCCGCTCCCTCGAAGAATGCTCTCCGGTTGAGGCACCCGGTAAGCGGATCCCTCGTTGCGAGCCTCGCAAGCTCGGCGTTCTGCGCCTTGATCTGCTCCTGTGACCTGTCGAGCTCGGCGACAGTAGCCAGCAACTGGGTATTCGCCAGGTGCAGCGCCGTGACGTTCTTGAAGGACACCATGCAACCCCGAAGACGCGCCCCGCCGTCCTCGATCGCTGCCGCGCCGACCAGCAGCCTGAGCGGCTCCGACGACCCTGGCAAGCTCAGCTCCAACGGCACATCGGACTGTTCGCCACGGGTCTTCATCGCCCGATGCCACGGATAACCGTCCTTGTCGGCGCCGAAGCCCGCTACCAGCCAAGGCAGATTGGAGATGATCCGCCCGGTCAGATCCCCCGCAGCCTGCGGGTGCAGTGCCTTGAAGACCTTGTTGGTCATCATGATGCGTGCCTCCGTGTCGAGGATGACCACGCCCTCACCCAAGGTATCGAAAGCCACCCGGACACGCTGGGGGATGACGGACCCCGGGTCAAGATACTGCAGGGCCCGACGCAGGTAGAGGTAAAGCAAAGGGAAACCCAGCAATATGCCCAACGCCACCGCACGCACCATCGGATCCGCCAGCCAGCCAAAAAAGGTGGTGGGAAGCACCGGCCGAAAAACGATCTCGGTTTCCCCCCATGGAGCGCCACCCTCGAGAATCGGGACACGAACCTGAGTGAGCGTGGACCGCTCACCGTCGGGCAGGGTCCAGACGGCAAGGTGCGGGCCGGCAAGCGCGACAAGGTGTTCATCGCGCGAACGCACCCCGATCGAGACGATCTCCTTGTCCCGCTCAAGCACCTGCTTGAGTGTTCGATCGAGTGCTTCGCGCTGGTCGGCCTGCACCAATGCCGTGACCTGGACCGCCAGGCTCTCGCTCAGGCGACCGCGAAGCCTCGCCGCCGTATCCGCACGATCGGGTACGACATCGGCGAAAAGGTCGACGAGGAGGAACAGCGACATCATCAATCCCAGCACGCCGAAGGCCAACCGGCTGGCCGGTCCGAGAAAACTCATCGTTCGAGCTCCCTGACAGGGTGGTGTGTGAATACTTCCGCCGCCGCAGCCTCTTCGTGGCGCGCCTCGAAGGCCGATTCTTCAGCGGAAGGCACCTGCCCGTCGCCCCGACGACCATCATCATCAGGTCCGAGCACCGGCAACGGATCGATGCTTCGCCAGACCGGCATCGATACCATCAGGCTGCCGACCAGACCCGCAATCCGGGTTGCCCACCAGACCACGCCGACACTGAGCACCGCGCCGGCCATGGTGACACCGGTAAACATCACCGTTGTCTCCCGCGCATCGCTGGCAAGACCATCGAGGAGCCCACCCTGCACAACGAAATCCCCCGTCGAACCACCGCCGGGCACGGAAGCCAGCATCGGTCTGAAGCCCTCGAGATCGAGCAGGAGCCGGGGGTCGAAACTGATCACGTTTTCGGCAATGAAATCGTCGATCCGGCGGTTTCGTGAATCTGCCGACGCCAGCCCCGCGTGGCCGGCCGACAGGCCGGGAAGTGCTTCGGGGATAGCAGCAGCGACCGCATCACGCGCCCCCGCTTCGCCACGCGGCAGCGTACCACCTGAAGGCGTCACCACCGCCGGGCCGTGACCCGGCACCTCGCCCGCACCTTCGCCCTGCTCGGGGGTGTTGGTGCCGTTCGGCTTTTCGCTGCCCCCGGGGAAAAGCGGCAAACCCGCATCAACCGGAGCGGAGACTTGCACACGAGCACTCAGCCAGGCACTCCAGGCATCGCCATCGCCAACCCGCACATCGAAAACCGGTGCCGCATCGGCCCCCTGGGCCGCCACATAACGCACATCGCCCGCGACGAGCTGGCTTTGCGTGAACGTCACCGTATCCGCGGAACTCAACACGCCTTCGATCAACCAATGACCCGAGCTTGGCTGGGATACCTCGTAGCGCAAGACATCGAGCGCGCTATCCTCATCGTGGGCAAGCAGGTTCTCGGTACCGAACACGACACTCTGCCCCGATCTGACCGAGACCGCGACGGACTCTATCCACGGAGCATCATTGACGAACGCATAATGCACGGTTGCGGCAAGTGTGTTCGCCCCCGCCGTGCCGTCGTTGACCGTCACATCGAAGCCCGGGGCCACCTCGTTACCATCATCGACGAACTGCACCAGGCCCCCAGAGAGGTCGGCACTCGTGAAGCTCGTGATCGGGGTGCCAGCGGCGCTCGATAGCTGGAAATAACCGCCCGAGATGCTGCTCACCGTGTAGGTGAAGCTCGAGCTGTCCGGGTCAGCCACACTGAAGTTGCCCGCACCGAGCGTGACGGTCTGGCCTTCACTCACCGTCAGGTTCGCGCTGTCGAGCACCGGCGCATCGTTCACCGGTGTGTAGCTGATGGTCGCGCTCAGCGTGTTCGAGTCGGCCGTGCCGTCGTTGGCCGTCACATCGAAGCTCGGGGCAAACTCGTTGCCATCATCGACGAACTGCACCAGGCCACCAGTGAGATCGGCGCTAGTGAAACTCATGATCGGGGTGCCGGGCGCGCCGGAGAGCTGGAAGTAGCCACCGCTGACCGCACTCACCGTATAGGTGAAGCTGCTGCTGTCCGGGTCGGAGACGCCGAAGTTCGTGCCGGACAAGGTCACCGTCTGGCCTTCACTCACCGTCAGGCTCGCGCTGTCGAGCACCGGCGCATCGTTCACCGGCGTGTAGCTGATCGTCGCGCTCAGCGTGTTCGAGTCGGTACTGCCGTCATTGGCCGTCACATCGAAGCTCGGTGCCGCTTCGTTGCCGTCGTCGACGAACTGCACCAGGCCTCCGGTGAGATCCGCGCTCGTGAAACTCGTGATGGACGTGCCAGCGGCGCTCGCGAGCTGGAAGTAGCCACCCGAGACACTGCTCACCGTGTAGGTGAAGCTCGCGCTGTCGGGGTCAGTCACACCGAAGTTGCCCGCACCGAGCGTAATCGTCTGACCTTCGGAGAGCGTCAGGCTCGCGCTGGTGAGCACCGGGGTGTCGTTCACCGGTGTGTAGCTGATCGTCGCCGTGAGCGTGTTCGAGTCAGCGCTGCTGTCGTTGGCCGTCACATCGAAGCTCGGTGCCACTTCGTTGCCGTCATCGACGAACTGCACCAGGCCACCAGTCAGGTCGGCGCTCGTGAAACTCGTGACCGGGGTACCGGAGGCGCTACTCAATTGGAAGTAACCGCCCGAGATGCTGCTCACCGTGTAGGTGAAACTGCTGCTGTCCGGGTCGGAGACGCCGAAGTTCGCGCCAGACAAGGTCACCGTCTGGCCTTCGGAGACCGCCAGGCTCGCGCTGTCGAGCACAGGGGCATCGTTCACCGGTGTGTAGCTGATGGTCGCACTCAGCGTGTTCGAGTCAGCGCTGCCGTCGTTGGCCGTCACATCGAAGCTCGGTGCCACTTCGTTGCCA
>NZ_WUAF01000020.1 GCF_009800965.1 Cognatazoarcus halotolerans | reverse complement strand
GGTGCTGGTGGCCGACGTGGCCCAGTTGGTCGACAAGCTCAAGAACGAAGCGAAGGTGATCTGACATGGCCATTCTCGTTATCGCGGAACACGACAACGCCGGCCTCAAGGCCGCCACCCTCAACACCGTCACCGCCGCCGCGGCGCTCGGCGGCGAAGTCCACCTGCTGGTGGCCGGCAGCGAGTGCGCCGGCGCCTGCACCGCTGGCGCGGCCGTGGCCGGCGTCGCCAAGGTGCTGTGCGTCGATGCAGCCCACTATGCCGAACAGGGCGCGGAAAACCTTGCCGCCCTGATCGTATCGCTGGTGCGCGAAACCGGCGCCGCCTATAGCCACCTGCTGGCGCCCGCCACCACCTTCGGCAAGAACGTCTCGCCGCGGGTCGCGGCGCTGCTCGATGTGGCGCAGATCTCCGAGATCGTCGCGGTCGAATCGGCCGATACCTTCGTGCGTCCGATCTACGCCGGCAATGCGCTGGCAACGGTGCGCAGCAGCGATGAGATCAAGGTCATCACGGTCCGTACCACCGCCTTTGACGCGGTGGGCGAGGGCGGCGCTGCGCCGGTCGAGGCGCTTGCCGCCGGACCGGACCTGGGCAAGTCGAAGCTGGTTGGGCGCGAGCTCACCAAGTCCGAGCGGCCGGAGCTCGGCGCGGCGAAGGTCATCGTCTCGGGTGGCCGCGGCCTCGGCAGCGGCGACAACTATCGCGCGGTCCTCGAGCCGCTGGCCGACAAGCTCGGCGCAGCGATGGGCGCCAGTCGCGCAGCCGTGGATGCGGGCTTCGTGCCCAACGACTACCAGGTCGGCCAGACCGGCAAGGTCGTCGCCCCGCAGCTTTATCTTGCGGTGGGCATCTCCGGCGCCATCCAGCACCTGGCCGGCATGAAGGATTCCAAGGTGATCGTGGCGATCAACAAGGATCCGGAAGCGCCGATCTTCCAGGTCGCCGACTACGGGCTGGTGGGTGATCTGTTCGAGATCGTTCCCCAGCTGACCGCCGCCCTCTGAACCCGGACTGACCATGCCGGCGCGGAGCCGGCGCCTGTCCCGCTGCCGTGGGAGGGCGCCGCTCGGCCCGAACAATCGAATCAAGGAGTTTCAAGATGAGCAATTACGTCGCACCCGTACGCGAGATGATGTTTGCCATGAACGAGTTGGCCGGACTCGAAGAGATCTGCGGTCTGCCCGGCAACGAGGAAGTGAGTGGTGATCTCGTCGAGGCGATTCTCGATGAAGCTGGCAAATTCGCGACCGAAGTTCTCGCACCGATCAACCCGTCCGGCGATCGTCAGGGCAACAAGTGGGCCGACGGTGTGGTGACGACTGCCGACGGCTTCAAGGAGGCCTATTCGTCCTTCTGCGAAACCGGTTGGAACGGCATGCCGGCCTCGACCGAGTTCGGTGGACAAGGCCTGCCGGTGACGGTGTCGACCGCGGTGCTGGAGATGTGGAAATCGGCCAACATGTCATTTTCGCTGTGCCAGATGCTGACGCTGGGCGCGGTCGAGGCGATCGCCCATCACGGCTCCGACGAGCTCAAGAACACCTTTCTCCCCAACATGGTTGCCGGCACCTGGACCGGTACCATGAACCTCACCGAACCGCAGGCGGGCTCCGACCTCGCGGCGGTGCGCACCAAGGCCGAACCGCGCGGTGACGGCAGCTATGCGATCTCGGGGACCAAGATCTTCATCACCTGGGGCGAGCACGACATGGCGGAGAACATCATCCACCTCGTGCTGGCCCGCCTGCCGGATGCACCGCCGGGAGTGAAGGGCATCTCGCTGTTCATCGCGCCGAAGTTCCTGGTCAATGCCGACGGCAGCCTCGGTGAGCGCAACGATCTGGTGTGCGCCTCGATCGAGCACAAGATGGGCATCCACGCCAGCGCCACCGCCGTGATGGCTTTCGGCGAGAAGGATGGTGCCATCGGTTACCTCGTGGGCGAGCCCAACCGCGGCCTCGAGTACATGTTCACGATGATGAATCACGCCCGCCTCAACGTCGGTCTCGAAGGCGTCGGCATTTCCGAGCGCGCCTACCAACAGGCGCTCGGCTACGCCCGTGAGCGCATCCAGGGCAAGATCGTCGGTGACAAGTCGGGCGAGAAAAAGCCGATTCTGCATCACCCTGACGTACGTCGCATGCTCATGGACATGAAGGCCCGTACCGAGGCAACCCGCGCCATCGCCTACTACGTCGCGGGCTGCATGGACCGTGCGAAGAGCCATACCGACGAGAGCGTGCGCCGGGCCAGCCAGAGCCGTCTGGAACTGCTCACCCCGGTGGTCAAAGGTTGGTGTACCGAGACGGCGCAGAGCGTGACCTGGAACGGCATCCAGGTGCACGGCGGGATGGGCTTCATTGAAGAAACCGGCGCCTGCCAGCACATGCGCGACGCCCGTATCACCACCATCTACGAAGGCACCACCGCGATCCAGGCGAATGATCTGATCGGCCGCAAGGTGGCCCGCGAAGGCGGCCATGCGATGCGCGCGCTGCTCGAAGAGATGACCGCAACACGCGACGCGCTGACCGGACATTCCGATGCCCATCTGAAGAAGATCGGCGAGGCGCTCGGCAAGGGCATTGACACTCTGGGCGAGGCCACCGACTGGTTGCTGACCAACTACGAGGCAAATCCGCAGGCTGCAGCGGCGGGTGCGGTCCCGTTCCTCAAACTCACCGGCACGGTCGCCGGCGCCTGGCTGATGGGCCGTTCCGCTTCCATTGCCTTCGAGCGCATGGCCGCCGGTGATGCGGAGTTCTACGGCGCGAAGCTGGTGACCGCACGCTACTTCGTCGAACACGTGCTCCCCGAGGCAGGAACCTATCGAGACGCGATCGTCGGTGGCGCCGAGTCGGTGCTGGCACTGCCCGAGGCCTTGTTCTGATGCCCGCGCAGGGGCTACGTACGGAGGATGCGTCATGACGCGCGAATCGATGGAATACGATGTGGTGATTGTCGGTGCCGGCCCTTCGGGGCTGTCGACCGCGATCCGCCTGCGCCAGCTGGCCGAACGCGACGGGCGAGAGCTGTCGGTGTGCGTGGTGGAGAAGGGCTCGGAAGTCGGCGCCCACATTCTCTCGGGTGCGGTGGTCGAGCCGCGCGCGCTCAACGAGCTCATTCCCGACTGGAAGGAACGCGGTGCGCCGCTCAACACGCCGGTGCAGGAAGACCGCTTCCTGCTGCTCTCGGAGCAGGGCGCACGCAAGCTGCCGACCCCGCCGCAGATGCACAACGAAGGCAACTACATCGTCAGCCTCGGCAACCTGTGCCGCTGGCTCGGCGAGCAGGCCGAAGCGCTCGGGGTGGAGATCTACCCTGGCTTTGCGGCGGCCGAGGTGCTGTTTGACGACGCGGGCTCGGTCAGGGGCATCGCCACCGGTGACATGGGGGTGACCCGCGAGGGCGAGCACGGCCCCAACTACGCCCAGGGGATCGAGCTGCATGCACGCCAGACGGTGTTCTCGGAAGGCTGCCGCGGCTCGCTCACCAAGGGGCTGATGGCGCGTTACGGGCTTCGCGAAGGCGCCGATCCGCAGACCTACGGGCTCGGCATCAAGGAACTGTGGGAGATCGACCCGGCGGTGCATCAACCCGGTCTCACGGTGCACACCGTGGGCTGGCCACTTACCTCCGACACCTATGGCGGCTCCTTCCTCTACCACCTCGAGGACAACCTCGTGTCGGTGGGCTTCGTGGTCGGGCTCGACTACAGCAACCCGCACCTGTCGCCCTACGAGGAGTTCCAGCGCTTCAAGACCCATCCGGAGATCCGCAAGTACTTCGAGGGCGGACGGCGCATCTCCTACGGCGCGCGGGCGCTCTCCGAAGGCGGCTTCCAGTCGCTGCCCCGGCTCACCTTCCCGGGCGGGTTGCTGGTCGGCGACACCGCGGGATTCCTCAACGTGCCCAAGATTAAGGGCACCCACATGTCGATGAAATCCGGCATCGAGGCGGCCGAGGCGCTGTTCGCCTATCTGGCCGACGAGGCGCCGGCGAGCCCCGAGGTCACTGCCTACCCGGAGCGCCTCAAGGCGAGCTGGCTGTGGGACGAGCTCTACACCGTGCGCAACGTGCGCCCCTCGTTCCGCTGGGGCCTGTGGGGCGGCATGGCGTACAGCGCCATCGACACCTTCGTGCTGCGCGGCCGGGCGCCGTGGACGCTCAAGAACCACGCCGACCACACCCAGCTCAGAAAGGCCAGCGAGTGCCCGCCGATCGTCTATCCCAAGCCCGACGGCAAGATCAGCTTCGACCGGCTCTCCTCGGTGTTCATCTCGGCCACCAACCATGAAGAGGAGCAACCCTGTCACCTGCGCCTGAAGAACGCCGAAGTGCCGATCAAGACCAACCTCGCGCTCTACGACGCACCCGAGCAGCGCTACTGCCCGGCGGGCGTCTACGAAATCGTCCAGGAGGCCGAAGGCCCGCGGATGCAGATCAACGCCCAGAACTGCCTGCACTGCAAGACCTGCGACATCAAGGACCCCACCCAGAACATCGACTGGGCGGTACCCGAGGGAGGCGGTGGTCCGAACTACCCGAACATGTAGCCAAGCCTGAATACAAAATTTTCAACAAAAAGGAGACACCTCGTGTCTATTCAACGTCCTCACGGGGCTGAACAGCCCTGCTGGCCGCTTGGGCCATTCAAGATCCGCCTGCCGTTCATTCATTACAGGTGGGAATACCCTGAGATGATCCAGGGCCTGATCATGTTCGTGGTCGGCCTGGCGATGATCCCGCTACTGCAAAAGTACCTCGGCATGCCCTACGAGGCCGCGCTGGCCTTCTGTGTCATCGCCGGTATCGGCTACATGCTACCGGCCCTGCTCGGCGTGCCCCTGGTGCCTGGCTGGATTACTCCCGCCATTCCCGTGGTCATCCTCTTCCTGCAGGGCTTCGAGCCCGGACCCGAAGCGATCAAGGCGATGTTCGCGCTGCAGATCGAGGTGACTCTGATCTTCCTGATCCTCGGCATCACCGGTCTCGGGAACAAGCTGGTGACCGTGATCCCGAACTCGCTCAAGTCGGGCATCATCATCGGCGCGGGTATCGCCGCAATGATGGGCGAGCTCAAGGCCGGTGGCCGGATCGACAACACGCCGATTTCGCTGCTCGTCGGGTCCATCGTTTCGGCCTATGTGCTGTTCTCGCTGTCGTTCAAGAGCATCCTGGAAAGGAACACGCTGGCCAAGCGCATCGCCAACTTCGGCATGGTGCCCGGCATGATCCTCGCCATGCTGGTTGGCTGGGCCGTGGGTGAGTATCCGCTGCCCGACGTCCAGTGGGGGATCACCAATCCCGACTTCGGTCTGATGTGGGATTACCTCGTGTTCAGCACCGGCATGCCCGATACGAGCACCTTCCTGCTGGCCATCCCGACAGCCCTGATTGCCTATGTGATCGCCTTCGGTGACATCATCGTCGGTTTCACCCTGGTCAAGCGCGTCGATCACCTGCGTGAAGACGAGAAGATCGACGACAGCGTCACCCGGGTGCACATCGTGACCGCCATCCGCAACGCGATGCATTCGTTCTTCGCCCCGTGGCCCGGCCTGGCCGGTCCGTTGTGGACCGCGGCGCATGCCACCGTGGCAGAGCGCTATGCCCTCGGTCGCAAGGCGATGGATTCGATCTACAGTGGTGGCGGTACGTTCTGGATCGTCGGTTTCGTCGCCCTGTTCATGCTTCCGCTGGTGAGCGTTTTCAAGCCGGTGCTGCCGATTGCGCTATCGCTGACCCTGGTGCTGACCGCCTACATCTGCATCATGGTCGGTATGGAAGAGCTCAAGACCTCGACGGAGCGTGGTGTGGCGGGCATCGTTGCGGTGACCCTGGCCATGCCGGATCCGAAGTCCACGGTCTATGCAGTGGTGATCGGTCTGGTGCTCTACTTCCTGATCGAACGGCCTCATCGCGTCGGCACGCGGGATGCCGACGATGTCAGTATTCTTGCCAACTCCACGGATGAAAACGAAGCAGCGGACAGTCACGGACGTGCTCACCACAAGTGAGTGGCGGAAATTCGGGCTCGGAATCGCCGCAGTGTGATTCCGGCCCGAGGAGATCGACAGGCGGCCCCTCAGGGGGCCGCCTTTTTCGTCTACCGTGGTCCGGTCAGCGAGCGACCCTGCAAGCCGGTCGCCGCGGTCAGCGCGGTCGTGGTTGTCGCAGGGCGAGCCGGCGGGCCTGATCTTGCAAGCCGCCGTGCCCCAACAGGGGTGCAAAAACTGAACGCTGCCTTACTGAAATAGTTTCGGTTTGTAAGCGACAAGTAAGAACCCCCTTCCTATACTCCGACTGCGGTTTTGTGGTCTGCAGGGCCGGAGGACGATTCTTTCGTCGGCCCGACGACTTCACTAGTTAAATAAGGAAGAGGAGACGCTATGGATAGCAACAGTTCCGCCTACTGGTCGGCGACGCTGGGCTTGTTAACCAAGATCCTGATTGTCTGGTTCCTGGTTTCGTTCGGCGCGGGCATTCTGTTCGCCCCCGTACTCAACACGATCCACCTCGGTGGATATCCCCTGGGCTTCTGGTTTGCCCAGCAAGGGTCGATCTACTGCTTCATCGCGCTGATTCTGTACTACGCGCATGCGATGAACCAGCTTGACCGCAAATTTGACGTTCACGAAGAGTAAGGGGACGCTATGGATCTGCAAACTACTACCTATCTCTTTGTCGGCGCGAGTTTCGCGCTGTACATCGGGATTGCGATCTGGGCCCGTGCAGGCAGCACGAGCGAGTTCTACGCTGCCGGCGGTAACGTTCATCCCCTGGCAAACGGCATGGCCACCGCGGCCGACTGGATGTCTGCCGCCTCGTTCATCTCGATGGCCGGTCTGATCTCCAACATGGGCTACGGCGGTGGTCTGTTCCTGATGGGCTGGACCGGCGGTTATGTGCTGCTGGCGATGTTGCTGGCCCCGTACCTGCGCAAGTTCGGCAAGTTCACCGTGCCCCAGTTCATCGGCGACCGCTTCTATTCGAAGACCGCCTCGACTGTTGCCGTGGCCTGCCTGCTGACCGCTTCGCTGACCTACATCATCGGCCAGATGACGGGTGTCGGGGTTGCGTTCTCGCGCTTCCTGGGCGTGACCAACGAGATGGGCATCTACATCGGTATGGCAATCGTGTTCGCCTACGCCGTGTTCGGTGGCATGAAAGGCATCACCTATACCCAGGTCGCCCAGTACTGCGTGCTGATCGCCGCCTACCTGGTGCCGGCAATCTTCATCTCGCTGCACCTCACCGGCAATCCGATCCCGCAACTCGGTCTCGGCTCCAACCTCGTGGGTCAGGATGTTTCGCTGCTGTCCAAGCTCGATCAGGTCGTTACCGAACTGGGCTTCGGCAAATACACCACCTCGGTGCCGGCCAACAGCACGCTGAACATGTTCGTCTACACCATGTCGCTCATGATCGGCACCGCCGGTCTGCCGCACGTGATCATGCGATTCTTCACCGTTCCCACGGTCAAGGATGCACGTACCTCGGCTGGCTGGGCGCTGATCTTCATCGCGCTGCTGTATACGACGGCTCCGGCTGTTGCTGCCATGGCCAAGATGAACCTGATCGGCACGGTCAATGCTGGCGCACTGACGAACGCAGACGCCTTCGCGCCGGAGTCCGCCCTGGTGTACGAAGATCGCCCGGCCTGGATGAAGCGTTGGGAAACGACTGGCCTGCTCAAGTTCGAAGACAAGAACGGCGACGGACGCATCCAGTACTACAACGACAAGTCCAAGGACGAGGCTTTCAACGCCAAGGCCGAGGCCGCAGGCTGGAAGGGTTCCGAGCTCAACGTCAACGCCGACATCATCGTGCTGGCCAACCCGGAAATCGCACTGTTGCCGGACTGGGTGATCGCACTGGTGGCTGCAGGTGGTCTGGCTGCCGCGCTGTCGACCGCTGCCGGTCTGCTGATGGCGATTTCGTCCGCCGTCTCGCATGACCTGATCAAGAACGTCTTCAATCCGGGCATCTCGGACAAGAACGAACTGCTGTCGGGCAAGATCTCGATGGCCGTTGCAATCGTGATCGCCGGCTATCTGGGTCTCAATCCCCCGGGCTTCGCCGCAGGCACGGTGGCTTTGGCCTTCGGTATCGCGGCTTCCTCGCTGTTCCCTGCCATCATGATGGGCATCTTCTCCAAGAAGATGAACAAGGAAGGCGCGATCGCGGGCATGCTTGCCGGCTTGTTCATCACCCTGTTCTACGTGTTTGCGCACAAGGGCCTGTTCTTCATCAAGGGCACCGATTTCGTCGACATGATCGGCGGTCCGAACAGCTTCTTCGGCATCACGCCTGAAGCCTTCGGCGCGATCGGGGCACTGGTGAACTTTGCAGTGGCCTTCGCAGTAGATAAGGTGACGGCTCCCCCGCCGGATCACATCCAGCACATGGTCGAGTCGGTTCGCGTGCCGCGCGGCTCCACCGTGGTGACCGGCGCACACTGAGCGCGCTGTCACCGGTAGTGACACACCGCCATCGCTCCCCCGTCTGACGGGGTTCGATGGCGGTGAAAAACCCCGCCGCTGCCGCTGGCGGGGTTTTTTGTTCTGTGGCAGGGTGGTGGCCCGATTGCTGCCGTTCAGGCATACCGAGGTATTCAATGGTCTTTGACGTAACCGTAGCCATGACCTGGCTGCTCTTTCTCGCGCTTTTCCCGATAGCCTTTTTCTGGCTCAGACGGGCCTACCGGATCATCTTCAAACGGGATTTTTCCGAAGTCGCGCTGAAGCGCGGAGAACCACCGGATAACGTCGAAAGATTCGCGCCCTTCTGTGCTGCGATCAACCTCGTTGCCGGGGGTGTGATCGTCTTCGTGATCATCGGGGTGGTGCTCGGTGCGCTGGCCTACGAGACCTGGAGCGCGATTGCCGGAAGTACGCTCTGGATCAAGTTCTTTGCGGACTACATATTGAGCCGCCACGCCCATCCGATTCCGATGGGACGCAAGAAGTCCGAAGATCCGAAGCCGACTGCAAAGACCGGGGAATGAGGGAACGGGCGTCAGATCTCCGGTCCCTGATGCTCACCCATGCCATAGCGGAGATCGAGTTTTTTCATTGTCCGCACATAGATGTG
Source organism: Cognatazoarcus halotolerans (assembly GCF_009800965.1). GTDB lineage: Bacteria > Pseudomonadota > Gammaproteobacteria > Burkholderiales > Rhodocyclaceae > Cognatazoarcus > Cognatazoarcus halotolerans. Next base: position 63,296 of record NZ_WUAF01000020.1, on the reverse strand, counting down.
AACGATCAAGAGATAGGCCAATAGCGTCCCTTGGGCGGCGAGATAGAAACCCAGGGGAAAACCCAGAAAATCGTATCGATTGAGCGGTGCCGCAAAGTAGGCCGGTACAAAGGTCACCAGTCCCCACAGGGCCAGCAGCGCAAGCGTCAGTCGCCGGGTGGCGCGCCAGTAGTTTTGGTGATCGGGGCGTTGTTCGGGCATGGAGGGCCGGGCATGCGGACCGCTTGCGGTGGCAGTCGGGTCGTACTGTGGCCGGCGTGCGTCGGGATTGATGGTGGGCGAGATGTTATCGCCCACGGGGTGTTTCGGCAAAGCGCGGATTGCCGGGCGGCGGATTCATGAGCCAGCCACGGTGCGGAATCCGGCGGCCTCCCGCGCAGGGGCACGAACCGCGGGTGTCGCTTGCGAGCAACCGAGATTCGCGCACCATATCTTCGCGACGACAACAGTCCCCGCCGCGATTCGAGCCTTGCTCCGGAACCGGATCGGATGTCACTCAGGGGCGAAGAGGCGTGATGCCGAACATCGCCCTCCGGATCATGATCAGCTCCCCTGTTTGCGGATCAACCGTTGCTGCAACTCCCCCGGTACCGCCTCGTAGTGACTGAACTCCACCTTGCACAGGCTGTCGCCGCCACTGATCGATGTCATGCGGGTCTCGAATCCTTCCATCTCCGACATGGGCACCTGGGCGAGGATCTCCGCCCGACCCGGTTGGGTGCTGTCGGTGCCGGTCAGTCGTCCGCGGCGCGCGGACAGATCGGCACTGACGTCGCCGAAATGCGCCTCCCCGGTTTCGACCGTGACATTGAGGATTGGCTCAAGCAACTGCGGGCGTGCGTTCTGGACGGCTTCGTGCAAGGCATGTCGCGCTGCGGTGACAAAGGAGATTTCGTTCGAGTCGACGGTGTGATATTTGCCGTCAACCACGGTGACGCGCAGGTCCTGCAGGGGGAATCCGGCCAGCAAGCCCTCGGCCGCTGCCTGACGGATGCCTTTCTCGACTGCCGGAATGTACTGCCCGGGAATCACGCCGCCCTTGATGGCATCCTCGAACTTGAGGCCGCTGCCACGCGGCAGGGGTTCGATGCGCAGGGCGACTTCGCCAAACTGTCCGGCGCCACCGCTTTGCTTCTTGTGGCGGTAGCGGGCTTCGGCGGCGGTGGTGATGGTCTCGCGATAGGGTACGGTCGGCGGCCGGCTGTCGAGGTTCAGGTTCCAGCGGCTTTGCAACTGTTCGAGTACCAGTTTCAGATGTACTTCTCCAAGCCCGCGAACGACGGTTTCCTTGCTGACCGTATCGAAGTCCACCTGCAGGCAGGGGTCTTCGTCGCTGAGGCGGTGCAGTGCGTCCGACAGCTTCTGTTCGTCACCATGTTTCTGAGGTGTCAGCGCGAGACCGAAGATCGGCTGCGGATACAGCGGTGTCGGCAGGTGGATGAAATCCTCTTCATGCGAATCATGCAGTACCGCATCCCGGTGGATCTCCTCGACACGGGCGACCGCGCAGATGTCGCCTGATACCCCCTCCGGAATTTCGCTCTGATTCTTGCCTTGCAGGCGGAAGAGGTGGGCGACCTTGAAGGGTTTGCGGCCATCGCCGATGAAAAGCTGGGTGTTCGGGGTGATGGTGCCCTGGTGTATCCGGAAGATTCCCAGTTTTCCGCGGAACGCGTCGTTGCTGACCTGGAAGACGTGTGCAACCACATGCGCGCCGGCATCCGTGCTCAGCGCCACGGGCGTCGCGGTCGCCCCTTGACCTACGAGAAATTCCGGGGGATTGCCTTCCGTGGGGTCCGGCATGAGGCGGCCGAGCACGTCCAGGAGTTCGTTGACGCCCGCGCCACTGCGGGCCGAAACGAAGCAAATCGGCACCAGATGGCCGTCGCGCAAGGCCTTTTCGAACGGATCGTGCAGTTGCTCCGGATCGAGTGATTGGCCCTGCTCGAGATAGAGCGCCATCAATTCCTCGTCAACCTCGACGACCTGGTCGACAATGCGCTCATGCGCCTCCGTGACCGAGGAGAGCAGGGTGGGCGCATCGTAGTCGGGCTTGAAGAAGCAGTCGATGACGCGGTCGCGCTCCGGCGAGGGCAGGTTGATCGGCAGGCACTCGGGGCCGAAAGCCTCGGCAATGCTGCTTATCAGCGCCGCAAGATCGGCGGTCTCGCTATCGATCTTGTTCACCACCAGCAGGCGGCATTTCCCGGCTGCAGCCTCCATCGCACGCCGTGCAACCGGCTCGATCCCGGACTGCGCGTTGATCACCACCATCGCGGTTTCCACCGCGGGCAGTACCGCAAGCGCACGTCCGAAGAAATCCGGCGTTCCCGGCGTGTCGATCACGTTCAGCCAGTGGCCGGCCCACTCCATGTGGGTGACGGTGGCATTGATCGAGTGGCCCATCTGCTTTTCGAGCGGATCGAAATCGCTGACCGTGTCGCCCTTTTCCACGCTGCCGACGCTGGTGATCGCACCGCTGGTGGCAAGCAGGGTTTCAAGTAACTGGGTCTTGCCAGCGCCCGCCTGGCCGAGCATGCCCAGATTGCGAATGTCGTGAACCGATGTGGGTACCATGAACACCTCCCTGTCTGACAATTCGGGAACTGCGCAAAGTATCTGCCTCTCTTCGGGCCCAGACAACGCGCCAGATCAACATTCGGGCAAGAAGGTGTCAATCGGCGTGGTGATCATCAGTCGGTCGTGCGGTCCAGAACCACCATGTTGTTGCGATGGATGAGTTCCGGCTCGTCGATGTAGCCCAGCAGACTCTCGATCTCCACCGACGGTCGGCCGGCGATGCGGCGGCATTCCAGTGCGGCATAGTTGATCAGGCCGCGTGCCATCTCGCGGCCATCCGGCGAGAGGCAGCTGACGACCTCGCCCCGGGCGAAGTCGCCCTGGACTTCTTTCACGCCGACCGGAAGCAGACTGCGACCCTGGACGAGTGCTCTGCAGGCACCCGCGTCGATGATCAGCTTGCCCCTGACCTGCAGGTGGTCGGCAAGCCACTGCTTGCGCGCCTGCAGCGGGGTGCTGGCGGCATGCAGAAGACTGCCGATTTCTTCGCCGCGGCACAGGCGCAGGATCACGTCGGTATCGTGACCGCTGGCGATGCAGGTGTGGGCGCCGCTGCGTGCGGCGCGTCGGGCGGCGCGTACCTTGGTGATCATTCCGCCCTTGCTGAGCTGGCTTGCCGAGCCTCCGGCCATCGATTCGAAACGGCTGTCTTCGGCCTGACCCTCGCTGACCAGCGAGGCGGCCGGGTCCTTGCGCGGGTCGGCCGTGTAGAGGCCCTGCTGATCGGTAAGGATGAGCAAGGCCTCCGCTTCGATCAGGTTGGCAATCAGCGCGCCGAGCGTATCGTTGTCGCCGAACTTGATCTCGTCGGTGATGACTGTGTCATTCTCGTTGATGATCGGCACCACCCCGAGCTCGAGCAGGGTGTTCAGCGTGGAGCGGGCATTGAGATAGCGCTCGCGATCGGCAAGATCGTCATGGGTCAGGAGGATCTGCGCGGTCTGCAGGCCATGCTGCGAAAAGACCTGTTCATAGACCTGGGCGAGCCCCATCTGTCCGACCGCTGCCGCGGCCTGGAGCTGATGCACTTCGTGTGGCCGTCGCTTCCAGCCGAGACGCTGCATGCCGGCCGCGATGGCACCGGAGGAAACCAGCGCAACCGCACGTCCATGCTGGCGCAGTTCGGCGATCTGCCGGGCCCACTCGCCCATTGCCGCCTTGTCGAGCCCGGTACCATTGTTAGTTACCAGGGCGCTGCCCACCTTTACGACGATGCGGCGGGCGTCACGAATACGGAGTCTCATTGTTCTTCGGTGCGGGAGAGGTCTTCGTTGTCGGTTGAGATCGCTGCCGTCGCTTCGGCCGCGGCCCGGGCGAGCGCTTCGGCCTCGGCGGCGATACGCGCACGCTCGGCGTCAAGATGATCCTGGATGGCGAAGGTCAGGGCCTTGCAACCGTCGCCATTGAGCGCCGAGATCTCGAAATGGCGCTCGACCTCGCCGTACGCTGCCAGAAAATCGGCAATGCGCTGGGCGCGCTCGGCCTCGTCGATCAGGTCGACCTTGTTGAGCACCAGCCAGCGGGGTTTGTCGTAAAGCTCGGTGTCGTACTTGCGCAGCTCGTCCGCGATCGCCAGCGCGTCGCGCACCGGGTCCACCTCCGGGTCGAGCGGGGCGAGATCGACGAGGTGCAGCAGAAGGTGGGTACGCGAAAGGTGGCGCAGGAAACGATGGCCGAGGCCCGCTCCGTCCGCCGCACCCTCGATCAGACCCGGCACATCGGCAATAACGAAACTGCGGTTCTCGTCGGTGCGGACTACGCCGAGATTCGGTTGAAGCGTGGTGAATGGGTAGTCAGCGACCTTGGGGCGTGCCGAGGACACTGCACGGATGAAGGTCGACTTGCCGGCATTCGGCATCCCGAGGAGACCGACATCGGCCAGCACCTTGAGCTCGAGGTAGAGTGTGCGCCGCTCGCCCTCTTCGCCGAGCGTGCGTTTGCGCGGCGCGCGGTTCACGCTCGATTTGAAGTGGATGTTGCCCAGCCCGCCGCGGCCGCCACGTGCGACCAGTACCTGCTTGCCGTCCTCGTCGAGATCGGCGAGCAATTCGCCGCTTTCGAGTTCGCGGATCACGGTGCCGACCGGCATGCGCAGGACGACATCGTCGCCGCCCTTGCCGTAGCAGTCGCTCGAGCCGCCTTTCTCCCCGTTGCTGGCATGGAAGGTGCGGGTATAGCGATAGTCGATGAGGGTGTTGATGTTGCGATCGGCAACTGCGTAGATCGAGCCGCCGCGACCTCCGTCGCCGCCATCCGGCCCGCCTCGCGGGACGAATTTTTCGCGGCGGAAGGACGCCATTCCGTTGCCGCCATCGCCGGCAATTACATCGATTCGCGCTTCGTCGAAGAACTTCATGCTTGATTCCTGCGGGTGCCGGGCCGGGCCCGGTGGCCCGCAAACAAAAAAGCCCTACCGCAAGGATAGGGCTTTTGCGTTTCCGCGGCCGGGCTTATTCGGCGGCGGGTACGATAACGACTGTACGACGCTTGTTGGCGCCCTTCACCTGGAACTGGACAGTTCCGTTGGTGAGCGCGAACAGGGTGTGGTCCTTGCCGATACCGACGTTTTCACCCGGATGGTATTCGGTGCCGCGCTGACGCACGATGATGTTGCCTGCCAGCACGAACTGACCGCCGTAGCGTTTGACGCCGAGGCGTTTCGATTCGGAGTCGCGACCGTTGCGTGAACTGCCGCCAGCTTTTTTGTGTGCCATGACTTATTCTCCTGATCAGGCCGAAATCGTGTCGATGCGGATTTCGGTGTAGTTCTGGCGGTGGCCTTGATGCTTCATGTAATGCTTGCGACGACGCATCTTGAAGATCTTGACCTTGTCGTGACGACCATGGGACAGAACGGTGGCTTTCACGACTGCGCCCGAAACCACTGGCGTACCGATCTGGACCGACTCGCCTTCGCCGACCATGAGAATCTGGTCGAGCGTGATTTCTGAGCCCACGTCTGCCGGTATCTGTTCTACTTTGAGTTTGTAGCCGGCGGTAACACGATACTGCTTACCTCCGGTTTTTATGACCGCGTACATGGAATGCTCCAACTGATGGAATGGGTGCTGCAAAACGCGGCAGTTTAACGCGCCCGCGTTTCGAAGTCAAAGCCCTTTTCCGTCCGGGTTGTCAAGTGCCGGCAGCAGTGCTTCGAGCGCCTGGTGTTCGTTACGGTAAGTGGCATGGCCTTGTATCGCGGGCCACATCCCGGTGGCCTGGAGGCGATCGATCACCTGCTTCTTGAGTCCGCAAAAGCTCAGTGTCTGGCCGTCTGCCTTCGTGCGAGTGAGCAATCTGCCAAGCACCTCCAGGCCGGTGGCGTCGATGCTGTTGATGCCTGCGCACGAGATCAGCACGACCTTCACCCCGGGGCGAGTCCGTCCGGCCTTGAGCACTGCGTCCTCGAAGCTTGCCGCATTGATGAAATGCAGGGCGCCATCGAAGCGAAGAATGACCAGGTCGGGGTGCGGGTGCGGCAGATCGAAGCGTTCTGCATCGCGATAGGTGCCATCTTCGTGTAGCCCCAGCAGAGCAATCCTCGGTCGCATGTCGCGGTACAGGTAGATTGCGAGCGACAACAGCAGACCGGTGAGGATGCCATTCTGGATGTTCGGTGCGAAAAGCAGGGTGGCCGCGAAGGTCGAGGCTGCGGCGATGCCGTCGTCCCGGCTGGCTCGCCATGCTCTTCCAAGCGCCTTGAAGTCGAGAAGGCCGCCGACCGCCTGCATGATGACCGCGGCGAGCGCCGCGACGGGCAAGTGCCACAGTGCAGGGGTGAAGAAAAGCAGTGTCAGGAGCACGAAGACAGCGGTGAAGAAGGACGAAAGGCCGGTCCGCGCGCCAGCCGCGAAATTTACGGCCGAGCGCGAGAACGATGCGCTGACTGGGTGAGTGCCGCTGATCGAGGCCGCAACCTTGGCGAGCCCCTGGCCGATCAGCTCCTGGTTCTCGTTCCAGGGCTTGTGTGTTTTCGCCGAAATGAGCTTGGCGTTGGAGGCGACCTCCATGAATCCGACGAGCGCGATGACGAAGGCCGTGGGCAGCAACTCGACGAGTAAGGGCCAGCGAATGTCAGGGATCGCAAATTCAGGCAGGCCGGCCGGGATGGCGCCGACAACGCGAACGCCCAGATCGGCGGCGCCTGACCACGCTGACAGGCCGATGCTGCCAGCGATGACCAGCAATACGCCTGGTAGCCGAGGCGCCAGCCGGCGCAGAAGCATCAGGGCAATGAGGGCGCCGATGCCGAACGCAGCCGGAGCGACGCGAATCTGGTCGAGGCGCCCCAGAAAGCCGACTACATCAAGCAGGAAGTGGGGACCATGCGGCATCGAAAGGCCGAGCAGGGATGGCAGCTGCGAGAGGCAGATCAGCAGCGCTGCGGCGTTGATGAAACCCATTAGTACCGGGTGCGAGAGCAGATTCAGGATCCAGCCCAGGCGCAGAGCGCCAAGGGTCAGTTGAACGAGCCCCGAGAGCAAGGCAAGGGCCACGACGACGGCGATGAAGTGCGGGCTCCCCGGTGCCGCGAGGGTCATCACGCTGGCCGCGGTCAGCAGGCCGGTCAGAGGGGTGGGGCCGGTGGAGATCTGGGCGAGCGATCCGAAGAGGGCCCCGACCATGGTCGGCAATAGCGAAGCGTACAGCCCATAGTAGGCGGGAAGGCCGGCAAGCTGTGCGTAGGCCAGCGACTGGGGAATCATCAGCAGTGCAACCGTGAGCCCTGCGGTAAGGTCCGCGCGCAGACTCGCGGCCGAGAGTTCGTGTCGCCAGCGAAGGAAAGGTAGCAGTCGATCGATGGCGCTGTGTGCGGTGCTCATCGCGGGTGATGTGGATGGAACGGAATGCCCGACACTTCAGGAATTAATGCAGGCGTTCGGGCGCGCCGCAGCATTTCTTGAACTTGAGGCCGCTGCCACAGGGGCACGGGTCGTTTCTGCCAGGCAGCGGAGGCGCACGATAGGGCGCGTGGCTGCGGCCCGAATGGCTGGTTTCGTCCCGGAAGAGGCGATAGAGGTGTTGCAGGCCAACAACGACGTGGGCCAGCAGCTGTTTGCGGCTGGCGTGGTCGAAAACCTCCCCGGTGTCATTGCGTCCGTGGTCCAGTGCGGCGATGAGACTGGCGGTGGCGAGCGCTTCCTCGTCGCCGTCGATGATTTCCCAGGCCTGGTCACCGAAGACCGCGAGGCCCTTGCCGAATCCCTTGGCCCAGCGGCTGGCAAGCGGATGCTCGGGATCCTCATGGGTGGGGTCGACACTGGGCAAGTACATGCGGTCGCGCATTTCCGGTTCGGGTACGTCACGCCAGTCGACCTGGAATCCGCCGGCGATGCTGTTCCACTCGCGCAGCAGCAACTCTAGGATGCGCCGCATCTGCGCTTCGTCATCCCAGACCAGCTCCGACTCACCCAGGGCGAGGGGTATCCAGTCGCCAGGGGCGACTGTCTCCGGACCGACGATCAAGGCGCAGAACAGCCCGTCGAGCGCCTCCGGGTCGAGCGCACCCGGCCGGCTGGCGAGAAAGGCGTGCAGCTCGTCGCGGTCCGTGTCGGAGAGCGGTCTGGTGAGGGTGGATGTTGACATGCGCTGGAGCCCGGCAGGGGAATTCAGGCAGTTTACACCGGCCGTTGGGTCGGTTGCTCGTGGCGGTGGGGCGGCATCGGTCGACTGGAGGGTTTGGACGCACCGTGCCGTGCTTCTGGAAAGGCGGTTCCATCGACCGGTTTGCGCGGGCCCTGTCGGCGCATAGGGAAAACCCTCCTTTCACTCTACGAGGATGCGAACTATAGTTTTCGAACAATTTGTCAGACAACCTGATTACCCGATGTTATCCAGTGCCATCGTTCGTCCCCCGCGCCTTGCGGAACTGCTTTCGCACAACCTCATAGGTTGGTTGCGTGACGGCCGTCTTGCGCCGGGGGACCAGTTGCCAACCGAGAAGCAGCTTGCCGACCAGTTTGCGGTAAGCCGTACGGTCGTCAGGGAGGCGATTGCGCGGCTCAAGGCCGATGGTTACGTCGAGACGCGGCAGGGGGCCGGGGCGTTCGTTGCGCCCGAAGCCGGCCGTGGGAGCTTTCGCTTGCAGGAGACGTCGACCTCGGCTCTGAACCACGCCCGCAATGTTTTCGAATTGCGTTACCTCGTCGAGCTGGGTTGTGCCGAGTTGGCAGCCCAGCGCCGCACGCCGGCCGACCTTGATGCCTTGCAGGCGCCGCTGGCGTGCATGGCCGATGCGCTTCGCAGTGACCTGGAAGCAGCCTCCGACGACGATGCCTTTCATCGCGCGATTGCCGCTGCCACGCACAATCCACTGGTGGAGCGCTTCGTAGAATTTCTGGGTGCCCAGTTCTCCGAGTCACGCCTGCCGACCTGGAGCGAAGAGGGACGTCTCACCGGGCGGGCCCGCGACGCTCAGGCGGAGCACGAGGCGCTTTATCGCGCAATCGAGATGGGCGACGCGGCGGCCGCACGAAAGGCCGCGGCGCGCCATCTGCGTGAGGCAGCCAAGCGCCTGGGAATTGCGTTCGAGGAATCCGCGACGGCGTCAACCGACCGCGCGGGAGCGGACCAGAATCGAGAGGAGCCAAAATGAGTGAAGTGGTGGAGACAATGGAGCCCGGTGCGAACGAGATCGATTTCTCGAGGGTCGATCGTGCCAGGCTGATCGAAGCGTTGGCGCGGGTTCTGCCGCCCGGCTGCCTTCTTTACGATCAGGAAGATCTGAGACCCTACGAATGCGACGGCCTGTCCGCCTATCGTCAGATGCCGATGGTGGTCGCCCTGCCCGAAACCGAGGCGCAGGCCGCTGCCGTGCTCGGAGTCTGCAGCGAACAGGGCGTACCGGTGGTGGCTCGAGGCGCGGGTACCGGGTTGTCGGGCGGTGCGCTGCCGCATGCCCATGGCGTGCTGCTCTCGCTGGCGCGCTTCAAGAAAATTGTCCGCATGGATCCGGTCGCGCGTCTCGCGATCGTGCAACCAGGTGTGCGCAACCTCGCAATCTCCGAAGCTGCGGCCAGGCACGGGCTTTACTATGCGCCGGATCCCTCGTCGCAGATCGCCTGCACCATCGGTGGCAACGTGGCCGAGAATTCGGGCGGGGTGCATTGCCTCAAATACGGTCTTACCGTACATAACGTCTTGAGGGTAAGAGGCCTCACGATCGATGGCGAGGTCGTCGAGTTTGGCAGCCACGCCCTGGATGCCCCGGGATATGACCTGTTGGCGCTGATGCATGGCTCCGAGGGCATGCTCGCGGTGATCACCGAGGTGACGGTCAAGCTCACGCCAAAGCCGCAACTGGCGCAATGCGTGATGGCCTCGTTCGACGATGTCGTGACCGCGGGCAATGCGGTGGCCGCGGTGATCGCGGCGGGGATCATTCCCGCCGGTCTCGAGATGATGGATCAGCCGGCCACGGCCGCAGTGGAGCAGTTCGTGCATGCCGGCTACAACCTCGAGGCCGCGGCGATCCTGCTGTGCGAGTCGGACGGTACGCCCGAGGAAGTCAGCGAAGAGGTCGGGCGGATCCGCGCGGTACTCGAAGAGAGCGGCGCGAGCGAGATCCGCGTGTCGCGCGACGAGGCAGAGCGGCTCAAGTTCTGGGCCGGCCGCAAGGCCGCCTTTCCTGCCGCGGGGCGCCTGTCGGCCGACTATTACTGCATGGACGGCACCATCCCGCGAAAGCGGTTGGGCGAGATGCTCGAGGCGATCCAGGGCATGGAAAAGAAATACGGCCTGCGATGCATCAACGTGTTCCACGCTGGCGACGGCAACATGCATCCCTTGATCCTGTTCGATGCAAACGTCCCGGGCGAGCTTGATCGCGCCGAAGCGTTCGGTGCGGACATCCTTGAGCTGTCGGTGTCGCTGGGCGGCACCATCACCGGCGAACACGGCGTCGGGGTGGAAAAAATCAACCAGATGTGCAGCCAGTTCTCGGCGGCCGAGCGCACCGCCTTCTTCCGCATCAAGGCAGCGTTCGATCCAGACGGCCTGCTCAATCCGGGCAAGGCCATCCCCACCCTGAACCGCTGTGCCGAATACGGCAAGCTGCATGTCCATGACGGGCAGTTGCCACATGCCGATCTCGAGCGCTTCTGAGCGCCCGTTGATGAGCCATACCGAACAAGAGGATTTCGACAAATGGACGCAGTGATATCCGGGTGGGTCGAGCGGATCCGCCAGGCTGCCGCGGAGGGTTCGGCGCTGGAGATCCGCGGGGGTGGCAGCAAGCGCTTCTACGGTCAGGCGCCGCAAGGCGAGGTGCTCGACACTCGCGAACATGCCGGGATCGTCGCCTATGAGCCTACCGAGCTGGTAGTGACGGTGCGAAGCGGCACGCCGCTCGATGAGCTCGAGGCGGTGCTCCACGAAAAGGGGCAGTTCCTCGCCTTCGAGCCACCGCGCTTCGGAGCCGCGACGGCGGGCGGCTGTGTCGCTGCCGGGCTCGCTGGACCTCGCCGGCAGGCGGTCGGTGGCGTACGGGATTTCCTGCTTGGCGTTCAGTTGATCGACGGGCGTGGGGACCTCCTCAACTTCGGCGGCCGGGTCATGAAGAATGTGGCCGGTTACGACGTATCGCGCCTCGTTGCAGGCAGCCTCGGAACACTGGCGTTGCTCACCGAAGTTTCCCTCAAGGTGTTGCCGAGGCCGGTGGCCGAGACGACGCTTCGCTTCGAGATGGATCAGCGGGCGGCGTTGCTGCGACTCAACGAGTGGGGCGGCCAGCCGCTGCCGGTGTCGGCATCGTTCTGGCACGACGGTTTGCTGACACTGCGGCTGTCCGGTGCCGGGGCTGCGGTCGATGCGGCCGTTGTCCGTCTGGGCGGCGAGCGCCTCGAAGAAGACGAGGCCACTGCGCTATGGCTGGCAGTGCGTGAGCAGCGGCATTCGTTCTTCAGCGGTGATGGGCCGCTTTGGCGCCTGGCGCTGCCCAGCGACGCGGCGCCGGTGGATCTGCCCGGGGTCACCGCGATCGAGTGGGGCGGCGCCCAGCGCTGGCTACGCTCCGAGTTTGAGGCCAAGCAGATTCGCGAGGTTGCCGCTGCTGCCGGCGGTCATGCCGTGCTGTTCCGCGGCGGCGACAAGGCGATCGGTGTTTTCCAACCGTTGGCCGGCCCGCTGGCAGCCATCCACCGGCGCCTCAAGAATGCCTTTGATCCGGCTGCGGTATTCGGCCGCGGTCGTCTTTATCCCGATCTCTGATTGACGGCGAATCCCGACCATGCAGACAAATCTCGCTGATTTCATCAAGGACACACCCGAGGGCAGGGAAGCCGAGTCCATCCTGCGCGCCTGTGTCCATTGCGGCTTCTGTACCGCCACCTGCCCGACATACCAGTTGCTCGGTGACGAACTCGACGGCCCGCGCGGCCGGATCTACCTCATCAAGCAAGTGCTCGAAGGACGGCCGGCAACCGAGAAAACCCGTCAACACCTCGACCGCTGTCTCACTTGCCGCTCGTGTGAATCCACCTGCCCGTCAGGTGTTCGTTACGGCAGGCTGGTCGACATCGGGCGGCACGTGGTCGAGCGGCAGGTTCCGCGACGCGGGGCGGACCGACTGAGTCGCTGGCTGCTCAAGGAGTTCGTGCCGCGTGCCGGGATCTTCGGTGCGGCGATGTCGCTCGGTCGCATGGCAAAGCCCGCGCTGCCGGCGATGCTCAAGGACAAGGTGCCGGACGCGCGTCCGGCGGGCGCCTGGCCGACGCCGCGGCATGGCCGCAAGATGATCGCGCTGGCAGGCTGCGCCCAGCCGTCGATGGCACCGTCGATCAACGCCGCATCGGCCCGGGTGCTCGATGCGCTGGGAATCTCGCTGGTGGAAATGCCGGGCGCCGGATGCTGCGGTGCGGTGCGCTATCACCTCAACGATCAGGATGGCGGTCTGGCGGATGCGCGGCGCAACATCGATGCCTGGTGGCCGGCGGTCGAGCGCGGCGAGGTCGAAGCGATCGTGATGACGGCATCCGGTTGCGGTGTTCAGGTAAAGGATTACGGTTACCTGTTGCGTGACGATCCGGTCTATGCCGAAAGAGCCGCCAGAATCAGTGAACTGACGCTCGACATATCGGAGATCGTGGCGCGAGAGGCAGATGCCCTCGAGGCGGTGCTGAGCAAGCAGCGGATGCCGTCAGCGGAGAAGCTGGCTTTCCACGCGCCCTGCACCTTGCAGCACGGACTCAGAATCCGCGGCGTAGTCGAGCGCTTGCTGGAGGCCGCCGGTTACGAACTCACGCCGGTCGCCGATAGCCATCTGTGCTGCGGGTCGGCGGGAACCTACTCGCTGCTTCAGCCGACGCTCTCCAAGCAGTTGCGCAGCAACAAGCTTGCGGCCCTGGAGGCAGGCGGAGCCAAATGCATTGCATCGGCCAACATCGGCTGCATCACGCATCTCGAGGCCGGGACGGCTACACCCGTACGGCACTGGATCGAAATGCTCGCAGCGCGAATGGAATCACTGCCTGGTTGATCGGGTTGCCATTTGCATGCGCCAGACCGCTCCGGCGAGAGCGGCCGGCCGCCGTATGATGTGATCGAATCGCGGGCGGAAGCGGCCGCCCGTTGATATGATGCGCGATCTGCAAATTTGCGTTTCCCCGAACACCCTCATGGCCTTGTCAGTAGAAACATGCGTTGCGCGGCATACCGGAGATCGAACCGAGCAACAGGACCGCGTCGGCATTTTCGGTCATGCGTCCTTGCCCGGCATGCTCATGGCTGTGGTGGCGGATGGGATGGGCGGTCACACGGGGGGGGCGATGGCCGCCGAGCAGGTATTGCTCAAGGCGAAGCAGAACTTCGAGATGTTTGCTCCACGGGAAGAGTCGGCGGAGAAACTGCTCCGTGGGATCCTCACCGAATCCCATCTGGTCATCAAGCTGACGCGTTTCACCAGTGAACAGGATCCGCACAGCACCGCGGTGGTGCTGCTGCTGCAACCGGGGCGAGTGGATTGGGTGCATTGCGGTGATTCGCGCCTGTATCACTTTCGCGAGGGGCGTTTGATCAAGCGTACGGTCGATCATTCCTTGGTCGAAGAACTCAGCCGCAAGGGGATGATCAGTGCAGCCGCCGCGCTTTCGCATCCGCAGCGCAATGTATTGGTGTCCTGCCTTGGCGCCGAACGCGAGCCGCGGATCGAGTATGCAACCCAGGCGGGCCTGGTAGCCGGGGACACTTTCCTGTTGTGTTCGGATGGCCTGTGGGGGGACCTCGGTGAGGATGAGATCGCCGAACATCTGGCGAATCGTACCGCGCGAGAGGCGGCCCAGGCATTGATATCCCTAGCCCGTTCACGCTCCGATGGCTATGGCGACAATATTTCGGTGGCCATCGTCAGGCTGGTTGAAGCACCGCCCCGCTGACCGCGCTCCCCGCGTTTCGTGCTGTCAGACGTTCTGTCGGAGCCACTGGCGACGCCAGAACAGCCCGCCCATGAATAGTGCGCAGGCGCCCATCATGAACATGGATACCCAGAATCCGTCGTGCTCGGCAAGCAGCGGCATGTCGTGGAAGTTCATGCCGAATATTCCGGCGATGAGGGTTGCCGGCATGAACAGCATGGATAGCACGGTGAGTGTGCGTACTTCTACGTTGAGCCTGTTGCTGACGCTTGAGAGATAGATATCCAGCAGGTCGCCAAGCAGTTCGCGCCCGCCGTCGAGCGATTCGATGACGTGCAGGGTATGGTCGTGGATATCGCGCAGGTAGAGACGGGTGTCGGGTGTGAAGAAATCGTTGTCGGCACGTTGCATCGACGAAATGACATCGCGTAGCGGCCATACTGCACGACGCATCTGCAGGGTCTCGCGCTTGGCTTGGTTGATCCGGGTCAGGAGCGCCGGTGTCGGACGGTTGAGTGCGTCGTCTTCGAGTGTCTCCGCATCCTCACCAAGGCGGTCCGCCGTCACGAAATAGCGGTCGATCACGGTATCGAGCAGTGCGTAGGCAAGATAATCGATACCGTGCTGACGCATCGGCGAGCGGGATGCCCGAAGACGTTCCCGAACGGGCTGGAAAATACCCTGCGCGCGTTCCTGAAAGGTCAGCACGAAGCGTTTGCCGATGACGATGCTGAGCTGGTCGGAGACTAGGCAATGGGACGATTCGTCGAAGTCGAAGATGCGCAGCACGACAAAGAGGTAATCACCGTAATCGTCGATCTTCGGCCGCTGATGCGTGTTGAGGATGTCTTCCATCGCGAGCGGATGAAGGTGAAACCGTCGGCCGATCTCGGCCATCATGTCCGCGTCGTTGAGCCCATGGACATTGAGCCATAGCCGCTCACGGGCAGGCTTGTAATCATAGGCATCCTCGACACACCCGAACCGTTGTTCGTCGAGCCCGAGATCATCGTATTCGATCAATGAAATGACCGGTCGGTCTATCTTTACTTCACCGACGTGCACCAGACTCCCTGGCGGCAAACCAACCTTCCGGCTCGGGTGTGTTTTTTGTTTTCTGTTTTTTTTCAATGGCTTGCTCCGATGGTAGGTCGGGGTTATCCCGTGCTGTTCGGTGCCCGCATATTTCAGTATGATGCACCACAGCGTAGCCGCGCACCGAACAGGTGCGGGGATAGGGAGAAAACACAACAATATTCGCGGTCACGCCAAACAATATCCATCCCATCCAACTTTTTTCAGGGAGGTTACATGCCTCTGGTCATCGGAGTAACAGCCGAGACCGTAGTCGGAGAGCGCCGATTGTCGGTGGTGCCCGACGTGGTCAAGAAGTATCAGGGACTCGGAGCGGAAGTGCTGATGCAGGCCGGTGCAGGCCGGCCCGCACATTTTCGTGACGAGGATTTTGCCGGGGCGTCACAGCTCGCCACGGCCGACGAAGTGATCGCACGCGCCGACGTGCTGTTCTGCGTTCAGCCGCCGAGCCGTGAGCAGATCGACCTGCTCAAGCCGGGCACCGTTCTCGTGGGGCTGCTGCAGCCCTGGTCCGACGCTGCGCGGGCGAAGCAACTGGCTGAGAAGAACATTACCGCTTTTGCACTCGAACTCCTGCCCCGCATCTCGCGGGCGCAGAGCATGGACGTGCTTTCGTCGCAAGGTGCGGTGTCAGGCTATGAGTGCGCGCTCATCGCGGCCGACCATTCGCCCAAATTTTTCCCGATGCTGACCTATGCCGCGGGGACGATCCGTCCAGCCAAGGTGCTGGTGATCGGTGCCGGCGTGGCGGGCCTGCAGGCAATCGCGACATCGCGCCGGATCGGCGCCATGGTCGAAGCCTATGACGTACGTCCCGAGACGCGCGAACAGATCGAATCGCTTGGTGCCAAGTTTGTCGACACCGGCGTTTCGGCTGCGGGCAGCGGCGGTTATGCACGCGAGCTGACCGACGAGGAAAAGGCCAAGCAGGCTGAACGCCTGGCAAAGGCAGTGGCTCAGTGCGACGCGCTGATCACTACCGCGGCGATTCCGGGCAAGAAGGCGCCGGTGATCATTACTGCCGACATGGTTGCGCGCATGAAGGCGGGGGCCGTGGTGGTCGACATGGCAGCCGAAACCGGCGGCAACGTCGAAGGTACCGTCGCTGGCGAGAAGGTCTGGATCAACGACGTGCTGGTCATCGGCCCGGTCAACATCCCGAGCCGGATGCCGGTGCACGCCTCCGAAATGTACGCCAAGAACCTCTTCAACTTCATCAGCCCGTTCATCAAGGACGGGGCGCTCACGCTCGACTGGGAAGATGAAGTGGTGGCGGGGGCCTGCCTGACCCATGGTGGGGAAGTGCGCCACGCTGGCGTCAAACAAGCCCTCGGGCTTTGATCGGAGGACACGACCATGGAAGGTATCGTCTATCTGTACGTCTTCGTGCTGGCCGCGTTCGTTGGTTACGAAGTGATTTCGCGTGTGCCGGTGATTCTGCACACGCCGTTGATGTCCGGCTCCAACTTCATCCACGGTGTGGTGCTCATCGGTGCCATGGTGGTGATGGGACATGCCGATCCCGACAGCCCGCTTGAACTGGTGATCGGCTTCATCGCAGTGCTGCTTGGCGCGGCCAATGCCGCCGGCGGCTACGTGGTGACCGAGCGCATGCTGGCGATGTTCAAGTCCGGCAAGAAGGGGGGTGAGTGATGTCCATGAAATGGATCATTGATCTCGCCTACGTCGGCGTTGCGGTCGTCTTCATCTTTGGCCTCAAGGCCATGAGTTCGCCGGTGACGGCCCGCAAGGGCATCGTCTGGGCGGGTTGGGCGATGATCGTGGCGACCCTGGTGACGCTGTTCTGGCCGGGGATGCAGAACTTTGCCTGGATGATTCTCGCCATCGTCATCGGTGGCTCGCTGGCCTGGGTTTCGGGCAAGCGCGTGGCGATGACCGACATGCCGCAGATGGTGGCCATCTACAACGGCATGGGCGGCGGCGCGGCGGCGGCCATCGCGGCGCTCGAGTTCGCCCGTGGTGAAGTGCACGGCACCATGGTGACCATCCTCGCTGTGCTGGGCGCATTGATCGGCTCGGTCGCGTTTTCGGGCTCGTGCATTGCCTTCGCCAAGCTGCAGGGCATCATGAAAAAGGCCTTCCGGCTGCCGGCACAGAACCAGGTGAATATGGCGCTGGCTGCGGTCACCGCGATCCTGGGGCTGGCGATCATCACTGCTGACCATCCGGGGATGCTCTCGATCGGACTGTTCTTCATCCTCGCGCTTGCACTCGGGGCGATCATCACCAGCCCGATCGGCGGGGCCGACATGCCGGTGGTGATCTCGCTGCTGAACGCATTCACGGGCCTGGCTGTCGGTTTCGAAGGTTATGTGCTCGGCAATCCGGCGCTGGTTGTGGCCGGTATCGTGGTTGGCGCCTCGGGTACGCTGCTCACCCAGCTCATGGCCAAGGCCATGAACCGGCCGATCAAGAACGTGATCTTCGCGCCGATCTCCGGTGAGGCCGTCGAGGGTGAGGCGATCGAAGGTACGATGCGCGAAATCGGTGCGCTCGATGCGGCAGCCACCATGCGCTACGCCAGCAAGGTCATCATCGTGCCAGGTTATGGCATGGCGGTGGCCGGCGCACAGCACAAGGTCTGGGAGATGACCCAGTTGCTCGAAGAAGCGGGGGTCGAGGTGGTGTTCGCGATCCACCCGGTGGCGGGGCGCATGCCGGGTCACATGAACGTGTTGCTGGCCGAAGCCGGCGTGCCGTACGACAAGATCTTCGATCTCGAGGAGATCAATGCGGATTTTGCTCAAGCCGACGTGGCCCTGATCATCGGCGCCAACGACGTGGTGAACCCGGTGGCGCGTACCGACAAGTCCAGTCCGATCTACGGTATGCCGATCCTCAATGCGGACATGGCGCAGAACGTCATCGTGGTCAAGCGCGGAAAGGGATCTGGCTACTCGGGTATCGAGAATGCGCTGTTCTACAAGGACAATTGCCGCATGTTCTATGGCTCGGCCCAGCAGGCTATCGGCGAAGTCATCCAGCACGTGAAATCGATGGAAGGCTGAGTGCAGCCTTCATGTTCCGTGGAACGGCCACCTTTTGGTGGCCGTTTTTTTTGCCCTGCCGGTTTAGCTACAGGTCGAGCTCTCGAGAAGGGCGGCAAAATCCGCGGCCGGCATCGGACGGGCGAGCAGAAATCCCTGGACTGCATTGCAGCCCGCATTCCGCAGATAACTACGCTGCAGTTCGGTTTCGACACCTTCAGCGACGACGTTCAGACGCAGGCTGCCCGCCAGACTCAGGATTGCACTGACGATTGCTTCCCCGTCATCGCTGCGGCCGATCTCGGCAACGAAGGAACGGTCTATCTTCAGCGTGTGGATCGGAAAGCGGCGCAGATAGGCGAGCGACGAGTAGCCGGTGCCGAAATCATCGATCGCAAGGTGGACGCCCAGCTCCTGCAGGGCGAACAAGGTGCCGGTCGACGCCCGGTCGTCGTGCATCACCACGGTTTCCGTCATCTCGAGTTCGAGCAACTCCGCTGGAAGTCCGGTCCGCTCGAGTACTTCGTTGACTTGTGAAAGGAAATCGCTTTGGCGGAACTGAAGAGATGAGATGTTGACCGCCGCATGAATCCTGCGGTCGAAGCGCTGCTGCCATTCCTTCATCTGCCGGCAGGCTTCTTCCAGCACCCAGTTGCCCAGCGGAACGATGAGGCCGCTTTCTTCTGCGATTGGAATGAACCTCCCGGGCGGAACCAGGCCGAGATCGGGATGTTGCCAGCGCAACAATGCTTCGGCGCCGATCAGGCGACCGGTCGAAAGATCGAACTGCGGTTGCCAGTGAAGCAGCATCTCGTTGTTGGCAAGACTGCGGCGGAGGCTGCTCTCGTAGGCCAGGCGCTCGAACGCACTGGTGTTCAGATCGTCCGTATAGAACTGATAGCTGTTCCGGCCGTTGCGCTTTGCCTGGTACATGGCAGCCTCGGCGTTGCGGATGAGGATGTCGAGATCGACGCCGTCGTCGGGAAAGAGTGCGATGCCCATGCTGGGGCTGATGGTGAGTTCGCGTCCGCCAAGTCCGAACGGGCGAGCAAAGGTGTCTCGCACGAGTTCGGCGAGGCCGGCGGGATCGGAGCTGCCGCCCACGTGAGGGGCGAGGACAAGGAATTCGTCGCCGCCATGGCGTGCCACGACGACGTCTTCTGGCAGCGCATCGCAGATTCGCTTTGCTACATCGCGCAGAAGCTCGTCGCCCATCGATCGACCGAGTGCGTCATTGACCTTCTTGAAATGGTCAAGATCGACCAGCATCAGTATCAACTGCTGCCGCATCCTGCGCGCATGGGCAATGAATTCGGCGTAGAAACTGTCCAGCAGTTGGCGGTTGGGCAGGCCGGTGAGCTTGTCGTAGTTCGCAAGATATTCGAGGCGTGCATCGGTACGTTTTTTCTCGGTCATGTCGCTGAACATCGCGACATAGTGCAGCGTCTCCCCGCGCAGGTTTGCAATTCGGCTGATACTCAGCCATTCGGGGTAGATATCGCCGTTCTTGCGTCGATTCCAGATTTCCCCTTGCCAGGCATCCTCCTTGATGAGAGTCGCCCACATCTGCCTGTAGAACTCTGCGTCCTGGCGTCCCGAACTCAGTATCGATGGGCTCTTGCCCAAGACTTCGTGCTTCTGATAGCCGGTAATCCTCGAGAAGGCCGTGTTCGCGGCGACGATCAGATTGTTCGCGTCGGTGATCAGGATAGCCTGGTTGCTGGCGTCGAAAATCTCGCTCGAGAGCTTGAGGCGCAGACCGTCGTTCGGTGTGGGCGGAAGTTCATGGGCGATCAGCAGGTGAGTCACGCCGCCGCCTGCGTCGACCGCACTCGAGAATACCTCCGCCTGGAACAGTGTTCCGTCCTTGCGGCGATGTCGCCATACGCCTTCCACGGCATGGCTGCGTGCCGTATCTGCCCCGGGTCCCGAGTTCGGACGGAGATCATTGAGTGACAGTTGCCGGAACTCCTCGAGGCTGTAGCCGTAGGCGGCTTCGGCCGCGAGATTCGCCTCGACGATGCGCCAGTCGTCACGGGAGCAAAGCAGTGTCGGTAGCGGGCTGTGTTCGAAAATGATGCGGTAGTGTCCGTCGTCTGACCTGGATTGGGTGCGTGCCGCATCGTTATGCCCGCCGAAGATCAGGATTTCCCAGCCGTCCTGCGGCCCGGGAAGGCGCCGAAGGGTGCGCTCCTCGAGCCTGAGGCTTGCTGCGGAATAGCCGACCAGTGACCCCTTGCCGCGGCTTAGTGCTGCTTGCGCTGCTGCATTTGCCGCGCTGATCCGGCCGAGTTGGTCGACGACAAGTACCGGTTGTTGAACCGCTGCCGCCAAACGCGGCCATATGTTGTCACGCGGTGGCGCTTCGACCAACGGGTCGGGTAGCGCGGCAAGGTCGGGGCTCAGGACCAGCGCATGGACGCCGGGGCGAACCCGCGCGGCGGCCAGGCATCTCAGCCGACGACGCTCGCCGCCCGGCATGCCCAGAAGCAGGGACCCCCGGGAGGCACCCTCGACGAAAAGTGCGGCGCGCGCCGAGATGAAGGCTGCCTCGCTCGGAAACAGGTCGGCCAGCGGTTTTCCGACAAGCTGAGGATAACTGCGTTGCAACAGATCACAGGCTGCGCTGTTTACCTCCAGGATCGTCTCGTCGCTGGTGATGATCAGACCTTCCTCGACAAGCTCGAAGAGGGCAAGGTAAAGCCCTGCCTCAGCCCCGTCCGAGAGATCGGGGACAAGGGGCTCGGACGGCTCGGCGGGCGGTCGGCGGAAGGGCGAGAAATCCATTCGGCAGGGTCTGTGCCTAGTTCGCGATAATGCGAATCTACGCCTGCCAGTCAATCCCCTTCGGCCGATAAAGAGGGTTAAACAAGGTCTATTCCGTTCTGCCTACTTGCGCCCCAGGCCTCCGAGCAGAAAGGCGATCGGGCGTTTGTGGCGATGAGCGCGAGCCGGTTCGTTCGGTTCTGGCGGCACGTTCGGCGTGCCCGCGTTTTCGCCTGCCCTGCCGGCTGGTTCGTAAGGTTTGCTGAAATCGAATCCGTCTGCCGCAATCATGGTGGATTTCGGCGAGCCGCCGCGACGCGCCTCCTGGCGCGCAGGGCGGCGGGATTCGTCGCTTTTCGACGGGCGCGGTGTGTCGGTGGGTGCATCACTGTGGCGGCCGCCACGTTTGCGCTTGTGGCCGGCGTCGAAGAAGTCGGGCTCGGGGTCGTAGCCCGGCACCACCTCCTGCGGAATCTGCAGCTTGACCAGTTTTTCGATCTCGGCAAGACGCCCTTTTTCCTCCGCGCAGACGAACGAGACTGCGTTGCCCTGGCGTCCGGCACGACCGGTACGGCCGATGCGGTGGACGTAGTCCTCTGCCGTGTGGGGAAGTTCGAAATTGATCACATAGGGTAGATCGTCGATGTCGAGGCCGCGGGCCGCAACGTCGGTCGCCACCAGCACCCGTACCTTGCCCGACTTGAAAGCATCCAGTGTGTCGGTGCGCTGTTGCTGGCTCTTGTCGCCATGGATTGAATCGGCTGCGATGCCGTGGCGTTCCAGAAAGTTGGCCAGTCGGCTGCAGGCGAACTTGGTGTCGACGAACACCAGCACTTGGTCCTCGGGTTGGTGACGCAGCAGGTGGGCAAGCAGATTGCGTTTCAATCCACTGGCGACCGGGTGGACCCGATGGGTGATGGCTTCCGAGACCATGTTGCGGCGCGCGACCTCGATCAGTTGCGGATTCTTGAGCATCTGATCGGCGAGTTTCTTGATCTCGTCCGAGAAGGTGGCCGAAAAAAGGAGGCTCTGCCGTTTTGCGGGAAGCAGCGAGAGAATGCGCCGGATGTCCGGAATGAAACCCATGTCGAGCATACGGTCGGCTTCATCGAGCACCAGCATATCCACCTGACCGAGATTGATGGTCTTCTGCTGCACGTGGTCCAGCAGGCGGCCGGGTGTTGCGATCACGATTTCAATGCCCCGGCGCAATTCCTGGATCTGCGCGTTCATGTCGACGCCACCGTAGATGCAGGTCGAACGCAGGGGCAGGTACTTGCTGTAGGTCTGCACCGCTTCGTGCACTTGCATCGCAAGCTCGCGAGTTGGGGCGAGGATAAGGGCCCGCACGGGATGACGCGCAGGCGATGTGCTCGCAGTCGCCAGCGGGGCCAGCCGGTTGAGTAGCGGGAGTGTGAAACCAGCCGTCTTTCCGGTACCCGTCTGGGCGCCGCCCATGACGTCGCTACCTTGCAGGATGATCGGTATGGCTTGTCGCTGAATTGGGGTCGGTTCCGTGTAACCGGCTTCCGCCACCGCACGTTGAACTTCGGGAATGAGCCCGAGGTCGGCAAATTTCATTGGGTTTTTCGCTCCGGAATCGGCCCGGTGCCACCACGGCACTGCCGGCGGGGTCGCGATTCGATACTTTTCATGTTGCGCCAAGAGGCCATTGCCCGATGAGAGGGCATGCAGGCGCCAACCGGCCGGGCGGATGCAGTGGACAATCGCCGGGATTATACACGCAGGGGGGCGATCTCCACGGTACAAGCGGGTCCGTCAGCGAATCGCTTCAAGGAATCCGGTGATCTCCTCGCGGTCATGGTAGAGCTGTTTGAGGCGGAGGCGGTATGAAAGTGCAGCTTTGGCAAAGCGTTGGCCGATCAGTTCGCGACAACGTCCGATTTCTTCGTGGCGCCGCTTCATCGGCAGTTTGAGATTGAAGATCGCGTGACGGCAGCGCCCGGAGGCCACCCAGTCGGCTACCAGTGCGGCGATTCTCGAGGGTTGCTCGACCATGTCGCAGACCATCCACTCGACCGCGCTCGGGGGACGCCATTTGAACCCGTCGGCGCGAACATGCGTGACCATCTCGGTTTTCATCACCGATGCAGCCATCGGTCCGTTGTCCACCGCCGTTACGCGCAGTCCGCGCCATGCCAGTTGCCAAGTCCAGCCCCCCGGGGCAGCGCCCAGGTCCACTGCCCGCTGTCCCGGCCGCAGCCGCTGTTCGAGCTCCGTATCGCTAAGCAGCGTCACGAAGGCCTCCGCGAGCTTCTGCGTTGATCGGCTGGGTGCATCCTTGGGCATTCGCAGGCGCGGAATTCCCGATGGCCATGGTGATCGATTGTCTGCCGAATTGATACCCAGAAAGGCTTTTCCCTGGCCGATGAACAGGATGGCAAGGTTGGGCAGATGGACCCTCTTCGGTCTTAGCACGTTGGCCTTTTCGGCGGCCCGACCGAGAGGCGCCGAGAGTCGGCGGCAGAATCCGGAGAGTGGCTTCGTCGCGTCGGAGTCGGGCGTCTCGATGGTGATGCTCGAGAAACGGGACGGGGCGCACCGTGCCAGCTCGATAATTGGAGAAACCCGGTCATCATCGGGCATGTGCGATGCGGTACCGAAACGGAATCCGAGCTGGCGGGCAAAGATCAGCTCGGCGAGGCGAATGTTCCGATTGATGGTTTCGAAGCTGCATTCCTCATCGAGGTTCAGCACAACGAAGCCGCTCTCCGCGGTCGTCGTTACGTATCCCGCATGGCCGCGAATCAATGCATACTCGGTGAGTTCGGCCGCCGCGTCCTTTTCGAAGCCGGGGCGGCAACAGATCACGATGCCCGTGATTGCGCGCGGAGTGGAGCTGCTGGAGTCCATTAGAATTGAATGATGGGTTGTATAGGTGAATTCGACGGCCGTCGGGGTTCTTCGCGACGTTGGCCGGCGCAGGAAGGATAAGCGGTCCGGCGGCATTTTGCCGCGATCGACAGCGGTCCGAAACGGTGGAGCATTCTGGGTTATGGATTATCGTCAGTTGGGCAGATCCGGGCCGAACGTTTCGGCAGTTTGCCTTGGAACCATGACTTTCGGCGAGCAGAACAGCGAAACCGAGGCGCATTCCCTGCTCGACATGGCGTTTGAGCGCGGCATCAATTTCATTGACACCGCCGAAATGTATCCGGTCCCTGCACGAGAGCAGACCAGCGGAGCGAGTGAGTCGATCGTCGGAAACTGGCTGAAGAGAAAGCCCCGCGAGAGCGTTGTGCTCGCGACGAAGGCCGCCGGCCCATCACGTAATCTGACCTGGATTCGTGGAGGACCGCTCGCGCTTGATGCAGCCAACCTGCGCGCCGCGATTGAGGCAAGCCTGCGTCGGCTTGGCACCGACTATGTCGATCTCTATCAGTTGCACTGGCCGGAGCGTAATCAGCCGTTGTTCGGGCAATGGCAGTATGACCCGGCGCGCGAACGCCCGGGTACTAGCATCAAGGCGCAGCTCGAGGCGCTCGCGGAGCTGGTCGCCGAGGGCAAGGTTCGCGCCATTGGCCTTTCCAACGAACATCCTTGGGGAATCTCGGAGTTCCTGCGCCTGGCCGACGAGTTCGCCCTGCCTCGTGTCGTGTCCGTGCAGAATGCGTACAGCCTGCTAAACCGAGTATACGAGTTCGGTATTGCCGAGCTGTGCCATCGTGAAGATGTGTGCCTGCTGGCTTATTCCCCTCTCGCTTTCGGACATCTGTCTGCAAAATACCGGGACCACCCGGATGCGGTCGGTCGAATCAACCGGTTCAAGGGGTTTGGCGCCCGATACACCAAGCCCAATGTCGGCGAAGCGGTCGAGGCCTACGCGGCGCTTGCCAGATGCTGCGGTGTGTCGCCGGCCACACTCGCGCTGGCATTTGTGTACAGACGCTGGTTCGTGGGCAGTACGATCATCGGTGCCACGGACCGCGCCCAGCTCGCTGAGAATCTTGCAGCTTGGGATTGGATACCGGACGCCGAGGTGATTGATGAGATCGAGCAGATCCATCTGCGCTTTCCGAACCCGGCCCCGTGAGAAAGGTATGCGAACGACTTTTGGAGACTGTCCGGAGTGAAGGAAATAGTCGCCGCATCGGATTTGAGGCCGGGGCTGTTTGTATGCGAGCTTGACCGCCCGTGGCTGGATTCGCCTTTCCTCATGCAGGGGTTCCTGATAGAGGACGATGAGGTTCTGGCCCAGCTGCAGTCGCTGTGCCGCTTCGTGTATGTGGACCGGACGCGTTCGGTGGGCGAGCATTTCAGGGCCCCCGACGCCGAGGATGTCAGTTCCCGCGTCGGACGAAGCGTGCGAAGCGCGATCCTCAGCGAGGACGATACAAGTAGTGGCAGCAACGAGGGTGGTCTGCCGGATTTCCTTGAGATCATGCGGTTGATTCGATCGGGCCGCCTGGAGGGGCTGCCATCGATCACCGATGCGCCGCTTCGGGCAGGCGAGGCCAGGCATCTTGGCTTGGCTGAAGGCGATGCGTTCGGCACCCCGAAATTCACCGCGCGGGATGTCGGAACGGCTCCCGTCACAGGCGGGCTTGAGCGTATCCTGAATCCGCTTCGCGGGCTCTTTGGCCGTTCGAGCACGCGGCGACTGGGAGAGCCGGACAACCTTGGCGAGCTGACCGACGACGTTGTCCGGCGGAACCCGTTGCGCGAAGCGGAGACAACTCCGGTGGAGCACGAGCTGCTGCGGGTCGTGCCGTCGTTCGCACGTACCCAAGTCGTGCTTGAGCAGGTCATCGAGGATGTCCGCGGCAACTTGAACCCCGATCTCGGCAAGCTGCGCGAGGGGGTCGAAGACATGGTGCGCAGTGTTGCGCGAAATCCGGACGCGTTGTTGTGGCTGACGCGCCTCAAGCGCACCGACCAATATACCTATGATCATGCGCTGGACGTTTCGGTGCATATGATGATTTTCGCCCGCAGCCTTGGTCTTGGCGAGGAGACAACGGCTGCGCTCGGCATTGCGGGCCTTATGCAGGATGTCGGGAAGATCCGCTTGCCACAGCGCCTCTTGCAGAAATCGGCCCGACTCACGCCCCTGGAATACGAGATATTCAAGACGCATGTCGATTTTTCGCTGGCGATCGTGAAGGAGAGTGCCGGCTGCACCGAGCTCATCCTGCAAATCGTGCGTCGCCATCATGAACGTATCGATGGATCGGGCTATCCCGAGGGCTTGCGTGCGGATGCGATTGGCATGAATGCCGAAATATCCGGTCTGGTGGATAGTTACTGTGCGATGACCAGGGAGCGTGGCTATGGTGAGTTGTACACCTCGCAGCAAGCGCTCGAGCAGCTGATCAGCATGCGGGATCGGGTCTTTCGCGATACGTTGGTCGATCAGTTCGTCCAATGCATCGGGATCTACCCGGTCGGTTCGCTGGTCGAGCTGAACAGTGGTGAGGTTGCCGTCGTGATCGGGCAGAATCGGGTTCGCCGCCTCAAGCCGAGGGTCATGGTGCTGCTCGGGCCCGACAAGAGTCCCAATGCGCATCCACCGATTCTCGATCTGCTCTACGATCCGCCCGCCCCGGACGGCGAGCCCTATGCCGTGGTCAGAGCTTTGCCGCCTAACGCCTATGGCATAGATCCGCAGGAGTTCTACCTTTCATGAACTCTGTTGCGTCGACGATGCAGGAGGAAATCGACCGTTTCGACGAGGCGGCGCTCAGTGCCTTGCGCGAACGTTTCGGGATCGATGCGGCTGAGCTCGCAGCGATCCGCGCATTCTCCAAAGTTGTTGATCACAAGGAGCTGGCTGCCGAATTCGCAGTCATGATGGCGGCGCGCAGCAGCCATTCGGTGGTGTCGGAGGCCTCTGCAGAAAGCGAGGCGCTGTTTTGTGCCGAGCTGCTGCACGCGGAAGCCTGGGGGGCGGACTCCGGGTGGATAAACAGGCTGATGCGATTGTGGCTGGCGTGTTGCGAGGCCGGAACGGATGTCGGTTTCGTGCTTGAAGCCTGCGCTGCGACGCTTGCGGCTGCCGGGCGCCGGCTGGTTGGGGAAAGGGCGGTGGTCTACCAGCTCGAGGTGGACATCCTGTTTGCGCTCGAACGTTTGATGCTCGGTGTTGCTGCAGTATTGACGGCGTCCGCGGTGCACCGCGAACAGGCGCTCCGTGCGCGTCTTGAAGAAATCGATGAAGTGACCGGATTGCCCAACCGCCGCCGCTTCATGCGCCTGCTCGGCAGTTGGCTCGGTACCGCTCCGGAGAGTGCGCGCATCGGGCTGGTTGTCCTGACCCTCGAATGGGGCGTGGCGGTACAACATCTGCCGTTGCCTGATCAGGATCGTTTGCGCCTGCTCATCGCCGATGCACTGCGTGACGTGGTCAGACCTGGAGATTTGCTCTGTGCGACTGCCGACAGCGAATGGTCGCTGCTGATGCCGGGTTTGCGCAGCCCCGCTCAGGTTCGACTGGCCGCCAACCGCCTGGTGGAAGTGTGTGAATCCCTGCTCGACGGTGAGTTGAGGCAGTTGCGGGGAAGAATTGCCGCTGGCGGCGCGGTAGGTCCGGCGCATGGAGCGGATCCGGAGACGCTGGAGCATGCTGCCAGGGTTGCGCTGGTCGTGGCGCGGCAGACCGGCCGTGGGTTCGAAGACTATCGTGAGGACATCGCCAGCACGGTTCAGGTCTATGTTGATCAGGAACGTGATTTCATCCGGGCACTCCAGCTTCAGCAGTTCGAACTCGTGCTGCAGCCGCAGATCGATCTGCGGACCGGACGTTGCGAGTCGGCCGAGCTGCTCCTTCGCTGGCACCGGGAGTCCGGCGAATCGGTTGCACCGCCGGAAGTCATTCTGCTTGCCGACCGACTCGGTGTACTGCCGCAATTGTCGCGATGGCTTGTCATGCATTCAGTGCGGATGATCAGCGAATTGACCGCGCAGGGCATTCCATTGCGACTTTCGCTGAATCTCACCGCTGCGGATATGCGCGACCAGGAGTTGCCGGACCTGATCGCTCAGGGACTGCAGACCTGGCGCGTAAGCCCCTCGTTATTGACATTGGAGATTACCGAGACCGCGCTTCTGACGGACGAGGTTCGCGTGCGCGAAATCATTGTTCGTCTTCGCGAACTTGGTTGCGATGTCGCGCTGGATGACTTCGGAACAGGTTTTTCGTCGCTCGCGTATCTTCGCAACCTTCCCGTCTCCGAGCTGAAGATCGATCAGCTGTTCGTGCGCAATCTGCATCGATCGGAGCGAGATCGTGCGATCGTCGACGCGGTCATCCGTCTTGGCCATGGTTTCGGACTGAGAGTCGTGGCGGAAGGCGTCGAAGACGAGGAGACGCGCGGGCGCCTGGTGGCTTCCGGGTGCGATCTGCTGCAAGGCTACCTGTTCGCCCGCCCGATGCCGCTTGAAGACTTGATTGGCTGGTATCGCAGTCGTTTTTCCTGAACGCGCGTTTCAATGGGCCGCATCGCGTCGTGTGCGCAGTGTCGACCGACGCTCGCTGGCGGCGCCATCCTTTTCCCCGGACTGCTCTGCGCCATTGCCTTCGGTGCTCGCAGTCTCGGCCTGCTCGTCGGGTGCGGCGTGACGGGTGGGGAGTGTCATGGTGGTTGGAGGGAGCGTCGGAGGAACGACTTCAAGTTTGTTTTCAGTCATGTAGTCGTTCATTGCGCGCCATCCTTCGAATATTGCTGCCTTGTGAGCGCCGGGATTGAGCGCATAGCAGTCTTCCAGGGCGCGGCCCGAGTGGCGACATGCAGCGCCTATCGCCTTGCCTTCCTCGATCGCGGCGGCGGCTTCCTTGGCCGGGTCGGGGATTCCCAGTTGCTCGCACCCCGCAAGTGTGCTCAAGGCAACCAGTGCCGTACATAGCACTTTATTGATCATCTCTTCATGCTCAACTATCACTCGTCCTTGCTGAGTTACGTCGCCAACGGGAAAAACTTGATCTGAGCTTGCAGATGCGGTTCGCCACGTGGTCCCGGCCACACCTATAATTCGCTCTTCGATTCATCAAACATGGAGTGCCATGAGCGCGTCTTGTTCGAAAAAGCTTGTTGGGCGCCTGGCGATTGCCGCGCTGACATGTCTTCTCCTCGCGGGCGCTGCCTCCGGCGCCAGCAAACAGCCCCAGCCTGACAAGGAGCTGGAGCTTGTTCACCACCTGAGTCCAGGCAAGGCCGCACAGTTGCAGCGTTTGGTCGATGCTTACAATGCGGGCGCTCCCGCACAACGGGTCGTATTGAGCGAGCGTGATTGGACCCAGGGCAAGCTTCCGGCAATGCTCTTGCTCGGCGATGAGGAAGAAGAAAGATTTCTTGCCGGAAAGCCGCGTTATCGCTCCCTGTACCGGGTCATGGCCGGCGCCGGCCTGCCTCTGAAGACCTTCAGGCACCAGGCTTTTGTGACGCCGACGCCGGTCGATTCGAGCGGGCGCTTGCTGGCACTTCCCGTGGCGCTTGCGACGCCGGTGATGTATCTCAACAAGCGTGCGCTGAGCGAGATCGGGGTGGATTCCGAGCGGGTGCCGGAGACATGGGACGATCTGCAGGAGGTCCTCGGCCGCCTCATGGACGCGGGGTTCGCGTGCCCTTTCACGTCGGCCGATCCCGACTGGATCCTGATCGATAACACCAGTGCCTGGCACAACGAGCCGACCGTGAGACAGATCGGCAAGAAGGTAACGCTTGCCACCAACGGCATGTTGCAGGTCAAGCACATTGCAAAGATGGCAAGCTGGTATCGGGCCCGCTATCTGCAGCTTTTCGAGGGGGAGGGTGAGGCTGAGCGACGCTTCGCCAGTGGAGAGTGCGCGGTGCTCACCGCGTCGTCTTCGGCCTACGCCGACTTTCGGGGCAAAACGGCCTTCGATATCGTCGTTGCGCGCCTGCCGTACCATGAGGGTTACCCGGGGGCACCGCAAAACACGCTCGCCGATGGTCCATCCCTGTGGGTGGCTGAGGGGCTCTCCAAGCAGGATTATCGTGGCGTGGCGAAGCTCGTGAACTACTGGCTCAGCCCGGAGGCTCAGGTGAGCTGGCAGCGTGATACGGGATATCTCCCCCTCAATCGTGCCGGTCTTCTTGCATCGGGCAGCGAACTCTTGCAACCCGAGATGGCAAGCATCGGTGTCGCGGTGAGCCAGCTTACCAACAGACCGGTCACGGCGAACTCCAGTGCCTCCGCGTTCCCGCGCAGCCTGGCCGTGCGTACGATTCTTTCCGAAGAGCTGCGGGGGGTCTGGGCTGACAGCAAGGCCGCCAAGCAGGCGCTGGATAATGCCGTCGTTCGTTCAGGTGGCAGCTGTTCGGGCTGTTAGCGGAGTTGCGGGCACGTCATGAGAGCCGATTGGCGCTGGCCTTCCGTTTTTGCCCATCGGGGCGGTGGTGCGCTCGCGCCCGAAAATACACTTGCAGGCATACGCCTGGCGGCGGCGATCGGTTGCGCCGCTGTCGAGTTCGACGTCATGCTGTCCGCGGACTCGGTGCCGGTCCTGATTCATGATGACACGGTTGATCGGACGACCAACGGCTGTGGCAGGGTGTCCACCCTGAACGCTGCCCAGCTTTTTCGGCTTGATGCCGGCTGCGTACGTCACCCAGCCTTTTCCGGCGAGCCATTGCCCGCGTTCGAAGCCGCGGCGCGATTGTGCATCGCCCTGGGGCTGGCTGCCAACGTCGAGATCAAGCCGGCGCCGGGCCACGAAGCCGTGACAGGCCAAGTCGTTGCGGAGATGGTGGCCCGACTGTGGTCCGAAGACGTGAAGGCGCCACTGCTCTCGTCTTTTTCCGAAACTGCATTGATTGCCGCCCGAAGTGCTGTGCCCGATCTTTCGCTCGGCCTGCTGGTCGAGCGGATTCCTGAGGACGCGGTGGCTCGGTGCCGAAGACTGGGTTGCATCTCGCTGCATGCCGATGCGAGCGAGTGGACCGAGGCTCAGATCCGCGAGACGAAGGCCGCTGGGCTGTTCGTGCTGGGTTACACGGAGAACGACCCCGTGCAGGCTGAACAGTGGTGGGCAGCGGGCGCGGATGCGCTCGTGACCGACCGGCCTGATGTACTCAAGGCGCCTAAACTGAGCGCGCCTTGACGCGGCTCGTGCGGCGCCCCTACCATCGCGGTTTTCCTTCCTTCCCCGCGCCGTGTCCCTAGCACAGCTATACTCTCCGATCGACGCCGACATGAAGGCTGTCGACGCGGTCATCCGCCAACGTCTGCATTCAGACGTTGTTCTTATCCGACAGGTTGCCGAGTACATCATTCACAGTGGTGGCAAACGGCTGAGGCCGGCTCTGGCATTGTTTTCGGCAGGCGCTTTCGGTTACCAAGGAACGCATCATCACGAGCTTGCGGCGGTCATCGAGTTCATCCACACCGCCACGCTCCTTCATGACGATGTGGTGGACGAATCTGATTTGCGCAGAGGCAACAAGACCGCCAACGCACTATTTGGTAACGCCGCGTCGGTGCTTGTAGGGGATTTTCTCTATTCACGTGCCTTCCAGATGATGGTCGGTGTCGGCGAGATGCGGGTGATGCAGGTGTTGGCCGACGCGACCAACACCATTGCTGAAGGCGAAGTACTGCAATTGCTGAACTGTCATGACGCGGATCTGGCGGTTGATGATTATCTGCAGGTCATTCGTTTCAAGACGGCGAAGCTGTTTGAGGCTGCCACACGTCTCGGTGCAATCCTTGGTGGTGCCACGCCTGAACAGGAGGTAAGCATGGCAGCGTTCGGCATGCACCTCGGGACCGCGTTCCAGCTGATCGACGACGTGCTCGACTACTCTGCCGACGAGGCGGAAACCGGCAAGCACCTCGGTGACGATCTGGCGGAAGGAAAGCCGACGCTGCCACTTATTCATGTGATGAACCATGGAACGAGCGAGCAGGCCGCGGTAGTGAGGCACGCCATCGAAGAAGGGGGTAGGGAGGATTTTGCTGCTGTCCTCGACGCCATAAAGAATTCCGGGGCGCTCGAGGAAACCCGGCGCTATGCGACGGCAGAAGCCAATCTCGCGATCGAAGCGCTGTCGTGTCTTCCCGCTTCCAATTTCAAAAACTCGCTGCTACAATTGTCGGACTTTGCAGTTGCCCGATCTTTCTAGTCGGGCATGCAGCGAACGGGGAATAGCTCAGCCTGGTAGAGCACTGCGTTCGGGACGCAGGGGCCGGAGGTTCGAATCCTCTTTCCCCGACCAATATCCCGACAAAAAAGCCACTCTTCGGAGTGGCTTTTTTGTGTTGCGTGGCATTGGCTGAGGTGCGGCCGGGATGTGACCGGGAGGCGATCCCTACCGCTCTCGATAGCCTTGCCAAGTACGCCTTAGACGCCTGGGCCTGATCGGGGCGGGCGACAATGTGGTTGCACTGCAATAAAAGACCGCATGTTCTACCCGCTCTTGTATTGACCCGGGCCAAAATCATCGCCATTCTTCACGGTTGGCGAAGCCAAGGACCTTGTGCTGCTTGAAGATTCCGTCCTGTCGGACAGGGTTGGAGGACCGGCGTGCATGGTCGGTGGCTTGGGTTGCCCCTTCCAGCCTGATGCGCGCTCAGGTTATTCCCTGGCCCGACGCGCTTGGACCGTCGATGAAGCGTGGCCTCTGCGCAACACGACTGCGGTTGGCGGGGGGCCGGCGCCACATAGACCAAATTGACCGTAATGTTTTAGTTATAAAGAGAGCCAGAGCCATGACCGAACGTACCAAGTGCCAGCGACTGCAGGTTGCCAACAATCTGCAACGCTTCATCGATGAAGAAGCTTTGCCGGGGACCGGCCTCGATGTAGCGACTTTCTGGAGCGGCTTCGACAAGCTGGTTCACGACTTGGCACCCAAGAACAAGGCGCTGCTCGCCGAACGGGATCGCTTGCAGAGCGAGCTCGACGCCTGGCACCGGGCGAACCCGGGCCCGATACGGGACATGGCTGCCTATCGAGCCTTCCTCGAGTCGGTCGGCTATCTGCTTCCTACCCCCAAGGACGTCAAGATCAGCACCGCCAACGTCGACGACGAGTTGGCGGTGCAGGCCGGTCCGCAGCTTGTCGTGCCGGTCATGAACGCACGCTACGCGCTCAACGCGGCGAACGCCCGCTGGGGTTCGCTCTATGACGCGCTTTACGGTACCGATGCCATCAGCGATGCCGACGGTGCCGAGCGCGGCAAGGGCTACAACCCTGTGCGAGGCCAGAAGGTCATCGCCTTTGGCCGTGGCGTTCTTGATCAGGCTGCGCCGCTCGCAGGTGCATCCCATGCCGATGCGACCGCCTATTCGGTGAGCAATGGCGCGCTGGTCGTCACGCTCAAGAGCGGTGCCAGCGCCGCGCTGGCCGATGCCGGCAAGTTCGTCGGCTACCAGGGCGATGCGGCGGCGCCGCAAGCGGTTCTGCTCAAGAACAACGGACTGCACATCGAGATCCAGATCGATCGTTCGGGCGCAATCGGTGCTTCGGACGCTGCCGGCGTGAATGACCTGCTGATCGAAGCGGCACTGTCCACCATCATGGACTGCGAAGACTCGGTTGCCGCGGTCGACGGTGACGACAAGGTCGTGGTTTATCGCAACTGGCTTGGCCTGATGCAGGGCACGCTCGTCGACACGTTCGAAAAGGGTGGCAAGTCGGTTACCCGTACCCTGAACGCCGATCGCGAATACACCGGCGCTGACGGCAAGCCCGTGATCCTGCACGGTCGCGCGCTGCTGTTCGTGCGCAACGTGGGCCACCTGATGACCAACCCGGCCATTCTCGACGAGGCCGGAAACGAAGTGCCGGAAGGCATCATCGATGCGGTCGTGACCACGCTGATCTCGAGTCGCGACCTTCAGCGCAAGGGCAATTCGCGCCGCGGCAGCATCTATATCGTCAAGCCCAAGATGCATGGCCCGGCCGAGGTCGCGTTCGCGGATGAACTGTTCGGTCGCGTCGAGGATCTGCTCAAGCTGCCGCGCCACACGGTCAAGCTCGGCATCATGGACGAGGAGCGTCGTACCAGCGTCAACCTCAAGGCCTCCATCGCCGCTGCGCCGGCCCGGGTAGCATTCATCAATACCGGCTTCCTCGATCGCACCGGCGACGAGATGCACACCGCCATGGAAGCAGGCCCGATGATGCGCAAGGGCGATATCAAGAACAGCGCCTGGATCCAGGCCTATGAGCGTCGCAACGTGCTCATCGGCCTGGATTGCGGTCTGCGCGGTCGTGCCCAGATCGGCAAGGGCATGTGGGCAATGCCTGACCTCATGGCGGCCATGCTCGAGCAGAAGATCGCTCATCCCAAGGCTGGCGCAAACACGGCCTGGGTTCCGTCCCCGACCGGTGCGACCCTGCACGCCCTGCACTACCATCAGGTCAGTGTGGCTGCGGTGCAGCAGGAGATCGAGAAGCTCGACCTTTCTGCGGAGAGCGAGCGTCTGCTCCCCGACCTGCTCACCATCCCCGTCGTCGAGCGTGCCGAATGGTGCGCGAACGAGCGCCAGCAGGAACTGGACAACAACTGTCAGGGCATTCTCGGCTACGTCGTGCGCTGGGTGGAGCAGGGGGTTGGCTGCTCGAAAGTGCCCGATATCAACAACGTTGGTCTGATGGAAGATCGTGCCACGCTGCGGATTTCCAGCCAGCACATTGCCAACTGGTTGCGTCATGGCGTGGTGAGCCGCGAACAGGTTGAAGAGACGATGCAGCGCATGGCTGCCGTGGTCGACGGCCAGAATGCCGGCGATCCGGCCTACCGGCCGATGGCTTCCAACCTTGCCGACAGTGTCGCCTTCCAGGCGGCCTGCGCGTTGGTGTTCGAGGGCTGCTCCCAACCAAGCGGTTATACCGAACCGTTGTTGCACCGCTATCGCCAGATTGCAAAGGCTCAGGCGTAGGCCTGAAAGGTCGTCTCAGCGCGTAGCGCCGGAGGCGGGCAAAAGACAGGAAATGCCACTTCACGGAGTGGCATTTTTCTTGGCCCTCGGACAAGGGCGTATGCGGACCGCCTGATCTGCCGCCCAAAACCTGGAAGAGGTTGTTTCGTTCCGGTTCAGCGATCAACCCCGAAGACCGCTTCCCATAACGCGATGACGACGCGGCGCTCCTGTTCGACTGCGTTCGCTTCGATGCGCGAGCTGCCGGTGTCCAACCTCAGCCGGTGCTGATGGCGACGGAAGCTGCGATAGCTTTCAGCTGCGCCTTCGGCGAGTTCGGCCGGAATCAGACCGAGCCTTGCCGCGATGCCTAGCAGCGCGATATTGCCCAGATTCCCGCAGAGCTCCGCGTGTTCATGCGCGTGACGCAGCACCAGGTACTGGACGATGAACTCGACGTCGATCAGGCCGCCCTTGTCCTGCTTGAGATCGAACCGGTCGCTCTTGCCGCCGTGGTTCTCGTACATCTTCCGGCGCATCTCGATCACTTCGCTTGCCAGCTTCGAAGCG
Source organism: Cognatazoarcus halotolerans (assembly GCF_009800965.1). Taxonomy (GTDB): domain Bacteria; phylum Pseudomonadota; class Gammaproteobacteria; order Burkholderiales; family Rhodocyclaceae; genus Cognatazoarcus; species Cognatazoarcus halotolerans. Next base: position 28,084 of record NZ_WUAF01000020.1, on the reverse strand, counting down.
TCGCGAGCCTGCCGCAGCACTTCGATGCGGATTTCCTCGAAGCGTTCGCCAATCGACCGATCCCCGGCAGTGAAGCGGGCGCGAGTCAGGGCCTGATGCTCCCAGGTCCATGCCGATTCGAGCTGGTACTGGCGAAAGGCTTCGACACTCGTGACCAGCAGGCCGGCATCGCCGTTGGGCCGAAGCCGCAGGTCGGTTTCGTAGAGAATGCCGGCCGCGGTCTGACTCGACAGCCAGCTGTTGATACGCTGGGCAAGACGAGAATAGAGCTCCATCGCGTCCGGGTCCGGGTCGTCGAACAGGAACACGATGTCGAGATCGGAGGAGTAGCCGAGTTCCTTGCCGCCGAGCTTGCCGTAGCTGATCACGCTGAACGCGGGCGTTTCGCGGTGGCGCTTGCGGAGCCTGCGCCAGCACATCGGGATCGTGAGCTCGACGATCGTATCGGCCAGCGCGGACAGGTGGTCGGCCAGTGATTCGACGGTGAGATTGCCCGCAATGTCCTGGGTGAGCATGCCGAATACCTGAGTGTGCAGGCGCTCCCTCATCACGTCCATCTGGCGTTCCATGTCCGGTTCGACCCGTTCCAGCTCGGCAGCGAGTTCCGTGCGGAACTCGGACAAATCCGGGGTCTGTCCGAGTTGCCTGGCATCGAGCAGTTCGTCGAGGAGGATGGGATGGCGGGCGAGGTAGGTCGCGGCCCAGCGCGAAGCACTGACGAGTTCGGCAACCCGTTGCAAGGCCTGCGGATACTGCTGCAGCAAGGCGAGGTAGGCGCCGCGGCGGCTGATCGCCTCGATCAGGTCGAGGATTCGCGCCAGCGTCTGGTCCGGGTTTGGCGTCGAGGTCGCGATCGACAGCGCTCGTGGCATGATTCCGTCGAAACGGGCTTTGTGCTGGGCGGGCATCTGCTGATATCGGGCACTGCGCCGAATTTCGGCAAGGCGGCGCGAGGCCGTGTCGGGGTCGGCGTATCCCAGTTTGGTGAGAACGTCGGCGCAACCGGCCTGATCGCCCGCGTCGCTCCAGGCGCCGTCGAGCGCGTGCGCATCTTCGGTAGGGTCTCCGAATACGTGCTCGAAGTTTGCACTCACGATCGTCCGATGCGTGTCCAGGATGCCCATCATCTCGTCGAAGTCCCGATGGCCCATTGCCGCAGCTATGCGCATCTGGTCCTGTTCGTTCTCGGGAAGGCTGTGGGTCTGGGCATCGTCCAGGTACTGGAGTCTGTGTTCGAGTCGCCGCAGGAAGTCGTAGGCCGCGGAGAGCTGGGTAACGGTAGCGCGGTCCAGTATTCCGCGCTCGGGGAGCAATTCGAGTACCTTCAGCGTCGGTTTGACCTGCAGCGCGAGATCGCGCCCGCCGCGGACAAGCTGGAAAACCTGGGCGATGAATTCGATCTCGCGAATTCCTCCAGGCCCGAGCTTGACGTTGTTGGCCATGTCGCGGCGTGCCACTTCCCGGCGGATCTGGGCGTGCAGATCACGCATTGCATTGATCGCACCGAAATCGAGGTACTTGCGGAAAACGAAGGGGCGGGAAATCGACGCGAGTTCGTCAGTGCGCTCGCCCAGCATCGCCCGCGCCTTGATCCACGCATAGCGCTCCCACTCGCGTCCCTGGGTAATGAAATAGTTTTCGAGCATGTCGAAGCTGCATACCAATGGTCCCGAATCCCCGTTCGGACGCAAACGCATGTCTACCCGGAAGACCTGCCCTTCTTCGGTGATCTCGTTCAGGGACTGAATCAACTTCTTGCCAAGACTGGCAAAGAACTCGAAATTGCTGATCGACTTCGGCCCGTCCGTCTCACCGTCTTCGGGGTAGACGAAGATGAAGTCGACGTCCGAGGACACATTGAGCTCTCGCCCGCCCAGCTTTCCCATGCCGATCACGATCATGCGCTGTGTTCGCCCGTCGCTGCCGAGCGGTTCGCCATAACGTCTTGCCAGCTTGGCGTGCAGTAGATCGCATGCCGTTGCCACGGTGAAATCGGCCAGGGTGGTCATCGTCTCGGTGACTTCCGTCAGCGATGCGACACCCGCCAGATCGCGCACCATGACATGGCTGATGACCCACGCACGGAGCCGGCGCAACACGGCGGGAAGACTGGCTTCGTCAAGCCCCTGCCCGGCAACGAACGTCGCCATTGCCGCGGACTCGAGTGGCCCCGCAAGATGGGTTTCGAGTTGCGATGCCAGCCATGGGCGCGCGTTCAGCTGACGTTCGAAAAAGCGTGAAAATTCAGCGGTCTTGCGAATCGCATCGACGTGGGACATGAGATCGGGAGGCATGGTTGAAGGCGCTTCGGTAGAATTGCTCATCGACGCCGCGTGCATTCCGGTGCGGCTCCTGAATGGGGCATTTTAGTCGAGCCTGGAGCGCGCAAGGCAGAAATGGCGTGCGGTACCTGCAGCGTTTGGCGAAGCGTCGGTTGAAATCCGGCCCTGATCTGTGATTCCTCAAAGTATTCCTTCTCCTTCACTCCCGCCCGGGCGACCCCGATGGCGCCGCGCAGCCGTCTGGCTGTGGCGCGCAGTCGTGCTGGCCTATTTCGTTTCCGCGGTTGGCATCCTGGGCGTCCGCTATCTGCTGCTCCCCAAAGCCAACGACTATCGTGACGAGATTGCTGCCGCCTTTGGCAGTGCGCTCGGCCTGCCGGTGGAGATCGGCGAGATCGAGACCAGCTGGAGCGGATTCAGACCACGACTGAAACTGGCCGATCTGGTGGTGCGGGACCGTTCCGGAAGGGCGGCTCTGAAGCTTGCGCGGGTCGATGCGACGGTATCCTGGAGTTCCTTGCTTCGTCTCTCACCGCATTTCCGCCTGTTGGAGTTTTTCGGGCCGAGTCTCGAGGTGCGCCGGGAGCCAGACGGAAAAATCCTCATCGCGGGCTTGCCGGTGGACGCCGGTGGCGGTGAAAACGGGCAATTTGCGGACTGGCTGCTTGGGCAGGACGAAATCGTCATCCATGATGCCGGACTGACCTGGATCGACGATCGACGTGGCGCACCGCCGCTCGGGCTCGAGCAGGTACAGATCCGCCTTGTGAATGCGCTGAACGATCATCATCGTTTCGGGCTCACGGCCCGACCATCCAACGAACTTGCGGGTCTGCTCGAACTGCGCGGCGATCTGGTCGGTGCAGATCCTGCGTCTCTTTCAGGTTGGCACGGCCAGCTGTTTGCGCGGCTCGAAGGCGCTGCGCTTGGTGGTTGGCGCAGCTGGATCGATTATCCCGTTTCAATAGACGGACGCGGCGCGCTCAATGCCTGGTTGACCTTTGATGGTGCGCGGATCGTCAGCTCGCTGATCGACCTGTCGCTGCGATCCGTCAGGTTGCAGCTTGACGGTACCTTGCCGACACTCGAGCTCATGCGGCTCGACGGGCGAATCGGCGGTGATTTTGGCCCCGAGGGATTTTCGGTGAGTTCGCGGGGCCTCGCGATGTCGTTTGCGGATGGCTCGATCGATCTTCCCCGGACGGACGCCGACCTGAGAATCTCGAGGGGCGCTGACGGACAGCCGAATGCTGGGCATTTCGCCGTCAATCGGCTCGACGTCGCTGCGCTGGCGAGGCTTGCACAGTACTTGCCCCTCGACGCTGCGCTGCACAGACAATTGGCTGCACTGGCACCGGACGGGCAGCTCAGCGGAGTGTCGCTGGACTGGAAGGGGACTGCCCAGGCGGCGCCGTCGTGGTCCGTCGTGGCGCGGTTTGATGGTATCGGCTTCACGGCAGGTGGCGGGTGGCCGGGCATGGCGGGCCTGTCGGGGGAGATCGAGGGCAATGACCAGAGTGGCCGTTTCACGCTCGCGAGTAGCGGGGCGAGCATTGACCTGCCGGACATTTTTGCCGAGTCCCGGCTCGACTTCGAAACCCTGCAGGCGGGGGGCGGCTGGGCGCGTCGCGAAGGAAAGATCGAGGTGAACCTCGAAAGGGCGGAGTTCTCCAACTCCGATGCTGCCGGCAACGCCAGCGGCAGTTTCATCCCGGATGAGAACGGGCCTGGCGAAATCGATCTGCAGGCGCGGCTCACGCGTGCCGATGGAACCGCGGTGTGGCGCTACATGCCGCTGGTAGTGAACGAGGAGACCCGCGACTGGTTGCACCGGAGTATCGTTTCCGGCAAGGCTGCCGACGCCCGGCTCAGGTTGCGGGGCAATCTCGCGAACTTTCCGTTTCGCGATGGCAAGGACGGGCAATTTCTCGTTACCGCAAAGATTTCGAATGGGCGCCTCGAGTATGCGCCGGGCTGGCCAGCGATCGACGGTATCGACGGCACCCTCCGTTTCGAAGGGGCCGGCATGCTGATCACCGCCGATCGCGGGCACATCGGCAGTGTCAAGCTTGGTCGCGTCACTGCCGAACTGCCTGATCTCGATGGCGACGACATTCTGACGATAAAGGGTAGCGCTGCGGGGCCGACCAACGGTTTTCTCGCCTTTGTGAATTCGAGCCCGGTCGGTGAGCGGATCGATCGCTTTACCGAGGACATCACGGCTGATGGTGCGGGCAGTCTGTCTCTGTCGCTGGTGATGCCGCTTCGAGATATCGAAAAAACCGAGGTCAAGGGCGAATACCGTTTTGTCGGGAACGCGGTACGCATCGGCTCCGGGCTCCCGCCACTGACCGATGCCTCGGCGCGAATCGCTTTTACCGCGGAGCGCCTCGATATCGCCGATGGTGCCGCACGCATGTTGGGTGAGCCGCTCAGCCTTGCCGGTGGCAGCCGGCCAGACGGCGGCGTAGCGATCCGTGCTTCCGGCGGTTTTGCCGCGGCGGCCCTTGCGAAGGCATTTCCTTCGCCCCTGTTGGCCCACCTTTCCGGGCGTGCCAGTTGGCAGACTGACATAAATGTCCGAGGCCGCAGCAGCGAAGTGGTATTGCGCAGCGACCTGCAAGGGATTGCCTCGAGCCTGCCGGCACCGTTCAACAAGAGCGCCACGGACAAGCTGCCGCTGGCCGTTTCGCTGACCCCTTCCGGACAGGGGACAGTACAGACGTTCGTGCTGAGCCTCGGTGACAGCCTCAAGGCTGAAGTGTTGCGCCGGCGCAGCCCGGATGGCTGGCGCGTCGAGCGCGGTGGGGCGGCGCTTGGCGCACCGCTCAGGCAGGCCGACGGTGGTGTTCTGGTGAGTGCCCGATTGCCTGAGTTGGATGTGGATGCCTGGCTGCGCGCGATCGATGACGAGGCCGGGACATCGGTCGAGGTGGCGGGGCGCGACGATGTAATGGCAACGTCCTGGCCAATCGCAGGGGTCAATCTCCAGGCTGACGGTCTGAAGGTGTTTGGCGAACAGATTGGCAAGGTCGAACTGCGTGCTACGGCGGACCCCGGTGGCTGGAAGGGGGTGGTCTCCAGCGAGTCGGCCGACGGCAGTTTCGACTGGCGAAGGCGTGATGCGGGGACACTCCGGGCGCGCCTCTCGCGACTCGCCATCGACCCCGTCGAGAAAGGCGTTTCTTCGAGCGTTCAGGAGTCCTCGTCCCACGGGAATGGGGCTAAGAGTCTGCCCACGCTCGACGTGGTCGCCGAACGTTTCATGTTGCGTGGAAGGGAGCTGGGTCGATTGGAACTCCAGGCCCGCAATCGGGAAGGCGTATGGCTGCTCGATGGTGTGTCGCTCGAGGGCCCGGAGGGTAGTCTGCGTGGCGACGGGCGTTGGCGCCCCGGCCAGCGTAGCGAGTTATCGGTGAAGGTCGAGGCGAAGGATGTGGGGCGGTACCTCGCGCAGTTCGGTTACCCTGATGCGGTGCGACGTGGCAAGGCGATCTTGTCCGGGCAGTTCGACTGGCAGGGGCCGCCGACGCAGATCGACTATCCAAGTCTGTCGGGACGATTCGACGTGGAAGCGAGTGATGGGCAGTTCAACAAGCTCGAACCCGGTGTCGGACGATTGCTTGGTGTGTTGAGCCTGCAGGCCTTGCCGCGACGCATCACGCTGGATTTTCGCGATGTGTTCAGTGAAGGTTTTGCCTTTGACCGGGTCGCTGGTTCGGCGCGAATCGAGCACGGGGTGATGCGCACGACGGATCTGGAGATCCGTGGGCCCGCCGCCAAGGTCTTCATGCAGGGAAGTGTCGACCTGCCGGCGGAAACGCAGGACCTGAGGGTCAAGGTGCAGCCCACGCTGTCGGAATCGGTGGCGGTGGGGGCCGCATTGGCCAATGCAGCCACCGGGGTGATCAATCCGGTGGCTGGTGTGGTCACCTATCTTGCGCAGAAGATGCTCAAGGACCCGGTCGAACGATTTTTTGCGTTCGAGTACAGTATTACGGGTAAGTGGGATGATCCGCAGGTCAAGCGGGTGAGTGGAGCCGATGCCGGTCAGGGGGGCGCCGCCCGGGACAAACCCGGGCAGGGCGGTGCCCGCTGAACTTGTCCGGCTGGCGGCAGCTCTTCAGGTCCTGGCCTTGCGCCGCGGAGCCTGGTGCGCCAGTCTGCGATAATCCGCGATGCCGCTGCTGCGGTGCCGCCAACCGATCACAAGCGAGGAGATCTCCGCATGTCTGCTTCATCGCTTCATCAGAGTCTGTACCGCGTGGCCGCGGTACAGACCGTGTCCGGCCCCGAGGTCGAGGCCAATCTGAGGGAGGTCGGGATGTTGATTGCGCAGGCAGCCGATCTGGGGGCCCGCCTGGTGGCCCTGCCCGAGTATTTCGCGGTTATCTCGCCCGACGAACAGGCCAAGGTGCGTATCCGCGAGCGCGAAGGCAGCGGGCCGCTGCAGGACTTTCTGCGCGAGGCGGCGGTACGTCACGGCATCTGGTTGATCGGTGGTACGGTGCCGCTGGTCAGCAACGACGCCACCAAGGTGCGCAATGCCACCCTGGTCTATGACGACCAGGGTATGCAGGTGGCCCGCTACGACAAGATTCATCTCTTCGGCTTCCGTCGGGGAGAGGAGCATTACGAAGAGTCCGCCACGATCGAGCCTGGCAACGAGGTCGTGAGCTTTGATGCCCCCTTCGGGCGGGTCGGGCTGTCGGTATGTTATGACCTGCGTTTCCCGGAGCTTTTCCGCGCCATGGGCAAGGTTGACCTGATCGTCCTCCCGGCAGCCTTTACCTACACCACCGGCGAGGCGCACTGGGAAGTGCTGCTGCGCGCGCGCGCGATCGAGAACCAGTGCTACGTACTGGCGCCGGCCCAGGGTGGCCGTCATCCGAGCGGTCGCCGTACTTTTGGCGACACCATGCTGATCGACCCGTGGGGCGAGGTCGTGGCACGCCGTCGCGAGGGGCCGGGGGTGGTGACCGGTGACATCGATCTTCAACACATCGCACGCGTCAGGCAAAGCCTTCCCGCGCTGGCGCATCGCACGCTGTCCTGAAGCGGGCCAGCCCTTCTGCATCGAGAAAAGAACATCATGAGCAAAGAAATGAATCCCCTACAGGTCGCCGATACGTATCTGCTGAGCCCCTTCGATCTCGACACCGCAGCGGTCGACAAGGTGTTCGGTCAGTTGTTCACCCGTCAGCTCGACTATGCGGACATGTATTTCCAGTACCACCGCACCGAGGCGTGGAGTCTTGAGGAGGGCATCGTCAAGTCGGGCAGTTTCAACATCGACCAGGGTGTCGGCGTGCGAGCGATTTCGGGCGAAAAGACAGCTTTTGCCTACTCCGATGACATCAGTTTGCCGGCGCTGCTTTCGGCTGCCGAGGCGACTCGTGCGATCGGTCCCGCGGGAGGCGAGCAGAAAATCGCCGTCAGGGCGGCTCCGCCTTCCTCCAGGCTTTATCGCGGCGATGACCCGCTGGCCTCGCTCGAGGATACCGCCAAGGTCAAACTGCTCGAGCGGCTCGAGGCGATGGCGCGAGCCGAAGACCCGCGTGTCTCCCAAGTCATGGCGCACATCGTCGGCTCGTGGGAAGTCATCATGGTAGCGCGCAGCGACGGCCATCTCGCCGCTGACGTACGGCCGCTGGTGCGGGTTTCGGTAACCGTCATCATGGATGACAAGGGCCGTCGGGAGCAGGGCAGCGGCGGCGGCGGTGGACGCTTCGACTATGCCTATTTCACCGACCAGCGGCTGCAGGAGTATGCCCGCGCGGCGGTGCATCAGGCGCGGGTCAATCTCGACGCGTCGCCCGCGCCGGCCGGCACCATGACCGTGGTGCTGGGTTCGGGCTGGCCTGGCATCCTGCTGCACGAGGCGATCGGCCATGGCCTCGAAGGCGATTTCAACCGCAAGGGCAGTTCCGCCTTTTCGGGCCGCATGGGGCAACAGGTCGCCGCAAAGGGTGTGACGGTGGTGGACGACGGCACGATTGCCGACCGCCGCGGTTCGCTGACGATCGACGACGAAGGCAACCCGACCAGCAACACCGTGCTGATCGAGGACGGGATCCTCACCGGCTACATGCAGGACATGCTCAATGCGCGCCTGATGGGCATGAAGCCGACCGGCAATGGCCGTCGCGAGTCCTTCGCACACCTGCCCTTGCCGCGCATGACCAACACCTACATGCTCAATGGCGACAAGGCGCCCGAGGAGATCATCCGCTCAGTGAAGAAAGGTCTCTACGCAGCCAACTTCGGCGGCGGCCAGGTCGACATCACCTCGGGCAAGTTCGTGTTCTCCACCGCGGAGGCCTACCTCATCGAGGACGGCAAGGTCACCCGGCCGGTCAAGGGCGCGACACTGATCGGCAACGGCCCGGATGCCCTGACCAGAGTCAGCATGATCGGCAACGATATGGCACTCGACCCGGGGGTGGGCACCTGCGGCAAGGATGGCCAGAGTGTGCCGGTTGGCGTGGGACAGCCGACCCTGCGCATTGATGGCCTGACGGTCGGCGGGACGGCCTGAGCGCAGGCTTCAGTCGGCCAACCTGAGGTGCCGGTTGGCCGAAAGCAGGGCGCCGAGCAGGCCGAGTGCGGCAACGATGCCGAGCATTGCGGCGACCTGGAGCGCGTCGGGGCGTTGCAGCGTGAACATTGCCCCATAGCTATTGGCGAGTCGCGCCACCGGCTCGGAGAGCGCCGAGATCATTGCGCCGAGCAGCGCCCAGGCGATGAAACCGCCGAGCAGGCCTTGGAGTGCTCCCTGCCAGAGGAAGGGCCTGCGGATGTAGCGGTCGGTTGCGCCCAGCAGGCGGCTCACCTCGATCTCCGCGCGCTGGGTAAGCAGCTGGAGGCGGATGGTGTTGAAGGTCACGATCACCAGCGCGGAGGCGAGCAGGAAGGCCAGCAGCATGACGGTTTGCCGACCGAGCTCCAGCATCGCGTGCAGGCGCTCGATCCAGGCCGAGTCCAGCTGCACGTGGGCGACTTCGGGCCAGCCGGCGAAGGTTTCGCGCAGATCGTTGAAGAGGACCGGGTCCTCACCCTTTGGCATGACCACGAAGGCATCCGGCAGCGGGTTGCCCGGCAGATCGTTGATGACGTCGGCGAGCCCGCTTTCGGCCAGCTGCTTGAGCGCTTCGTCGCGAGGCACGAAGCGCTGCGAAGCTACGCGCGGGTCGTTGTCGAGACGTCTGGCGATCTCGTCGCTCGCTGCGCGGTCGGCCTTTTCGTTCATGAATATGCTGATTTCCGGGCGGCCCGATGTCTCACCGAGTGCTCGCCCGGCATTGTCGAGGAGCAAGAGCCCGCCGGCAGGCAAGGCCAGTGCGATGCCGATGACCAGTGCAGTGAGAAGGCTGCCGAGCGGGTGGCTGCCGAGTTGGCGCGCGGCACTGCGCAATGCGAGGAAGTGTTCGCCGAGCCAGGTCATGCCGGCTCCTGCGCGTTCAGTCGGCCCTGATTGAGCGTCAGCCGCCTTGGTCGCATGTCCGAGAAGAGGTCGGCGTCGTGGGTGGCCAGGATTACGGTGACACCGGCTGCATGAAACGACTGGAACAGTGAGGCGATGTCTCTCGCATAAGCGGTATCGAGGTGGGCGGTAGGCTCGTCGGCAAGCAGGATCGATGGGCGATTGACCACCGCGCGGGCAATCGCGGCCCGTTGCTGCTCCCCACCCGAAAGTGCCAGCGGCATTTCCTTGCCACGACCCGACAAACCCACCCGGTCGAGCGCCGCATTGGCGCGTTTTGCGGCATCGACGGCGTTGTGGCCGGTAATCATGAGAGGCAGCATGACGTTGTCGAAAACGCTTCGATCGAGTAGCAAGCGACTTTCCTGCAGCACTAGGCCGATCTTCCGACGGAGGAAGGCAATAGCCTGGCGGGGCAGGCGACCGACGTCCTGGTCGCCGACCAGCACCCGGCCCGCGGTCGGGCGTTCGATCGCCGGAATGAGCTTGAGCAATGAGCTCTTGCCTGCACCCGAATGGCCGGACAGCACCACCAACTCGCCCTGGCTGACGCTGAAACTGGCTTCGTGCAGGCCGCCCGAGGTGCCGGGATAACGAAGACTTACGTGATCGAAGACAATCATCTGAACACTGTGGGGCTGGTCGGCGTGCAGCCTTCAGCGCTGGTTTTGCGTGGCGGGCAAGAACAGCGCGTCGACGAATTCGCGGGCCTTGAAGGGCTGCAGATCGTCGATACCTTCACCCACGCCGATGAAACGCAGCGGCTTCGGACACTGGCGGGAGATCGCCGCGACCACGCCGCCCTTGGCCGTGCCGTCGAGCTTGGTGAGCACCAGCCCGGTGACGCCGATCGCCTTGTCGAAGGCCTTGACCTGCATCAGCGCGTTCTGGCCGATGTTCGAATCAAGTACCAGCAGGACTTCGTGCGGCGCGCTCGGGTCGGCCTTGTTGATGACCCGCCTGACCTTTGCGATCTCTTCCATGAGGTGGAGCTGTGTCGGCAGGCGCCCGGCGGTGTCGGCCAGCACGACGTCGATACCGCGCGCCCGCGCGGCATTGACCGCGTCGAACATCACCGCCGCCGGATCTCCGCTTTCCTGGGCGATGACCGCCACGCCGTTGCGCTCGCCCCAGGTCTGGAGCTGTTCGCGGGCGGCCGCGCGGAAGGTGTCTCCGGCGGCTAGCAGCACGCTCTTGCCCTGCGCTTGGTACCACTTGGCGAGCTTGCCGATCGAGGTAGTCTTGCCCGATCCATTGACCCCGGCGAGCATGATCACGAAGGGCTTGTGGGTGGTCACGTCGAGCGGCTGTTCGAGCGGCGCGAGCATCTTCACCAGGCCGTCGGCAAGTGTTTGCTGCAGCTGGTCTGCCGTCTCGAGTCGATCCTTTTTCCAGCGCGTGCGCAGCTGATCGATCAGGTGCTGTGTCGCGTCGATCCCGCAGTCGGCCATGAGCAGGGTCGATTCGAGTTCCTCGAGTAGGTCCTCATCGATCTTGCGGCGCCCGAACAGGCTCGACAGGCCGCCGCCGAGCTGGTTGCGGGTGCGGGCAAGGCCGGCCTTGAGGCGATCCGCCCACGAGCGTTTGACGGCGGGTTGCGACGCTGGGGCGGGCGGTGCGGCTGCGGGGGCCGCATCCAGTGTTGCCGGCGGGACCGCAGTTTCGGCGATGGGGGCTTGCTCGGCCGGGGGCGGGGCCACGGGCTCGATCGGCGCATCGGTCTGCTGGTCTGCCGGCGTCGAGGTTTTGCCGGATTTCTTGAAGAAACCAAACATTGGGAGGTCCGGTCAGAGTGGTGTTTTTGGAAGTCGTGGCGCGATGCCGCTAAGATGCCTCGCAACCGACCGCAGGCGGGCATGGCGCTGCTTGCGGTAGAGGCTCCGGATTCTAACAGATGCAGGACAAGTCAATGATGCGATGCAGCTTTGCGCGACGGGCCGTGGTGGCCTGCGCGAGTGTGCTGGCGGCAGGAACCAGTCTGGCCAATCCTTTCGAGACCACGCTGGACAACGGGCTCAAGGTGATCGTCAAGGAGGACCCGCGTGCGCCTTCGGTGGTGAACATGGTGTGGTACCGGGTCGGCTCGATCGACGAGATCGACGGCACCTCCGGGGTTGCGCATGTACTCGAGCACATGATGTTCAAGGGTACGCACGAGGTTGGCCCCGGCGAGTTCAACAAGCGTGTGGCCAAGGTCGGCGGGCGGGACAATGCCTTTACCAGCCGCGATTACACGGCTTATTTCCAGCAGGTGCCGGCTGAGCGCTTGAGTGAAATGATGGGCCTCGAGGCTGATCGCATGCGTCATCTGCGCTTCGAGGACGAGGATTTTGCCAAGGAGCTCGAGGTGGTGAAGGAGGAGCGCAGGATGCGCACCGACGACAAGCCGCGCTCGCTGGTGTACGAGCAACTCATGGCAACCGCTTTCAATGCTCACCCTTACCGTCGGCCGATCATCGGCTGGATGACCGATCTTGACCAGATGAAGTCTTCGGACGCTCGCCAGTGGTACCGCCAGTGGTATGCACCCAACAACGCCTATATCGTGGTGGTCGGGGACGTGCAGCACGAAAAGGTGTTTGCCGAGGCAAACCGGCTCTACGGCGGCTACAAGGCCGATCCGTTGCCTGCCCGGCGAACTGTGATCGAGCCGGAGCAGCTCGGTGTCCGGACGGCGGAGGTACGAGCGCCTGCGGATCTGCCGTACGTGGCTATGGCCTGGCATGCGCCGACGCTGCGCAATGTCGATAGCGATCGCGACGTGTATGCCCTGCAGGTCCTCGCCGCGGTGCTCGATGGTTACGACGGCGCCAGGCTTTCAAGGAACGTGGTACGCGGCTCGCAGGTGGCCTTGTCGGCGGGCGCGGGTTATGACGGGACTGCCCGCGGCGAGTCGCTCTTCATCATGGACGGCACGCCCGCCAAGGGGCACACGGTCGACGAGGTGAAACAGGCGCTCCGGGCGGAGATCGCGCGCATCCAGCAGGAGGGAGTGAGCGAGGCGGAATTGCGCCGGGTCAAGGCGCAGGCCATCGCCGGACAGGTATACAAGCGCGACTCGTTGATGGGCCAGGCAATGGAGATCGGCATGCTCGAGGCGGTCGGCCTGTCCTGGCGGGATGAGCCGAAGATCATGGAGATGATCCGCAGCGTCACTGCGGACGAGGTGCAATCGGTGGCAAAGCGCTACTTTTCCGACAGCAAACTTTCGGTGGCGACGCTCGACCCGCTACCGCTCGATGACAAACCCCGCAGCGGCCGTCCGGCCGGCGCGCGCCACTGAGCGGAGACCGGCTGCATGAAACTTGTACAGCGTATTGCACGGGTCTCGGCGTTTGTCGTGGCATTCGGGGCTGCTGGCGTGGCGAACGCGGCGGTCGACATCCAGCATTGGCAAAGTGCCAGCGGCGCCCGCGTCTATTTCGTCGAAAGCCGGAGCCTGCCGATCGTTGATGTCCAGATCGACTTCGCCGCCGGCTCGGTACTCGATCCGGCCGACAAGGCGGGGCTCGCGAGTCTGGCAAGCAGCCTGATCGACCGTGGCGCGGGCGCTCTGGACGAAGATGCGATCGCCGATCGTCTTGCCGATGTCGGCGCCGAACTCAGTGGTGGTGCGGAAATGGATCGCGCGAGCTTTTCCTTGCGCAGTCTCTCAAGCAAAGAAGAACTCGACGCTGCGGTCGGGTTGATGGCCACAGTGCTTGCGCAGCCCACGTTTCCGGCAGCGATCGTCGAGCGTGAACGTGGCCGCAGCATCGCCGGTCTGAAGGAAGCGCTGACCCAACCGGATACCATCGCCGGCCGTCTTTTCCTGAAGGGTATCTACGGCGATCATCCCTACGGCAGTGCTGCCACGCCGGAGAGCCTGGCGCGCATCACCCGTGATGACGTGGTCGATTTTCACAAACGCTACTTCGTCACCTCGGGAGCGTCGATCGCGATCGTCGGCGATCTTGACCGGGCCGGGGCGGAGAAGCTGGCTGACCGCATTACAGCTGGACTCGCCAAGGGTGACGCGCCCGCGGCGACGCCTCCAGTTGTCGAGCCGAAGCAGGCGCGTCTGGTGGCGCCTCACCCCTCGGCCCAGGCACACGTGCTGATCGGCCTGCCCGGCCTCAAACGTGATGACCCTGACTACTATCCGTTGCTGGTGGGCAACTACGTGCTTGGCGGAGGCGGTTTTGTCTCGCGACTCATGCACGAAGTCAGGGAGAAGCGCGGTTTCGCCTACAGCGTGTATAGCTACTTCGAGCCGCGCAGGGAACTCGGGCCATTTCAGATCGGCCTGCAGACCAAGGGAAGCCAGACTGATGAAGCCATCAAGGTCGTCGACCAGACCCTGCAGGGCTTTCTCGATGAGGGACCGAGCAAGGAGGAACTGGCCGCGGCGCGGGACAACATCGTGAACGGCTTCGGCCTGCGCCTCGACTCGAATCGCAAGATCCTTGGCTATGTGTCGGTGATCGGCTTTTTCGGCCTGCCGCTCGACTGGCTGGAGCAATATCCGAAGGCGGTCGAGAAGGTTACCGCCGAGGCGGTGCGTGATGCTTTCCGGCGTCGCGTCCGACCCGAGAACCTGATAACCGTGATCGTCGGAGGGAGCGGCGATCAGGCTCAGGCGACCAAGGCGCAATGAGTCGCGTCCGGATAATCGGCGGGCGCTGGCGTTCGCGGTTGCTCGAAGTGGCCGCGGTACCCGGCCTGCGGCCGACTCCGGATCGGGTTCGCGAGACCGTGTTCAACTGGCTTGGCCAGGACCTGACCGGTTTGACGGTGCTCGACCTCTTTGCGGGAACGGGGGCGATGGGGTTCGAAGCCGCATCCAGGGGCGCCTCGCGGGTGGTCATGGTGGAGCAAAGTGCGGCCGCTTGTGCGGTGCTGCAGCAATCCGCAAAGACCCTACTAGCGGAAGGTGTAGAGATCGTTCGCGGCGATGCGGTAAAATTCGCGCAATCGACGGCGGCCAGCTTCGATGTGATCTTTCTGGACCCGCCCTACAACAAGGGCTTGGTCGAATGTGCGGCGCCGCTGATCGGCAACTTGCTGGCCCCCGGGGGTTGGCTCTACGTGGAGGCCGAGCGGCCGATGAGCAATCTGGGGCCATACAGCACTGTCAGGCAAGGCAAGGCGGGCCAAGTGTATTACCAGCTCATGCAGCAAGGAGAGCGTTGATGAGAGATGGTACCGCGGTGTACCCGGGGACCTTCGATCCGTTCACGAATGGTCATGAGGATCTGGTGCGCCGAGCCTCCCGGCTGTTCGAACGTGTGATCGTCGGGGTTGCCGCAAGCCAGGTAAAGGCGCCGATTTTCGGGCTGGATGAGCGGGTTGAACTGGCACGCGAAGTGCTCAAGGACTACCCCAACGTCTCCGTGATCGGTTTCGACGGGCTGCTGATGCGTTTTCTCGAGGAACAGAATGCCCGGGTTATCCTGCGCGGTTTGCGGGCGGTTTCGGACTTCGAGTACGAGTTCCAGATGGCAGGCATGAACCGTCGCCTCTATCCGGATGTCGAAACCATATTCCTGACCCCCGCCGACGAATACATGTTCATCTCCGCAACGATGGTGCGGGAAATCGCGCGACTCGGCGGCGACGTGAGCAAATTCGTTCGCCCGCTGGTGTTCGAACGTCTGCAACTCAAAACCAAATCGAAACCCGAGAAGTGAAAAGGAACAGCTTATGTCTCTGATGATTACCGACGAATGCATCAACTGCGATGTGTGCGAGCCCGAATGCCCCAATGGCGCCATCTACCAAGGGGACGAGATCTACGAGATCGACCCGAACAAATGTACTGAGTGCGTAGGCCATTTCGACGAGCCTCAATGCCAGCAGGTCTGCCCGGTCGACTGCATTCCGCTCGATCCGGACCGGCCCGAAACGAAGGAGCAGTTGATGGAGAAGTTCCTGCAGCTCACCAGCGGCAAGGGGTGACGAGCGGGCGAATCCTCCGGTTTCGGATGGATTGGTGGCGCAGGATGGAAAAAGGGGCCGACCGGCCCCTTCGTTGAGTGATGACCCGTAGGCTCGGGGGTCAGGCCGCGCGCGTTTCGAAGGCTTGCTGGGGATCGACCACCGCGGTATTGAGTTCCATGTGGATCTCGTTCGAAATGCGCGTGAGTTCTTCGAGCTCCTGCAGCACCCCCTGTTCGGAGTGTTGAAGCTCGACAATGCGCTCTTCAAGCGTGTCAGTCGCCTGGTGAATGCGCTTGACGCTCTCCAGACGGCGCTTCAGCTGCAGTTGATATTCCCGCACCTGCGTTTCCAGCGGTGACATTACTGCCCTGAGCCAGTTCTCGACATCCCGATTGGCTACTTCGAAGGTGCGGCGCGCCTGCACGGCAATGGTTTCGAAGAACTTCTGGGTAAGCGCGTGCTTCTCGGTGGTGACGATGTTCAGCACCGTATTGAACTGGCTGTTGAAGGCATTTTCCAGGCGATCGATCTCCTTTTCGTAGCGCAGGGTGGAAAAGCTGCTCGGTGGGGTGAGCTTCAGGCCATGCTCGACGGTGAAACGCTTGTACATGGCTTCAAGCATGCGCGTTATCTCACCTATTTCATCGGTAGAGCGGCGCAGATTGCCGCGCAGGCTTGTAAAGAAGCTGAGCATGGCGTCGCGCAGGCCCTTGGAAAAGGACGAGTCGAGCATCGCTTCCCGGGTTCGCCGGGTCTCGTCGCGCAGGGCATCGAGGCCCAGGTGCGCAAGCAGGCTGTTGGTCATGTTCGAGAAGACGCTGCGTACCGCGTAGTATTTCTGCAGACCCTGCTCGAATTCGTCCTTTTCCGACTTGACCTTGCGCATCATGTATTCGATGACGCTCTGATTCTTGCCGCGCAGGTCGGAGAGTTCCTGCAATTGTTCCCGAATGCCTGCCAGTCGAGCATTCAACAGTTCGCGCGTCTGGCGCACAAGATCGTCCGCCTCGCCCAAGGTGTTTTCGCGCACCAGTTCCTGCTTGGTCGGCAGCAGGTCTTCTATCAGCGCGGTCTCGAGACGCTCGAGTTCGCTGCGGGCCAGCAGGATTGCGTCATGTCCGATGCGGGCGACCAGAGCTTTCTGGGCCGAGACCGGAAACACTTGAGTTGCATCGATGTCGAGCGTGCGCGAGACGCTCTCGACCTGTCGAGCGATCTCTTCGTCGATGCGTGTCTGATTCCGCAGCCCGTCCCAGAGCCCATCGATCTTGTTGAGGGCGACCAGGCAGCCGCGACGATTGCCGCGACCGGTACTGACGTATTCCCGCCAGACCGCAAGATCCGACTGGGTGACGCCGGTATCCGCGGCCAGAACGAAGAGAACTGCATGGGCATTGGGCAGCAGGGACAATGTGAGCTCGGGTTCCGCGCCGATCGCATTGAGACCCGGCGTGTCCAGGATCACCAAACCCTTTTCGAGCAGGGGGTGCGGAAAGCGAATGACCGCGTGGCGCCAGCTCGGGATCTCGACCAGACCATCCGGGGTCGGCTTGAGGCCCGTATTGCCCTGTTCGTCGATCGCGAAGCCAAGATCGATTGCGCGATCCCGATCGACCCATCTCGTTTCCCCGACGCGGGCGAGTGCGCTGCGCAGGCTTTCGGAAGAGTCGGCATCGAGGTCGCAGGAGACCCATTCTTCGGGGTAACGCTTGAGTTCTGCGACGCTGGCATGCGTCGACCGGGTGTCGATCGGCAGTAGCGCGATCCCCGGCGTGTCGCCCGGCCGCCACTGCAGCTCGGTCGGGCACATGGTCGTCCGCCCTGCGCTCGACGGCAGAATGCGGTCGCCATAGGCAGAAAAGAAGATTGCGTTGATAAGCTCCGACTTGCCTCGCGAGAACTCCGCCACGAAGGCAACGGTGAGTTGATCTTCGCGCAGACGATTGAGCGCGTACTGCAGCCGCATCTCTCCCTGGGCGTCGCCCAGGCGATTGTTCTGTAGCCAGCTTCGCAGTCGTTCGACCGCGACGGCGGAGCGGTCACGCCACTGACTGTAAGCGGAAAAGCTGTCGATCAGGTTCATGCAGTGTATTAACGAGCACGCCGTCGGAAACTGTAGATCCGCGGGCTGCCCGCTGGATTCACGGGATGATGCAGCATAGGCCCAATCCTGGCTGCTGGAAATGGCACGCTGCGGTTAGCCGCCGTAAGGCAGCTTGTGGCGATAGACGGCGCAATATGCCGATTGATAGCTAGCGACGCTGGCAGGTCGGACAGAAGTATGTCGAGCGCTGCCCCATCTGGATGACTCGGATCGAGTTGCCGCAGCGTGCGCAGGGTTGCCCGGCACGTCCGTAAACTTGATGCTGGTGCTGGAAGTATCCGGGCTTGCCATCGCTATGCACGAAGTCGCGCAGGGTGCTGCCGCCGGCGTCGATGGCGACTTGCAGCGTGCGCCGGATCGCTTCGGCCAGCCGTGCGGTGCGTCGTGGACCGAGTGCGCCGATTGGTGTGCGCGGGTCGATTCCCGCCGCATGCAGACTTTCCGATGCATAGATGTTGCCCACACCGACAATGTGTTTGCCATCCATGATGAAGAGTTTCGCGGGCGTTGTCCGTCCGCGGCTTGCCTCGTATAGCCAGTGCCCGTCGAAAGCCGTGTCGAGCGGCTCGATGCCCAGACGCGCCAGTAGTGGATGAGCTTGCGATCCCTGTTGCCAAAGCACGAGGCCGAAGCGTCGGGGGTCGTGCAGCCGCAGGACCCGATCGCCAAATTCGATATCGATATGATCGTGCTTGCCTGGTGGCGTGTCTCGGCCGATGACCCGCAGACTGCCGGACATTCCCAGATGCATCAGCAGTGTGCCGTGCTCGAATACCAGCAACAGGTACTTTGCGCGCCGCTTGATGGCGTGAAGGGTGCGGTCTCCGATGATATCCGCCAGATCGGCGGGAATCGGCTGTCGAAGCCTCGGGTTGCGGATCAGCACCCGGCTGACGTGCCCGCCCGTCAGGTGTGGCGCAATCCCGCGGCGGGTGGTTTCGACTTCGGGGAGTTCAGGCATCGTAGTGGGGAGGGGACGTGAGGGGGCCAACTTGCTCCGGCAACGGAAACTACCTAACATCGATCGAACCGAATTGTATTGCATCGCTCAAAGTGGGCACGGGTTCGCAGTTCGCTGCGGTACGCAACGCCCCAGGCGTCCACCGGATACGTGCCGCTGCGGCGCGCAGCTGTGGCCCCTCCCAAATCGTCGTGTTTCGAGAGTTTTCAATGCCTGTCATCAATCGTCTTGCCGTGCTTCTTGGCGCGGGAACCCTGGCAATTGCTGCCCTGCCTGGCGCGCGTGCCCAGACGCCGGCGCCTACGGTCGCTGCAGCCCGGCCGAGCGCGGCGACAGTCGACACCGGGCTCACTCCTCAGGTGTTGTATCAGTATCTGCTGGCCGAGATTGCCGGCGCGCGCGGTCAATTCGATGTAGCGGTTCCGGCATATCTCGATCTTGCCCGACGTACCCAGGATGCGCGGATCGCCAGACGGGCGACCGAGATGGCGATCTACGCACGGCAGATGCCTGCAGCGACGGAGGCCGCACAGCTATGGGCTCGGCTGGATCCCGGATCAGCTGATGCGAAAAGGATTCTCGCGGGTGTGATGTCCCGGGGCGGTGTTTCGGTCGATGCGGCCCAGGCGCATCTTGCGAAGGTGCTTGCGGAATCGGGGGATGAACTCGGCCGGAATCTGTTGGGTCTGAACGCGGCCCTCGGCCAGATGCAGGACAAGAAGGCCGCAAGAGCTGTCGTCGAGCGCGTGACGGAACCCTACCTGGATCACCCCGAGGCACATTTCGCGAGAGCGCATGCGGCCTTCAATGCCGGTGACGCACTTAGTGCCATGACCCGTATCGACCAGGCACTGCAGTTGCGCCCGGACTGGGAACCGGCGGTGTTGATGAAAGCGCAGTTGCTGCAGCGTGACGATGTGGATGCGTCGCTCGCAGTGCTGGACGAATACCTCAAGGGACATCCGGATGCGCGCCAAGCCTTGCTGGCGCGGGCACGCGTCCTGGCCGCCGCAAAGCGTTACCCCGAGGCGCGCGAAGCCTTTCGGGCGCTGCTCGCCAAGTCTCCGGAAGACGCTGACATGGTCAATGCGGTCGGGTTGCTGTCGATGCAGATCGGCGATTGGGACGAAGCCGAGCGGCAGTTTTCGACGCTGCTCGAGTTGCGTCCCGACGACGCCGACCGGACGCGCTTCTATCTTGCCCAGATCGCCGAGGCCAGCGGCAAGCGTGACCTCGCAATCGAGCGCTATCGTGAGGTCGGCGAAGGCGATCAATACATGCAGGCCAGGGTTCGTCTCGCGAATCTGCTGGCCGCCGGGGGTGATATCAACGGTGCGCGCAAGGCCTTGCATGAGATCAAGGGCGATGCCGATGTGCAGCACCGCGTGCGTCTTGCGGAAGCCCAGGTGTTGCGGGACGCGGGCAAGGATTCCGAGGCCCTCGACCTGCTGGACGAAGGCTTGCGAGCACGTCCGGACGATGGCGATCTTCTTTACGAGTCCGCGCTGCTGGCGGAACGCATGGGGCGCCACGAGGTCATGGAGGGGCGGCTTCGCAAGTTGATCGCCCTCGAGCCGGATAACGCGCATGCGCTCAATGCGCTCGGTTATTCACTGGCTGATCGCGGCGAGCGCCTTGATGAAGCCCAGACCCTCATCGACCGGGCCGCGGCGCTTTCGCCCAACGACCCCTTCATCATGGATAGTCAGGGTTGGGTCCGCTTCCGACGCGGCGATGCGAAGGCCGCTCTTGCGACACTGCAGGAAGCGTACAAACTGCGGGCAGATCCCGAGATCGCAGCGCATATCGGCGAGGTCCTGTGGGCGCTGGATCGTCACGATGACGCGAATCGGGTATGGCAGGAGGCCGCTACGAAGTTCCCGGACAACAAGGCGCTCGGCGACGTAATGAAACGTTTTGCGCACTGATGCGTGCAATCATTTCTGGGTTCGCCGCCGTGATTGCCTGCACCTTGCTGGCAGCGTGTTCGACGCTGTCGCCATCGCAGATGCAGGGCGCGCCGGTAGTGGTGCGGGCTGCCGCGGCAAGCTTCGAGATGCAGGGTCGCCTTTCGGTGAGCGACGGCGCACACGCTGCCCACCTGCGGGTCTATTGGCATCGCCGCCCTGGCGAGGATCTCATCAGTTTCGACACGCCGCTCGGTCAGACGCTGGCGCAGCTTCGTGTCACGCCCGATAGTGCGGTTCTGCAGGAGGCCGACGGGCGCCGTACCGTCGCCGCGACCGCGGACGAATTGGCTGCCCGCGTCGTGGGCGCGGCAATCCCCGTATCGAGGCTCGCCGACTGGTTGCAGGCTGTGGTGGGAGCCGGTGCTACGGTGCAGCGCCGCGACGATCGAGGCCGGATTGCGCTGCTTGCCGAAGACGGCTGGCTGATCGCCTATCCCGAGTACGCTTCGCCGGTGTCGGCGGCGATGCCGCGAAGAATCGAGGCCGAGCGGGGTGACGTCTCGGTTCGTGTGGTAATTGACGAATGGAGTCCGGAATGACTGAATCCGGGGCGCTGCGCTGTCCTGCTCCGGCCAAGCTGAACCTATTCCTGCATGTCGTGGGGCGCCGGGCGGATGGCTACCACCTTCTGCAGTCGGTGTTCAGGCTGCTCGACTGGGGGGACGAGGTGTTTCTGACACCACGTGTCGATGGCCTTATCGCACGTTCAAGCGATCTCGCCGGGGTTCCCGCCGATCAGGATCTCGTAGTTCGCGCCGCCCGTGCACTGCAGAAGTTTTCTGGGTGCGCGCTCGGCGTCGATATCGCGGTCATCAAGCGCGTGCCGATGGGGGGTGGGCTGGGCGGTGGTAGTTCCGATGCGGCCAGCGTCCTGCTCGGACTCAATCGCCTGTGGCGGCTCGGGTACAGCAGAGGTCAGCTTGCGCGGATCGGCTTGACGCTTGGTGCGGATGTGCCGTTTTTCCTCTTTGGGCAGGATGCCTTTGTCGAGGGTGTGGGTGAGACGATGCAGGCTGTGGCCCTGCCGAAGGCCTGGTATGTGATCCTCTTCCCGAACGTCACGGTACCGACCGCGAAAATTTTTTCGGCAGAGGAGTTGACGAGGAATACTCAACTTATCAAAATAGCGGACTTCGCTTCGATTGCAACCCGAAACGATCTGGAAGCAGTTGCCTGCAGCCGCTTTCCGGAAATCAGGGATGCAATTTCATGGCTGGGGCGGTATTATCCGGCCCGCATGACTGGTTCGGGTGCCTGCGTGTTTGCGGAGGTGCCCAGCGAGTCGGAAGCGAAAAGAATCGTTGAGGCGTGTCCTTCCTCGTGGCGGGCGTGGTGTGCGAGATCCTCTGGGTCCCATCCGCTGCGCGAGTGGGCAGGTGACGATTAGCAGCAAGTAACTGGGGAGTCGCCAAGTCGGTTAAGGCACCGGATTTTGATTCCGGCATTCGAGGGTTCGAATCCTTCCTCCCCAGCCAGATCAGTCGGGCAGGCTTCGGCCTGCCCGAATCGTTTGAGCGGCATTATTCTTTCTGCATCGGAGCAGTGATCATGGCTTCAGGCAGCCTGATGGTCTTTACCGGCAACGCCAATCCCAAACTGGCAGCCGACGTGGTAAAGCGCCTTGGCATGTCCCTTGGCTCGGCAACCGTGGGCCGTTTCTCGGACGGAGAGGTGAATGTCGAATTGCTCCAGAACGTCCGGGGCAAGGATGTCTTCGTGCTGCAGCCGACCTGTGTGCCGACCAATGACAACCTGATGGAACTCGTCATTCTAGTCGACGCGCTCAAGCGTGCGTCTGCCGGACGGGTGACCGCGGCGATCCCGTATTTCGGGTACGCCCGTCAGGATCGCCGGCCTCGCTCTGCGCGGGTTCCGATCACCGCCAAGGTCGTGGCAAACATGCTTCAGGCCGCCGGTGTTCAGCGTCTGCTCACGATGGACCTCCACGCGGACCAGATCCAGGGTTTCTTCGATATCGCGGTCGACAACATTTATGCTGCGCCGGTATTGCTGGGCGACCTGGATCGCCAGAAGTACAACGATCTGATGGTCGTATCGCCCGACGTGGGGGGCGTGGTCCGGGCGCGGGCCTTCGCCAAGCGGCTGGAGTGCGATCTCGCCATCATCGACAAGCGCCGCCCCAAGGCCAATGTGTCGGAAGTGATGAATATCATCGGCGAAGTGAAGGATCGTACCTGTGTGATCATGGACGATATCGTCGATACGGCGGGGACGCTGTGCAAGGCCGCCCAGGCGCTCAAGGAGCAAGGTGCCAAGCGCGTTCTGTCGTACTGCACGCATGCGGTCTTGTCCGGGGCTGCGGTGAGTCGGATCAACGATTCCGAACTCGATGAGTTGGTGGTCACCGACACGATTCCGCTGCGCGATGACGCACGAGCATGCGGCCGGATCCGTCAGGTTTCGGTGGCGTCGCTGCTCGCGGATACGATGCTGCGAATCAGTAACGAGGAATCCGTCAGTTCGCTGTTCATGGAATAGTGCTTGTTCTTTGCGCTGCGGGCTTGCCCGCAGCGTTTTTCGTGGTGCCGACTGGTCGCGGTCGGCGCCGTAATCATCAGGAGTAGTCATGCAAATTTCTTTCAAAGCCGAGAAGCGCGAAGCTCAGGGATCGGGTGCGAGCCGCCGCCTGCGTCGCGCTGGCAAGCTGCCGGGCATCATTTATGGTGCTGGTCAGAACGCCACCCCGATCTCCCTGGATCACAATGAGCTGTACCACCTGCTGCACAAGGAAGCCTTCCATGCTTCCGTGCTGAACATCGATGTCGAGGGGGAAGTGCAGGAAGTCGTGCTGCGTGATACCCAGTGGCACGCCTACCGGGCTCAGGTCCAGCACATCGATTTCCAGCGCATCGTGCGTGGTCAGAAGATGCACATGAAGGTGCCGTTGCACTTTGTCAACGACGAGATCTGCCCGGGCGTCAAGCTCGAGGGCGGCATGGTTTCGCATGTGCTGGCCGAAGTCGATGTTGAGTGCCTGCCCAAGGATCTGCCGGAGTTCATCCAGGTGGATCTCAAGGATCTCGCCACCGGCAATTCGATCCATCTTTCGGAACTCGTCCTGCCGGCCGGTGTTGCAGTCGTACACCATGGCGAAGGCGATCCGGTTGTGGCAACGGTGCTGAAGACGGGTGGTGGTGAAGCTGCCGCTACCGACGAAGGCGGCGAAGCCGCGGCCTGACAAAGGCCTTCGGGAGGTGGGTTTGCCGGATCGGTATGAACCCGGAACTTCAGGGAACTCGATATGGCTCAACTGCCTCCCAAACTGATCGTCGGCCTCGGCAACCCGGGGCCCGATTACTCCGAGACCCGGCACAACGCCGGGTTTTGGTTTTGTGAGCGTCTTGCACGCGAACTGGGCGCGGATTTCAGCCGCGAGTCGCGTTTCCACGGTTTCGTGGCGACGTCGCGGGCCGCCGGCGTTCATTTGTTGATGCCGCAGACGTTCATGAACCGCTCGGGTCAGGCGATCGGCGCGATGGCGCGATTCTTCCGCATTTCGCCCGCCGAGGTTCTCGTGGTGCACGACGAACTCGATATTCCGCCCGGTCAGCTCCGCCTCAAGTTCGGCGGGGGCGCGGGCGGACATAACGGTCTCAAGGATGCGACTGCCCATCTGGGCACGCCGGATTACTGGCGGCTTCGTATTGGTATCGGTCATCCGGGCGATCGAAACGAAGTCGTCAATTTCGTGCTCAAGCCTCCGCGTCGCGAAGAGCGGGATCTGATCGATGAATCGATCGATCGAGCGCTGGGCGCCTGGTCAATGATTAGCCGTGGCGAGTGGAATGCCGCCACCACCCGATTGAACGCGCGAGCAGGATCCGCGGGCGCGGGTAAACAGAAGGACATGTAAGCATGAGTCTCAAATGCGGCATCGTCGGTCTGCCCAATGTGGGCAAGTCCACGCTCTTCAACGCGCTGACCAAGGCCGGCATCCAGGCCGAAAACTATCCCTTCTGCACGATCGAGCCGAACGTCGGTATCGTCGAAGTGCCGGACGTACGTCTTGATGAACTGTCGAAGATCGTCAAGCCGCAGAAGATCCAGCCGGCAATCGTGGAATTCGTCGATATCGCCGGACTGGTGGCCGGGGCTTCGAAGGGCGAGGGGCTCGGAAACCAGTTCCTCGCGAACATCCGCGAGACCGATGCGATCGTGAACGTGGTGCGCTGCTTCGAAGATGACAACGTCGTGCACGTGAATGGTCACGTCGATCCGATTGCCGACATCGAGACGATCAGCACTGAATTGGCGCTTGCCGATCTCGCGACGGTCGAGAAAACCCTCTCGCGAGAGAGCAAGAAGGCGCGTGCCGGTGACAAGGAGGCGCAGAAACTTGCCGCGGTGCTCGAGAAGCTGCTTCCGCATCTCAACGAAGGCAAGCCTGCCCGCAGTTTTGGCCTTTCGGACGACGACAAGGAAACCATCCGGCCGCTGTGCTTGCTGACGGTAAAGCCGGCAATGTACGTGGCGAATGTGGCCGAGGACGGTTTCGAGAACAACGCGCACCTTGATCGCCTCAAGGCCCTTGCCGATGCGGAGGGGGCGCCGGTCGTGGCCCTGTGTGCAGCGATCGAGGCCGAGATCGCCGATCTGGACGACGAAGACAAGGGCGATTTCCTCGCCAGCATGGGGCTCGAGGAGCCCGGCCTGAACCGGCTGATTCGTACTGGTTACAAGCTGCTGGGCCTGCAGACCTATTTCACCGCGGGCGTCAAGGAAGTGCGTGCCTGGACCATCCACGTGGGCGATACCGCTCCGCAGGCCGCTGGCGTCATCCACACCGATTTCGAGCGAGGTTTCATCCGTGCGCAGACGATTTCTTTCGATGACTTCATCAAGTACAAGGGAGAGGCGGGCGCCAAGGAAGCCGGCAAGATGCGGGCGGAAGGCAAGGAATATGTGGTTCGTGACGGAGACGTGATGAATTTCCTGTTCAACGTCTGACCCACCAAGCCGTTTTCCTGATGTTTCATGAAACACCGGGAAAGTATGAAAATTCCAATAAAACCGCGCAGCTGCGCGGTTTTATTGTTTCATAGCGCTGCTTCACGTTTCCCGAGCAGCCAAAGCGCGCCTGAGTACGCTAGTGAGTACAGCACTTGGATGGTGTACGAATAAGTGAGTATAGTGACGCTGTCGCCATGCTAGGGAGTCAGCCACCATGCTTACCGACACGCACTGCCGCAACGCCAAGCCCAGGGAGAAGCTCTACCGCTTGAATGACCAGCGCGGGCTCTACCTCGAAGTCAAGCCCAACGGAGTCAAGGCTTGGCGATACCGCTTCACACTGGATGGCAAGGCCAGCATGTTTGCGCTTGGCGAATACCCTGCCGTTACGCTCTCTGAAGCCAGGGAACGCAGCGAGGCCGCACGCAAACTGGTCAAGCAAGGCATCAATCCCGCCCAGCAAAGGCAGCTCGACCGCATCCGGCAAGCCAGCGAAGCTAAGAACACCTTCGAGATCGTCGCCAAGGAGTGGCTGCAGACAAAGGACTGGGAAGATGTCACCAAGAACCGGCGTCTGGATATGTTGGAGCGCGTGGTGTTCCCCAGTATCGGCAATATGCCGGTTCGCGAAATAACGCCAGCCCATGTCCTGGAGATCCTGCAGAAAACAGCAAAGCGTGGCGCCCCCACGGTCGCCGCCGAGGCGCGGCGCACCATGTCCGCCGTATTCGAGTTCGCCGTCGCCACCCTGCGAGCCGACAGCGATCCGGTTTGGCCGGTACGCAAGGCGCTACCAGCAAACAAGACCCAGCACAAACCGGCGCTGAGTAAAGAGCAGATAGGCAAACTGCTGAGCGACTTCGCAAACCACCGCTGCAGCTTTCAGGTAAGTCATTGCATGCAACTGATGTGGTGGACCCTGGCGCGACCGACCGAAGTGGCCGAGGCGGCCTGGGATGAGTTTGACCTTGAGAAGGCTGTTTGGCGTATCCCGGCGCAGCGCATGAAAGCACGCAAGGAGCACGTCGTGCCTCTGCCACGACAGGCAGTGGAGATGCTCAAAGGACTGCATGCCATTACCGGCAACCGCAAGCACTTGTTTCCTGGCCGAGATGATCGCAACGCCCCTATGTCCGCCGCATCGCTTCGCCAGGCACTCAAGGTTTTGGGGTGGAGTGGCGCCTATAGCCCACACGCCACGCGGACCAGCGGCAGTACCCGTCTTAACGAGATGGGCTACCGTCCCGATGCCATCGAAGCGCAGCTTGCCCATGCCGACCAGAACAATGTGCGTCGCACCTACAATCACGCCACCTATTTCGATGAACGTCGCGCCATGATGCAGGAATGGGCGGACAAGTTGGATGAATGGAAGGGGCAAGTATGAAGCCGAGTACAACATCAAGCGATGGGCAGGCTTTTCTCCCTCTCGGTCAAATTGAATATGAGATTTTCGCCCGCAGAATCCATTGTGGCCTTCCTGTTTTCAGAGACCCCGCTGCTTTTTCCGGTCAGCTCAAAACTTTGGCGGAGTGGCATGCGGACCAAGTCAAGCCCCTCAGAGACGAAGAGAGAAAAAAACGCTACCAGGCCGTTGCCAAAGCCGTTCACCTACTGCAAGAAACATTGCTGGGTTTAAAGCCTGATGAAATCGAGTGGCTCCTAAGTGAGGAAAATCGATATTTGTCGTCAGGCACGCTTGATGCGGCAGCTAATGAGCCGGATGACGAGCAGTTGTGGGCGGAGCTAAATATCGAACCAGCACAATGCCATGAGCACGTCCTGATCCGACACAACCTGCACACACTTCAAATGATTGCAGAAGGGCTCGCTTCTAACAAAAGAGGTAGGCCATCACTTACCGCCGAGCTTGATACCGCGGCGGAGTTCGTTTTGATTTGCCACATCGCTGGTTGGACGCTTGGCGTTGCAAATAGCGGGAGAGAGAGAAAACGGGGGGACCAAGTCCTGGAGTCCGACGCGGTACGTTGCTTGGCCGCAGTCTTTCACGAAGCGGGAGATAACCCCGTAACCAGTATTCAGCGCGCTAAAACCATGCTTCGCAAGATGCGTAAGGGGGAAAGATGCTACCTCCATGGTGACAAACACGTATCCGGTGAAATCAGCTACCGGATCAGTTTTCAAGGCGTTTCTATAAACTCTCCGGATTGATCTAGCAGCTCGCATCCGCTGGAGGGGATTTACGACGGACAGAAAGTGACGCTGTTTTTCGCATATTTAATGTCCGTGCGCACGGCTTCAGTCAGCAGGGCTCCCGCAGCTACCCACATGTCGTTGACCTCACAGGAAAGTCGTTGACGATCATGCACTTGCAGCACCTCTGTTCACAGCGCCTCGATTTGTGTAGTTTCCTGCCTTTTTGGACGGGCGATG
>NZ_WUAF01000001.1 GCF_009800965.1 Cognatazoarcus halotolerans | reverse complement strand
GGCTCGGTGCTCAGCACGGCCAACGTGGGCGACGACGCGTTCGACTCCGACGCAGGTGCGGACGGCTTCACTGGCTGCTACACGCTCTCCTCGGGCGAGACCATCGACACCGTCGATGCCGGTTTCTGGGAAGCTGCAAGCCTGGGAGACAGGGTCTGGCTGGACGCCAACGACAACGGCGTGCAGGATGCGGGCGAGGTCGGCAAGGCCGGCGTGACCGTAACCCTGAGCGGTGCTGGGGCCGACGGTTTGTTCGGTACGGCCGACGATGTCTCCGAAAGCATGGTGACCGACGCCAACGGCAATTATCTGTTCGATAATCTCGTGGCGGGACAGCAGTACAAGGTGACCGTGGAGCAGCCGACCGGCTTCCAGTTTACGACCGCCAACCAGGGTGGCAACGAAGCGCTCGACTCCGATGTGGATGCAAGTGGGGTCAGCAACGTCGTGACCCTGAGCTCCGGCGAGAATTATCTGGACCTCGACGCGGGGCTGGTGACCTGCAAGGTCGACCTTGGTGACAAGGTGTGGCTGGACGAAAACAAGAACGGCCTGCAGGACGACGGCGAGCCGGGTGTTGCCGGCGTGACGGTGACGCTGATCGGCGCCGGTGCGGATGGCGTGTTCGGGACCTCGGATGACACAACCCGTACCGACACCACCGATGCCAATGGCAATTATCTGTTCGAGAACGTCGAGCACGGTACTTACAAGGTCCGTCTCGATGTTCCCGATTCGTACAAGCTGACCACCGCCAATGTCGGAAGTGACGACAGCAAGGACTCGGATTTCGTAGCCAAGATCGTGAAAGGCACGGAGAATCTGATCGTCAATGGCAGCTTCGAGGAAAATTCCACTGGCATGTTCAGCAGCATCAAGGGCTGGACAGGCATCGGCGACAAGATCGAAGTCGGTACTGCGTCGTCGTATGGCGTGAGCGGCCAGTCCGGTTCGAATGTCGTGGAGCTTGACGCCAACAAGACCTGCACCGACAACACCGGTTTTTACCAGGCGGTGAATACAACGGCCGGCCAGACATACGAGTTGTCGGTGGATGTCGCGGCGCGGAACTGCACTTCGGACTCGACCAATACCGTGGAAGTCTACTGGGCCGGGGAGAAGATCGCGACGATCGACCCGACCTCGACCAAGTTGACCACCTACACGTTCACGGTCGAGGGCACCGGCGGCGCGGATCGGCTCGAATTCCGCGAGCAGAAGGGTGATGACGATTCGCTGGGCGGGATCATCGACAACGTTCGGCTGGTGACCTGCGATACCGTGGTTGAAAGCGGAGCGATCGTCATCGATTCCTGCGAGGACAATCTCACGATCGACGCAGGCTTGGTCGAAGGCATGCAGTGCATCCAGACCTGTGAGGACCATGCAGTGAGCTTCACGGTCGACGTCCCCTCGGGTCAGACGATCCTGAGCTTCACGCAGACCGCAAACGGTACGGTGACGGACAATGGTGACGGGACTTTCACCTACACGCCCACCACCAACTACTTCGGCAGCGATACCTTCACCTATACGCTGGGTACGACGACCACGGTCACCAAGACGTCCGATGTCTACATCCGCAACGGAAGTTTCGAGGAGTACTCGCTGGGCGATAACTGCTCCACGTCGAATATCCCCGGCTGGAACTCTGGTAGCTACTATTACAACGCTACCTGGGATCCTTCCAGCTACTACGCGGGTTCGGTTTCCGACGGTCAGAACATCGTCAAGGTGAGCAGTTACGGTATCAGCCAGACCCTCTCGGAAACCTTCGAGAAGGACGTGAGCTACCAGCTCAAGGTGGATGTCGCGAACATCAAGAACTACAGTTCCGACAATGGCTCGGCCATCATCAAGGTCTATGCCGGCAGCACCCTGGTCGCCTCGATCAAGGGTTCCGACATCGGTTCGATCACCGAGGGTGGCTACAAGACCGTCACGCTCGATTTCGAAGGCAAGGGTTTCTCCGACTCGGTCTACGGAAGCTGCCTGAAGATCGTTCTCGATTCGAGCTGCTACAGCTACTACGACAACGTCCGGATGACCAAGACCGAAACCGTGTCGTCGGTCGTTGCAGGTGAAACGATCGAAGTCTGTCTCGACGTGCATTCGGCGAACGATGCACCGACCGGGGCGGACAAGACCGTGTGCCTCGATGCGGGTGCGTCCTACGTGGTCAAGGTCGCCGACTTCGGTTATGCCGACGTCGATGGCAATGCCTTCAAGGCGGTCCTCATCGAGAGCGTCGTGGCGGCAGGTTCACTCAAGCTCGACGGCGTGGATGTCACGGCAGGCCAGACCATCAGCGTGGCGGATATCGAAGCGGGCAAGCTGACCTACACCGCTTCGGGCAGCACCGATGCGAGCTTCTCGTTCAAGGTGCAGGATGACGGCGGTACCGATAGCTGTGGCGGTTCGGATATCGATCTGCATGCCCACATCATCACTTTCGACGCGGCCGACCCGAACGGCAGGATCGGCGACCGTGTCTGGGTGGACAAGGACTGCGACGGTGTCCAGGATTCGGGCGAATATGGCCTGGCGGGCGTGACGGTCAAGTTGCTCGATACCGCGGGGCATGTGCTCGAAACGACCACGACCAACAGCAACGGCAATTATCTGTTCGACCATCTGTCCGCCGGGCAGTATGTCGTTCAGGTCGTTACGCCGAACGGCTACAACATCACCAAGCAGGATGTCGGCAACTACGATTGTGACAGCGATGCGAACCCCACCACAGGCAAGACCGACGTCATCACGCTCGGTAAGGACCAGTGGCTGGACACCGTGGATATCGGTCTGTGTGCGTCGAAGGCCTGCATCGGAAGCCGGGTTTGGGAGGATTCCAACCACAACTCGATCCAGGATCTGGGTGAAAAGGGTATCGGCGGCGTTCGTGTCACGCTGTACGGATGGAATGGCAGCTGCGCGTACACGGTTGGAACGACCACCACCGACAGCAACGGAAACTACGAGTTCTCCAACCTGAACGAGGGCTACTACTACGTCGCCTTCGACAAGACAAACGTCTGGCATAACTCCTACTGGGGTGGCTGGTACAACATGAGCAACTGGAACTGGGGCTACAAGGATGTCGGCTCCGATGACACGATCGATTCCGACGTGGCGCGTTGCTCGGGTGACAAGTCCTACACCGACTGGACCTACCTGTCGGCAGGCGAGTGCGACATGAGCTGGGATGCCGCAATCACCCCGATCGTGATCGACCTCGACCGTGATGGCATTGAGACGGTGTCGCGTGCCAACTCGGGCGGCAGTTTCGACCTGTTCGGCAATGGCCATGCCATCGAGTCCGGCTGGGTTGGTGCTGATGACGGCATGCTGGCAATCGACCTCAATGGCAATGGCCGCATCGACGACATCTCGGAACTCTTCGGTGGCAACACCAAGGGTGACGGCTTCGCCAAGCTGGCTCAGTTCGACAGCAATGGTGACGGCGTGGTCAATGCGGATGACGCGGATTTTGCCAAGCTCAGCATCTGGCAGGACGCCAACGGCAACCATCAGACCGATGCGGGTGAACTGCGCAGTCTGGCCGATGCCGGCGTTGCCAGCCTGAAAGTGGGCTACGAGGAGCTGCCGTTCCTTGATGCGCAAGGCAACCTGCATCTCGAGCGCAGCTCGGCGACGATGAGTGACGGTACTTCGGTCGATATGACCGACGTCTATTTCAACGTGTCGCGCGCCGACGCGGATGCAGCGGGCGTCAATCTGTCGTCGATGTCCGATCTGCTCGACATGGGCGGTTCGCTCGATACGCTGCTTGGCAGTGCGCAGCCGGTAACGACTGTTGATGGCATGGCGGTCAGTGCAGGCGCTGCGACGGAAAGCGCGAACGACTTCGCTTTCCACGACATTGCGACCATGAAGCACCTTGCCGACCTTTACGACCAGGCTGTCTGTGCCTGATTTTGACGGGCATGGGGCTTGACGCCCCATGCCTGCTCGCATGACGAATCGACTTCAACAAGGAGAAAGAAGATGAAATTTCCGAAGATCAAGGGCCTCGTCCTGGCGGTAGGCTTTGCCGGCATGGCATTGGCAGGTGTGGCGCAGGCCGACATGCTCAGTACCGACGCCAACAGTCTGGGCGTGAGCACCGGCCTGAATTTCGGCGTGCAGGTCGACGGCAACGCGGAGAGCCGTGATGCCGGCAGCTTCAATGTCGCCAATCTGACCAAAGGCACCAGCTTTGCTGCCTTTTGTGCCGACATCCGGACCAATATCTCGGTGCAGGCACTGGATCTCGTCAACCCTCTGGGTATCGAGTACGACAACGTGTCTGCAGCCTCCTTCCTCACCGCTGCCCAGCTGACCGACATTCAGGCGCTCTACGACCAGCGTTACGCCTCGGTCAATCTGACCGACAAGGTCGAGACCGCTGCATTCCAGATTTCGCTCTGGGAGCTTCTGGATGACGGCAACCTTTCCGGTGGCTCAGTGATGTGGGATACCGCCGCCGTTGGCAGCGACAACGAATTGGCCCTCAATACGGCCGCTGACTGGTTGGCTAACCTGTCCGATCCGACCGCGACCGACACCTATGACCTTTCGGTGTGGACGCGCGGAACGCGCGATCCGGGCAGCCAGCCCTATATCCAGGCCGATCGTGGCACCGGTGGTACCGTGCCGGAGCCCGGCACGCTGCTGCTCGGCCTCGCAGGTCTGGCCGGGCTCGGCCTGATGCGCCGTAAGTCCTGATACGCTGCCGGCCGGCGTTTGCCGGCCGGGCGCGTGCCAGTTCGGTAAGGGGCGAAAGCCCCTTTTTGTTCTTTCGTGCATGCTGTCCGAGGGTACGGAGGCTCGACCTTGATCGAACCGACCGAATTCCGGATCTGCAGCCCCCGGGTTTGCTCGCACAAGGGCGTGCATCGCAGAATGCAGGCCATGGCCCACGGTGTGCCCGTGTCGACGCCGATTTCTTGACTCTTGTCCATTTGAATGCCAATGACTACAACCGTCCGAAAAGCCACTGCAACGTTATCGGTCGCGCTTCTCCTCGCAATGTCCGTGGGTTTGGTGAATCCGGCGTTTGCCGGTCTCGTACCGAGCCCGCTTCTTGATCCGGCGCAGTCGGTAAACGAAGCCAAGGAGCAGCGCCTGAAGCCGGCGTATGACGCGTTGCGCAGCGGGAATGCGGTACAGGCGGAGGCGTCGTTCAGGGAAATTCTCCGCAAAGACGCAAATGACCCGGCTGCACTCCTGGGCATGGCTGCCGTCGAGCAATCGCGGGGCAACGCTGAGGCTGCGCTGTCGTGGATGGGTCGTGCGCTGACCGCGAATCCCGATGATCCTGCCCTGCTGCATGCCAACGCGCGATTGCTGCTGGAGCAGAATCAGCCGGGCGAAGCCGTCCAAAGCCTGCAGCATGCCGTACGCGTTGATCCGGATGCGTTCGAGCCGCGGCGTGAACTGGCGGCGTTGCTGATGCAGTTGGGACGTTCGGCCGAGGCGGTACCGCATTACCGCAAATTGCATGATCTGAAACCGTCGGACCCGAAGACCGCAGCCGAATTGGGCGTCGCGCTGGTCGCGGCCGGCCAGTTCGCGGACGGCGCCGCCTTGCTCGAGCAAAGTCTGCCGGGCGTCCCCGGGGATCTGACTGCGCTCAATGCCCTGGGGCATGCCCAGCTTCGCCTCGGCAATGCCGCAAAAGCGCTTACCTTGTTCGATCAGCTCCTGGCGGCCAACAAGGCTTACCCTCCGGCTTGGCTCGCCAGAGGCGATGCGCTCATGGAGCTCGATCGCTTTAACGAAGCAACGGAGGCCTATCTCAAGGCCGAGCGACTATCGAGAACGCCACTGGCCGCCTTCAAGCGCGGGGTGGCGCAGGAAAAGCTTGGCCGTCGAGCCGAGGCGGAGACCGCCTACAAGGCGGCACTCAAACTCGACCCGGATTATGGTCCGGCCTACAACAACCTCGCCTTCATGCTCGCCGCGCAGCCTTCCCGGCGTGACGACGCGCTCAACTGGGCGAAGAAGGCGGTCGCGGCCAACGAGCGCATTGCGTCCTACCATGACACGCTTGGCTGGGTACGGCAGCAGCGCGGAGAGATCGATCTGGCGCGCGCCGCATATGGGCAGGCGTTGTTTCTCGATGCGAGGCATGACGCTGCAAGGCGTCATCTTCGGGCGCTCGATGCGTCAGGGGGGGCGAGTGTGGCGCCGGCTCAACCCGCGGTGGTGGCCTCCGCCACGGACCGGGCGACCTTCACCACCGACGTACCGCAGCCTCCGCCGCTGCCTCCGGCTGTTCCCGAAGCGCCGCCATCGGCTCAGACGCCGGTCGTCACACAGGCCGCCGTGCCGGCAAGCGTACGGACTGGCGACGCGTCCTCTACCGGAAAAGCGCTCGACCCGAGGGCAGCGCTTGGGCAAAGGCTCGAGGCCTGGCGCGGCGCCTGGCAGGAAAAGCGTGTTGACGATTATCTGGCGATGTATGGCGCCCGTTTCGTGCCACCGTCCGGAATGAACCGGGCAGCCTGGGAAAGCGATAGGCATCGCAAGCTCGGGAAGAAAGGGGCGATCGAGGTGCAGCTTCGCGAACTCGAGTTTTCGGTCGACGGCGACAAGGCAACGACACGCTTCCGTCAGCGCTACCAGTCCTCCAACTACAGCGACGAAACACGCAAGACGCTCGGCTGGGCACTGGAGTCAGGTGTCTGGAAAATCCTTGCCGAGGACGCGACGCCGATCAAATAAGGAACAATCTACGGGAGCTTTCCGCCAATCCGGGTGGTCGAAGCGTGAGCTGTGACCGATGGAGACCCGACATGACGCCCGAATCCGTTGAATCCCTGATGGTCGATCTCGAAGAGGGGGACCCTTTCGATTTTTCCCGGCTTTCGATCGAGGACGTCGATGCCCGCAAGCTCATGGCCAACCATTTTTGCGAGCTTGATCGGCAGCTCGATACCCAGGGGCTGAGTGCCGATCAGCGACTCGAGGTAATGGCGGCGATCGCCGCCCACGCAATGGTCGAGAACTTCATGCTGCAGTTGGCCCGCCTTCGTAGTGAGGCGGACAGGCTCGAGTTCAAGGACTGGCTGCGCCGCTACGGCATTGGCTGAGTGTCTGCGGCCATGGCTTGGCCGGTTTCGGGCAGGCCGAACCAGGACGGGGTGCGGTCGGCAAGCTGGCGCAGGAAATCCCAGACCACGCGGACGCGACGCAGCCTGAAAAGATCGGCCGGTGCAGCAAGCCATAGCGTCGAAGCCGAATAGACCGTGCCCGGCAGCACCTGCACCAGCCCGCAGTCGGCCGTGAGCGAGTAGGGGGTCAGCATGGCGAGGCCGATCCCGGCGCTTGCGGCGTCGACCTGGGCGAGCATTCCGGTACTGCTGAACACGCGCCGGGGCGCGTCGACAAGGCGTTCAAGATAACGCAGTTCGTCGCTCATCAGCTGGTCCTGAACGTAGTCGACGAAATCGTGCCCGGCGAGGTCCCGGGCTTCCTTGATGGGTGGATGTCTGGCGAGGTAGGCCGGTGAGCCGTATAGCTGGTAGCGGAAATCCGCAAGGCGTGCCACCACGTAGCGGCCGCTGGTTGGCGGGTCGAGCGTGATCACGAGGTCCGCCTCCCGGCTCGCAAGATTTGGAAAGCGGTGATAAAGCAGTAGCTCGATCGAGAGTTCGGGGTGTTTTGCGAGCAGCGCAGGCAGGTTGGGCGTGACGACCCGCGTCCCGAAAACCTCCGGCAAGCCGATCCGAACCGGCCCGCTGGCCGTTCCCCCCGATCCGCCGATGGCCTCGCCCGCCGCAAGCACCGAGCTTTCGATGGCCTCGGCATGGCTGAGCAGCGCCTGCCCGGCTTCGGTCAGCGTGTAGCCGTCCCTTCGCCGGTCGAACAACAGGCACCCCAGTTGTGCCTCGAGTCGTGCCAGACGGCGCGAAACAGTAGTGTGATCGACCTCGAGCCTCAGCGCTGCGGCGGTCAGCGTACCTGTTCGGGCGACTTCCAGTAGGTAGCGAAAGTCGGACCAGTCGGGCATGTTCTGCATCCGGATTCCTTGTGCAAAAAAGCACATCAACTGGGGATCTATGCGCTTTTGTCTGCGTTCTGGCCGATGCTATGGTGTGGCATCGCCGATTGCAAGCGGCAAGCCCGGGCGTATCGCCAGGCCGCAGCAAATCGCTTGAAACATACAGACGTGAAGAGCCGCAGATCGATACAACGGTCGTGGTATCGGAGGGGAGGCAGGATGCAGATTTCAGGACTCGTGTCGCGGCACGCACGCTATTACCCGGATCGCACCGCGGTGGTGTACCGGGACCAACGGCTTGGCTGGCGGGAGTTCAACAGGCGGATCAACCGGCTGGCTCACGCGCTCGTTGCGTCCGGTGTCGGGAAGGGCGACCGCGTTGCCACCATACTGCCCAACTGCATCGAGTTGCTCGATGTCTATTGGGCCTGCGCAAAACTTGGTGCGGTGGTGGTGCCATTGTCGCCGCTGCTGGCCGCGAGCGGCCTGCAGTCGCTGCTGCAGGACGCCGCTCCGACCGTGGTCCTTGCCTGCCGGCAGACGGCCGGCGCATTCCTCGAAGTGAAGTCCGCCGTGCGTTCGATTCGCGCATGTGTGCTGACCGATGCGCTCGCAGATGCGTGCTGCAGCTATGCGCGTTTCGTCTCCGGCCAGCCTGATCACGATCCCGTCGCAGAGATCGAACCCGACGATGTCTTCAACATCATGTACACCAGCGGCACCACGGGGCTGCCGAAAGGCATCGTTCACACCCACAGAATCCGTGCTCATTACGGCAACCTGTTTGCGAGCGCCTGGCGCATGGGGCCCGAGTCGGTGGTGCTGCAAACCGGGGCGATCGTCTTCAACGGTGCGTTCGTGACCCTGATGCCTGCGCTTGCGGTGGGCGCCCGGTACGTGCTGACAAGGCAGTTCGATGCCGAGGCGATGATCGACCTGATCGATGCTGAGCAGGTCACGCATACGATGATGGTCCCCACGCAGATCATCGCCATGCTCAATGCACCCAACTTCGACCCGTCCCGGCTGCGCTCCCTCGAGGCAATCGTGTCTCTCGGCGCCCCACTGTCCGTCGCGTACAAGAATCGGCTCGAGGTCGCATTGCCCGGTATCTTCCACGAACTCTACGGTCTCACCGAGGGCTTCGTGACCATACTCGATCGGGACGATGCGCTGGTGAAGCGTGGTTCGGTGGGGGTGCCGCCGCCATTCTTCGACATGAAGATCCTGCGTGATGACGGCAGCGAAGCGACCGTCGGCGAGATTGGCGAGATCGTTGGCCGTGGCCCGAT
The DNA here is from genome assembly GCF_009800965.1 of Cognatazoarcus halotolerans. GTDB lineage: Bacteria > Pseudomonadota > Gammaproteobacteria > Burkholderiales > Rhodocyclaceae > Cognatazoarcus > Cognatazoarcus halotolerans. The sequence goes on along the minus strand of NZ_WUAF01000001.1, from coordinate 632,234 downwards.
TCTCATGCCCGGTTACTACCGTCGCCCGGATCTGACCGCCGATGCGCTGCGGGACGGCTGGCTGCACACGGGTGATCTCGGATGGGTTGATGCCGACGGGTATCTGTTTCTTGCCGATCGCAAGAAGGACATGATCGATTCCGGCGGCGTGAAAGTCTATCCGCGCGACATCGAAGAGGTGGCGGTCCAGCATCCCTCGGTGCTCGAAGTGGCGGTATTCGGGGTTCCCGACGCGAAATGGGGTGAGACGCCAGCGCTTGCCGCGACACTCAAGAAAGGCCGGACGCTCGATCCGGAAGAGCTGCGGGACTGGGTCAACCAGCGTGTCGGGGCGCGCTATCAGCGCGTCAGCAGGGTCGATGTAGTGGAAGCGTTTCCGCGCAATGCGGCCGGCAAGATCCTCAGGCGCGAGTTGCGTGCGCGCTTCTGGGCCGGGCGGGAATTGAGCGCTTAACGGCCCCTATGTCACCGGTTCGCCGCCCGCCCTGCGTGGCGGCTTGCGATTGCGAAGCGCGCAGGCGAGTGCTGCGCGGGCCCACGGGAGCATCGCCGCGGGGCTGTCCAGCGCTGCGTCGGGTGCCGTCCAGTAGCCCATCGTGAATTCCTTGCCCCCTGGCTGGGTATAGCGGAAAGGTTGGCTGCCTGCTTCCTCGAAGTCCTGCTGACTTTGTGCGTCGGCCTTGAGGTAGAGGGTGTCCCAGGCCACCAGCGCAAAGAACAGCTCGTCAGCATAGAACCCCCAGCCTCCGAACATCGGCTTCACGCGCAGCGTGCCGAGCGGAGCGAACAGTTCAAGCGCATGGCTGACTATCTCAGGAGGCGGTTTGCGCGACATCGCCGGTCAGGGTCCCGCCAACACGCCGGGCAAGGGCGCCTGGTGCGGCATCGGCAGCCTGGGCTGCCGAAGTCTTCCGAGGCGCGTTGCCGGCGGAAGCTGATACGGCACCGCTTTCCTCATCTGTGGCTGTCCCGATTACAGGCCAAGTCGCTGCACTATGGTGCTGACAGGGCCGGCCTGATTCATGCAATAGAAGTGCAGGCCGGGCGCCCCCTCGGCGATCAGGCTCTCGCACAGGTCGGTTACCACGTCGAGTCCGAAAGCCTTGATCGAGGCGGTGTCGTCACCGAAGCCTTCGAACTTGCGGCGCATCCAGCGCGGGATCTCGGCACCGCAGGCGTCGGAGAAGCGTGCCAGTTTCGAGAAGCTCACGATCGGCATGATGCCCGGGACCACCGGGATGACGATGCCCAGCGCGTCGCACTCGTCACGGAAATGCAGGTAGGCGTCGGTGTTGTAGAAATACTGGGTGATGGCGGAGTCCGCACCGGCATCGACCTTGCGCTTGAAGGCCCGCAGGTCATCTTGCGGGGAGCGCGCCTGGGGATGGTATTCCGGATAGGCCGCCACTTCGATGTGGAAGTGATCACCGGTTTCGGCGCGGATGAACTCGACCAGTTCGTTGGCGTAGCGCAACTCGCCCGGATCGACGACACCCGATGGCAGGTCGCCGCGCAGCGCGACGATGCGGCCGATGCCCGCTTCCCTGTAGCGGTTGAGGATGTCGCGGATCTGGCTTCGTGACGAGCCGACGCAGGACAGATGTGGTGCGGCCTCGAGCCCTTCTCGCTGGATCTCGAATACCGTCTCGAAGGTACGCTCCTGGGTCGAGCAGCCGGCACCATATGTCACGGAAAAGAATTCGGGCTGGAGCCGGGCGAGCTGGGCGCGCGTGGCACGCAGCTTTTCCATGCCTTCGGGCGTTTGGGGTGGGAAGAATTCGATCGAGAAATTGGTTTTGCGCATTTGCTTGTCGTGTCTTTTTGATCAGCCGGCCTTGCGGGCGGCGAAGATGAAAAATTCTCGATTGCCGTCACCACCGGTAATCGGGCTGTCGAAATAGTCCAGTACGTCGAGGCCGGCCGATTCCGCTGCCGAGCAGAGGTTCGTCCGTACCGCCTCGAAGAGGCGCTCGTCGCGCACGATGCCACCCTTGCCGAGTCCCTTGGGGCCGACCTCGAACTGTGGCTTTACCAGTGCCAGAACGCGGCCGGAAGACGAGAGCAAGCCGGGCCATCGGGGCATCAGCAAGCCGAGCGAGATGAAGCTCGCGTCGCAGGTGACGAGTTCGAAGCCACCCTTGGGCAGCGCTGCGCCGAGATCCTGCGCAGACAGATTGCGGGCGTTGATGCCTTCGAGGCAACGCAGTCGCGGCTCCGCGCGAAGCCGCGGGTGAAGCTGGTCGTGGCCGACATCGATGCCGATGACCTCGGCGGCGCCCGCCTGCAGCAGGCAGTCGCTGAAGCCGCCGGTCGATTGACCGACGTCGAGACATCGCATGCCCGTGACGTCCAGGCCGGTGTGCGTCAGTGCGCCAGCGAGCTTGAGGCCGCCGCGCGAGACGAAACGATCCTCGTCATCGGCGACGACTTCCAGTTCGGCGCTGTCGGCGACCTCCAGGGAGGCTTTCGTGACCTGTCCGCCATCGGCCCGTACCCTGCCGGCCGAGATCATCCGCTGGGCCGCGGTACGCGAAGGGGCCAGCCCCCGCGACACCAGCATGCTGTCAATCCGCGCCCCCCCGTGCCGATTCACCGGCGTGAGCTCACGGGGGGGCGGCTCCGGCGCCCGGCGGGCGGTTCTGCGATGGAAGGATTTCACGGACTCAGCTGACCTTCACGACTTCGACCGGATGGGCGTAGACGTCTTTGCGCTTGTCGTAGAGCGGGATCGTGGTACCGCTGAGACGGTTGCTTTCGAGGTCCTTGAGGTCGACTTCGGCGACCACGATCTGCTCGATGTTCGGTGTGCCCTCGGCGGCGATGCCGTCGCGCGCAAACGGGAAATCGGATGGCGTAATGATGCTCGCCTGGCCGTAGTGGAGGCCGAGACCTTCCACCGGGAGGTTGCCGACCGTGCTGGTCATGACCACGAAGACCTGGTTCTCGATGGCCCGCGCGTGGCAGCAGTAGCGTACCCGCAGGAAACCCTGGCGGTCGTCGGTGCAGGATGGCACGAAGAGGATGTCCGCGCCGGCCTCGCAGACCATGCGGGCCAGTTCCGGAAACTCGATGTCGTAGCAGATGAGGATCGCGATCTTGCCGAAGGGCGTATCGAACAGGCGCAGCTGATCGCCCGCATCGGTGTTCCACTTCTCGCGTTCCCAGCGGGTGCGATGAATCTTGTCCTGCTCGAAGATCTCGCCGCCGGGGGTGAAGTAATAGGCGGTGTTGAGCAGCCGCCCGTCGTCCTGCAGCGTGGGATGGCTGCCGCCGATCAAATGCACGTTCCACTGAGCCGCCAGTTCCTGCATCAGATCCTTGTAGCGACGAGTGTAGTCGTGCATGTTGCGCACCGCGTCACGGACATCGGTGGTGTCCATGAAGGACAGCAGCTGGCTGGTGAATATCTCCGGCAGCAGCACGAACTGCGGCTTGTAGTCGCCCGCAGCCTTCATGATGAAGCGGACCTGGTTCTCGAAGCCCGACCAGTCATGGATCTGGCGCAGCAGATACTGCACGGCAGCAATTCGGACGATCATAGGACGATGTTCTCCGGGATGGTCGTGGGCCGTGCCGGATCGTACTCCGGGTTCAGCCACACGATGAGCGACGCATTGCCGCGGGAGTCGTGATCCTCGGGGATGTAGCCTTCCATCACCCCGCAATAACTGAAACCTTCCTTGAGCTGGAAGTTCAATACCGGATCGGTGAGGTCGCCCCAGACCACTTTCTGGGCATACAGCTCGGCACTCATCTGGGAGGCATAGGCGTCGTATCCCGGCAGGCGGCCGCAGGCGATGATGCGCTTGAGGTTCATGACCCTGCACAGGGTTCGCCGCCCTTCGTACAGCAGGTGGCCGACGCCTTGTCCCTGGAGATTCGGGTCGACGAAGATCTCTGCGCCATAGAGTGTGCGTCCCTCGAGGTTGTGGTTGTCGAAGGTGCCGGCGCCGGTGATCTCCTTCCAGCTGTGCGCTTCGGCCCAATCGTCCCACAGGACGATGAGCGAGCTCGCGCAGCCGACCAGGCCGTCCTCGTTCTCGGCAACGATCTGACCCTGTGGAAAGACCTCGAGTTGCTCCTGCAGCCTTCGTGGATTCCAGGGGGGGATCGAAGGATAGACACGCGCCTGAAGGGCGATCAGATTCGCAATGTCCTCTGCTCGCGTATGGCGCACCCAGGGGCGCTTCATGCTCTGTCTCCTTTTCCGGCCGATCGGCGGGCCGCCGCGAGGTGCGGCCCGCCTTGCCACGGTCCGGTCAGTAGCGGTAGTGATCCGCTTTGTAAGGCCCTTCCTTTGGCACTCCGATGTACGCGGCCTGTTCGTCGGTCAGCTCCGTCAGGTGCACGTTGAGCTTGCGAAGCTGCAGGCGGGCCACTTTTTCGTCGAGGTGCTTCGGCAGGGTGTACACACCTACAGGATAGTCCGCGCCGCGGGTGAACAGTTCGATCTGCGCGATCGTCTGGTTGGCGAAAGAGCTCGACATCACGTAACTGGGGTGGCCGGTGGCGCATCCCAGATTGACCAGCCGGCCCTTGGCCAGCAAGATGATCCGCTTGCCGTCGGGGAAGATCACGTGATCGACCTGCGGCTTGATCTCTTCCCATTCGTACTTCTCGATCGAGGCGACGTCGATCTCGTTGTCGAAGTGGCCGATGTTGCAGACGATCGCCTGGTCCTTCATCGCCGCCATGTGGTCGTGGGTGATGACATGGAAGTTGCCGGTGGTGGTGACGAAGATGTCGGCCTTGTCGGCGGCGTATTCCATGGTGACTACGCGATAGCCTTCCATCGCAGCCTGCAGCGCGCAGATCGGATCGATCTCGGTGACCCATACCTGTGCCGAAAGTGCCCGCAGTGCTTGCGCCGAGCCCTTGCCGACATCGCCGTAGCCGGCGACCACGGCAACCTTGCCGGCGACCATCACGTCGGTCGCGCGCTTGATGCCGTCTACGAGGGACTCGCGGCAGCCGTAGAGGTTGTCGAATTTGCTCTTGGTGACCGAATCGTTGACGTTGATTGCCGGGAAGCGGAGATCGCCGCGCGCATGCATCTGGTAGAGACGATGAACGCCGGTGGTGGTCTCTTCGGTCACGCCCTTGATCTGGCCGAGGCGGGTGGAGTACCAGGTGGGGTCGGTTGCCAGCTTCGCCCTGATCGCTGCGAAGAGAATGGTTTCCTCCTCGCTGCCCGGCTTGGCCAGCACCGAGAGGTCTTTCTCGGCGCGCGCGCCCAGGTGCAGCAGCAGGGTGGCGTCGCCGCCGTCATCGAGAATCATGTTGGAGTAGCCGCCGTCGGCCCACTCGAAGATGCGATGGGTGTAGTCCCAGTAGTCCGCCAGCGATTCGCCCTTTACCGCGAACACCGGGATGCCGGCGGCGGCGATCGCGGCCGCTGCGTGATCCTGGGTCGAGAAGATGTTGCACGAGGCCCAGCGCACCTCGGCGCCGAGCGCGGTCAGCGTCTCGATCAGCACCGCGGTCTGGATCGTCATGTGCAGCGAGCCGGTGATGCGGGCGCCCTGCAGCGGCTTGCTTGCCGCATATTCTTCGCGGATCGCCATGAGACCGGGCATCTCGGTCTCGGCAATGCGCATTTCCTTGCGTCCCCAGTCGGCCAGCGAGAGGTCGGCGATTACATAGTCTTGGAAGTCAGCCGCAGCGTTCATCATGAACTCCTTGTTCATTGCTGAGGCCGGGGGGAGGACGGGCTTATGCTCACGCACCTCCCGTGCCCGGCACGGGTTGATGTCGCGAGCGCCGTTGAATCCTGACCGCCGGATAGGCGGTTTCCGAGCCTGGGAGGCGGATCGCGTTCGATCGACTCTCGCAGCGCTCCTCGGAAAGGCGAGATTATAGCTGTCGCTCGGCGAATTTGTTGAGTCCCGCCCCGCGACAGCTGCACGACTGCGTAAAAGTACCGCTTCCGGGGGCGTTCAGGCGGACGGGATGCTGTTCAGCAGCCGCCGCATTTCGCGGTCGATCAGTGGTGTGCTGCCACTTGCCGCGAGCCCCCGCTCAAGGAGCTGCCGCGCCGGTTCGAGGCGATCTTCGGCAAGCACTTCGAAGGCGCGCTTGAACAGATGCAGTGCGTGTTCGCTGGGCAGCGCTTCGAGCGGTGCCCAGCTGGCCAGCGCGGCGGCATAGTCACCGCCCATTGCCTGCAGCAGACCCAGATGAAAGCGCGCGATGTGCAGCGCGGGCGCTCGGGCGATGGCGTGCGACATGCGCGAGATTGCGGGTTCGAACAGCTCAATGTGCGCATATTCGGTGCCCAGCCGATAGGCCAGCAGGGCGTCGTCGGGGTGCTGTTCCGCCGCCGCCTTGAGGACCTGAAGTGCGGTGATGTGGTCGTCGCGCGCGATCGATGCGTCGGCGCGGGCGAGCATTTCTGCTGCGGTTTCTTTCATGAGCTTGTATCTGCGCGGATGGCGATGCCGGCATTTTGCCGGAATTCGTCCAGCCGGCGCAGCTGCCCGAGCCGCACCGGGCGCGCACGGGAACGCCCCCGGGCTGCGCTGGAGACAAGGCTATAGCGCGATGCACGGGAAGGCCCCCGGCTGCGCTGGAGACAAGGCTATAGTGCGATGCTCAGCGAAAAGTGGGCACGTGGCCGGCGATCGCGCACCTCGGCAGGATTGCCGTGGATCGGTTGCGCCAGACTCAGGCGCCCGCTCAACCGCTTGCCCAGCTCGAACAGCATGCCGACGCCGGCGCTGGTGAGAAAGTCGTCCTTGCTTACTTCCTTGAGGATGCCCTGCCGGTAGGGTAGCGCGCCGCCATGGTCGATGAAGGCGACCCATTGCAAGGTGGTGCCGTTCACGCCTTCCCTGGTTTGGGGGGCGATTGTCTGGGCGAGGCGCAGTTCGACACTGCCGAAATAGCCGCTCCGGCCCGATAGCAGGCCCTCCGAGAAGCCGCGGACGGTGTAGGCGCCGCCGATCTGGAACTGCTCGCTGGCAGGCAGAAAACGGGTGTCGGAGAACTGCAGGCCACCGCGCAGAACCAGCTGCAGGCGTTCCGACAGACGGTCGAAGCGCGTGCCGCTGCCGCGGTAGTAGGCGAAGCTCTGTTCGCCGCCGAGATAGGGGATGCCCGCCGCGATCGCGTGATCGGTGTACCAGGCGCGTCGTTCGTTACGGGCTTCGCCGCTCACGCCGAGGGTGATCAGGCGCAGGTCGAGGTCGCTTTGCTGGAATCCGCCGAACTCGCTGCGCGAATCGCGCATCGACCAGCGGCCGTAGATTTTCCACAGGCGCTCGAGGCTGACCTCCAGCGGCTTGCTCAGGCCAAGGCTGAAGTCGCGCGACTCGCCGGTGATGTCGAGCGGGGCGAAGGTGCCGGCGATGACTTTCACGGTGCCGACGCTGAGCGAGGCGTCCATGCGCAGGTCGCTGCGCGAGACGGCGGCCGAGTAGGCGAGCGAGACGTTCTTCGATCCCTCGGTGGCGGTGCCCAGCACCTGCAGGCTGTCGTCGACGCCGAAGGGATTGGTGTAGCGCGCGATCAGCCCGAGGCGGCCCTCGCCGATGGTGTCGCGGCCCGCGTTGTCGGCAAACAGCGTGTAGCTCTGGCGCGGCGGTTCGACCGCGGTGATCTCGACGTCGGTGGTGCCGAACTGCTTGCCCGCGACGATGCCCGCCCGCAGCTGGGTCTCGTGCAGCCGGTTGAAGCGGATCAGGTCCGCCTCGAGCCGCGGTACCGACATCAGCTGGCCCGGCTTGAGATTGAGCCGGCGGGGGATGAAGTCGTCGCGCAGCCAGGTGGTGCCGCCGACCCGCAGTTCGCCGATTCTTGCCTCGACGAGCCGGATGCGTACCGTTCCGTCGCTGACCGTCTGCGGCGGCAGGATCGCCCGCGCGGTGGGCTGGTGGCGCGCGTCATACAGGCGATTGATCGCGGCGACGGCGTCGAACAGATCCTGCAGACTCACCACCGTGCCCTGCAGCGGAGTGAGGATCGCATCGATCTCGGCGGCCGGCAGAATCTCGGAGCGATCGATGGCGAAACGCTCTACGCGGATGTTCTTTTCGGTCGAGGCCGCGGCGCCGTCGCCGGGGCTGGGCGTGGATATCCGAGGCGCTTGCGGTACCTGTTGCAGACGCTCTTCGCGCTGGCGACGTTCGAGGTTTTCCTGCTGTTGCTGCAGGATCGCTCCGGGGTCGGTTCTGGTCTGCGCGACGACCGCGTGCGATGAGAGCAGGGTGGCGGCAAGCACGGCCGCGCGGGTTATCGAGTTGCACAGGTGCAAGGTCTTCTCCCTGGTAGGTGCGGTGCTCATTGCGCGCCGCTGTCGTCGCAACCACTGCGGCCGTTACAGTCGAAAAGTCCGCCACCGATCGATACCAGGCCGGCTTCCCCGGGGGGTTCCTGAGCGGCCCGGGCTGCATTTGCACGCAGGTCGAGATCCTTCCTGCCCTGGCTGTTCTGCGAGGCGAGGACGTTCTCGGTGGTGGTGCTCGCGTTACCGCCCGGCGTGCTAAACACCACCTTGCGGGGGTTGGCGTGGATCAGGAAGGCACCGATGTGGGCCGCGTCGGGGGTCACGTCGAGATCGTAGTTACCGCTGAGGGTGAAGCCGCGCGCGTCGAAACCGGGCTTGACGCGCCGGTCGAGGCGGTCGATGTGCACGCTGTAGTCCGGCGTGTAGAAGGTGGCATAGTCGCCGACCCGGCCGTCCACCACCTTGAAGTTCGGCGTGTCGGCGCTGACCGAGCTGGCGGTGGCGTAGAGTCGGCCGATGCGCACCGTGTTCTCGCTGGAGAGCGCGAGCTTCACCGAGGCGGCATCGCTGCCGCCCACCCCGGTGGCCGTCACCTCGAGCGCGTCGGTCGCATCGACCGGCGCTGCAGCGACATCGATCCCGTTCGCCTCGAGGTCGAGCCTGGGGGTGAGCACCTCGAGCGGGGCGCCCAGGCCGATCACCCCGGGTGCGGTGATGAAGGCTGACTCGGCGGCGACGATGTCCGGACCGGCCAGAATGCTGCCGGCCACGTTGCCGCTGCCGTCGGTGCCCGCGATGATCCTGACCCTCGGTGCTGTCAGCGAACCGCCCGCAAAGGCAATGTCGTCAGCGGCGGCCAGCGTCGCGTCGTCCGCCGCCGTGATGACTCCCGGGACGCGCGTGGTGCCGGATGACGCGACGTCGAGCCTCGCGCCGCCGGTGAGCGTTCCGCCAAGTTCGATATCCGTGCCGGCGGTGACGGTGATGTCGCCGGCACCCGCGAGCCGGCCGCCGTTCGCGAAATCACGGGCGGCATCGATGGTGGTCGTGCTGCCGGTGTCGATCGCGCCGTCAAGTCTCATGTCGCGGCCAGCAGAGAGCTTCAGGTCGCCGCCAGTGTCGATGCGCGAGTCGGCGTCGGCGAGGAGATCCCGGCCTGCGGTGAGTTCGGCATCGCCGCCCGAAGCGAGACTGCCGCCGGTGAGCGCAATGTCTGAGCCGGCCAGGAGTTTGCTGCCGCGCGCGGCGGCAATGGCGCCGGCGAGGGTGGTCGAGGTGCCTGATTCGACCGCCAGGTCCGCGCCGGCATTGATCGCGCCATCAAGGGCGACCGCGGTACCCGCCGACAGGCTGATGTCGGCGCCCGAGCGTGTTGTTCCGCCGCTGGCGAGCGCCTCTTCGGCCCTGGCCGTGATGTTGCCGTCGCTGTCGATGGTGCCGTCGAGCTGCATGTTGTGGCCGGCAACGAGGCTTGCATCGTCGCTGACGGTAAGCGCGCTGTCGGCCCGGAGGTCGCGGCCGGCGCTGATCGTCACCGCACTTCGATCGATCGCGACCGGCCCGCCGAGCAGCACGTCCTGGCTGGCGTCGAGGCTGACATTGCCGCCGCCGAGGGTCGCGGTGCTGCCGTCGTCCGAGTGGCTCTCGATGTTGCCGTTCGCGGCTTCGAGGGCAATCGTCGCGGTTCCGGCGTCGACCCGGGTGCCACCTTCGAGCACGATGCTGCCGGCCTTCATGCTGACCGGTACATCCTGGCTGATGAATTGTCCGGTGGCGCCCAGTGTCAGCGTGCCCAGTACATTAACGGTCGAGGGTGCGGCAATGTCGATGCGCCCGCTGAGTTCGGCCCCGCCGCTGCCGGCAACGAGGTCGAGGCGACCATTGCCCGGCTCGATCCGGCTGCCGGTTTCTGTGACGATGCGATCGCCGGACAAGGCGACCGGCCCGGCGCTCGGTGCCAGCGATCCGCGGCTGCTCAGCGCAAGCGTGCCGCCGGTGGCAATGTCGATGCCGGTGGTGCTGGTGACTGCGCCATCGACTGTGATGCCCGCGCCGCCTTGCAAGCGTGCTTCGGTGCCGGCGTCGACCGCCCGGGCGACCAGCGGCTGGCTGGCGCTGCGGATGAAGGTACCGGTACCGGAACTCAAGAACAGCCAGCTGTCCGGCTCGTCGTCCGGCGTGTCTTCGAGGCGGGTGTCGAGGCCGATGTCGAGATAGTTCGAGGCTTCGCCGATCGCCGCCAGCGCAGTCAACATCAGCGAGCGGGCGCGGATGTTGGTGTCGTCGCTGTCGAAGGCGTCGAGGATCGAACCGGCCGCCTGAAGGCGGATGCCGCGGCGCGAGTAGAGCGTATCGACGTTGAGGTCACCGCCGTCTTCGATGATGTGAATGTCGCCCGCCGCGCGTGCGGTGAGCGTCGAGCCGCTGGCGAGGCGGATGTGCATCGGTGAATCGACCGTGCCGATGCCGCCGTCGGCCGATTCGAGGATCAGCGATTTGCCGAAGATCGAGGTGGCGCCGGCGGTCACCGGCGAGGCCATCAGGCTGCCGCTGGTCTTGATGCGGATCTCGCCATCCGGTGTGGACACGAGACCGATCGGCAGCGTGCCTTCCGAGCCCAGATAGATCTGTCCCGAAAGGGCTTGCGCGGTGAGGCGGCCGGCTTCGGCAAGATCGAGATTGATCGGTCGCGGTTGCAGGATCAAGATCTTGTTGGGGTCGGTCGGGTCAACGCTCGCATCGCCACGCTCGGCCGCGGCGAGCGCGGCCTTGTCTTCGCGGCTGATGGCATTGAGATCCGAGAGGTCTACCACGCGCGGCGCATCGGTCGAGCCGATGCCGGTACCGGCGAGCAGGGTCACGTTGCGGCCCTTGACGTTGGGCGCCTTGATCAGCGTGACGGTGTCGGTGATTTCCTTGAGCAGGCCCGGCGCAACGGCCAGTTGCAGCTGCGATTCGGACCACTTCGAGCCGCTGCGCAGCCGGGTCTCCTCAGCGTCGTCGGCCTTGTAGGCGAAGGTGGCGACATCGGAATCCGGCACGAAGCCGAGCACGCTGTCCGGGGTGTCGCCATAGAGCCGCGCATGGAGCTGGTGGTACTCGGCGGTACGGCTGGCCGAATAGTCGTCGATCTGGGCCGTGCTCCAGCCCAGCTTGACGAACTGCTGGCGCTCGCCGGCACTCAGTTCGAAGCGATAGCCCGGATCGTAGCCGGCGGGCGTGGCCTGGCGGTTGCGCAGGTTCCAGTAGGTGCGGTAGTCCTGCGTCACCCCGGCCTCGAAGCTCGCCACCTGCTCGTCGGCCTTGTCGTCCGCGCGGCTGCCGCGCAGGCGCAGCGAATCCCACAGCGCGGCGAGCTCATCCACGGCGCGCTCGTCGGTGCGCGCGAAGGGGTTGTTGTCGATGAGGGTGCCGCTGGTTTCGATACGCACGTCACCGGCGCGCGATTCCACCGCCACCAGCAGCAGGTTGCCGGAGAACAGCGCGGCCGCGCCGGCATCGCCGAGGTTGCGCAGGAAGATGTTGTCGCGCGCGGTGGCCGCCAGGCCCAGGTCGGGCCATTGGCCGGTGTCGCTGCTGTAGCCGGTGCGCACCACCAGCGGCGTATCGGCAATGCCGTCGAGCACACCGATGCCGCCATTCGTGGCGGTCAGTTCGACGCGCCTGCCCTGCACGCTCGAGGTCGCGTCGGCGCCGAGCAGGCTGCCCTCGGCAGTGAGGCTGACCAGGCCCGCGCCGCGACCGCCGACGGTGCCGATGCGCAGGTCACCCACCGCCTGTTGCAGATGGATGTCGCCGCTGGCGGTGGTGGCGTCGAGCTTGCCGCCGGCAAGTTGCACGTCGACGGCCTGGGTGGCGCTGCCGATGCCGGTAGCGGCCGACAGCGCCACGCTGTTGCCGGTGATCAGGGCCGCGCTGCCGAGCTGGCCGATGGCGCCGGCACTGCTGCTCACCGAGGTGTTGCCGTCACGGTTGAAAATGGCACCGTTCATGAGCACGTCGGCGTTCGAACTGACCGTGACCGCGCCCTGATCGAAGCCGATGTACTCGATCGCGATCGGGTAGTCGGCCTTGACACTGTAGGTCTGCACGTTGCGCTGGGTGACCGTGCGGTAGTACTCGGCGTAGTACTTGGCGTTGGCGCACAGGGTCCACCAGTTGCATTCCTTCCAGCTGCGTCCGGCGGTGGTCACCTGCTCGCGCGAGATCGGCTTGTCGGTGCTGTAGAAATAGGTGTTCGAGTTGGTGCCGCTGGGGAGGATGGTCGAGCCGAGATATTCGCCCTTGGAGAGCGGGTCGTTCGACTTGCTGATCGAGCTGATCCGGTACTGGTCCTGGATGGCGGTGGTCTTGGTGGCCTCGATGCCGAACCAGCCGCTCTGCGAGTAGCGGTATTTCTCCTCGGTGACGGTGCGAGTGCCCTTGGTGAGGCTGTAGCGCAGGCCGGAGACCGGATCGTAGTACTCGCCGGTGCGCGCATCGCCGGGGTCGCGGGTGTAGTGAGTGGTCTTCACCACCGGGGTGCCGTTGGGCGCGATGCCGACGATGTCGGTGATGTTGATCTCGCCCTTCGCGCCGCGGCCGGCGTCGAGCAGGTTGACCACCATGGCGAGGCCGCTCTGGTTGTCGACTGTGATCTGACCGTAGCCGTCGAGCACTCGCAGGCGACCCGCGCCGGGGTTCCGGTTGGTATTGAATACCTGGCCGAAGATCTCGATGTAGCCGCCCTGGACCTGCACGCCAGCCAGCTCGAGGCGGTTTTCCTTGGCGTTGTAACTCACCGCCACCTGTTCGCGCGTGCCCCAGGTGGTGGCGCCCAGGCCGCTGGTCGAGGCGCCACTTACCGCGAAATATTCGGCACCGGGGACCGCCCTCTCGGCATCCGAGAGCCCCTGGTAATAGCTGCGTGCGTCGGCGAAGCTGCGCGCCACGGTGCCTGTTCCGCTGGGCACCTCGACTTGGGCGGTGGCCGGAATCTGCACGCCCCATTCGACGATGCCGCTCTGCACGGTGCCGTTGATGTTGAGATAGCGCGCCGCCAGCAGCACGCTGCCGTTGGCGATGATGCCCTTGCCGTCCTGCGCGTTGGGGCCGTCGATGCGGTCGAGGGTGTGGATCGTCGGGTCGCCCGGCACGAAGGTGAGCGGTTCGCCGGCAACGTGGCTGAAGGTGTTGCTGTAGCTCTGCACGAAGTCGCCGTTGCGGGTCATCACGTCGACCGTCTTGGCGCGGATCGCCGAATCCTGCTCGAGGCGGATGCTCCCCGCGGCGCTCTCTATCTTTGCCAGCCCGCGCGGGTTGCTGATGGTGCCGCGGACCACGATGTCCGGCGCCAGCACCGCCACGCCGGCCGGCGTTCTCGATGAGTAGAACGGATCGAGCGGGTCGTACTTGCTGGTGATGATGATCGCCGGCTCGGGCAGGGCCACGCTGCCGTCGCTGCCGCTCACCGCGGTGTCGGCGGTGGTGATGGCGAAGCGGGCGGCGCTGCCGCTGCCGTTCATGCCGTTGATCTGGGCGTTGTTCGAGATCGAGGCGTCGTTGAAGTAGAGCTTGCCGCCGTCGTTGGGCGGGATGTCGAAATTGTTGACGACCAGGTAGCTCGGGCCATTGTTGGTGATGCGGATCTCGGCATCGCCCGGCGCATCGAGCGTGCCGCTGCCGGACAGCCTGTCGCCACGGATGTAGATGTTGCCGAGCTGGGCGGTGGCATCGGTGAGGGTCAGGAAGGTGGCGCTCGGGCCAGCGGTGGTGCTGGTGGACAGGCTGCCGCTGTCGATGTCGGCCTGCACGTCGTCGATCTGCGCCTGCAGGCTGGTGTTCTTGCCGGTGAGGTCGGCGATCTCGGTGTCGTTGCTGGCGATCACCGAGTCGTTGGTGGTGATTGTCACTTTGTTTGCGTCCACCGTGCTCTGCTTGGTGTTGATCTGGTCGGTGAGATTGTTGATCTCGGTGGTGAGCGTGGCGTATTCGGGGTCGCTGGTGGTGTAGCCGGCGCGTTCGGTCTCCTTGGCCGTGCGCGTCGTTTTGAGCGAGGTGATCTCGCCGTTCAGGGTGACATTGTCAGCGGCGAGACTGGTGTTCTGGCTGGTCCGCGTGGAATTGTCCGCCTGGCGGTCGGCGATCGTGGCCTCACGGTCCGCCTTGAGCTGCTGCATGCCGCTCACCGCCTGTTCCGCGGCCTGGCGCTCGGACAGGCTCGGCACGCTGGCGAAACCGCCATCGGCGCCGCCGCTCTTGAAGCCCAGTTCCTCCAGCTTGCGCTCGAGGAAGCGGATCTCCGATTTGTAGGCTTCCACCGCCAGCGCCGCGTCGGTGTTGGCGTTGCTGGTGGAATACTGGCGGATCAGGTCCTGCAGGGTCTCGATGCGCGCGACGATGTCGCCGGCCACGCTCTGCACCTGGGTGTTGGCAATGCCGATCGAGCCGATCTTCTTGCTGACCGTGCCGTCGATGCCGATCTCGAGTTCCTGCTTGCGGTTGATGCCCACCTCGACCGTTCCGTCGATGGCCACCGACGATGTCTTGTTGACAGCGCTCGAGCCGCCGCGGATCTCGAAGGACACCTTCTCGCCGCCGAATGCCTCGCTGATTGCGCTGGCCACCGAGGCCAGCGCCTCGCGGTAGATGTCCTTGCCGATGCCTACGCCGCTGGCGTCAGCCGAGCCTTCCTGCGCAAACAGCTGGGTGTGGCGCGCCGAACGCAGCAGCGCGTCGCTGCCCAGCGAGATCGTGCTGGTGGTGGTGATGCGCGCATCGGCGCCGGGCTTGGTGGAGATCGGAATCAAGGTGTTGTTAAACAGGTCGGTGCGCGCCGTGGCGGCAACGAGGTCGTTCTGGCCGCTGGTGTTCTGGCCTGCGGCGATGAGGATGTCGCGCTGGGCGGTGAGCGCGGCGTTGCCGATCGAAACCTGGTTGGCGGACGTGAAGCGCGACAGCGCGTTGCCCTCCGGGGCGCCGGCCACGCCGTAGGTGTCGACCGCCACCTGGGTATAGATGTCGCCCTCGGCGCGGGTGCCGATGACCACGTCACCGAGCCCGTCGATCTTCGCTGCCGTGTCGCCGGCCGCGCCGTTGGCCTTGTAGCCGACCTGCACGCTGGCGGTATTCAGGTCGGCGCGGATCTTCGAGTCGCCGCCGGGTACCGCGATGGCGCCGCCCGAATCCACCTTGACCTTGTCGCGTGCGATGACCTGGTTCTCGGCGCCCAGGCTCAGCTTGCCCGGGTTGGCGGTGCTGCCGGTCTGGACGATGCTCGCGCCGTCGCCCACGCGTACCAGCGCCCGCTGCGAGATGCCGGTGTCGCTGCGCGCCGCGGGCAGGTCGAAGAGCCCGCCCGAGCCCGACTTGACGTTCCACTCCGGTACCCCGGGCAGCCACGGGTAGGCCAGGGTACTGAGCCAGGGTTTGAGCGCACTGTTATGCGCCCACACCGTGAGGCTGTCCGCCTTGATCAGGGCAGCGTCGTCGATCACCGCGGAAGTCACGGCCGTCACGGTATTGCTCGCCATCGCGCCGCTGGCGCCCACCACCGAGGCGTTGGTGCTGTCGACCCGGGCATTGAAGCTGCTTGCATGGTCGGCGGTGAGGGTGAAGGTGTCGGTGTCGATGGCCCGTTCGTTGCTGCCGTCCTGGCCGCTGCCGACGCGCGCGAGGGTGGTGCTGGTGTCGCGGGTGGTGGCCTGCGAGGCCAGCCCCGAGACCACTCCGCCGCCGCCGGCGGTCGCCTCGGCAAGGTTGTCGCTCGTGCTCGCCGCCTTGACGGTGGTCGTGGCAGCGTGGAGCTTGACCTTTTCGCCGGTGCTCGCGGTGGTAGTCGCCAGGGTGTCGGCGGTGGAGACGTTTGCGCCGAGGGCGACGATGCCGAGCGAGAGGCCGCTCGCATCCGAGCGCTGGGTGCTGGTGCCGGCAGCCTCGACCGTGGTCGCGCCGCCGGTGGTGATGGTCGCCAGATCGCCGATGGCGGCCGTGGTGACACCGCCGCCGTGGGCTTCGGCGACCGTTGCGTTGAGGCCGACCAGCAGGCCGCCCGAGGCGCCGGTGGCGTGGGCATCGGCGCTCACGCCCGATCCGGGCAGGGCTTGGCGTGCGGTCACCGCGAGGCTCGCCGCGGTCAGTTCGGCGGCCTTGCCGACACTTGCGGTGAGCGTTGGCTGCGCGGTGGCGAGGGCTACCGACGCGCCGGCCGCGCCGCCGGCGCTGATGTTGACGCCAAGCGCCTCGGCGGCGGATTCGGCACTGCCGCCGGCCGCGATGCTGGCGGCCCCGTCGAGCTTGCTGCGCGAGGTGGCGCCGAGGGTGGCGCTGATGGTCGGGGTTGCTTTCGAGGTGGCCGCCGCGCCGCCGGCCGCGAGGCCGAGGCCGGCCTTGGCCGCCATGGCGTAGCTGTCCGCATGGCTCGCCGAGGTGGCCGTGACGGCGAGGCTGCCGACCGTGTTGGAGCCCTGGCCGATGCGCGCGCCGTCGCCGACCGAAGCCGTCACGCCGCCGCCGATGGTCGCTTCGGCCACCGAGGCCCCGACTGCCGCCGAGCCGACGCTGGCGCCGAGCGCCTTGCTCTTTGCGGTGCGCTTGTCGCTGGCGCTCACCGTGATCGCGCCGGCCTTGTCCACCACCACGCCGTCGCCGATGCCGGCTTCGGTGCTGCTCTTGTCGGTGACGATGGCGACCGCCGCGTCGAGCACGACGCCGCCGAAGGACCCGGCAAAGCCGGTGAGATTGCTGGTTGTCCCGGTGTGGGCAAGCACCGATACCGCGCCGCCGCTGTCGATGCCGGCCTGCGCGGCGATGTCGGCCGCGGTGCCGGCGTTGATGTTGAGCACCCCGATGCCGGCGCCGAGGCCCAGCGCGCCACCCGCCGCAGCGCCGGCGGTCAGGGTCGTGTCGAGGTCCTGGCGCGCGTCGATGTCGACCGCGCCGCCGCTGCTCACGTCCGCGTCGCCGATGCTGGCGGTGGTTCCTGTCGAGGCCGCGCTGGCGAGATCGCCGGAGATGCTGACCCCGGCACGTGCGCTCTGCGAGCGGTTGCCCGCGTCGCGGATGCGCGCGTCGTCGGAGCCGGCGAGCAGGCTGTTCACGCTGCCGTCGGCGGCCTGGTCGTCGGCGTAACTGTTTACATCGGCGAAATCGCCGCCGGTGGACTTGAGGCGGCTGCGCCCCTCGGCGTCGAGCCCGCTGCCCACCGAATACACCGCCACGCCGCCGGCGATGGCGCCGAGGCCGCCGGAGGCGCTGACCACCACCGAATCGATCTCGGCGCTGGTGAGCGCATTCACATCCACGTCGCGCTTTGCCGCCACTTTCGCGCTGTCGTCGATGGTGGCCGTGGTGTCGTTGCGGACCGTGCCCACGTCCACGCCGCCGGCCGCACCCACTGCGCCCAGTGCCAGCGAGCCGGTGTAGGCGTCGAGCCTGGCGTGGTTCCTGGCGCTGACGTTCACGTCCTGGGTCGCGCTGCCGTTGGTGACGCCCTGGTTGATCTGTGCGCCGCTGCCGATCACCGCGGTGGTGTCGGAGTCGAGGCTGGTGATAGTGACCGCACCCGAGACGCCGGCGTAGAAGCCGCCCGCGCCGCTGGCGGCGACCGAGAACAGGTCCTCGGAGCTGTTTGCTTCGACCATCAGCCCGGTGATCGGGTCGCGGTCGGCGAGGTCGTTGCCGGACAGGGCCTGCATCGCGGCGGTGTTGTTGCCGCGCGCCTTGACCGTGGCATTGGCGCCGACCCCGGCGGTGGTGTCCTTCTGGATGCGGTTGACTCCGACCGCGCCACCCACGCCGGCGGCGCCGAAGCCAGCCGCCAGGGTGCCGTCGATGATGTCGGTCTCGGTGTCGTCGCTGGCGACGATGCGGACATTGCCGTCGGCATCGACCACCGAGTCGGTGCCGGTGGTGGCGCTGGTGACGTTGGTCATCGACAGCACCGAGGTGGAGCCGGCCACGCCGACCGTGCCGCCCACGCCCAGTCCGGCCGCGATCGAGAGGATCTCCTCATCGGCGCGGGCCAGCACGGCGACGTCCTTGCGGGCGCGAACGTCGGCCGAATCGCCGACCCTGGCGACGGTGGTGTGCTTTGCCACCAGCACGTCCGCACCGGCGCCGATGCCGACCGTGCCGGCACCGGAGGCCGAGCCGGCGATGCCCATCTGGTAATGGTCGTTGCCGGCGGCGACCAGCACCGACTGGCCGGCACCCGCGCCGCTGTTGCTCTGGTTGACCTGGGCGTCGTCGGCGATCTCGGCGGTGGTGTGGGTGGTGATCACGTTCACATCGCCGGCGATGGTGATCGCCGCGGTGCCGGCGGCCGAGCCGGTGGCCGAGATGGTCTCGACGTCGTCCTTGTTGGTGGCGGTCACCGCGAGGCCCTGGAAGCCGCTGGTGGTGCCGCGGGTCGACACGCGCTGGCCGCTGAGGGCCTGGCTGTCGCTGCCGTCGGGATTGCTGGCCGCGGGGGCGCTGATCTCGCCCTCGTCGGTGCTGTTGGCGGTATAGCTGGTGGCAAAGCTGCCGTCTGCCACGGTGACGCCGGCACGGGTGCCGAGCGCATTGATGGTGGCGCCTTTGCCGACGCGCGCGGTAGTGGTCTTGTCGATGACCGCCACCGCGGCCGAGGCGCCAACCCCGGCAGTGCCGCCGAAGGCGCCGTTGCCGGCGATCATGTCCATCTCGTTGGCATCGTCGGACGAGACGATGACGTTGCCGTCGCTGTTCACCGTGGCGGCGTCGGCGATCTCGCCGGTGGTGGCGATGTTCATCACATACACGGAGGCCGAGCCGGCGATGCCGGCCGATCCGCCGGCCGACAGCGAAGCCGCCACCGAGGTGATGTCCTCGTTGCTCAGTGCCTCGACGGTGACAGTGTCCCGGGCCTTGATGTTGCCGCCCACGGTGGCCTTGGTGGTCTTGTCGATCAGGCCCACGTCGGCCCCTGCGCCGACCCCGCCTCGGCCGCCAAAAGCCACCGCGCCAGCAACGCCGAGCAGCTTCGTTTGGTCGCTGGCGCGTACCGTCACGTCCTGCGTGGTGGCGCCGTCGCCGGCCGGGTTGATGGTGGCGGCGCTGCCGATCGCGGCGGTGGTGGTCTCGGTGAGATCGGTCACCGTGGCCGAGCCGGCCACGCCGACGCTGCCGCCGCCCGAGCCGCCGGCGGCGATGGTCTGGATGTCCTCGTGCGAGGTGGCGGTGGCGGCCACGCCCGAGGTGTTTTCGGTGAGCACCGTGCCGTCACCGTCCTTCCTGCCGGTCGGTACCGCCATCTCGCCGCGCTTGCCGCGGCCGGTGGCGCTGCCGTCGATGCGCGCCTCGACGGTGTTGTCGGTGATCAGCACCGAGGCCGACGCGCCGATGGCCACCTTGCCGCCGCCGGAGACGTTGCCGGCCAGGCTGAAGAGATCGACATCGTCGGCCGCGCCGACATGGAGGTTGCCGTCGGCGATCGCGGTGGAGCCGGCATCGATGCCGGCCTTGACCGTGTTCTTCGCCTGCACCACCGAGCCCGAGCCGGCCACGCCGACCTTGTTGGCGACGCCGCCCGAGGCGGAGATGGCTTCGATGCGGGTGGTGGAATCCGACTTGACGGTGATGTCGCCGGCGGTGGACTCGACATTGGTGTTGCCCTTGAGGCGGGCATCGACGGTGTTGCCGACATCGTTCCAGGCGAACGAGACACCGACACCGGCCTTGTCGGTACTGGCCCCGAGCGCGCCAGCGAGGCCGAAGATTCGCGAGCTGTCGGTCGAGTGCAGGGCGATGCCGGCGGTGCTGTCGACGCCGTCGCCACCGCGCAGGCCGGCGATCCAGGCCCTGGTGCTGTTGCCGATGGTGTTGATGGTCACCGCACCGGCGCCAGCCATGGCGCCCTTGCTCGCGCCAATGGCGGCCGAGATGGTGTCGATGCTGTTGTCGGTCGTGGCGTCGAGCTTGATGGCGCCGGTGGCATCCACGTCGCTGTCCTCGATCGCGCTCTCGCTGTCGTTGCCGAGCTTGTTCCAGCTGAAGGACAGGCCGACGCCCGCCTTTCCGCCAAAGGCGATGGCGCCGGCGATCGAGCGGATCGTGGAGTCGTCGAGGGCCTTGAGGTCAACCGTGCTCACCCCGCTGAGCGCCACCTTGTCGAGCCCGGTCCGGGTGGTGTTGTCGATATCGTTGATCGATACCGAGCCGGCCACGCCGAGCTTGCCCTTGGTGCCGGCCACCGAGGCGGACAGGCTCTCGATCTTGCCGGTGACATGGGCGTCGGCATCGAACGCCCCGGAGAGCTTGACGGTCGCGTCGTCGGCGAAGGCGGCGGTGGTGCCCTTGAGTGAGTTCTGCGCATACGAACCAGCCAGACCGTTGCCGCTCTGCTGGGTCGAGATGGTCACGCCGCCCGACAGCGCGCTCACCGCGAGTTTGTTGGTAGCCTTCATGGCGAGGCTGTCGGCCTTAGTGACGCTGGCGCCGTCGGAGAGGAAGGCCTGGGTGTCGGCATCGATGTCGTTGATCGACACGTCGGCCGAGACCGCGATGCCGAACTTGCCCTTGCCTGACTTGCTCGCACCCGCGGCGCTGCCGCTGCCGTCCTGGGTGTCGTTGGCACCGGCCGGCATCTCGGTCTGTGCCTTGCTGTTGGTGGCCAGCGCACCGGCCACCGAGTAGGCGCCCTGCGAGATGTCCGAATAGGCGACCAGGTTCACCGCGCCGGTGCTGCTCAGGTGGCCGGTGGCGGCGGTGAGGTCGAGGCCGAGCGGGTCGTAGTTGCCGATGTAGGCGGCGACGTCCGAGGCGATGGTGTTGAGCGACACCGAGAAGCCAATGCCGACCTGGCCCTTGGTGGCGACCACGCCGCCGGCCACCGAGATGCTCTCGAGATCGGCATGAGCGTCGACGGTGACGTCGCCCTTGGCATCCACCTTCGCATCGTCATCGATCGCCGCCAGCGAGTTGTTCGTCAGCGTGTTGATCGAGACCGCACCTTCGATGCCGACCGCATCCGAGCTGCCGCCAGCCTCGGTGACGCTGACCAGCCGCTGGATGTCGTTGGCGTTCAGGTCGAGCCCAGCGCTGTTGACCTCGGCATCGCCACGGATCGTCGCACTGGCCTTGGTGTCGATGCTGATCAGGTCGGCCGAGCCGCCCACCGCGGCTTTGCCGCCGCTGGTGCCGAGGAACTTCTTGGAGAGGATACCGACAGCCGCGGTGAGGCTGACGTCGTTCAAGGCGCTGACCTTGACCGACTGGGTGGCCAGACCGGCAACCGGCAGGAAGCGGGTGTTCAGTCTGGCACCTTCATCGATCCATGCGTTGGCATTGTTGGCGAGATCGAAGATGTTCACGCCCACCGCCAGGCCGAGGCCGCTCTTGCCCTTGGCGGAGTTGATCGAGTAGGTCGACAGGAACATGTCGAGGACGCCGCCCTTCAGGAAATCGAGGATTTCCTCCGGGTCGGTCCAGTCGATCTGCCACGGGTAGGGGACCACCGTCTGGGCGTCAACCAGCGTTGCGCCGCGCGCGTCGACGGTGGCGTCGCTACCGATCGACGCATTGGCGGTGTTGGCGAAGTTGCCCCGCGCCACCGAGCCGCCGATGGCCGAGCCGGTGGAGGTGGTCTTGGCGCCGGCACTCGAGCCGGGGCGGTCCGAGATCTTCGCGGTAACCGAGATGTCGCCCTGGGCGCGAACGTCCGCCAGCGGCGAGATCGAGGCGGTGGCGATGTTGCTGGCATTGCTCCAGGCAACCGCCCCGGCGGCGTTGAACTTGCCTTCCTTGATGCCGGGGAAGAGGAAGGTGGTGATGCGCTCGGCGGTGGCCGGCTTGAGCTTGCCGGTGGCGCCGAGGATGCTGCCGACCACGTTGCGCTGGATGCCGGCCTTGAAGTTGGTGATCCTTGCCGAGATCGAGGACGGGTTGCCGAGCGTGGCGGCGTTGGCCGAGGTCGATTCCTCGATGTCGGCGTTGGCATTGATCTCGACCTTGCCCGACAGGGCCTGGGCAGTGCCGCCCAGCGTGGCGGTGGTCTCGGAGCTGCTGTCGCTGATCGCCAGCGCCAGGCCGACGCCGCTGCCGCCGGTGTTCTTGGCATCCGCGGCGGCGTTGATCCGGGCCTCGGTCCGGGCGTCGACCTTGATCGAGCCGCCGGTGGTCTGGGTGCCGGCGCCGACTTCGGCGAGGGTGGTGATGTGGGTGTTGGCGCGCACGAAGGTGGCGTCGACCGGCTTGTTGATCGAATTCACCGAGGCGCTGACATCGATCTCGGTATCGGTCGCGGCCTCGATCGACAGCGCGTTGGTCGCGACGATCCTGCTCGTTCCGAGTACCCGGGTGCGGGCTTCAGCTGTCGATTCGCCCCAGGCTGCCGAAAACAGGAAGGGGCTGCTGAAGGTGGGCTTGGCTGCGGAGACGGCTTGCGAGCTGATCGTTACCGTATCGGCGCCGGTGACGGCGGTGGCGCCGTCGATCAGCGTGGTGGCCTTGGCGGTCGAAAGCGCGACCAGCGGCACCGAACTGAAATCGAAGAAGGTGTCGTCGAGCGTGGTGATCAGCGCGCCGTCCGGATCCGGCAGCCAGCTCTGGTCGAGCAGCGTGGTGGCGGTGCCGAGGATCTTGTAGACCAGCGAGGTGCTGGCGGACGAGTCGATGGTGACGCTGCGGCCGCGAATCTCGCTCGCCACGGCGCCGCTGTCGCCGATGGTGGTGGTCGCGGTCGCCGTCTTGCTGAACCCGGTACGCGCACCCGCCCGGCTTGAGATGGTCACGTCGCCGCTGCCGGTGACCTTGGACCCGAGCAGGGTGGTGCTGGCGGTGGCCTTGCTGGTGACGGTGAAGAACTGGCCGGCCACGCCGTCGACCGGATCGTCGAGCTCGTTGTCGACCCAGCGCTGGGCATCGGCGACGCTGAGGCCGGGGTCGTTCTCGAGCAGCTCGGTCAGGCCCGAGGTCTCGGCGGTGGCGCGGATCAGGATGTCCTTGCCGGTAATCGTGGCCTTGGTGGCGCTGATGCTGGCTTCGGCGTCCCGGTTTGCGCCGATCGCGTCGAGTTCGCTGGCCTCGACCTTGACGTCGCCGCCGGTCTTGCCATTGTCGGCATGGGCGAGCAGCCTGCTGCCAGCCTTGAGCTCGATGGTCTTGGCCTTCAGCGAAAGATCGCCTGAATCGCCCTGCGAGGCGCCGGTGAGGTGGTTGCCGGTATTTACATCGCTCAGGTCGCGGGTGGAGATGGTGACGTTCTCGTCCACCGTGATCCGGTCGTTGGCGATCAGGCTGTAGTCGGCGCCATCGGTGTACTGGTTCTTGCCGACGACTTCGATGTCTTCGGGATCGATCAGCACCGCACCGCGCCTGCCATCGGTGGCGCCGGCCCGCAGGGCGCCGCCCTCGAGCCGCACCGTGCGCGCTGCCGAGAATTCGATGTGGCCGCCATCGCCCGAGATTTCGCCGCCGCGTGCCGAGACCTCGGCGCCGGCTGCGAGGCTGGCGGTATTGCCAGCGAAGATTCGCACATCGCCGCCGTCCGAGCGCGCGCCGTGGCCATCGGCCGACACGCGAGCACCGTCGGCGAGGGTGATGTCCTTGCCTGCGTCGATGCCGATCCGGCCTGCCGCCGCACCGTTGCTGCCGTCGGCTGCGAGCCTGCCGGCCACCGACACGTTCTGGCTGCCGACGATGCGTATCGTGTCGCCTTCGGCGAGCACCGTCGCCGCGCCGTCGAGGCCGTCGATATTGACCATTGCGCCAAACTCGACGCGCGCCGCGGCGCCGGCAGAGATGTCGGCATCCGCTCCGATCCGCACGCCTGCGGCGGAAAGGTTCACCGCCCGCGCGGCGCGGATGCGGCCCTCGACCGTGATCAGCCCGGATTCCGAGAGCGGTATGCGGCCTTCGAGCGCGGCCGCGACGGTGGCGTTTTCGATATTGCCCGAGCCGTCGATCAGCCTGTCCATGAAGCCGGCGCTCGGCGTGGCCAGCAACAGGCTGCCGACGTTGATCTGTCCGCCGGCGCCGACCGCGATGCCGTGTGGGTTGAAGAAGAACACGTTGCCGCCGATGCGCCCGTCCTTGTAGGCGTTCATCACGCCGTCGAGGGTGCTGCGCTCGTTGCGCACCAGGTTGAGCAGGTTGGAGGTGCCGCCGGGCAGGTGCAGATTGACGGTCTGGCCGCGGCCGATGTTGAAGCGGCTGAATGAGTTGAAGGCCGTATTTGCCCTGACCGTCGTGGTATGGATGTCGGTGACGGTACCGTGGCCGGCGAGGGTCGTTGCGGTCCGGCCGTCGGGGACGATTGGCGCCGGGCCGGCGTGTGCCGCCGCCATCATCATGAGCGGTGCCGCGCAGGCGTTGAGGAAGGCGCAACGCCGCAATACGCAAAGATACTGGCGGCGAAGGAAACCCAGGGCACCGTAGCTCATGATTCCGTCTCTTTGTCGAATGCCGGGGTCGTAGGCCGCCCACGGTTCTTCTGAGGAATAGGGCCGTACTTTTGGGGTCCGCGGTGACGCAAGAAGCGAGCCGTAAAATGTAAAGTTATGAGGCGATAAGGATTTTTACAAATATTCTTTTTGCAAGCTGGGCGACTGTAAAAAAAACCGACGCATCGTGTCGGTCTTTTTCGTTTGATTGCCGAGGGGCGTTTACGGCTGCTTTCCTTACGCGGGCGCGCGGCGGGACCTGAACATCGAGACGACGAGTGTCACGATCGTGAGCGGGATGACGAAGCTCAGCATCGCACTGGAGAACGCCGGCAATGCCGAATGCTGCTGTGCCCTGAGGATCAGGAAAGCAGTGTAGGCAATGTAATACCCGAGAAAGAGCACGCCTTCCCAGCGAGCGATCTCGCGGCCGGTCAGGAATACCGGCAGGCACGCGAAAGTGACGGCCAGCAGTACCCACAAGTCGAAGCTCAGCGCGGCCGGCGGAACCGGAATCCCTTTGGCCGAGGCGAGACCCGCGAGGCCGAGGCAGCCGAGAATGTTGAAGAGGTTGCTGCCGATCACGTTGCCCACCGCGATGTCGCGTTCTCCTCGCAGTGCCGCGAGCGTGGAGGTGGCGATCTCGGGCATCGAGGTTCCGATGGCGACCACGGTGAGGCCGATCACGAGATCACTCACGCCGAGTGCGCGTGCCACCTCCACTGCCGCGCCCACCAGCCAGTCGGCGCCCAGCACCAGCAATCCGAGTCCCCCGGCGACGAGGGCCAGCTGCACGCCCCGGTGCCGGTCCCAACGCGCGTCGGTGGGCATCTCGTCCTCGAACTCGCCGGCAGTCCCGTTCGCGGTGCGGCGGGACTGTACGATCAGAAAGGCGGTATAGCCGAGCATCAGGCACAGCAGCAGGGCTGCCTCCGGTCGACTGATCACGCCGTTCCAGGCGAAGCCGAGCAGCAGCAAGGTGACCCCGATGAGTATCGGTACTTCCTGGCGGATGATCTGGCCTGCCACGCTGAGCGGGATGATGACCGCGGACACGCCGAGGATCAGCAGGGTGTTGGCAATGTTGCTGCCGATTACATTGCCTACGGCAAGATCCGGCTTGCCGTCCAGCGAGGCGCCTACGGATACCGCCATCTCGGGGGCGCTGGTTCCGAAAGCAACGATTGTGAGGCCGACTACCAGCGGCGAAATGCCGGAGGACAGGGCGATCCTGGAGGCGCCACGGACCAGCGCTTCGGCGCCTGCGACCAGGCAAATCAGGCCGAGCGCGAACATCATGATTTGGTCAAACACGAATTACCCTGCGGAAGTGGACCGGCAGCTGTCGGAGCTACGCCGCCGGTTGGTTCGATGGTTGGCCGGGGCGCCGCACGGCGGCCGCCGTCCCGGGGGCACCGCTTGCGCGATGGCGATAAGCCCCGTCAAGCCGTATTCAGGACAGCCGGCCCGGGACAATGTTCTTGTCGACCCACTCGAGCATGTCGCGCCAGATATCCTGCATTTCCGATTCGGGCGGCATGCGGTTGGCGTTTGGCAGCTCGATGGTGATGACCGGAACGTTCTTGTGAACGCCGCCATAGTTGCCCAGTGAGCCGGGATATATGCCGAGGCGGTTGAGGCGAAGGTGGCCGAAACGGCGCGGCTCTTCGGCAGGTCCGTCGAAGTCGAGTACGCCATAGGGGGCGTGGATCGAGACGATGACATCGGGCCGGAAGCTTTCGATCTCGCCCTGCAGCCAGCGTGTTTCCGGTTCGGATCCGGCCTTGTTTCCGGGGAAACGGCGCGGATCCTTGCGGGTGCGCTTGGACCAGTACTCGTGGGCATCATGCTGCCAGTCGGGGGTCGAGAAGTTGCGGTTCAGGTCCACGCCATTGGCGTTCATGCGTTGCGGCGGATCGGAAAGCAGCCCGTCGGGATTGGCGAGCGGTACGATCCGCCAGTGATGCTGGCGGGCCTCGGGTTCGCCAAGCCACTGCATCCAGCGGAAGACGATCGAGGTCGACGTCAGTTCGTCGCCATGAATGCCGCCGATCACGAGAATCCGGGTGGAACGGCTCGATCGGGCGATGGATGCGGATTTTCGCGGTGGCGACGGGGGCGCTTCGTGCGTCATCAGCGCGACGCCCTTGATGGATCGGCTAGAGGCGGACTTGAAGCCCATCTTGGCGCAGGGCATGGCGCGTACAGTGGACAGGCGCTGGCCGACGAGATTGCACCAGTCGTCGGCGTCGTTCGCGGCCGACGCCGAGGCAACGGTGAGTACCGAAAAAAGGGTCAGAACAAGCCTGACGACGGGATTGCGTCGAGGCTGGCGGGGTAGGTAATTGGCACGCATGCTGCGCAGTTTACCTCCCCGCCTTGCGGATTACAGCCCTGCGTCGGCGCGAAGTGCCGCCGCCTTGTCCGTGGCTTCCCAGGTGAACTCCGGCTCGTCGCGGCCGAAGTGGCCGTAGGCCGCCGTCTTGGAGTAGATCGGTCGCAGCAGATCCAGTCCGGCGATGATGCCCTTCGGCCGCAGATCGAAGTGCTTGCGGACCAGGTCGACGATGAGCTCGTCGGCCACCTTGCCGGTGCCGAAGGTGTTCACCATCAGTGAAACCGGCTTGGCGACGCCGATCGCGTAGGCCACCTGGACCTCACAGGTGTTTGCAAGCCCCGCCGCCACGATGTTCTTGGCGACATGGCGCGCGGCGTAGGCAGCCGAGCGATCCACTTTCGAAGGGTCTTTGCCCGAGAACGCGCCGCCGCCGTGCGGGGCCGCGCCGCCATAGGTGTCGACGATGATCTTGCGGCCGGTCAGGCCGCAGTCGCCGTGCGGACCGCCGATGACGAAACGGCCTGTCGGATTGATCAGATAGCGCACGTTTTCGCTGAGCAGTTCCTTGGGCAGAACCGGTTTGATGATCTCCTCGATCACCGCTTCCGACAGCTGGGCATGCGAGATGTCGGGGTCGTGCTGGGTGGATACCACCACGGTATCGATCGCTACGGGCTTGCCTTCGATGTACTTGACCGTTATCTGGCTCTTCGCATCCGGGCGTAGCCAAGGCAGGCGGCCATCCTTGCGGAGCTCGCCCTGGCGCTGCATGATGCGGTGGGAATAGTAGATCGGCAGCGGCATCAGCGCAGGCGTCTCGTCGCAGGCATAGCCGAACATCAGGCCCTGGTCGCCGGCGCCCTGGTCGAGATTGTCGTCGTTGGCGTTGTTGACCCCCTGTGCAATGTCAGCCGACTGCTGGTTGATCGCGGTCAGCACGGCGCAGGACTTGTAGTCGAAGCCGATGTCCGAATTGTCGTAGCCGATGCGGCGGATGACGTCCTGCACCACCTCGCGATAGTTGATATGCGCCTTGGTGGTGATCTCGCCCGATATCACCACCAGACCGGTCGATACCAGCGTCTCGCAGGCGACGCGCGCATGCGGGTCGTCAGCCAGGATCGCGTCGAGGATACCGTCCGACACCTGGTCGGCGACCTTGTCGGGGTGTCCTTCGGAAACAGACTCGGAGGTGAAAAGAAATTCCTTGGCCATTGCAAAATGCTCCATAAAACAAAAATCCCCAGATGATTCCGGCGTTGCCGGCTCCGGGGATTTCGTCGAGCGGCGACGCTTTAGCAGTATTTGTTGGCACGTCTCCGAAGAGTGGCCCCGCCCTGCAAGTTGTCGAATTAACTCGGCGGAAGCGGCTATTATAGCCGTCCGTTGCGTTCAGTAAACCATGTCCGTGCAACGGTTTTCGTGACCGATTACCTTATTCAGACCAGACGACCTCGCCATTGCTGCTTGCCCGCCTGTTCCATTTCCTGTCGCATCGCTCGTTGGCCACGCTGCACCGACTCGGCGCTGTCGCGGGATGGCTGACCTATTGCTTGTCGCCAAAATACCGTCGGCGTCTGAAGGGTAACCTTGCCCAGGCATTTGGTGGCTCCGTGCCGGAAGGTGTCGTCCCCGCGGCGGTTCGTGGTGCGGGCGAGCAGGCCATGGAACTGCCCTGGGTGTGGCTGCGCAGTCCTTCGGAAGTGATCGATACGGTGAAGGTGTCGGGCTGGGAACTGGTTGAGGAGGCGAGGGCCAATCGGCGCGGCATACTGTTCCTGACACCCCATCTGGGCTGCTTCGAGATATCGGCTCAGTTCTATGGTTCGCGTTATCCGATCACGGTTCTCTACCGTCCGCCAAAGCGGGCCGAGCTGCAACCGCTCATCGAGGCTGGCCGCGGTTCGCGGCCCGGCATGCGGCTCGCACCCGCGGACCTCGCCGGGGTACGGAGGCTCATCAAGGCGTTGCGGGCCGGCGAGGC
The DNA here is from genome assembly GCF_009800965.1 of Cognatazoarcus halotolerans. Taxonomy (GTDB): domain Bacteria; phylum Pseudomonadota; class Gammaproteobacteria; order Burkholderiales; family Rhodocyclaceae; genus Cognatazoarcus; species Cognatazoarcus halotolerans. Next base: position 603,309 of record NZ_WUAF01000001.1, on the reverse strand, counting down.
CGTCGGCATGCTGCCCGATCAGGTGCCGGGAAACGGCGAGGGGGTGTGGGCGCCGTTCTTCGGCAGGACGGCGTATTCGATGACCCTTGCCGCACGACTGTCCGAGGTCTCCGGTACCGTGGTGATCATGGCCTGGGCGGAGCGCCTTCCGCGCGGTGCCGGTTACCATCTCTGGCTGTCCGCGCCGGAGTCGCCGCTCGAGGGCGACACCGAAACGCGGGTCGCTGCCATCAACCGCGAGATGGAGCGGCTCATTCGCCGGAAGCCGGAGCAGTACCTGTGGGGCTACAACCGCTACAAGGCGCCGAAGGGGGCTGCGCGGCCGGAGTCGCAATCATGAAACGCTGGGTTGCCGAGCTGCCCAGCCGCATGCTGGTCGCTGTCCTGTGGCTTCTGCACTGGCTGCCGCTGTCGCTGCTGGCGCCTTTGGGAAATGCCCTTGGGCTGCTGCTCTATGTGGCGATCTTTCCGCGCCGGCGAGTTGTCCGGACCAACCTGCGACTGGCGTTCCCCGAACTTGGTCAGACCGAACGCGAGCGCATGGCGCGGCGGCTTTTCGCCAACCTTGGGCGGACGCTGCTCGAGCGCGGCCTGCTGTGGTGGGCACCGCGCGCGCGCCTCGAACGACTGATCCGCGTGGAGGGGGAGGAGCGGGTGCGAGCGCTTCTGGCGGCCGGGCGGCCGGTGATCCTCATGGCTCCGCATTTCGTCGGGCTCGACATGGGCGGCACCCGGGTGACCATGCTGTTCGACATCGTCAGCATCTATGCACGACAGCGCAACAGGGTGATCGACCGCTGGCTGTACCATGGCCGCAGCCGCTTCGGCGATCAATTGCTGCAGCCGCGCCACGAGAGCATCCGCGCCACGGTCAAGGCGATGAAGGCCGGCCGGCCGTTCTACTACCTTCCAGACATGGATCATGGCCGCAAGGAGTCGATCTTCGTGCCGTTCTTTGGGGTGCAGACCGCCACGATTACCGGTCTCCCGCGTTTTGCTCGCATGGCCGATGCAGCCGTGGTCCCATGCGTGACGCGTCTGCTGCCAGGTGGTGCAGGGTATCGGTTGAGCTTTGGCGAGCCCTGGGAGAACTTTCCGTCGGGCGACATCGAAGCGGACGTGGCCCGTATGAATGCGGAGATCGAAGCATTGGTGCGGACCATGCCAGAGCAGTACTACTGGGTTCACAAACGGTTCAAGACTCGTCCCGACGGCGAGCCCCGGCTTTACTGAGCGCGCTCCTCGGCGCTCGCCAGGCGGCGCAGCACGATAGGGAACGCAGCGCTGCCGACCAGCGCAATCCCGGACACCAGGAACACGATCCCTGCACCGTCCTCGGCCAGCAGCGGATGCCAATGGCGGCCCGCGCCGAACATCAGCGCCAGGCCGAACAGTGCGGCTGCTGCACCGCACAGGGCCATGCTCCATGCGAGCCAGGGTGTGCCGGAGGGCCGCGAGGCGGAATGCTCGGGCGCGTTTGATTCGGTATCGGTCATTCGCTTATCGTCTCAGAGGGCTTGCCGCGAGGATACCGCCGCATGAGGTACGCCAGAAGGCGATGACAGCACTTTGTCGTGAGTCCGTCGTTTCGGTGCGGCACAATCGATGCCCATGTACTAGCCTGAAACAGACAAGCCGTTTGCCTGTGCTTTCGCGGCAAGGCGTGAGCCCGGAGTCGCGCGATGAAGAGTCAGTTGCGAAGTTTGTGCCCTTCCCGGTACTCCGGTGCAGCGTGCCGCGCCGCAGGTGGTTTGCCGTGCAGTTGAAGCCAAACATCTTCATTTCCTACCGCCGCGAAGATGCCGGCGGTTATGCCGGCAGGCTGGAAGAAGGGCTCGAGCGGACGTTCGGTCCCGAATCGGTATTTCGCGACGTGAGCGATCTGCAGCCCGGGCAGTCCTACCCCGCGGTACTCGAGCGGCGGATCCGGTCTTCGGTTGCGGTGCTGGTGCTGATCGGGCCGCGCTGGCTCGATGCTCGGCGCGACGGCGTTCGTCGCCTGGGGCAGCCGGACGACCTCGTGTCGCGCGAAATCAGCGTTGCGCTGGCTGGCGGCAAGCCGGTGATCCCGGTTCTGGTCGCGGGGGCGGCGATGCCGGACGAGACGGTGCTGCCCGCGGCGCTCAAGCCGCTCGCCGGGCTGCACGCGATCACGCTTGAGGACGAGGGCTGGAGCGACAGTCTTGGCCGTCTCGCGGGGGTCCTCGCGCCGCTGCTCGCCGCTCGGCCGTCACGGTTGCGGCGTTGGAGCGTGCGCCTGGCTGCGGCCTCCCTGGCATGCCTGGTCGCCGGGCTGGGCGCCTGGTGGCTGATGCCTTCGACGGAACCCCGGTTGGCTGGGACTTGGCAGGCCCGGGTGACATACGACTGGGGGGATAGCTACGCTGAGCGGTTCGAGTTTGAGCGCGTTGGGGGGCGCTGGGAAGGAATGGCCAGCTATCTGGGTACGCCCAGGGTGATGGAGTCGCTCCGTATTGACGGTCGGGAAATCCATTTTGAAACCGTCAGCGAGGTCGTTGCCGGAGAAGAAACCCGCATGCTTCGTCATCGCTACGACGGTGAGCTGGCCGGGAATCTGATCCGGTTCAGGCTTGTCAGCAGCGGTGGTTTTTCAACGTATCGTCCGATCAGCTTCGAGGCGGGCAGAGCCGCCGGAGCAGGACCCTAGCGCGGCCGACCGCATGGCAGTGGACCTTGATGACGCGCTGCGGGACAATCGCCCGATCAATTTGCTGCGATTGGGATGCGATGCGACTTCGTTTCACAAAAATGCAGGGCCTGGGCAACGATTTCGTGGTTGTCGATGCGCTCAACCAGAAGATCCAGCTGGACGCAAAGCAGGTACGCTTTCTTGCCGACCGGCATTTTGGTGTCGGCTGCGATCAGCTCCTCGTGGTTGAAGCTGCTTCCGCGGATGACGTGGATTTTCGTTACCGGATCTTCAACGCAGATGGTGGTGAAGTCGAGCAGTGTGGCAACGGCGCACGTTGCTTCGTCAGGTTCGTGCATGACAAGGGTCTGACGGGGAAGCGCGAAATCCGTGTCGAGACCCGCTCCGGAATCATCACTCCGAAGCTGGAGGCGGATGGCAACGTGACCGTGGACATGGGGGTGCCGGTTCTCGACCCGCAACGGATTCCCTTCCTTTCGGATTCGACCGCGGTGGTTCAGCCACTCGAGGTGGCCGGGCGCAGCGTGCCGATCACGGCGGTCAGCATGGGAAATCCGCACGCCGTGCAGGTCGTGGCCGACGTTGATGCGGCACCGGTCGCGACCGAGGGGCCGATCATCGAATCGCACCCGCGCTTTCCCGCGCGGGTCAATGCCGGTTTCATGCAGGTGGTGGATCCGCACCATATCCGCCTGCGGGTGTTCGAGCGCGGTGCGGGAGAGACACTGGCCTGCGGTACCGGTGCCTGTGCCGCAGTGGTGGCGGGTATTGCCCGCAATCTGCTCGAATCGCCGGTGAGCGTCGAAACCCGGGGCGGCATCCTGTCCATTGCCTGGGGCGGGGTTGGTACCCCGGTCCTGATGACCGGGCCCGCGGTGAGCGTATTCGACGCCGAAATCGAGTTGCCCTGAAAGGAAGAAACATCGCGATGAGCATGAATGCCCAGGACGTAGCAGCGTATTTGCAGGAAAATCCCGCTTTTTTCGACGAGAATGCCGATCTGCTGGCGCATTTGTCGGTGTCGCATCCGCATAACGGACAGGCGATTTCACTGACCGAGCGGCAGCTTCTCGCGCTGCGCGAAAAGATCCGGCAACTCGAACACAAGTTCGCCGAATTGATCCGGTTCGGCGAAGAGAACGATGAGATCGGTACCAAGACCCACCGTCTCGTGCTGAGTTTGCTTGTTGCGGATGATTTCGATGCGGTCCGCCATGCGCTGATGTCACATCTCCAGGATGATTTCGCGATTCCCCATGTTGCCGTGCGCATCTGGAACAGCGTGCTCAAGAAGTCGGGGCCGGAGTTCGGCCCGGTTTCCGATGAACTCGGTTACTACGCCGGCGACATGAATCATCCGTATTGCGGCGAGCCGACCAACCTCGAGGTGCTCGAATGGTTTGGTGAAGCCGGCCCGCTGGTGCGCTCGGTGTGCCTGGTGCCGCTGCGCCGCGATGCACAGGTTTTCGGCCTGCTGGCCCTCGGCAGCGAAGAGGCGGAACGTTTCTATCCGGAAATGGGCACGCTCTACGTCACCCGGCTCGGCGAATTGCTGAGCGCAGCCCTGCAGCGTCAGCTTGGCTGACGTACGGGATTCCGGGCCGGAGGCGTTCGCTCCGGCGGTCGAGCGCTACCTCGCCTACCTCGCTAACGAAAGGCGTGCCAGTACTCACACCCTGGCGGCCTATCGCAGGGATCTGGCGCGCCTTGCCAGCCTGACCGAGGATCGTTCTCCCGCAGCGCTGCGCAGTCACGACATCCGCCAGTTTGCCGCACGACTTCATGCGGCTGGTCTTGGCGGGCGTTCGATTGCCAGGGTGTTGTCCTCGTGGCGAGGATTCTTTCGTTGGCTGGTGCGTCTGCACGGCTTGCCGGCCAATCCGGTAGAGGGCGTCCGCGCGCCGCGCGCACCCAGCCGTCTGCCCGGCGTGTTGAGCCCGGATCAGGCGGGCGCCTTGCTTGACGCCGTTCCCGATGACGTCCTCGAGGTGCGCGATCGCGCAATGTTCGAGCTGTTCTATTCGAGCGGCCTGAGGCTTTCGGAACTCGCCGGGCTAGATCTTCTGCAGGATGCGGACCTCGCCGTCGGGGAGGTCACCGTGACCGGCAAGCGTGGCAAGACCCGTACGGTGCCGGTGGGCGCCAAGGCGCGTGACGCGCTGCAAGCGTGGCGGGCGGTACGTGACCAACTTGCCGCACGCGGCGAGTCGGCCCTGTTCGTAAGCCAGCGTGGCGGGCGTTTGTCCACCAGCATGATCGGCCGGCGCCTCGAAAGATGGGCTAAGAAGCAGGGGCTGGCGGTGCATGTCCATCCGCACATGCTGCGTCACAGTTTTGCGTCGCATGTGTTGCAGTCGAGCAGCGATCTGCGTGCGGTGCAGGAACTGCTGGGGCATGCCAGCATCCGTACCACCCAGATCTACACCCACCTGGATTTTCAGCACCTCGCCAAGACCTACGACGCGGCCCACCCGCGGGCTCGGCGCAAGCCTGGCAAGCCCTGAGCGGTCGCACGCAGCAAGTCAGTTCAACATCTTGCCGAGCAGGTTGAAGAAGCGCTCGTAGAATTCCGGCTTGGCCACCGTTTCGGCAGCCTTCTTCGACAATGTGTCGCCGTTGGACGTCCACGGCAACGAAATGGAGCCGACCCCCGATACGCTCAGGCCCGCGTTCGAGCTGCTGGCCTTGAGCGCGTAGGCGGTCTGCACAGCATTCGCGTAGGCCATGCTGCCGCCTTCCTTCCTGTCCATGCACACGACGGTGAGTTCGAGCGTGAGGTGCTCATCGTCGTCGGGCTGGTAGGCCTTGATGCCCTTGATCGAATAGTTCGTTTCTTCGGTGAGCCCGTAGCCCTGGCTCAGCAGTACCTGGCGGGCGGCGATGCAGGTGACAGCTGCATCGGTCGGGTAGCGGCGCGCGTAGGGCGACGATTCGCTGAAGGATTCATCCTCGTATACCGCGGGCCCGCCGCACGCGCCGAGCAGGATTGCCGCTGTCGGAATTGCGATCATGGACCGGATCTTCATATCCATACCCTCAATCGAAAGGTATGCGGAAGTCTAAGCCGATTGAAGCGTGGCGGCTACGCCCCGCGCTCAGGGCATGAAGGTGTCGATCAGTGCAAAGAAGCGCCGGTAGAACTCGGGGTCGGTCACCGTCTGCTCGCCGACCTTGACCAGTGAATCATTGGTGGTGTTCCACGGCAGCGAGATCGAGCCGATGCCGGAGACAGTGAGGCCGGCATTTGCCGCGCTGGCCTTGAGCACATAGCGAAGTTCGCGCCCGTTGGCGAAAATCGCGGCACGTTCGCCCTCGCCGCCCGAAGGCACGCAGAATATTGACAGCACCAGTTTGACCTGCTGGTCGCTGACCGGCTGGAATGCCTTGGTGGCCTGGACCTTCATCGCTTCCTCGGAATCGATCAGGTAGCCCTGACTCAGCAGCGCACGTCGCCCAGCCTCGCAGGCGACCTCCGGCGTGGTGGCAAAGCGCTGTTCGAACGGCGAGGAAGGGTCGAAAGCTTCCTTGCGATAGACCTGGGGAGACGGCGACGAGCAGGCGGCCAGCGCCAGCATTGCGCAGAGGAAGAAGCGGGTGCGCATGAAACTGCTAGGAGGTGATGGTGCAATGAATCGGATGGAGCGCAGCGTAGCAGAGATTGCCGTTCTCCGGCGGGTGCCGAGGGCGATTCGGACGCCTGATTTGTAACCGGAAAGCCGCGAGCCGACGACCGGTAACCCGGGTTGCAGCGGCGGACCGACTGGGAGATCGCGGCCGAAGCCGCTAAACTCCGCTTCCTCCGATCCAGTCTCTTCGCGCAGGCTCGTCCGCAATGGCCCAACTCATTCTCAAGCCCGGCAAGGCCCGCTCGCTGCTGCGCCGTCATCCATGGATTTTCGCCGGCTCGGTCGACCGTCTCGACGGGCGCGCCCGCGAGGGCGACACGGTCACTGTGGTGGACGCCGAGGGCACCGAACTCGCGCGTGCGGCGTGGTCGCCCGAGTCGCAGATCCGCGCCCGTGTGTGGAGTTTCGACCCTCAGCAGGCGATCGATCACGCCTTCTTCAAGCGTGCCGTCGCCGCTTCCGTGGCGCGTCGCCAGACTCACCCGTGGCTGGCCGGGCAGGAAGGGGTGCGACTGATTCATGGCGAATCGGACGGGCTGCCCGGTGTGATTGCCGATCGCTATGGCAAGGTCGTGACGCTGCAGCTCACCAGCGCGGGCGCCGAGAAATGGCGCGAGGCGATCGTCGCGGGCATTGTCCAAGCAACCGGCTGCGAGGCGGTGTTTGAACGCTCCGACTCCGAGGTGCGCGGTCGCGAAGGTCTTGAAGCGGTGACCGGCTGCGTGCATGGGGCGTTGCCCGACGGCGTCTTGAGCATCGTCGAGAACGGCGTGCGCATGGAGGTGGATGTGGTCGGGGGACACAAGACCGGGTTCTACCTGGATCAGCGCGACAATCGACTGCTCACCGGGCAGCTTGCCGCCGGGCGCGATGTGCTCAACTGCTTCTGCTACACCGGCGGGTTTTCGCTGCAGGCACTCTCCGGCGGGGCTCGCTCGGTGTTGTCGATCGACTCGTCGGCGCCGGCGCTGGCCAGCGCAGCGCGCAATCTCGCCCTCAATCCGAAGCTTGACGCCGCCCGTGCCGAATGGCGCGAGGACGACGTTTTCAAGGCCCTGCGGACGCTCAGGGAAGAAGGTCGGCGCTTCGACATGATCATTCTCGATCCGCCCAAGTTCGCCCCTTCGGCAGCCTACGCCGAGCGTGCCGCACGGGCCTACAAGGACATCAATCTGTCGGGTTTCCGACTGCTCAGTCCGGGGGGCATCCTGATGACCTATTCCTGCTCGGGCGGGGTGGGACTGGAACTGTTCCAGAAGATCGTCGCCGGTGCGGCCTCGGATGCCGGCGTCGAGGCACGCATATTGCATCGCCTTGGCGCCGCGCCGGATCACCCCGTCGGCCTCGCGGTTCCCGAGGGCGAATACCTCAAGGGTCTGGCCTGCCAGGTCGCGTGAAGGGAGGCCGGATGAGCACCTCGAGCCCGCCGCCCGCAGACGGACGCGGTACGCGCGCGGCGCTGGTCTTTGCCCTCGCGGCCGAGCGTCTGTCGATCTGGTACGAGCACGGCCAGTGGCCGACCGAGGGTCAGGGTGCCACGCTGGCCGCCGATTGGCTCGGCCGTACCGGGCGTAGCCTGCCGCTCGCCGAGCGCCGCCATCTGTCGAATCTGAGCGACCAGCTGGCGCGCAGCATGGCCGGGTCACTGTCGCGCGAGGCGGGGCTGTTCGCGGTGCACGAAATGATGGAAGCGCTCGACCCCAACTACGATTCCGAACTTGCCCGGTCGCTGATGGCGGAGTGCGAGCGCTTGCTCGATGGCGAGGCGGGCGAGCGGGACGGGGCCTGACCCCGTTCTAATTGGACGCCGCTGCAAGCCGCCGCGTGAGGGCGGGCAGGCGGGCGAGCGCGGCCACGGCGACCAATGCAAAGGCCAACCTTGCCCACAGTATGCCGACCAGATCGGCACCGGTAAGCATGACCAGCAGGGTGTCCTCGATGAGGCTGTGGGCAAGGCCGAGAAAGGCCATCGTGAGAAAGACGTCGCGGTGCGCGAGATGACCGCTCCGTACTTCGCGCAACAGCAGGCCTGCGCCGAAAGTGAGCCCCAGGGTCACGCCGATCACGGCAATGTTGGTGGCTTCGCCGCGAATGCCGATCAGTCGCAGTACCGGCGAAAGCGCGCGATGGATCGCCCGTTCGACGCCGATTCGTCGCAATAGTCGCAGCAACGCCATCAGGGCCGCGATCACCAGCAGGATCATCAGCAGCATCTGCACCTGCTCCAGCGCCCAGTCGGCAAACGTGCCGTTTCCGCCTGTTCCGAAATCCACGAAGTGCGCGGGCGCCGCGAGCCACCCTGTCGCGCGGCAGACGAGGTTGACCGAGGCTGCCAGCGCCAGCGCGCCGCCGAGCCGGATTGCCAGCGTGGCGCGCCAGCTCACGCCCGCGGCGCGCGCTACCGCGGCCTCTACCGGCAGCGAGTGGGCTACCAGCATCAGGCAGCCGAGTACCGTCACCTGAGCACCGCTCAGATCCAGTCCGCCGTTGAGCTGCGAGAACACCGCAAGTCCGGTGTAGATGTTGGTGAGCAGCGTCGCCGCCCACACCAGGCCGATCACGTCCGGTAGTCCGACCAGCGTCATCAGCGGCGCCAGCGCCTTGGCCAGCCAATGCGTGGCGCCGCCAAGTTCGAGTGCCTTGACCAGCAACAGCGTTGGCACCATCAGACGCAGCAGGCTCCAGTACACCGCGAGTATCTCGCTCGCAAAGGTGGCAAGCACGGCAAGAAGGGGTGGGTGGCGAGGGGGCTGCGGCAGCATGGGGAGCGTCTGACAAGGAAACGGTGGAGAGCTCATTGTGCCGTGCGGTAAGGCAAATAATTAGCGAAATTTCGATCAGAACTTTTCAAAAAATTCGCTATTGTCTGTCTGTGAGAAATAAATGGAATGTGTCGTGAGCCTTGATCGTATCGATCGCCGTATTCTCGCGCTGCTCCAGCAGGACGCGGGACAGACCAACCAGGCGCTCGCCGAGCGCGTGGGCCTGTCGCCGCCATCCTGCCTCAAGCGTGTCCGCCGGCTCGAGCATGATGGTTACATCCAGCGTCGCGTCGCACTACTGTCGCCCGAAAGGCTCGGTCCGCTGCTGCACATCGTCGTCGAGGTGACGATGGAACGCGATCGCAAGGACCTCTATCAACAATTCCTGCGCCGTGCCCTCGGTCATGCAGCGGTCAAGCAGTGCTATCAGGTTACCGGCGAGATCGATTTCGTCCTGATCGTCGTCGTTGCGGACATGGACGCCTACGATCGTTTCTGCGATGAGGTCCTCTACGCCGATCCCAACATGCGCAAGTTCCGCACCCTGGTGTCGCGCTTCAGGAACAAGTTCGAAACGGGCTTCGATGTGGGCGCATGAAGGAGGTTCGATTCCGACCCTTCACCCGGTCGGTCCCGGTTTCAGGGGAGGCGGCGCGCTGTGCTGCCGTCCGCGATCGCCGCAGCCAGCGGTTTCGGATGACCGAGATAGTAACCCTGCGCTTTATGCGCCCCGAGCTCGCGGAGCGCCGCGAACTCGGCGGCCGTCTCGACGCCTTCGGCGACGATCTCGCTTCCCGTGTCGTTGCCGAAGCGTACGACCGCCGTTGCCAGCGCCCGCTTGCCCGGGTCGGTATCGATGTCACGTGTGAGGCTGATGTCCAGCTTGATGAAGTGAGGTTGCAGCCTGAGGATATGCCGGAAGCTCGAATATCCGGCACCGGCATCGTCAATCGCGATACGCACGCCCAGTTTGCGCAACGGCGCGAGCATGGCTCTGACCGCGTCGTACTCCTCGATTGCTTCATGCTCGGTAATTTCAAGCACGATCCGCTCGAGCGGGAAACCGTGCAGGCTGTCGATCAGCCGCTCGGCCGGAATGCCCGGCGAAATGTTGAGGCTCACGTAGGGATCCTGCCCCAGGCCATCCAGTCCGTTCAGCGCTTTTCGAATCGCCAGCAGTTCCAGGTCATCACACAAGCCAACGGCCGCCGCTTCCCTGAACCATTCGTCCGGGCCGCGCAACGGGGCCGCCGAGAAGCGAGAAAGGCATTCGTAGCCGGCCACCTGTTCGTTCGCAACATCGACGATGGGTTGATAGACCATCGAGAGTCCGTCGCCGTCCAGCACCTGCCTGACCCGACCGATCATTTCGCTCTCTGCCTGTTCCGTATCAGCTTCCTTTTGTACCCGCCCGGCGATCAGGTCGGCAATGATGCGGATGATGGCCTGGTCGCGATTCGTCATGGCCATCGGGCGCCGGCTGAAGCAGCAAACCGTGCCGTACAGCTGCCTGTTCGGCAAGACGATCGGCGCCCCGAGATAGGCCCCGACCGGCAGTCGTCGGCAGAGCGCCAGTTTGGCCGTGTCGGGGTATTGACTACTGTCGTTGATGACAAGCGGCAGACGTCCATCAGCCAGGCGTGCGCAGAAGGTTTCTTCCAGCGGATCGGTATCCCCGGCGCGTATGAGCGGGGCATCAAGGCCGCTATCGACATGCTCGAATACCCGCAGCCCTTCGGCAAACCGGGATACGAAGGCCACATCCATTTCCAGATGCTGCCTGATTGCCCGCAGGATTCCGGGTACGGACTCCGCGGTCGACGAGCCCAATCTAGGTCGGATGATGTCGCGAAGCGGCATGCGCTTTTTCCCCCTCGTAGCGGTATTGTCGGCCGTGCCGCGGTTTGCCATTCGCATGATCGCCCCGTCGGTGCAGCCATCGGCCCGGCGAGCGTCCGGAGAGTCGCCGTGCATACCCGGGCGTGCTCTCGCTGGCCGGGCAGAGCTGAGATCGATAGATGCATCTTATGCCAAAAGTGGCAAGCTGTTCGGTCCGTCGAGGGGCGCAGGGTTCCTCATTCCATCTCGATTTCCGCGCATGTCGCTGGATTTGGCCGCATTCAGCCGGATCATTTTAGGCGAGCGAGTCAACGTGGCTCACCTGTAGCGTGGCGCCGCACTGGGTCGCGGTGGCCTTTCGGGGGGCCGGCCGGCGTCCGGGCCGATTCAGTTTGTGCTTCCTCCGTGACATGCGCTCATGCGAGACTTGCGCCTGAAAATGCTTCGATGCGTGTGAGCGCGCGAGGCTGTCTCCAGGAAATCAATCATGCTTTCAATAACCGATCTGCTCGATTTCATCGATCTGGACGTCGAAACCGTCCGCGCGGTGAGTCATGCCACCGGGCTCGCGGCCGAGGAGTCCGCGGTGCTTGCGCAACAATTGTTGAGCTCCGCCCAGGGTCTCTCGGTGCTGCACCATATGTTCCTCGACCAGATCGCGGATGCCGAAGCGAATTTCCATTGGTCCCGCGAGAAGGAAATGCGCCGTGCCTACGCCTATTTCTCGCGCAAGTACCCGTTGCCAGGGGTGTCACGGATCGATTCGGGCGCGCGCGGCGAATAGTGCTTGTCGAGCCCTGCCGTGTCGTGCCGCGGGCAGGTGGATTCACCGCTGCTCCCTGCCGACACGAGGATGTGCCGAGTCCGGTTGCAAGGCATCACGCACACCCGCATCGCGGCGCACTCGCGTCTCTTGCCGCCGTCGTGGGCGAACATCCGGTTGATCCTTGTGAGCAAGCCAAGATCGCAAAGCGCTAACGGCCTGCGGGCATCATCGCCCCTCCGGGATGGTTCATTGTTCGAGGAAGTGGCGGCAATGCCTTCGAGACGCCGGTTCCAACGCGTGGAGCAGCGGTCGATGATTGCCAGGTGTCGTTTCAGTCGGACTGACAAGGGGGCGACATGATCGTCGAACAGGCGGGGCAGGAGGACGTTCCTGCCCTGTGTCAGTTGTTGTGCACGCTGTTTGCCCAGGAGGTGGAGTTCCGGCCGGACCCGGCCGCGCAGCGTGACGGCTTATTGCGGATCATTGGTCACGAGGCGCTCGGCGCGGTGTTGGTCGCGAGGCGGGAAGGCCGGATCGTCGGCATGGTAAGCCTGCTATTTACCGTGTCGACCGCGCTTGGCGGGCGCGTCGCGCTGCTCGAGGATATGGTCGTCTACCCGGCCGAGCGAGGCGTGGGTGTCGGTAGCCGGCTGTTACGGGAGGCGCTTGGCCTGGCCCGGGAGCGTGGTTGTCGGCGCATCACGCTGCTTACCGATGGCAGCAATGACCTTGCGAAGGCTTTCTATGCAAAACACGGCTTCGCCGTCTCGGGCATGGTGCCGATGCGCCTGTTGCTGGACTGAGAAGAAAGCGCTCGCGGCTCAGGGGGCTGCCACGCAACGCATCTCGGGGGCCTGGTAGCCCCAGACGATGGTCGCCTCCCCGTGCCATTCCCAGAGGGACTCGTTGCGGCCGGCGTAGCGGCTGCCGCTGGCCGAGGGTTGTCGGTACATCAAGGCGGTTTCAGCCCCGCGTTCCGCGATCAGGGTGGGCGGATCGGTGTCGAACCAGTAGGCAAGGACCGTGTCAGCCCTCCGGCCGTCGCAGGTGTAGCGGGTCGGGCCGGTGTGTGGAACGAGGCGGTAACGGGCCTGCAATTCGGCAATGCGTTGCCGATAGCTGTCGAGTGTGCAGCGACGTTGGTCGCTTGACTTCCAGCATGCATCGCGGGTCTTCATCCAATCCGCCTGTTCGGTCTGCAGCCGGCGGGGGTGCTGGCCTGTCGCCTTGCGCGTCGCAGCGGCGTAGGTAGCGGCGATCCGGCGATCGAGGGTGGCGAGTTCGTCGTCCGAGCAGATCAGCGACGCGATGGTGCTGACCGCGGGGCTGCTGCAATCGGATGAGGGCGGGGGGGCGGCCGCCGCGCCGCCGGAGAGCGCAAAAATGACGCCGATGGCGTGACGACAGTGACGCATCATGGTTGGCTCCGGGGCGCATGTCCGGCCGTTCCGCGCCAGCCGGGCGTTGGGCCTTGCTCGCCGAGCATCAGGGCTGCGGCCATCATCGCGATCGCCATGACCAGCGCCGCAAAATAGCGGCGATGCCAGCCGGTGCTCTTGCGGACCATCGTCCCGCTGCCGAAGTTTCGCAAGGCACTGATTCCCAGAACTGCGACCAGCAACAAGGCGGCACCCAGCAGGCGTGCGCTCCAGCCGACCAGGTCCACCCCGATTGAAGGGTCCCACCGCGACGGCATGAAGAATCCGCGCCCGGTGAGGAGATAAGCGCCCATGAGGAAGCACAGGGTGATGATGATGACCTGCAGCGTGCGCACGGCGCGTCAGTCGGCTGGGCCGAGCAGTCGGGTAACGAGTCCGATCAGGGCGTCGCCGAGGCGCGTGTGTTCGCCTGCGTCGAGGTGGACGCCGTCGACCGCGCTCGACTTGATGACGCTGCCGGCGTCGAAGAAATCGCAATCGAGGTTGTCGGCCACCTGCGCAAGGGCCTGGCCGAGGCCCACGCACTTGATTTCGCCGCCGCCGAATTTGTCGGCCATGGTGCCGGCGGGCTTGCCGATCGGTGGCGGGGCGACGATCAGGATGGGGGGCGCCGGCATGCCTGGCTCGATTGGCGCGCGGCGTATTTCTTCGACCAGGGCTGCGACCCCCTGGGCGGCATGCCAGGCCTTGTGTGGATGCATCGACTGGAAATCATTGTTGCCAAGCATGAGGATCACCAGTGCCAGCGGAGAATTCACTTCGATGCGCTGGGCGAGGCCGACGAGGCCATTGCGGCCTGCCTTGAACGGATCGTCCCAGACGGTACGGCGGCCATTCAGGCAGTCCTCGATGATGCGTACGTCGCGGCCGCTTTCCTGCAGTCGTAGTTCCAGGCGGCCAGGCCAGCGCACCGCGAAGGGATGGCGGCCGCGGCTTCCGGGAACGATGCCCCAGGAAAGCGAATCGCCATAAACCAGAATCTGCTGCATCGTCCTCCTCCTCTTCTTGTTTTCAGTCGCCGCCGCAACCGCCGCTGCAGCCATCCCCGTCACCGCCGCCGTCCGAGCCGCATCCGCTCCCGCAGCCGATGTGGGTGGCGCAGTAGGCGCCGGAGCCAGCACCGCCCGCGGCAAGGCAGTCGATACGGTAACGGAAGCCGTCGGCGAGGCCGAGTTCACCGTCCAGGGCGAAGAGCAACGGCAACGTTGCCGGCGCCTTCGGATCGATGCCCGCGCGGCGGCAGGCAAGGCGCCAGCTGCGGCGCAGGCCGGTGCTCGCCTGCGTGGGGGTGGCCATTGCTTCGGCCGGAACGTGGTGCAGGAAGCGTCCGAGCCCACGACGGCAGAAATCCTGGTAATTGCGTGTGAACAGGATGAACTCGTGCCACGCGTCATCCACTGCCTGGGAGGGCATCGACAACTGCCTGCGGCCGGCGGCCAGATGCAGGTGGAACCACTCTCGCAAGCCTTCGATGACGCGGGCGCGCTGCGTCGGGTCGAGTTCGGGCCGCCGTTTGGCGAGGCGCCGGTCGAGCAGGCGGGCAAAGTCGAAGCCATCGATGTAGTGGCCGCGGGCCGCACGGCGCCGTCGCCCGAGCACGCTCAATGCGAGCAGCGAGAGCACGATCGCCGGAGCCAGGACGAGGAGCAGCGGCGCTGCACTCTCGATTTTCATGCGTCGAACAGGTCGGTGCCGCTGCGCGGTGGCGTCAGGCCGAAGTGGGACCAGATGGCGTGGGTGGCGATGCGTCCGCGCGGCGTGCGCTGCAGGTAGCCTTGCTGGATCAGATATGGTTCGAGGACGTCCTCGATGGTGTCGGGCGACTCGCCGATCGCGGCGGCGATGTTGTCGAGGCCCACCGGCCCGCCGCCGAATTTCTCGAGCACCGCGCCGAGCAGCTTGCGGTCCATCAGGTCGAGCCCCAGGCTGTCCACATCGAGCATTACCAGTGCCTTGTCGGCGACCTCGGCACTGATGTGGCCGCCGGCCTTGACCTGAGCATAGTCGCGTACCCGGCGCAGCAGGCGGTTGGCGATGCGCGGCGTGCCGCGCGCACGGCGGGCGATTTCAATCGCTCCGGCATCATCGATCTCGACGTCGAGCAGGCGCGCCGAGCGTCCGACGATGAAACCGAGTTCTTCGGCGGTGTAGAACTCGAGCCGCGAAACGATACCGAAGCGGTCGCGCAGCGGATTGGTGAGCATGCCGGCGCGGGTGGTGGCGCCCACCAGTGTGAACGGCGGCAGGTCGAGCTTGACCGAGCGGGCGGCCGGGCCCTCGCCGATCATGATGTCGATCTGGTAGTCCTCGAGCGCCGGATAGAGGATCTCCTCGACCACCGGGCTCAGGCGATGGATCTCGTCGATGAACAGCACGTCGTGCGGCTCGAGGTTGGTGAGCAGTGCGGCGAGGTCGCCGGCACGCTCCAGCACCGGGCCGGAAGTCTGGCGCAGGTTGACGCCCATCTCGGCTGCGACGATGTGCGCCAGCGTGGTCTTGCCGAGCCCCGGTGGGCCGAACAGCAGCACGTGATCGAGCGCTTCGGCGCGCTTGCGGGCGGCGGTGATGAAGATTTCGAGTTGTTCGCGGATCTTTTGCTGCCCGACGTACTCGGCTAGCCGCTTGGGGCGCAGGGCGCGCTCGATGGCGTCTTCCTGGCGGTCGGCCGGCCGGGCGGAAATCAGGCGCTGGGGCGCGGCCGCGGTGAGTTTGTCGGTTTCGATCATGACGCGAGTCTACCGGATTGTGGGGGGGCTGCGGCAAGGGCGTTGCGCTGGACGAGGGCGGGTTAAACTGCGAGCCCGATCCCGATTTCCGGCCCCCGAAATGGATTCTCCGCACCGCTATCCCGAGCCCGACCGCGAGGCGCTCTATCGTGTCATTGCCCAGCGCCGCGACATGCGCCATTTCCGTCCCGACCCGGTGGCGCCCGAAGTGTTGCAGCGCCTGCTGTGGGCGGCCCATCATGCGCCCAGCGTGGGCTACATGCAGCCGTGGCGTTTCATCCGCGTGAGCGATCGGGCGCTGCGCGGGCAGATGCATGAACTGGTCGAGGAGGAGCGCATTGCCACCGCGCGGGCACTTGGCGAACGCGAGGACGAGTTCATGCGCCTCAAGGTCGAGGGGCTGCTCGATTGCGGCGAGGTGCTGGTGGTGGCGCTGGCCGATGGACGCGAAGAACACATCTTCGGCCGTCGCACCCTGCCCGAGATGGACCTTGCCTCGGTGGCCTGTGCGATCCAGAACATGTGGCTGGCCGCGCGGGTCGAAGGGCTCGGGCTCGGCTGGGTGTCGATCTTCGATCCCGAGCGGCTGGCGGCCCTGCTGTCCATGCCGGAAGGGGCGCGACCGGTGGCGATCCTGTGCATTGGCCATGTCGATGCCTTCTACGACAAGCCGATGCTGGAGATCGAGCAATGGGCCGAGC
This sequence comes from Cognatazoarcus halotolerans, assembly GCF_009800965.1. Taxonomy (GTDB): domain Bacteria; phylum Pseudomonadota; class Gammaproteobacteria; order Burkholderiales; family Rhodocyclaceae; genus Cognatazoarcus; species Cognatazoarcus halotolerans. Next base: position 586,779 of record NZ_WUAF01000001.1, on the reverse strand, counting down.
GCATGCCGATCGCGTCGGTTCTGGGGGAGAACGCCTGGCCCGGATAGATCCGCGGTCCCGCTGCAACCCATGCAATACAAGAGGGCGTCGAGCGCCCCGCGAGAACACCTCAGGAGAACTGCCATGCAAGCAAGCGCAAGACTGATCTACGGCGCGCTGGTCGCCGATGCCGCGTCGCTGGGACTGCACTGGATCTATGATCCGGCGAGACTGGCCGAGATTGCCGAACGCGGCGATGTCGTGTTCCTGGAGCCCGACGCGGCCAATTACGAGGGCTGCAAGGGAAGCTTCGTGCACGAGCTCAAGCGGGCAGGCGCGTTGTCCGGTTACGGCGAATACTGTGCGTTGATGCTGCGGCACCTGGCCGGTCGCGAAGGGCGTTTCAGCCGGGTTGGCTACCAGACGCTGTTCCGCAGATATTTCGGCCCGGGCGGTGCCTACGTCGGTTACGTCGACCGCCCGACCCGGCTCACCATCCAGAAGCTGCTGCCATTCGAGGACCCTGCCAGCTATCCGCAGCCCTCGGGCGTCAAGGACGATCAGCTGCCGGCGCTTGCCGCGCTGCCGGCAGTCGTGGCGTGTGCTCACTGCCAGGGCCGTGATCGCGACGCGCTGCTCGACGAGATCGAGCATGTGGTGCGGGTCACCAGCGACGATGCGGCCGCGGTCCAGGCTGCCCGTGTGGCGGGTGTCGTGCTGTTCGAACTGCTCGCCCACACTTCGCTGGAAGGCGCGCTGCAATGCGGCATCGAGCAGGCCAGCGGAGCGCTCGCGGGGCGCTTGCTGGCGGCCATTTCCGAACCGGTATTCGACGCCGTGGCCGCGGCAGAGCGCTTTGGCGCGGCCTGCCACGTCGAGCAAGGTTTGCCGGTGATCTTTCACATCCTTGCCAACCGCCCGAGCTATCCTGAGGCGGTGCGCGCCAACATCCTCGCCGGTGGCGACTCGTGTGGACGCAGCATCATGCTCGGCGCGGCGATGGGGGTGATCGATGTGGTGCCGATGTCCTGGGCCGCGAAGCTGCAAGTGATCGAGGAGTGCAGCGGCTGGATCGCCGCGCTGGGCCTGGGCGACGCGCTGGAATAGGGAGCTGCGCCCGCCACCGACGAAAAAATGCCGGTGGTTTCACCGGCATTTTTCATCTGGACGTCCTGTCGATCAGCGATCGCCGCCCGACTTGGCAGAGAACAGCGCCGCGCGGGGCGCATCGCTGCGGCGCGGGGCGTTGCTGCCTGCAGGGCGGGGCGGACGCGCACCGGCCTGGGCACGGTCGCCACCACTGCGCGGCTGGCCGCTGCGGCCGCCGTCGGCACGCGTCGCGTCGGGACGTGGGCCCGAGCGTGCTGCCGGCCGGCCATTTGCCGGCTTGCCGGTGCGCGGCTCGCTGCGCGGACCCGGACGGCCCTGGCCGCCTTCGCGGCGCGGGGCGTTGCGGCCCGGGCGCGGCTCGCGGCGCTCGTCATCATGCTGCGGATTGGCGCTGGGCACGAAGCCTTCCGCGGTAGCGCGGTCGATCTTGCGCTTGATGAGGCGCTCGATGGCAGCCAGCAGCTTGATCTCCTCCTTATCCACCAGTGAGATCGCGCCGCCCGAACTGCCGGCACGACCGGTCCGGCCGATGCGGTGGACGTAGTCTTCCGGCACGTTGGGCAGCTCGAAGTTCACCACCTGCGGCAGTTGGTCGATATCGAGCCCGCGTGCGGCGATGTCAGTTGCCACCAGCACCGGAAGCTTGCCGCTCTTGAATTGCTCGAGGGCGCGGGTACGGGCGGCCTGGCTCTTGTTGCCGTGGATCGCCGCGGAGGCGATGTCCTGCTTGGTGAGATATTCGGCGAGCTTGTTGGCACCGTGCTTGGTGCGGGTGAACACCAGCACCTGGAACCATTGCTTCTGCTTGATCAGATGGGCGAGCAGTTCGCGCTTCTGCTTCTGCGGGACCAGATGGACCGACTGGGTGACCAGCTCGGAGGCGGTGTTGCGGCGGGCAACTTCGACGCAGCCGGGGTTGTGCAGCAGGCCATCGGCCAGCGCGCGGATCTCGTCGGAGAAGGTGGCCGAGAAGAGCAGGTTCTGGCGCTGCTTCGGCAGCAGCGCGAGGATTTTCTTGATGTCGCGGATGAAGCCCATGTCGAGCATGCGGTCGGCTTCATCGAGGATCAGGATCTCGACGCCGGAGAGGTCGAGGGTGCGCTGGCCGACGTGATCGAGTAGGCGGCCCGGTGTCGCCACCAGGATGTCCACGCGCTTGCGCAGTGCGGAGATCTGCGGATTGATGCCGACGCCGCCGAACATCACCATCGAGGTCAGCGGCAGATGCTTGCCGTAGGTCTTGACCGATTCTTCGACCTGAGCCGCGAGTTCGCGGGTCGGGGTGAGGATCAGGCAGCGGGGCCGGCCGGCCTTGGGCGTGCGGTTGTCCTGGAGCAGGCGATGCAGTACCGGCAGGGTGAAGCCGGCGGTCTTGCCGGTGCCGGTCTGGGCCGCGGCGAGCAGGTCGCCACCGGCCAGCACCAGCGGAATCGCCTGGGCCTGGATCGGCGTCGGGGTGGTATAGCCGGCGTCGGAGATGGCGCGCAGCAGGGGTTCGGCCAGTCCGAGACTGGCAAAGTTCACTTCGGTGTTCAAATCAGATTGCTCCAGCGACGGCCTGTTGTCGCACGGACAACACCAATCGAGGCGGGCGGGGAAAAGGACCTGTCGGGGATCGACGTGGTCGGTCACAAGGACTCATGCCGGTGCGCTGATTGGTCTGGCGCACGGAAGACGCGGATTGTACGGGTTTTGTTGTGCGATGCACTAACTATTTTGCTTTCGGTCGATTTCGCCGACCGATGGCGGGTTCGCAGGCACCGGTGGGGACTGTACCGGCGCTGTCGGGACGAAGTGTGCATGGTTGCCGGCTTGCATCCGATAGATTATGCGTGCATATACACTTATTTTCTGGCGCCGAACGCTCGTGACCCTGAATCCACAACTCCACATTGCTACGCCACTGGTCGAGTCGATGCCGCTGTCCCGCGCAGCGGCACGGCCCGTGTGGCTCAAGCTCGAAGCCCTGCAGCCTCCCGGATCATTCAAGATCCGCGGCATCGGGCTGGCTTGCAGCGAGTATCGGCGACGAGGTGCTGCGCGTTTCGTGTCCTCGTCCGGCGGCAATGCAGGCATCGCGGTGGCCTGGGCCGGTCGCCGGCTCGGCGTGCCGGTAACGGTGGTGGTGCCGGAAACCACGACGGAGCGGGCGCGGGGCTTGATTCAAGAACAGGGCGCGGAACTGGTGGTCTTCGGAGCCTCCTGGCAGGAAGCCAACGAGCACGCGCTGTCGCTGCTCGGCACGGATGGCGTGCTGATTCATCCGTTCGACGACCCCCTGCTGTGGCAGGGACACGCCTCGATGATCGATGAGCTTGCCGCGGTGGGCCACAAACCCGGAGCGGTGGTGCTGTCGGTCGGGGGTGGCGGCCTGCTGGCGGGCGTGATCGAGGGCCTGCGGCGCAACGGCTGGGCCGACGTGCCGGTGGTCGCGGTGGAAACCGAGGGCGCGGCGTCGCTCGCTGCCTCGCTGGCGGCGGGGGCACGCGTGACGCTGCCGGCCATCACCAGTGTCGCCACTTCGCTGGGCGCGCGGCAGGTCTGCGAGCAGGCGTTTCGGCTTGCCGGCGAGCACCCGCTGACGAGTGTCGTGGTCAGCGATCGCGAGGCGGTCGACGCTTGCCTGCAGTTCGTCGAGGATCACCGCCTCGTGGTCGAGCCCGCCTGTGGGGCAGCCCTTGCGGCGGCTGGCCGGATCCGCTGCGCAGCGCCGGTGCTGGAGGCGTCTGCAAACCTGCTGGTGGTGGTGTGTGGCGGCGCGACCGCGGGTGTCGATCAGCTTCGCACATGGCGGGAGAGGTTGGCATGAGCGTTGAACCCCTGCCTTGCACCGGTGCGCGGCTGCGGCGTCTGACCCGTCGCATGACCGTCTTCTACGAGCAGTATCTGCGCAGCGTCGGCCTGCGCCTGACCCAGTATTCGGTGCTCGCGCACCTGTCTGAAGTGCCCCAGTCGCTGCTCGAGCTCGCCGCGCGGCTTGAAACGGACCGGACCACGCTGTCGCGCGGATTGCGTCCGCTGATTGCCAATGGCTGGGTCAGCGAGATGCGGGGCGCGGATGCGCGTCAGCACCTGTTCGTGCTCAGTGCGGAAGGGTTTGCCTTTCGGGCGCTCGCCGATGCGCACTGGCGAGAGGCCCAGCTGGCACTCGAAGACGTCCTCGATCGTGAGTTTGTCGAGGACTTCCATGAATCACTCGAGCGTGCGTTGATCCGCCTCAAACCCGCCCTGCCGGAGGAAAACTGAATGTCGCGCGCAACCGCTGTCTCCCCGTGGCCGCTGATCCTCTGCGCAGCGGCGATCCTCATGATCACCATGGGGGCTCGTCAGTCGCTTGGGCTGTTCATTTCCCCATTGAACACCGCCACCGGTCTGGGCATCACCGCGATCAGCTTCGCGATGGCGGTGGCGCAGTTTGTCTGGGGCGCTGCCCAGCCGATTGCAGGGGCCGTGGCGGATCGCTATGGTCCGGGCCGCGTTCTGGCCTTCGGGGTCATCGTGACGGCGATCGGCTTTGCCCTTACACCGCTCATGGCCAGCGAATGGGGTCTGGTTTTCACGATCGGCCTGCTCAGTGCGGCCGGATCCGGTGCCGGAAGTTTTTCGGTGCTCATCGGTGCCGCGGCTCAGCGCCTCGGTCCTCAGTCGCGCGGCATGGCGGCAGGGGTGATCAACGCCGGGGGATCGTTCGGACAGTTCGTCTTCGCACCGCTGCTGCAGCGTTTGATCTCCGGTCTCGGCTGGGTCGGAGCAATGTTTTCGCTGGCCGTGATCACGCTAATGGCCTTGCCCTTCGCACGGGCGCTTCGCGGTCGGGCCAGTCCACAGGAGCTCGCCGCTCATCATGTCGAGCCGCCGGCGCACAACATGGACAAGGGCTTGCGGGTTGCGCTGCGCCACGCCATGGCGGACCGCAGTTATCTGCTGCTGCATGCCGGCTTTTTCACCTGCGGCTTTCATATCGCATTCCTGGTAACCCACCTGCCGGGCGAGGTGCAGCTTTGCGGTCTGCCCGCGCAAGTGGCGAGCTGGTCGCTGGCGATCATCGGACTGTCCAATCTTGCCGGCAGTCTGGCTGCAGGATGGGCGGTACAACGCTATCGCAGCAAATACGTCCTGGCCTGGATGTACGGCTCGCGCGCGGTGCTGGTGGCGCTTTACCTGATGGCGCCCAAGACCGCGATGACCTTCTATGTCTTTGCCGTCGGGCTCGGCTTTACCTGGCTGGCGACCGTGCCGCCCACGGCGGGGGTGGTTGGAAAGCTGTTCGGTACCCGTTACCTCGGCACACTCTTCGGGCTGACCCTGTTGTCGCACCAGATCGGTGGCTTCCTCGGGGCCTGGCTGGGCGGGTTCGCCGTCACCCGTACCGGCGACTACACATGGATGTGGTACGCCGACATGGCGCTCGCTGCGGCGGCAGCCGCATGCAACCTGCCGATTCGAGAGGCCCCGATGAAACGAGGCGTGCAGCTGGCCTGAGCGGGATCGGGTTTCAAGTTTGCACGGGACGCTCCGTTAATTTCGGTGGGCACAGTCGGTGCCAGAAATAGCGAAAGCGGAGTCACTCCATCCATTCGAACGCCCTGAAACTCTCCGAGCTGATCGGTGCCCTGAGTCACGCGCTGGATCTCACCGAAGGTCAGCCACCGGGGCATTGCGTGCGTTGCTGCTGGATCGGCACCCATCTTGGCCGCCAGCTCGGGTTGGCTGAAGACGAGCTGCGAGAGTTGTATTACACCTTGCTGCTGAAGGATCTGGGGTGCAGCAGCAACGCGGCGCGGATCTGCGAGCTCTATCTCACCGACGATCGGCGTTTCAAGCACGAATTCAAGCTGGTGGACGGCAGTTTGCCAAAGGTGCTCAATTTCATCCTGCGTCACACCGGCCTCAAGGCCGGACTGGCCGAGCGCTTCCGGTCGGTCCTGACCATCCTGCGCAGCGGCGACGAGATTGCCCAGGAACTCATTCAGACTCGCTGCCAGCGTGGCGCCGAGATTGCACGCCAGCTTCGTTTCAGCGAAACGGTCGCGGCGGGCATCCATGCTCTGGACGAACACTGGGACGGCAGCGGCAGGCCCGAGCGGCTTTCGGGAGAGGCGATCCCCTTGTTTGCCCGCATCGCGCTGCTCGCCCAGGTGGTCGATGTGTTCCATACCGCAGAAGGTGTCGAAGCAGCACTGGGGGAGATGCGGCAGCGCTCCGGGAGCTGGTTCGATCCGAGGCTGGTCGCAGCGCTCGAGGCGGTCGCCACCGACGAGGGCTTCTGGCGCATGCTCGTTTCGCCCGAACTCGACAGGGCTGTCTTCGATCTCGAGCCGGGCCAGGCCGAGGTGGCGCTCGACGATGACTATCTGGACCAGATCGCCGAAGCCTTCGGCCAAGTGGTGGATGCCAAGAGCCCATATACGTCCGGCCACAGCGCGCGGGTCGCGCTCTACACCGACATGATCGGCGAACAGCTCGGCCTCGATGCGGGGCGGCGGCGCTGGCTCAGGCGCGGTGCGCTGCTGCACGATGTGGGCAAGCTCGGGGTGAGCAATGCGATTCTCGACAAACCCGGCAAGCTGGACACCGAAGAGTGGGAGGCGGTGAAGATGCACGCCGTCCATACCGAAGCGATCCTGCGGCGAATCCCTGCCTATGTGGAATTGGCGCGGGTATCGGCGGCACATCACGAGCGGCTCGATGGCGGTGGCTACCCGCGCGGTGTCGCGGCCGAGCAGATTCCGATGGAGACGCGCATCATCACCACCGCCGACATTTTCGATGCGATTACCGCGGAGCGCCCATACCGTGGCGCCGTGCCAGTGGCGAAAACGCTGGAGATCATGGCCGAAAGTCTCGGCTCGGCAATCGACCGGGACTGCTTCGAGGCCCTCAGACTGGCACTGCACCGCCTCGCTTGATACGGCGCGCGGATTGCCGGCCTCGCGTCCGTTCCCGATTCCCGGTACCCTTGCGCCCCTGCGACGGGTGGGGGTTCGGCCCGTCTGAGCGAACTTTTTTCGGAGATGCATACATGGGCCTGCCGCGCAGCCGTCGCCTTCGCAAGAAATTGCACCGGGGCGAATTCAAGGAATTGGGTTTCGACGTCGACTTCAGTTTTCGCGAAGGGCTGTCCGAAGAAGAGATCGACCGCTTCTTCGATGATCTGATAGGCGAGCTGATCGTCCCCGCCAATCTGATCTACGGCGGCGCGACCGAAGGTTTCGTCTGCCGTGCAACGCCTGGCTCGGTGACCGAAGAGGAGCGCGCCGCCGTGTTGAAGTGGCTCGAAGCGCGCCCCGAGCTGACTCGGGTGGAGATCGGTCCGCTCGTTGACGCGTGGTACTCGGGTACCGACAGCATGCTGCTCTGAGCATCGCGGACACGGCTCCCCTCTTGGCGGGCGGCACGCGCAAGCGGGGCCGCCCGCCGCATTTCCGGGGGCCCGAATCGGCGCCGGGTGTTGACTCGGGCCGGGCTCCTGCATTAGCGTTCCGACCATGACTGCAAATCAGGCCCTCCTCGCCGCGATCTTCGCTGCCCCCAAACTGAACTCCCTGTTCGGTCTGGGCCTGCTGCTGCGCTCCCCGCGCAGCTAATCCATACCCCCTCCTGTTGATTCGATATCCCGCTGCAGCGGGTGAGTAGGCGCGTCTGCCCCGCTTGCTGCACGTCCATTCCGGAGACTGTCATGCCCTGCCATTTTCACGATTCAAGCCTGCTGCGACTGCTGAACGGCTGCCGGACCGCGCGCTTGCGGTCGTCCGGCGGCCATGTTCCGGATGATGCCGCCATCCGATCGAACCGAATCCCGATGCAATGGAAATGGAGTATCCGAGAATGTTGAAGCAACCCGAAACAAAGTACCGTCCCTTCACCCCGTTCGATGGCGTCGGCGCAGCCGACCGACAATGGCCGAACCGGCGCATCACCGCGCCGCCGGTATGGATGAGCACCGACTTGCGGGACGGCAACCAGGCGCTCTTCGAGCCGATGAACGGTGAGCGCAAGATGCGCATGTTCAAGATGCTGGTCGAGATCGGCTTCAAGGAAATCGAGGTGGGCTTTCCCTCGGCTTCGCAGACCGATTTCGACTTCGTGCGGGAACTTGTCGAAGGCGGCCACATTCCCGATGATGTGACCATCGAGGTGCTGACCCAGGCGCGCGACCACCTCATCGAGCGCACCTTCGAATCGGTGAAGGGCGCGAAGCGGGCGATCATCCACTTCTACAACGCCACGGCACCCAACTTCCGGCGGATCGTGTTCGGTCAGGACAAGGCAGGCGTGAAGGCGATTGCGGTGAACAGCGCCCGCCACATCCAGCGGCTTGCAGCGGAAGCGCCGGAGACTGCGTTCACCTTCCAGTACAGCCCCGAGGTGTTCTCGGGTACCGAATTGCCGTTCGCCTGCGAGGTGGTCGACGCGGTGACCGAGGTGTGGCAGCCGACGGCACAGAACCGATGCATCATCAACCTGCCCGCAACGGTCGAGATGAGCACGCCCAACGTCTACGCCGACCAGATAGAGTGGATGCATCGCAATCTTCAGCGTCGCGAGGGCATCGTCCTTTCCGTGCATCCCCATAACGATCGAGGCACCGCGGTGGCCGCCGCGGAGCTTGCAGTCATGGCCGGAGCCGACCGCATCGAGGGCTGCCTTTTCGGCAACGGCGAGCGCACCGGCAACGTGGACCTGGTGACCCTCGCGCTCAACCTCTACAGCCAGGGAATTCATCCCGGGCTCGATTTTTCGCGCATCAACGAAGTGGCCCGCACTGTCGAGTATTGCACCCAGTTGCCGGTCCATCCGCGCCATCCCTACGTGGGCGACCTTGTTTTTACGGCCTTTTCGGGCTCGCACCAGGACGCGATCAAGAAGGGCCTTGCGGTCCAGCAGCCGGATGCGCTTTGGGAGGTGCCTTACCTCCCGGTCGATCCCGCCGACCTCGGCCGCAGTTACGAATCGATCATTCGGGTGAACAGTCAGTCGGGCAAGGGCGGCATCGCCTTCCTGCTCGAAACCGAGTACGGTATGGTCTTGCCGCGACGCTTGCAGGTGGAGTTCTCGGCAGCTGTCCAGCGCGTCACCGACGATTCGGGCGGCGAAATGAGCGCCGGCGAGATCTGGCAGACCTTCGAGTCCGAGTACCTCGCCGTCGATGCGCCCTTCGCCTATGTCGAGCACCATCTGTTCGAGCACGGCGACCAGCAGGGTATCAGCCTTACGGTCGAACGCGGCGGTGAGCGGCGCGTGTTGCGAGGCGTCGGCAATGGTCCGATCGATGCCGCAATCCACGCGCTTGCCAGCGACGTGAAATTGCTCGACTACGAGGAGCGTGCGATCGGCGTCGGCTCGGATGCGCGGGCGGTGGCTTTCGTCGAACTTTCCGCCGAAGGACTCAACGGCGCCCTCTTCGGAGTCGGCATGCACGGGAACATCGTTACAGCATCCATTCTTGCAATATGCTCGGCAGTGAATCGGATCGCTGCACGTGGTGTTCCGGTGACGCCAGCCGGAGACAGGGGCGAGGGCGCCAGGATCAGCGCCTGAGGCTTTGGCCCCGGGGCGCCTTCGGCGGCTGCCCCGGGGTTCGGTTTTCGATCGTAACGGACAGCCTCTCTGGCGACTCTTGATGCTGTGCTGCAAAAAATTCGGGGTAACGATCCGCAAAATAAGTGTTCACTGATCAATGCTTTGGCGTTGGCAAGCATGCGGTCGTCCTATTTTGTCGGCGTTTTTTGGGGTTGCTATAACTTTCGTTCAATTTTCTCTTTTTTAATAAGGAGTTACAGTCCGCCTGCATTATAAGAAGAACGGGGTTGCGGACGATGAACTGCAGGTCGGAGGCGGCAGGGCAAGGGCTGTTGCGTAAGGTTCTTTATCAGAGATTGAACCGCGAGGCCGCGCTCGGCCTTGTGCTGAGTCTTTGTTTGTTGCTGTGCAGCGGAGTGTTCGCCGTTTCCCTGCTTGGCGGGTACCTGTTGCCGGACCATTCCCTGGCGCTTCGTCTGGCCCTCGCCATCCTTCCGGCAACGCTGGCCGTTACCGTGGCTCGTTGGCTTTTCGTAGTGAACCCCTTGCCTCGGGGTATCGTGCTGGCGCCGGACGAGGCATTGCGGTTTCGTCGCGTGGTGGGCAGGTTGTGCGACCAGCTGCGGGTGCCGATGCCCGATCGACTGCTGATCAGCAATGACCTCAATGCGGCAGTGATTACTCGCCCTCGCCACGGATTGTGGGGGCCGATGGAATCCGTCCTGGTAGTTGGGCTGCCACTCCTGCAGAGTGTCAATCCGCGTCAGTTGCAAGCCATTCTGGCCCACGAGATCGCTCATCTTGGACGCCAGCGTGCTGGCGACAAGGCATGGAGTGCGCATTTCAGGGCATGGTGGTTGCGTGTGGTAGACCGTATCGACAATTGCCCTGACATCATTTCGAGGCTCGTTTCGGTTCCCCTCAGACCCTTTTCGGACCGCTTCGTATTGTCCTTGCTTGAACTCTCGCACCTGGAGGAATTCGAGGCCGACGCTGTCGCTGCTGACATGGTCGGCGCGGAGGCGCTGGCCGAAGCCCTGATCGAGGTCGCCCTGAAGGCCCAGATCCTCGATGCGGCGACGTGGCTGGTCGACCCGGGCCGCATTGTCTCTGGGGATGCCGTCGGCCCGTCCGGGCTACTGGACGATGGACATCGCGATGCCCTGCGTGAATTGCGTGGCGTGCTGTGCACCGCTGAACTGCTGGATGAACCGGGCCCGGAACTTCACCCGGCGCTCGGAGACCGTTTGGCTGCACTGCAGGTGGGCCTCCATTCGCTGATCGAAGAAGCCCCGTCCGCCGCACACTGTTATTTCCGCAAACTGCTGCCCTCGTTACAGTTGCGCTTCGATAGCGCCATGCCCATGTCCTTGGCGGCCGCCTGAGGCGTGGTCGCGGCCGTCCGCTAGAAGTTGTTCTCTTCCGCTTCGAGGTAGGCCAGGCTCACGTATTTGCCGATGTTGTGCTCGAAGCCTTTGGTATCGGCGGCACGACTGGCCACACGCGGGTCCTTGACGACCATTTCCCGAGCCACGCCCATACCTTTTCCTCCCTTCACTGCCGCTTCGCAATTGCGATAGATCCCTTCGAACAATTCACGGTTCCAGTGAAGCACGTCCTTACTGGGGTGGCCGTGGCCGGGCACCCATAGACGGGAGTCCGCGTTCTTTTCCAGCGCATCATAGAAGGCGAAAGTACCGAGATATTTCCCGTCGTCCATATTGGCGATGCGACGGTCCATGGCGACGTCACCGACGTGAGTGAGCTTGTCTTCCAGCACTTCCACGCAGATGTCGCCCGGCGTGTGGGCCACGCCGTAGTGATGGACCCGCAGCGTGGTATCGCCAAAGGAGAATTCCGCTCCATGCTCCACCGTCTTGTTCGGCGGTACGATCATGGTGCCCGCAGTGCTCTGGTTGGTCCATTTTTCCATGAGCGTGCGCCAGCTGTTTCCCTCGAAACCCTCGATCTTTTCCTTGCTGTGGGCATGAGCGTAGATCGGCATGTCCTTGCCGAAAGCTTCGACGTAGGCCTGGTTCCCGAGCCAGTGGTCGCCGTGATAGTGAGAGTTGAAGATTGCGACGACGGGCTTATCCGTGAGTCTGCGGATCTGCCGGACCGCCATTTCGCCGATCTGCAGCGACGCGCCAGAGTCGAGAATCACGACTCCCTTGGCCGTCAGCACGAAGGTCACATTGCACATCATGCCGAGGTTCTCTGGCGTCGGAAAACCGTCCGGTGAATAGATCATCCATACCCGATCCGAGAGTCGCGTCGGTGCGATGTCGGGTACGGGCGGCCCCTTGATGAAATTCTCCATCTCGCGGGCCAAGGCGGAGATGCTGCTCCACGGCAGCAGGCCTGCCGCAGTGGTCAGCGCGCCTGCGCCCAGGCCAATGCGCAGGAAATCGCGTCGTCGCCCCGCGCCCATGGCCGTGTGTCCAGCCTTCATGATCGTCTCCTCCGGATTGAGAGCAGAAGGATATTAACAACTTCTGATGCAGCGGTGGCCGGTGCGGTGATGTCCGGCAGCGTTCTCAGAGCAGGGCGTAGGTCGTGGTCGCGTGGACCGCTGTGCGTCCGTCGATACCCGCGATTTCGATTTCACCAAATACCAGTGAACGCCCCAGACGCAGGATGCGGGCGGTGACGGTAAGGTCTCCCTGAATTACCGGACGCATGAAGCTGGTATTGAGACTGACCGTGGTCATCGGGCGGAACCCTCCGAGTGCGCTTGAGATCGCGATGACCATGGCGGTGTCGGCCGCGGACATGAACACCTGGCCGCAAATCACGCCGCCGACGTGACGCAGCGCTTCGTTGGCAGGGAGCCGCAGGACGGCTTCGGTGTCGGACACGCTGACCGGTTCCATGGCCAGCTGCTGGATCCAGGGGGCGAAGATCTCGCTCATCATGGCATTTGCCTGCTCGATGGCAATCGACATCTCACCTCCTTGATCTTGTTGTCTGGATACTCCGTTGGCGTCGGGACGACCTTCAGCGCTTTTCCCGGGACTCGAGTCTGTCCAGCATGGCCGCAATTGCCGGCAGCCCTTCGCTGATTGCGCTGATCCCCGGCGAGAGTATCAGTGCCGATTTTATTTCGCCAATCATGCCGTGCTGAACTGCAGGAATCTGCATCCAGCCGGGTCGGCTGGTCATTCGTTCGGGTCTGAAGTGCTTGCCGCACCAAGAGCCGATGATCAGCTCGGGTGCGCGAGCCACCACCTCGGCCGGGTCGGCGATGACGCGCTCGCCGGCCCCAGGTCTGAGTGCCAGCTCGGCAAAAATGTCCTCGCCTCCGGCAATCCCGATCAGTTCCGAGACCCAGCGGATCGCCGAGATCATCGGTTCGTCCCATTCCTCGAAATAGACTCGCGGCGTGCGGCCAAGTCGTGCCCGCCGGGCCTCGCCGTCGCTGCGCGCCTGCGCGATCGTGGCGTCCAGCGCGGCAATCAGCTCGGTCGCTCGCGGCTCGGCACCAACGAGGCGTCCAAGGGTCCCGATCATGGCCAGAATGCCTTCAACATCGCGCTGGTTGAAGACGTGAACCGCGATCCCGGCCTTGATCAGGTCGCGGCAGATGTCAGCCTGCAGGTCCGAAAAGGCCAGGACGAGGTCCGGCTTCACGGCCAGAATGCGGTCGATGCGGGCACTCGAAAAGCCGCTGACTTTGGGCTTCTCACGGCGTGCCCGTGCGGGTCGCACGGTAAAGCCGGAGATGCCTGCTATACGTTCTTCCTCGCCGAGCGCGTAGAGGACCTCCACGGTCTCGCTGGACAGGCACACGATCCGCTGAGGCAGGCGCCTCACTGTCGAGGTTCCGGCCGGCGGCTGCGAGCGGCTTCGAGTTGTCCGCACAGCCGTTCCGCCCCATCGAGAATGCGCGGGGTGTGACGCTGCATCAGCTCGGGCGGGATAAAGAAGAGATTGCCTCGCGCGGCCGCGGTCAGCTGTGGCCATTTCTGCCAGCGATCCAGCCACTCTGGCCGCGAGTCGCCCATGCCGCTGGCGACGATGACCTCGGGGTTGGCGGCGAGCACCGCTTCAGTGCCGATACGCGGAGCGAGCTGACCCAGATCGGCAAACACGTTACTGCCACCACATAGGCGCATCGCATCGGAGATGAGGTGCTTGCCGTTGATCGTCATCAGCGGTTGGTTCCATATCTGGTAAAACATGCGCACGGGCGGCCTCGATGCATACCGGGCGGCGAGCGCGTCACGGCGCTCGCGAAAGCGCCGGGCCGCGGCGTTTGCGAGCTCGGTCGTGCCGGCGAGGATGCCGATCTGCTCCAGCGACCGGGCCACGTCATCCATGTTGCGGGGTTCATTCACGAACACCGGGATGCCGAGTGCGGTGAAGCGCTCCAGGTGAGCATCGCGATTGCCGCTCTTCCATGCAATGACGAGATCCGGTTTGAGTGCCGCCACCGCTTCCATGTCGACGGCGCTATAGCCTCCGACTCTGGGCAGTGCGTGCGCCGCTTCAGGGTAATCGCTGTAGGCGACTGCGCCTACGACGTGTGCTCCAGCGCCCGCAGCAAAGAGAAGCTCGGTGAGATGCGGGGCAAGGCTGACGATACGCCTTGCCGGGGCCGCAAGGGTAAGCGTGTGTCCTTCATCGTCGATCAGACTGATCGGTGTCGCGAATGCGTTTGCGGAGGTCAGACACAGAATCAGCGTCGTGTGCAGGAGGCGGCGAATCGTGTTCATGTAGAAACCTTTGGTGCCTTACCGGTGACCCGGAGCAGGGCTTCCTCAAGCTTGTGCCATTCGGCTTCGTTGCCAGGCAGGCCGAATCGCAATGCGGAAGGATGCTTGAACAGCCTGACCAGCACGCCCTGCTGTGCCAGTGCCGCGTGGATGGCTGCCGCGTCGCGATGTTCGAGATAGCGGAACAAGGCGCAGCCGGTACTTGCGCCAAGGCCGCAGCCGGTCAGCAGGTGCGCGAGCCGCAGTCCGTCCTCGTACAGGCGGGCGCGCGTCTCGGTCTGCCATGTCGAATCAAGCAGTGCCTGTCTGGCGACGACGCGTGCGGGGCCGCTAAGGGCCCACGGGCCGAGCATTTCCCGCACTGTATCGCGTACCGACTGCGCGGCAAGTACAAATCCGACACGCGCGCCTGCGAGGCCGAAAAATTTGCCGAGAGAACGCAGTACGACCAGACCGCGCCCGCCCGCATGCCGTGCGAGGCTGAATCCGGGTGTTACGTCCACGAAGGCTTCGTCGACGATCAGCCAGCCTCCGCGCGCGGATAGTCGCTGGTGCCAGTCGAGCAGTTGTTCGAGCGGCCACGTGTGGCCGGTCGGATTGTTGGGGTTCACCAGCAGCAGGATGTCGAGACTGCCGATGCTGTCCTCGATCCCGGCGGCTTCGAGCGGGATAGGGTTGCAGTGGCGCCAGGCGTGGGCGTGCTCCGCATAACCCGGGGTAAGTATCCCGACGTTGTGCTTCCCGCCGCTCGCGCCAAGCGCGGCCGGCAATGCCTGGATGGCCGCCTGCGAGCCTGCAACAGGCAGAATGTCGGTACAGCCGTAATAGGATGCGGCGGCTGATTCGAGGCCGTCGTTTTCCTCCGGAAGGCGCAGCCAGCACCGCGGGTCTACCGGTGGTGGTGGGTAGCCGCGTGGATTGATGCCGGTCGACAGATCGAGCCAGTCGGCCAGTGCGATCCGGTAGTGTGTCGCAGCGGCGCGAAGCCGTCCTCCGTGCTCAAGCATCGCCGAGCCCGATCAGAAAGGTGGCGACCCCGGCGGCGCACAGCCAGAGCAAGATGCCGCGATTGACCAAGCTGACCGCACGGCGAATAGAGTCGGCGTCGGGCGGATTGCCTGCGCCGAGTCCTGGGCGTGTTTCGAGCTTGCCGTGGTACACCGCAGCCCCGCCCAGCGTCACGTTCAGGGCGCCGGCGCCGGCTGCCATTACCGGCCCGGCGTTGGGACTGTCCCATCCACTCGCCTGCATGCGCCAGCAGGCAATGGCCGCGCCGGTCGCGCCCAGTAGCGCGTAGCTGAGCGCGGTCAGACGGGCTGGTATCCAGTTGAGGAGGTCGTCGATGCGCGCCGCCGCCCAGCCGAACTCAAGAAAGCGGGGGGTGCGATAACCCCACATTGCGTCGAGAGTATTGGCGAGCCGGAACAGCAGTGCGCCGGGGCCGCCTGCGACAAGGAACCAGAACAGGGCACCGAACACCGCATCGTTGCCGTTTTCGAGTACCGATTCGACGCCCGCCCTGGCGATGCCGACTTCGTCCAGTTCCGTGGTGTCGCGCGACACCATCCAGCCGACCTTGCGTCGGGCTTCGGGCAGATCGCCGTTGGCGAGCGGCGCAGCGACTGTCTCGGCGTGCTCGGCGAGACTGCGCGCGCCGACCGCAAAGTAGAGGAGAAGTGAGTCGACAATCCAGCCGGTTGTCGGGCCGATGGCGCGCAAGGTGATGCACAGCGCAACCCAGCCGGAAACCGCCAACAGCCATGCCAGTAGGCCGCGAACTCGGGGGCGTCCGCTCCCGAGGCCAGCTGCGGTATTGAAGCGGGTTTCAATTGCGGTCGCCCAGCGACCGAAGCCCACCAGCGGGTGCCAGCGGCGCGGTTCTCCGAACAGCCGGTCGAGCGCAAGGCCTGCGAGCAGTGCCGCAAGCAGCACGAGAGGTGAGGTGTCGGTGAGCATCGGGAAGGGCGGCAGTTCTGCGCGTGCGATAATCCACCGCTTTCAGGAAAGGCGGCATTCTACTGCATGACACCACGAGCACCGACGCTGATGATCCAGGGCACTACCTCGGATGCGGGCAAGAGCACACTGGTCGCGGGCCTGGCCAGGGTGCTGGCACGCCGCGGTCAGCGGGTGGCACCCTTCAAGCCGCAGAATATGGCGTTGAACTCGGCAGTGACGCCAGAAGGCGGGGAGATCGGGCGCGCCCAGGCGCTGCAGGCGAAGGCGGCCCGCGTGGCGCTGCATACGGACTTCAATCCCGTGCTGCTCAAGCCTGCCAGCGACATCGGCGCGCAGGTCATAATTCATGGCAAGGTCGTCGCCAACCTGTCTGCTCGGGACTATCACGAATACAAACCGCGCGCGATGACCGCGGTGCTCGAAAGCTGGCAGCGTCTCACCGCCGCGTACGACGCGGTGATCGTTGAAGGGGCCGGCAGTCCGGCCGAGATCAACCTGCGCGATCGAGATATCGCCAACATGGGCTTCGCCGAGGCGGTGGATTGCCCCGTGATCTTGGTGGCCGACATCGACAAGGGGGGGGTCTTCGCGCACCTTGTGGGAACGCTGGAGTTGCTGAGTCCATCCGAGCAGGCGCGGGTGAAAGGCTTCGTGATCAATCGCTTTCGTGGTGACATCGGTCTGCTGAAGTCGGGCCTCGACTGGCTTGAGGCGCGTACCGGCCGCCCGGTGCTTGGTGTGCTTCCCTATCTGCACGGTCTCTTTCTGGATGCCGAGGACGCGCTTGGTGACGCACGGGCCGACAAGATCGATGCGAAGCTCAGTGTCGTCGCGCCGGTCTATCCACGAATCTCCAACCATACCGACCTCGATCCATTGCGCCTGCATCCGGAAGTCGATTTTCGCTGGGTTGGCCCAGGCCAGCCCTTCCCGTCGGCGGATCTGGTCGTTCTGCCCGGTTCGAAGAGTGTCCAGGCGGATCTTGCGTGGCTGCGCGAGCAGGGCTGGGAAGCGTCGATCGCACGTCATCTGCGCTACGGTGGCAAGTTGCTCGGCATTTGCGGCGGCTACCAGATGCTCGGCCGACATCTGCATGATACGCACGGTCTCGAAGGCCCGGCCATGAGTCTGCCCGGCCTCGGCTATCTCGATGTGGAGACCGAGCTGGAGCCGGAAAAGCGTCTTGTGGAGGTAAGCGGCACACTGTCGCTGGATGGCGAGCCGCGGATGCAAGGCTATGAGATTCACATGGGCGTGACGCGCGGCCCTGATACGGCACGCCCACTGTTGCGACTCGACGACGCACGTGTCGACGGCGCGGTCTCCATGGATGGACAGGTCGCCGGGTGCTATGCGCATGGGCTTTTCGACACCCCGTCGGCTCTTGCGTCTCTGTTGGCCTGGGCGGGAGCGGGCGTGACTGCGCCGGTCGATCTGGCTGCACGCCGCGAGGCAGACCTGGAGCGGCTTGCCGACGCGGTGGAGAGTTCGTTGCGACTCGATCTGCTGGCCGAGTGGGTGCCAGGTTTCGCCGTCGCGCCTGGTTCAGGGGAAATTGCGGGGTGGCGTCATCAGCACGCTTGACCGCCCCCGGTGGCCTCTCTACCATTTCCCGCCATGGACGCCGAAATCAGCAAACTTGAGCAACAGGTAGAGCAACTCGTAAGCCTCTTCGAGGCCGAGAGGTCGGAGAATCGCGCCCTGCGTACGCGTGTGGCTGAACTGGAGGGGGCCAATCGCCGCCTCAAGGCCAAGGTGGACGCCGCAGCAGCCCGAATCGACGAAGTGCTTCAACATCTTCCGCAGGTCTCGTGATGGATACCCTCGATATCAGATTGCTGGGGCGCGATTACCGTGTTTCCTGCCCCTCCGAAGAGCGCGAAGGCTTGCTGGAAGCTGTGCGTTTCCTCGACGGGCGGCTCAATGACCTGGCAGCGAAAACGAATTCTGCAGGTGAAAAACTGGCGGTCATGACGGCGCTTAATATTGCACACGAATACCTCCAGTTTCAGCGGACGGGCGGGTTTGACATGCCGGCCTTGAAGCGTAGAATCGATCTCGTCAATGCACGCCTTGATGGTGTTGTGGGACAGCAGGAGAAGCTCTTCTGAGCCGCATCGAAGAACAATTGATCAATCCCCTGCGGTGTTCGAGTCGGTCGTAGATTCCTTGAACCAATGACTACGTGTCTGGGTTGCGAACCATGGAAACCGTTGGTGTGCGTGCCCCCAGTCGGGTATGCCTGATACGGAAGGGAAGCGACCTCCCTGAACTACGGTTCAGGATGCCGACCGGCACGGCACATGCGGGGGACCAAAAAAGAGAGGCGCGAATTTCGCGCCTCTTTTCTTTTCTGGCAGGGGGCTGCGGGAACTGGACCGCCGAATTCCAACATCAATCACAGGGGCTCAGTGTAACGGTCGTGATCGCGGGCAGATTGCCGAAGTATTCGGCCAACGGGCGGCAGTGCCCGTCCAGGCACAGGGTGTAGCCCGCTGTATAGGGCGAGTGCGCGAGGTCGAGGCGGGCGAGACGCCGCGTTACCTGGTAATGCCAGACCCCGTTTTCCAGTCGCGCACCTTCCGGAGGGTCCATCCCCGCGCCAGAGCCACGGATACGTGCCTCCTGCAAGACGAGGGAACCGGCATCGACCCTCCACTCTTCTTCCCAGCGGATCTTTTCGATCGAATGCGTCCAGGCCAACGTGAATGCAGTGCTGGCAATCTTGACCAGCAAGGCTCCACTTGCCAAGCATAGGCTCATGACTTCGGGTCCAACGTTTCTCTCTGCCGCACATGATAGGCGATATGGGTCGGAGAGGCCGCCCGCCTGCCCGAGCAACTCAGGCAACTGCACGGCCGTGCTATCGGGAAGACGGTTGTCCGATAGATATCCAGTCGTAATCGCGGCTGTCCTTGTCGCCGACATTCTTGACGTGGGCAGCAATCGTTGCTCACGTCGTGATGGCGGACGAGCGTCTGTCGTGCGATCAAGATGACTGGCAGTGGCTTGAGCGGCAATAATCAAGGCCTATCGATTGTTCACGGATATCAGGAAAGAGACGATGCGTTACTGGTTGATGAAATCAGAACCGGACGATTGCTCGATTGACGATCTAGCCGCAATGCCGGGCGCCACGGTGGCCTGGTATGGCGTCCGCAACTATCAGGCCCGCAATTTCATGATGAACCAGATGAGCGTGGGGGATCCGGTGCTGTTCTATCATTCGAGCTGTCCGCAGCCAGGTATCGCGGGCATCGCCAGGGTTTCGAGTCTTGCGTATCCGGATGCGACCCAGTTCGATCCCGGCAGTCGCTTCTATGACGCGTCGTCATCGCCGGACAAACCGAGATGGTTCAACGTCGATGTGCGTTTCGTCATGAAGACCCGACTTGTGGGTTTGCCCGAGTTGCGCAGCCGGCCCGAACTAGCCAACATGCGTGTCCTGGCAAAAGGCAACCGTCTATCGATCACTCCGGTCGATCCGGACGAGTGGCGCTTCATTACCGAGACACTGCTTGAGCTGAGACGTGATGACTTTTGATGTGTGGTGGCTGGCCTACCCGGTGCTCGGGGGCTTCGTGGGATTTTTTGCAGGTCTGCTCGGTGTCGGTGGTGGCGGGATCATGGTTCCGATGCTTACCACCCTGTTCGTCGCACAGGGCTTCCCCCCTGAAAAACTCGTGCATATGGCGCTTGGTACGTCCATGGCGGCGATCGTGATGACCTCGGTCTCGAGCCTGCGCTCGCATCATCGGCACGGTGCGGTACTCTGGAACGTGGTGCGATTCATCACGCCGGGCATCCTTGTCGGAACCTTTGGGGCAACCTTTATCGCGTCCCACGTGCCATCGCGCCCGCTTGCTATTTTCTTCGTCTGCTTCATGGCCTACGTTTCGGTGCAGATGCTCCTCAATGTCAAGCCGAAGCCGAGTCGGGATCTGCCTGGGCGGATAGGGATGACCGGGGTCGGACTGGGGATCGGCGGGATCTCTGCACTGGTTGCGATCGGCGGAGGGTCGCTTTCGGTGCCGTTCATGACGTGGTGCAACGTGAAGATGCAGAATGCGATCGGTACGTCGGCCGCAATTGGTCTGCCGATCGCGCTGTCGGGCACTCTCGGTTACGTAGTGAACGGCTGGGGCGCGGAGGGCATGCCGCAGTATACGGTCGGGTTCATCTACTTGCCCGCGTTGTTACTGGTGACCGTGGTCAGCATGTTTACCGCGCCACTCGGAGCGCGACTGGCGCACAAGCTGCCGGTTGCCGCGCTCAAGAAGGTATTCGCCGGGCTCTTGGTCCTTTTAAGTCTCAAGATGCTTCACAGTGTCCTTGGGGCTTGAGTGCCCCTTCAGGCTGCCTTGTTTTCAGCGTCCATGGAACTGGGGATGCCGTTTCTCGAGAAACGCGGCAAGGCCTTCTCGGTAGTCGTCCGTTGCGAGGAAGTCGAACGCGCTGCGTTTTTCATCGTCGGTCAAAGGTCCCCGTCCGGTGAGGCGACGCACCCATTGCTTGTGCCAGCGCGCAACCAGGGGCGCACCGGCTGAGATCCTTAGGGCGGTTTCGCGTGCTTCATGTTCAAGGCGCTCGTCGTCGACGACGCGGGTGAGCAAGCCCTTGGAGAGCGCATCGGCTGAGTCGAGGATACGCCCCTCCAGCAGGATTTCGAGCAGGACTGCAGGGCCGACGAGTTCGAGCAACCCGGCCATTTCACCCGGATACATTGAGAAGCCAAGGCGGTTGATTGGCGCACCAAAGCGCGCGGACGTGCCCGCGATACGAATGTCGCAGCAACCGGCGATTTCCAGGCCTCCGCCGATACAGGCACCGCGAATCGCGGCAACGGTCGGCACGGGACAGTTTCGTATCGAGTCCAGCGCAGCCGCGACGAGTTCGTCGTGATAGTGAAGGGCCTGATCGACAGTTGCGCGGACGGTGAGAAACTCCTCGATATCGCCGCCGGCGGCGAAGGCCTTGTCACCGGCGCCGCTGATCACGACGCAGCGCAGCTCCGAGTCCGCATTGACCCGATCCATGACCTGCTTGAGCGCCTGCCACATGGCCGAATCCACGGCATTGAGCTTGTCGGGATTGTCCAGGGTGATAAGTGCGATATCGTGTTCGCGCGCGATGTTGATATGTCCAGCCATCGACTTCTCCGATTGGTGGCGCGAGCGGCGCCCTTGCTGTCGAGATGGGAGCCGACGTTCACGATAGATGTCGGCGGCTCGCATCATAATGAATCCTTGTCGGTGCGGTAAGTTGAATCCATGCTGAAGCGATGTGCGCGTAGGCGTTTGGATATGGTTGCGGGTTCCGGGGATGCCTGCGATTGCGTCCTCGTTCCCGGTGAGCCCTTGCAGTTCGATTAGCCTGAGTCCTCGGGCCCGCACGACACGAATCCTGGGCGTCCGCAGGAAATTGTTGTGTGAGTGGATGTTCTTCGCCACCCCGTCGTGAGCTGGCGCGGAATGCCCACGGGGAGGAGGGCCGCGGTCGCTTGCGTGCTGCGTTTGCCGGCGTCACATCCGGCGACCCTGGACGCCGTCGACGTCGGCTCGTTTCGATAAGTCAGGCGGCAACGGTGCGCGCTGCGGCGATACGGGCGAGCGCCATGCGCCCGCTCGTTATGTGTTCGCGCATGCGTTGTTCTGCCAGTGCGGGATCCCGCATGGTGAAGGCGGCGAGGATCAGGCGGTGCTCCGCGAGAGATTGCTCGAGGCGACCCTCGCTGAACAGGGAGTGATGGCGGGAAAGTCTGATTACCTTGCGGAGGTCGGCGATCACATGGGCGAGCCAGTGATTGTCGGCAATCTCCTGCACTTTTCCGTGAAAGAGCTGATTGGCTTCAAAAAAACCTTCGATGTCACCATGCGCGCCGGCCTCTTCGAGCCTGTCGTGAATCGTCTGAAGCGCACGGATATCCGGATTGCCGGCCTTTTTGGCCGTTTCCGAAGCGCATTTCCCTTCAAGAAGTGCCATGACCGCGAAGATCTCGTCGAGGTCGCGTTCGGAAATTTCCGTAACGTAACAGCCGCGTCGTGGTTTGAGGGTGACAAGCCCCTCGGATGCAAGCACCTTGAGCGCTTCGCGCAGGGGAGTCCTCGATATGCCGTATTGTTCGGCCACGGCCTGCTCGTCAATCCAGGCCCCCTGTGGCAGGTCATGCGCGAAGATGCGCTCGCGCAATCGTTCCGCGACTTCCTGGTAGAGAGCAAGGGGAGCAATTCGGTTTGCGGTCATCTGCCGTTTTCCTGTCTCTAGCTAGCTATTGCATTCATAATTATGGATAAAGTATTATCTGGCGCGGAATACAAGTCAAGGTTGGGCCTCAGGCCTGCTTTACGACTGCCTCGCCGTGCTGCGCGGCGTGATGTGGTTGATGGCTCGAACGCCATCGTCAGAGCGCCGTGCTCGGCGCGTCTAATTCAAGAGGGTTCTTCATGTCGCATGCAAATGCTCCCAGCTTCCCGACACCGGATATGAGCGCCTGGGAAAAGGCGGCCGCCAAGTCTGCACCGGGCGGGAATATCGAGGCGCTCAACTGGATTACGCCCGAGGGCATTTCTGTAAAGCCGCTTTACACCGCAGCTGACACGAAGGGGCTGGAGTACGCAGATACCCTTCCCGGCCTCGAGCCGTACCTTCGGGGCCCGCAGGCAACCATGTATGCGGTACGTCCGTGGACGATCCGGCAATACGCGGGTTTCTCGACAGCCGAAGCCTCGAATGCCTTTTATCGCAAGGCGCTGGCGGCCGGCGCACAGGGTGTGTCGGTGGCTTTCGACCTGGCCACCCATCGCGGCTACGACTCCGACAACGCCCGAGTTCTCGGCGACGTGGGCAAGGCCGGCGTGGCGATCGATTCGGTCGAGGACATGAAGATCCTTTTCGACGGCATCCCGCTCGACAAGGTCTCGGTGTCGATGACCATGAACGGTGCAGTACTGCCGATCCTGGCGGGCTACATCGTCGCCGCGGAAGAGCAGGGCGTGTCGCAGGAGAAACTCTCCGGGACCATTCAGAACGATATCCTCAAGGAGTTCATGGTCCGTAACACCTATATCTACCCGCCGACCCCGTCGATGAAGATCATCGCCGACATCTTCGGCTATACGGCGCAGCACATGCCGAAGTTCAATTCGATCTCGATTTCGGGCTACCACATCCAGGAAGCCGGCGCGAACCAGGCCATCGAGCTGGCGTTCACGCTGGCGGATGGACTCGAATATGTCCGCACCGGTATCAACTCCGGCATGGATGTCGACACCTTCGCCGGGCGCCTGTCGTTCTTCTGGGCTGTCGGCATGAACTTCTACCTCGAGATTGCCAAGATGCGCGCGGCGCGTCTGTTGTGGTGGCGGATCATGAAGCAGTTCAATCCGAAGAACCCCAAGTCGATGATGCTGCGCACCCACAGCCAGACTTCGGGCTGGTCGCTCACCGAGCAGGATCCGTACAACAACGTGGTGCGCACGACCATCGAGGCCATGGCCGCCGTGTTCGGCGGAACCCAGTCGCTGCACACCAATGCGCTCGACGAAGCAATCGCGCTGCCGACCGAATTCTCGGCCCGCATCGCCCGTAACACCCAGATCATCATCCAGGAAGAGACGCATATCTGTAACGTCGTCGATCCCTGGGCGGGCTCCTACATGATGGAATCGCTCACCCAGGAGATGGCCGACAAGGCCTGGGCGCTGATCGAAGAGATCGAGGGCATGGGCGGCATGACCAAGGCGGTCGAGTCCGGCTGGGCCAAGATGAAGGTTGAGGAATGCGCTGCCGACAAGCAGGCGCGCATCGACTCGGGCAAGGACGTGATCGTCGGGGTGAACAAGTACAAGCTCGCAAAGGAAGACCCGATCGAGATCCTCGATATCGACAACCACGCGGTACGCGAGTCCCAGATCGCACGGCTCAAGCAGATTCGCGAGACTCGTGACGGTGCCGCGGTCCAGGCTGCACTCGATGCGCTGACCAAGTGTGCCGAGACCGGTGAAGGCAACCTGCTGGACCTGGCCGTCAAGGCCTGCCGCCTGCGCGCCACGGTCGGCGAGATCTCCGATGCACTCGAAAAAGTGTGGGGGCGCTATCGGGCCAATCCGCAGTCTGTCTCTGGAGTGTATGGTGCCGTGGTGGAAGAGATGGACGACTGGAAAGCCCTGAAGGCCGATATCGAAGCGTTCGTTGCCGAAGAAGGTCGCCGCCCGCGAATCATGGTCGCCAAGCTTGGGCAGGATGGGCACGATCGCGGTGCCAAGGTGGTCGCTTCGGCTTTTGCCGATCTCGGCTTCGATATCGATGTGGGCCCGTTGTTCCAGACGCCCGAGGAAGCTGCCCGCCACGCCGTCGAGAACGATGTGCACGCTGTCGGCTGTTCGAGCCTGGCTGCCGGCCATAAGACTCTGGTGCCTGCAATCATCAACAGCCTCAAGGCGCAAGGAGCCGATGATATCGTCGTCTTTGTCGGTGGCGTCATACCGGCTCAGGATTACGATGCGCTCTATGCCGCCGGCGCCAAAGGGATCTTCGGTCCCGGCACGCCGATCCAGACGTCGGCGCGCGAAGTGCTCAAGCAGATTCGCGCGGCGCGCGGCAAGTAATCAACCCATTCGTCAGCGGCGGCCTCCGGGGTCGCCGGCTCTTGTACGGTGATGAACGCATTGCACTTCCCTCTTTCCCCCGAAGATCAGGCCCTTGTCGACGGCGTGCTTGCCGGGCAGCTGCGCGCGCTTGCGAAGAGCATTACCCTGGTAGAGTCCCGCCGTGCCGAGCACAAGCAGCGGGCGGGCGCACTGTTGGAAGCCTTGCTGCCGCATTCGGGGCGGGCCATGCGGGTCGGAATCTCTGGGGTGCCCGGCGTAGGGAAGTCGACCTTCATCGAGGCCTTGGGCCTGTATCTGATCGACCAGGGATTGAAGGTTGCGGTGCTTGCGGTCGATCCAAGCTCTTCGTTAACGGGTGGATCCATCCTTGGCGACAAGACGCGCATGGAGCGCCTGTCGCAGTCGACCTCGGCCTTCATCCGGCCGAGCCCCTCTTCCGGAAGCCTCGGTGGGGTGGCCGAAAAAACGCGCGAAGCGATGCTGATCTGTGAGGCCTATGGCTTTGATGTCGTCATCGTCGAAACGGTGGGGGTTGGACAGTCCGAGACCGCCGTTGCGGGCATGACGGATATATTTTGCCTGCTGCAGTTGCCCAATGCGGGTGACGATCTTCAGGCGATCAAGAAGGGCATCATGGAGATTGCCGACCTGATCGTGGTGAACAAGGCGGATATTGATCCGCGCGCGGCGCAGATGGCCAAGGCGCAGATGAAGAGCGCCCTGCACATGCTGCGCCCTGCCAGTCCCAACTGGACGGTGCCGGTGCTGACCCTCTCGGCACTCAGGAATGACGGGGTCGCCGAATTCTGGGCCGAGATCGAGCGCTATCGCGCAACGATGCTGGCAAGCGGCGAGTTCGAGAGCAAGCGGCGTCACCAGGCGCTGGCGTGGATGTGGGAAATGATAGACAGCGGGTTGCGCGCACGATTTCGCGACCACCCCGAAGTGAAGAAGAGTTTGCCGACGCTTTGCATGGCAGTGGAGGAAGGGCAGAGTACGCCTTCCGCCGCAGCCAGGCGTTTGCTCGGCTACCTGGGCTGACAAAAGAAACCGGGGCCGGGAAGGCTTCCGAAATCGACATGAAGAGGACGATCATGCATGAAATCATTCGCCAGCTGGAGGAAAAGCGCCAGAAGGCTCATCTTGGTGGTGGGCAGAAGCGTATCGATTCACAGCACGCAAAGGGCAAGCTGACTGCGCGTGAGCGCATCGAACTGTTCCTCGACGATGGCAGCTTCGAAGAGTGGGACATGTTCAAGGAGCATCGTTGTACCGATTTCGGCATGGATGCCGAACATGTTCCGGGCGACGGTGTCGTGACCGGTTACGGTACCGTCAATGGGCGTCTCGTATTCGTCTTCTCGCAGGATTTCACGGTCTTTGGCGGCTCATTGTCGGAAACCCAGGCTGAGAAGATCTGCAAGGTCATGGACCATGCGATGAAGGTCGGTGCCCCGGTGATCGGTCTGAATGACTCCGGCGGCGCCCGGATTCAGGAGGGCGTGGCATCGCTGGGCGGGTATGCCGACGTGTTTCAGCGCAACGTGATGGCCTCCGGCGTGATCCCGCAGATCTCCCTGATCATGGGCCCTTGCGCGGGCGGTGCGGTGTACAGCCCGGCGATGACCGACTTCATCTTCATGGTCAAGGACTCCTCCTACATGTTCGTCACCGGCCCGGAAGTCGTGAAAACGGTGACCCATGAGGAAGTCACTGCCGAGCAGCTGGGTGGGGCGGTGACGCACAACACCAAATCGGGCGTCGCCGACCTCGCGTTCGAAAACGATGTCGAAGCCTTGATGATGACCCGGCGGCTGGTCGGTTTCCTGCCCGGCAGCAATCGCAGCGAGGTGCCGGTGGTGCCGTGCGACGACCCGGCCGACCGTGTCGATTACTCGCTCGATACGCTTGTCCCGAGTAGTGCCAACCAGTCGTACGACATGAAGGAGCTGATCTTCAAGATGGTCGACGATGGAGACTTCTTCGAACTTCAGCCTGACTACGCCAAGAACATCATCATCGGATTGGCGCGCATGGAAGGTTCCACGGTCGGAATCGTCGCCAACCAGCCCTTGGTGCTTGCGGGTTGTCTCGACATCAAGAGCTCGATCAAGGCCGCTCGGTTCGTGCGCTTCTGCGATGCGTTCAACATTCCGGTTGTCACGCTGGTCGATGTGCCCGGATTCATGCCGGGAACCAGCCAGGAATACGGCGGCATCATCAAACACGGTGCCAAGCTGCTCTATGCCTACGCCGAGTGCACCGTGCCGAAGGTCACCCTGATCACCCGCAAGGCCTATGGCGGTGCGTATGACGTGATGAGCTCCAAGCACCTGCGCGGCGATGTGAACTTTGCGTGGCCATCGGCCGAGATTGCCGTCATGGGGCCGAAGGGTGCGGTGGAGATCATCTTCCGCGAGGAAAAGGGGGACCCAGCAAAACTGGCCGAACGCGAAGCCGAGTACAAGGCCAAGTTCGCAAACCCGTTCGTGGCGGGTGCGCGCGGCTTCATCGACGATGTGGTCATGCCGCATGAAACGCGCAAGCGCATCTGCCGCTCGCTGGCGATGCTCAAGGACAAGCAGGTCGATAACCCGTGGCGCAAGCACGGCAACATCCCCCTCTGAGGGCTGGAGTGCTGCATACCTGCATGCTGGAATGGAACGAATGTGGATTTGACCGAGTAAGTACCGGGGCCATGGGCCAGAGAGCCCGCCTCGCTCTTCGCTCCTCACTGGGAACATGAGATGTTCAAGAAAATTCTGATTGCCAACCGCGGTGACCAGCCGCAACGCGGCGCAGCGACGAAGTCAAATGGCATTGCACGCGAAGCGTGTGCATGCGATTTCCCCGCGGAGACCCGATATGTTTAAGAAAATCCTGATTGCCAACCGCGGTGAAATCGCATGCCGCGTCATCAAGACTGCCCGCAAGATGGGCATCGCCACCGTGGCGGTCTACTCCGAGGCCGACAAGGATGCCCTGCACGTGGATCTCGCCGATGAAGGTGTATGCATCGGCCCGGCGCCTTCCAAGGATTCGTACCTGGTGATCGACAAGATCATTGCCGCCTGCAAGCAGACTGGTGCGGAAGCGGTGCACCCGGGCTATGGTTTCCTGTCGGAGAACGCGGAGTTCTCGCGCCGTCTTGAAGAGGAAGGCATCAAGTTCATCGGGCCGAAGCACTATTCGGTTGCAAAGATGGGCGACAAGATCGAATCCAAGAAGCTTGCGCTGGAAGCAAAGGTCAATACGATCCCTGGCTACAACGAAGCGATCTCGGGCCCGGAACAAGCTGTAGAGATTGCCAAGGGTATCGGCTATCCGGTGATGATCAAGGCTTCAGCAGGCGGTGGTGGCAAGGGCTTGCGCGTCGCCTTCAACGACAAGGAAGCGTACGACGGCTTTGCCTCCTGCGTGAATGAGGCGAAGAACGCCTTTGGCGATGACCGGGTCTTCATCGAAAAATACGTGCTTGAGCCGCGGCACATCGAGATCCAGGTGCTCGGCGACTCGCACGGCAACTATGTATATCTGAACGAGCGGGATTGCTCGATCCAGCGCCGTCACCAGAAGGTCATCGAAGAGGCACCCTCGCCGTTCGTCGATCCGGAGATGCGCAAGGCGATGGGCGAGCAGGCCGTGGCGCTCGCACGTGCGGTGCAATACGAGTCTGCCGGAACCGTTGAATTCGTCGTAGGCGCCGACAAGAGCTTCTATTTCCTAGAAATGAATACCCGGCTGCAGGTGGAGCATCCGGTTACCGAACTGATCACCGGCCTCGATCTGGTCGAACTCATGATCCGCGTGGCGGCCGGCGAAAAGCTGCCGATGACCCAGAACGATGTTCGTCTCGACGGTTGGTCGATGGAGTGCCGGATCAACGCGGAAGATCCGTTTCGCGGATTCCTGCCTTCGACCGGTCGTTTGGTCAAGTTCCAGCCACCGGAAGAGGGCAACGGGGTACGGGTTGATACCGGTGTGTTCGAAGGGGGCGAGATCTCGATGTTCTACGATTCGATGATCGCTAAGCTGATCGTTCATGGGAAGGACCGCGACGATGCGATTCGCCTGATGCGCGATGCGCTCAACGCCTTCCTGATCCGTGGTATCGGTTCGAACATTCCGTTCCAGGCTGCGCTGCTTCAGCACCCGCGCTTTTGTTCAGGCAACTTCAATACGGGCTTTATTGCCGAAGAGTATCCGCAAGGTTTCGACGCATCGATGGTGCCTCACGATGATCCGGAACTTCTTGCGGCGGTCGCTACGTTCGCGCGTCTGCGCTATATCGAGCGGGCGGTACAGACCACTGGCCAGCTTCAGGGGCATGGACGACGAGTGACCACGGACTGGGTCGCCTTGATGGGAGGAAAGAATTACCAGCTCCACGTAGAGCCGATCGAAGGCGGGAAGGCGATCACCTGTGGTGGAAAGCGCTACGAAATCGTGTCGAACTGGACTTTCCGGGACATGATTTTCGAGGCCTGCGTGAATGGGCTGCCGATCTGTCTGCAGATCGAGCGTCGTGGTCTGCGCTACCGAATTTCCCATTTCGGCCTGCAAGTGGAGCCGATGGTGATGACGCCCCGCGCTGCGCGCCTGCTTGCCTTGATGCCGGAAAAACTGCCGCCAGACATGTCGCGATTCCTGTTGTCCCCGATGCCCGGCCTGCTCCGTGAGATCGCGGTGCATGTAGGGCAGGAAGTCAAGGCCGGCGAGAAACTCGCGGTGATCGAGGCAATGAAGATGGAGAACGTGCTCAAGGCCGAGCAGGACGGAAAGGTCAAGAACATTCTGGCTGCGGCGGGCGCAAGTCTGGCCGTGGACGAGATGATCATCGAGTTCGAATAGAACCCGCGGGTCGGGCGCGTTACCGGAGTTTTCCAAGGGGCGCCCGTACCCGGCTGTTTTTTCGTTCGATGGGAGGGAGGCCGACTGCCCACGGTGGTCGGTGCCTGTCGAGGGAGTCGGGCCCGCGAAAGCGGGCCCTTTTTTTCGTGCCGGCGAACTTCTTCCGGCACGACACGGTCTTTCTACATAATTGATTTGCGCAAATATGTTTGGCGCAATATACTTCGCCATCACCGATGGCCTGCGTCGCCCTCAGGCGCGGCCATGACAGCAGCCATAAAGCGCGTTCTGCGCACAGTCTGACCTGCGCTGCTGCTTCCTAATAAAGAAAGCGCACAAACCATCTCCGGCAAGCGAATCGTGGCCGGCGAATCACGGCAAGCGCGGGGCACGTTAGCCCGATGTCAGCAAAGGAGAAGCAAGATGAGCCATCAATCTCAGGGTTTGAACAGGAAATGGACAGCCTTGCAACCGGTCGACGAAGACAGGAGATCAATGCCGTTCAAGGTCTACACGCAGCGAGATCTGGACAAAATCGAGCCGCTCGCGCGTCTGCCCGAGGCGATGCGCTTTGAAATGCGTGTGGTTTCGACCGTTCTGCCCTTCCGGGTGAATAAGTACGTGATTGACGAATTGATCGACTGGAACAATGTCCCTGCCGATCCGATCTTCCAGCTGACCTTCCCGCAACGGGGCATGTTGCTGACACGTCATTACGACCGAATCGCCGCACTGCTTTCGCAGGGTGCCGACAAGGCGGTGATCGAGGCCGCTGCAAACGAGGTCCGGAACGAACTGAATCCGCATCCGGCGGATCAGATGGAAATGAACATGCCGCGTGACGAAGCGGGCAATCGGCTTGACGGCATCCAGCACAAGTATCGGGAGACGGTACTGTTCTTTCCCAGTCAGGGGCAGACCTGCCACAGTTACTGCACGTTCTGTTTCCGTTGGGCTCAGTTCATTGGCGACAAGGATCTGAAGATCGCGAGTTCTGAGGCCGAAACCTTGCACCGATACCTGCGCAGCCATACCGAAGTGACGGATCTGCTATTTACTGGCGGCGATCCGATGGTGATGAAGAGCCGCCATCTTGCAGCGTATCTGGAACCATTGCTGCATCCTGATTTCGATCACGTGCAGACCATCCGGATCGGGACCAAAGCACTGAGCTTCTGGCCTTACCGGTTCCATAGCGCGGATGACTCCGACGACCTCATTCATCTGCTGGAACGCATGGTGATGGCCGGCAAGCACGTCGCAATCATGGCTCACTACAACCATTGGAAGGAACTCGATACGCCCGCTGCGCGGGCTGCCATTCGCCGGGTGCGCAGCACTGGCGCGGTCATTCGAGCGCAGGGCCCGCTGATCCGGCACATCAATGATGACGCGGATGTCTGGGCGAAGATGTGGAAGATGCAGGTGAAGCTCGGCATCATTCCGTACTACATGTTTGTCGAGCGGGACACCGGTGCACGGAACTATTTCGAGGTCCCGTTGGTAAAGGCGTGGGAAATCTATCGGGATGCCATGCAGCAGGTATCGGGACTTGCCCGTACCGCACGTGGCCCGTCAATGTCGGCCAGCCCGGGGAAGGTCGAGATTCAGGGTGTGACAGAGATCGGCGGGCAGAAGGTACTGGCTCTGCGTTTCATTCAGGGGCGCAACCCCGATTGGGTGCAGCGGCCGTTCTTCGCCCGTTACGATGACAAGGCAACGTGGCTGAACCATCTCGAGCCTGCTTTCGGAGAAAAATCGTTCTTCTACGAGGATGAGTACGGGCAGATTCGCGACGAGAAGCTCGCTGTCGTACCGGGATCGAAGTAATCGTTGTTTCCGGTTGAATCGCAAAAGCGAACGCCCGCATCGCGGGCGTTCGCTTTTGCGCTCCTTTTGAAACGTCAAATCATGCGTCATCCCGTCCGTTACGCCAAAGGATCTGCTTAGCCTGCACGCGGGCGTGTGCCAGAATGGACGAAAACGCCGAGGAGGGCAGGATGCGGTTCGATAACGGTCGTGAAAGCCAGAATGTCGAGGATCGTCGAGGATCGGGTGGCGGACGTGGGGTGCGTGTCGGCGGCAAGGGGATCGGGCTCGGTACCATCGTGCTGGCGTTGGTCGCCATGTATTTCGGTGTGGACCCGAGCATTGTTCTCAATCAGGCATCGGTGGGTTCAGAACCCTCTGCACATGTCTCGCCGGCCGAGCGGCCCGCGGCTGAAAACGAGCAGGCGCGATTCATTTCGATGGTCCTGGCCGATACCGAACAAACATGGGGTGAAATTTTCAGGGCCGGGGGCGAGCGTTATGTTGAGCCGAAGCTGGTGTTGTTTACCGGCGCAACACGGACGGCCTGTGGTGTGGGTCAGGCAGCCATGGGCCCCTTCTATTGTCCGGGCGATCAGAAGGTCTATATCGATCTTTCCTTCTACGACGAACTCCGCACTCGCTTTCACGCTCCCGGCGATTTTGCTCAGGCATACGTGATTGCCCACGAGATCGGCCATCATGTACAGAACCTTCTCGGTATTTCCGACAAGGTTCAGGCTGCGCGTCAGCGCGCAAGTGAAGCCGAGGGCAATCAGCTTTCGGTACGGCTCGAGTTACAGGCAGATTGTCTTGCGGGCGTGTGGGCAAACCACGCCGATCGCGCGCGCAATGTACTTGAGTCCGGTGATCTGGAAGAGGCGCTGAACGCTGCTTCTGCAATTGGTGACGATCAATTGCAGAAGCAGGCGCAGGGCTATGCCGTGCCGGACAGTTTCACTCATGGCACATCTGCCCAACGTGTCCGCTGGTTCAGGCAGGGGATGGAGAGCGGCAGTCTGAAGAGCTGCGACACCTTTTCTGCCCGGCAACTCTGAACGCCCCGGATCAAGGCGCCCGCGATGGCCGGGGGTACTGCTCAACCGCGATTTGCCGTCTTTAACCGGTCATGCGGGCAAACGCATCGATGACCTCCTGGGGCGCCTGTACCATCTCGATGAGGACACCTTCTCCCCCAATCGGGAACTCGTCGTTGCCCTTGGGGTGCATGAATGTGATGTCGTAGCCCGCCGCGCCCTTGCGGATACCTCCCGGGGCAAAGCGTACGCCGTTAGCCGAAAGCCATTCGACGGCCTTGGGCAGGTCATCGACCCAGAGGCCCACGTGATTCAGCGGCGTTGTGTGTACTGCCGGCTTCTTGTCTGCGTCGAGCGGTTGCATGAGATCGACCTCGACCTTGAACGGGCCGCTGCCGATCGCGCAGATGTCTTCATCGACGTTCTCCCGCTCGGAGACGAAGTTACCGGTCACATCGAGCCCCAGCATGTCTACCCAGAGCGTCTTGAGGCGATCCTTGCTCGGGCCACCGATGGCAATCTGCTGGATTCCTAGGATCTTGAAAGGGCGCTGTGACATGGTCGGCTCCGTATGCCTTGGATTAAGAATTCATAATTATAGGTGACTTGCGTCACGAGGTGGATACCTCACTCCCACGTCACCGAGGCTGTCAACATATAGCCCGCTCCGTAGATGGTCTTGATGATCCGCGGGCTCTGCGGATCCTCCTCGAGCTTTCGCCTGAGGCGAGAGATACGGACATCGATGCTGCGGTCGAAAGGGTCGACATCGCGATCGCCCAGCAGCTGCTCGCGATTCAGGATCTTGTTCGGGCTCTTCAGCAGACTTTGCAGCAGCGCGGCTTCGGCGGCTGAAAGATGGACCTCCCGTCCGTCCGGTGCGTTCAGCAACAGGCGTTGGACGTCCAGTTGCCAACCTGCAAACCGGGCCATCCGCGGGCCGTCGTTACGCAGGCCGTCGGTCGGCGCTTTCAGATAGCGACGCAGGATCGAGCGGACCCGGGCAACCAGTTCTCTTGGTTCGAAGGGCTTGACCAGGTAATCGTCGGCGCCGAGTTCGAGGCCCAGTACCCGATCGGTCACACCGTTCCGGCCTGTGAGGATCAGCACGG
Organism: Cognatazoarcus halotolerans; assembly: GCF_009800965.1. Classification (GTDB taxonomy): domain Bacteria; phylum Pseudomonadota; class Gammaproteobacteria; order Burkholderiales; family Rhodocyclaceae; genus Cognatazoarcus; species Cognatazoarcus halotolerans. The sequence continues at coordinate 553,075 of NZ_WUAF01000001.1, read as the reverse complement.
CACACGGAAGCTTCTCCTGCAGCTCGCGCACGACCTGCATGCCGTCCATGTCCGGAAGGCCGAGATCAATGATGCACAGGTCCGGATTCGTCAGGCGGCTGCGGGCAAGGAACTGTCGGCCGCTGCCGCTGAGCTCGCAGCGGAATCCGTACTCGGAAAGCGTGCTGCAGATCAGGCGACCGATCTCCGGTTCGTCCTCCAGCACCTGGATGAGCGCCGAGCCCTGATCCTGGGGTTTCATCATGTGTCGTTCTCCAACTTCGATTCGAGGTGCTCCAAGGCTGCACTCAGTGTCTGCCTGTCGAACGGCTTCCTCAGCACGGGGATGTCCAGCCGGGTCTTGTCGCCGGTGACCGTCGCGCTCGCGTAGCCGGTCATGAGCAGAACAGGCAGATCGGGTCGCAGCTGTGCCGCGATCTCGGCGAGTTCACTGCCGCCGATACCGCCAGGCATGACCATGTCGGAGATGAGCAGGGTGATATCCCCGACCTGTTCGAGCATCTGTCGCGCTTCGATGCCGCTTGCTACTTCGAGGACCGGATAGCCGAGTTCGGCCAGCTGGAGGCGGACCACACGTCGGACTTCTGGCTCGTCTTCGGCCAGCAAGACCAGTTTCCCCTTGCCCGAGCGTTCATCGCTGGCGGGGTGTCCCGACGTGGCCGCCGGTTTTGGGGCTTCACAACGAGGCAGCACGAAGCGCACGTTGGTTCCTTTCCCCTGCGTGCTGAGGATGCGGATGTTACCGCCCGACTGGCGGATGAATCCATAGACCATCGAAAGCCCCAGGCCGCTGCCCGCGCCGAAGGGCTTGGTCGTGAAGAAAGGCTCGAACACGCGCGGCAGCAAAGCGGGATCGATGCCGCTGCCCGTATCGGTCACATCGAACTGGACATAGGTTCCAGGAGGCACCTCGACAAGCCGCGCAATCGCCGGGCTGATCCTTCGCTCGGAGACTCGTATGCTCAGCGCGCCGCCTCCCGGCATCGCATCGCGTGCGTTGATCGCAAGATTGACCAGCGCGTTCTCGAGCTGATGGGGGTCCACCATCGCGTAAAGCGCCGTCTCGGGAAGCTCGGTCGTGACGCTGACCGACTCGGCGATCGAACGGGAAAGCAGTTGCACCATGTTGCCCACGACGGCGCCGACGTCCACCGCGCTCGGCTCAAGCGTCTGTCGTCGCGAGAAGGTGAGCAGACGGCGGATCAGTTCGGCACCCCGGCGGGCGGCGTGCAAGGCCGGATCAAGATACTCGTTAGCGCTGCCCGCTTGTTTTTCCTTGAGGGCGGCGAGGTTGCCGATGATGATGGTGAGCAGATTGTTGAAATCATGTGCGAGCCCGCCGGTCAATTGGCCGACGGCCTCCATCTTCTGGGCCTGAATCAGTGCCGCCTGGCTCGCCTTCTGTTCGGTGATGTCGACTGACAGCACGAAATAACCCTGGAAGCCGCCTTCCAGCGATACGTCGGGCACGACAACGCTGCGGGCGTGCACCGTGCGCCCCTCGGCGTTGCATCGTGCGTATTCGTAGCTTACCCGCTCGCCTTTCAATGCCTCGTGCAGGTGCGGGCGCACCACCGAATAGGCTTCCGGGCCGAATACTTCGGCAACGCTGCGACCGACGATTTCTTCCTTCGTGAGACCGAACCAGCTCGCGTATCCGCGATTGGCATAGCGATAGCGCTCGCCGGCGTCGACGTGGGCCACCAACGCGGGAATGGAATCGAGGATCAAGCGCAGGCGCTCTTCGCTCTTGCGCAGTGCGCCCGCGATCTGATCGATCTCGGCGTTGGCCTCGGCCAGGCTCGCGTTGCTTTGTTCGAGTTCGGCGGTACGCGCCCGCACGCGTGCTTCGAGGGCCGCGTTCTGTTCCTCGATCACCCGCTCGTAGTGGCGTTGTTCGGTGACATCGGTCCACAGCGAGACGAAGCCGAGATTGGGAATCGGCACGCCGCGGATCGAGAGGACCTTGCCGTTGGGGCGAGTACGTTCGGCATGGTGGGGCTCGAAAGCCCTGACCGAGGCCATCCGCTCGGCAACGAGTTTCTCCATGTCGCCGGTACCGTATTCGCCCCGTTCGGCGTTGAAGCGCACGAAGTCCTCGAAAGGCGCGCCGACCCGTACCAGCGATTCGGGAAAGTCGAGCAGTCGTAGCATCGCCTTGTTCCAGGCCACCAGCTTCGGTGCGGCATCGAAAACGGCAACTGCCTCGTTGAGCAGGTCCAGCCCGGCGACGAGCAGGTCGTAACGGCGCAACTCCTCCGAGGCGACGCCGTTCTGCGGGGCCATGGTCGGGCTGTTCTCGCGATTGGTCTTGCGCAGCATCCCTTCGCTTCGTCTCCTGATGCGCTCCGTCATCGTGCGGTGCGTCCAGTCGGCATTCTAGCCGGAGGATCGCGACCCGCGGTCGCCTGGCGTATTGGTGATCGTGGCGCCGGCCGGGCGCAGGCGCCGACGGAATTGTTCTGGCGAAAGGCCGGTCCAGCCCACGAAGGCGCGATAAAAGGCCGAGGTGTCGGCGTAGCCGAGGTCGCTTGCCAGGGTAGCGATCGGCTGATTCGTCTTGGTCAGGCGCGAGAGCGCAATATCGCGACGGATGGCGTCCTTGATCGCGCGAAATCCCGACCCTTCGTCCTCAAGGCGCCGATGAAGCGTTCGCGGCGACATGTGCAGGCGTTCGGCGATCTCTTCAAGCGAAAGGCTTTGCGGAAGCGCATCTCGCAGCAGATCGCGGACCCGGAACACGGCTTCGCGGTCGCGGCGATAGAGCATGCTGATCTTGCCAGGAGCCCCGTCCAGGAAGGCCGTCAGTGCGGTCTCGTCGCGGCGCAGCGGCAGATCGAGCAGATTTGCCCGGAACTGGGCGAATAGCACCTCACCACCGAACGCGGAATGCTCGGTATACACCAGCGCGTAATCGTCGGCGTGGGCGGGGCGCTCATAGGGGAAGCGCACCGCGTCGAGTGCAAGCCCGCGCCCGACCAGCCAGCAGGAAAGACCGTGAAGCAGGCGAAGCAGCCATTCAAAGGCAAAAACCCGCGCAGGGTCGTCGCGGCCGAGGCCGAGGGGGCGAGTCTCGAGGATGCGCAACTCCGCGCGTTGTTCGAATCTTGCGATCGTTACCGCAAGGTCGGGCAGGACCATTGCAAGGAAACGAACGGCGCGTTGCAAGGCCTCAGCGAGGTCCGCCGCTCCAAGCATTGCGCGGCAGAGAAACTCGAAGGCTCCCGGGCGCATCGGTTCGGAGAACAGGCCGAAGCCTTCGTCCTCAAGCGCCTTGATCACGAAGTTGTAGAGCAGCGCATAGCGATCCACCGGGACGCGCGTGGCAGAGTCTGCAAGCTCTATGCCGGCCGCCGTGAGCAGCGGCGTCGGATCACGGCCATGTCTCGCCATCCCCGAAAGCATGCCGGTCACGAATCCGGCCGCTACTGTCGCGGAATTCCGCCCGGTTTTGAGAGGCTTGCCGCGCTGGGCCGGATATCCGGAAGCGATATCGGGTTCAACTGTGTGCGGCACAAATGACCTCGCCCGTGTTTTTGGAAACTTGGCGGATTTTGCACGATTGACGTCTCGAAGGGCAATGGCGAATCATGGCGTGGCCTTCTACCATTGAGAAAAATCACCGTACATATCGGGGGAGACCGAAATGACCAACCTCAGCGACGCCAAGAAACTGGTGGCCTACAAACCGAAGCACAAGGTCAGATTCGTGACCGCGGCAGCCCTCTTCGACGGCCACGATGCCTCGATCAACATCATGCGCCGGATCATCCAGTCGACCGGCTGTGAGGTAATCCACCTTGGTCACAACCGCTCGGTCGGCGAAATCGTCAAGGCGGCGTTACAGGAGGACGTCCAGGGCATTGCCATCACCTCGTACCAGGGGGGGCATGTCGAGTTCTTCAAGTACATGATCGATCTGCTCAAGGCCAACGGCGGTGAGAACATCAAGGTATTCGGCGGCGGCGGCGGGGTGATCGTGCCGTCCGAGATCAAGGAACTCCACGATTACGGCGTCACGCGCCTGTATTCGCCCGAAGACGGCGCCACGCTCGGCCTGCAGGGCATGATCAACGATCTGGTTTCGCACTCTGACTTTGACCTCGGTAATGCCGCTCCGGCCAAGGCCGATGAGGTGCTCAAGCAGCTCGCCTCGGGGGACCGCCGCGCGCTGGCGCGCGTCATCACCGCACTCGAGAATGGCAACTACGGCGACGATGTCCGCGCCGCGATCAAGGAAGCCGCGGCAAAGGTCAAGACCCCGACGCTCGGCATCACCGGCACCGGCGGTGCCGGCAAGAGTTCGCTCACCGACGAAATCGTGCGCCGTTTCCGCCTCGACCAGGAAGACAGGCTCAGACTCGGCATCGTCTCCATCGATCCGTCGCGCAAGCGCACCGGCGGCGCGCTGCTGGGCGACCGCATCCGCATGAACGCGATCGAGCACGAGAACATCTTCATGCGCTCGCTGGCCACCCGCGACACCGGCTCGGAAGTCTCCGCCGCGCTGCCCGAGGTGATTGCCGCCTGCAAGCTCTCGGGTTTCGACCTGGTGATCGTCGAGACTTCGGGGATTGGCCAGGGCAACGCCGCGATCGTGCCCTATGTCGACAAGTCGCTCTACGTGATGACGCCGGAGTTCGGCGCGGCCAGCCAGCTCGAGAAGATCGACATGCTCGACTTCGCGGATTTCGTGGCGATCAACAAGTTCGATCGCAAGGGCGCCGACGATGCGCTGCGCGACGTGCGCAAGCAGTACCAGCGCAACCGCGAACTGTTCGGCACGCCGACCGAGGAAATGCCGGTGTTCGGCACCATGGCGGCGCGCTTCAACGACGATGGCGTGACCGCGCTCTACCAGGCGGTGTTCCCGGCGCTGCAGGCGCTCGGCCTCAAGGCCAGGCCGGGCAAGCTGCCGAAGGTGGCGGTCAAGGCCTCGTCGGCCGGTCGTGCGATCGTGCCGCCGGAGCGGATTCGCTACCTCGCCGAGATCGCCGACTCGGTTCGCGACTATCACAAGCACACCGCCCAGCAGGCGCGGGTTGCCCGCGAGCGCCAGTCGCTGCGTGTCGCCAAGTCCTTGTTCGAGGAATGCGGCAAGCCCGGCGATCACTTCGACGAGCTGATCAACTGGAAGGACGGCGAGCTCACCCCCGCGGCGAAAAAGCTGCTCGAGCAGTGGCCGACCACCAAGGCCCTGTATGCGGCCGACGAATACGTGGTCAAGATCCGCGACAAGGAGATCCGTACCAAGCTCACCAGTGAGTCGCTGTCCGGCAGCAAGATCCGCAAGGTGGCGCTGCCCGACTTCGAGGATGACGGAGAGAGCCTCAGGTTCCTGATGAAGGAGAACGTGCCCGGCTCCTTCCCCTTCACCGCCGGCGTGTTCGCCTTCAAGCGCGAGGGCGAGGATCCGACCCGCATGTTCGCCGGCGAGGGCGATGCCTTCCGTACCAACCGCCGCTTCAAGCGCGTCTCCGAGGGCATGCCCGCACACCGCCTGTCGACCGCCTTCGACTCGGTCACGCTGTATGGCTGTGACCCCGACCTGCGCCCCGACATCTACGGCAAGATCGGCAACTCGGGCGTCTCGATCGCGACGCTCGACGACATGAAGGTGCTCTACGACGGCTTCGACCTGTGCGCGCCGACCACCTCGGTGTCGATGACCATCAACGGCCCGGCGCCGATCATCCTGGCCTTTTTCTTCAACACCGCGATCGACCAGCAGGTGACCAAGTTCAAGGCCGACAACGGCCGCGAGCCGACCGAGGACGAATACCAGAAGATCAAGGAATGGACGCTGGCGAGCGTGCGCGGCACGGTGCAGGCCGACATCCTCAAGGAGGACCAGGGACAGAACACCTGCATCTTCTCGACCGAGTTCGCGCTCAAGATGATGGGCGATATCCAGGAATACTTCGTGCACCACAAGGTGCAGAACTTCTACTCGGTGTCGATCTCTGGCTATCACATCGCCGAGGCCGGCGCCAACCCGATCAGCCAGCTCGCCTTCACGCTCTCGAACGGTTTCACCTATGTCGAGAGCTATCTGGCGCGTGGCATGCACATCGATGACTTCGCGCCCAACCTATCCTTCTTCTTTAGCAACGGCATGGACCCGGAATACTCGGTGATCGGCCGCGTCGCCCGCCGCATCTGGGCGGTGGCGATGAAGAACAGGTACGGCGCCAACGAGCGCAGCCAGAAGCTCAAGTATCACGTACAGACCTCGGGCCGTTCGCTGCACGCGCAGGAGATGGATTTCAACGATATCCGCACCACCCTGCAGGCGCTGATCGCGATCTACGACAACTGCAACTCGCTGCACACCAACGCCTACGACGAGGCCATCACCACCCCGACCGAGGAGTCGGTGCGCCGCGCCATGGCGATCCAGCTGGTGATCAACCGCGAGTGGGGCCTGGCCAAGAACGAGAACCCCAACCAGGGCGCTTTCATCATCGACGAGCTCACCGACCTGGTCGAGGAGGCGGTGCTCAAGGAGTTCGAGGCGATTGCCAGCCGCGGCGGCGTGCTCGGCGCAATGGAAACCGGCTACCAGCGCGGCAAGATCCAGGAAGAGTCGATGTACTACGAGCACAAGAAGCACGACGGCTCCTACCCGATCATCGGCGTGAACACCTTCCTCAATCCCAAGGGCAGCGGCGTGCAGCAGGAGATCGAGCTGGCCCGCTCCACCGAGGAGGAGAAACAGTCGCAGCTCCAGCGCCTCGCGGACTTCCAGGGCCGCAACGCGGGCGAGTCGGCCAAGTGGCTGGCGAAGCTGCGCCAGGCCGTGATCGAGAACGGTAACGTCTTCGACGTGCTGGTCGACGCGGTGCGGTACTGTTCGCTGGGGCAGATCACCAACACGCTCTACGAAGTCGGCGGCCAGTACCGTCGCAGCATGTAAGACGGGTTCCCATACTTTCTTTCCCTCCCTCTCCCAAGAGGAATTCACGGCGCCTGCGGGCGCCGTCTTTTTTGTGCGGGTACGTCGGGTTGGTGCGGGGAGAAAATCGGTGCGAAGGGCTTGCCGCCCGCCTGCCCTGAGTGCCGAAGGCGGTGCGTCCGTGTGAGCTCATGCACCAGCAACGAGCCGGCGCTTCAATCCGGTGCGGGCTGTGCGCTCCAGGTCACTCAGAATTCCATCTCGAGCTCTTCGATGTCATCGGATTCGAGCCTCGCGGCGGCCACCCATTCCTGCATCGCCGGCATCGCCATGATGGTCTTGCAGTACTCGGTACAGGCTTCGTCCAGGGCGATGTCGTAGGTCAGGAAGCGGGTCACGACCGGTGCGTACATGGCATCAGCGAGGGTTGGTTCGCTCCCGAAGAGGTAGGGGCCGCCGTGGCGCGACAGGCAGTCCTGCCAGATTTCCAGGATGCGGTCGATGTCTCCCCGGGCGCGTGACCACACCGTGAAGTTTGGGAAACGTGCCTTGATATTCATCGGCAGGGCAGACCGAAGCGCACTGAAGCCGGAATGCATCTCGCCGCAGATCGAGCGGCAGTGCGCCCGTGCGGCCGGGTCGGCAGGCAGCAGGCCGGCCTTCGGCTTGATCTCGTTCAGGTACTCGCCGATCGCCAGGGTGTCCCAGACTTCGATCTTGCCGTGGCTGAGTCGGGGAACGCGGACCGAAGGCGCCAGCAGAAGAAGCTCCGCCCGCGTCCCCGGCGTATCGAGTTCGACGAGTTCTTCCTTGAAGTCCAGCCCGGCCATCCGGGTGATCAGCCAGCCGCGAAGCGACCAGGATGAATAGTTCTTGCTGCTGATGCTGAGCGTTGCGGATGGCATCGTTTCGGTCTCCACGCGGGATGGGCTGGTCGGCGCTTGTCCGATCTTGAAAAGCAATACATGTGCCAGACGTCGGCAAGCCATCGGCATGCAAGTTGCTTCGCTCAGGATCCCCGCGTACCGAGTCAGCCGACATGCTTCCCTTCAGTACCGCACTTCATTACCAGGCCTACCAGGCGGTGGCCGACCTGAATTCGCCCGCGCGCACCGTGGCGCGCCACCTCGCACCTTGGCTGCACTATGGCCTTTCCTGGTTTCCGGAGAGCCGCTCCCTGCGCCGTGCTGCGGCTGCATGCGAAGTGGTCGCGCTGTCGGGGCTGACCCACGAGCGGCCACCGTTCGGTATCGAACGGGTCGAGACCGACGAGGGGGGCTGCGCGGTGCTCGAAGAGCCGGTTTTTTCGACCCCGTTCTGCACATTGCAACGATTTCGCAAGAACCCCACGGTCGACGGGGAGCCGAAGGTTCTGCTCGTCGCTCCGGTTTCGGGGCATTTTGCGACCCTGCTGCGCGGTACGGTCCAGACCCTGCTGCGCGATCACGATGTCTACGTGACCGACTGGCACAACATTCGCGACGTGCCGGTGACCGCCGGGCGTTTCGATCTCGACAGCTTCATCGAGCACATCATCCACTTTGTCGACCATCTCGGTCCGCATACCCACCTGGTGGCGGTATGCCAGCCGACCGTACCGACCCTGGCGGCCGTCGCGGTCATGGCCGAGGAGCGACATCCCCATCAGCCGCGCAGCATGACCCTGATGGCCGGACCGATTGATTGTCGCGTCAATCCGACCGAGGTCAACCGTCTCGCCACCGGCAAGCCGATCGCGTGGTTCGAGAAGAACCTGATCGGTACCGTGCCGCTGCGCTACCGAGGGGCCATGCGGAGGGTCTATCCGGGCTTCCTGCAGATCTCGGCCTTCATGAGCATGAACAAGGAGCGCCACTCCGATGCATTCAGGAAGATGTACCGGCACTATTCCGACGGTGAGGCGCAGCGGGCCAACGAGATCAAGATCTTCTATGACGAATACCTCGCAATGATGGACCTGCCTGCCGAGTTCTATCTGCAGACGGTGCGCTCGGTCTTCCAGGACTACGATCTTCCGCTCGGCCGGCTGACCTATCGGGGGCGTCCAGTGCGTCCCGAGACAATCCGTCGCACCGCGCTGTTCACGGTTGAAGGCGAGCGCGACGATATCTGTTCGATCGGTCAGACGCTGGCCGCGCATGATCTCTGCAGCAAGCTGGCGCCGTATCGCAAGCAGCACCACCTCCAGTCCGCGGTTGGGCACTATGGGGTGTTCAACGGCAAGCGCTGGGAGCGGCAGATCTATCCACGCATCCGCGATTTCATCCACTCGTTCGACGAGTAGGCACCGGCCGGTTGTCAGGCGGCCGGCCTCGTGCGTCGTTTCATGGGCAGGGCTGCGCGCAGCGTGGCAGTGAGCTGGGTTTCATTGCGGCTCCACCAGATGCCGAGGTAGATGATTGTGAGCCCAATCGCTGACAGCGCGATCGGGAACAGCCATGAATCGCGGAAGTAGTGGTAGGAAAGATCACCGAGCACGAGTGCCACGCCGAGGGCGCCAAACACCGTGAAGCTGCGCCGTCCGATCAGCGCGCCGGCAAGGATCAGCCCGACGTTGATGAGCAGATAAACGAGTTTGCCGCTCAGCGAGCCCGAATCGAGGGCGGTGAGGCCGCCCCAGAAGGCCAGCAGGCCGAACAGGTACAGCCAGAAGGCGTAGTCGCGCGGCGAACGGCTGCGGATTTCCACGAGTGCCGCGAGCATGATCATCACCGCGCCGAAGCTCACCGAGAACCACTTGCGGAAGGTCCACGCCGCGTCGCTCCACTGAGCTGTCGTATCCGGCGCGATGACGAGCATGGCCAGATCCATGCTCATGTACCACAGCGTGACGGCGATCGGCATCACCAGGAAGGGCGCGCGCCAGCGCCACAGCATCAGGGCGCCGGCCACGAGGGTGACCAGCTCGAGCGTGGTCCAGCGCCAGTCGATGAAGCTGTGGTACTGACGATAATGTTCGGCATGCGGGACGTCGGCCCACAGGCCCAGACTGTGCTGCAGGCCCCATGCCGCGAGCGGCACGAGCACTAGCGCGAAGGTTGCCATGATGCCGCTGGGAAGGGGCTCGCCCTGTCGTTCGAAACGTGCGGCGAGCTTCCAGCCGATGGCGAAGTAGAGCAGGGCGATGAAGAACACACCGGCACCGCCGAATTGCTCCCAGCCAAGGGTCATGAAGATCGACATGGCGCCGATCGCAAGCATGCCGCCGAGGTAGTGGAGCGCGCTGGTGAGCGAGAAACCGCCCTGTGCAGCAGGCCTTGCCGCTGCGCGTTCGAGCAGGAAGGACCAGAGGGCGTGTGCCTGGTCGATGCTGATCAGACCGGTGCGGGCGGCTTCGTCCAGGTCGTGTCTTTGAATGAGCGGCATCGTCGTGCCCCTTGCAGGAATGCAGTGGGAGACATCCTCCGCCTGATCGGGCGCCGGGTCACGCGGCGCGCGCGCGGTACGACGGTATCGGCCGGCGGGTAGCCTCGCCCGATACCGTCAGCGACGAAGCAGGCGCCTGAGCCAGGTGGTGGAGCGGGAGGGGGCGCGTGAGGCCGGCTCGTCGGTGGCGCCGCCGGGAGGCGGCTGCAGCAGCGCCGGAGCGGTCGGGTCGATCGACTCGGTCGAGGCCGGGGCAGGTGCAGGCATCGGTCGAGCAGGGCGGGCGAGGACGCGCTCCAGCCGGTTGAGCTGGAAGGTGAGCTCGGCACCATAGAGCATGATCAGCGAGACGTAGTAGACCCAGATCAGGATCATCGCCAGCGAGCCCGCCGCGCCGTAGGTACTGGCGATACTACTGCGGCCCAGGTAGACGCCCAGCGCCCATTTGCCGAACTCGAACAACACCGCAGTGGTCACCGCGCCGAACATCAACGCCCGGCGGCTCAAGGGCGTTGGCACCAGAACCTTGTAGATGATCGCGATCATGCTGCTCTGCAGGAACAGCGTGATCCCGACCTGCAGCAGCGATGCCAGCCACAACAGGGCTTCCACACCGCGCGTGGCATATTGGCTGAAGGCGAGTATGGCTGCGCTGGCGACCAGCGAAATCATCAACAGGAAGCCCACGCCGATCACCACGGTGAGGCCGCGCAAGCGACCCACCAGCTGCGTCATCCAGGCGCTGCGCCCGCGGCTCGGGCGGCCGAAAATGGCCTCGAAGGCATGGCCCAGCTGCATGAACAGGCCGGTCGCGCCGAGCAGCATGGCAGCGGTGCCGACCAATGTCGCGACAACCCCTTCGCCCGACGCGTAGCTGGCCGAGATCATGCGTTCGATCAGGCTTGCGCCATCGTTGCCGATGAGCGCCGCGAGTTCACCGACGATACGGCCGTTGGCCGCTTCGCGACCAAAGATCAGGCCAGCTACCGAGACTGCGATGACCAGCACCGGGGCCAGCGAGAAGGCGGAGTAATAGGCCAGCGCCGCGGCGAAGGTGGTGCAGCGGTCGTCCGCCCATTTGCGGGCCGCACGGTAGGGAACGAGCAGGTAGCGGAGGACGGTCTTGAGTGAGGTCACGGCGTCTGCTTGTGGCGTGTGGTAGGAGTGTGATGCTCCGGTGCGACGGAGCAGGCCTTACTTTAACCGATGTGGCCTGCATGATTCGCCTGCAGTCCCATCACCATTGCAACAATTGGGTACATTTGGAAAACAGTTGCGCAAACATGCACTGCGACACTCGCTACCCTAGAACAAGCGGCCGCTGCGCCCGGCGCCGGACCCACAGGGTAAGCCCGGGATGACCTGCCGGCCGGCGTCCGGCGCATGCCGGATGGCCGGAAAAGAAACAGACAGGATCAAACGAGGAGGAATCGGTAATGGCTGACTCACGTGCGCCGGCTGCGTCCGGCGCAGGGCTCGACACCTTTCCGAGATTGCTGATGCAGCATGCCCGGGTTCGCCCGACGCGGCCGGCAATGCGCGAGAAGGAGTACGGAATCTGGCAGACGTACTCCTGGGCAGAGGTTGCCGGCAACGTCCGGGCGATCGCCTGCGGCCTCGCCGAACTCGGCTTCAAGCGTGGCGATCGTCTCGCCATCATCGGTGACAACCGTCCCCGGCTGTACTGGTCGGTGGCTGCCTGTCAGTGCCTCGGTGGCATCCCCGTGATGCTTTACCAGGACGCGGTCGCGCAGGAGATGGCCTACGTCCTGCAGGATGCCGAGATCCGCTTCGCGGTGGTCGAAGACCAGGAGCAGGTCGACAAGATGATCGAGATCCGGGGCGAGGTGCCCTTTCTCGAGCATGTGATCTACGACGATGCACGCGGCATGCGGCACTACACCGAGACCTTCATCAAGGGCCTCGACGAGGTGCAGGAGATGGGGCGCATCCACGATCGCAACCACGGCGACTTCCTTGACGCCGAGATCGCCAAGGGCGCCGGCGACGACATCTCGGTGATGTTGTATACCTCTGGTACTACCGGCAAACCCAAGGGCGTGTGCCAGACGCACACTGCCTTCATCTCAGCCGCGCGCGGCGGCGTGGAGTTCGACCGCCTGACCGATCAGGAAGACATCCTTTCCTACCTGCCGATGGCGTGGGTGGGCGATCACCTGTTTTCGTTCGCGCAGGCGATGGTCGCGGGTTTCACGATCAATTGCCCGGAGTCGGGCGAGACGGTGATGAACGATTTGCGGGAGATCGGCCCGACCTATTACTTCGCGCCTCCGCGAGTGTTCGAGAACCTGCTCACCCAGGTGATGATCCGCATGGAGGACGCGGGCTGGCTCAAGCGCACCCTCTTTCACAAGTACCTCGAAGTGGCGCGGCGCTGCGGCGCGGACATTCTCGACGGCAAGTCCGTGTCGGCTGGCGATCGCCTGCAGTACTGGCTTGGCAACCTGCTGGTGTACGGGCCGCTCAAGAACGTGCTCGGCATGAGCCGCATCCGTGTGGCCTATACCGCGGGTGCCGCGATCGGTCCGGACCTCTTCAAGTTCTATCGCTCGATCGGGGTGAACCTCAAGCAGCTCTATGGCCAGACCGAGACCTGCGCCTATGTGTGCCTGCAGCCGGATGGCCAGATCAAGCTCGATTCGGTCGGCGTGCCGGCCCCCTACGTCGAGGTCAAGCTAGCAGACAACGGCGAGATCCTAGTCAAGGGCCCGATGTTGCTCAAGGCCTATTACAAGCGTCCCGACGCCACCGCCGAGTCGCTCAACGCCGACGGCTACTTCATGACCGGCGACGCGGGGTTCTTCGACGACGACGGCCATCTGCTGATCATCGATCGTGCCAAGGACGTGGGCAAGCTCACCGACGAGTCAATGTTCGCGCCCAACTATATCGAGAACAAGATCAAGTTCTTCCAGCACATCAAGGAAGCGGTGGTGTTCGGCAATGGTAGGGATTTCGTCACCGCCTTCATCAACATCGACCTCGAGGCCGTCGGCAACTGGGCCGAGCGCAAGGGCATGTCGTATTCGGGCTATACCGATCTCGCCTGCCAGGATGCGGTGTATGAGCTGATTCGGGAGTGTCTCGAGAAGGTCAATGCGGATCTCGCCGCCGATGCCCGCATGAGCGGTTCGCAGATCAAGCGCTTCCTCGTCCTGCACAAGGAACTCGACGCCGACGACGGTGAGCTGACCCGTACCCGCAAGGTGCGGCGCAATTTCATCGCCGAACGTTATGGCGTGCTGATCGACGCGATGTACGCGGGCAAGTCGAACTGCCACATCGAAACCCAGGTGAAGTATGAGGACGGGCGGGAAGGCCGGATCGCCGCCGATCTGCGCATCGCGGACGTCAAGACCTTTGCGCCGCAAGCCGCGCAAAAGGCGGCCTGAGGAGAATGGAAATGATCGTGAATGAATTGGCCGTGGGGGCGCAAGGGCAGAGCCCCGCAGGGGGCCGCCCGATCGGGGAGGTGATCCTCGACCTGCAGAACATCTCGCTGTCATTCGGCGGGGTGAAGGCGCTCACCGACATCAGCTTCAACGTTCGCAAGGGCGAGATCCGCTCCATCATCGGCCCGAACGGAGCGGGCAAGAGTTCGATGCTGAACGTGATCAACGGTGTCTACCATCCGCAGCAGGGCTCCGTGATCTTCCACGGCGAGAAGCGCCGCGACATGGACCCCCACAAGGCGGCAGCCCAGGGCATCGCCCGCACCTTCCAGAACATCGCTTTGTTCAAGGGGATGAGCGTGCTCGACAACATCATGACCGGGCGCATCCTCAAGATGAAGACCAACCTGCTGCAGCACGCGCTGTTCTGGGGGGCCGCGCAGCGCGAGGAGATCGAGCACCGCAAGAAGGTGGAGGAAGTGATCGACTTCCTCGAGATCCAGAGCATCCGCAAGACCCCGGTCGGGCGTCTTCCGTATGGCTTGCAGAAGCGCGTGGAACTCGGACGGGCACTGGCCGCGGAGCCGTCCATGCTGCTGCTCGACGAGCCGATGGCCGGCATGAACGTCGAGGAAAAGCAGGATATGAGCCGCTTCATCCTCGACGTCAATGACCAGTTCGGCACCACCATCGTGCTCATCGAGCACGACATGGGCGTGGTGATGGACATCTCGGACCGCGTGGTGGTGCTCGACTACGGCAAGAAGATCGGTGACGGCACGCCCGAAGAAGTCATGGCCAACCCAGACGTGATTGCCGCCTATCTCGGCACCAGCCACTGAGCCGGTCGACAAGGACAAGAGGAGACAACAATGCATTTCTTTCTCGAAGTGCTGATCGGCGGGCTGCTCTCCGGGGTGCTGTATGCCCTGGTTGCGCTGGGTTTCGTGCTGATCTTCAAGGCATCGGGTGTGTTCAACTTTGCGCAGGGGGCGATGGTGTTCTTCGCCGCGCTGACCTTCGTTGGTTTCCAGGAAGTGCTGCCCGGCTGGACCGGTCTGGAAGAGGGCGGTAGCGCAGTGTTCTGGCTGGCTTTCGCGCTGGCGCTGATATCGATGATCGTGCTCGGCGTTCTCACCGAAAAGATCGTGCTGCGTCCGCTGGTGAACCAGCCGCATATCACCCTGTTCATGGCCACCATCGGCCTGTCCTACCTCATCGAGGGCATTGCCCAGGGGGTCTGGGGGGCAAACGTTCGCGGCCTCGATCTGGGTATCGAGGACGTACCGGTCGAGTGGTTGATGGAAAGCAGCAACATCCTGGTGTCGAAGTTCGACGTAGTCGCTGCCGGAATCGCCGGGGTGTTGGTGGCGTCGCTGGCCCTGCTGTTCCAGTACACCAAGATCGGGCGGGCGCTGCGCGCAGTGGCGGACGATCACCAGGCGGCCCTCTCGATCGGCATTCCGCTGCGGCACATCTGGGTCATCGTGTGGGGTGTGGCGGGTTTCGTCGCGCTGATCGCCGGCATGATCTGGGGCGCGCGCAATGGCGTGCAGTTCGCGCTGACCTATACCGCGCTCAAGGCCTTGCCCGTGCTGATCCTCGGCGGCTTCACCTCGGTACCCGGGGCGATCGTCGGCGGCCTGATCATCGGCGCCTCCGAAAAGCTTGCGGAGGTCTATATCGGCCCCTTCGTCGGCGGCGGCATCGAGTCGTGGTTCCCGTATGTGCTCGCGCTGGTCTTCCTGCTGGTGCGCCCGGAAGGGCTCTTCGGAGAGAAGCACATTGACCGCGTGTAACGCAGTCACCCCATCCCTTACCCCTCACGCCTCATCGGGCGACGAAGGAGCGACTGATGTTTTATCGTGAAGCCGGCCAGTTCAAGGCCAGTTACCAGGCGGACCAGCAGATCTTCCCGATCCGCCAGGACAAGATCGCGGTCTGGGCCCTGGTCCTGTTCTTTGCCGCCGTGGTCCCGGTCATCGCAGACCAGTACTGGCTCAAGGCCATCCTCATCCCGGTCCTGATCTTCTCGCTGGCGGCGCTGGGCCTCAACATCCTCACCGGTTATGCCGGCCAGCTGTCCCTGGGGTCCGCGGCCTTCATGGCGGTGGGAGCCTTCGGTGCGTACAACTTCATGCTTCGCATCGACGGCATGCCCTTCCTTGTCGCGATCGTCCTGGGCGGGCTGTGTGCGGCTGCGGTGGGGGTCCTGTTCGGGCTGCCAAGCCTGCGAATAAAGGGCTTCTACCTGGCGGTTGCGACGCTGGCCGCACAGTTCTTCATCGTCTGGGCGCTGGTCAAGTTTCCGTGGTTCTCGAACTATTCGTCCTCGGGCGTGATTTCGACCCAGGAGATCAACATCCTCGGTTTCGCGTTCGATGGCCCGACCTCGAAATACATGCTCACGCTGGCGGTGGTGGTGATCCTTGCCCTCGCCGCGAAGAACATGGTGCGCAGCAGTACCGGCCGCGCCTGGATGGCGGTGCGCGATATGGACGTGGCCGCCGAAGTGATCGGCATTCGTCCGATGCGTACCAAGCTGATCGCCTTCGCGGTGTCGTCGTTCTATTGCGGTGTGGCCGGCGCGCTCTACGCCTATACCTACCTCGGGACGGTCGAGCCGGAGGGCTTCAACCTCGATCTGTCGTTCAAGATCCTGTTCATGATCATCATCGGCGGCACCGGGTCGATCATGGGCTCCTTTCTCGGCGCGGCCTTCATCGTGCTGTTGCCGATCCTGCTCGACAACTTCGTGCCGTCGCTGCTCGGCGACCTGGTGTCGGCGAGCTTCGTTTCGAACTTCCAGCTCATCGTCTTCGGCGCAATGATCATCTTCTTCCTGATCGTCGAGCCACACGGTCTGGCACGGCTGTGGCAGATCGGCAAGGAAAAGCTGCGTCTGTGGCCTTTCCCGCACTAGCATGAAGTCCGCTGCCCCCTGCCGCAGGGCCGGTCGGGCAGCGAGCGACATAAGAAGCAGCACCACACACAAGAGGAGGCTTTACATGAAACTCAAGAAAACCGTTCTTCTGGGCGCCACCATCGCAGGGCTGCTGGCAGGCAGCTACGCGAGCGCCGCCGAGCAGTTCATCGGCCTGCCGAGCTATCGCGTCGGCCCCTACGCCGCGGGCGGTTCCGCCCTGTTCGGCGCGTGGATCGACTACATGCAGATGATCAACGAGCGTGACGGCGGCGTAGGCGGCGTGAAGCTCGTGTGGGAAGAATGCGAGACCGAGTACAACAATGCCCGAGGCGTGGAATGCTACGAGCGCCTCAAGAACAAGGGCGAGACCGGTAACTCGGTGTTCCAGCCGATCTCCACCGGCATCACCTATTCGGTGCTCGAGAAGGTCGCGCAGGACAAGATCCCGATGGTCACCATCGGCTATGGCCGCACCGATGCGGCCGACGGCCGGGTCTTCCCGTGGGTCTTCCCGATGGTCACCACCTACTGGTCGCAGGCGTCCGGCATCGTGAACTACATCGGCATGAAAGAAGGCGGGATGGACAAGCTCAAGGGCAAGAAGATCGGCTTGCTCTATCACGATTCGGCCTACGGCAAGGAGTCGCACGCGATCATGGACAAGCTGGCTGCGAAGCACGGCTTCGAAGTGATCAAGATCCCGGTCGCCCACCCGGGTAACGAGCAGCAGTCGCAGTGGCTGCAGATCCGCCAGGCCAGGCCCGACTACGTGATCCTGTGGGGCTGGGGCGTGATGAACCCGACCGCGCTCAAGTCCGCAGCGAAGACCGGATATCCGCGCGAGAAGATGATCGGTGTGTGGTGGTCCGGCGCGGAGGAGGACACCATTCCCGCCGGCAGCGCCGCCAAGGGCTTCACCGCCGCTGGCTTCAACGTCGCCGGCACCAACTACCCGCTGATCAAGGACATCGAGAAGTACGTGTATGCCAAGGGCAAGGGCAACATGGAGGACAAGTCGCGCGTCGGTGGTGTGTACTACAACCGTGGCGTGGTGAGCGGCATCATCACCGTCGAGGCGATCCGCAAGGCCCAGGAGAAGTTCGGCAAGGGCAAGGCGCTGACCGGCGAGCAGATGCGCTGGGGCTTCGAGCATCTCGACATGGATGCCAAGCATCTGGCCTCGATCGGTGCCACCGGCTTCATGCCCGAGATGAAGATCTCCTGTCTCGACCACGAGGGTTCCGGCAAGGTCAAGTTCCAGCAGTGGGATGGCAGCAAGTGGAAGGTGCTGACCGACTGGGTCGATTCCGACAAACCGCTGGTGCGCGACATGATCGAGGAGTCGGCCGCCGCGTATGCCAAGGAAAAAGGCATCACGCCGCGCGACTGCAGCAAGGAAATGTAAGCAGCTTCAGGCAGGCGGGACGCCTTCGGGCGTGCTCGCCGGGCCTTCCCCGCCGGCGGGGAAGGTCGGTGCAGGGCGGCGCGCCCGTCTTGCACCGACCCTCTCTCGATGCGCCCGGGGAGGTGAGAGGCAAGACACTCGGTGGAAGACACAAATGAATACGACCCCCACTTCCGCGGCAACGACCGCGAGCTCAGCAGCGCCTTATCTGAGCGTCAACAACGTCGAGGTGATTTACGATCACGTCATCCTGGTGCTCAAGGGCGTGTCCCTGCAGGTACCGAAAGGCGGCATCGTGGCGCTGCTCGGTGCCAATGGCGCGGGCAAGTCGACGACGCTCAAGTCGATATCGAACCTGCTTCGTGCCGAGCGTGGTGACGTCACCAAGGGCAGTATCGAGTTCAAGGGCGCACGCATCGACCAGATGACCCCCAACGACCTGGTCAAGCGCGGCGTCATCCAGGTGATGGAGGGGCGGCACTGCTTCGGCCATCTCACCATCGAAGAAAACCTGCTGACCGGCGCCTATACGCGTACCAGCTCGCGTGCCGAGATCAAGCGCTCGCTCGACATGGTGTACACCTATTTCTCCCGGTTGAAGACCCGCCGCACCTCGCAGGCCGGCTATACCTCGGGTGGCGAACAGCAGATGTGTGCAATTGGTCGGGCCATCATGGCCAACCCCGAAATGGTGCTGCTCGACGAGCCGTCGATGGGTCTCGCCCCGCAGATCGTCGAGGAGATCTTCGAGATCGTGAAGGACCTCAACAGCAAGGAGCAGGTGAGTTTCCTGCTGGCCGAGCAGAACACCATGGTGGCGCTGCGTTATGCCGATTTCGGTTACATCCTCGAAAACGGCCGCATCGTCATGGAGGGCGAGGCCAGCGAGCTTGCCACCAACGAGGACGTCAAGGAGTTCTACCTCGGGCTGGGTGGCGAGGGTCGCAAGAGTTTCCGCGAAGTGAAGCATTACCGCCGCCGCAAGCGGTGGCTGTCCTGATCAATCGAGCCGCGTGCGCTTGTCACGCTTTCAGCCAAGTCAACCGACCGGACTGCTTCGACCATGAATTTCTACGACGCGCGAGAAACACGTGACCCGATGGAGCGGGAGCAGGATCTGCTCGCCCGCCTGCCGGCCCAGATCGCCCATGCCAAGGCCCGTGCGTCGGCTTTTGCCGAGCGTTTCAAGGACGTGGATCCGGCCAGCATCACGAGCCGCGAGGCGCTTGCCACGCTGCCGGTGACCCGCAAGTCCGAGCTCCTGGAGTTGCAGAAGGCGGCTCGACCGTTCGGCGGCTTTGCGACGGTGAATTGGGGGACCGGTTGCGCGCGGGTGTTTGCCTCGCCGGGCCCCCTGTACGAACCCGAAGGGGCTCGTCGCGACTACTGGCGTATGGCGCGTGCGCTCTTTGCCGCCGGCTTTCGACAGGGCGATCTGGTGCACAACACCTTCTCGTATCACTTCACGCCGGCTGGCTCGATGATGGAAACCGCGGCCCATGCGCTGGGTTGTACAGTGTTCCCTGCGGGCGTGGGACAGACCGAGCAGCAGGTCGAGGCGATCGCCGATCTGCGGCCCAGTGCCTACACCGGCACGCCTTCTTTCCTGCGCATCATTCTCGACAAGGCCGAGGAGATGGGCGTGAAGGTGAGCTTCTCCAAAGCCTTTGTTTCGGGTGAAGCCTTCCCGGCCAGCCAGCGCGACGCCCTCGCCGCTCGGGGTATCCAGGCCTTCCAGGCCTACGCGACCGCCGACCTCGGCCTGGTGGCCTACGAGACCGGTGCGCGCGAAGGGCTGATCGTCGACGAGGGCGTGCTGGTCGAGATCGTGCGGCCGGGAACCGGCGATCCGGTTCCGGTCGGCGAAGTCGGTGAAGTCGTTGTCACCAGCCTTAATCCGGACTACCCGTTGATCCGCTTCGGGACAGGAGATCTGTCGGCCGTCCTGCAGGGCATGTCGCCTTGCGGGCGTACCAACACGCGCATCAAGGGCTGGATGGGGCGCGCCGACCAGACCACCAAGGTGAAGGGGATGTTCGTCCATCCCGGCCAGGTGGCGAGTGTGATCCGCCGTCATCCTGAACTCTTGCGCGGCCGGCTGGTAGTGGACAATCCCGGGCTTGCCGATCGCATGACGCTGCATTGTGAGGTCGAGGACGGAAGCGATCTCCTGGCGGACGCCGTGGCTGCTTCGATAAGGGAATTGACCAAGCTGCGCGGCGACGTGAGGTTCTGCCCGAAAGGCAGCCTCGCCAACGACGGCAAGATCATCGACGATATCCGCAAGTACGATTGACCGTGTGTGTGCTTGCCCGCGGGTAACCGGCGCTTTCCTGCCGGCCCCGCTTTTTTTTGTGCCGCCGGCTTCCGGTCCGGTTGGCATGGCCCGGCAACGGGCGTTCCGAGTGGTGGTGGATTCGCCAGAAAACAGGCCTGAACGGATCGAACACGTAGGCGCCGGGCGAAAGCCGCGGTAGCCTTGCCGGATCATGCAGACCGTTCTCCTGCTCCTTCCGGATTTCACGCTCATTCTGATCGGCGCCGCGCTACGCCGCCACGGCGGCTTTGGCGATGCATTCTGGGCCGGGCTCGAGAGGCTGGTGTACTTCGTACTGTTTCCGGCCCTGCTGTTCAGCGCCCTGGCGCGTGCGCAACTGGATTTCGGCGAGACCGGGCCATTGGTTGCGGCGGGCCTGCTGTCGATGTTTGCCGGCTTCGTGCTGGTGTTCCTGGCGAGGCCGTGGATGGGGTTGAGCCCGCTCGCTTTTGCGTCACGCCTGCAGTGCGCCTATCGCTTCAACACCTACATCGGGATCGCGGTCGCGGGCAAGGTGCACGGCGTGCTTGGCGTGGCGACGATGGGGACGCTTTGCGGCGCAATGGTTCCGTTCGCAAACATCGCCGCGGTCGCGATGATTGCGCGCCATGGCCAGGGCCGGCTGTGGCGCGAGCTGTCCCGCAATCCGCTGCTTCTGGCAACACTTGCGGGGTTGCTCTTCAATCTCGCTGGCCTTGCGCTGCCGGTACCGGTCGGCGACCTTCTCAAGCGTCTTTCCGACGCCTCGATTGCGCTCGGCCTGCTGGCAGTCGGGGCTGCCTTGAGAGCGGGGTCTGCGGGCGGCCACCCGCTCGGTTCGGTGTGGATCGTCGCGGTCAAGCTGCTGCTGCTTCCCGCGGTGGCATGGCTGCTCGCCGACCGTTTCGGCATCGCCGGCGTGCCGCGCGATGTGTTGGTGATCTTTGCCGCCCTGCCCAGCGCGTCGTCGGCCTACATCCTGGCGATCCGCATGGGCGGTGATGGTCGCGGTGTGGCGTGGCTGATCTCGGCAACCACGTTGCTGGCGCTCTTTACCCTCACCACGTGGGTATGGTTGCTGGGCGCTGCGTGAACACCGCCCGTCAGCTCACTTGGCCTGGGTGTTCGCCCGACCGGACTGGGCGGCGCCGCCGGCGGAAGCCGCTGCGGCAGCGACGTTTGCCTGTCCCTGCTGCATCAGATTCCAGGGCCACATCGAGCTCGCAAACGGGTTGGCACCACCTTCCGCCGTGTCGCCCTTGGCAACCTGACTCATCGCCTGTACCGCGGCAATCGTGGCGCGCTGCATCTCGAGACCCTGGGTCGTCATCTGCAACATGTTGAGGTTCATCTTCAACCAGCCCTCGACTGCCTTCATGTCGGCGATGCGCTTGTCGAGTTCGTCGACGTCGACCGTCGGGGTGACCATGCCGGGCAGCGAGAACCCCATGTTGCTCCACATCCCGCGCATGAATTCGAGAGGGTCCTGCGGGCTGTTTTCCTGACTCATGTCTTTCTCCTCGGGATGATCGTTCTAATACTTCGCGATGGTAACCGATCGGTATCGTTCGTGGGAGCGACAGCGGTATTTGTCGGTCATTCGACATCTTCCGGCGCGTTGATCTGTCGTTGCAGCAGGGCGCGCAGCTTGGCCGGACGGACCGGTTTGTGGAGCAGCGCGATCTTGTGGGCCTGCGCCAGCTGCAGCGTTGCCGCACCGGTGTCGCCGGTAATCAGGATTGCCGGAAGGTCCTCGCCGAAGCGACGGCGCATCGCGTGAATCACCTCGATCCCGTTGTAGCTTCCGCGGAGGCGGAAATCCGAGACCAGCGCACGGGGCGTCACGCTGTCGAGTGCAAGATCCATCTGCAGGCGTTCGAGGCTTTCGGCTGCCACCACGTTGCAGCCCCAGGAGCTCAGCAGGCTGTTGAGGCTGGACAGTGCAAGCTGGTCATCGTCGACGGCGGCAATCGTGAGCCCTGCGAGACTTCCCGGGATCCGCGGCGACTCTTCGGTCGCCCGCTCCTCCTGCGGTTCGCTGCGGGGCAACTCGACCGTGAACATCGAACCGCGGCCGTGCGCGGAGCGCAGCGATAGCGGGTGCCCGAGCAATTCCGTCAGGCGCCGCACGATGGCCAGCCCCAGTCCGAGGCCTTTGTGGCGGGCGCGTTCCGGATTGTCGAGCTGGACGAACTCCTGAAAGATGATCTCCTGGGCATCGCGGGGAATCCCCATGCCGCTGTCCCTTACCTCGATACGCAGATGGTCTCCGCTTCGTCTGCACGCCAGCATCACGGTACCGCGGGCGGTATATCGAAGCGCATTGCTGAGAAGGTTGAGCAGGATCCTTTCGAGCAGGGTCGGGTCACTGAGCGCCCACGCCGTGGTCGGCCGGATGCGCAAACGCAAACCCCGGTCGTCCGCCACCGGCCTGAAGTCGGCGGCGAGCCGGTCGAAGACGCCCTGAACCGCGAAAGGCCGGATTTCCGGCTGCAATACACCGGCGTCGAGTTTGGAGATGTCCAGCAGACTGTCGAGGAGATTTTCCATCGCTTCGGCCGAGGCTGCGATCTGTCGGACCAGACGGCGGGTTTCAGGCGGGTGGTTCCGGCTGGACAGTTCGGATATGAACAGCACCAGTGCATGCATCGGCTGACGCAGATCGTGACTTGCCGCAGCAAGGAAGCGCGATTTCGCGAGGTTGGCCCGTTCCGCATCTTCCTTGCGGGTACGCAACTCGGCCGTCGCCTGGGTAACCCTCTGCTCCATCGTGTGGTAGGCCGCCTCAAGCCGCGAGGCCATCTCGTTCACCCCGTCCGCGAGTGCCTGCAGACTGCCACCCCCGGTGTTCTGTACCCGCTCGCTGAATTCGCCGTGGCCGATCCGGGTGACTGCGTCGGCCACTTCGCGGATCGGTCCGCTGACGCTGTGACTCATCTTTCTGGCGAGCAGGATGGCACCTGCGAGGACGACGACGAGTCCGAGAATGCCGTTGCTGAGAAGTTCGGTGCGGCGCTCGGCAAGACGCTCGAGAGAAAAGTCGATGGTGACCCGACCGAGGTCCTTGTCGGCCATTCGCGTCTCCGGCGCAAGGATCTCGGAGAGTTCGTCGTTTACAACCAGCCGGCTGGCGCGGACCGGCTCGCCGATCAGCAGTCTGTTGTCGATCTCGAGCAGATCTGCGCTGCCCGGCTTGTCCAGATGCGCTGCCGAAACCTCACCGCTTGCCGCCAGGAGGTTGCCTTGGCGGTCGGTGATGGTGACACCCCGCACGTCCGCCTCCTGCAGGGCGGCATTGGTGAGCAATTGCAGGATTTCCCGATTCGCCGAGAAGACACCGAATTCGCTGGCCACCGCGAGTTGCCTTGCAAACGCTCGACCCCGTTCGATATGTACCTGCTCTATCTCGCTCAGCCGGGCGCTCGTGAAATAGCCGAGCATGAGGATGGCGAGCACGCACGCGGGCAGGAGCGCGACCAGCATCACACGGGCACCGATCCCCCAGTTTTTCACTGGTGCGCTCCTTCGCCGTCGGCGAGACTGTCCCGGATCCGGTCGGCGTCGTCGAGGTCGATGCCAAGTGATCTTGCAACATGGGGATTCGCGGCGACTTCGAAATAGTGGCATGACTCCGGTGGCGGGAGACGCGAACCTGACAATTGCGCGCTGAGAATCTCCGCCGCCTGAGTGCCGATCTGCCGGGGGGTCGAGTAGACCGCGAGGATCGCGCCGGCCCGGACGTAGGCGGGCGAGAATCCGATGACGGGCGAGCGCTGTCGATACGCGGTGAGCAGGATGTTCTGGATGGTGTAGCTGTTGAAGACCGAGGGATCCGGTGTGGCGATGAGGACTGCGGGCTCGATGAGGAGCTTTTGCAGGGCAGCGTAAAGACCGTCGTCCGACCCCGCTGTTTCGATTGTCGGCAGGAGGCGCTGTTCGAGCGCGGTGGCAGCGAGCTGCCGGGTCAATTCGGAAGAGTTCGGTCCGCTCAGCAAGGCGATCTTGCGCCAGCGCGGCAAGGCCCGACGGATCAGTGCGATTTGCCGGTCGGCCGGTTGGTCGATGAAGATCGCCGAAACCTGGCCGCGTGCCCCGATATCGAGATCGGCGAATGCACTTCGCGGAATGAGCGTGTGAAGCACGGGGCCGCGAAAGCCGCTTCGGGCGACCGCTCCGGCCGCCTGGCTGCCGATGGTGACGACCGCCTGATTGCGCCCGAGCGCAGTCAGATCGCGCCAGTCGAGGGTCGTCGGCTGCAGGCCGGGGACAAGGCGTTGCAGGTTTTTCCGCAAGGCTCGCATGGCTTCGTCATAAGCAGGGGCCGGGTCGCTCAGCACCACCACGGGTGAAATCGCCGCTGGCATCTGTGTGCCCGCGGCCAGGGTCGTACCGACGAAGGCTGTGCAGAGAGCCGCGATCGAGGCGAGGATCCTGCTATGGCTGCGGAGCACCCGCTCAGAGCTCCAGACTCAGGCTGAGAAAGCTGCGACGCCCGATGGCCTGTTCCGGCGAGAAATCGGCATTCCCGCTGCCGGCGTTCTGCAGTGTGAGGGCAGCTTCGGCACGGGTCCGCCCGAGCGCGAACCGTCGGGCGAAGCGCACATCGGTGCGGTGATATGCGGGCACGATCAGGCGGGTGCGGGTCGCGTACCAGTTCATGGAGCCGGTGAACGTGTGGATCACGCTGGCCGACCAACCCTCGCCGAAGGTCCAGTGTGCGAAAAGGGCGGCACTCTCCGTCGGGACGGTGGTGGTGGCGAGCACCTCATGAATCTGCAGCGGGTCTGCGAGCGTGCCGGTCACACCCTTGGCGTTGATGTCGAGGTTGGCGTAATTGAGGCCGATCCAGCGGTTCAGCGCGGGCCGATATACCAGGCTGAGTTCGGCGCCACGGATTTGTGCTTCACCTGTGTTGCGGTACTGGGGGGCTACGTTTCCGCTCAGCAAGGAGGTGCCTCCCGCGGGGGCGGGGGCATCCTTGTCGCGTTCGATCAAATCGTCGATCCGCTCTTCGAAAACCCGCAGGTCGACGGTCACGCGCTTGTTCAGGAAGTTGCCCAGATAGCCCAGTTCCGTTGCAGTGAGGCGTTCCGGGTCAAGCCCGTTCGATGGCTGCAGGGTGTAGCGGATCAGCCTGCCACTGATCGCCTCGCGAAACTGGACATCTCCGCGGGCTTCGAAAGGCGTCGGTATCCTGTAGGCACGGCTTACCGAAAACTTCAATGTCTGACCCGGCGTGAGGTGATAGTTGGCCGAAAAACGCGGCGAAGTATGCATTTTGCCGGAATTCGATTTTTCCGCCGTAGCGCCAAAGTTCAGCAGCCATCTCGATCCGGCCCGCCATTCGAGGTGTCCGAACAGCCGGGACGTCCGGTTGACGATGTCATCGTCGGTGTTGAATATCGCAGGCGACCACAGCCTGTCTTCGCGATGGCCTGCCCCCCACACCAGCCGGCTGTCATGACGAAGACGTTGCACGTGCTCGAGTTCGATGTCATCGCGAATCACGCGGTTGGCGAAGTCGACCGGGACATTTGCGTCTGGAGTGAGACCGTAGCCTGCCAGCACCGCATCTATGACCGCCGGGGGAAGGCGAGGGTCGAGTGTTTCGCGCAGAAGCAGGCGGTAAGCGTCCCTGCTCCGTTCCTCCTGGTGGAAATAGGTGACCTGGAGCTCTTCCTCGGCCGATCGTGTGAGGCGCCAGCGAATCTGACCGAAGGCCGCGTCATCTCCACGATTGCGCAGCGGATCCGACGGGTCGTCGAAGGTGCCCATCTCGAGCTTGCTGTTCACCAGGCCGGCGTGAATCTCTATCTGCTGGTCGGGCGCATTGCGCCAGTCCAGGCGCATATCGGCGCGATCGACACGTCGGTTGTCGGCGAGATCGGGCTGCCCCTCATCCTGTTGGCGCCCGGCGCTCAGGCGCAGGGCCGCACTGCCGAGATCTAGCCGCAATGCGGCGCGTGTGTCGCGGATGCCATCGTCGCCGAGATTGCTGGTCACGCGCGCCCGGGGGGTATCGGCGGCGGGTCGGGTAACGATATTGACCACCCCGAGAAATGCATTGGTGCCGTAGGCCGCGGCATTCGAGCCGCGAAATACTTCGATCCGGTCGATGTCCTCAATGTCGACCGAAATCTTGCCCCATTCGATGCCACTGACGAAGTAGGGCGAATACGCGGAGCGTCCATCCACCCTTACGAGCATTCTGCGGGGCGCGTCATCCGACAGGCCATGGTAGGTCGTCAGTGGAGTGTGCCCCGAACGGCTGGCGACCTGAAAACCTGGCACGAGGCGCAGCAATTCGGCGAGGTCGCGCGCTCCGGACGCGCGGATCATCGCTCGATCGATTATGGTGGTTGCGCCCGGCGCCTCATCCTGCGGCTGCATCAACCGCGACGCGGACAATACGACGGGAAGGTCGCCGAAGAAGGTGTCCTCGGCAGCCTGGCTGGGGGGGGCGAGCTTGCCGCCTATCGCAAGGCAGAGCACAATCCGCGTCCATCGGCGGCATTTCCTTGGTTGGGAAAACGTTTGCACGGGCTCCGCGATTTTGTGTGGAACTGCTTTCGGTTCGGTCATTCGGTCTCTCGTCCAGTCGATCCCGGAAGCTTGAGTATGCGCCGCATGTTATGCTCGTGGCATTGTTGCGTCGACTCGGCGCGGTAAAGGCTCCCTGCTATGGCTAGAATTCTAATCGTTGAAGACCATGCGCTGGTGCGCGAAGCGATGGCGCAGACCTTATTGCACCTCGAAGCCGGCGTGGAGTGTGCCGAAGCCTCGAACGCCGACGATGCGATTGCCCTGCTCTCCGAAAGCAGTGACTGGGACCTCGCCGTGATTGATCTGATGCTCCCGGAGATGAACGGTTTTTCGCTGCTGGCGGTCATGGCCAAGCGGTTTCCCGATGTGCCTGCGATAGTCGTATCGGCGCTGGACGACGCTGCGTCGATCCAGCGTGCGATGAAGGCCGGTGCGTCGGGTTTCGTCCCCAAAGCGAGTTCGAGTTCCGACCTGCTCGAGGCGATCCGGATCGTGCTCGACGGCGGGGTCTACACGCCGACCGGTCCCGGAAGTGACGGCGATCGGCGTCGCTCGGGCATTTCTCTGGCCGAGCGCTTCGGGCTGACTACTGGGCAGATGCGTGTCTGCGACCTTCTCACCCAGGGCAAGACCAACCGCGAAATCGCCGATCTGCTCGGCTTATCCGAAGGGACCGTCAAGGTCCATGTTTCGGCGATCTTCAAGGCGCTCAAGGTAACGAGCAGAGCCCAGGCGCTGGTGCTGATCAATCGGCACGGCATTCGCCTCTAGGCGGCACGCTCAGGCGGGCTCCGCAGCGGGGTGTTCAGTGATGATGGGCAAACGCAGGGCGGGGGGTGTCGCTGGTACTGCGGCCTACAGGTTCGCCGACCACCAGTGGATCATCATTCCGGTCGCGATATTCCAGCTCGAGGATGTCGAGGACCTGCGCGGCGAAAGCGCGGCAAGCGTTTGCCAGCGGCGTCGGTAGCGCATCGGGCACTTGGCGCTGGAGTAGCAGCTTGGAGGCGGAAAGTGCGTTGACCGGCCGCAGAATGCGGTGGCGATAATCCGACATGAGTTGCCCCACGTTCTTGTCGGCAGCTTCGCGTTGCCAGGGGTTGGTGGGCCACTGGGAGGGTACCGCGTAGGCTCGCGGAAACATCTCGAGGTCCTTGACCACGGTGCGGATGTCTTCGTGCGATTCGCGGAAGGGCAGCAACACGATGCCTGCGATCCCGTATAGCCGGCGATCCACTTCGGTGCGGTTGCCGCCACCGTCGATGACACCGAGCCAGCCGTCGAGGCTGCGCAGCTTGTCCGATACCTTGCCGAGCGCTTCGCGGGTCCGTGCATCGGCGGTCACGTAGCGCCGCCCTTCGGGTTGAAGTGGCTCCCGGGATGTATCG
This sequence comes from Cognatazoarcus halotolerans, assembly GCF_009800965.1. Lineage (GTDB taxonomy): Bacteria > Pseudomonadota > Gammaproteobacteria > Burkholderiales > Rhodocyclaceae > Cognatazoarcus > Cognatazoarcus halotolerans. The sequence continues at coordinate 524,843 of NZ_WUAF01000001.1, read as the reverse complement.
GTCAGCACACAGGCAGAGCGTTGGCCAAGCAGCCCGAGCCCTTGGCACAGCATGTGCGAGAGCGTGGTCTTGCCGGTGCCCCCCTTGTTGCCGATGATACAGATGATCTCAGCCATGAAACGAACTCCTTCGCGCAGGAAACGCGCCACCCTGGCATTCTTGCCGCGGGCAGTAGCCGGGCAGGGTTGAAACAGAAGAAGTTTTATCGGCCTTTTCGTTTCTTTCTTGAGGGGATGGTGTAGCAGTAGAGGTGGGTGCGCCTGCTGTCGGCTACCTCGACGACGTGGTCCGGTACTGTCTCGGGTAGCGGAAAGCTATTGCTTATCAAGACGCTTCCGGCGCGCATCTCGAGCAGGGCCTTCTCGCGGACCCGCTGCATCGGTACCGGTGACAGGAAGGCGTAGATCACCGCGTAGTCGCCCCAGTCCTGCGCGAAGAAGTCGCCCCGCCGCAGTTGAACGTTGGCCTGCTTGCGGGCAAGCAGGCAGGCCAGCAGGTGCGGGAGCGGGGCACTCTCGATGCCCAGGAATCGCCAGCCCGGAAAACGTCGTGCAAGTGGCCTGAGCACGCTCGCCGTGCCGCTGCCGATGTCCAGTAACCGCGCTTCGGGCCGCCCGGCGAGCAAGGCGGCAACTGCTTCGACGGTCGCGTGGTTCGACAGGAACAGCGGCACGCGGGTCCGGAAGGTGCTCCAGTACACAAGACTCAGCAGCACGAAGAGGCCGAGATACCAGCCTGGCGGAATGCCAAGTTGGCCGACGGCCAGCAGAAGCGGTGAGAAGCACAGGTGTATCACCCACCACCAGCGCTCGCTGCCCAGCGCTACCGCGGCTGCACAGGCGCCGACAGCCTGGATTGCGATCAGCGCCCAGGGCGGAACAGCGCCGAGCAGGCCGGAGCGCAGCAGGAAAAATACCAGCGCCACGCCTGCCAATTGGGCAGCGAGTGCTTTCAGCAGCGGCACGATTTCGATCTGGTGGTGGACATGGGCCGCCGATGATAGCGCCTTGGCGCGGGCCGATCTCAGGCAACCCGCACCAGCCGTGCCGCAGCCGGTGTGTGCTCACGCCAGCGGACGAGCAGCGCCTCGCGCTTCCTCGCCGCCTTGTCGATGGCGGCGAGCTTCACATGGCCGTAGCCGCGAATCGATTCGGGCAGGCTGGCAATCCGCACGGCCAGATCCATCCGGTCGTAGGCGAGGTGTCCGATCAGTTCTTCCACGTCCTGTTCGTACTGCACGATGAGGGCACGCTCGGCCCGGCGCTCCTCGGTGCGGCCGAAGACATCCCAGCGGGTGCCGCGTAGCCCCTTGAGCCTGGCCAGAACGCCGAAAACCCTGCGCATGCCCGGGCCGAATCTGCGTTTTGCGATGCGGCCAGTATTCGGATCCGGGTGTGCGAGCAAGGGGGCCGCGAGATGGAAATGCACGCTGAAATCGCCCTCGAAGGTGCTCTCCAGCTTTTTCCAGAATTCCGGGTCGCCGTAAAGGCGCGCGACTTCGTATTCATCCTTGTAGGCGAGCAGCTTGAAATAGTTGCGTGCCACCGCTTCGCCCAATCGTGTGCTGCCGAGCGGCGATTCTGCGCTCCTGACTCGCTCGACCAGCCGCCGATAGCGGCTCGCATAGGCCGCGTCCTGGTAGTCGGTGAGGAAGGTTTCGCGGCGACGGATTACCTCGTCGATGGTCTCCGCGCGGATCGGGACCACCGCCGCGGGTCGCGCAAAACGCTTGACCGCGGCCAGATCGTGAGCCGCGCGGCGTCCCCAGAGGAAGGCCTTGCGGTTCATTTCGACCGCCGTTGCGTTGAGCTCGATCGCCTTTTGCAGTGCCTCGTGCGAGACCGGCACCATCGCGTGCTGCCAGGCATAGCCGAGCAGGAACAGATTGGTGGCGATCGAGTCACCCATGAGGTCGGTGGCGAGTTGCTGGGCATCGAGGAAATCGACGCTGTCCTTGCCCACCGCCTCGGTGATGCCCTGCTGCATCTTTGCGAGCGGGAACTGCCAGTCGGGGTTGTGGGTGAACTCGGAAGTCGGCGTTTCCGCGCAGTTGACCACCATCCGTGTCTTGCCGGCTGCGACCTTGGCCAATGCCTCGACGCTGGCACAGACCACGATGTCGCCGCCGATCACGGCATCGGCTTCGCCTGCAGCGATACGCACCGCGTGAAGGTCATCCGGGTGGTCGGCAACCCGGATGTGGCTGAATACGGAGCCGCCCTTCTGGGCGAGGCCGGTCATGTCGAGCACGGTGACGCCCTTGCCATCGAGATGTGCTGCCATGCCGATGAGGGCCCCGATGGTTACCACCCCGGTGCCGCCCACGCCTGTCACCATCACGCCGTAAGGCCTTGCCGTGGCCGGCGGAGTCGGCATCGGCAGTGCCGCGAAGTGGGACTCGTCGGCGGCGAGCGCCTTGCCCTTGCGCAGTGTGCCGCCCTCGACGGTGATGAAGCTCGGGCAGAAGCCGTTCAGGCAGGAGTAATCCTTGTTGCAGGATGATTGATCGATCGCGCGCTTGCGCCCGAATTCGGTCTCTACCGGGACGATCGACATGCAGTTGGACTTGTCGCCGCAGTCTCCGCACCCTTCGCACACCATTTCGTTGATGAATACGCGGCGTGCCGGATCGGGATAGAGGCCGCGCTTGCGGCGGCGCCGCTTCTCGGCGGCGCAGGTCTGGTCGTAGATCAGCGCGGATACGCCGGCCGTCTGGCGAAGGTCCTGCTGGATGCTGTCGAGTTCGTCGCGATGGCGAATCGGCACGCCGTGCAGCAGGTCCGCTGGCCCATAGGCACGCTCGGTGCCGTCGGTGACCACGACGATGTTGTGCACCCCCTCGGCCTCGAGTTGCCGGACGATCTTCGGGACCGACAGCTCGCCGTCATGCGGTTGGCCGCCGGTCATCGCGACCGCATCGTTGTAGAGGATCTTGTAGGTGATGTTCACCTTTGCCGCGACAGCCTGGCGGATCGCCAACAGGCCGGAGTGGAAATAGGTGCCGTCGCCGAGGTTCGCAAAGACGTGTTCCTCGGTGGTGAAAGGCGCCTGGCCGACCCAGGGCACCCCTTCGCCACCCATCTGGGTGAAAGTGCCGGTGTGGCGTTCCGGCATCCAGGTGACCATGTAATGGCAGCCGATTCCCGCCAGCGCGCGGCTGCCTTCCGGCACGTTGGTGGAAGTGTTGTGGGGGCAACCCGAACAGAAGGTCGGGACTCGGTCGATCGAGAAGGCACGGCGTGAAAGCGCCTGCTCCTTGGCCTCGAGAAAGCTCAGCCGTGCCTTGATGCGGTCGGAGGTGAAGAACCGGCCGATGCGAGCCGCGATCGCCCGCGCGATCATCGCGGGGGTCAGCTCACCCGCCGCGGGCAGCAGCCATTCGCCGTGATCGACCTTGCCCTCGGCGTTCGCAATCATTGCCCATTCGCCCTTTTCGTCGAACTTCCCGACCACCCGTGGGCGTACGTCTTCACGCCAGTTGTAAAGCTCTTCCTTCAGCTGGTACTCGAGCAACTGGCGCTTTTCCTCGACCACCAGGATTTCCTCCAGCCCTTCCGCGAAATGCCTGACGCCCTCGGCCTCGAGCGGCCATACCATGCCGATCTTGTAGAGCCTGATGCCAATCTCCGCGGCCAGGGCTTCGTCGATACCGAGATCTTCGAGCGCCTGACGCACGTCGAGGTAGCTCTTGCCCGAGGTGATGATCCCGAGGCGTGGCTGGGGCGCGTCGATGAGCACGCGGTTGAGATGATTCGCCCTGCAGTAGGCCAGTGCGGCGTAGAGCTTGAAATGAAGCAGGCGGCGCTCCTGGATCAGCGGCGGGTCGGGCCAGCGGATATTCAGCCCGTCGGGCGGTAGCGCGAAGTCGGTTGGCAGCGAAACCTGGACGCGGAAGGGATCCACGTCGACCGATGCGGAGGTCTCCACGGTGTCGGCCAATGCCTTGAAGGCGACCCAGCAGCCTGAATAGCGCGATAGCGCCCAGCCGTGCACTCCGAAATCGACGTACTCCTGTACGCCCGCCGGGGCCAGCACCGGCATCATCATCGACTTGAAGAAGTGATCGGTCTGGTGGGGCAGGGTGGACGACTTTGCGGCATGGTCGTCGCCGGCGATCACCAGGACGCCGCCGTGCCTCGATGAACCCGCGGCGTTGCCGTGCCTGAACACGTCACCACTGCGATCCACACCGGGGCCCTTGCCGTACCACATCGCGAAGACACCGTCGTAACGGGCCTTTGGCGAAAGACTGACCTGTTGCGAGCCCCACACCGCGGTGGCCGCAAGATCCTCGTTCACGCCCGGCTGAAATACGATCTGATGCGTAGCCAGGTGATCCTTTGCCTTCCACAGTGTCTGGTCGAGGCCGCCGAGCGGTGAGCCGCGATAGCCGGAAACGAAACCCGCCGTGTCGAGACCTGCTGCAAGATCGCGCTCTCGCTGGATCATGAGGAGGCGGACCAGCGCCTGGTAGCCGGTCAGGTAGACGCGTCCCTGGTGTTTCGTATATTTGTCGTCCAGGGACGCCGCTTGCAGCGAATCCGTCGCCGATGGGGTGGTTATGCCGGACATGTGAATCCTCCACTAGAATCGAACGGCCCGATCCGGGGAGGAAGAAGGGCTGATTCGAGTTCGCGAGACCCGTTTCGCGGCGACCTTCGGGGCGCCTGCCGATACAAGTGCTGTGTCTTGGATATCCTGACTGCCGGAATGTTGCACCCAATCCCGCTTCGCGACCATCCCTGCATTGCGAGTGCGTGATGGCATGGCACGATGCGGCGGGGGCGGCTGGATGCGCCAAGCTCACCGGTAGCGGCCGTTGCATCATGGTTGGCGAAATGAGGCTTGTCCTCTTCACTGGGCGGGCGCCGGTCGCGAACGGTTTGACATGCCATGACGGATGTGCTGTCAGGCCGGGCGATGTTGCACACCTTGAACCGGGGCTCATTCTGAAGGTCGTCGGGGAAAACGTCGCGATTCCACAGGCGGTTATTCGGCTTCGCCAAAAAAGATTTGACAAGGGCGTAAAGTGTGTCTAAAGTTCGCCGCTCTTCGCTGGAGGGGTTCCCGAGCGGTCAAAGGGATCAGACTGTAAATCTGACGGCACTGCCTTCGAAGGTTCGAATCCTTCCCCCTCCACCAGCAGATTGGATTTTGTCACGTAGCAGGTTCATTTGTTACGGGGCTGCGCAGTGAAGGGAAGCGTGTGCGGGTGTAGCTCAATGGTAGAGCAGAAGCCTTCCAAGCTTATGACGAGGGTTCGATTCCCTTCACCCGCTCCAGTGTTGAGCAAACGAGGGCCCATGTAGCTCAGTGGCAGAGCACTCCCTTGGTAAGGGAGAGGTCGGCAGTTCAATCCTGCCCATGGGCACCACGGTCTTGTTCGGTGCAGCAGCTTTGATTTGAGATTCCGTACTTCCTTTTCGATTTGAGGTGGTGGCATGGCTAAGGGTAAGTTCGAGCGGACGAAGCCGCACGTAAACGTCGGTACGATTGGTCACGTTGACCACGGCAAGACCACGCTGACGGCGGCGATCACGACGATCCTGTCGAAGAAATATGGTGGCGAGGCAAAGGATTACGCTTCGATCGACAGCGCGCCGGAAGAGAAGGCACGTGGTATCACGATCAACACCGCGCACGTCGAATACGAAACCGAAGGCCGTCACTACGCTCACGTGGATTGCCCGGGTCACGCCGACTACGTGAAGAACATGATTACCGGTGCGGCGCAGATGGACGGCGCGATTCTGGTGTGCTCGGCCGCTGACGGCCCGATGCCGCAGACCCGCGAACACATTCTGCTTGCTCGCCAGGTTGGTGTGCCGTACATCATCGTCTTCCTGAACAAGTGCGACATGGTTGACGACGAAGAGCTGCTCGAGCTGGTCGAGATGGAAGTGCGCGAACTGCTCTCGAAGTACGACTTCCCGGGCGACGACATTCCCATCGTCAAGGGCTCGGCGCTGAAGGCGCTCGAAGGCGACCAATCGCCGATCGGCGAGCCGGCGATCTTCGAACTGGCTGCTGCGCTGGATTCGTACATCCCGACGCCCGAGCGTGCGATCGACAAGCCCTTCCTGCTGCCGATCGAAGACGTGTTCTCGATCTCGGGTCGCGGTACCGTGGTGACGGGTCGTGTTGAGCGCGGCATCGTCAAGGTTGGCGAGGAAATCGAGATTGTCGGTATCAAGCCGACCGTCAAGACCACCTGTACCGGTGTCGAGATGTTCCGCAAGCTGCTTGACCAGGGTCAGGCTGGTGACAACGTCGGCGTGCTGCTGCGCGGCACCAAGCGTGAAGACGTCGAGCGTGGCCAGGTGCTGGCCAAGCCGGGTTCGATCACCCCGCACACCCACTTCACGGGTGAAGTGTACGTGCTGTCGAAGGAAGAGGGCGGTCGTCATACCCCGTTCTTCAACAACTACCGTCCGCAGTTCTACTTCCGGACGACCGACGTGACCGGTTCGATCGAGCTGCCGGAAGGCACCGAGATGGTCATGCCGGGCGACAACGTGTCGATCACCGTCAAGCTGATCGCGCCGATCGCCATGGAAGAGGGTCTGCGTTTCGCGATTCGCGAAGGTGGTCGTACCGTCGGCGCCGGTGTGGTTGCCAAGGTCATCGAATAAGTTTTAGTTGTGTGCGGCGTCCCGCTTGCGGGGCGCCGGGTTGTCTCTGTCGCAGGGGTATAGCTCAACTGGCAGAGCGTCGGTCTCCAAAACCGAAGGTTGGGGGTTCGATTCCCTCTGCCCCTGCCATTAATTCTCCGGACACGTTTCTTCATGGCCGACAAACTCAAGATTGCGCTGGCGCTGCTGTTGGTAGTGGCCGGTGTGATCGGCTTTTACCTGCTCTCTGAGCAGGCGTTGGTGCTGCGCGTGCTCTCCGTGCTGGCCGGCTTGATTGCAGGCGGGGTTGTTGCATGGTTTTCGGCTCCCGGGCAGCAATTCGCCGGGTTTATCCGTGAAACGATCGTCGAGACCAAGAAGGTCGTGTGGCCAAGCCGCAAGGAAACCCTGCAGACCACCGGTATCGTGTTCGTCTTCATGGTGTGTATGGCCGTCTTTCTGTGGCTCACCGACAAGTCCCTCGAGTGGGTGCTTTACGACCTGATTCTGGGGTGGAAGTGATATGACCAAGCGCTGGTATGTAGTGCACGCCTATTCGGGCTTCGAAAAATCGGTTCAGCGTGCCTTGGTCGAGCGGGTTGCCCGCGCCGGCATGGAAGACATGTTCGGCCAGATTCTGGTGCCGGTCGAGGAAGTGGTCGAGATGAAATCCGGCCAGAAAAGCATTTCCGAGCGGAAATTCTTCCCCGGCTATGTGCTGGTCGAGATGGAAATGAACGACGAGACCTGGCACCTCGTCAAGTCGACGCCCAAGGTCACCGGTTTCATCGGCGGTCGCGCGAACAATCCGACGCCGATCACCGAGAAGGAAGTCGAGAAGATCATGCAGCAGATGCAGGAGGGGGTCGAGAAGCCCCGTCCCAAGGTGCTGTTCGAGATCGGCGAGGTGGTGCGCGTCAAGGAAGGTCCGTTCACCGACTTCCACGGTGCCGTGGAAGAGGTCAATTACGACAAGAGCAGGATCCGTGTCTCGGTGACCATCTTCGGTCGCGCGACGCCGGTCGAGCTTGAATTCGGTCAGGTCGAGAAGGCCTGATCAACGCCCGCAAGGGTTTGGTGGCGGCACCTGCGTGCCGCCTTCGAGGAGCGTCCCTTCGGGGGTGCGTTTGAACTCAACACAGGAGTAGCCTCATGGCGAAGAAAATCATCGGCTATATCAAGCTGCAGGTGCCAGCTGGTAAGGCCAACCCGTCTCCCCCGATCGGTCCGGCGCTGGGTCAGCGCGGTCTGAACATCATGGAATTCTGCAAGGCTTTCAACGCCAAGACCCAGGGTCTTGAGCCGGGCCTGCCGATTCCGGTGGTGATTACCGCTTTTGCGGACAAGAGCTTCACCTTCATCATGAAGACGCCGCCGGCGTCGATCCTGATCAAGAAAGCTGCCGGCATCCAGAAGGGTTCGCCGAAGCCGCATACCGACAAGGTCGGCTCGATCACCCGCGCCCAGTGCGAAGAAATTGCCAAGACCAAGACGCCCGATCTGACCGCGGCCGATCTTGAAGCAGCCGTGCGCACCATCGCCGGTTCCGCCCGCAGCATGGGCATCACTGTGGAGGGCCTCTGAGATGGCCAAGCTGTCCAAGCGCGTCCAGGCCCTGCGTGCCAAGGTCGACCGTAACCAGGTCTTTGCTGTCGCTGATGCGCTGGCATTGGTAAAAGATTGCGCCACCGCCAAGTTCGATGAGTCGATCGACGTTTCGATCAACCTCGGCGTGGATGCGCGTAAATCTGACCAGGTCGTACGTGGTTCGGTGGTTCTCCCGGCTGGTACGGGCAAGAGCGTGCGCGTCGCCGTGTTCGCCCAGGGCGAGAAGGCCGAAGCCGCTCGCGCAGCGGGGGCCGATGTGGTCGGTTTTGACGACCTCGCAGAACAGGTGAAAGGCGGCAATATCGACTTCGATCTGTGTATCGCCACGCCCGACGCAATGCGCGTGGTCGGTGCCCTCGGCCAGATCCTTGGTCCGCGTGGCCTGATGCCGAACCCGAAGGTCGGCACCGTGACCATGGATGTGACCACTGCGGTCAAGAACGCCAAGGCCGGTCAGGTCCAGTACCGTACCGACAAGGGCGGCATCGTGCATGCCACGATCGGCCGTGCGAGCTTTGCGACCGACGCGCTGCAGCAGAACCTGGCAGCGCTCCTCGATGCGCTGGTCAAGGCAAAGCCGGCTGCCTCCAAGGGTGTCTATGTGCGTCGCGTGGCTGTCTCCAGCACCATGGGTGCGGGGGTTCGCGTCGAGCCGTCGAGCATCTCGGCCGCGTAATTGATTTGGCGGGACGCGTTGTGTCGCCCCGCATTGAACTTTGGGCCGGCCGCCTGCCTGTAGCGAGGTGGCCGGATCGTCAAAGACCGCAGGTGTCCCGACTGGCTTGTCGAGCATTCGGGGCTTAAGCATTGAGTTGGCCTGCGCAGATGGTGAGCCCAGAACAGGATTAGGGCGCAGCGATGCGTCAAGCTCCTGATCCAGGTCGCCGTGGGTGCAAACCGGACTCCCGGTTTGTGAGTGGACTTGATAGGAGGAAAGACCTGTGGGTCTCAATCTTGATGACAAGAAAGCCGTCGTGGCAGAGGTTTCGGCTCAGGTAGCCAACGCCCAGACCATTGCGGTGGCCGAGTATCGCGGCATTGCGGTGGGAGATCTCACCGTGCTGCGTGCCAAGGCCCGCGAGGCCGGTGTTTACCTGCGCGTTCTGAAGAACACGCTGGTGCGTCGTGCCATCGCCGATACGCCGTTCGCCGGTCTGTCGGATCAACTCGTCGGACCGCTGATCTACAGTGTGTCGGAAGATCCGGTCGCCGCAGCAAGGGTGCTCAACGATTTCGCCAAGGGTAACGACAAGCTGGTGCTCAAGGCCGGTTCCTATGCGGGCAATGTGCTCGACGTGGAAGCGGTCAAGGCGCTCGCCTCGATCCCGAGCCGCGATGAGTTGCTCGCCAAGTTGCTGGGCGTCATGCAGGCCCCGGTCACCGGCTTTGCCTGCACGCTGGCTGCTCTCGCGAAGCAACGCGAAGAAGAAGCCGCTGCCTGAACGATTTCTTGAAAGTATTGAATTAGGGGTAATTTGAAATGGCAATCTCCAAAGAAGACATCCTCGAAGCCGTTGGCGCGATGACCGTCATGGACCTGAACGACCTGGTCAAGGCGTTCGAAGAGAAGTTCGGTGTTTCCGCTGCCTCGATGGCCGTGGCCGCTCCGGGTGCAGGCGGCGCCGCTGCCGCTGTCGAAGAGAAGACCGAATTCGACGTCGTGCTGGTTGCGACCGGCGACAAGAAGGTCGAGGTCATCAAGGTTGTGCGTGCAGCCACCGGCCTGGGCCTGAAGGAAGCCAAGGACGTGGTTGACGGCGCTCCGAAGACCGTCAAGGAAGGCCTGCCGAAGGCCGACGCCGAAGCGCTCAAGAAGCAGCTTGAAGACGCTGGCGCGAAGGTCGAGGTCAAGTAATCCGCGATCTCAACGCGGGGCTGACGCCTTTTTGGCGTCGGCCCTTTTGTGCTTTGTATTACGGTCGCGCAGCGGACAGAACAGAGCGTCCAGCCCTGCCGGCGCCTGACGAAATGCGGGGCGCTGTGTTCTGTCACACCGACGTCTGACCTCTCACCCGGAGCATCTATGGCGTACTCATACACCGAGAAGAAACGTATCCGCAAAAGCTTCGCCAAGCGCGATGCCGTGCTGAACGTTCCCTATCTGCTCGCCACCCAAATCCAGTCCTATGCTGCGTTCCTGCAGGCGGAGACCCCGCCGGCATCGCGCATCAACAACGGTCTCGAAGCAGCCTTCAATTCGATCTTCCCGATCTCCAGCCACAGCGGAAACGCGCGGCTCGAGTTCGTGCATTTCAATCTGGGCGAACCGGCCTTCGACGTGAAGGAATGCCAGCAGCGCGGCCTTACCTTCGCATCTCCGCTGCGTGCCCGCGTGCGACTCGTGATCATGGATCGCGATGCGCCCAAGGAAACCATCAAGGAGGTGAAGGAGCAGGAAGTGTACATGGGCGAGATTCCGCTCATGACCACTACCGGGTCCTTTGTCATCAATGGTACCGAGCGGGTCATTGTTTCCCAGCTTCATCGTTCCCCGGGCGTCTTTTTCGAGCATGACCGTGGCAAGACGCACAGTTCGGGCAAGCTTCTCTTCTCGGCGCGCATCATTCCCTACCGCGGCTCGTGGCTGGACTTCGAGTTTGACCCGAAGGACTACCTGTACTTCCGCGTGGACCGTCGCCGTAAGATGCCGGTGACCACGCTGATGAAGGCCATCGGCATGAACAACCAGGAGATTCTGGCGGCCTTCCACGATACCGATGCCTTCCATCTCGGCGCAGAGGACATCCAGTTCGCAGTGGTGCCCGAGCGCCTGCGCGGCGAGGTTGCGAAGTTCGACATCGTCACCCCCGACGGAAAGGTGATCGTCGCGCGTGACAAGCGGATCACCGCCAAACACATCCGCGAACTGGCCGAAGCCGGCGTCAAGACATTCTCGGTCAATGAGGAGTTCATCCTCGGCCGCGTTCTGGCCCAGGACGTGATCGACGAATCGACTGGCGAAGTCGTCGCGCGAGCCAATGACGAGATCACCGAAGAGTTGCTCGGCAAGCTTCGCGACGCCTCTGTGACCGATCTGCAGACCCTGTACCTGAACGATCTGGACCGCGGTGCCTACATCTCCCAGACGCTGCGCATCGATGATGCGGCCGATCAGTGGGCTGCCCGCGTTGCCATCTACCGCATGATGCGTCCGGGCGAGCCGCCCACCGAGGATGCCGTCGAGGCCTTGTTCCAGGGGTTGTTCTACGCCGAAGAGCGTTACGACCTGTCGGCCGTCGGCCGCATGAAGTTCAACCGGCGTGCCTATCCGGCAAAGCTCGACGACAAGGCCCCGGAGTGGGTCAAGCGTTTCCATGAGCGCGTCGGCGAGCAGGACGAGCTCGGTGCCGGAACGCTGTCGAATGACGACATCCTCGCGGTGATCGGCATTCTGGTCGAACTGCGCAACGGTCGTGGCGAGATCGACGATATCGATCACCTCGGCAACCGTCGCGTGCGTTCCGTTGGCGAACTTGCCGAGAACCAGTTCCGCGCCGGTCTTGTGCGCGTCGAGCGTGCGGTCAAGGAGCGTCTGAGCCAGGCAGAGTCCGATAACCTGATGCCCCATGACCTGATCAACGCCAAGCCGATTTCGGCGGCAATCAAGGAGTTCTTCGGCTCGAGCCAGCTCTCCCAGTTCATGGACCAGACCAACCCGCTCTCCGAGATCACCCACAAGCGCCGCGTATCGGCCCTTGGCCCCGGCGGTCTGACGCGCGAGCGTGCGGGCTTCGAAGTTCGCGACGTGCATCCGACCCACTATGGACGGGTGTGCCCGATCGAGACGCCGGAAGGTCCGAACATCGGCCTGATCAACTCGCTCGCGGTTTACGCCACCACCAACCGCTACGGCTTCCTCGAGACGCCGTATCGCAAGGTGGAGGATGGTCGGGTTACCGACCAGATCGATTACCTGTCGGCGATCGAGGAAGGTCAGTACGTGATCGCCCAGGCGAATGCCGAGATCGCTGCCGACGGCTCGCTCGACGGCGACCTGGTGTCATGCCGCCACAAGGGCGAATTCATGCTCGCCACGGCCGACACCGTCCAGTACATGGACGTGGCGCCGGGTCAGATCGTTTCGGTCGCCGCATCGCTGATCCCATTCCTCGAGCACGACGATGCGAACCGTGCGCTGATGGGTGCGAACATGCAACGTCAGGCGGTGCCCTGCCTGCGGCCCGAAAAGCCGCTGGTCGGTACCGGCATCGAGCGCACCGTTGCGGTCGACTCGGGTACCGCGGTGCAGGCGCTGCGTGGTGGCGTGGTCGATTACATCGATGCCAACCGTATCGTGGTGCGCGTGCACGACGAGGAAACCCAGGCGGGCGAGGTCGGCGTCGACATCTACAACCTCATCAAGTACACCCGTTCCAACCAGAACACCAACATCAACCAGCGCCCGATCGTCAAGGTCGGCGACATCCTGGCCAAGGGTGATGTGGTGGCCGACGGCGCCTCCACCGATCTCGGCGAGCTGGCGCTCGGGCAGAATATGCTGGTCGCGTTCATGCCCTGGAACGGCTACAACTTCGAGGATTCGATCCTCATCTCCGAGCGCGTCGTGGCCGACGACCGGTTTACCTCGATTCACATCGAGGAGCTGACCGTGGTCGCACGCGACACCAAACTCGGACCCGAGGAGATCACCCGCGACATCGCCTCGCTGGGCGAATCGCAGCTCGGTCGCCTGGATGAGTCCGGCATCGTCTATATCGGCGCCGAAGTCGAGGCCGGCGACGTGCTGGTCGGTAAGGTCACCCCGAAGGGTGAAACCCAGCTGACCCCGGAAGAGAAGCTGCTGCGCGCGATCTTCGGCGAAAAGGCCTCCGACGTTAAGGACACTTCGCTGCGCGTGCCTTCGGGCATGAACGGCACGGTCATCGACGTGCAGGTGTTCACCCGCGAAGGTATCGAGCGCGACAAGCGCGCCCAGTCGATCATCGACGAGATGCTGCGCAGCTTCAAGACCGACCTCGCCGACCAGATGCGGATCGTTGAGCGCGACGCTTTCGCCCGTATCGAGCGCATGATCGTCGGTCAGCCGGCCAACGGCGGTCCGAAGAAGCTTGCCAAGGGCACGGCCATTGCCAAGGATTACCTGGACTCGCTCGAGCCTTACCACTGGTTCGACATCCGCATGGCGGACGAGGAAATCGCCGGGCAGATGGAAGCGGTGCGCGAGTCGCTCGAGAAGACCCGCAAGGACTTCGAGCTGGCTTTCGAGGTCAAGAAGAAGAAGCTCACCCAGGGCGATGAACTGCCCCCGGGTGTGCAGAAGATGGTCAAGGTCCACCTCGCGGTGAAGCGCCGCCTGCAGCCGGGCGACAAGATGGCCGGTCGCCACGGCAACAAGGGTGTGGTGTCGAAGATCGTTCCGGTCGAGGACATGCCGTACATGGAAGACGGCACTTCGGTCGACATCGTGCTCAACCCGCTGGGCGTGCCCTCGCGGATGAACATCGGTCAGATTCTCGAAACCCACCTTGGCTGGGCCGCCAAGGGTCTGGGCAACAAGATCGACCGCATGCTGCGCGCGAATGCTGCCGCTTCGGAAGTCCGCGGCCTGATTGGCGAGATCTACAACGGTTGCGGCAAGTCTGAAGCGATCGATAGCTTCTCCGACGGTGAGATCCGCGAGCTTGCCACCAATCTGACCAAGGGCGTGCCTTTCGCGACGCCGGTGTTCGACGGCGCCAAGGAAGAAGAGATCGAGAAGATGCTTGCACTTGCCGATCTGCCGCTGCGTGGTCAGGTGACCCTGTTCGATGGTCGCACCGGCGAAGAATTCGAGCGCAAGGTGACGGTGGGCTACAAGCACGTGCTCAAGCTGCATCACCTGGTCGATGACAAGATGCACGCCCGCTCCACCGGCCCCTATTCGCTCGTTACCCAGCAACCGCTTGGCGGTAAGGCGCAGTTCGGCGGACAGCGTTTCGGCGAGATGGAAGTGTGGGCGCTGGAGGCTTACGGTGCGTCCTACACGCTGCAGGAAATGCTCACGGTCAAGTCCGATGACGTGACCGGGCGGACCAAAGTGTATGAAAACATCGTCAAGGGCGAGCACAAGATCGATGCCGGCATGCCGGAATCGTTCAATGTGCTGGTGAAGGAGATCCGCTCCCTCGCCATCGATATCGATCTTGAACGTTTGTGAGCCGAACGGCCTCTGAAGGTTGCTCTCTCACCAGTGACACTGGAGTGATTAATGAAAAGCTTGCTCGCTGATCTGTTCAAGCAGACTTTGCCGAACGAAGACGAGTTCGACGCCATCACCATCGGCCTGGCGTCGCCGGAGAAGATCCGCTCGTGGTCGTACGGTGAAGTGAAGAAACCGGAAACCATCAACTACCGTACGTTCAAACCCGAGCGCGACGGCCTTTTCTGCGCCAAGATCTTTGGCCCGGTCAAGGACTACGAGTGCCTTTGCGGTAAATACAAGCGTCTCAAGCACCGTGGCGTGATCTGCGAGAAATGTGGCGTCGAGGTGACCCTCTCCAAGGTGCGCCGCGAGCGCATGGCGCACATCGAGCTGGCTTCGCCGGTCGCTCACATCTGGTTCCTGAAGAGCTTGCCGAGCCGTCTCGGCATGGTCCTCGACATGACCCTGCGCGACATCGAGCGGGTGCTCTATTTCGAAGGTTTCGTGGTCGTCGAGCCGGGCATGACGCCGCTTACCCGCGGCCAATTGCTGACCGAAGACGACTATCTCGCAAAGGTCGAGGAATACGGCGACGAATTCGATGCCGCGATGGGTGCCGAGGGTGTGCGCGAACTGCTGCGTACGCTGGACGTCCGCCAGGAAACCGAAAAGCTTCGATCCGAGCTGGAAGTGACCAACTCGGAAGCCAAGATCAAGAAGTTCGCCAAGCGCCTCAAGGTGCTCGAGGCCTTCCTTCAGTCGGGTATCAAGCCCGAATGGATGATTCTCGAAGTGCTGCCGGTGCTGCCGCCCGACCTGCGTCCGCTGGTGCCGCTGGACGGTGGCCGCTTCGCGACTTCCGACCTGAACGACCTGTACCGCCGCGTCATCAACCGTAACAACCGTCTCAAGCGTCTGCTCGAGCTCAAGGCGCCGGAAATCATCGTCCGCAACGAAAAGCGGATGCTTCAGGAGTCGGTCGACTCCCTGCTCGACAACGGTCGCCGCGGCAAGGCCATGACCGGTGCCAACAAGCGACCGCTCAAGTCGCTGGCTGACATGATCAAGGGCAAGGGTGGTCGCTTCCGCCAGAACCTGCTCGGCAAGCGCGTCGACTATTCGGGTCGTTCGGTGATTACCGTGGGTCCGCAGCTCAAGCTGCACCAGTGCGGTCTGCCCAAGCTGATGGCGCTCGAGCTGTTCAAGCCCTTCATCTTCAACAAGCTCGAGCTGATGGGTCTGGCGACGACGATCAAGCAGGCCAAGAAGATGGTCGAGAGCCAGGAGCCGGTGGTGTGGGACATCCTCGAAGAGGTGATCCGCGAACATCCGGTGATGCTCAACCGCGCGCCGACCCTGCACCGCCTTGGCATCCAGTCGTTTGAACCGGTGCTGATCGAAGGCAAGGCGATCCAGCTCCATCCACTGGTCTGCGTGGCCTTCAACGCCGACTTCGACGGTGACCAGATGGCGGTCCACGTGCCGCTTTCGCTGGAAGCACAAATGGAAGCCCGCACGTTGATGCTGGCGTCCAACAACGTGCTGTCACCGGCCAACGGCGAGCCGATCATCGTGCCGTCGCAGGACATCGTGCTGGGTCTCTACTACGCGACCCGCGAAGGTGTGAACGTCAAGGGTGAAGGCATGCACTTCACCGACGTCTCCGAGGTGAAACGTGCCTACGAATCGGGTCAGGCTTCGCTGCATGCCAAAGTGAACGTCCGCATCAAGGAGTACGTGTGGGGCGAGAGCGGGGAGAAGGTCGAGAAGGTCACCCGTTACGAGACCACGATCGGGCGCGCAATCCTTTCCGAGATTCTGCCGGTGGGCCTGCCGTTCAGCGTTCTCGACAAGCCGCTCAAGAAGAAGGAAATCTCCAAGCTGATCAACGGCTGTTTCCGTCGCTGCGGGCTCAAGGCGACGGTCGTGTTCGCCGACCAGCTGATGCAGTCGGGCTTCCGCCTTGCAACGCGTGCGGGCATCTCGATCGCGGTCAAGGACATGCTGGTGCCGGGCCAGAAGGACACACTGATCCACGCCGCCGAACAGGAGGTGAAGGAGATCGCACGCCAGTACACGTCGGGTCTGGTGACCGATGGCGAGCGCTACAACAAGGTCGTCGATATCTGGGGCCGCGCCGGCGATCAGGTTGCCAAGGCGATGATGGAGCAGCTCGGTCAGGAAGACGTGGTCAACCGCGCAGGTCAAGGTGTCAAGCAGGAGTCGTTCAACTCCATCTACATGATGGCCGACTCCGGTGCCCGCGGTTCCGCTGCGCAGATTCGCCAGCTGGCGGGGATGCGGGGCCTGATGGCAAAGCCGGACGGCTCGATCATCGAGACGCCGATCACCACCAACTTCCGCGAAGGCCTCAACGTTCTGCAGTACTTCATCTCGACCCACGGCGCCCGGAAGGGTCTTGCCGATACGGCCCTGAAGACCGCGAACTCGGGCTACCTGACCCGTCGTCTTGTCGATGTGACCCAGGACTTGGTCGTCACGGTCGATGACTGCGGCACCCGTAACGGATTCAACATGAAGGCGTTGATCGAGGGTGGCGAGGTCATCGAACCGCTGCGCGACCGGATTCTCGGTCGCGTCTGTGTCGATGACGTGGTGAACCCCGAAACCCAGGAAACCGCCATCGAGGCCGGATCCCTGCTCGACGAGGATGCAGTGGAACTCATCGAGAGCCTGGGCGTGGACGAAGTGCGCGTGCGCACGCCGCTTACCTGCGAGACCCGACATGGCCTCTGTGCCAAGTGCTACGGCCGGGATCTCGGCCGTGGTACGCCGGTGAACGTCGGTGAGGCGGTCGGTGTGATTGCCGCCCAGTCGATCGGGGAGCCGGGCACCCAGCTGACCATGCGGACCTTCCACGTCGGTGGTGCGGCGTCCCGGGCTGCCGCGGCAAGCGGCGTCGAGGCGAAGGCCGCAGGTACCGTGCGCTTCAACCAGAACATGCGCTACGTCGCCAACGCCAAGGGCGAGAAAGTGGTGATTTCGCGTTCTGCGGAGGTCGTGGTTGCCGATGACATGGGACGCGAGCGCGAGCGTCACAAGCTTCCCTACGGCGCTATGCTGCTGGTGGATGACGGTCTCGCGATCAAGGCCGGGACCCAGCTTGCCACGTGGGATCCGCATACCCGCCCGATCGTGACCGAATACGCCGGTACGGTGAAATTCGAGAACGTCGAGGAAGGCGCGACCGTGGCCAAGCAGATCGACGATGTGACCGGCCTGTCCACCCTGGTGGTCATCGACGGCAAGCGTCGTGGTGGCGGCGGCTCGACGAAGAACTCGCGGCCGCAGGTCAAGCTGCTCACCGAAACCGGTGAAGAGGTGCGGATCGCGGGTACCGATCACGCGGTGACCATCACCTTCCAGGTTGGCTCGCTGATCACCGTAAAGGACGGCCAGCAGGTTTCGGTGGGTGACGTGCTGGCACGTATCCCGCAGGAGTCCGCAAAGACCCGCGACATCACCGGGGGTCTGCCGCGCGTTGCCGAGCTGTTCGAAGCGCGCTCGCCGAAGGATTCAGGCCTGCTGGCCGAATACACCGGTACCGTTTCGTTCGGCAAGGACACCAAGGGCAAGCAGCGTCTCGTCATCACCGAGCCGGATGGCACGGTGCACGAGTTCCTGATTCCGAAGGACAAGCACGTGACGGTCCACGACGGTCAGGTGGTGAACAAGGGCGAAACCATTGTCGACGGCGCGCCGGAGCCCCACGATATTCTGCGTCTGCAGGGTATCGAGGCGCTGGCCCGCTTCATCATCGACGAGGTCCAGGATGTTTACCGGTTGCAGGGCGTGAAGATCAACGACAAGCACATCGAGGTCATCGTCCGTCAGATGCTGCGCCGCGTGGTCATCACCGATGCCGGCGACAGCCGCTTCATTCGCGAAGAGCAGGTCGAGCGTTCCGATGTTCTGGACGAGAACGACCGGTTGGCGGCGGAGGGCAAGTTGCTTGCCCAGTACGACAACGTTCTGCTCGGTATCACCAAGGCGTCCCTGTCTACCGATTCGTTCATCTCGGCCGCTTCCTTCCAGGAAACCACCCGGGTGCTGACCGAGGCGGCGATCATGGGCAAACGGGACGAACTGCGCGGTCTGAAGGAGAACGTTATCGTCGGTCGCCTCATCCCCGCTGGTACCGGCCTTGCCTACCATCGCAATCGCAAGGCGCAATCCGTCGGCGACGATCTCGGTGGCGAGCATGCCTGGGCCCCGGCGGAAGAGGCCATCGAGACCCAGGATGTGCAGGCCGGTTGACTGGGACTTGCAATCTGCAATAAAATCCGGCCTCTTTTTGTGGACTGACCAATCGTAGTCGGTCGCCGGAAACAACCGCTCGGGCGGCTCGTGATCGAGCTGCCCGGGTTATTTGGGAAATTCGGAGTTATGCCAACAATCAATCAGCTCGTCCGCAAGTCGCGGGAAACGCCGATCACCAAGAGCAAGGTGCCGGCCCTGGATGCGTGCCCGCAGAAGCGTGGTGTCTGCACCCGTGTTTACACCACCACCCCGAAAAAACCGAACTCCGCGTTGAGGAAGGTTGCCAAGGTCCGTCTGACCAATGGCTTCGAGGTCATCTCCTACATCGGCGGTGAAGGTCACAACCTGCAGGAGCACTCGGTGGTGCTCATCCGCGGTGGCCGCGTGAAGGATTTGCCGGGTGTGCGTTACCACATCGTTCGTGGTTCGCTCGATCTGCAGGGCGTCAAGGATCGGAAGCAGTCGCGCTCCAAGTATGGTGCGAAGCGTCCGAAGAAGGCCTGATTGTTGTTGGCTTACTGATTTAAAGAGGTAGTTATGCCGCGTCGTCGCGAAGTTCCCAAGCGTGATGTCCTGCCGGACCCGAAGTTCGGCAATCAGGATGTCTCTAAATTCATCAACGTAATCATGCAGTCCGGCAAGAAGGCTGTTGCCGAACGCATCGTCTATGGTGCCTTTGACCACATCTCGTCGAAGTCGGGCAAGGATCCCCTTGAGGTCTTTTCCGCTGCGCTGGGAAATGTGAAACCGGTGGTCGAGGTCAAGAGCCGTCGTGTGGGTGGTGCGAACTACCAGGTGCCGGTCGAGGTTCGTCCCTCCCGTCGCATGGCCTTGTCGATGCGCTGGTTGCGCGAAGCTGCCCGCAAGCGCTCGGAGAAGTCCATGGCGCAGCGTCTCGGGGGCGAGCTCCTCGAAGCCGCCGAAGGTCGTGGCGCAGCCATGAAGAAGCGGGAAGAGGTTCACCGCATGGCCGAGGCCAACAAGGCGTTCTCGCACTATCGCTTCTGATTTTTTCGGATTGCGAAGCATCGGCCCCTTACGGGGCCCGATTGTTTTGTAAAGCAATGTTCAAGAATCGCGGCCCTGGTCGCTGTTCAACAAGGTAGGAATACATCGTGGCTCGCAAGACTCCCATCGAGCGATATCGCAATATCGGTATCTCGGCGCACATCGACGCTGGCAAGACGACGACGACTGAGCGCATCCTCTTCTATACCGGCGTCAATCACAAGATTGGCGAGGTGCACGACGGCGCAGCCACCATGGACTGGATGGCGCAGGAGCAGGAACGCGGCATCACGATCACGTCAGCCGCGACGACGTGTTTCTGGAAAGGCATGGCTGCCAACTTCCAGGAGCATCGCATCAACATCATCGACACCCCGGGACACGTCGACTTCACCATCGAGGTGGAGCGTTCGATGCGGGTTCTGGATGGCGCGTGCATGGTCTACTGTGCTGTGGGCGGTGTTCAGCCCCAGTCTGAGACCGTGTGGCGTCAGGCCAACAAGTACAAGGTGCCGCGTCTTGCCTTCGTGAACAAGATGGACCGCCAGGGTGCCAACTTCTTCAAGGTGGTCGATCAGATGCGCACTCGCCTGAAGGCTGCTCCCGTGCCCATCGTCATCCCCATCGGTGCAGAAGAGACCTTCGTCGGCGTGGTTGACCTCGTCAAGATGAAGGCGATCTACTGGGACGAAGCATCCCAGGGGATGAAGTTCGACTACACCGATATCCCTGCGGAACTCCAGGCCGAGGCCGACAAGTGGCGCTCGGAGATGGTCGAGGCGGCTGCCGAGGCGTCGGAAGAGCTGATGGACAAGTACCTCGAGGAAGGCGATCTTTCGGAAGCCGACATTCTTGCCGGTCTGCGTCAGCGGACCCTTGCGTGCGAGATCCAGCCGATGTTGTGTGGCACCGCGTTCAAGAACAAGGGCGTTCAGCGCATGCTCGACGCAGTTATCGAGCTGCTGCCTTCGCCGGTTGATGTTCCGCCGGTTGCGGGTACCGACGAGGACGAGAAGGAAGTCTTCCGCAAGGCGGATGACGCCGAGAAATTCTCGGCTCTTGCGTTCAAGCTGATGACCGACCCGTTCGTGGGTCAGTTGACCTTCATTCGTGTCTATTCGGGTGTTCTGGCGTCGGGTTCGACGGTCTACAACTCGGTGCGAGGCAAGAAAGAGCGTATCGGTCGTATTCTGCAGATGCATGCCAACGAACGGGCCGAGATCAAGGAAGTGCTTGCTGGCGACATCGCTGCGTGCGTGGGTCTGAAGGAAGTGACCACCGGCGAGACGCTGTGCGATCCGGATGCGCCGATCATTCTCGAGCGCATGATCTTCCCCGATCCGGTGATCCACGTTGCGGTCGAGCCCAAGACCAAGGCAGACCAGGAAAAGATGGGTATCGCGCTGGGCCGTCTCGCCGCAGAGGATCCTTCCTTCCGCGTGCGCACCGATGAGGAGTCGGGGCAGACCATCATCTCGGGTATGGGCGAGCTGCACCTCGAGATCATCGTTGACCGCATGCGCCGCGAGTTCAACGTGGAGGCTTCGGTAGGTGCGCCGCAGGTGGCCTATCGCGAGGCGATCCGCAAGGCCGTCGAGCAGGAAGGCAAGTTCGTCAAGCAGTCGGGCGGTCGCGGTCAGTATGGTCACGTGTGGATCAAGCTCGAGCCGAACGAAACCGGCAAGGGCTACGAATTCGTCGATGCCATCAAGGGCGGCGTGGTGCCGCGCGAGTACATCCCGGCGGTCGACAAGGGTTTGCAGGACACGCTGCCGAACGGTGTGCTCGCCGGCTTCCCGGTCGTCGATGTCAAGGTCACGCTGTTCGACGGTTCGTACCACGATGTCGATTCGAACGAAAACGCTTTCAAGATGGCCGCTTCGATGGCTTTCAAGGACGCGATGCGCAAGGCCAACCCCGTCCTGCTCGAGCCGATGATGGCGGTCGAGGTCGAGACGCCTGAAGATTACATGGGTAACGTGATGGGTGACCTCTCCGGGCGTCGGGGTATCGTTCAGGGGATGGAAGACATTCCGGGCGGCATCAAAGCGATCAAGGCAGAGGTTCCTCTCGCAGAGATGTTCGGCTACGCAACGCAGTTGCGCTCGTTGAGCCAGGGCCGTGCGACCTATTCGATGGAGTTCAAGCACTACTCCGAGGCGCCGAGGAACGTGGCTGAAGCGGTAATCAACAAGAAGTAACCAGATTCTTATTATTTGATCTATAGGAAAACAGGAAATGGCTAAGGGTAAGTTCGAGCGGACGAAGCCGCACGTAAACGTCGGTACGATTGGTCACGTTGACCACGGCAAGACCACGCTGACGGCGGCGATCACGACGATCCTGTCGAAGAAATATGGTGGCGAGGCAAAGGATTACGCCTCGATCGACAGCGCGCCGGAAGAGAAGGCACGTGGTATCACGATCAACACCGCGCACGTCGAATACGAAACCGAAGGCCGTCACTACGCTCACGTGGATTGCCCGGGTCACGCCGACTACGTGAAGAACATGATTACCGGTGCGGCGCAGATGGACGGCGCGATTCTGGTGTGCTCGGCCGCTGACGGCCCGATGCCGCAGACCCGCGAACACATTCTGCTTGCTCGCCAGGTTGGTGTGCCGTACATCATCGTCTTCCTGAACAAGTGCGACATGGTCGACGACGAAGAGCTGCTCGAGCTGGTTGAGATGGAAGTGCGCGAACTGCTCTCGAAGTATGACTTCCCGGGCGACGACATTCCCATCGTCAAGGGCTCGGCGCTGAAGGCGCTCGAAGGCGACCAATCGCCGATCGGCGAGCCGGCGATCTTCGAACTGGCTGCTGCGCTGGATTCGTACATCCCGACGCCCGAGCGTGCGATCGACAAGCCCTTCCTGCTGCCGATCGAAGACGTGTTCTCGATTTCGGGCCGCGGTACCGTGGTGACGGGTCGTGTTGAGCGCGGCATCGTCAAGGTTGGCGAGGAAATTGAGATTGTCGGTATCAAGCCGACCGTCAAGACCACCTGTACCGGTGTTGAGATGTTCCGCAAGCTGCTTGACCAGGGCCAGGCCGGTGACAACGTCGGCGTGCTGCTGCGCGGCACCAAGCGTGAAGACGTCGAGCGTGGCCAGGTGCTGGCCAAGCCGGGTTCGATCACCCCGCACACCCACTTCACGGGTGAAGTGTACGTGCTGTCGAAGGAAGAGGGCGGTCGTCATACCCCGTTCTTCAACAACTACCGTCCGCAGTTCTACTTCCGGACGACCGACGTGACCGGTTCGATCGAGCTGCCGGAAGGCACCGAGATGGTCATGCCGGGCGACAACGTGTCGATCACCGTCAAGCTGATCGCGCCGATCGCCATGGAAGAGGGCCTGCGTTTCGCGATTCGCGAAGGTGGTCGTACCGTCGGCGCCGGTGTGGTTGCCAAGGTCATCGAATAAGTGACTTTTCGGGTGGCGGTACCTTTGCCGCCACCATCTGCTCTTTGGAAATAATCATGCAAAATCAGAAAATCCGCATTCGCCTCAAGGCCTTCGATTACCGTCTGATCGATCAATCCGCTCAGGAAATCGTTGAAACTGCGAAGCGTACCGGTGCAGTAGTGCGTGGTCCGGTACCGCTCCCCACCCGAATCGAGCGTTTCGATCTGTTGCGTTCGCCGCACGTCAACAAGGCTTCGCGCGATCAATTCGAGATCCGTACCCATCAGCGTCTGATGGATATCGTCGATCCCACCGACAAGACTGTCGACGCGCTGATGAAGCTCGATCTGCCGGCTGGCGTGGATGTGGAAATCAAGCTGCAGTAAGGCTTGCGGTTTGACTGCAAGGGCCGGTATAATCCGGCCCTTGCGTTTTTTGCGCATTTGTAACCAATGGCCCCGGTCAATCGCAACCGGGATTAGGAGAAAAAAATGAGTCTAGGCCTTGTCGGGCGCAAGGTCGGCATGACTCGCATTTTCGCCGAGGATGGTCGTTCCATTCCGGTGACAGTGCTTGACGTGTCCGACAATCGTGTGTCCCAGATCAAGACGCCTGAAGTCGACGGCTATGCCGCGGTTCAGGTGACTTTCGGCAAGCGTCGCGCTAGCCGGGTGAGCAAGCCCCTTGCGGGCCATCTCGCCAAGGCCGGGGTTGAAGCCGGCCACGTCCTGAAAGAATTCCGCGTTACGCCCGAGCAGCTGAGCAGCCTCAAGGCTGGCGATGTGATCAACGTCGACGTCTTTGCGGTCGGTCAGATGGTTGATGTTTCCGGGACCTCGATCGGTAAAGGTTTTGCTGGCGCAATCAAGCGGCATAACTTCAGCTCGCAGCGGGCGTCGCACGGCAATTCGGTGTCGCATAATGCGCCGGGTTCAATTGGTATGGCGCAAGACCCGGGTCGGATCTTCCCGGGTAAGCGGATGGCCGGTCATCTGGGCGACGCCAATGTGACGCAGCAAAATCTCGAAGTGGTGCGCGTCGATGTCGAGCGGCAGTTGCTCCTGGTCAAGGGGGCTGTGCCTGGGTCCAAGGGTTCGGATGTCGTTGTTCGTCCGGCAGTCAAGGCGGGGGCGTGATGGAACTGACACTGTTGAATGAGCAGGGGCAGGCCGCTGCAACCATGCAGGCGTCCGACACCCTTTTTGGTCGCGACTACAACGAGGCGTTGATCCATCAGGTTGTAACGGCATACATGGCTAACGCGCGTTCGGGCAACCGCGCGCAAAAGGGTCGTGCCGACGTGCAGAAATCGACTCGCAAGCCGTGGCGCCAAAAAGGTACCGGTCGCGCACGTGCTGGTATGGCGTCCAGCCCGGTCTGGCGTGGGGGTGGTCGTGTCCACCCGAACAGCCCGGACGAGAACTTCACCCAGAAGGTGAACCGGAAGATGTATCGCGCTGGCGTGGCTTCGATTCTTTCGCAGCTTGCGCGCGAAGATCGTCTTGCTGTTGTCGAGTCTTTTGGCGTTGAGGCGCCCAAGACCAAGCTTCTCTCGCAGAAGCTCAAGGGCATGGGGCTCGAGTCGGTGCTCGTTATTACTGACAACCTCGATGAAAACCTCTTCCTGTCGTCGCGCAATCTGCCGCACGTTCTGGTTCTTGAGGTAAGTGAAGCCGATCCGGTGTCGCTGGTTCGCTTTCCGAAGGTGCTGGTGACCCGTGGTGCGGTCGCCAAGATGGAGGAGATGTGGCAATGAGCAACTTCAGCGAAGCGCGGCTGATGCAGGTTCTGCTCGCCCCGCAAATCTCCGAAAAGGCAACCTTCGTGGCCGACAAGAACGAGCAGGTTGTGTTCCGCGTCGCGTCCGATGCGACCAAGCCTGAAGTCAAGGCGGCCGTTGAGCTGCTGTTCAAGGTCGAGGTTGAGTCAGTGCAGGTCGCCAACGTCAAGGGCAAGGTCAAGCGCTTCGGTCGCAACTTTGGCCGCCGCAAGGACTGGAAGAAGGCCTTCGTCTGCCTCAAGCCTGGCCAGGAAATCAACTTCGCGGCCGGGGAGTAATAGATATGGCACTCGTAAAAGTCAAACCGACCTCGGCAGGGCGCCGGGGCGTCGTGAAAGTCGTGAATGCCTCCCTGTACAAGGGTCGTCCGCATGATGCACTGATCGAGAAGAAGACCAGCAAGGCTGGCCGTAACAACTATGGTCGGGTTACCGTTCGCCATCAGGGGGGCGGTCACAAGCAGCACTATCGCGTGATCGATTTCCGTCGCAACAAGGATGGTATTGTCGCGAAGGTTGAGCGTATCGAGTACGACCCCAACCGTTCGGCAAATATTGCGCTGGTCTGCTATGCGGACGGCGAGCGCCGCTACATCATCGCGCCGCGTGGCCTCGAGGTTGGTGCGCAGTTGGTGTCGGGTGCGGAAGCCCCGATCAAGGCTGGTAACACCCTTCCGATCCGCAATATCCCGGTGGGTAGCACGCTGCACTGCGTTGAATTGTCGGCCGGCAAGGGCGCACAGTTGGCGCGAGCCGCAGGAACTTCCGTTCAGCTGCTTGCGCGCGAGGGTAGCTACGCGCAGCTTCGTCTGCGCTCAGGCGAGATTCGTCGTGTGCACGTCGAGTGTCGCGCGACGATCGGCGAAGTGGGCAATTCCGAGCATAGCCTGCGCAAGATCGGCAAGGCCGGCGCCAATCGCTGGCGCGGGATTCGTCCGACCGTTCGCGGTGTTGCGATGAACCCGGTCGATCACCCGCATGGTGGCGGCGAGGGTCGTACCGGCGAAGGTCGTGTTCCGGTCAGCCCGTGGGGAACGCCGGCGAAGGGATATCGTACGCGAAACAACAAGCGCACCGATTCGATGATTGTGCAGCGTCGCAACAAGCGTTAAGGGGTAAGAAATGGCACGTTCTATCAAGAAAGGCCCGTTCATCGACGCTCACCTGCTCAAGAAGGTTGACGCTGCACGTAACGGTCAAGACAAGCGCCCGATCAAGACCTGGTCGCGTCGCTCCACCATTCTCCCGGATTTCGTTGGACTCACGATTGCAGTCCATAACGGCCGCTTGCATGTGCCGGTCTATATCTCCGAGAACATGGTCGGTCACAAACTCGGCGAATTCGCGCTGACGCGTACCTTCAAAGGTCACGCCGCCAGTAAGAAAGCGAAGCGGTAAGGGGTGAGCTATGGAAACTAAAGCCATTCTCCGCGGTGTTCGGCTCTCTGCCCAGAAAGGGCGGCTTGTTGCTGATCAGATCCGCGGCATGAAGGTGGAGCAGGCGTTGAATACTCTCGCCTTCTCGCCGAAAAGGGGTGCGCAGATCATTCGCAAGGTCGTCGAGTCTGCGATCGCGAACGCTGAGCACAACGACGGTGCGGATATCGATGTGCTCAAGGTAAAGACGATTTACGTTGAGGAAGGCATGTCGCTGAAACGCTTTACGGCACGCGCCAAGGGTCGGGGCAACCGGATCCTTAAGCCGACCTGTCATATTTATCTGTCGGTCGGGGACTAAGGAGTTCGTATGGGACAGAAGATTCATCCTACCGGGTTCCGCCTCGCGGTGACTCGTGACTGGAACTCGCGCTGGTTCGCGCCTAGCGGTGATTATTCGAAGATGTTGCTCGAGGACCTCAAGGTCCGTGAGTACCTCAAGAAGAAGTTGTCGCACGCCTCCGTTGCGAAAGTGCTCATCGAGCGCCCGGCGAAGAATGCCCGCATTACCCTGTTCAGCGCGCGTCCGGGTGTCGTCATCGGCAAGAAAGGTGAGGATATCGAGCTGCTCAAGCGCGACCTTCAAGGCATCATGGGCGTTCCAGTCCACGTGAACATCGAAGAGGTTCGCAAGCCTGAAGTGGACGCTCAGCTGATTGCCGATTCTATCGCCCAGCAGCTCGAGCGCCGCATCATGTTCCGTCGCGCGATGAAGCGTGCGATGCAGAATGCCATGCGTCTCGGTGCCCAAGGCATCAAGATCATGAGTGCCGGTCGCCTGAACGGCGCGGAGATCGCCCGGACCGAATGGTATCGCGAGGGGCGTGTGCCGCTTCATACCTTGCGTGCCGATATCGATTACGGCGTCTCGGAAGCTAAGACGACCTACGGGATCATCGGTATCAAGGTCTGGGTATACAAGGGTGACATTCTCGCCCGCAACGAACAGCCTGCTGCAGGCGAAGCCGATACGGAAAACCGCCGCGGGCGGCGTGCTCCGCGCGGCGACAACGACCGTCCGGGCAAGCGCCCGGCACGTCGTGCCGGTGGTGAGCAAGGGGATGCCGACAAGTCCGGCAAACGCGTGAAGAAAGCAGGAGCGAATGATGCTGCAGCCGTCGAGAAGGAAGTATCGTAAGGAGCAAAAAGGCCGTAACACCGGCGTTGCTACCCGCGGTACCAAGGTCAGCTTCGGCGAATACGGACTCAAGGCAATTGGTCGCGGGCGTTTGACTGCCCGCCAGATTGAGTCCGCTCGTCGTGCAATGACCCGTCACATCAAACGTGGTGGTCGGATCTGGATCCGGATTTTCCCGGACAAGCCGATCTCCAGAAAGCCCGCCGAGGTTCGGATGGGTAACGGTAAGGGCAACCCCGAATACTGGGTTGCTGAGATCCAGCCCGGTAAGGTGCTGTATGAGATGGATGGCGTTGACGAGACGCTCGCACGCGAGGCCTTCCGCCTTGCAGCGGCAAAGCTGCCGCTTGCGACGACCTTCGTGACGCGTCAGGTGGGGTAATCATGAAAGCGAGCGAACTCCGCGCCAAAGGCGCGACAGAACTCAACAAGGAGTTGCTTGATCTGTTGAAGGCGCAGTTCAGCCTGCGCATGCAGCATGCAACTCAGCAGCTCGGCAATCCCGGTCAGCTGAAGACGGTACGCAGGGACATCGCGCGGGTGCGCATGGTCCTGGCTGAGAAGGCGGTGCAGAAATGACTGAGCAGATCGAAGCAGGTTCGTGCACACGCAGCCTCGTTGGGCGCGTGGTGAGCGACAAGATGGAAAAGACGGTGACCGTGGTGGTCGAGCGTCGAGTGAAGCACCCGCTGTACGGCAAGGTGATCACTCGTAGTGCGAAATACCACGCACATGTCGAGGATGGCAGCGCGTCCGAAGGCGACCTGGTGGAGATCACGGAATGCCGCCCGATCTCCAAGACGAAAGCCTGGAAGGTTACGCGCGTAGTCGAGAAGGCTCGCCTGGTCTGAGAAATTTTGACCGGTTGGAAGAAACTGCTTGGCAGGAAACTGCCAAGCAGTTATACTTTTAAGTCTTTGCGGCCCGTCCGGGTCGTGATCCTGCCCAGACGGGTTCCAAGACTGACCGCGCCGCGGATTAAGTTGGAGAGTTAATCAATGATTCAAATGCAGACTGTCCTTAACGTCGCCGACAACACCGGTGCGCGTTCTGTGATGTGCATCAAGGTGCTCGGCGGCTCCAAGCGGCGCTACGCAGGCATTGGCGACATCATCAAGGTGTCGATCAAGGATGCTGCGCCTCGTGGGCGAGTGAAAAAAGGTGATGTCTACAACGCTGTGGTGGTTCGTACTGCCAAAGGTGTTCGTCGTCCCGATGGTTCGCTCGTCAAGTTCGACGGCAATGCCGCTGTTTTGCTCAATACCAAGCTGGAGCCGATCGGCACCCGTATCTTCGGGCCGGTTACGCGTGAACTGCGTACCGAGCGCTTCATGAAGATCGTGTCCCTGGCGCCGGAAGTACTCTGAGGTTGGCGATGAACAAGATTCGTAAAGGTGACGAGGTTGTGATCCTCGCCGGCAAGGATCGGGGGCGTCGCGGTGCTGTCCTGCGTCGCGTCGATGATGAGCATGTTGTGGTTGAGGGAATCAATCGCGTAAAGAAACATGTTCGGCCCAATCCGATGAAGGGTCAGGTTGGTGGCATTGTCGAGAAAGAAATGCCGATCAATGTTTCCAACGTGGCGCTGTTCAATCCCGCAACGCAGAAGGCTGACCGTGTCGGCATCAAGGTGCTTGAGGATGGCCGTAAGGTTCGCTTCTTCAAGTCCAATGGCGAAGTGGTTGAGGCTTAAGGATAGACACAATGGCCCGCTTGCAAGATTTCTATAAGGAAACGGTTGTACCCCAGCTGCGCGAGCAGTTCGGCTACAAGTCCGTCATGGAAGTGCCCCGCATTACCAAGATCACGCTCAATATGGGTGTGGGTGAGGCGGTTGGCGACAAGAAGATTCTCGACAACGCGATCGGTGATATGACCAAGATTGCAGGTCAGAAGCCGGTTGCAACCAAGGCGCGCAAGTCGATCGCCGGTTTCAAGATTCGCGATGGCTATCCAATCGGTTGCATGGTGACGCTGCGTGGTCCGCGCATGTTCGAATTCTTCGATCGCCTGGTTACGGTCGCGATGCCGCGTATCCGTGACTTCCGCGGTATCGCGTCCAAGGGTTTTGATGGGCGTGGCAACTACAACCTCGGTGTGAAAGAGCAGATTATTTTTCCCGAGATTGAGTATGACAAGATCGACGCGCTTCGTGGCATGAACATCAGCATCACGACCACCGCGAAGTCCGATGAAGAAGCGCGCGCTCTGCTTGCCGCGTTCAAGTTCCCGTTCAAGAATTGAGGGTGATATGGCGAAACTGGCCCTGATCAACCGCGAGGAGAAGCGTGCCAAGCTGGCGGCGAAGTACGCTGCCAAGCGCACGGCGCTTGTCGCTCAGATCAATGACACCGGTCTTTCGGAAGAGGATCGTATGGCTGCGCGGCTGAAGCTGCAGCAGCTTCCGCGCAATGCAAGTCCGTCAAGGCAGCGCAATCGTTGCAACCTGACGGGCCGTCCGCGTGGTGTTTTTCGCAAGTTCGGTCTTTGCCGTAACAAGCTGCGCGAGATCGCATTCCGCGGCGAAGTTCCCGGCATGACCAAGGCGAGCTGGTAAGGAGAGAAATATGAGTATGTCCGATCCGATCGCCGATATGCTGACGCGCATCCGCAATGGTCAGCAGGCGCAGAAATCCACGGTCAGCATGCCGTCTTCGAAGCTGAAGATGGCCATTGCAAAGGTGCTCAAGGATGAAGGCTACATTGACGATTTTGCTGTTCGTGCAGAATCCGGCAAGCCTGAGCTTGATGTCGCCCTCAAGTACTATGCAGGTCGTCCGGTAATCGAGCGCATCGAGCGTGTGAGCCGTCCTGGTCTGCGCGTCTACAAGGGCAGTGGTGATCTGCCTCGTGTCATGAATGGCCTAGGGGTGGCGATTGTCTCGACCCCGAAAGGTGTGATGACAGATCGTGCAGCGCGTGCCAGCAGGGTTGGCGGCGAAGTGCTTTGCATCGTCGCATAAGGGAGGCTGAACAATGTCTCGTGTAGCAAAGAATCCGGTTGCGCTGCCGTCAGGTGTTGAGTTCAAGAATGATGGCGGCGTGATCTCGATCAAGGGGCCGCTCGGTACGCTGGTTCAGCGTGCGGTTCCGGCGGTAAGCGTCGAGCTCGAAGATGGCGCGGTGGTCTGTCGTGCTGTTGAGGGTGTTGCCAATGCAAACGCGTTGTCGGGTACCTATCGCGCACTGGTCAATAACATGGTTACCGGTGTTTCGAAGGGCTTTGAACGCAAGCTTACGCTCGTCGGCGTTGGCTATCGTGCTCAGGCCCAGGGCGACAAGCTCAATCTCACGCTCGGTTTCTCGCATCCGGTGGTGCATCAGATGCCTGCCGGTGTAAAGGTCGAAACACCTACCCAGACCGAGATCGTAATCAAGGGTACCGATAAGCAACAGGTCGGCCAGGTCGCTGCAGAGGTGCGCGCCTACCGGCAACCCGAGCCGTACAAGGGCAAGGGCGTCCGTTATTCGGACGAGGTTGTGGTGCTCAAGGAAACCAAGAAGAAGTAAGGGCTGGCACTCATGAACAAGAAAGTCGCACGTTTGCGCCGGGCACGTAAAACCCGTGCCAAGATCGCGGAACTGAAGGCTGTCCGTCTGACTGTCCATCGTTCCAACTGCCACATATACGCCCAGATTATCTCCGGTTGCGGTTCCAAGGTGCTCGCCGCGGCGTCCACCGTCGAAGCCGAAGTGCGTAGCCAGATTCCGAATGGCGGCAACGTCAAGGCTGCGGAATCCGTGGGCAAACTGATTGCCGAGCGCGCCAAGGCCGCGGGCATCGAGTCGGTGTCGTTTGACCGTGCCGGCTTCCACTATCACGGCCGGGTCAAGGCCTTGGCTGAAGCCGCTCGCGAAGGCGGCCTCAAGTTCTAAGCGAGGAAGGCAATGGCTAAGCAGCAAAGCAGGAAACCGCAGGTGGCCGATGAGCGTGACGACGGTCTGCGGGAAAAAATGGTGGCGATCAATCGCGTCACCAAGGTCGTGAAGGGTGGT
The DNA here is from genome assembly GCF_009800965.1 of Cognatazoarcus halotolerans. Classification (GTDB taxonomy): domain Bacteria; phylum Pseudomonadota; class Gammaproteobacteria; order Burkholderiales; family Rhodocyclaceae; genus Cognatazoarcus; species Cognatazoarcus halotolerans. The sequence continues at coordinate 493,432 of NZ_WUAF01000001.1, read as the reverse complement.
CGCATCCTTGGTTTCGCGGCGCTGACGGTGGTCGGCGACGGCGATGGCGGTATCGGAATGGGCAAGGGCAAGGCGCGTGAAGTGCCGGTTGCCGTGCAGAAGGCAATGGACGAGGCTCGTCGCAAGCTGGTCAAGGTGTCGTTGAAGGGCGGCACGCTGCACCATACGGTGGTTGGTAAGCATGGCGCGGCCTCCGTGCTGATGCAGCCGGCCCCGAGCGGTACCGGCATCATCGCGGGCGGTCCGATGCGCGCGGTGTTCGAGGTGATGGGTGTTACCGACATCATCTGCAAGTGCCTGGGTTCGACCAACCCCTACAACGTGGTGCGTGCGACCCTGAATGGTCTGACCGCCGTGAATAGCCCGTCGGAGATTGCTGCCAAACGCGGCAAGTCCGTCGAAGAGATTCTGGGGTAAACGATGTCTGACAAGAAAGTTACAGTCACGCTCGTCAAGAGCGTGATCGGCACCAAGCAATCGCACCGGGCGACGGTCCGCGGGCTTGGCTTGCGCCGGCTGCACCAGACGGTGCAACTCGAAGATACGGCAGCGGTACGCGGCATGATCAACAAGGTTTCGTACCTGCTGAAGTGGGAGTCCTGAGATGAGACTGAATACCATCAAGCCGGCGGCGGGTGCCAAGTCGGCGGCCAAGCGTGTCGGTCGTGGAATTGGTAGTGGCCTCGGCAAAACCTGTGGTCGCGGTCACAAGGGGCAGAAGTCCCGCACCGGTGGATTCCACAAGACTGGTTTTGAGGGCGGCCAGATGCCGTTGCAACGTCGCTTGCCCAAGCGTGGCTTCGTGTCGCTGACCCGTGCTCGCAACGCGGAAGTTCGGCTTTCGGAACTTGCCCTGTTGCCTGTCGAGGATGTGGATCTTCTCGTCCTGAAGCAGGCTGGTCTTGTGGCTGGTGATGCACTGGCAGCGAAGGTTGTACTGTCGGGTGCGATCGACAAGAAGGTCAATCTCCGTGGTATCGGGGCGACCAAGGGGGCGCGTGCGGCCATTGAGGCAGCGGGCGGCTCGGTGGCGGCCGAATAAGGCACGAAGACGTGGCTAACCAGGCAGCAAAAGTCGGTAGCACCGGCAAGTTCGGCGATCTGAAAAACAGGTTGCTGTTCTTGCTGGGGGCGTTGATCGTCTACCGGATCGGCGCGCACATTCCTGTACCTGGCATCGATCCAGATCAGCTGGCACAGCTGTTTCAGTCGCAGCAAGGCGGCATCTTGGGCGTGTTCAACCTGTTTTCGGGTGGGGCGCTGTCGAGATTCACCATTTTTGCACTCGGGATCATGCCGTACATCTCTGCCTCGATCATCATGCAATTGATGACCGTGGCCAGTCCGCAGCTGGAAGCGCTGAAGAAAGAGGGTGAAGCTGGCCGGCGCAAGATTACCCAGTACACGCGCTACGGGACTGTCGCGCTGGCGCTCTTTCAGGCCTTCGGTATTGCTGTGGCGCTTGAGAGTCAGCCTGGACTTGTGCTCGATCCCGGGTTCATGTTCCGGCTTACAGCAGTCACGACGCTGGTTACTGGCACGATGTTCTTGATGTGGCTCGGTGAGCAGATTACCGAGCGCGGTGTCGGTAACGGCATCTCGATGATCATTTTTGCCGGCATTGCTGCAGGGCTCCCCAACGCGATCGGCGGGTTGTTTGAACTCGTACGTACCGGCGCGATGCATCCGGTCACTGCGTTGTTTATTTGTGTTCTGGTTGTCTTGGTGACGGCGGCAGTGGTGTTCGTGGAGCGTGGCCAACGTAAGATTCTGGTGAATTACGCGAAGAGGCAGGTCGGGAACAAGGTCTATGGTGGTCAGGCGTCGCACCTTCCGCTGAAACTCAACATGTCTGGCGTAATCCCACCGATTTTTGCATCGAGCATCATCCTGTTCCCGGCAACGTTGGGGCAGTGGTTCGGTGCTTCGGCGGGAATGGGGTGGTTGAAGGACATAGCTTCGACGCTTTCGCCTGGGCAACCAGTGTATGTGTTGGTGTACGCCGCGGCCATCGTGTTTTTCTGCTTTTTCTATACTGCGCTGGTCTTCAATGCGCGTGAGACTGCAGACAACCTGAAGAAGAGCGGGGCGTTCGTGCCGGGGATCAGGCCTGGTGAGCAGACGGCCCGCTATATCGACAGGATCCTGATGAGGCTGACGATGGCTGGTGCGGTCTACATCACGCTGGTTTGTCTGCTGCCCGAGTTTCTTATCCTGAAATGGAATGTGCCGTTCTATTTTGGAGGAACGTCCTTGTTGATCATCGTGGTCGTTACCATGGACTTCATGTCCCAGGTGCAGGCTTATGTGATGTCACATCAGTACGAAAGCTTGTTGAAGAAGGCGAACTTCAAGGGGGCGGGTCTGCCGCTGAGGTGAGTCGATGTCGAAGGAAGACATGATCGAGATGCAGGGTGAGGTTGAAGAAACCCTGCCAAACGCAACCTTCAGGGTTCGCCTCGAGAATGGGCATATGGTACTCGGCCATATATCCGGAAAAATGCGCATGCACTATATCCGCATTCTTCCTGGTGACAAGGTCACGGTCCAGCTAACGCCCTACGACCTCACGAAGGGTCGGATCGTGTTCCGGGCGAAGTAGTGGTACCAAGTTCAGTTTTTGGAGCAAGAAAATGAGAGTTCAAGCATCCGTAAAGCGGATCTGCCGTAACTGCAAAGTCATCCGTCGCAAAGGCGTGGTGCGAGTAATTTGTACCGACCCGCGCCACAAACAGCGTCAGGGTTGATCGGGTAGCCGTAATCGGTTAATATTTAACGTTTAGCTTTCTGGGGTGATCGAATGGCCCGCATTGCTGGGGTAAACATTCCCAACCACAAGCACACCGAAATCGCGCTCACCGCGATCTTTGGTATCGGTCGTACCCGCGCTCAAAAGATTTGTGATGCTGCGGGTGTGTCTCGTTCAGTCAAGATCAAGGATCTGACTGATTCTGACATGGAGCGGCTGCGCGAACAGGTTGGCAAGTTTGTGGTGGAAGGTGATCTTCGTCGCGAAGTGACGATGAGCATCAAGCGTCTGATGGATCTGGGTTGCTATCGTGGCGTGCGTCACCGCCGTGGTCTTCCGCTGCGTGGTCAGCGGACCCGTACGAATGCGCGTACCCGGAAAGGGCCGCGCAAGGCGATCGCCGGCAAGAAGTGATAGGAAAAACGAATGGTCAAGACTGCAGCTAAGGTTCGCAAGAAGGTCAAGAAGAACGTTGCCGAAGGCATCGTTCACGTTCACGCGAGCTTCAATAACACCATCATCACGATCACTGATCGCCAGGGTAACGCATTGTCGTGGGCGACTTCAGGTGGTGCAGGGTTCAAGGGTTCCCGTAAGAGCACTCCGTTTGCCGCTCAGGTGGCAGCCGAGGCCGCCGGGAAAGCCGCTCAAGAGTGCGGTGTCAAGAATCTTGAGGTTCGGATCAAGGGCCCTGGCCCGGGTCGAGAATCTGCGGTTCGTGCCCTGAATGCGCTGGGCATGAAAATCACCAGCATTACCGATATTACGCCTATTCCGCACAACGGCTGCCGTCCGCCGAAAAAGCGTCGTATCTGACAAGGAGTTGAGAAGTGGCTCGTAATCTTGATCCCAAGTGCCGTCAGTGCCGTCGCGAAGGGGAAAAACTCTTCCTGAAAGGCGAGAAGTGCTTTACTGACAAGTGCTCGATCGAACGTCGCGCGTATGCGCCTGGTCAGCATGGCCAAAAGTCCGGTCAGCGCCTGTCGGGCTATGGCGTGCAGCTCCGCGAGAAGCAAAAGATCCGTCGCCTTTACGGCGTTCTCGAGCGTCAGTTCCGCAAGGTCTATGCAGAAGCTGATCGTCGTAAAGGCCAAACCGGCGAGAACCTTCTGCAACTGCTTGAAGGCCGTCTTGATGCCGTTGCCTATCGTATGGGCTTTGGCGTGAGTCGTGCCGAAGCACGCCAGATTGTCCGTCACAACGGTGTTTTGGTGAACGGTCAACGGGTTAACATCCCCTCGTACACACTCCGTCCGGGTGACGTGGTTGAGCTGGCCGAACGCGTTCGGGGCCACCTCCGGGTGAAGGCTGCGCTTGAAGCAGCTGAATCGCGCGGTTTTCCGGAATGGATCGAGGTCGATGCAAAAGCCGGCAAGGGTACCTTCAAGGCTTACCCGCAACGCGCGGAACTCCCCGCTACAATCAACGAAGGTCTGGTCGTGGAACTCTACTCGCGTTAATTCGCGAGGTATCGAGTCGAACACAGATCCAAGGGAATGTCGATGCAAAGCAATGCTCTGCTGAAGCCCCGTATTATCGACGTACAGAACGTCTCCCCTGTTCACGCGAAAGTGACCATGGAGCCGTTTGAGCGGGGTTTTGGACACACGCTCGGGAATGCGCTTCGCCGTATTCTTTTGTCCTCGTTACCGGGCTACGCTCCGACCGAAGTTTCGATCGAGGGTGTGCTACATGAATATTCCACCCTGGATGGCGTACGGGAAGACATCGTCGACCTGCTGCTGAATCTCAAGGGCGTGGTTTTGAAGCTTCACAGCCGTTCCGAGGCTACGCTTCAGCTCAGCAAGAGCGGGGAAGGCGTGGTGACTGCGGCCGACATCGAGGCTACCCACGATGTCGAGATCATCAATCCGGACCACGTCATCGCGCATCTCGCGCCAGGCGGCAAGCTGGACATGCAGATCAAGGTCGAACAGGGGCGTGGTTACGTTCCGGGCAACGTGCGGACACCGGTTGGCGAAAACAAGGCAATCGGACACATCGTTCTGGATGCTTCGTTTAGTCCTGTTCGCCGGGTTAGCTATCTTGTTGAAAGCGCGCGTGTCGAACAACGTACTGACCTGGACAGGCTGGTTTTTGATATCGAGACCAACGGCTCGGCAGATCCGGAAGAGGCCATTCGGTATGCTGCGCGTGTGCTGATGGATCAGCTGTCGGTCTTTGCGGAGCTTGAAGGGACCCCGGCTGCGGTAGAGCAACCCAAGGCGCCGGCAATCGACCCAATCTTGCTGCGTCCGGTGGACGATCTCGAGCTTACGGTTCGCTCCGCGAACTGCCTCAAGGCAGAGAACATCTACTACATCGGCGATCTCATCCAGCGTACCGAAACGGAGTTGCTCAAGACGCCGAACCTCGGGCGGAAATCGCTCAACGAGATCAAGGAAGTGCTCGCGTCCCGTGGTTTGACGCTGGGCATGAAACTGGAAAATTGGCCGCCTGCCGGGCTCGAAAAGCTGGGCTGATTCGGCGGATAGACGAATAAAGGAACGAACATGCGTCACCGTCACGGTCTTCGCAAACTTAACCGTACCAGCGCACATCGCCAGGCGATGCTGCGAAACATGACGAATTCCCTGCTTAAGCACGAGGTTATCAAGACCACGTTGCCTAAGGCGAAGGAGCTTCGTCGAGTGGTTGAGCCCATCATCACGCTTGGCAAGAAGCCCAGCCTCTCTAATCGCCGCCTTGCCTTCAGTCGGTTGCGCGATCGTGACATGGTCGTGAAGCTCTTTGACGAGCTTGGTCCGCGCTTCGCAAGTCGAAACGGTGGTTACCTGCGCATCCTGAAGTTTGGTTTTCGCCAAGGCGATAATGCGCCGATGGCACTGATCGAGCTTATGGATCGCCCGGAAGGTGGCGAAGTGGTTGAGGTTTCGGACGCCGATTAAGGGGCGTTGTCGATCGAATAGGAAACCGGGGCGTGCCCCGGTTTTTTTTCGACAAAACGTTCGTCTGAGATCGTTTGTGATGTTGGGGTGGCCCAGGCGTTCATCCTTGGCATCGCTTCATGAGTCCCGCAGGCGCTGTATCCGGCGACGATCCTGTTTTGTTGGACGCCCGTGTCGCGATTGCTCTGGTTCCGGTGCAAATCTGCGTAGTTCAGCCAGTGTCGCCCGGTTGGTGGCACTTTCGATCGTTTCCCGGTACAGCTGTTGGGCAACCGCCGCAGGACCTCGCAGCGCAGACAGGGCTAGCAGGATCAACGAGCGCGGCTCTCCGCCCACGGGAAGAGATATTTCGTCGCCAGGCATGACTGACGTTGCGCGCTTGGCCTTGACGCCATTTACCGTTACCCGACCTGCATCGATCTGCGCGCTTGCAAGACTTCTTGTCTTGAAGAATCGGGCAGCCCATAGCCATTTGTCGAGGCGCATCCGCGCATCCTGGGGCATCCTTTACTCCTTCACCGGGCGCTTCTGAAGCTTGCGTTGGAGGGTTCTGCGGTGCATCTTGAGCGCTCGCGCAGTTGCGGAAACGTTTCCCTGTTGTTCGGAAAGCACTCGCTGTATGTGCTCCCACTCGAGGCGTTCTACGCTCATCGGCTGCGCTGGAGGCTGCTCATCGGGTACTGTGGGGTAGCGTCCAAGTGCTAGGAGGATACTGTCAACGTCCGCGGGTTTCGCAAGGTAGTTGTGGGCACCGAGTTTGACTGCTTCGACTGCGGTTGCGATGCTTGCGTATCCGGTTAAGACGAGGATGCGGCAGTAAGGGCTCGCATCCATCAAGGGTTTCAGGAGTGCCAAGCCCGATTGTCCGTTCAGATTAAGGTCAAGTACAGCCATTTCAGGTTGGAACTGCTTTGCAAGGCCGAGCGCCTCGTCAGGTGTTTGTGCGGCATGAACCCGGAGGTTTCGCTGCTCCAAGGCACGAGCGAGGATGCGGTTGAAAACGGGATCGTCATCGACAACGAGGATTTGGGGGTTCCTGTCAGGCATGGGGGGATTCGACCGGGAGTGTAATCGTCGCAACGGTTCCACGAGAGGTGGCGAACGAGAAATCAAGATGTCCGTTTGCACGTTCGATACTCGCTCGCGAGAGTACCAGGCCTATTCCCAGGCCGCGCTTAGGGTTTTCGCTCGATGCTCCGATCGTGCCGTCGAAGCCGCTCCCTTCGTCGATGACAGATATCTCGAGGGTGCTCGGCGTGGGAAGGCGGGCTTCTACCCTGACCGGTGCGCTTGACGCGTCCGCAGCGTTGTTGATGATGTTGAGTAAGGCATGCTCGACGTTTGCATCAAAGGTGGCCTCGATCTCTGCGAGCTCTTCGGTTAGAGCGAGCCGAACTGATGCCTCGGGACGTAGAACCTGCCATCTTGAGCAAAGCTTGCGGAGCCAGCTTCCGATGTCTTCACTTGGACTTTCGGCTGCACGTGGCAATCCGGCTTGCTGGGTGAGTCTGGTAAGGATGTTCTTACAGTTCTTCACTTGGGTGCGCATCATGTCTAGATCCTCCCTTGCTTGTGCAGAGTGCTCGGGGGTGCGGAGTTGCTCGCCGATCAGCACCGCGAGAGTGCCGAGTGGGGTGCCAAGTTCATGCGCGGCTCCGGCTGCCAGGCTTCCAAGGGCCAGGATCCGCTCGTCGCGGAGCGCCCGTTCGCGGGCTTGGGCAAGGGCGAGATCCCTTGAGCGGATGGCGGCCGTCATGCGGACGATGTAGAACGTGATCAAGGCAGCGGAAATCGAGAAGGTCAGCCACATCCCGGCAAGGTGCCAGTTGATCGCTAGTGCGGAGTCATAGACGTCAAGTGGGCGGTGATATTCCCACAACAATGTGTATGCTCCGATCGCAGTTCCAGCGAGGGCCCACGCGTGCGTTGCCGGCAACATCGCCGCACCAATTGCGACAGGGGGGAGCAGAATCGAGATTGCCGGATTCGTGGCGCCACCGCTGTAATAGAGGAAAGCGCTCCAACCGGCGAGATCAATGCTCAGGTGGATCCAGGTTTCGAGCGACGTGATCGGGAGCGCTCGTCGGTTCGGTGCGATCCCGAATAGCGAAGCCAGGGCAAGAATGCCGATGACCACCAGGAGAGGTGTCGCCGGCAGCGGTATTGCCAGCAAAGCCGGAACGAGGATGATCAGCGACAGCATTGCCGCGATCGAGAGCAACCTCAGCGTGAGTAGCCTGTTGCGAGTTCGGTCCCGAATGATAGGTATCGTTTTCATGTGTCGTTGCGATATGCCAGCCTGTGTGGCTCTACAGATAATATCGTCTGACAGGTCAAGGCCAATGCCTCCAATCGTGGGTGGACCATGCGACATAATGCCGCAACCCGCTTCAGGGCATTCAGCTTAAGATTTCCGGTTTCCACTCTTGGGGTGACTCAAATGCGCTTTAGGATGCTTGTTGGGGGAATTGTCGGGCTGGTGGTCGTCGGTAGTGTCTCCGCGGCAGATCTGGCTATCAGCAGCCCGTGGGTGCGTGGCACAGTTCCTGCGCAGAAGGCTACTGGTGCGTTCATGACCCTTTCCAGCAAGGCCGGCGTAAGGATCGTCGGTGCTTCGAGTCCGGCCGCGGGGGTGACCGAGCTGCATTCTATGGTCGTGGAGAATGGGGTCATGAAGATGCGTCCGATCGAGTCGCTCGCCGTTCCGGCTGGTGGATCGGTAGAACTCAAACCGGGCGGCTATCATGTCATGCTGATGCAACTGAAGGGGCCCGTGACTGAGGGCTCGACTGTCCCGATCACCCTCATGGTGGAAGGTGCCGACAAGAAGATCGAAGCCGTATCGGTAGATGCTCCTGCGCAGTCCCTTTCAGCCACGGGCGCAGTGATGAAGCACGAAGGCATGCATATGTCGCATTGAGAAGGCCGGCTTCATGGCCAGGCAGATCACGATCTTGCTGACTCCGCGGTATCATCGGCGGCGTTAGCGAAATCCTTGCAGGAGCTGCCGCATGAGTCTGGTGCTAGTGACCGGGGGCGCCGGTTACATTGGAACGCATACCTGTGTAGAACTGATGGCGGCCGGGCACGAAGTCGTGGTGGTCGACAATTTCAGCAACAGCAAACCCGAAGCGTTGCGCCGAGTAGTCGAGATTACCGGTCACGAGCTTGCCGGCAAGCACTGCGCGGATGTGCGGGACCGGGCGGCCTTGAGCGAAATTTTTGGTCGGTATCCGATCGATGCCGTGATTCATTTTGCGGCGCTCAAGGCCGTGGGGGAATCCGTCAGGGTCCCCCTTGCTTACTACGATAACAATATTGCTGGCACCGTGGCGTTGGCTGACATCATGGGTCAGAAGGGCGTCAAGGCTCTTGTCTTCAGTTCCTCTGCCACTGTATACGGCGATCCGGCGAGCGTGCCGATCCGAGAGAGCTTTCCGACTTCGCCGACCAACCCATACGGGCGGACGAAGTGGATGATGGAGTACGTGCTGCAGGACGTGGCTGCGGCAGATCCGGAGTGGCGAATTGCGTTGCTTCGATACTTCAACCCGGTTGGCGCGCATCCGAGCGGCCGAATCGGCGAGGACCCGAACGGAATACCGAACAATCTGCTGCCCTTTGTCAGCCAAGTGGCCGTGGGGCGGTTGGATAGACTGCAGGTCTTCGGTGACGATTACCCGACGTCCGATGGCACAGGGGTGCGGGATTATATTCATGTGATGGATCTGGCTCAGGGGCACGTCCGCGCGGTTGAGCGGCTTGCCGAACGGACTGGTGTCATGACGCTCAATCTGGGAACAGGGCGCGGATATAGCGTGATCGAAATGGTGAGGGCTTTCGAGCGTGCGAGCGGCCGTCTCGTACCATACCAGATCGCGCCGCGGCGGCCTGGGGACATTGCCCAGTGCTGGGCAGATCCCGCCTTGGCCGAAACGGAGTTGGGTTGGCGGGCCGACCGGGGCATCGATGCCATGTGCGAGGATGCGTGGCGCTGGCAATCGGCGAATCCGAACGGCTATCCCGATTGCTGACATGGCCCGACCGCAAGGGCACCGTTCGTTGCGTTGCGGTATGCTGGGGTCACCACAAACATCGATACAGGTGTTGGTGATTGGTCTGCTCCCGGGTTTCGGCTGGGCATTGCCCACCCATCGGCCCGGCCATATCAACAGAGAGACAGCATGCAGGGCTCCTTTCTTCCCGCCTGGCCGTTGGAGATCAATGGCTTTGTAGCCTTCAGTTTACTGATCTTGTCCGGCCTGCTTGGCGGACGGTTGGCGCAGCGCACCGGCGTGCTGCCGCGGATTACGGGCTTCATCGTTATCGGCTTCGTGCTCGGCCCGAGCGTGGCGGGGCTGTTCAGCCACGAAATGCTCGCCGGATCACAGGTTTTCGTCGATATTGCGCTCGGCCTGATTCTCTTTCAGCTCGGTCGCCTGCTCGATGTAGAACTTGCGTGGCACGAACGGCCGTTGCTTGCAGCATCCGTATTGGAGTCCGCTCTGTCATTTGCTGCGATTTACACGGTGCTGGCTTGGTTGGGGCTGACGCCGATTCACGCTGCGCTGGCGGCAGCCATCGGTATTTCGTCATCCCCTGCGGTAGTGCTGCTGGTCGTCAAGGAGCTTGGGGCCAAGGGGCCGATGACGGATCGGACCCTGATGCTGGTCGCGCTGAACAACATCCTTTCCTTTCTCGTCTTTACCGCGCTGTTGCCGCTCGTCCACTATGCGGTGCACAAATCGAGCTGGACACAATCCCTGCTGGCTCCCGGGTATGTGCTGCTGATCTCCATACTGGTAGCGGTGGCGCTCGCATGGTTGTTGCTCGGTCTCGCGTCGGTCCTGCCGCGTGACGAGATGACTCAGTTCGTGTTGGTCATCGGCATGATCGTCGGTGCAGTGGGCCTCGCGAAGTTGCTGAACGGCTCATCTTTGCTCACGCTGCTGGCCCTCGGTCTGCTGGTGCATAACATGGATGGCAAGGAAGTGTTGCTGCCCGTTGATTTTGGCAAGGGGGCCGAGCTGTTCTTCGTTATCCTGTTCGTTGTCGCCGGGGCAAAGTTGCATGTTGGCGATCTCGCCACCGCGGGTCTGAGTGCCGTCGCTTTCGTTGTGGCGAGGTTTCTCGGCAAGAGCATCGGCGTGATGGCGCTGTGCTCGGGCGAGATGTCCACGCGTCAGGCCGGCCTGACGGGACTTACGCTGGTGCCTATGGCCGGGATGGCGATTGGTTTGACGCAGACACTCACCGATTCGTTTCCGGGGTATGCCGAAACGCTTGCCGCGATCGTTCTTGGAGCGATCGCAATCCTTGAGACCTTCGGGCCGGTGTCTACCGAATACGCGCTCAAGCGCAGTGGAGAGGTCGATTCGGGGGCGAGCGTGCAACACTGAGCGGGCCGGCTTGAGCCGGTGCCGGCGGTCAGTAGTCAGAAGGGGGATTCATGCGCAGCGTGCTGTTGACCATTCTTGCCGTTCTTGGTGGCGTTTTCGCAATCCAGAACGTTGCCCCGGTGCCCATTACCTTTGTCGTCTGGCATGCCGAAACCTATCTGGCGGTTGCGATTCTGGGGGCCTTGCTGCTGGGTTTCCTGATCGGTGCGATCACCGTATTGCCTTGGGGCATTCGGGCGCGGAAGGATGCGAAAGGCGCTCACAAGCGGTTGGCAGCGCTAGAAGCGCGCACCGGCACGCCTGGCGCTCCTTCGCCGACGACATCGGGTACGGTTGCTGATGGTTCAGACTGAACCCGCGATGCTGATTCCAAGAGCGCGGAGCTCGGGCGGGAGCGCGAAGTTGTCGATCCGGAACGCGGTGAAGCTGGAACGGGTAAGGAGGTATCGTGAGTGGAGTAATTCAGAGCGGGGCGGTCAATGTTCTTGGCGAGCCTTTGCTCGCCTGTTCCTACGCGCCATTGACGGGATTCTTTCGCACGGGATGCTGCGAATCAACGCCCGATGATCCGGCGCGTCATCTCGTGTGCGCAAAGATGACCGAGGCGTTTCTCACGTTCTCCAGATTGCGCGGCAACGATCTAAGCACGCCGCGGCCCGAGTATCGATTTGCGGGACTCAAGCCTGGAGATCGTTGGTGTCTGTGCGCGGTACGCTGGCTCGAAGCGTACGAGGCGGGCGCAGCGCCACTGGTGGTGCTGGCTGCGACTCACCGTGATGCCCTGAAGATCATCACGCTCGACGCACTGCGCAGACATGCGGCCGATTGAGACGGCCGGCTGCCAAGACTACCAGTCGCGCCTGATGCGGTTCCGGTACTGCACGTCATGCGGCAACCGTGGCTGCATTTGCTCTAGCCCCTTGAGGAGTTGCTGGGCTGCCTCGTCGATCAGCTCTGCGGGAAGCAAGGGCAATTCACTTGGTCGTGCGAGAGATTTCGCCAGGTTCCGGGCCTGCCGTTTGCGCATGAATTCGTCGCTGGGCAGGTAAACCGCCAATTCGCTGCGCTCGAGCAAGGCCAGGAACTTCAGTCTGCTTTCGATGCGGTGCAGATACCTTTCGCGCGCTTCTTCCGGAGTGGCCATTGATGGACCTCCATCCCGTGATTTGTTCGAGACTATCACCAAAGAGGTATGTGGAGGGCGCCGTTTGCCAGTCCGGCACCGCCGCTCGCCAGTTCAGGACTGGAGTCGCGAGGCGAGAAGCGGGGCCAGATAGTGCCCCGTGTGTGACTCCGCGGTGACCACGATCGTCTCGGGCGTGCCGCAGGCCACGATCCGGCCGCCTCCGCCGCCGCCCTCGGGGCCGAGATCGATGATCCAGTCGGCGGTCTTGATGACGTCGAGGTTGTGCTCGATCACGATGACTGTGTTGCCATGGTCACGCAGCCGCTGCAGCACTTTGAGCAGCATCTCGATGTCGGCGAAATGAAGGCCTGTGGTCGGTTCGTCGAGGATGTACAGCGTGCGGCCTGTGTCGCGTTTCGAGAGTTCGAGTGCGAGCTTTACCCGCTGCGCCTCGCCGCCGGAGAGCGTCGTTGCGCTTTGACCCAGGCGGATATAGCCGAGGCCGACGTCGGCCAGGGTTTCGAGTTTTCGGGCGACTGCGGGGACCGCGGAGAAAAACGCCAGCGCCTGTTCAACCGTCATTTCGAGTACTTCGAAAATGGTCCGTCCCTTGTATCGAATTTCGAGCGTTTCACGGTTGTAGCGTTTGCCATGACAGACATCGCAGGGAACGTACATGTCCGGCAGAAAATGCATTTCGACCTTGATCAGCCCGTCCCCCTGACAGGCCTCGCAGCGCCCGCCCTTTACATTGAAGCTGAAACGTCCCGGTCCATAGCCGCGACCCTTCGCATCGGGCACGCCCGCGAAAAGCTCGCGGATTGGTGTCATCAGCCCGGTATATGTGGCGGGATTGGAGCGTGGCGTACGGCCGATCGGGGACTGGTCTACGTTGATGACCTTGTCGAAAAAGGCCAGGCCATCGATTTCGCGGTGCGGCGCCGGGTCCAGGTTGGAGCCATAGAGGTGTCGTGCAGCGACCGCGTACAGCGTGTCATTGATGAGAGTGGACTTTCCCGAGCCGGAGACGCCCGTGACGCAGGTGAGCAGTCCCACAGGTAGGTCCACGTCGATCGACTTCAGGTTGTTTCCTGCCGCGCCCCGGATCCGCAGCTGTCGCTCCGGTAGCGGTGGCGTACGCGTCTCGGGAATGGCAATCGACCTGCGCCCTGAAAGAAAGGCGCCGGTGAGTGACGCCGCACTCGCAGCGATGTCACCCGGCAAGCCCTCCGCGATTACCTGGCCGCCGTGCACACCTGCGCCGGGGCCCATGTCGACCACGTGATCGGCCGCGCGGATGGCGTCTTCGTCGTGTTCGACCACGATCACGGTGTTGCCCATGTCGCGCAGGCGTTTGAGTGTATCGAGCAGGCGGTCGTTGTCTCGCTGGTGCAGGCCGATCGAGGGTTCGTCGAGCACGTACATCACGCCGGTGAGGCCCGAGCCGATCTGGCTGGCCAGGCGGATGCGCTGCGCCTCGCCACCGGAGAGCGTGTCCGCCGAGCGGTCGAGGGTCAGGTAGTCGAGGCCGACATTGATCAGGAATTGCAGGCGGCTGGAAATCTCCGAAACGATCTTGTCGGCAACCTGGGCGCGGTGTCCGCTGAGTCGGAGCTGGTCGAAGAAAGCCCGGCAGCTGGCCAGCGGAAGCGCGCTCACCTGGGGCAGGTTGCGCTGGCCGACCCTGACGTATCGCGCTTCACTGCGCAGGCGGGTCCCCTCGCAGGCGGGGCAGGCATGGGTGGCACGGTATTTCGATAGTTCCTCGCGCACCGCAATCGAATCGGTTTCGCGGTAGCGCCGCTCGAGGTTGGGGATGATGCCCTCGAAGCTGTGCTCCTTCAGTGTCATCCGCCCGGCGTCGGAGAGGTAGCGGAAGGCGACCTTGGTCTTTCCCGAGCCGTACAGGACCACGTTGCGAATGTCTTCGGAAAGTTCGGCAAAGATGGTGTCGATGTCGAACTTGTAGTGCTGGGCGAGGCTCGACAGCATCTGGAAGTAGAACTGGTTGCGCCGGTCCCAGCCGCGGATCGCGCCAGAGGCAAGAGACAGGTCCGGGTGGGCGACGACGCGGGCCGGATCGAAAAAGTCCACGATGCCGAGGCCGTCGCATTTCGGGCAAGCGCCGGCCGGGTTGTTGAAGGAGAACAGCCGCGGCTCGAGTTCGGCGAGCGCGAAGCTGCACACCGGGCAGGCGAAACGGGCCGAGAAAAGATGCTCGGTCCCACTGTCCATTTCGACAGCCAGGGCACGCCCCTCCGCATGGGCCAGTGCGGTCTCGAAGCTTTCGGCGAGCCGTTGGCGCGATTCGGGGCGCACCTTGAGCCGGTCGATGACGACGTCGATGTCGTGGCGGATGTTCTTGTCGAGCTTCGGCAGCGCGTCGATTTCATGGATCTCGCCGTCCACGCGGATACGAACAAAGCCCTGGGCGCGCAACTCGCCGATCAGGTCGAGCTGTTCGCCCTTGCGGCCCGCCACCACCGGGGCGAGGATCATCAGCCGGGTGTCTTCGGGCAGTGCCAGTACGGTATCCACCATCTGCGATACGCTCTGCGCTTCCAGCTGGTGCTCCGGATGGTCCGGGCAATGGGGCGTGCCGGCGCGGGCGAAGAGCAGGCGCAGGTAGTCGTGAATCTCGGTGACGGTGCCGACCGTCGAGCGTGGATTGTGGCTGGTGGCCTTCTGCTCGATCGAGATTGCGGGTGAAAGGCCCTCGATCAGGTCGACGTCGGGTTTCTCCATGAGCTGCAGAAACTGGCGGGCGTAGGCCGACAGCGATTCAACGTATCTGCGCTGGCCTTCGGCATACAGTGTGTCGAAGGCCAACGACGACTTGCCCGAGCCCGACAACCCGGTGATTACCGTCAGCCGGTCGCGCGGAATATCGAGGCTGATGTTCTTGAGATTGTGGGTGCGGGCGCCGCGAATCCTGATGTAATCCATGTGTCCGACGGGTGCGGTGAGCAACCTGCTAATATACGCAATTCACCTTGCCTGACCAAACCCCGCATGTCCAAGACCGCGTCAGACCGGATGAGCCCCGAAGAGCGTCGTGTTGGTGCCACGTTGGCCTCGATCTTCGGCTTGCGCATGCTCGGCCTGTTTCTCATCCTCCCCGTCTTCGCTGTCTACGCCAAGACGCTTCCCGGAGGCGAAGACCTCTCCATGGTAGGGCTGGCGCTGGGGGCCTATGGTCTGACCCAGGCCTGCCTGCAACTGGCCTTCGGAGCCGCATCTGACCGCTTTGGCCGAAAACCGGTGATCGTGTTTGGCCTGTTGCTGTTTGCCCTCGGCAGCATGCTTGCCGCGATGGCAACCAACATGCACATGATGATCGCCGGCCGGGTGCTGCAAGGCGCGGGCGCCATCTCTGCCGCGGTGACCGCGCTGGCGGCCGACCTGACCCGAGAGCAGCACCGCACCAAGGTGATGGCGATGATCGGAGCGTCGATCGGTCTCGTTTTCGCGGGCTCGCTGGTGCTCTCCCCCGCGTTGTACGCGTGGATCGGGATGTCCGGCATCTTCTGGCTTACGGCGGTGCTCGCGCTGCTGGCAATCGTCGTACTGCTCACCGTGGTGCCCGCAGCGCCGCCGGTGCCGCGTGCCACCGGCCGGATCGTCGATATCCTGCTCGATCCGCAGTTGATGAGGCTGAATTTCGGGGTTTTCTGCCTGCATTTGATGCAGACGGCAATGTGGGTGCTGGTGCCGTCGGCGCTGGTGGCGACGGGGCACCTGCCGCTCGCCGAGCACTGGAAGGTCTATCTGCCGGCGGTGCTGGTTTCCTTCGTGTTCATGGTGCCGGCCGTGATAGTGGCGGAGAAGCACGGACGCATGAAGCTGGTTTTCAACCTGTCGATCGGACTTCTGTTGGTGGTGCAGATGGGCTTCTACCTGTACGGCCATGGCCTGATGCCACTGGCTTTGTGGCTGACGCTTTTCTTCGTGGCCTTCAATATCCTCGAGGCAACCCAGCCGTCGTGGATCTCTAGGGTGGCACCGGCCAGCGCCAAGGGGACCGCGCTCGGGATCTACAATACCCTGCAGTCGATCGGTCTTTTCCTGGGCGGGGCTTTGGGCGGGTGGATCGCCAAGCATCATGGCGCGGGAATGGTGAATCTCTTTTGCGGCGGCCTGGCCATCTGCTGGCTGCTCGCGGCGGCCGGCATGGTGGCGCCGGCAGTGCGCGCCCGTACAAGCGCGACCGCAAGCTGAATCAATAATTTCGAGAAGAGGAGTCTGGCATGGCATCGCTGAACAAAGTAATCCTGATCGGCAATCTGGGCGCCGATCCGGAAACCCGATACGCGCCTTCGGGCGACGCGATCTGCAATCTGCGTCTGGCCACGACCGAAACCTGGAAGGACAGGAACAGTGGTGAGCGCAAGGAAAATACCGAATGGCACCGGGTCGTGTTTTTCGGAAAACTCGCCGAGATCGCCGGCCAATACCTGCGGAAGGGTAGCCAGATCTACGTGGAAGGCCGCATTCAGACGCGCAAGTGGCAGGACAAGGAGGGGCAGGACCGCTACACCACCGAGATTCGTGGTGACGAGATGAAGATGCTCGGCAGCCGTCAGGGTATGGGTGGTAGTGATGCGCCATCGCGGGGCAGCGACCCGGGTGACTTCGATGCGCCGCAGAGTCGTCCTGCGCCATCTGCCCGCAAACCGGCGGCGCCGTCGAGTGGCGGTTTTGGCGATTTCGATGACGATATCCCATTCTGAGCCAATATCCCCTGTTCTGCCGTAATGGAAAGGCCCCGCACGCGGCGGGGCCTTAGTTTTTCTGGGGGCCGGACGGGGCACGCTTGCCCGCACCGCCGGTGAGATGTGCAGCTGCTCAGGGACGTTCGCCGCTCTCTTTTTCGGGTGACGAAGCGTCGTTTCTGTAAAGCTCGCCGAAGGTCTTCTCGGTGGGTTCGTCCGGGCTTTCGTCTCGAAGCACGGTCTGGGCGGCATCCCGCGATGAAGGGGCCGTGGCCTCCTCCGATGGCACCCCCGCCGGCTCGGCAGCAGGGGCCTCGGTACTGCCGTCCGGTGGGGTCGTCTGAGTCGGTGCTGGCCCATCGTCTTCACCCGATGGGGCTGGTTTGGTCGGGTCGATGGTTTCGGCGTCTTCCGCATCGACCCGGTTGGCAGCCTCACTGTCCGACCAGGTGGCGGAGGCTGCCGCGCCGCCCAGCAGCAGTCCGGTCACCCGTTCCCTGAAGAGAGCCTGCGTCGATCCGCTGGCGAGCTTCTCGTAGCCGGACGAGAGGTGTTCGAACAAGTCCCTGTAAGAGCCCGCCATCGAGGCGACCAGGCCAGCGGTCTTGTCGAAGTGGGACTCGACCTCCCGTTTGTAGTCGGAGATCTCGTCTTTCTGGCGCGACACCTCCGCCTCGAGTTCTTCGACGCGCTTCCTGGCACCCCCGAAGCCGCGGCCGATGAAGAAACCGACCACGGCTGCGGCAAACACTGCCGCGACGCCCACGAGCCACCACGTCTGTTCGGTCATAGCGATCCTCCTTTGAATTGATGCGTTATGCCTGGCCGCGAAACCCGGCCATGCGAGGCTTGTTGCAGGGGACCGGAGGGCGCTTCTCGCCGACGTTCTTCATGTCGGCGCAGGCGTGTTGTCGATGTCGAGTATATCGGTCATCCGGGCGACGCATGGTCCGGGCGGCCTGACACGGCCTTCCTGATGCGGGTGAGGCCCTCGTCAAGGATTGCCGGCGGACAGCCGAAATTTAGCCGGACGAAGCCCGGCGCACCGAAGGGCGCCCCGTCGGAAAGGCCCACTCCGGCCTCCTCGAAGAAGCGTACCGGCGAATCGATGTTGCGTTCGGCGATGAGTTGCCGGCAGTCGATCCATGCCAGATAGGTCGCTTCTGGCATCGTGCAGGCAAGTCCGGGAAGGCGCGCGATTTCGTCGACTACCTTTTGGCGGTTCTGCCTCAATACCTCGAGCAGTTCCAGCCGCCACGCTTCGCCGTGCGCGTAGGCTGCCTCGGTGGCGACCATGCCGAGGACGTTGGGGTGGGGCACTATGCCGCGCATCGCGCGCCGGTAGCGGGCGCGCAGTGTTGGGTCGGGAATGATGGCGAACGCGCAGTAGAGCGCGGCGATGTTCCAGGTCTTGCTCGGCGCCATGAGCGTAATCGTACGACGGGCCACGTCCTGGTCGAGCGAGGCAATCGGAATATGTGGGGTCGTATCGTCGAGCACCAGGCCGCAATGAATCTCGTCGGAGCAGATCACCATGTCATGTCGTTCGGCAATGATTGCGATTCGTTGCAGCTCCTCGCGGGAGAACACCCGGCCGACGGGATTGTGCGGGTTGCACAGCATGAAAAGGCGGCTTTCGGGGGTGAGCGTGCGCTCCACGGAGGCCCAGTCCCACTCCCAGCGACCGTCACGCAGTACCAAGGGGCATTGCTGCAGCTTGCGGTCGGCATTGCCGGGCGCCGAGAGAAACGGCGGGTATACCGGCGTCGCGGTAAAGATTCCGTCACCCGGTTCGCCGACGATCCGGCAGGCGAGATTGAACCCGGTGACCACCCCTGGCAACCAGACCAGCCAGTCGGCCTCGATCCGCCAGCCGTGATCCCTTTCGATGCCGGCGATCACGGCATCCGCAAGGCCGGGCCATGCATCGGCATAGCCGAACACGCCATGATCGATGCGTGTGTGAAGCGCGTCCAGGACGACTGGCGGGGCCGCGAAATCCATGTCGGCGACCCACATCGGGATGACGTCGCGATCATGATATCGACCCCACTTCTCGCCCGGAACGCTCCGGCGGTCGATGGTGTGCTGAAAGTCTGAGATGCTGGACATGCAGGGCTCCGGTGATGGCAGCCCCGAGTTTAACGTCTGCTCGCCTAAAGCCCGCCGCCGTGATGCTCGACGTAGTGTTTGAGTACCATCTTGAGCATCGCCACACGGCGCTTGTCGCCCTTGGCGCGTGCGTCGTCGAGGTCGTCGCAGATCATCCGTTTGATGCGCTTTTCACCACTCGGCGTATGCACCAGATACGAACCGAGTTCGACCGCGACCATTTCCGGAATATGCTCGTGTTCGGCAATGGCGAGAATTTCTTCCTCGTCCAGGTCCGATAGTTCGATGCAGTCTTGTAGCGTGAGCATGATGTTCCCTCCATTTTTGCCTTTGGACAGGCTTCAGGGATGTCCGACGCCGTCTGCCTGAGCGGTCGTACGCTTCTCTTTCTCCCCGTTCTGATGTCAGTAAAGCACTGAATCGGCTGCCGGGCATTGACATGGGGCAACGGGATCACGATTGCTTGCCCATCAGACTGTAGAATCGCCGTCTTCACTGAATCCGCAATGCAATGGAGAGAGACCAGATGAAAGAGCTCCGCACCCATCCGGACGGAATCCATGCGCTCGATTCCGGTTACGGTCGGCCACTGCTCGATGCAATTCATCTGGTCGAGCACTCGGGGCGTGTGGCCGTGATCGACACCGGTACCAACGACTCGGTGCCGCGCGTGATGGAAGCACTTGCGTACCTCGGCCTGTCCGTTTCGGCCGTCGATTTCGTCATGCTTACCCATATTCATCTTGATCACGCGGGAGGGGCTGGCGCGCTGATGCGGGCGTGTCCCGAAGCGAGGCTGGTGGTCCATCCACGTGGTGCGCGCCACATGGCTGATCCGTCGAAATTATGGGCCGGATCCGTCGCGGTATACGGGGAGGAGACGGCGCGGCGACTCTATGGCGAGATCATCCCCGTTGCGCAGGAGCGCATCATCGAGGCGGTAGACGGATGTGTCATCGAGATGGGGGGACGGCGATTCGAGTTCCTTGATACGCCGGGCCATGCGCGTCATCACGTCTGCATTTTCGATCACGGCGCGCGTGCCTTCTTTACCGGAGACACCTTTGGCCTTTCCTACCGCGAACTCGATGTGGACGGCCGCCCTTCAGTATTTCCGACGACCACGCCAGTACAGTTTGACCCGCAGGCCATGCATGCGTCGATTGACCGGCTTGTCGCCTATCAGCCCACCGCCATGTATCTGACTCACTACAGTCGGGTCACCGAAGTCCCGCGCTTGGCGGCGGACCTGCATCGCCTGATCGATGCGCACGTGGCGATCGCGGAGGCTGCGGTCGGTGAGGGTGTGGATCGGCATCGCAGGATCCGGGCGGGGCTGGAGGCGCTCGTGGATGACGAGTGTCTGAGACAAGGTTGGCCGCTGGATGGCGCTGCACTGCGTACCTTGCTTGAGATGGACATCGAACTCAACGCGCAGGGCCTCGGGGTCTGGCTCGATAGCCGCTGACCTTCTCTGGCGGTTTCGGCGATGGCCGTCCGTCGCCCGGGCACCAGTCTGCGGGGGTCGATTGGCCGGGAGTCCTCAGCGCCCGGCCGCGGCCTTGAGTTCGGCAGACAGGGTTTCGTACTTGATGCGGGCGGCGGGGTCGCCCTGTTCGGCGGCCTGACGGTACCAGTAGGCCGCCAGCCGGGTATCCTTGTCTTTCCCGTACCCCTCTTCGAACATGTGACCAATGATGTATTGCGCGCCGGGGTCGCCCGCCTCGGCTGCGGCCTGGTACCAGCGGGCAGCGAGCCTGTAGTCCCGGGGAACGCCCTGTCCGACGAAATACTGGGTGGCGAGACTCATCTGGGCGTCTCGCAAACCCTGTCCGGC
Organism: Cognatazoarcus halotolerans; assembly: GCF_009800965.1. Classification (GTDB taxonomy): domain Bacteria; phylum Pseudomonadota; class Gammaproteobacteria; order Burkholderiales; family Rhodocyclaceae; genus Cognatazoarcus; species Cognatazoarcus halotolerans. The sequence goes on along the minus strand of NZ_WUAF01000001.1, from coordinate 472,588 downwards.
CGCGCGGCCAAACCATTCGTGGGCAACTGCATAGTCGCGCTTCACGCCATCCCCGTGTTCATATAACAGCCCGAAATTGTATTGGGCCTGCGCCAGCCCGGCTTGCGCTGCGCGGCGAAGCCAACGCCATGCGGCGTTGCTCTCGTCGGAGTCGATTTCTCCCCGGTAAAGCATCATTGCGTAGTTGAAGCTCGCTAGCCGATTGCCGCCACGCGCACCAAGTTCAAACAGGCGGGCGGCTTCCGTAAGGTCGCCCTTGTCGTAGGCGGCGACACCTTCGGCGCTGAACTGCGCGGCATCCAACGGCTGGGCCATGGCCGACATGGCCGGAACGGCACTGGCGAGCGCTACGCAAACCAGAATTCTGAGCAGAATGCGGGGCATCGGGATCGTCCTCCTTGCGTGCTTCGATGGTAGCGGCGCCAGGGAGTTCAAGTGCGTGCGGGCCCTGTGTATGATCCGCCTCTGCATCGATTCAGGCTGTCCTTCATGAATGATCCCGAACGCACCGATCACATCCCCGTCGCGGCGGCCAGCGAGCGGCGTTTTGGCGGGGTTGCCCGGCTTTACGGCGACGCGGCGTTCGCCCGCATCCGCGCAGCGAGCGTGGCCGTGATGGGCATCGGTGGCGTTGGCTCCTGGGCTGCCGAGGCACTGGCGCGAAGCGGGGTCGGGCACATCGTGCTCATCGATCTCGATCATGTGGCCGAATCGAACATCAACCGCCAGATTCATGCGCTCGAAGAGACTCTGGGTGCCGCCAAGGTTGAAACCATGGCGCAGCGAATCAGGGCAATCGATCCCGCCGCCCGGGTTGATGCGATCGATGAGTTCGTGACGGCCGAGAACGCCGAATCGCTGCTGGCCGGTTGCGACTGGGTAATCGACGCGATCGATCAGGTCAAGGTCAAGGTGGCGGTGATCGGATTGTGCCATCGTCTCGGGATTCCGGTGGTCACCGCCGGCGGTGCCGGCGGCAAGACCGATCCGGCGAGGATTCGGGTGGATGACCTGTCGCGTACCGAGCAGGACCCGCTGCTGGCCAGGGTGCGCAAGAGCCTGCGCCAGACACAGGGTTTTCCGAGGGACCCGCGTCGGCGTTTCGGTGTGGCTGCGGTCTACTCCGATGAGCGCCTGCGCTACGCAACGGAGAGGGGCTCGGGCGAGGCACCCCAGGGATTGAGTTGCGCAGGATACGGGTCGAGCATGGTGGTTACCGCCAGCTTCGGACTCTTTGCCGCCGCCCAGGTCATCGACGGCCTGGCCCGCGGCGATGCCTGAGTCGCGTCAGCGGCCCGGTGCAGTCCGGCCGGGAAGCAGCAGAGCCGGATCTACGGCAGTGCCATTCAGGAATACGCTCCAGTGGACGTGCGGTCCCGTCGCGCGTCCGGTCGCACCGGCAAGGCCAATGATCTGCCCGCGCTCGAGGACCTGGCCAATCTTTACGTCGATGCGCTCGAGGTGGCAAAGCATGCTGATAAGGCCTTGCCCGTGGTCTATGAAAACGGTTTTGCCGTTGAAGAAATAGTCTCCGGTCAGGGTGATCTCGCCACCACCCGGTGCCGCGACGGGGGTGCCTTTCGGAACGGCAATGTCGAGCCCGCGATGGGGCGCTCTCGGCTCGCCGTTGAAGGTACGCCGGAGCCCGAACGCGCTCGAGTGCCGGCCGTTTGCAGGGAGTGAAAGAACCGGTTCATCCGTGTCGATCGCACGCCAGATCAGCTTGGCATCGTCCTGCAGGCGCTTTTCCTGCTCCCAGCGGGCAAGATCTTCCGGATCGGGGTCGACATGGCGCTTGTTGCGGACCACGAGGTGCTGCACCGGATAGCGCTTGTCGTGAATGTCGAGTTCCCTGGTTTCCAGTCGCCCCTGCTCGTCTGAGATGATGAGCGGGTAGGCGCCGGGCGTGGTGTCGAGCGGAATGCCGACAAGCGCCTGCCAGTTCCCGTTGTTCCGGTATACGAGCACCGGCTGGTCGCCGAATCGGGCGTGCGGTCGGGCCGAAGCTTCCGGGCCGAGGGGGACGCGGACGATTCCGCCCGGGACGGGGGCGTCCTGGAGTGCCAGGGCAAAGCCCGGCAAGAGCATCGCGAGCACGGCTGCGGCGAATCGGTTGGCAAGGAGGGGGAAGGGCTGCGGCATGAGCGGGGTCGTCTCGGCGTTTGATAATGATATGGTGTCATGAATGCACGGGTCGAGTGACCCGCCCGGAGCGGGTTCATTTTACGGAGAGATCCCATATGAAGCAGGCCGTCGTATTGTTTGCCCACGGGGCACGTGATCCGGCGTGGGCTGGGCCGGTGCGGCGGCTTGCCGCAACGATCGCCGAAACGGCCCCGGACTTGGTGGTCGAGGTCGCCTTTCTCGAGCTCATGGAGCCGCGTCTCGATGAAGCGATCGATCGCCTGGTGGAGCGCGGAGTGCGGCAGGTTCGTGTCGTGCCCGTATTTCTGGCGGAGGGCGGGCACCTGAAGCGCGACGTGCCGGTTTTGATCGATGCCGCCCGCGATCGGCATCCGGGATGCGAGCTTGTGCTGGTCCGCGCCGTCGGGGAGGACGAAGGCGTGATTCGTGCGATGGCGGCTTACGCCCTCGCCGGCTCGGGCGGCTGACTCGTTCATGGGTTGGCACTTCGGGCCGCTCGGTGGTGATTCGGCCGAGGGATGCGCCAGCTTTTCGCGCCGTGGCGAGGTGCCGGCGTTGGCTGCACGTCTTGCGCAGCTCTGTGCCAATGCCGACCTCGTTGAGCTCGGCTTGAATGAATTGATGCTCAATGCGATCGAACACGGTTTGCTCGGTATCGGCTTCGAGCGCAAGCGCACATTGATTGAATCGGGCTGCTGGCCGGCCGAAGTTGAGTGGCTCGAGGCTCGGCGGGAGCCCGGGATGGGCAGCGTGGTAGTGCAGTATCGACGGATCAATGAACTGATCTGTTTTACTGTCCGCAATCCCGGTGACGGTTTCGATTGCAGTGCTTACATGTCGGTCGCGCCGGCGCACAGTTCCGCCCCCAATGGGAGAGGGATTGCAATTGCCCGACAGCTGTGCTTCGAGTCTCTCTGTTATCGCAATGGCGGGCGCGAGGTCGAGGCGCTGGCCATCGCAAGATGACGCGGAGATCGGGATCGGGAAGCGCAGGTTTCCTCCGAGCGTGATTGACTTTCAATAGTATAAGCATATACTAATATTCATGAAGATCATTTCACCTACCCTGTCCTCGCTGATTCTCACGATCGGACTGGCGACGGGCATCGCAGCCGCCGCGGAGCCGGCGGTCGGGATTGCCCGAGTCGAATCCGGCCCTGTCGCGTCGAGCTACCCGGCGGAGGCATTCATCGAAGCGCTGGATGCATCGACCGTCGCCGCCCAGGTGCAGGGCCGGGTGATCGACGTCAGGGTTGACGCCGGAAGCCACGTCAAGCGCGGCGACGTCCTGATGAGGATCGACGCATCAGAAGCAGATCAGGCGGTTGCTGCCGCCGACGCCCAGGTGGCTCAGGCGCAGGCGAATTTGTCCAACGCCCGTGCCGCTTACGACCGAAGTCGCAGTCTCGTTGCGCGAAATTTCATTTCCAGGTCGGCGCTCGACCAATCCGAGGCGGCCTGGCGGGCTGCCGAAGCGCAGCTCAGGGCGGCTGTGGCGGGGCGCGCCCAGGCAACGACCAGCAGAGGCTTTGCCACCGTTACCGCGCCGATTTCCGGAGTCGTCTCGGAACGTCTTATCGAGCAGGGCGAAATGGCCCAGCCCGGGCGGGCGCTGGTCGCGATCTATACGCCAGGTTCAATGCGCGCGGTGGCAGACCTGCCCCAGTACAAGCTGGATGAGCTTCGCCGGGCCCCGCTGCAGGCTCGTGTGGAATTTCCGGCCGAGGGCCGCTGGGTGGATGCTTCGTCGGTCACGCTGTTGCCTGCGGCAGACCCGCGAACCCATACCGTACGGGCCCGTGTCCAGCTGCCGGCCAATGTGCCGGGCATTGTGCCGGGCATGTTCGCACGCGTGCATTTCCTGAGTGGTCAGGTTCCCCGACTGACCGTGCCCGTGGCCGCGGTACTGCGACGGGGCGAGGTGACCGCGGTATATGTAAGCGATGGCAAAGGCGGATTCCGGATGCGGCAGGTACGTCTCGGCGAAACCATCGGCGAGGGCCGTGTCGAAGTGCTGGCGGGGCTCGCGGGTAGTGAGGATGTGGCGCTGGATCCGGTGCGCGCGGGCATCGCGGTCAGATCCGCGGCCGGAAACTGAACGGAGGCGACATGTCCGAATCAGCCTCGCGTCTCGGTATCTCCGGCAGCATCGCTTCGGCCTTTCAGCGCAATGCACTGACCCCGTTGCTCGCCCTCGTGCTCTTCTTGATGGGCGTGTTCGCGACCCTCGTGACACCGCGCGAGGAAGAGCCGCAGATCGACGTGACCATGGCGAACGTGTTCATCCCGTTCCCCGGCGCATCCGCAAGAGACGTTGAATCGCTGGTGTCGACCCCTGCGGAGCAGGTGCTCTCGCGCATGGCGGGCGTAGAGCACGTGTATTCGGTGTCGCGACCCGGTATGTCGGTCATCACCGTGCAGTTCGAAGTCGGGGTGCCCAACCAGACAGCGCTGGTGCGACTCTATGACACCATCAACTCGAATCGCGACTGGGTAAGTCCACAGCTGGGAGTCGGCGATCCGATCATCAAGCCCAAGGGCATCGACGATGTGCCGATCGTCAGCCTGACCTTGTGGACGCCGGATCCGCAGCGCTCGGCTTTCGATCTGCAGCAGGTCGCTCGGGCGACGGAGATCGAGCTGAAGCACATTGCCGGCACCCGTGACGTGAGCACCATCGGTGGTCCCGGCCATGTGGTGCGGGTGCAGATGAATGCCGAGCGGATGAGTGCCTTTGGCGTCACCGCCCAGGATCTGCAGGCCGCCTTGCAACTCGCAAATGCCTCGCAGCCGGCCGGCAGCCTGGTGCGCGGCAACCGCGAGGTGCTGGTGCAGACCGGTACCTACATCGAGTCGGTGAACGATGTCCGGCGCCTTGTCGTCGGCGTTGCCGACGGCAAGCCGGTGTTCATGGCCGATGTGGCCACGGTGGATGACGGGCCGGACCAGGCCACCCAGTACGTGTGGTTCGGCACCGGCGCGGCTGCGGACAAGGCCGGGATCGACGCGAGCGGCCGTTTCCCCGCGGTGACCCTGCAGATCTCCAAGAAACCCGGTGTGAATGCGGCTGACGTGGCCGATGCGATTCTTGCCCGTACCAACGCGCTCAAAGGTGCGGTGATTCCGGATGGTGTCGAGTTCACCGTCACCCGCAATTACGGTGTCACGGCAAATGACAAGGCCCAGAAGCTCATCGGCAAGCTCGTTTTTGCGACCTCGGCGGTGGTCCTGCTGGTCCTGCTGGCGCTGGGCTGGCGCGAGGCGGTGATCGTCGGTCTGGCGGTGACGCTCACCCTTGCCGCGACGCTGTTCGCCTCGTGGGCCTGGGGCTTCACCCTCAACAGGGTAAGCCTGTTCGCGCTGATCTTCTCGATCGGGATACTCGTGGACGATGCCATCGTGGTTGTGGAGAACATCCACCGCTGGCAGCAGCTCGAGCCGCAGAAGCCGCTCTGGCAACTGATTCCGAAGGCAGTGGACGAAGTCGGCGGGCCGACCATCCTGGCGACCTTCACGGTGATCGCCGCATTGTTGCCGATGGCCTTCGTGACCGGGCTGATGGGCCCCTACATGAGCCCGATCCCGATCAACTCTTCGATGGGCATGTTCATCTCGCTGGCGGTGGCATTCGTGGTAACGCCGTGGCTCGCCCAGAGAATGCTCAAATCGGCGGATGCGCATCACCACGAGGGTGAGGACAAGCTGACCCGCAGGCTCGATGGCTTCTTTCGCCGCATCATGGGCCCGTTGCTCGACCCGCAGCGGGGTGGCCGGGCGCGCGCCGGACTGTGGGCCGTGGTGCTGGTATTGATTGCCGGTTCGGTGTCGCTTGCCGCTGTCGAGCTGGTTGTCCTGAAGATGTTGCCCTTCGACAACAAGTCGGAATTCCAGGTGGTCCTCGACATGCCGCCGGGCACGCCGCTGGAGGATACCAACAGGGTCCTGCACGAAATCGGCGACTATCTCGCCGAGGTTCCGGAAGTAACCGATTACCAAACCTACGCCGGTACGGCTGCGCCGATCAACTTCAACGGGCTGGTGCGTCAGTATTACCTGCGCAGCAACCCGGAGATGGGCGACGTTCAGGTCAACCTGGTCGATAAACATCACCGCGACCGCAAGAGCCACGAGGTCGCGATCGCGGTACGTGACGAGGTGATGGCGATTGCCCGGCGCAGCGGAGGCAATGCCAAGGTCGTCGAGGTCCCTCCGGGGCCGCCGGTGCTGTCGCCGATCGTTGCCGAGGTCTATGGACCGGACTATTCCGGCCAGATCGCCGTTGCGAAGACCGTTCGCGAAGCCTTCGAGGGCACCGCTGACATCCTCGGGGTCGACGATACGGTCGACGAGGTGGCGCCCAAGGTCGTGCTGCAAGTCTCCCAGGCCAAGGCCGCGTTGATGGGCGTATCCCAGGCCGACATCGTTTCAGTCGTGCGGCTCGGGCTCGCGGGCGAAGACGTCACTCCGGTCCATGGCGGCGACAACAAATACGAAATTCCGGTTCGTATCCAGTTGCCGGCAAGGGCCCAGTCCGGTGTGGACGCCCTGCTCAAGCTGAAGGTACGGGCTCGTGACGGAAAGCTGGTGCCGGTGTCCGAGCTCGTCGAAGTGCGCCCGACCAACCGCGATCAGGTCCTCTACCGCAAAGACCTGCTGCCGGTGGTCTATGTCACCGGGGACATGGGCGGAAAGCTCGATTCACCCCTCTACGGCATGTTCGCGATCCGCGACAAGCTCAAGGATCTGCCGCTGGTCGGCGAGCGCCTCGGCGGCACGCTTGACGAGTGGTTCATCCGTCAGCCGGTCGACCCGTACGCGGGCTACAGCATCAAGTGGGACGGCGAATGGCAGATTACCTACGATACCTTCCGTGACATGGGCATTGCCTACGGCGTGGGGTTGATCCTCATCTACCTGCTGGTGGTTGCCCAGTTCAGGAGTTACCTGGTGCCGCTCATCATCATGGCGCCGATTCCGCTGACCATCATTGGCGTCATGCCCGGCCACGCGCTGCTGGGTGCGCAATTCACCGCCACCTCGATGATCGGCATGATCGCGCTTGCCGGCATCATCGTGCGGAACTCGATCCTGCTGGTGGACTTCATCAACCATCAGGTCGGTGAAGGTATCGCCTTTGCCGAGGCGGTGATCCGTGCCGCGGCGGTACGAGCCAAGCCGATCGGCCTGACCGCGCTCGCGGCAATGATCGGTGCGATCTTCATCCTTGACGATCCGATCTTCAACGGACTGGCGATCAGTCTGATCTTCGGCATCCTCGTGTCGACCGTGCTGACACTCGTAGTGATCCCGGTGCTGTACTACGCCGCGTTCGCGCGTCGTTCCACATCACCCGATTGAGGGGGGCAGACCGGGGGGCGATTCCGTTGCCCGCCCCGGGCCCTGCCTCCAACCCGACCTAAAGGAGCAAGACCATGACCGTAAACCAGTTCGTCCGCATCTTCGCCGGCGCCTTCGTGCTGATCTCGCTGGCGCTTGGCGTGGAAGCCTCGCCGTTGTTCGTCAGCAAGAATTTCCTGTGGTTCACCGCCTTCGTCGGACTGAACCTGTTCCAGAGCGGGTTCACCCGTTTCTGCCCGCTGGAAAACATCCTGCGCAAATGCGGGGTGAAGGATTCCGTCGGCTGCGCCTGAGTCCGGGCGATAACTGCGTCGCGCTGCGCGGGCGCGCGGCGGGGTTCTTTCGCTCGCGACGGCCTCAAGTCATGAGCCGGCGATGCCGTTACGGCATGAATGCCGAACCATGCACGCAGCGCGTCCGATCCCCCTCCGGAATCACCGTATGATGCCGATCGCGTCGGGTCGGACGATGCCCGTCTGGTACCACGTTCCCCGCTGATCCTTGCGTTGGTGGTGTTCGCGGTCTGCATGGCGCTCGTCTTTGCGGTGGCCGAGCGACTGTGGGCGACCAGCGAGGCCCGCGAACTCGAGGCGACGCGTCACGAAGCCCGCCTCGTTGCCGAGGAGCTCAAGGACCGTTTTGAAAGTCTTGCGCATCTGCTGACCGGTGCAGCCGCTTTTGTGCGATCTTCCGATCGGGTGTCGACGAGTGACTGGCAGAGCTATCTGCACATCGCCCTCTCCCAGGTTGCCGCGCGGTCCGTCGTGCAGGGCGTGGCCTTCATACAGCAGGTCGATAAAGATCAGCTGGCAGCATTCGAGTCGATGCCCGATAGACCTGCCGGACATCCGGTGCGCGTGTTTCCGGCCGGTGAGCGGTCGCGTTACTTCCCGATTCGTTTCATCCAGCCTGCAACGCCCGAGAACAACAGGGTGCTCGGCTTCGATCTCTACACGGAGCCGGTTCGTCGCGCCGCGGTCGACGCAGCCCTTCGCAGTGGTCTGCCGACATTGTCAGGCCCGCTGGTACTCAAGACCGAACTCGGCGAGCGGCGGGTCGCGGCGGTGATGCTGTTACGGGTTCCGGATCGTCCAGAGGGACGGGGGCCGGACCAGCTCAGGGGCTTTACGCTCGTCGGATTCCGCTACGCGGATCTGATTCTCGGGATCGCGGATCGTCACGCCGCGACACTCGGCATTTCGGTCTCCGACGTCGGCGCTGCGGGGCAGATGCAGACGATTTTCGAGGAAACCCGGGGCTGGCCGGTGGCGCCCGGGCTCGGTCGATCCGTGACTGCCGGTGGGCGCACATTCGCACTTGCCTTCCATCCCGCTCCATCGCAAGCGGCGCTAACGGATGCCAGGGTGGCTTTCGCTGTCGGGACCTTGTTGAGCCTGCTGCTGGCGCTCCTGTCGTACAAGCTGCGCGTCGCGGAAGCGTGCGCGTCGGAACGTGCGAGGCACGCCACGACCGATCTCGCTGCCAGCGAGCGGCGTTTTGCGCTGGCGATGGAGGCAGCGTCGGAGGGCGTATGGGAATGGCGCGTGGGTGGCGCCAGCGTCTTCCTCTCGGCGCAGTGCAGTGCGCTGCTCGAGCCGCGGGTGGCGAACGACCGCGAGGGATTGCGCAGCCTGCTGCGCTTGCTTGGTCAGGCTGATCGTAGGGCGCTTCTGGCGAGCATCCGGGCTCTGGTGCGGGATTCGGTGCCGTGCGAGGTTGAGATCGATTTCGACGCGGGGTCGCGCGGGGCGAGGTGTCTGCGTGTCAGGGCCAGCGCAGACCGCATGCCGGATGGCTCCATGCTGGGAATTGCCGGCTCATTGTCCGACATTACCGATTTGCGCGAAGGCGAGCGGCGGTTGCGCCGGACCGAGAGTTTCCTTTCTCACCTTGTGGACGTGGTACCGGACGCCATTCTGGTAACGGATGCGGATTGTCGCGTGGTCATGCTCAATCAGGTTGCCGAACGTCTGTTCGGTCTCGAGCACGCGGCGGCGACCGGGCGAACCCTTTCGGAGATATTGGGTGACTCCTTCGGCACAAGGATGGAGCGCGAAGATCGGTGGGTTCTCGCGCACCGATCGGCGACCGCGCGAGAGGACGTTTTCGACGGACGTCCGCCCCGCCAGGTTCACCTCATGGTCCGCAAGGTGCCGATCCTGGATGTGAGCGACAGACCGGCGGTCGTGACGGTGCTCAATGACATCACGTCGCTGCGCAATGCCGAGCTGGAATTGCGGGCGTCCCTCGAGGAGTTCGATGCGCTGTTCCGCAATGCATCCCTTGGTTTCGTGCTGGTCGATCAAGCGGGTTTGATCCGAAAGTGCAACAGCGCCTTTGAAGGGATCATCAAGCGGGCCGAGGAAGAGTTGCTGCTCCTTGATTTCCGCAAGCTTCTGCCTGCAACGGAGGACGAGGTGTTCGAACCGATGTGGGAGCAGGCCTTCACGCAGGGTCGTTTCGGGCCGCTCGAGGCCCGGTGTCGAAGGTTTGACGGCGAAGTCGTGGCGGTCCGCATCGCGGGTGCCCGGGTCTCCCAGCTTGGAGGTGTCGGTGGCGTATGGTGCATCGTCGAGGACATATCGAGGGAGCACGCCGCGGACCGGGCCCTCGCGGCGGCGAATGCCGCCAACCGGACGATCCTTGCAGCACTGCCGGATGTCCTGGTCCAGGTGGACGAGTGTGGTCGATTCGTCCATGTGCATGCGGCGGATCCGTCCGAACTGACGGTCGACACCGAACATTTCCTCGGCCGGACGATCGAGGAGGTGTTGCCGCCGCAGCGTGCCGAGGCCTATCGGGCGTCGATCGCCAGGGCTGTCGCTGGCGGTGGCCCCCAGATCGTCGAGTATGCCGCCCGCGACCAGCGCGGCGAAATCCAGGACTACGAAGCGCGCACGACGCCGGTCCGCAGCGGTGGTGTGATCACCATCGTAAGGCGCATCACCGACCGGAAGAGGGCTGAGCGCGCGTTGCGCGAAAGCGAGTTGCGCTGGCAATTTGCGCTCGAAGGCGCGGGGGACGGTGTCTGGGACTGGAGTCTGCCCGCCCGCGAGGTCGTGCGTTCCGCCCGCTGGTATGCGACGCTTGGCTACGAGACCGATACCCAGCGGGGACAGTCCCGCCGCGACTGGCTTGCAATGGTCCATCCGGACGATCTGGCCAGCACCCGTGATCGTGTCGCGGCGATCGAAACCGGGAAGACCGACAGTTACGTCAATGAATACCGCCTGCGCGCCGCCGACGGTTCATGGCGCTGGGTGCTGAGTCGTGGCAAGGCGGTGTCTTTCGATCAAAACGGTGCCGTGACACGTGTGATCGGCACCACCACCGACATTTCGGAGCGCAAGCGCGCAGAGGCGGCCTTGCGCGAGAGCGAGGCGCGTTTCCGACGCATGGCGGATTCGGCCCCCGTGCTCATCTGGGTATCCGATGAACATGGCGAGCGCAGCTATCTGAACAGGACGTGGTGCAAGTTCGTGGGGGCTTCACTGGCTTCGCTGCTCGGTAGCGGTTGGCAACAGCATATCCACCCGGACGATCGGGCGGCCTACGTGTCCGCGTGCAAGGCGGCGATTGCCTCGGGTCAGGACTTTTCCGCCGAGCTGCGGCTGCTGCGTTCGGACGGGAGCTACCGCTGGCTTCTCGATACCGGCCTGGTGGCGCGCGATGCCGACGGACAGTTGAAAGGGTTCATCGGCAGCTGCGTGGACGTGACGGTGCTCAAGATGGCGGAGGGCGAGTTGCGGCGCCATGGCGAGCGTCTGTCGGAGCTGGTGGAGGAGCAGACGCGGGACCTGCGGCATGCCAAGGAAGTCGCGGAGGCCGCGAGCCAGGCGAAATCGATGTTTCTTGCAAACATGTCGCACGAGCTCAGGACGCCGCTGCACGCAATCCTCAGTTACGCTCAGCTCGGCGAGAATCGCGCCGGAGGTGTTCCGCCGGAGCGTCTCAAGGATTATTTCGGCCGCGTGAAGAGAAGCGGGGCCCGTCTGCTCGAACTGCTCAATGATCTGCTCGACCTGTCCAAGCTGGAAGCGGGGCGAATGACGATGTACCTGGATGACTGCAATCTGCGAAACGTGATCGACGAGGCGGTGCACGAGTTCGACGGGTTGGCGCACGTAAAACGGCTGGCCGTGGGTGTCTCGAGCCCGCCCGATGGCGTGGTCGCCCGCGTTGATGCGAAACGCATCGGTCAGGTCGTTCGAAACCTGTTGTCAAACGCGATCAAGTTTACGCCGGAGCATGGGCGAATCGAGATTTCGCTCACGGAATGCCGGATTCCGGCCGGGCGTCGCACCACCGATTCCGGTGCGACGCCCGGCGTGCGGCTCGTTGTTTCCGACTCGGGCGTCGGCATTCCGGCGGCAGAACTGGAGAAGATCTTCGACAAGTTCGTGCAGAGCACCGCCACCGCCTCCGGTGCGGGCGGCACGGGGCTCGGGCTGTCGATCTGTGCCGAGATCGTAAACGCCCACAAAGGACGCATCCATGCCGAATGCAATGCCGGCGGTGGCGCGGATTTCATCGTTGAGTTGCCGCTGGCCGCGGATACCCAGGGCGGACCCCGTCCCCGGACCGCGGAGCCGGCTGAATGGGGTTGCCTGTGAAGCAAATGCACATCCTCGTCGTTGACGACGAGCCCTTCAATCGCGAGATCCTGGCCGAGGTCCTCGATGATCCGGCCTACCGGATAAGTGTCGCGGAGGATGGCGGCCAGGCATGGGATCGCCTGACTGCGGACGGAGAATCATTCGACCTCGTCCTGCTTGACCGGATGATGCCCGGAATGGACGGGCTCGAGGTGCTCCGGCGGATGAAGGACACGCCGCGGCTGCGCGATCTTCCGGTAATCATGCAGACCGCAGCCGCTTCGCCGGATCAGGTGCGGGAAGGGATTGCGGCAGGGGCATATTACTATCTGACCAAGCCGTTCGAGCTCGAAACCTTGCTGACCATCGTGCGGGCCGCCCTCGACGATGCAAACCAGCGTACGCGCCTGCAGCAGCAGCTCAACGATCATGCGGGGTCGCTAGCCCTGGTGGTCAATGCGCGCTTCGAGTTCCGCACGCTCGAGGAGGCGCAGCACCTGGCAGTGGTCATCGCCGGCATGTGTGCGAATACCGAACTGGTCGCGATGGGGCTGTCCGAACTGCTGATCAACGCCGTCGAACACGGCAATCTGGGTATCACCTTCGAAGAAAAGACGCGTCTGAAGGAGCAGGACGGTTGGCAGGAGGAAGTCGAGCGGCGCCTTGGCCTGCCGGAAAATCTAGCCAAGCGGGCGGTGCTGTCGGTACGTCGCATTGAGGGGGGGTGGGAATTCGAGGTCTGCGACGAGGGCGAGGGGTTCGACTGGCCGCGCTTTCTGGAGCTTGCTCCGGAGCGCGCCTTTGCCCCGAACGGGCGGGGTATCGCCCTCGCGCGGCAACTCGCGTTCAGCGAACTCGAGTATCTCGACGGCGGCAGGAGAGTACGGGTAAGGACGGACGCCTGATCGGCCTCCGTTCATGCAATCGGGAGTTTTTGTCACCCAGGCGCAGTACCGCGCCGCAGGTCTCGAACAGGTTTGAAATGACACAACAGCTCGGTCTGAAGGTCCTCGTGGCGGACGATACCGCTGCCAACCGCAACATGATGGACGCGTTCTTGCGGAAACTCGGCTTCTCGTGCGTCACCGCGCGGGACGGGCGCGAGGCGGTCCAGGTGTTCGAGCACGAGCAACCCGATCTGGTGCTCATGGACCTGATGATGCCGGTGATGGATGGATTCGAGGCGACCCGGCTGATTCGCCAGAAGCAGGGCGCGCGCTGGGTCCCGGTGGTCATCCTGTCGGCGCTCAGCACGGAAGAGGACATCATTGCGGGTCTCGATTGCGGTGCCGACGACTATCTCACCAAGCCGATTTCGTTTGCCGTGTTCTCCGCGAAGATGCGCACGATGATCCGCCTGCTGACCATGCAGCGTTCGGTCTCCGACGCGCTCGAGCGCGTCAATGCAATTTCGAACGCGGTGATCGACGGGGTCATGTCGGTCGATGAGGACGGCATCATCCAGTCGAGCAACCGTGCGGCCTGTCAGTTGTTCGGTTACGACTGCGTCGAGCTCGTCGGCAAGAAGGTCGACATGCTGCTTGCCGACCCTGACGGGGCGGCGCTCGACCACATCGTGCGGCCCTGTCTGGCGGGCGGAGAGCCTCATTCGATCGGCCGTATCCGGGAATTCACCGCGCGCAGGAAAGGCGGCGGGACCTTCGTCGCCGAAATCGGTGTGAGCGAGATGAAGCTTGCTGACCGCCGGCTCTTCATCGCGGTGACCCGGGATGTGACCGAACGCCGGCGCGTGACGCGCCAGCTCGCCGAGAACGCCGACCGTCTGCAGCGTTTTCATGACGAACAGAAGGTCGAGCAGGACCTCGCCCGCTCTATCATGGAGCGTCAGATTCGGAGTGAATGGCTGCGAGATCCGAGAGTTGGGTTTGCGGTCATGCCCGCCAAGCATTTTTCGGGTGATCTGGTGCTGGTCGCGCGCTCGAATCAGAACCGGACCTATGCCATGCTCGCCGATGCCACCGGGCATGGTCTTGCCGCGGCGGTCAGCGTGCTGCCGGCACTCTCGCTGTTCTACCGTCTCGCGACGAGCAACGTACCCCTCGCGCACATGATCAGGGAGCTGAACGATCAGCTCCGGACGGCTCTGCCGGTCGGGCGCTTCGTCGGTGCGGGTCTGGTCTGCCTCGAAGAAGATGGTCTCGCCGGGGAAGTCTGGGTCGGTGGTGTTCCCGAAGTGCTGCTTGTGGCGCCGGATGGTTCGGTTGCCGGGCGCTTTGCCTCGCAGCAGTTGCCGCTCGGCATCGTGCCCAGCACACCCTTGGCGTCGCAGCCGGTGATCTTCGAGGCGAAACCCGGTCAGCAGATCGTGCTGTACTCCGATGGCCTCACCGAGGCGACAAACGCGGCGGGCGAAATGTTCGGCGAGGCACGCCTGCTCGAGGCGCTCGGCCGGGCGGGGCCCGCCGGACGTCTGGACGCGACCCGGACCGCTCTGGCGCAGCATCTTGCAGGTGTTCCTAACCAGGACGATGTCTCGCTGCTCCTGCTTGCCTGCGAGCCGACGCCCCGCAACGGCGATCCGAAAAACCCTATGGATCGATAGTGCATGGACAGACTGAAGCTTGATCCGGAGCGGCGTCGCAATCGCCGCATGGCGCTGGGCTGTGGTGCGAGGCTGTTCGTGCACGGACGGGGCGACCCGCTCGAAGCGGTCTGTACCGAGCTTGCGGTGGGCGGGCTGACCGTCCGGGCGGCCTACGTGCCGCGCGCAGGCGAAGTCCTGAAAGTGCAGGTCGCGTCACCGCCAGGCGGTATTGCACGACCGCCGTTGCAGGTGCGGGCGACGGTGCGTCGTTGCCAGCGGCTTTCGTCGGGCCAGTACGAAATCGGTCTCGAGATCGTCGAGGTGCTCGAATGAGCAGGGGTTCAGCGCGGGCGGCGCAAGGCCACCAGGACGCCGAACAGTGCAATGACCGCAAAGCAGACGAGTGACCAGTTCGCGATCGACAGACCGAGAAAGGTCCACGCCCGCTCGGTGCAATCGCCTGCACCGCGGAAGATCATCGGCAGCGCGTCGGCGAGCGGGAAACTCTCGAGCATGAATTCGAGTCCGGGGCCGCATTCCGAAACGGCGGGCGGATAAATCTGGATCCAGCTCTGTCGCGCGGCCACTCCGCCACCCGCGAGCGCAGCGACCAGCAACAGAAGGCCGTAGCCACGCCGCGCGCCGCCACCGGATCCGTGGAGCCCGGCGATCAGCGCGATCAGTGCGACCGCGACGAATGCGTAGCGCTGCATGATGCACATCGGGCAGGGTTCATAGCCACCGTAATACTGCAGGTAAAGACCGAAACCGAGCAGGCCGACGCAGGTTGCAAAGAGCAGCAGGAAGGGGTGTCTCGGGTGCTTGAGCAATGAGGCGATCATGTGACGTGGTGGCTGCTTTCGAGAGGCAATGGACAGGATCTGCGGGCCCTGGTTCCCGGTAGGCCTTTAGTCGTGGGCCAGTGCGCCGAGTGCGTCCGCTTGCCGCAACAAGGGGGTCGGGATGGGGATCTTGCCCGCCAGCATGTCGCGTATGGTTGCGGCGTTGGCAGCCGGCGAAATGCCCTCCGGCATGTCAGGCAACGGCGGCGCCCCGCCTTCGTCGCCCGGGTTCAGCAGCAGCCGTTCGCCATCGCGGTATCCGGCCAGCCTGGGCATGCGCCGCGGATTGGCGTAGGCCTCGCCCTCGGTGCCGCGCAGCAGCATGGCTCGGCCGCCGTCGTGGGCAAGAAAATCATCCATGCGTTCGAGGTATTCCGGGTGCGTGACTGCCACGACACGTACGCTTCGGCCGGGGCACGGATCCAGCAGCTTCGCCATGGTATGGCCGACACTGCGGACACCGAGTGTCAGTCGGGTGGCCAGCAGTCCGTCAAGGCCCGGAGAAAGCAGTCCGAGACCGACACATGCGGGTTTGCCGCTGGCGATCGTGCGGCTGGCCGCTTCGAGGGACGGGGCCTGTTCGACCCCGAGCGCTGCCAGCAGATCGAAGGGGCTGATCCGCGACTCGAAATCATGGCGCCCCTGTATCGCTACCGGTATGCCGCGCTCCGTCAGCATCATTGCCAGCAAGGGCATCAGGTTGGGTTGCCGGCGGGCGCCATTGTAGCTGGGCAGTATTACGCAGCGGGGGCCGTCAGGGATGCTGAGGCGAGGCGTGCGGCTGTCCAGCGCGCGCTTGAAACCAATCAGCTCCTCGGTGGATTCGCTCTTGATGCGCAGCGCGATGAGGATCGCACCGAGCTCCAGCGGCGGGACCTTGCCGTCGAGCATGTCACCAAACAGTGTTTCTGCCTGATCGGTCGACAAGGAGCGGGCACCCTTGGCGCCGCGACCGAGTTCCTTGATATAGGGGGCGTAGTTCATGGTCGGCATTATGGCCAATACCGGCGCTTGCTGCAGCGCAATCTCGCTGCGTTCGCGCGTGGCCATGCCGCTTCAGACTGCACGGCCGAGTGCATTGTGCAGGCAGGCCGCAAGCTGGTCGAAGCGGAAGGGTTTGATGAGGTAATCGTTCATGCCGGCGGCGAGGCAGAGCTCGCGCGTTCCGGTCACGACGTCGGCCGTGAGCGCGATGATCGGTACCGCTGGTGTGCCGTCCGCCTGCTCCCGCGCCCGCCAGCGGCGCGTCACTTCGTATCCGTCCATGCCGGGCAGACCGCAGTCCATGAGTACCGCGCGGTAGCGGTCCGATTGCATCTCGAGTGCCTGCTCGCCACTGTCCGCGACCTCGCATGTCAGCCCCAGGCGGTTCAGGCAATTGCTGGCGACGAGCTGGTTGGTGAGGCTGTCCTCGACGAGCAGTACGCAGCCACTGAGGGTGGGAGTCGGAGGCGGTGCGCGTCGATTGGCCGGTGCGCTTCTGCAGGGCAGGTCGAGCGTGAAGCGGCTGCCTTTGCCGGGTGCGCTGTCGACATGAATCGTTCCGCCGAGCAGGCTGGTCAGCTCACGTACGATCGCCAGCCCGAGGCCGCTTCCGCCGAAGCGTCGCGCATGAGAATTGTCAGCCTGGGTGAATGCATCGAAGATCCGATCCTGATCCTGACCTGAAATGCCGATCCCGGTGTCGTTGACGACGAGCTTCAGAACCCGCAGTCCGGGTGTCGCGCCTTCGGTCTCGCTGGCGATGAGCGTCACGCTCCCGCTGCCAGTGAACTTGATCGCGTTCCCGATCAGGTTGAGCAGTACCTGCCGGATCCGGCCCGCGTCGCCGGCCAGCGTCGGTGAAAGTTCCCCCGTGATCTCCAGGCGACAGTCGAGTCCCTTTGCACGGCCGCGCGGAAACATCAGCGTGGCGAGGTCTTCGAGCAGTTCACGCGGTGAGAATGCCTGGATGTCGAGCTCCATGCGGCCGGCCTCGATGCGCGAAAAATCGAGCACGTCGTCTATCAGTCCCAGCAGATGCTGGCCTGAATTCTCGAGGGTGCGGAGATATTCGCGCTGACTTGAATCGAGCGGTGTGAGCGTCAGCAGCTGGCACATGCCGAGCACGCCGTTCATCGGGGTGCGGATCTCGTGACTCATCGTTGCGAGAAAGCGGCTCTTCGCTTCACTGGCCTGTTCGGCCGCGTGGCGGGCGCTGTTCGCCTCTTCGAGCGCTCGCGAAAGCTGCAACTGGAGCAGGTTATTCGCCCGACTCACACCCGCGACCCGTTTTCCGTTGAAGATCAGCGAAACGACGAAAAGGGCCAGCGCAAGAGCGACGAGTTGATCGGTAAACGTGTTCCTGAGTGCGAAGGCGATGACGTTCGGCAGCAGCATCAGCCCGAAAAACCACAGATACGCGGGCAGCAGGCTGGTCAGGCTGACCATGCCGGAAGCCGCGACACCCATCAGGATGAGCGGCAGGATGGTTTGCAAGGCGATGTTGTCTGGCGTGTATAGCAGCAGACCGCTGGCACCCCAGATACCGCCGGCCAACGCGGCGCCGGTGATGAATCGCCGTGACCATTCACGTACGCTGCGCCGCTCTGGCGAGGCTGCGTACTGTCTGAATTGCCGCAGCCGCCACAAGGACACCAGGTTGTTGAGGCTCCACCATGTCGGCAAGGTCCACCATGGCTGTATGTCGTTGCGATAGAAAAACCAGATCAGGCTGCTGATGACCGCCGAAAACGGAAGAACGGAGGTTGCCAGGCGAGCGTGCAGGGCAAGCATCCGCTGCTGCAGAAGGGCTTCCGGAACGTCCGGGCGCGGATCGGGTGGGTTTTCCATGCTTCAGCGGATATCGGTTAGGATCTGAGCAACTTTAGGTGCTTCGGCCCGGGCAGCTTCGGGAGAAACACCGGATCTGAAATCGATCGTTCAACAGGAGCCAGCATGGAAACCGGATTCATTGGACTGGGACTCATGGGCCGTCCGATGGCGCTTAACCTTCTCAGGGCCGGGCATCGCGTGCGGGTATGGAGCCGCCGCGAGGCCTCGCTCGAGCCGCTTCTCGAGGCTGGTGCGAGCGCGTGCCGGAATGCCCGCGAGGTCGCCGCCTCGTCCGAGATCGTCATCAGCATGGTGGCCGACGCCCCGGACGTCGAGAAGGTCGCGCTGGGCAGCGATGGTGTCGCCGATGGCGCGCGGCCCGACGCGATCTTCATCGACATGAGCACCATCGCACCGAGCGCGGCGAGGTCGATCTCGGCACGACTCGCCGAACGTGGCGTGTGCATGCTCGATGCCCCTGTTTCGGGCGGCGAGGCGGGGGCGATCGCCGGCACCCTGACCATCATGGTCGGTGGCCCTGAGGCCGCCTTTCGCAAGGCCTTGCCGCTGTTCGAGGCGATGGGCGGGAAGATCACCCATATCGACGAAAAGCCCGGTGCCGGGCAGGTCGCCAAGGCCTGCAACCAGGTCATCACCGGTGTTGGTGTGGCCTCGCTTGCGGAGGCCCTGAATTTTGCCCGCAGCAGCGGCGTCGATCTTGCGGCGGTTCGCCAGGTGTTGATGGGTGGGCTGGCGAACAGCCGGATTCTCGAAAATCACGGACAACGAATGGTGGCGCGTGATTTCGCACCCGGCTTCAAGTCGTGGATGCACCTCAAGGACATGCGCATCGTGCTGAGCGAGGGCCATGCGCTGCACGTTCCGCTGCCGACCGCCGCGGCCGCGGCGCAACTGTACTCGGCGATGCTGGGTTCCGGCTTGGGTGAGGAGGATTCGGTCGCGATGTTGAAGCTGTTCGAGTCGATGAGCGGTTCGAGCGAAATGCGGGAGGAAGGCCAATGAAAGTCGGTTTTGTCGGACTGGGCGCGATGGGGCGCCCGATGGCGGAAAACCTTCTGCGCGCGGGGTTTCCGGTGGCCGTATGGGCACGACGTGCGCAGAGTGCGGCACCGCTCGAGGCGGCCGGTGCCGTGCTCCGTCCGACCCCGGCGGCGCTTGCGGCCGACGTCGATGTCGTGATCTCGATGGTGACCGGCAGCGGTGACGTCGAAGCTTTGGTGCTCGGTGGGGAGGGCCTGCTCGCAGGGTTGCGTCCGGGGGCGGTGCACGTGGACATGAGCACGATCGCGCCGACCACTGCGCGCGCGCTTGCGGCGCGCTGCAGTGAAAAGGGCGTGGTCTTTCTCGATGCGCCTGTCTCGGGTGGTGTCGCCGGTGCGGTCAACGGGACGCTCGCCATCATGGTCGGGGGAGACGAGGGCGCGCTTGAAAAGGTGAAGCCGGTCCTCGAGGCGATGGGCAAGACCATCCTCAGGGTGGGGCCCAGTGGTGCGGGACAGGTCGCCAAGGCCTGCAATCAGATGATCTTCGTTACCGCGGAACAGGCTTGTGCCGAGGCGCTTCGGCTGGCCGCTGCCAGCGGTGTAGATCCGGCCCGGGTCCGCGAGGCATTGCTGGGTGGTTCGGCCTGGTCCAGAGCGCTGGAAGGCTGGGGTGAGAAGATGGTCCGCCGCGACTTTTCGGGTGGTGTAGAGGCGCGCCTTCATCACAAGGACTTCGGAATCCTCATGGACGAAGCGATGCGCCTGGGCGCGCCGCTGCCGATTGCCGCGCAGGTGTGGCAGCAGCTCGACGCGCTGATGAGCAACGAGTGGGGGCGCAAGGACACTTCCATCCTGCTGCGGGTGCTCGAGCGAAGCGGTGGGGTGGACAGCGGTGAGGAGCGGATGTGATCCCGCGCAGGCGCGCCCTGCTGTCCGCCGCCGTGGCAGGCCTGCTGGCCGCAGCCTGTGCATCGGTGCCGATTGGTCTCGAGGCGCCGCAGGTGAGTCTCTCCGACGTCTCGCTGCAGGGCGGTGGCCTGTTCGAACAACGCATCGGACTGGTGCTGCGGGTGGTCAATCCGAACCGTCGGGCCCTGGCAATCGACGGCATGAGTTTCGACGTGGAACTCAACGGCAAGAAGTTCGCCCATGGCGTTTCCGACAGAGCGGTCACGATTCCCGGGCTCGGTGAAGCGCTGATCGACGTAAC
The DNA here is from genome assembly GCF_009800965.1 of Cognatazoarcus halotolerans. Lineage (GTDB taxonomy): Bacteria > Pseudomonadota > Gammaproteobacteria > Burkholderiales > Rhodocyclaceae > Cognatazoarcus > Cognatazoarcus halotolerans. The sequence goes on along the minus strand of NZ_WUAF01000001.1, from coordinate 452,075 downwards.
CGCAGTCACGTCGCTTGGCGATGCGCTGCGCCAGCTGGGCGCGTTCGGAGAGCATCGGGGTGTCGCGTATCGCCTGTCCGGGAAGGTGTTGATGAGTGGTTTCGGTTCGTTGCCCTTCGAGCGCAAGGGCGAGGTCAGCCTGCCCGATCCGTCCCGTGGGAGCGGGGGTGCGACCAGCCGCTTCTGAACGTTGTCGTCAGGCCCGGGTGGCGTCGGACGAAATGCTGCGTTGTACCGGGGCCATCGTGCCGAGCATGCGGGTGATTGCATCGGCCGGCAGCGGTCTCGAGAACAGGAAACCCTGATAGGCATCGCATTGCCACTCGCGCAGTAGTTGCAGTTGTGCGTCGTTCTCGACACCTTCGGCGATCACCCGGATGCGCAGGGTTCTGGCCATGGCGATGATCGTCTGCGCAATCGCCGCGTCATCGGGTTCATCGACGATGTCCTGGATGAATGATCGATCGATCTTGAGTTGGGAGATCGGGAAGCGTTTGAGATAGGCGAGGCTCGAGTAGCCGGTGCCGAAATCGTCGACCGAGATCTTGAGTCCCAGATTCTGGCATGCGCGCAGGATTTCGGTGGTGCGTTCCGGATCGCGCATGACCATGCCTTCGGTGAGTTCGAGTTCCAGCATCTGCGCGGCAAGCCCGGTGCCGGCAAGTGTGTCGGAGATCGTGCTCAGCAGATCGTTCTGGTCGAACTGTCGCGCGGACAGGTTCACCGCTACGGGCACTGCGGCGAGACCCTCCCGATGCCAGGTCTGGTTCTGGCGGCAGGCGGTTTCGAGTACCCACTCGCCTATGGGTACGATCAGCCCGCAATCTTCGGCGATCGGGATGAACTTGTCGGGCGGGATCAATCCCTGCTCTGGATGGCGCCAGCGCAGCAATGCCTCGAAGCCGATCAGTTCGCCCGACGCAGTGTCGAGCTGGGGCTGGTAATGAAGTTCGAACTCCTTGCGTTGCAGCGCTACGCGCAGCTGGGCCTCCAGCCGAAGTCTTTCGGAAACATGGCTGGTCAGATGGTGCTCGAAGAACTGGTAATTGTTGCGGCCCTGCTCCTTCGCGAGGTACATCGCGGCGTCCGCGTTCTTGATCAGTGATTCGGCGTCATTGCCGTCGCGCGGGAAAAGCGCGATGCCGATACTCGGGGTGACCGTGAGGCTGTGTTCGCGGATGTCGAAGGCGCGCTGCAGCGCATCCAGAATACGCGCCGCGACCTCGGCCGCCTGGCTGAGCCCCTGGATGTTGCGCAGCAGGATCACGAACTCGTCGCCGCCCATGCGGGCCACGGTGTCGTGCTCGCGGACGCAGTCGAGAAAGCGCTTCGAAACCTGCTGCAGCAGCATATCGCCCGCGTGATGCCCGAGAGAATCGTTCACGTACTTGAAGCGGTCCAGATCGAGAAACAACACCGCGGCCTGGTGATGTCGATCGCGGGCCGCGTCGAGCGCCTCTTCGATACGTGCATTGAGAAGGCTGCGGTTCGGCAGCTCGGTGAGCGCATCGTAGTGGGCGAGGCGCTGCATGGTCTGTTCGGTTTTCTGACGGTAGGTCATGTCGCCACAAATTCCGAGATAACCCTCGACCGTGCGAGAGCCGGGGTTGCGGAGCGTGGAGATCGACAGGCTGGCGGGAAAAAGGTGGCCGTCGCGATGACGCATCTGGATCGAGCGGGGTTCGCCGGGGGTGCGCTGGGCGGCGCTCACCAGCGCTGCGAACGCCTGCCGTTCGTCACCGTTGCCCCAGCGAGCGACATCGGCAGGGTCATGGAAAACGATCGGCGTCCGTTTTCCGACGAGTTCCTCGGCCGGCCAGCCGAATATCCGCTCGGCTGACGGATTGGCAAGCTGGATGATGCCGTCCGTGTCGGTGGTGACAATGGCGTATTCGGTGCTCTCGAAGATCGCCTTCTGCAGCGTGGCGCTTGCCGTCAGCTTGGCATCCGAGCGCATCCGGCTGTTGATCTCTTCCTGAAGCCAGCGATTGGTGCGGGCAAGTGCCATCGTCTGACGCTCGACCCGGCGTTTGATGCTGCGGCCGCGGTCCTGCAGAAAGAACACGATCAGCGCGGCGAGCGCACTTGCCGCCATGCCGAGAAGCAGCATGCCTTTTAGCGTTGCGCTCGGCGCCAGGCTGTAGTCACCGGCACGTGGTCTCGCGGTCACCACCCATTGCCTGCCGGCAAACGCGATCGTGCGACTGTAATCCAGCGGCGCGGGGTGATCCGATCCGAAGACGGGGCGCCGCGCGCCGTCCGTTTGATCCTCGACGCTTACGTCGAGCGGACTGGGTGCCGTTTCGGCGCCTGGCTCGAGGGCATGTCTGACCATTGCCGCGCCGTAGACGATGAGGCTGGCAACGCCTTCCAGGGGTGTGTTCGCGGTGTCGGCCCGCGGGCGGATGATCGGCGCGAACAGGATGAGTCCTTCCGGCTTGTCGAGCGTGATCTGACCGGCAAGCCGGATGGGTGGCGTGGCAACGATGGATCCGCTGCTGCGGGCCTGGTCGAGCGCGGATGCGCGCGGGCCGCGTCGGTCGGTTTCCGGGCCTTCGGGCAGGACGTCGGAAATCGCGTCGAAACCGATGAGCTCCTGAAAGGGCTTGAGCGGAGCGATGTATCGGTAGGGAAAGTATTCTTCCGCTGCGCGCCGCACGCCAAGTCCGCCCGAGGGCCGGTATTCGGTAATGGGTGTGGCGCCGTGTTCGCGCTCGAAACGAGGCCGATCCGTATCGGCGACCCGCGGTGAAAAGCATGCTGCGGTGACGTAAGGGTGGCGTTCGAGCAAGGCCTGGGTGACATGCGCGAAGCCTGCCTGGGTCAGTTCGGTGCTGGCCTCGATTGCGGCGCGCAGCATGCGCAGGTTACCGGTCAGGGCATCTGCTTCGGCCGTAATTGCAGCGACATGCTCTGCCGCCTGTTGTTCGAAGCGCTGACGGGTGAAGTCGCGCTCTGATTCCAGCGCATTCCGGTAGACGGACCACGTCATTGCCGCAAGCGCCACCAGCACGGCCAGCGCGGGGAAGGCACGTAACGCTCGGTGCATTGCCGTTCTGGCCGGGGACATCATGGCGATCGCGTTCTCTCTGGATAATCACGCAGTCCATTGCGAACCGGCTGCGTTTAGATCTGGCCAGAGAAATTACGGCGCGCCGCCAGGAAACTTGAATGCACGGTACTCCGGGGTTCAGCCTGGCGGCTGCCCGTAGCTGTCGAATCTGGCAAGAACCTCGGTCATCTCGTCCGGGCTCAACAACGCCGGATTGCCCAGACGCATGCTCTCGAGGTAGTGCCGGCAAAGTGCCTCGAACTCGATGCCGAGGGCGAGTGCGTGTGCGCAATCGCGGCCGAACACGATCATTCCGTGATTGGCCAGCAGGCAGGCCGAGCGATCCTCGAGCGCTTCGAGCGCATGGTCGGAGAGCGCCTGGGTTCCGAATGTGGCGTAGTGGGCGCAGCGCACGTTCGAGCCGCCAAAGCGCGCGATCATGTAATGGAAAGCAGGAATTCCCTGTCGGTGGCAGGCGATCGCCGTTGCGAACGGCGAGTGCGCATGCAGGATCGCCCCCGCCTCGGGCCGCGCGCGATAGATGTCGCGATGGATTCGCCATTCGCTCGAAGGTGCGCGCACGCCGCTCGATCTGCCGCCCATGGTCATCGCCACCATGTCGTCCGCACCGCACTGCTCGAAGGGCAGGCCGGTTGGCGTGATCAGAAAGCCCCTCGCGCGGCGTACGCTGAGATTGCCGGCGGTGCCTACGCTGAGTCCCGCTGCGTTCATGCCCCTGGCGGCATCGAGGAGCCGTGATGCAAGGGTGGAGGTCATGCGTGCTCCGGAAAGAGATCGGTCAGCGCGCCGGGTGCGCTGATTCCGCATTCCGTGATGATGCCGGTGATCAGCCGTGCTGGCGTGACATCGAAGGCGGGGTTGCGGCAGGCGACTTCCGGATTCGCGAGATGGACCGTCCGTAGGCAATCGGCTGCGTCCGGGGCGCTCAGCTGTCGTATTTCCTCGCCGCCGCGGTCTTCGATCGGAATCAGGCCGCCGTGCGGGCATCCGAAATCGATGGTCGATGCGGGACTGGCGATATAGAACGGGACCGCGTTGTCGTTTGCGGCGAGTGCCTTCAGATAGGTGCCGATCTTGTTGGCGCTGTCGCCGTTGGCTGCCACGCGGTCGGCGCCGGTGATCACCAGGTCCACGTCCCCGCGGGCCAGCAGGAAGCCCGCGGCATTATCGGCTATCAGGTTGAAAGGCACGCCCGATTCGCCGAGTTCCCAGGCGGTAAGCAGTCCCTGGTTGCGCGGCCGCGTTTCACTCACCCAGACCTCGGTGGGGATGCCGGCCTCGCGAGCCGCGTAAACAGGCGCGAGCGCAGTGCCGTAGCCGCAGGTGGCCAGCCATCCCGCGTTGCAATGAGTCATTACGCGCACGGGTCCCGGGCGTGCCGCGGCAATGGTGCGGATCAGTGCCAGTCCGTGTTCTCCGATGCGTCGGTTGGTGTCCGCATCCTCGGCGATGATCCGGTGCGCCTCCCGGGCCGCGGCCGCTGCACGGTCGCGTTCGGGGAGCGGCCGCAGCAAACGCGCGAGACGCTCCAGTGCCCACCGGAGGTTCACCGCAGTCGGCCGGGTCGCGGCGAGGCGGTCCAGCGCTTGCGCGAGGGCCTCGTCGTCGGCTTGGTTGCGCAGCGCGATCGCCACACCGCATGCAGCGGTGGCGCCGATCAGCGGCGCGCCGCGGACTTGCATGGAGCGGATTGCATGTGCCACCGCATCGAGGCTGTCGAGCGTGCACGTGGCACGCCGATAGGGCAGCGCGGTCTGGTCGAGAATGACCGCATGGTCGTCGCGAAAGCTGAGCGTCGTAAGGGTCTGCACGGCGGGAAAGGGGGTTCGAAAGCCCGCATTCTATCGGCCAGATGCGCATCGCAGTGCAATGGTCGCATCCCGTCGCCGCAGCCCGATAGAATGCGGAGTCTCTTCCCGCACCGAGATCTCCCGCCATGCCGACTTTCCCTGCAGCCATCCGTTCCCGTCTGCCGAACGTGGGTACGACCATTTTCACCGTGATGTCGCAAATGGCGCATGACGCAGGGGCAATCAATCTCTCGCAGGGGTTTCCCGACTTTCAGGCGGAGGACGCGCTTTTCGAACGGGTCGCACACTGGATGCGCGCGGGCGCCAATCAGTACGCGCCGATGGCCGGTGTGCCGTCGCTACGGGAAGCCATCGTCGCCAAGGTCGAGGCGCTTTATGGTGCGCGCTACGATGTGGCCGACGAAGTGACCGTGGTGGCCGGGGCCACCCAGGGATTGTTCACCGCAATCGCCGCGATGGTGTCGCCGGGCGACGAAGTGATCGTCTTCGAGCCTGTCTACGACTCGTATGTGCCGGCGATCGAATTGCAGGGTGGGGTGGTCGTGCGGGCGGTGCTCGGCGCGCCGGACTACAGGCCCGACTGGGCTCAGGTCGCCGCGCTCGTCACACCGCGTACCCGCATGATCATGATCAACACGCCGCACAATCCGACGGCGACCGTGTGGACGTCCGAAGACATGCGGGCGCTGGAGGCCTTGCTTCGCGGCACGGACATCGTCGTGGTGGCCGATGAAGTCTATGAGCACATCGTCTTCGACGGTCGTCGCCATGAAAGCGTGATGCGCTACCCCGGTCTGGCCGAGCGCAGCTTCGTGGTGTCGAGCTTCGGCAAGACGTATCACGTCACGGGCTGGAAAGTCGGCTACGTCCTCGCTCCGCGGGCGCTCATGAGCGAGTTCCGCAAGGTCCACCAGTTCAACGTGTTCACAGTGGCTACGCCTTTGCAATTCGCGCTGGCCGATTACATGGGCGATGCGTCGCGCTACCTTGGGCTGCCCGCGTTCTACCAGGACAAGCGCGACCGGTTTGCGGCGCTCATGCGGGCCAGCCGTTTCGAACTCCTTCCCAGCGCCGGCACGTATTTCCAACTCGCGGCTTATCGGCAGATCTCGGATCAGCCCGATACCGATTTCACCCGCTATCTGATCCGCGAAGCCGGCGTGGCGGCGATCCCGGTTTCAGCCTTCTATGCCGACCGGCGCGATGACCGGGTGATCCGTTTCTGCTTCGCCAAGAATGCCGAAACGCTCGTCGCGGCGGCAGAGCGTCTGGTGCGCCTGTGAGACGGTTGCCCGGGTTGCGGGCATCGGATCGCATGGTCGGCGGATGGCGGCGCAGGTCCGCGGAAGCTTTCTGCTAGACTGCGGCGAGCGTTCCCGCCATGCACATGCCGGACCCCCTTCAGTCGTGAACAAGCTGCTCCTATTCGTCCTTGTAATGCTCGCCGTCTATTGGGGGCGGCGTGCCTTTTCCAAGCCCGCAGCGCGTTCGGGCAAGGACCCTGCGGCCGGACGCGCCGGTCGAGCGGCCGAACCGGAGAAAATGCTTGCCTGCGTACATTGCGGCATTCACGTGCCCGAAAGCGAGGGCGTGCGCGACGACCATGATTTCTACTGCTGTGCAGAGCATCGGCGCCTGCATCACTCGCGGCATTGAGGCCGTCCCTGGTGTTGACCGCGAACCCGGATACCAGCTTTGACGCGGCCCGCTGGGCCGCAATGCGCTACTTCAATCTCTTTCGCCTGGTCATCGCCGCCGTCTTCCTGACGGTGGGGCGGGCCCTGGACCTCGGCCAGCAGGCTCCGACGCTGTTCATCGCGACTGCGGGCGCCTATCTGCTGGCTGTTTTGCTGCTCGGTTTCCCGGACGCGGGCAGGCGCCTGGGCATGAGCCGGCTGCTGACGATCCAGGTGCTGATCGATGTGGCCGCGCTGACCATGTTCATGTGGGCCAGTGGCGGTTATCGCAGCGGCATCCCCCTGCTGATGCTGGTGGTGCTCGCGGGCGCGGGGCTGGTCGCGGAGGGCCGGATGGTCCTTTTCTATGCCGCCCTGGCGACCGTCGCGGTGCTTGCCGAAAGCGGCCTGCGTCTGTTTCGTGACGGTTCCGCAGATTTCTTTTCCGTCGGGCTGCTGTGCATCGGTTTCTTCACCGTCGCGCTGGTGGCGCGGCTCCTGGCGCTGCGCGCTCAGGCCAACGAACGCCTTGCCCTGGAGCGGGGTGAGGACCTGCAGCGGCAGCAGGCACTCAACGAACAGATCATTCGCGACATGCCCGATGGCGTTGTCGTTCTGGCTGCGGATGGAAGGGTGCGCATGTTCAACCCGCGCGCGACAGACCTGCTCGGTGACTGGCTCGCTCCCGGCGAGCTCTTGTCGGCCCACGTTCCCGCCCAGGGGTTCGACTTTGTCGACCCTCGTCAATGCCGTGTCGAACATGGCAGCAAGACGCTGCAATGCAAGTCGATGGGGGTGGTCAATGACGCCGGCGACGTGCTGATATATCTCGAGGACCTGGACCGGGTTCAGTCCCAGGCGCAGCAGATCAAACTGGCTGCGCTCGGGCGTCTGACCGCGAGCATTGCCCACGAGATCCGCAATCCGCTTTCGGCGGTCACGCACGCGGCGGAATTGTTGCGCGACGAAAAGCGCAGCGAGATGCAGGTCAGGTTGATCCGCATCATCAATGACAACTCCCTGCGCATCGAGCAACTCGTCCGGGACGTGCTCGCGCTCGGGAGGCGCGATCAGGCGCTCACCGAGAAACTTCAACTCGATGCGTTCGTACGCGATTTCCTCGATGAGTTCACCGTCCACGATCTCGTGGAGCGCGCGGTGTTCCGGATCGAGCTGCCGGCCGATCTGACGATCGCCTTCGATCGTGCCCACCTCCACCAGATTCTCTGGAACCTGCTCGGCAATGCCCGGCGGTATTGCAGCGGGCTGCCGGGATCGATCCGACTTGTCGGAAGCGCGCTTGCAGACGGGCGCACGGCCCTGTCGATCATCGACGATGGCCCCGGCATTCCGGCCGAAGCGCGCAACCACGCGTTCGAACCTTTCTACACAACGCACTCCAAGGGTACGGGGCTGGGGCTTTACATCGCGCGCGAACTGGCCGACGCCAATCGCGCTTCCATCGATATCCTCGAAAATCAGCCGGGCGCCCAGTTGCGCCTGAGTGGACGCAGCACGCCATGATTCAGCAGGACCGACGCAGCCGATCAAAGACCCCCGAGGTACTCATTGTCGACGATGAGGACGACATCCGCGAACTGCTCGAGCTGACCCTCATCCGCATGGGGCTGATGGCGGACGGGGCCGCAACCGTGGCCGATGCCAAACGCCTGCTTGCGGAGCGCGAATACCGCCTCTGTTTGACCGACATGCGCCTGCCCGACGGAGACGGACTGGAGCTGGTTGCCCATATCAGCAAGCACTGCCGGGATTTGCCGGTGGCTGTCATCACGGCGTTCGGCAGCATGGAGAACGCGGTCACGGCCCTCAAGGCCGGTGCCTTCGACTACCTCGCCAAGCCGGTGTCGCTCGACCAGCTGCGCGCCCTGGTGAAATCGGTATTCCGGGTGCCGGGCGCCTCCTCCAGCGGCGAAGGTTCTCCTTCGAGCTCCCTGCTTGGCGATTCGCCAGCCATGGAACAGGTCCGAAGCATGATCGGCAAGCTCGCCCGCAGCCAGGCCGCAGTGCATATATCGGGTGAGTCGGGCAGCGGCAAGGAGCGTGCCGCGCGGCTCATTCACGAGTCGGGTTCGCGTGCCGACCATTCTTTCATCGCGGTGAACTGCGGCGCGATTCCGGAAAACCTCATGGAGAGTGAGTTTTTCGGTTACCGCAAGGGGGCGTTCACCGGCGCCGAAGCCGATCGTGATGGGTTCTTCCAGGCAGCCAATGGCGGCACCCTGTTTCTCGATGAGGTCGCCGACCTGCCGCTTTCGATGCAGGTCAAGCTCCTGCGGGTCATTCAGGAAAAGCGCGTGCGGCGTATCGGTGACACGGCCGAGACGCCGGTCGATGTGCGCATCGTCTCGGCGACACACAAGAACCTTCGGGCGCAGGTCGATGACGCGCTGTTCCGGCAGGATCTGTTCTACCGGCTCAACGTGATCGAGCTGCGCATGCCTTCGCTTCGCGAGCGGCGTGAGGATATCGAGGGTCTCGCCGTCGCCCTGTTGGCCAAGATCGCCGAGGGGGCGGGCAGCCCGCCGCCCACGCTGTCGCGCGCCGCGCTCGAGGCTCTTTCCCGCTACGGTTTCCCCGGTAACGTGCGGGAACTCGAGAACATCCTCGAACGGGCGCTTGCACTGTCGGGTGGTTCGGTGATTCATGAGGAGGATCTGCTGCTCGATCCGGTCGATGGGGAGGCGGGAACCCGCGGTGCGAGCGGTAGTGGTGAGGACCGGCCCTTGCAGGAGTACCTCGACGGCATCGAGCGTGCGGCGATTTCCGGCGCGCTGCAGAAGACGACCGGCAATCGCACGGCGGCTGCCCGGCTCCTCGGCATCACGTTCCGTTCGTTGCGATATCGCATGGAACGCCTGGGCATGAAAGACGGCTCGTGAGGATCGAGATAGACGCCTCCGGATGGGGACTTGGCGTTGAGCGCATCGAGTCGCCAAACCAGGATGAACGGCCGGCCGGCTGCGAGGTGGAGCTTGCGGTGATCCATGCCATCAGCCTTCCGCCGGATCAATTCGGTGGTCCGGGCGTGATGCAACTCTTCTGCAATACGCTCGATCCCGCAGAGCATCCGTATTATCAGGAGATCGCTCACCTTCGCGTGTCGGCGCATTTTTTCGTGCGACGGGATGGCAGGCTGATCCAGTTCGTGCCGACTACGCACAGGGCGTGGCATGCCGGGCAGTCGACTTGGCGGGGACGCTCTCGCTGCAATGATTTTTCGGTCGGTATCGAGCTCGAGGGGTGTGACACGCAAGGCTTTGAAGAGCGTCAATATCAGGTGCTCTGCGCGTTGCTGGCGGGACTTGCGAGGCGACATCCGATCGTCTCCGTGATGGGGCACTCGGAGATAGCTCCCGGACGAAAGACCGATCCGGGCCCGCTGTTTCGCTGGGCCAACCTCGAGTTGGCGCTCGCCGGATCGGGTTTGGTGCGCGCCTGACGGGCGCCGCACGGCCGGCGAATTGACACCAAATTTATTGCGGCAAAGCTGGTCTGTGCAGTCTGTCTGTCGTATAAGTTTTGGGTTGCAGCCATTTTCACTTCAGGAGATCAGCATGGGTTTGTTCAGTTTCATCAAGGATGCCGGGGAAAAACTGTTTGGTAGCGGTGAGGCTAAAGCCGCCCAGGAGGCAGCCGCCACGAACCCCACGGCCGACAACGTTGCCGCCGCCAACGACAAGGCCGCGGCTGCAATCAAGCATTACATCGCCACCCTGAATCTGGCGCCCGCCGATCTGGTCGTGTCCTTCGATGGCAGCACTGGCGTCGTCACCGTTTCGGGGACCGCGCCGGATCAGGCTGCGAAGGAGCGCATCCTGCTGGCTGCCGGCAATGTGCAGGGCGTCGGGGAAGTGCAGGACAACATGAGTGTCTCTTCGCCGGAAGCCGAAGCCGTTTTCTATACGGTCAAGCGCGGCGATACGCTCTCGGCGATTGCCAAGGCGCAGTACGGCAACGCCAACAAGTACATGGCGATTTTCGAGGCCAACAAACCGATGCTTTCTCACCCGGACAAGATCTATCCGGGCCAGGTTTTGCGCATCCCGCCGCAGGCCTGATCGCGCATCCGCTACCGCCCGTCGCGCGGCGTTCGGATCAGGAAGGGCGCCTCCGCGGAGGCGCCCTTACATTTTGTGTCAATGTTGTGAACCCGCGTGATTGTTCGCGTGCACGCTCGCCCGGAGCGGAAACGATGGTGGGGCGCGGCTTTCCGGCCGATTGACTTTAGCGGGGGCGGTACATAGAATCCGCTCCGTGCTGCATGGCAGCATTCTGCTTTTCAGGTGCGGTGATGCCCGTAATCGCGGGTACACAATCAATATGGACGTTCGCACCACGTGGATCGTCGTCTGGTTGCGGCGGCGGTCTTGACGACTACTGGCGACCATCGTTGCCCGGCCCGCGCTCTGCAGGTTGTGGCGAGCAAGCGAAGTTCCCGTTTCAGGCTTCATGGCGAGACCAGGGGACGCGCTTGTGCTCAAACGGGGCCACAGCGGGGAGGTACCATGAAAATCGCAACTTGCTTGTCGGCAGTACGCAATCGTCTTGCTCCCCGTCTTGGTCGCGTGATCCATGGAGGGCTCCTCACCGTCGGTCTGGTCACCACGGCCTATCATGGCGCGAGCTTCATCCAAAGCGGCTCGTTGGCATTTGGTGGCGCGGCCGTCGGTGCTGCCAGTGCCGCCGAATTGCACGCGCCCGATCTTGGCGATGCGGTGCCAACGCCAGTGGCCTCGCGGACCGTCAAACTGAGCCCGGAGATGGAGCGCGTAAAGCGTTTCGTGTCGCGGCGCTACAAGGTTTCGCGGGTCGCCCTGAGGCCGATTCTCGCCACAGCGGAGTCGACCGGACGCAAGCTTGGCCTCGATCCGCTGCTGCTGGTTGCCGTGATTGCCGTCGAGTCCAGCTTCAATCCGTTTGCCGAGAGTGGGGTTGGTGCGCAGGGTCTGATGCAGGTCATCCCCCGCTTCCACATGGACAAGATCGGCGACGATGCGGGCGAGGACGCGCTGTTCGATCCGCTCACCAACATTCGGGTCGGGGCGATGGTGCTCAAGGAAGGCCTTCAGCGAACCGGCTCTCTGCAGGCTGCGCTGCAGTATTACGGTGGCGCGAGCAATGACGCGCAGGCGCGCTACGCGAACAAGGTCCTCTCGATGCAGTCGCGCCTTGCGGTTGCCGCACGGGGTTCTGCCGACGCTTGAGTCGCGGGGCTGCGTAGTGAGAAGAACGGGCCGGCATCGCCGACCCGGGTTCGCTCAGCCACGGCGCAGTGTGCTTGCTATCCGCTCTACGGCCTCTTCGAGGCGTTCGTGTGATGTGGTGTAGGCGATGCGCAGATGTTCGTTGGCCCTGTGGTGGCCGAAATCGGTACCCGGTGTCGTCGCGACGAAAGCCTCTTCGAGCAGCCGTGCCGCCAGTCCCTCCGCGTCATTGCTGATGCCGGTTACGTCCGCATAGATATAGAACGCGCCCTGCGGTTCGGCCGCGATGCCGAAGCCGAGATCCCGCAGTGCCGGCAACAGCAGATCACGCCGTTCCCTGAAAATATCGCGCCGTTCTTCCAGCAGGGCCTGGGTTGCTGGTTCGAAGGCGGCGAGTGCGGCATGCTGTGCCGGTGTCGACGGCGAGATGAAGAAATGCTGGGCCAGTTTTTCGACCTCTCCGACATGCGATCGTGGCGCGACCAGCCAGCCGAGCCGCCAGCCCGTCATGCCGAAGAACTTCGAAAAGCTATTCACCACGAATACGTCGTCGTGGTGGGCAAGTGCGGTGTGGTCATCCGTCCCGTAGGTCAGCCCCTGATAGATCTCGTCGACAAGCAGGATGCCGCCGCGCTTCCTCACTGCCGCGTTGAGGCAGTCGATTTCCTCCGCCTCCAGCACGGTCCCGGTGGGGTTCGAGGGGGTTGCAACCATAAGGCCCCGTGTATTGGGTGACCATGCTGCCTCGACCTGGGCAAGCGTGGGCTGGAACGCGGTCGAAGCGTCGACCGGCAGCGATCTTGCCGTGCCTTCGAAGGCACGCACGAAATGCCGGTTCGATGGGTAGCTCGGGTCGGGCACGAGCCATTCGTCCCCTGGGTTCGTGGTGACCCCGAGTGCGAGCATGAGCGCTCCCGAGGCCCCATTTGTGACGATGATGCGTTCCGGTTCGACGTCGATGCCGAATCGATCATCGTAGAAGCGCGCGATCGCGTCGCGCAGCTGCGGTATGCCGGCCGCGCCGCTGTAGTGGACGTTGCCGGTGGCGATGAAGCGTGCGGCCGCTTCGCAGATCGGCGGCGGGGTCGGGAAATCCGGTTCGCCGACTTCCATGTGGATCACGTCGCGCCCCTGTGTCTGGAGTTCATGGGCGCGTACCAGAATGCGCATTGCACGAAAGGGCTGGATGTCGCGCATGCGTCGGGCAAGCGGGAGGTCGCGTTGCATGAAAGCTCTCCTGAGTGGCCTCTTCCCGAGACCACAGGTTCATGGGTCGGATCGGCCGGCATGGCCCCCGGCGTGTCGATGGCGGCAAACAAGCAAAAAAGGCCGGCGAACGCCGACCTTTCCTGTCCCGGGGCGGCGCAATGCCGCCCTCAATCAGACCGTAAGGGCCAGTTCGAAAAGCTCGCGCTTGAGCACCATCTGACGGGGCAGACGATCCTGCAGCTTGTCGAACCATTCCTTGTGCAACTCGAGCTCCTTCTTCCACGCGTCGGCGTCGATCGTGGTGAGGGCCTCGAACTGTTCCTTGGTGACCTCCGCATCGCTCCAGTCCATGTCCTCGAAACGCGGCATCCAGCCCAGCGAGGTTTCCTTGGCCGCAATGTTGCCCTTGCAGCGATCCACGATCCACTTGAGCACGCGCATGTTCTCGCCAAAGCCCGGCCACATGAACTCGCCCTTCTCGTTCATGCGGAACCAGTTGACGCAGAAGATCTTGGGGGTGTTTTCGACCACGTGACCCATCCTCAGCCAGTGGTTGAAGTAGTCACCCATGTGGTAGCCGCAGAAGGGCAGCATCGCGAACGGATCGCGACGGACCACGCCCTGGGCGCCGAAGGCGGCGGCGGTGGTTTCGGAGCCGAGGGTGGCGGCCATGTAGACGCCGAAATTCCAGTTGAACGCCTGATAGACCAGCGGCACGGTGGTGGCGCGACGGCCACCGAAGATGAAGGCCGAGATGGGCACGCCGGCTGGATCTTCCCAGTTCGGGTCGATCGATGGGCACTGACCTGCCGGGGCGGTGAAGCGGGAGTTCGGATGGGCAGCCTTGCGACCGGTTTCCTTCGCGATCTCCGGCGTCCAGTCCTTGCCCTGCCAGTCGATCAGGTGGGCCGGGGCTTCCTTGCTCATGCCTTCCCACCACACGTCGCCGTCGTCGGTCAGCGCGACGTTGGTGAAGATGATGTTTTCCTTCAGCGTCGCCATGGCGTTGAAGTTCGTCTTCTCGGACGTGCCCGGAGCCACGCCGAAGAAGCCGGCTTCGGGGTTGATGGCGTAGAACTTGCCGTCCTTGCCAGGCTTGATCCAGGCGATGTCGTCGCCAACGGTGGTGATCTTCCAGCCGTTGAAGGACTTCGGCGGGATCAGCATGGCGAAGTTGGTCTTGCCGCAAGCCGACGGGAAGGCCGCTGCGACGTAAGTTTTCTCGCCTTCAGGGGATTCGACGCCGAGAATCAGCATGTGCTCGGCCAGCCAGCCCTCGTCGCGGGCCATGGTGGATGCGATGCGTAGCGCGAAGCACTTCTTGCCGAGCAGGGCATTGCCGCCGTAGCCCGAACCGTACGACCAGATTTCGCGGGTCTCGGGGAAATGAACGATGTACTTGGTGGTGGGGTTGCAGGGCCAGCGGCTGTCCTTCTCGCCGTGAGCCAGCGGAGCGCCTACCGAATGAACGCAGGGAACGAATTCGCCGTCGGTGCCGAGTACGTCGAACACCGCCTTGCCCATGCGCGTCATCGTGCGCATGTTGGTGACGACGTAGGGGCTGTCCGAGATCTCGATGCCGATGTGAGCGATCGGTGAGCCCAGCGGGCCCATGGAGAACGGAACCACGTACATCGTTCGTCCGTGCATCGCGCCCTTGAACAGTTCGTTCAAGGTGCCGCGCATCTTGGCGGGCTCTTCCCAATTGTTGGTCGGGCCTGCGTCGCCCTTGTCCTGCGAGCAGATGAAGGTGCGGTCTTCCACGCGGGCAACGTCAGAGGGGTCGGAGAAGGCGAGATAGGAGTTCTTGCGCTTTTCCGGATTGAGCTTGATCAGCGTGCCCGACTCGACCATCTCGGCACACAGCCGATCGTATTCCTCCTGGGATCCATCACACCACACCACGCGGTCCGGTTCAGTGAGGGCCGCGATTTCGGCGACCCATTTCTTCAGGCCCTCATGACGGACGTATTCGGGCGCATTGACTGCGGCGGTGGGATGGTTCATGTCAGAGACTCTCCTGGAAAGGCACAAGCAAATAACCGAGTTCAGCGGGTTACCCATTGGGTGCGGGCCCGCGGCATTCCACGCCACGATGATCGATCTTTGCTGGGCCTCCCAGCCTGGGCGCGGTCGCGACATCTGCGGAAACTACGAACAGACTTCCGAAACATCGAAAGCCTAATATTATGCCACGGCCAATGCATCCATAAAAATCACGATGCGTCAAAAGCCTCCATCAAGGCAAGATTTTGCGCTGCGGGACTAGAATGTTGCGGCCACAGAAAAAAAGAACCAAAAATACGGCTAAACCCTAAGTGACGGTTCGTGCCCCTCCACGGCCAATCACTGGCAACTGATGAGACACCACACATGGATGAACGTATTCGTGCCGCTGCACTCGATTACCACCGCCTCCCGCGGCCGGGCAAGATTGCAATTGCGCCGACCAAGGCGTTGACCAACCAGCAGGATCTGTCCCTTGCGTACTCGCCAGGCGTCGCGGCGGCATGTGATGCGATTGTCGAGGATCCGGCCGAGGCGGCAATGCTGACGTCCCGTTCGAATCTGATCGGCGTCGTCACCAATGGCACCGCAGTGCTGGGCCTTGGCAATATCGGACCGCTTGCCGCCAAGCCGGTCATGGAGGGCAAGGGCGTCCTGTTCAAGAAGTTTGCCGGCATCGACGTCTTCGATCTCGAGGTCGACGAGCCGGATGCCGACAAGTTGATCGACATGATCGCGGCGCTCGAGCCGACGTTTGGCGGCATCAACCTCGAGGACATCAAGGCGCCCGAGTGCTTCTATATCGAGAAGAAGTTGCGCGAGCGGATGAAGATCCCGGTCTTCCACGACGACCAGCATGGGACGGCGATCGTGGTGGGTGCGGCGATCCTCAATGGCCTGCAGATGCAGGGAAAGGCGCTCGACGAGGTCAAGCTGGTCACCTCTGGTGCCGGTGCCGCTGCACTTGCCTGTCTCGAGTTGCTCGTGATGCTCGGCATCCCTGTCGAGAACATCTGGGTGACCGATATCGAGGGCGCCGTCTTCGAAGGTCGTACTTCGCTGATGGATCCGATCAAGGCGCGCTACGCCAAGAAGACCGATGCGCGGACACTGGCGGAGATCATCGAAGGCGCCGATGTCTTCCTCGGACTTTCGGCCGGCGGTGTCCTGAAGCCGGAGATGGTGGCGAAAATGGCCGCCAATCCGCTGATTCTTGCGCTCGCCAATCCGACCCCCGAGATCCTCCCGGAGCAGGTTCATGCGGTGCGCAGTGATGCGATCATGGCGACCGGCCGCTCGGATTACCCTAATCAGGTCAATAACGTACTTTGCTTTCCGTTCATTTTCCGTGGCGCGCTGGACGTGGGCGCGACAACCATTACCGACGAGATGAAGCTTGCGGCGGTACGAGCGATTGCGGAGTTGGCGCGTGCCGAGCAAAGCGACATCGTGGCTGCCGCCTATGGCGAGAAAGTATCCGGATTCGGTCCCGAATACATCATTCCGCGCCCCTTTGATCCGCGTCTGATCGTCAAGATCGCGCCGGCGGTGGCAAGGGCCGGCATGGACTCGGGGGTGGCGACGCGTCCGATCGAGGACTGGGATGCCTACGTTGCCCAGCTGAACAACTTCGTCTGGCATTCCGGCCTGATCATGAAGCCGGTTTTCGCGGCGGCGAAGATGAACCCGAAGCGGATCATCTATTCCGAGGGCGAATCGGAGCGCGTGCTGCGTGCGGTGCAGACCGTCGTGGACGAAGGTGTTGCGCGGCCGATCCTCATCGGGCGACCGGAGGTCATCCAGAACAATATCGAACGCTTCGGACTGCGCATGCGTGCAGTGGTGGATTTCGATCTGGTCAATCCGGATTCCGATCCGCGCTTCAAGGAGCTGTGGACGCACTATCACGCCTTGCTCGAGCGCAAGGGTGTGTCGGTCGAATACGCGAAGAAAGAGGTTCGTCGTCGCGCGACCCTGATCGGTGCGCTGTTGCTCAAGTTTGGCTACGGGGACGGGCTGATCTGTGGTACCTACGGCATGTTGCGACTGCACCTCGAATTCATCGAGACCGTGCTGGGTCGTCGTGCCGGGGTCAAGAACTGCTACACCCTGAACGTCCTCAATCTTCCCAACCGGACCGTGTTCCTCGCCGATACCTACGTTACCTATGATCCCTCGCCCGAGCAGGTGGTCGAGATGACCGTGCTGGCGGCCGAGGAAATGCGGCGCTTCGGCGTGGAACCCAAGGTCGCCCTGTTGTCGCATTCGAGCTTCGGCGCGGACGACTCTCCGACTTCGGAGAAGATGCGCGAAGCCCTTGCGATTCTTCATCGCGATCACCCGGATCTGGACGTCGAGGGCGAAATGCACGGTGATGCCGCGCTGGACGCCGAACTGCGTCTGCAGATCTTCCCCAACGCGAAGATGCGCGAAGACGCGAATCTGTTGATCTTCCCGACCCTCGACGCGGCGAACATTGCCTACAATCTGCTCAAGACTGCGGCAGGCGAGGGCATGACGGTGGGGCCGATCCTGCTTGGCGCGAGCAAGCCCGTGCACATTCTTACGCCAACGGCTACCGTGCGGCGAATCGTGAACATGACCGCACTGACGGTTGTCGAGGCGGCTCAGGAAGCATCCTGATCGCTCACGGGGTGGGTCCGCGGGGAGAGTCGAGCGCCGCGGACCCTAAAGATTGTCGTGACCCGTGCCGCTATCCCCGCCAACGGAGGACGGAATGAGCGGAACGGGCAAGGCCGCATTAGTACTGACAGGTGGTGGTGCGCGTGCCGCTTACCAGGTCGGCGTGCTGGTCGCGATTCGCGAAATCCGCGGACGGGCGCCCAGCAACCCCTTTCCGATCCTTTGCGGTACCTCTGCGGGTGCGGTGAACGCTTGTGCACTTGCCGTCGCCGCGCACGATTTCAACGCCGGGGTGAGGCGTCTCGCACACGTGTGGCGCAATTTCAGCGTCGATCAGGTCTACCGGTCCGACGCACGTGCGATCGTCGGTGCGGGCGCGCGCTGGGGTTCGGCCTTGTTGCTTGGCTGGCTCCTGCGGCAGACGCCGGTTTCCCTGCTGGACAACTCGCCCTTGCGCAGCCTGCTCGAACGGATGCTCGATTTTTCGGCCATCGGGCGGGCGATACAGGATGGTTACCTGCATGCGGTCAGTGTGACCGCATCGGGCTATGCGACAGGCGAGAGCCTGAGTTTCTTCGAGGCTGATGCATCGGTGGCGGGTTGGCGACGCACGCAGCGGGTGGGATTGCGGACACGCTTGAGCGTCGATCATCTGCTGGCTTCAAGTGCCATTCCGTTCGTTTTTCCCGCGATCAAGCTGCACCGCGAATTCTTTGGCGATGGCTCGATGAGGCAGCTCGCGCCGGTGAGCCCGGCAGTCCATCTTGGTGCCGACCGTATTCTCGTCGTCGGCGCCGGCCGAGGTGGGCCAGCACCAAGACAGCGGAGCAACCACTATCCCTCGCCGGCTCAGATTGCCGGTCACGCGATGTCCAGCATCTTTCTCGATAGCCTGGCCGTCGATCTCGAGCGTCTTCAACGTATCAATACGACCGTTTCGGTGCTTACCGACGAACAGCGTGCGGCCAACGGGATCAGCCTTCGACCGATCGAAACACTCGTGATCGCGCCGTCCCAGTCTCTGGAGCTGATTGCCTCGCGATATCGGGCGAGCTTGCCTCCGGTCATGCGTGCGGTCCTGCGGGGGGTCGGGGCAACCCGCCGGAATGGTTCGACGCTGCTGAGCTATCTGCTGTTCGAGCGTGGCTTCACCGGCGCCCTCATGAGGCTTGGCTATGGTGATGCGATGGCGCGCCGTGCCGAGGTCGCGGCATTCCTCCGATGTGAATCCAGGTCGCCGCTGCGCGATTGCGTGGAGCAAGCTTTGACATGAAATGAATTGCTGGAAATGAAGCTGGAAATTACTTCAAATTGTTCTTCTAAGTTTATATTTTTACGCCACAATATATACGTCTGAGTTGCGCGCAAGTTGTTCCGGGCGATTCAGCATGAGGCTCTGCCATGTCGCTGCAAAATAGGTTCGACACAAAATGAAGTTGCGCACACTCGTTGCAATGGGAATCGCTGCCGGTTTGATCTTTGCCGGCCCGGTTTCGAGCGTCTCCGCAGCCAACAAGACGCATGCTGCAAAGTCTTCGGCGAACAAGACCAAATCGGTGCGCAGCAAGACCGCAAAGACCGCGTCCGCCAAAGCGACCAAACGGGTGTCGGTCAAGAAGGCCAAACGCATGGAGCGGGCGAAGGCCGTCGCGGCGGCCTCCGCAGCGGCCGATGAAGGGCTTCCCGCCCTCGACCACGACGGCAATCCGATGCTCGCCTCCGCTTCGGTGCTGGTCGTGGACCAGTCTTCTGGCGAGGTGCTGCTTGAAAAGAACGCGCGATCGGTAGTGCCGATCGCATCGATAACCAAACTGATGACCGCTATGGTGGTGCTGGATTCGCATCCCAACCTGTCGGAATTCGTGGTGGTTGACGAGAACGATATCGATACCCTGAAGGGTAGCCGTTCGCGCTTGCCGGTTGGTTCGGTGCTGTCGCGCGAAGACATGCTGCGCGTTGCATTGATGGCCTCCGAGAACCGTGCCGCGTCCTCTCTGGCGCGGCACTTTCCCGGCGGGCTGCCGGCCTTTGTGGCGGCAATGAACCGCAAGGCCCAGTCGCTGGGCCTGACCGATACCTACTTCTATGACAGTACCGGGCTCAATTCGGGCAACGTCTCGAGTGCCCGTGATCTCACCAAGCTTGTTTCCGCCGCGTCCCGCTACCCGTTGATTCGCGAGTTTTCAACGAGTTCGGAGTATTACGTGGAGGTCCGTGGGCAAATGCGGCGCTTTGGCAACACCAATGCGCTGGTCAAGAGTCCGGAATGGCAGATCGGGGTGTCGAAGACGGGTTTTATCAACGAATCCGGCCGTTGCCTGGTGATGCAGGCGTGGTTGAAGAACAAGCCGATGATCATCGTTCTGCTCGATTCGTTCGGAAAATACACGCGCACTGCGGATGCCCAGCGGATCAAGCGCTGGGTGGAGCATGTCGGCGCGACGCCGGGCCTGGCAGTGCGGGCGCGAGCCGTATCCGGTTGATCGTGTGGTCGGGCGCAGCGTAAAAAAAGGCGGCCACGGCCGCCTTTTTCACGCGGATGATCACTCGCTCCAGGAGGATGGGGGCTCGACATGGCCGAGTGCGCGAGATATCTCGCGCGCCGTGTCGCGAACCAGTGGTGCCCAATCCGGATTGAAGCGCTCCGAAGGTGTCGACAGCGAGAGTCCGGCCACGAGCTCGCCGGCGTCATCGCGGATTTCTGCCGCGATGCAGCGGACGCCGTTTTCCACCTCGTCGAGGTCGTAGGCCACGCCATGTCGACGAACCTTGTCGAGCTCCTTCTCGAGCGCCTCGATGGTCGTGATCGACGTCGGGGTGCTACCCGGCAGGCCGGTGCGGCGGGCGTATTCGCGAACCAGCTGTTGGCCGTCCTCGGCGAGGAAGAGCTTGCCGCTGGCGGTGGTGTGCAGCGGGGCACGCGCGCCGACGATATGGACCACCCGGATCGCCGAGCGTCCGCTCGAGGTACGTTCCACGTAGACAATCTCGTCCTTGTCCCGGATGCCAAGGTTGACGCTCTCCCCGGTTTTCTGGTGGAGCTGGAGCATCGAGTGGATCGCCGTTTCACGCAGTGAAATGCGGGACTTGACCAGGCTGCCAAGCTCGAGCAGACGTATTCCGAGACGATAGACACCATTCTCGGATCGTTCGACGAGGCCGCTGGCGCCCATGGCTGCGAGGATGCGGTGTGCGGTCGATGGATGCAGGCCGGTCTCGTGTGCGAGCTGCTTGAGGGGCACCGGGTCTGCGTGCTGGGCGAGGACGTCGAGCAGCTTCATCATGCGCTCGATCACCTGAATGGAGTTTTTTGGTTCTGGCGTGGTCATTGCGGATATCCCTGAGTGCCGAATCCTACACGACCGACTATCATTTCACCTAGTGAAATACTGCGCCACTTGATGCATTGCCATGGATCTCCGGGTGGCCATTTTGCGGATTGATCAGCATCGGCGCCGGAGTCGTTTCTGGCCGGGCCGGGTGTGGCAGCACTTCCTTCGAATGGGCGGTTTTCGGCGTTGCACCGGGATGATGGATTGATGGAGGCTGGATGAATACGCGAATTGTCTTTCTTGAGCGGGATTCGGTGCCCGTGGCGTTCCGCAAGCCCGCGTTCGCGCATGAGTGGGTGGATTTTGGGCATACGCATCAGTCACGGGTGGTGGAACGGTTGGTCGGCGCGCAGATCGCCGTGATCAACAAGCGGCGGATCGGATCGGCCGAGCTCGAAGCCTTGCCTGGGCTGCGAATGATCGCCCTCGCGGCGACCGGCTCGGACAACATCGACCTCACCGCGTGTGCGACGCGTGGCGTAGTCGTGAGCAACGTGCGTGGCTATGCGCTCAGAAGCGTACCCGAGCATGTCATGGCGCTCGTTCTCGCGCTGTCGCGCCGCTTGTTCGAATATGTCGGTGACGTACGGGCCGGGCGCTGGGCCACGGCGCCAAACTTTTGCTTCCTGGATCATCCGATCAGTGATCTGCATGGCAAGACCCTGGTGCTGGTTGGTGCCGGCGCGCTGGGCGAAGGAGTGGCGCGGCTTGCGCAGGGATTCGGCATGGAGGTCGTGCGGGCCGAGCGCCGCGGCGTCCCGTCACCGAGGCCGGGATACCGGCCATTCGACGATGCCCTCGCCCTGGCCGACGTGGTCAGCGTTCATTGTCCTCTGACAACCGAGACCCGAGGGCTCTTCGATAGCCGGAGCTTTTCGTTGATGAAGCCGGGGGCGCTGTTCATCAACACCGCCCGTGGTGGTGTGGTTGACGATCAGTCGCTCGTGAACGCGCTGAAGGCCGGAACGATCGCCGGTGCCGCCATCGACGTGCTGACGACCGAGCCGCCCGCCGCCGATCATCCCTTGCTGGCCGGAGACATACCAAACCTCCTGATCACGCCACATGTCGCCTGGGCTTCCCGGGAAGCCATGGAGAGCATGGCCGGGCAGGTGATCGAAAACATCGAGGCCTTTGTCGGCGGCACGCCGCGCAATCGCCTTGTGTAAGCATCCCTTCGGCGCCCGCGTGGGCTGAGCCGTTATACTGGGCCATCAATCCGTAATATCAAGGCAAGGGAGCTGGACGATGAGTCCGACAGCAATCGAGGTAGTAGGCGCGGCGCTTTTCGGCATCGCGGTGGCGCATACCTTCCTCACGAAATATTTCGAGCACCTCGCCCATATTCAGCCGGCCCATGCCGGCGTGTGGCATCTGCTCGGCGAGGTCGAGGTCGTATTCGGTTTCTGGGCCTTTGTATTGCTGGCCTTCATGTTCTTCAACGCCGGCCCTGGCTCGGCGACTCACTATCTCGAGGGCCTCAATTTCACCGAGCCGGCCTTCGTCTTCGTGATCATGGTCGTTGCGGCCAGCCGACCCATACTCGAGCTGTGCAAGATCGGCGCTCGCAGTGTCGCGAGTTTCATGCCGATGAAGGACGCGATCGCCTTCTATTTCGTCTGTCTGTCGATCATTCCGCTGCTGGGCTCATTCATTACCGAG
Organism: Cognatazoarcus halotolerans; assembly: GCF_009800965.1. Taxonomy (GTDB): domain Bacteria; phylum Pseudomonadota; class Gammaproteobacteria; order Burkholderiales; family Rhodocyclaceae; genus Cognatazoarcus; species Cognatazoarcus halotolerans. The sequence goes on along the minus strand of NZ_WUAF01000001.1, from coordinate 429,437 downwards.
CCGGCAGCGATGACGCTGGCCGCCATCATGCTGCGCGACAATTACTACACGCAGGGTATTTCGCGTCGGCTGAAGTACGCCACGCTGGGGGTGCTCTTTGTGAACATCTCGATCGGCGGAACCTTGACGCCTTTCGCCGCACCGCCGGTGCTGATGGTGGCGGGAAAATGGAACTGGGATATCTGGTTCATGCTCGCCAACTTCGGTTGGAAAGCCGCCGTCGCGGTCGTCGTCAACGCGGCTGCGGTAACGATGCTCTTCAAGACCGAGCTCGACAAGTTCGAGAGGCTTGGCGGCGACAATGAAAGAAGCGTGCCATTTACCCTGATGGCAGGGCATGTGCTGTTCCTGTTCGGTGTGGTTGTCTTCGCGCACCATCCGGTGATGTTCATGGGCATCTTCCTGTTCTTTCTCGGGGTTGCCGAGGCCTACAAGCACTACCAGGACCGCTTGATCCTCCGCGAGGGCCTGCTGGTCGCCTTCTTCCTGGCGGGGCTGATCACACTGGGCGCCTTGCAGAAATGGTGGCTCGCGGACGTCCTTGGCGGCATGAGCGATACAACCCTGTTCTTCGGTGCAACGGTGCTTACCGCCATTACCGACAACGCCGCGCTGACCTACCTCGGTTCGCTGGTCGATGGTGTTTCGGAAGGCTACAAGTACTCGCTCGTGGCTGGCGCGGTGACCGGGGGTGGGCTCACGGTCATCGCCAACGCGCCCAATCCGGCCGGTTTTGCGATGCTGCGCTCGAGTTTCGATGACGGCGCGATCAATCCGCTCGGCTTGCTGCTGAATGCGCTTCCGCCGACCCTGGTCGCAGTGCTTGCCTTCCAGCTCCTGTAAGGAGGTCGGCGTGCTCGAGCCGGGCTGCGACACGGCATTCCTGATCGCGCCGCCCGGCACATGTATCGAGGCGCTCGACGCGCCACCCGCCTGGGCAGTGGGGTGGTAGGCGGGTCGGGCGCTTCCAGATGGCCGAGCCGATCGACCCCGATCTCCCGACGGGAGCAGTCGCCGGCCGGCGGGGCGGCGCCAGCCGGTTCCTTTGCGATGAGATGCTCGGGCGTCTCGCCCGTTACCTGCGCGCCGCCGGTTACGATACGGTCCTGGCGGCCGGCGGCTTGCCTGATTCGGTGTGGATCGGGCTTGCTCATCGCGAAGCAAGACTGCTCCTCACCTGTGATCGCGCGCTCGCGCAGGGCCGCCATGCGCGAGACTTGATCGTCAACCTCGAGCAGGGTGATCTCGATCGTCAGGCGGAGGCATTGCGCAAGCAATGTGGGGTCGACTGGCTGTGGCGGCCCTTCTCGCGTTGCCTCATCGACAATTCCCAGCTCGAACGCGCCGATGCCAGTGCGGTCGGTTTCGCGATGCATGGTATCGACACCGCGTCCTTGCGGATCTGCCCCGGCTGCGGGCGTCTCTACTGGGCCGGTTCCCACCATCGACGCATGCATGAGCGCCTGCGTGTCTGGCAGCAACGCTAAGCGGTTTGGCGCCTCGCCGGACTCTCACTCAGTCGTGGCGTCAATCGGGGCCAGATTTTCCGGTGGCTCAGGTGATGCGGGCGAGTTGCTCGGCGAGGAACCGCTCCAGCCTGGGATGTTCGGCGTAGGCAACGTTGAAACGCAAATGGGGGGACGGTTGGCAGTTCGGGCGGAAGACGGCGCCGGGTGCCAGGACGATATCGTGTTCGACGCCGAGGTGTGCGAGTGCGGTCGAGTCATTCAGACCCGGTACCCGCGCCCAGACGAACTGCCCCCCGCCCGGCTCGTTGTCGACCACCATGCCGACTCTCTCGAGCATGCGCAGGGTCCGGTCGGTCGCGCGGGCAAGGCGTCCCTGAAGGCGCTCGACGTACTTTCGATAGTGACCTTCGGTGAGCATCAGGTGCACCAGCCGCTCGCTGAATTCGGGGCTCGAGAGCGCGGTCATGATCTTCACATCGGTGAGCGCCTGGGCAAGGTCGTAGCGACAGGCGAGGTAGCCGACCCGGAGGTTTCCTGAGATGGTCTTGGAGTAACTCCCGATCTGGATGACGCGTTGCAACTGATCGAGCGTTGCCAGCCGCGTTGCCGGGCCCTGCTGCATGTCACCGTAGATGTCGTCATCGGCAATCAGGAAATCATGCTTTTCGGCAAGTTGCAGGAGGCGAAACGCGACCGCGGGAGAGATGCACGTACTGGTCGGGTTGCTCAGTACCGACTGGGTGAAGAACAGGCGTGGCTGATGATGTGCCAGCAGTGTTTCGAGCGCCGCGACATCGGGTCCGTCCGCATTGCGGGGGACGCCGAGCAGTCGGATGCCCTGCAATCTGAGCTGGGAAAACAGGTTCCAGTAGCCGGGATCGTCGACCAGTACGCAATCCCCTGCCTTCAGAAAGTAGCGAGCGATCAGATCGAGGGCCTGGGTCGCGCCATAGGTCAGAACGATCTGGCCCGGTTGGGCTCGGATGCCGAGTTCGGCCAGGCGGATCCGCAACTGGTCTCGTAGCGGCGCGAATCCCTGGGGGGTGCCGTAGCTGGTCGGGCGGGTGTCGGTCCTTCTGAGCAGCTGGCGCAGGTTGCGCAGGACCTCGTCTTCGTCCAGCCATTGGGGCGGGAGGTTGCCGGCTGCGACCTGCACCCGGTTTGGCGCGTCATCGGCAATTTCGCGCATCAACCAAACGCCATCCACCGCACGCTCGACCCGTTCGATCATCTCGGGTTCCTCACCGCCCGTCCGGCGGGCCGAAACATAGAAACCCGAGCCTCGCCTCGAGTCGAGGTAACCCAGTGCGACCAGGCGGTCGTAGGCCTCGACCACGGTGAAGCGACTGATCTGATGCGTTTCGGCGAGGCGGCGGATGGGCGGAAGCTTCATCCCTGCACGCAGGATGCGGTCGTCGATCTGGCTGCGCACGCCACTGACAATCTGCTCGACCAGCGCGATCGGCCGGTCCGGGTCAACGTGAATCTGGAGCATTGCAAGTCCCCTGCAATCGGTCGTGACTGTCATGGTTCCGGAACCGTGACAGTCCTGAACGCCTTGGGCTGATTTGGTGATGTTTGACTCTCAAGGTGTTCGGTAGTGTCAGGTTGTGCGGATTTTATTGTCAAGGGGTGGGCTATGGTGAGCGTCGATCTTTTCAAACGAGGTGTGGCGTCGGTTGCACTGATTGCGGCTGCGCTCGGGCTCGGCGGTTGTGAAGCAGGGTCGGAACCGCTGGTGTGGAAGGCGCAGCAGTTTGCATTCGTCGTGGATCGTGGACGGGGTGCCTTGCAGGTGCTTTCCGTACGGTCCGGCGTGTCTCTGTTGAAAACCATCCATCTCGGGCCGCTCAAGGACCAGCCGGCAATGTTTGTGGACGAATCCCGGGCCGTGCTCTGGGTTCGTGGCGATGCTCAGCTCATGCGCTTCGATCTGCCGTCGTTGCAGGGTTCGGGCAGGTGGCCCCTGCCGGCCGATGCGCAGGGCGCCTCCCTCGAGGTGAGTCCGAGCGGGGCGGTCACTCTGTATGCCGCCGGCAAGTCCTTCGTCATTGAAAGCCGCTTCGTCGCCGAACTGACGCCTGCGCTGGCGCCGTCGTGATGCGGGCAAAAGCTGCGGAGGGTCATCTACCGCGTACGCGGTAAAGTTTTGCCCGCAGTGGTCGATCTAGCTGTGCAGCGCCATCGTTTCTCCCGGCGCATGACAGGGATCGATTCACGAGGAGTGCAGGCAGATTGCATTCGCGTTCAATGGCGAAAATCGCGGCGCTTGCGCTCGCTTATGTACTTGGGGGGTGGTTCGGCCTCGCCTTGGCGATTCCGCCGGGATATGCGACAGGTATTTTTCCTCCGGCCGGCATCGCGCTGATCTGTGTACTCGCGTTCGGCTACCGGGTATTGCCGGGCGTGTGGCTGGGATCGTTCGTACTCAACGCGGTGATTGTCGGTCCTGCAGGGTCGCCGGGCGCCGTGGCGCTTGCCGCGGCGCTGGCGACCGGAGCCTGTTTGCAGGCGCTTGCCGGGGCGTGGCTCGTTCGCTGGCGCCCGGGATATCCGTCAAGCCTCAGCCGCGCGAGGGACGCACTGCAGTTCGTATTGCTCGGCGGTGCGGTGGCATGTGTCGTCAGCCCGACAGTCGGCGTTACGACCTTGTGGCTGAGCGGGCGGCTTCCGACGTCGGAATACGCGATCAACTGGTTTACCTGGTGGGTCGGCGATGCACTGGGCGTCTTCGTGGCCGGACCGCTTGCATGGGCCGTGGTGGGAGCGCCGGTGGCGGTCTGGAGAGGTCGCCGATCGACGCTTTTCCCCGCGCTGCTCGGAACGCTCGGCATCGTCGTCGGGATTTTCCTGATAGGAGCCGGCAAGGAAAGGCAGAGCATCGCGCGTGATTTCGAGGACAGCGCAACGCAGGGGGCGAACGTCCTGCGCTCCGCCATCGCACGCAACCTCGATGCCTTGTTCGCCACCGAGCGGTTCGTCGCGTCGGTCGGCACGGATGTCCTCGATCGAGAGCGCTTCCGGCTCTTCGCGGGTCCTCAACGGGATATCAATCCCAACCTGCAGGGCCTGAGCTGGAATCCGTGGGTGCCGCGGACGGGGCTTGCCGACTTCCTGCAGCGAATGTCGGCTCTGGGCGGGCCGACGATGATGTTCCAGCGAAATGCCAGTGGCGGACTGGAGCCGGTCGGTGATCGCCCCGCATACATGCCCGTTGCGTTCATCGAGCCGCTCGACGAGAACAGCACTGCGGTCGGTTTCGACATCCTTTCGAGCCCCGCACGGGCCGCTGCGGTGGCCAGCGCCCGCGACACCGGGGAGGTTGTGTCGACGGGCCGCATCCGTCTGGTGCAGGTTGATGACGATCAGTTCGGGGGGCTGGTCATGTATCCGCATTATCGCGGCGGACGTCTTCCGCCAACCCTCGAAGAACGCGAGCGGGAATTCCTGGGAGTTGCCGTCGCGGTATTCAGATGGGGCGACATCGGGGCTGCGGTCAACGCCGCGTTCGGCGGCGAAGGTGTCAGCGCGTGTCTGGTTGACCTTTGGGCCGCAAGTGGAGAACAGCGGCTTTTCGGGCCGCATGGCTGTGAGTTGCCGAGCGCCGAAAACGGTCTCGTGCTGACGTCTTCCGTGTCCAGCCTCGGGCGCCCGCTCGAATTGCGGGTAACCGCCACACCGGCTTTCGTCGCCGCGAATCGCGGCTGGCAGTCGTGGACCCTGCTTGTCGGGGGCGTGGTGTTCACCGGTTTGCTGGGCCTGCTGCTGCTGGTCGTTACCGGGAGCCGCGCGCAGATGGAGGCCCTTGTCGAGCAACGCACCCGCGAGCTGAGCGACAGCGTTGCCGGGCTCGCCGAGGCGCGCAACCGGCTCGAGCTTTCACTGGAGAGCTCACAACTCGGAATGTGGGATTGGCACATCGAGAGCGGGCAGGTCCTGCTGTCCGAGGGGTGGCGCGCAATCGCGGGGCGCGAGGCGCCGCTCCGTTACGGGTCGCTTGGCGATCTGGTGCGGACTTTCTTCAGTCCCGATGATTTCGACGCGCTGCGCGAGCGCCTGATTCCGGTGCTGAAGGGGGATGAACCCTACTTTCGGACAACCGTGCGGACGTGGCTCGGCGACGGGCGGCAGATCTGGGTCCATTGTCATGGCAAGGTCGTGGCGCGCGACGACAAAGGCCGCGCCCAGCGCGTCGTCGGCACCTGTGCGAACGTGACCGAGCAGGTCGAAAGCGAAGCCTTGTTGCGGGAGCGCGAGGCGCAGCTGCGACTTGTGACCGAAAATGTGCCGGCCCTGATCGCGCACTTCGATCGCAACATGAAACTCCTTTTTGCCAACCGACAGTTTGGCGGCGTTTTCGGCGACAGGACGGCGTCGCCGTTGATCGGCGCAGACCTCGATTTGCTGCCCGGAGATGCAACGGCGGACTGCATGAAGGCGCACTTCGACGAAGTGCTGAGCGGCAAGCCGACTTCCTTCGAATTTGCCTTGCCGGGTTCGGAGGGCGGCGCAGCCGGGCGAATCATGCATTGTCATCTGGTGCCGGACGTGGATGGCGTTGAGGTACGTGGCTGCATCGCGCTCATTTCCGACATCTCGGATCAAAAGCGCCTCGAATCCGCGCTGCTCCAGCGCGAAGCGCAGATCCGGCTTGGCGTCGAGGCCGGCGGTGTGTTTCCGTGGGAGTGGGATGTGGCCAGTCGCAAGCTGCGTTGGGCGCGCTCGCCCGAGGAGCTGATCGGCGTCGAGCTGGTGGAGGACATGCGGCCCTTCATCCATCCTGATGATCTTGTCCGCTACAAAGCGGCCGGGGCTGCGACGATTCTGCGGGGCGAGCCGTACGTACTCGATGCCCGGATCGTCGACGTCCATGGCACCGAGCGCTGGCTGGCCGCCCGCGGCGAGGGCATGAAAGGCCATGATGGCCGGGTCGTGAAGGCTTTCGGCGTGGTGATCGATATCTCGCTGCGCAAGCAGATGGAAGCGGCACTCGAAGTTGCGCGTCAATCAGCGGAATCGGCCTCCCGGGCGAAAAGCGATTTCCTGGCCAACCTCAGCCACGAGATCAGGACCCCGCTCAATGCGGTACTGGGCATGACCGAGCTGGTACTCGAATCGGAACTCGAGACGGATCAGCGAGGCATGCTCGAATCGTCGCTCTATGCCGGGCGGGCATTGCTGCAGATGATCAATGACCTGCTGGATTTTGCCAAGACCGAGGCGGGCCATCTCGATCTGGTCGAGGCGCATTTCAGCCTGCGCACCCTGATGAGGAACACGGTAAGACCGTTTGCGATGCGCGCGGCGGACAAGGGGCTCGCGTTCAGGCTCGATGTCGCAACCGACGTGCCCGACTGGCTCCTCGGCGATTCGGGCAGATTGCGGCAGATCCTGTTCAACCTGCTCGGCAATGCGCTCAAGTTCACCGCTGAAGGCGGGATCACGGTGTCGGTCGGTGCCGATGCGCTGACCGACGATAGCTGCATGTTGAGTTGCAGCGTCTGCGATACCGGTATCGGCGTTCCGAGCGACATGCGGGAGCGCATCTTCGACGCATTTACCCAGGTGGATGCGAGCACGACGCGCGAGTACGGCGGTACCGGCCTCGGGCTCAGTATCGTCAGGCAGCTCACGCACGCCATGCGAGGCCGCATTTCGGTGACGGACGGGGAGGGCGGCGGCAGCTGCTTCCGTTTCTCAGTACGCGTCGCGCGGGGGCAGGGTATTGCGCCCGTCGTGGGCGATTATCACGGCGGTCCGGTAGTGGTGGCGGCGGAATCCGAGGCATTGCGCGGGACGCTCGTCGCCTGGCTCACGGCCTGGGGGCTGCATGCCCGCGAGGTGGAAAGCGCCGATCGCATCGACGCCGCCCTCGACGGGCGTCCCGACTTGCTGATCGCGTCTTCGGCAATGATCGAGGCTGGCCTCTCGCGGGTGGGTGAGTGCTTTGCCGGGGCCGGCCAGGCTCCGAGGATCATTCCGCTTGACCGTGGGGCGCTGGTCGGGTTGCCCGCCGGGCTTGCCTGCGATCCGCTCGACGAACCGTTGTCGCAGCGGCAACTGATGGATCGCCTGGTGGAATGTCTCGAATCCCGGCAGCGTGCCGAAAAGGTGGCCGATCTTCCAGAACAGATCGGGGCGACGGTCATGGTGGTCGAGGACAATGCCGTCAATCGTCAGCTTGCAAGCCGTATGCTCGGCCGCCTCGGGCACCGGGTGGTGACCGCCGAAAACGGGCGCGAGGCGCTTGAAATGCTTGCGACCAACCGTTGCGACATCGTCTTCATGGACATGCAGATGCCGGTGCTCGGCGGTCTCGATGCGACCCGCATGCTGCGCGAGATGGAGGCGGAGAAAGGTGTCGAGCCCGTACCCGTGATCGCGCTGACCGCGAATTCACACGAGCTCGATCGTCAGCGCTGCGTCGAGGCAGGCATGAACGACTTTCTCTCCAAGCCCTTCCGAAAGGTCGATCTGGCCAGGATGATAGCCCGCTGGTTCGGTAGCGGAAGTTCCCCCCAGCATGTCACGCATGCCGTGCCGGGTGATGTCGGCACGCGACGCAGTGCGCCTCCGCCGGGCATCGACATGGCTTGGGTTCGTCCGCTGCAGGAGGCTCTCGAAGATGATTTCGATCTGATCGTCCGCCAGGTGCTGGATGAAATGCCTGGTGCCATGGCGCTGCTGCGTTCGGCGTTTGAACGAGGCGACCCCGATGCCTTGCGCCAGTCGGCGCATGCGCTCAAGGGGTTGGTTCAGAGCATCGGGGCGATGCGTCTTGGCGAACTTGCCCTGGCAATCGAGCAGGCAGGCCGTCAGCAGAAGAACGAAGGGGTCGCGGCGTTGCTCGTGCAGACCGAAGAAGAGGCCCGGGTCGTCACCGAGGCTCTGAAAGCGCTGCTCGAGTGACGCCCGGATTCATTTCGCTGCGTTGCTTGCGACGCGTATTCCGATCTCGCTCGCGAGCCCGTGTTCACGCCGCCTTCGGAGTCCGCTGTGGGACGATCCTGGTCGCAGCCGAAATGTTGGCCTCTGCAAGCTCTACCGCCTTGCGGGTGGTCTTGCTGAACGTGTCATAGGCCGAATTGGCTGCGTCGATCGCGGATTTGACTGCCGCGACGGCGAACTCCGATCCTGCCGGTGCTGCTTTCGCGGCCTGTTCCAGGGTGGTCGCGACCAGCTTGTTCATCTCACCGGCATTCTGCTCGACCACCGAACTGGCCTGCTCGGCACTCTGGATCACGATCTCGTAAACGCTGCGCAGATAGGCCAGACTCTTGGCGATGGCGGGCTCGAACATCGACGACTGCAGCATGACCAGTTCTTTCGGATCCTTGGAGGTCAGGATGGCCTTGCCGCCGCTGACGGATTCCTCGATCGCCTTGCGGCCGGTTTCGATGTTGAGCCGTGACAGGCGCTCCAGGCTTTCGGAGCCGAGGCGACTCAGCGTGAGGGCGGTCTCGAAGCTGGCCTTCTGGCCGGCCGAGATGTTCTGAATGATTGCGGACATGTTGAATTCTCCGATAATTTGAGGCTTGAATTGACTGGCGATGTTGCGCCGCACAATCAGAGTTTATTCTTCGAAATCCGTAAGTCAAGTTAAAATTGGTGCATCGCAGCAATGGTGATCCGGCGGCGAGGGCGCGCTGCTCTGTCGAACGCAATGCAGAGGCGCAGAGCGTCAGTTTCTCGCCCGAGCGGCAAGCCCTGCGGCCATCGCCGACAAGCTCCGGTAGGCCTCGGCAGCGGTTCCGTCCCACTGGTCGAGCGCTGCGGCCTGACGGCTTACGAGCGCGGTATCGCCGCGGGCCGCCGGACCGGTAAGCGCGGCTGCCGGGCCGAGACGCAGGCTGTTGTCGATGGCGTTGCGGACGAGGGGCTCGAGCAGGGCCATCGCGGTGCCATCATCCAGACCGCTCTCGCGGTAGGCGCGCAGGGCCACGTCGAGCAGGACGGTGGTGAAGTTCGACGCGAATACCGAGCCGGCGTGATAGAGCAGCTTGCGGTCCGCATCGAGCGCGAAACATCGTGCGCCGATTGCAGTGAAAGCGGCTTCGAGCGTCGCGCGTGCCGAGGGATCGCCTTCGATGCCGCACAGGCAGCCCGAAAATTGCGTCACCGCGCGAGCCGGGTCGGCGAAGCTCAGCGCCGGGTGGGCGCTCGCGACGGACCAGCCACGCGCGGCAAGTGGCGCGAGTTCGTCCGAGCCCAGAGCGCCGCTGCAATGGAAGGCCAACGCCTTTCCGGGAAGCGAAGGCCGCGCCGCAAGAGCGGCTGCGACGGGCCCGATCTCTCGATCGGGCACCGAGATCAGGTAAGCGTCCGCGGGTTCGAAGGCATCGAGCGACGGGACCGCGCTGCCCGCACCGATGAAGCGTACCGCCGCGTCGGCACTGCCCGGGGTTCGCGTCATCACGCCGCCGACGGAAAAGACCTGCGTGTGGCACCACAACTGACCCAGGGTGCGGCCGACCTTGCCGGCGCCGATGATGTTCAGCGTGGGGCGCTTCGGGGCGGATGTCATGTCGAATCTCCTCGAGTGCGGTGCGTCAGTCGGTCCCGGTCCGTTCGTCGCTGTCATTGAAGCTGGTGATCCGGGCGACCCGGAAGGTGCCTTGCAGCGACTGGAGTTCGGCCTCGTGAAGGCCGGCCAGGCGCGCGAGATGGGTCTCGCCGGCCGGCAACAGGCTGACTTCGACCTGGCGGCGGTCGGACTGACTGCGCTGGCGCTGAACCAGGCCGAGCTTTTCGCAGCGTGAAATCAGCGCAACCACGCCGTGGTGCTGCAGCTGGAGGCGTTCCGCCAGTTCGCCGACCGAGGCCCAACTGCGGCCGGGAAAGCCGCGGATGTGCAGCAGCAGCAGGTACTGCAGCGGCGTGAGGCCTTCGCTGCGTGCCGCCGTCTCGCTGAAGTGCAGGAATCGGCGCAACTGGTAGCGGAACTCCGATAACGCTTCGTACTGATCCTTGCCGAGGATGCGTCCTTCCGCCTCGCTCATTGATGTACTCGCTGTTGGGATGCAGCGTCTTATATCACACCCTTCCCGAACCGCCGGGCGCGGGGACCGGCCCCCCCATGCCCTTTTTATGTCACAACATGATATGTTTCCGCTCCCGCGCCTGAATCCGGGATCCTGTCCCGGCGCGCTCTCGTTGGTATGACCCGTGTCCCGATTTTTTTCCTGGCTCAGATCCTTCGTTCCGGAGTCGATCAACGTGAGCTGGCGCGAATGGTTTTTCAGCTGCCTCGGCGCCTTCATCGGCCTGGTCTGTACCGAGCTGATCGGCCGTCATACGCTGGGCGCGCTGAACCCCTGGTTCGTGGCGCCGATGGGCGCGTCCGCGGTACTCCTGTTCGCGGTCCCGTCGAGTCCCCTGGCCCAGCCCTGGTCGATCGTCGGTGGCAACATGGTGTCTGCCGTGGTGGGGGTGAGCTGCGCATCGCTGATCGAGGCGCCGGGCATGGCCGCCGCGCTGGCGGTGGCGCTGGCAATCGGCGCGATGATGAAGCTGCGCTGCCTGCATCCGCCGGGTGGTGCGGTGGCGCTGACATCGGTGCTGGGTGGCAGCGCGGTGACCTCGCTCGGATACCAGTTCGTGTTCTGGCCGGTCGGCCTGAATTCGCTATGCCTGCTCGTGTTCGCGCTGATCTTCAATCACGCGGCCGGTCGTCGCTACCCGCACGGCGCGCCGGTCGTCGTCCATCCGCATGGTACGCACGATCCGCTGCCGAGCGAGCGCCTCGGCGTGACCCTGGCGGACGTCGACGCGGTGCTGGCCGTCCGGGGCGACTTCATCGACGTCAATCGCGAGGACCTCGAGGGCCTGGTGGTGGCCGTCGAGCGCCGGATTCATCAGCGCTTTTTCGGCGAGCTGCGTTGTGAGGACGTCATGTCACGCGACGTCGTTTGTGTCGATGCGGGCGCCTCGCTGGTCGAGGCGTGGACGCTGCTGACCCGTCATCAGGTGAAGGCCCTGCCGGTGGTCGCCGGGGAGCGGCTCGCGGGGATCCTGTCGTTGCACGATTTCTTCGTTTCGCGGGCGCGGCCGCACGAGCTCGACGCTTCACCCGTCTTCAATGCGGACAGCAAGGTGCGCGATCTCATGTCCGCTTCGGTTACCACCGCGGCGCCGGGACAGGCGGCGGTGGAGCTGGTCCCGCTGTTCGCCGACCAGGGGCTTCATCACGTCCCGGTGGTCGATGTCGCACAGCGCGTGCTCGGCATGTTGACCCAGTCCGACCTCGTGGCCGCGCTTTTCCGGATGCGCATCGAGGAGGCACTCTCGGGCGCGCCGCGCGCCGCGGTCTGAAGCCGCGGCGGCGCCGCTCATTCGTGGCGCAGCGCGTCGATCGGGTCGAGCCGCGCGGCACGGCGCGCAGGGAAGAAACCGAAAACCACGCCAATCAGCGCCGAGATGCCGAAGGACATCACGTTGATGCCGGGGTTGAACAGGTAGGGAATGTTCATCAGCGACGACAGGCCGAGCGAGGCACCGGTCGCGAGGGCGACGCCGACCAGGCCGCCGAGGCTGGACAGCACCACCGCCTCGATCAGGAATTGCAGCAGCACCTCGTGCTCCAGCGCACCGATGGCGAGGCGAATGCCGATCTCGCGGGTCCGTTCGGTCACCGACACCAGCATGATGTTCATGATGCCGATGCCGCCGACCAGCAGACTCACCGCGGCGACCGCACCGAGCAGGGTGGTCATCACCCGGGTGGTGCTCGACAGCGCCTGGGCGATCTGCTTGGTGTCGAGCACGTTGAAGTTGTCGTCCTCGTTCTCGCCGATCTTGCGCCGCTCGCGCAGCAGCTTCTCGACCCGCGCCTTGACCGTATCGGTGGATACACCGTCATCGGCGGAGACGAGAATGGTGCGCACGTCCTGGTTGCCGGTCAGGCGGCGCTGCACGGTGCGGATCGGCATGATCACCACGTCGTCCTGGTCCGAGCCGAATGCCGACTGGCCCTTTGACGCCAGCACGCCGATCACCTGGCAGGAGAAATCGGCCACGCGCATCATCTCGCCGAGTGGGTCGCCACCGCCGAAGAGCTCGCGCTGGATGGTGCTGCCGATCACGCAGACGGCCTTGCCGCCGCGTTCTTCCGCCTCGGTGAAGATCCGTCCTGAAGAAAGCGTCCATCCCGCCGCGGTGAAATAGTCCCGCGTGCCGCCGGTCGCCACGGTGGACCAGTTGCGCGAGCCGACCACCACCGAGGCAGACTTGCGCGTCTCAGGAGCAACCGCCTTCACGCCGCTCACCTGCGCGGCAATGGCCTGCACGTCGGCGATCTTGAACATTGGTGCGCCGGCGCTGCCGCCGGGGCCCATGCGCTGCCCCGGACGCACCATCAGCAGATTGCTGCCAAGGCTGGAGACCTGGTCGGAGATCGATTTGGTGGCGCCGTTGCCGAGTGTCACCATGGTGATCACCGCGGCAACGCCGATGACGATGCCGAGGATGGTGAGAAAGGAGCGCAGCAGGTTGCGACGGATTTCGCGCAGGGCAAGCTGCAGAGTGTTCCAGATCATGCGCCGTCCGTCCTCGCTGGCTGCTGATGGTCGTGTGCCACCCGCCCGTCGACGAAATGAACCTGACGACTGGCGTATTCCGCCATGTCGGGCTCGTGCGTCACCATCAGCACGGTGATGCCATGCTGGCGGTTGAGTTCGGTGAGCAGTTCCATGATCTCGCGGCTGCGTACCGTGTCGAGGTTGCCGGTGGGCTCGTCGGCCAGCAGTACCGTCGGATTGGTGACGATCGCGCGGGCGATCGCCACGCGTTGCTGCTGGCCGCCGGACAGCTCGGCCGGGGTGTGGTCTTCCCAGCCATCGAGCCCCACCTGAGCGAGGGCCTTGCGCGCTGCGGCATGGCGGCTGGCCACGCCTTCGCCGCGATAGAGCAGTGGCAGCTCCACGTTCTCGAGTGCGGAGGTCCGCCCGAGCAGGTTGAAACCCTGGAACACAAAGCCGAGAAAGTGGCGCCTGAGCAGAGCCCGCTGGTTGCGGTCCATCGTTTCCACATGCACCCCCTGGAAGCGATAGCTGCCGGAGCTGGGGGTGTCGAGGCAGCCGAGGATGTTCATCACCGTCGATTTGCCGGATCCGCTCGGCCCCATCACGGCAACGAATTCACCGGCCTCGATGCGCAGATCAACCCCGCGCAGTGCCTGGAATGCCGCCTGACCACTGCCATAGGTCTTGGTGATGCCGGCCAGTTCGATCAGCGGTGGAGCGGTACCTGTCATGGGATTCACTTGCCGGCGCCGGTCGCTTCGGTGATCACCGCCATGCCGGCGGTCAGCTCACCGGAAACGATTTCGGTGACGCGGCCATTGGTCGCGCCGGTGTGCACGCTCAGCGAAGCCGGCCGGCCGTCCTTGAGGATCCATAGCGTGCGTGCACCGGGCACCTCGTCCTTGACCTTGACCGATTTCTCCTGGCGCGGCGGGCGCGGCATCAGGCTCGACATGATGCTGCGCGACTCGCGGGCACGCGGGGCGGCCGGTGTGAAGCGCAGGGCCGCGTTCGGGACCAGCAGGACGTCGTTCTTTTCCAGTGTGACGATTTCCGCGGTGGCGGTCATGCCGGGACGCAGGCTGAGGTCGTCGTTGGCCACCTTCAGGGTGGTCAGGTAGGTGACCACGTTGTCGGTGGTGGTGGCACCGTAGCTTACCCGGGTGATGTGTGCGGGGTAGCGTCGGTCGGTGTAGGCATCGACCGTGAATTCCGCCCGCTGCCCCTCCTTGACCTGACCCACGTCGGCTTCGTCGACCTTTACCTGCAGTTCCATCTGGGCGAGGTCCTCGGCCAGCGTGAACAGGGTTGCCACCTGCAGCGACGCGGCCACCGTCTGGCCTGGCTCGACCGCACGGGTCAGTACCACGCCGTTGATCGGCGAGCGGATCGAGGCTTTGGCGAGGTTGGTTTCATTGGTGCGCAGCGTGGCCTTCGCCTGGGCTACGCTGGCGCGAGCGCTGGCCTGGTTGGCGAGCGCGCGGGCGAGCGTGGCTTCGGCGGTTTCGAGTTCGGCCCTGGACGGTACCTTGCCGCCTGAGAGCTTGAATACTTCGCGCAGGCGCGAGAGATTGGCGCGCGATTCCTGTACGGTTGCATCAGCCTGCCGCACCGAGGCTTCCGCCACGCTTACCGCTGCCTTGGAGTTTGCCACCTGGTCTTCCAGCTTCGATACGTCCAGGCGGGCCAGCACCTGGCCCTTGGTGACCGGGCTGTTGTCGTCGACGAAGACGCTCTGGATGGTGCCGGACAATTCACTGCCGACGTCGACCTGGTTGGTCGGCTGCAGGGTCCCGGTTGCCGACACCATCACCACGAGCTGACCCTTCTCGGCCTTTGCGGTCTGGTAGCGGATGTTGTCGTCCCCGTTGCCCGAGCCCAGCATCAGGTAGGCGGCCGCGCCGAGTACGAGCAGTACCGCGAGCCAGATCGGCCAGCGCATACGGCTGCGCTTCTGCGTGGTGACGTCCAGTATGGCCGCGGGGTTGGTGTCGGGGGTGCGCGTCGGGGTGGTGGTCATGAGGGGTTTCCGTTGCTTTCATCCGATGCGTCGGCGGCCGACCAGCCGCCGCCAAGGGCCTTGTAGAGCTGGACCAGGGCGGTGAGGCGATCGCCCTCCGCGCTGGCCAGACTGTCTTCCGTGGTGAGCAGGCTGCGCTGGGTCTCCAGCACGGTCGCAAAATCGATCAGGCCGCTTCGGTAGCGATCGGCCGCGAGCAGGTTCGCGTTGCGGGCAGCGGCGCTGGCGGCTGCCAGCGCCTCACGGCGGCGGCCGGTGTTGTCCACCGCGGTCAGCGCGTTCTCGACGTCTTCGAGCGCGCCCAGCACGGTGCCGCGATAGTTCTGCAGGCTCTTCTCGCGTACTGCATCCTGCCGGTCGACCTGGGCCTGCAGCCGGCCGCCATCGAACAGTACGCCGCTGATGCCCGCCGTGATGCTGCGCAACACCGAGGCGCCGTTGCCGAGTGCTGAAAAAGCCACCGATTCCAGCGCCAGCGTACCGCTGAGCCTGAACGACGGATAACGATCGGCTTCGGCCACGCCGGTGCGGGCGACCTCCGCCGCAAGCGTGCGCTCTGCGGCGCGCACGTCGGGCCGTTGGCGCAGCACGTCGGCGGGTATGCCGACCGCGATCGCCGCCGGCATGTCCGGCAGGCGGCCTGTCGCGAGCGTTTCCTGGAGCCGGCCAGGCGCTTCGCCGGTCAGCACCGAAAGACGGTTGGCCGCGCTGGCGATGCTGGTCCGAAGACTCGGGATCTGCGCCCGGGTCTGCTCGGTGTTGGTGCGCGATTGTTCCACGTCGACCGAGCTGGCCAGGCCTGCCTGGGCCCGCCAGTCGGTGATCTGCAGCGTTTCCTCCTGGCTGGCGAGGTTGCGTTGCGCAATCTGCAGCCGCGCCTGGGCGGTGCGCAGGGTGATGTAATCGAGCGCCACCTCGGCGGCCAGCGATGCGTGCGCATCCGCAAGCGAGGCAGCGGCAGCGGCGCTGTCGGCCTGCGCGGCCTCGATACCACGGCGAATGCCGCCGAAGAGATCGATTTCCCAGTCGGCGTCGAAGCCGGCGACCCAGCTCTCGTTGACCGCAGCCCCGCCGCGCTTGCTCGCCCCGCTCGATGCGCTGGCGGTAAGGCCGGGGTCACGATCGGCCAGCGCGGCGCGCTCCAGGGCCCGCGATGCGCGCAGGCTTGCGCGGGCAGCGAGCAGGTCCGGGTTGGCGCGGAACGATTGTTCGATCAGTGCCACGAGCTGTGCATCGCCGAATTGCTGCCACCAGCGCTCCAGCGAATGCTGCCCCGCATCGCCGGTGATGTGCGCGGCATGCCATTCTGCCGGCGCCTGCGGTGCAAGGGGGCGGTAGTCGGGACCGACGCTGGCGCAGCCACCAAGCGCAAGCAGCAGTGCGGCGAGCAGGCCGGCGTGTCGCCAACGCAGTGGCCGGGGAGGGGTGTTGTTCATGGTCTGCAAGGTGTTGCCTGCCGGTCAGCCGAATACATCGACCCGCAGCGTACCAGTTCGCTTCCATTCGACGAGCAAATCCTCCGCCTCGTGCGCTTGTCTGTGACCTTGGTCGCGGATGATCTTGAGCAGCGCGGCTTCGACCGATTTGCCCAGGGTGGCGGAGCGGCCGCACATGTACAGCACGCCGCGCTCCTGCTCGAGCCAGCGGAACAGCTCGGCACCGTGCTCGAGCAGTCGGGCGTCGATATGACGGGCATCGCTGGCATCCCGCGAGAAGGCGGTGTCGAGATGGTCGAGGACCTTGCTCTCCCGAAGGCGTGCGAGACTGCCGTGATAGAAGAAGTCCCCGTCACTGCGGCGATTGCCGAAGAACAGCCAGTTCGGTCCGGCCTCCGGCGTGACGGCACGTTCCGCAAGAAATCCGGGGAAGGGGGCGATGCCGGCGCCGGCCGCCACCATGATCAGGGGTCGTGCAGGGTCCTCGGGTGGGTTGAAGGCAGGGTGCGGGCGCAACCAGGCCGTGATGCGATCGCCCTCGGCGAGCGCGTGGCAAAGATAGCCGCTGGCCTCGCCGATGTGCTCCGCGCCGTCGGCATCGCGCCAGCGATGCAGGCTCACGGTGAGTCGGATCAAGTGGTCGCCGACCACGGACGATGAGCCGACCGAGTAACAGCGTGGCGCGGCCCCGGCGTGCGGCGCGATCAGCAGCAGATCGCCCGGCCGGAACGTGACGTCGGCGGCATCGGCCTCGAACCCCAGCTGCCAGGTTTCGGTGAGTCCTTCGATGTCGGGATCATCGAGCCGGTGCTTGAGCGCCAGGGTAAGTGACACCGCCTGGTCCGCGGCGGGCGCGTCGGCCTTGTCGATGGACAGCCCGAGTGGTGTGGAGAGTCGCTCGAGCCAGCGCGTCCAGGCCGGTCCGGGGTCCGCGTCCGCCCGTTCGAGCGCAGTGAATTCGCTGGCGCCATGGCTCAGCAGTGCCTCGCGCAGTGCCTCGCCACCGCCGCAGAAGTTCGCGTAGCGCCGGTCGCCGAGTGCCAGCATGCTGAAGCGGCTGCCGGCCAGCTTGCTGCCGGGAATCTGTTTCATGAAACGGCGGGCGGGTTCGGGCAGTTCGCCTTCGCCGGTGGTCGATACGATCAGCAGGGTTTGTCCGTAGGCGGCAAGCGATTGCGGCGCGAGCGTCTCGAGCGAGGCGCAGGCCACCTTCTCGCCTGCCGAGCGCAGCGCCTTGGCGGTGGCTTCGGCGAGGCGCGCCGCGGTACCTGTCTGGCTGCCGAAGGCCACCAGAGTAGCGGCGCCTGCGTCGGCGCTGCCTGTCGAGGCCTGGCGCCGGCGGCGCCACCATGACAGGGCGCCGGTACCGGTCAGCCCGGCGAGGGCGAGTGCGCCGGCAAAGCTCACGCCGGCCGAGAGTGCGCCGCCCCAGGTGCCTTCATGCAGCTCGCGTACCAGGCCCGGGCCTTCGCTCAGCGTGTCGATGCGTCCGTCGGGCTGGACCAGGTGGCGCAGCGTGCCGTCGGCCTCCATCGTGGTAACCAGTGCGCTGCCGCCGCGAAAGCGCCGGGCGGCCACGACCGGGCCGGCGTCGGCTTGCTCGGCCACGTTGCGGATTGCGCTCGCCAATGCAATCGGCGGGCCCTGCTCGATCGGCGGCAGGGTGGGGCCGCCAATGTGCAGTGCCATCAATGTACCTGTCAGCGGCGCCAGCACCACCAGCGGCAGGGCCAGCCAGGCGATGCCCTGGTGCCAGCCGAGCAGGGTGTTGCGCAGGTGCGGCAGACCAAGGACGAGGCCGATTGCGATCAGCGCCGTCATCG
Source organism: Cognatazoarcus halotolerans (assembly GCF_009800965.1). GTDB lineage: Bacteria > Pseudomonadota > Gammaproteobacteria > Burkholderiales > Rhodocyclaceae > Cognatazoarcus > Cognatazoarcus halotolerans. The sequence continues at coordinate 411,170 of NZ_WUAF01000001.1, read as the reverse complement.
CGTAGGCGGCTATTTCGACGACGATACCGAGGCCCAGCAGCAGATTCTTGTGGAGATCCAGCACGATGGCGAAGAAGTCCGGTCCCGGTTGCGTGGCCGAGGCGATACCGCTGGCGATATCGAAGTTTCCGGAGGGCCCGGTCGCGTCGCGGGACTTGAGCGTGAGCGTACCGTCGGCGGGGGACACCGCAACGCTGGTGGCGCGGCCTTCGGGGTCGATCGCCGCGAGGGTCGTGGCAACCGCGACACTGTCGGCGGCATTGCTGCGCGTCGGAGCGTCCGAGAAAAGCGGCTTGAGCGCGAGAATGCCGCCGGAGATGATTATCAGCGCGAAAACGGGCGTCAGGGCCAAGGCGACCCAGCGATGAAGGCGGCGCAACAGGGGGCGGATTCTTGTGGTGTTCATGATCGAAGCCTGGGAGTGTTTGGCCGGATCGGGCGCGCCGTGGATGCGGCGGTCACGTCCGGATGCAGGAATTGTCGGACGATCGCCGGTTAACCGCGGTTATTGCCATGTAAAGACGGGTAAAGCCGCCCGTGCATCGGGATGACGGTCATGGAGGAAAAAAAAGCCGCCGGTGATCAGCCGGCGGCGGACGAGGAGGTCACGGCCTCCGTTGCTGAAATCGATGACCGGTCAGCTCTGGCGACCCGGGCCCGCTCCCATCGGTTCACCCATCGGGCCCCCGCGCTTGCCCATGCGGTCCTGCATGCGCTGCTGCATTGCGGCCTTGCGCTCCTGCAGTGTCTTGCGCTGCTCCGGGGTCAGCAGTTTGTAAATCTCGTTTGCGCTGCGCGCCCGCATCTGCGCCATCTCGGCCATCGCTTGGGCGCTGCGCTCGGTCAATGCCTTGACCTGGGCTTCGTCATACTTGTCCGACATCATCATGTCGCGCATCGCGATCCGTGCGGCCCGCATTTCCTTGGCCTTCTCGCGCATCGCCGGAGCCTGCTCGTGCATCAGTGCAAACACCTTGTCCTGCTGCGCTTCGGTGAGATCCAGCCCGCGCAGCATGCGGGGCATCTTCTCGCCGCCGAAGAATCCACGTTCGGACTGCATGCTCATCGGCCCGCCGTCGCACTGGCCGTGACCGTGGCCACCCATCATCGGGCGGGCCTGGGCGGCGAGCGGAAGTGCGAGGGCGATGCTGCTGGCAACGAGAAAGCTGCGAAGGGTAAGGTTTTTCATGATCGTGTTCTCCAGTGTCGATTGCTGTTGGCTGCAGCCAGCGGTTTGTGGCCAGCTGTTGGATCGCAGTGTGCATGCGGCACCTGTTAAGTGCGGTCAGCGGCCTGTAAAGCGGGGTAAAGCTCTGTAAAGGCCGAGCGCCGGGGTTTTTGTGAGGTGACGGCGGCCGAGGGCTGGAGTAGTGCCGCGCGGGGGGCAGTTCGGTCCGTCCGCGGTCCTGCCCCTCGGCAGCAGTCGTCGCGCACGACCCGTGCGGCGAATCGGCGTGGTGAAGGTCTCGCGGCGCGAGCTCGAAGTGTCGTGCCGCGGTGTCCGAGGCCGCCCGGATGGGGCTTGCGCAGTCCGGATCTGCCCGGCGAGGGTGTTGTGGCGGCGCAGGCGGGACCGGCATCGCGGCAGCGAAAACGCCGAATGAGGAAATGCCCGGTCGGGCCGACCCAGCTCAGAACCTGCCGTCCGGCCCGAGACGCGTCAGGTCAACGCGCCGTGAAGCTCATGCCATGGTCACGCGCGCGGCATTGCATCGTCTGCGTTCCCGCCGGGCGACCATCGTATGCCGTGCGAAGCCGTGAAATCAGCGGCCACCGGTCAAATTCATCGGTGGTTCGTTTCGGTAGCTCCGTCCAGGTGTGCCCGGGATCGCAAATCGGGGCATGAGGCGGTGTTGTTCGAGCGATGGGTGCGCCGAAGTGTCCAGCTTCGGCGGTCTTCGGGTGCGATGCGCGGGGAGCGCATCCTCTGCGAGCCCGGCGCATGTGTCAGACGGCAGATGCCCGCTGTAACCAAGCGGGGCAGCGGGTTTTCGTGGTTCTTGCCGTTTCAGGGTTGTGCGAGGTAGTCCAGCGTGAGCGCCGTCATCGCCCGCGCGCCGACTGCGAGCGAGGCCTCGTCGATCTCGAACTTGGGAGAGTGGTTGGGGGCGGCGGTCTTCTCCTTGCCCGGTGTGCTCGAGCCGAGGAAGAAGAACATGCCCGGCACCTTCTTCGAGAACTCCGAGAAGTCTTCGGATGCGCTCAGCTTGGGCGTGACCACCGCGTGGCCGCCGGTGACCTGCTTGAGCGTCGGCAGCATCGTCGCAGTCAGCGTTTCGTCGTTCACCGTGGTCGAGTAGCCCGGCTTGACGAAGCTCACCTCGGCCTTCGCACCGCTGGCCTGCGCGATGGATTCCGCCGTCGTGCGCATGCGGGCCTGCGTGTCGGCGCGCATGCCGTCGTCGAAGGTGCGCAGCGTACCAAGCAGCTCGACGCTCTCGGGGATGATGTTCTCGCGATTGCCGCCGTGGATCGAACCGATCGAGATCACTGCGGGCTCTTTGGTCAGGTTGAGCTGGCGGCTGACGATGGTCTGCAGGCCCATGACGATCTGTGAGGCGCTGACGATCGGGTCGACGCCGTTCCACGGGAAGCCGCCATGGGTCTGCCTGCCGGTCACCTTGATCGCGAAGGTGTCGCCGGAAGCGAGGATCGGGCCTGGTTTGTAGCCAATCGTCCCCACCGGGAAGGCGGGAATCATGTGCAGGCCGAAGACCGCATCGACCTTCGGGTTGTCGAGCACGCCGGCATCGACCATGGCGAGTGCGCCAATATGGTCGTGTTCGCCGTCAAGCGGCTCGGAGGGGCCTTCCTCGGCCGGCTGGAACAGGAACTTCACCGTGCCCGGGAGCTGGTCCTTCATGCCGGCCAGCACTTCCGCGGTGGCCATCAGGATTGCGGTATGGGCGTCATGACCGCAGGCATGCATCACGTCGACTTCCTTGCCCATATGCGTGCCCTTGGCCCTGGAGGCGAAGGGCAGGTTCACCAACTCCTTGACCGGCAGCGCATCCATGTCGGCGCGCAGCGCCACGACCTTGCCGGGTTTGCCGCCCTTGAGCACGCCCAGCACGCCGGTGCCGCCGACGCCGGTCTTCACCTCAAGGCCGAGTTTGCGCAGGTGATCGGCCACCAGCCCGGCGGTGCGGTGTTCCTGGTTCGACAGTTCGGGGTGCGCATGGATGTCGCGCCGCCAGCCGATCATCTTGTTCTCGATGGCGCCGACACGGGTCTCAATGTTCTTCAGCACGTTTTCTTCGATGGCGTGCGCACCACTCATCGCACTCATCATTGCGACGCCCAGCGCGATCGAGATTTTCTTCAGCTTCATGTCCTGTCTCCTCTTCGTATTTATTCAAAGCGTGTGTTGGATCTGGGTGCATCGGGATGCGACGGAGCATACGAAGAGGGGGTACGATGCGTCCAATGCAAGATTTTCGTTAATTTGATTACAGTTCGTTATCAATGAATCTGGGCCAGCTCCGCCACCTGATCGCACTCGCCGAGCACCGCTCCTTTCGCAAGGCGGCCGATGCGGTATGCGTCACCCAGCCAGCGCTCAGCCGCAGCCTGCGGGCACTGGAAGAAGAACTCGGGGTGAAGCTGATCGATCGTTCCGGCAAATACGACGGCCTCACCGCCTATGGCCGAAAGGTCGTGGAGAGCGCCCGGCGCATCCTGTTCGAGACCGCCGAACTCCGACGTGGCGTCACGCTGCTCAAGGAGGGACAGCTCGGCAGTATTGCGATCGGCTTTGGCCCGACGCCGGCCTCGATCCTGCTTGTGCCCTTCCTGCGCGAGATGGCAACGCGTCAACCGGCGGTCCAGGTCAAGATTGCCCGCGGCGCGGTCGACATGCTGCTGCAATCGCTGCGCAACGAGGCGGTTGACGTCATTGCCGTCGATCTGCGTGCGCTGGGCGCCACCGAGGATCTGCAGGTGGAACCCCTGACACCCCTGCGCGGCGGCTTCCTGTGCCGTGCAGGTCATCCATTGCTTGCTCAAGCGCATGTTGAGCCGGCCCATCTGCGCCAGTACCCGGTGGCGAGCATGCCGCTCAGCGACGAAATCGCGCGCAACCTCGTGGCCGATCTGGGGCCCGAGGCCCACCCCGGGCGCATGATCACGATCAACTGTGAGGATATCGCCAGTCTGCTTGACACCGTTGAGGCGACCGATGCGATCTTTTTCGGTATCTTCGCCAGCGCCCGCGAGCGGATCGCTGCCGGCAGACTGCGGGAAATCCGGGTCGAGCCGCACGTCGAGCGGGCCGGAAGTTACGCCCTGGTGAGCCTCGCCCGGCGTACGGAGTCACCCGCGCTGGCGTTTTTCAGGGAGTTCGTCCGGATGAATTTCCACGAGTAAGGGAAAACTGCGCTGCGCGCATTCGTATTCGTGCTCAGCCACGAGGCCCGAAGATCTGCCCGAGCGCGTTGACCCAGCGATCCAGGCGCCGTCCCTTGCCACGCGCGTGCAGCACCACCGGAAGTTCGGGAAGTACCGGGAGCGCGAGTTGCGGGCCGACATCGACTGCTTGAGCCGGCAACATCCTGGGTGCCAGGGCGGCAACGCCAAACCCGGCCATGACCGCAGCGGCGACCGTGGCAATCCCGCCACCAACCATTGCTTCGCGCCAGCGGATGTCGGCCTCGTCGAGAATCGTTGCCGCCAGAGCACGGACGCCGCACGGTTCGGCCAGCGTGACCAGCGGCAAGGGCTCGGCCGGATCGGGTGTCCACTCCGGCGAGGCAAACCAGCCATATTGTTCCGCCGCGATCACCACGCCATCGGCGCGGCCAAAGTCGAGTCGAACGAGGACGGCGTCGAATTCCCGCCGGTCGAATGATTGCAGGAGGTCCGCCGACGACGCGATGCGGATGTCGAACACCACCCCGGGTTCGCATGCCTTGAGGGCGGTGAGCAATGGCGCGAACTCGCTCCCGACGACGTGCTCGCTGATCCCGATGCTGAGCCGTGGCACCGCTTCGGAGAACTGAGCCAGCGCCCGCGCATGGGCGTCCATCAGGGCCCTGGCGGAGACCAGAAAAACCTCCCCGTGATTCGTCAGATGTACATGACGCGGCGTGCGCTCGAACAGTCGGCGGCCCAGTCGTGTTTCGAGCCGCTTGATCTTCTGACTGACGCTGGCCTGGGTCGAGAACATTGCATCGGCCGTGCGGGTGAAACTGCCCAATTCGGCCAGGCGAATGAAGGTCTGAACCGTGTCGATGTCGAGTGGGCGATCGTCGATCATTGTCGTGGCTTATCTCAGAAATAGGGGCGCGGCGGGTTTCGGCCGGCCGCATCCTGGGTAGAGTGAAGACACCAGATTACGAAGGAGTTGGCAATGCCGCTTACGCATATTTCCATCCGGGCCGGCAAGCCGGAAGCTTATCGCCAGGCGATTTTCGACAGCCTGAATCGCGCGATGCATGAAACCTTCGACGTTCCGGCGGACAATCAATTCATGGTTCTGAGCGAGCATGCAAAAAGCAATTTCCGCTATGCACCGTCGTACCTGAACATCCGCAGAACCGAAGACATCATCATTATCCAGATCACTGCCAATGACACGCGGACCCCGGATCAAAAGAAGGCCTTCTTTGCGCTCATTGCAGAGCTGCTCCACCGGAACGTCGGGGTGAGAAAGGAGGATGTCTTCATCAACCTGGTCGAGGTCAATAAAGAGAACTGGTCCTTGGGCAACGGGCTGGCTCAGTACGCCTGATCGCGCGCGACCGGCGAGAGCGGTGGCTGCCCGGTATCGAGAGGACGGGGTTTCTTTTGCGCTCCATCCGTTTCGCGGAGCCCGACCGTCAGAGACTCGCTCGTGAAGGTGCAACGGGTTGCGCCTTCACGAGCGATCGGTCGATCGACGAGATCCGCCTCAGCGCACGGTATAGCCCCGGGCATCGAGGCAGGCGCCCATGGCGCGGTGATAGTCGGAGCGCAGTGCTTCTATCCGATCGCTGGACATGTCGAGCATCTGGCGGGTCGGGTCGAAACCGGTCTGGTCGCGCGCCCAAGCGTGGCATTCGTAGCGGTCGCGTGCCTGCTGCGCTTCGGACTGCCCCTTGCGCGGATAGATGAAGATCTGGTCCTGGCCCGCCGAGTAGTCGTCGCTGCGATAGTCGGCAATGCCTGCGGGCGGCTCGACGACCACGTATCCGTCGCCGCGCCGGGCGTAGTAGACATCGTTGGCCACGTAATAGGCGTTGCCACCGATCTGCATGGTGATGTAGCCGAGCGGGAGGATCGGCACGAAGATGCCGATCGGCGGTGCGATCACCATGAAGCTGGCGCCGAAGGGCCGGTACCACACGCCGTCGTCGAAGTAATAACGGGTGCTGCGATAGGTGATCACCCGGTGCTCGTGCGGCAGCGCGCCGATCACCGTGCCACGGCGTGGGTAGTGACGATTGTCGACATGGCGATCCTGGCGGAATCCGTTCCGGTTGTCGCCACGCTCGTCGCCGCCGAAGTAATGCATCTCGGCGTCCGTTCGGGGGCGATCATTCCGCCATTGGTCGCGATAGACGCGTGCATCGTCGCGCCCGTCACGGCGGGTGCCTTGCTGGAACTCGGCGCGCGCGGGCGGACGGCTGTCGCGGGCGTCGCGTGAGACTTCACGCCTGTCCTGGCGCGAATCCTGTCGGAAATCACCTTGCCGCCTGTCGCCGCGACGCGGGTCGGGCTGGGCGGCCTCGGGGGTGTCACGGCGATTGTCGCGGAACGTCCTTCGCGAATCCCGTTCGTCGGAGCGGGCATCGCGCTGTTCGTTCTGCGCGGCCTGTTGCGCGCCGCGACGTTCCGAGCGGATGTCGTTGCGACCTTCGCTGCGGAAGGACGGGCGATTGTCGGGTGGTCGCACGGCATCGTCGGCGTTGGCAAGGGGGGCCGCCGCGGCGAGTGCCGCGAACAGTATCGCACCGGTCAATGCCACAGGTGCGGGCAGGGCATGTCGAACGGATCTCATGTAGTGTCTCCGGGTGATTATTTGACCGTGTAGCCGCGCCCTTCCAGGCAGGCGATCAGCGCGCGGCGGTAACCGCGGTCATGGCCATCCTGGCGGGCCTCGCTGCGACGGGCGTAGGCGTCTTCGATCGCCTGGGCACGCGCTTCGCGCGCGTTGTCCGCGGCGCTGCCGGCCACTGCGCCGATGACGGCGCCGATGGCCGCACCCTCGGCGGTTCGGTGCGGATTGGCAACCGCTGCGCCGATCACCGCGCCGCTTACCGCGCCCATCGTGGTGCTGTATCCCGATGGTGGATCAGGCTCGACCCGCGGTGGCGGGGCGCTCGATCTGAGCGACATCCTGCTCGGGTCGAAACCGCTCTCGCGCACGGCCCACAGATGGCACTCGTAGCGGTCGCGGTCGAGCCGCTGGCTGCCCTGCCCGCGTAGCGGATATACCACCACCTCGGTCGGCGCCGGTGGATAGTCGACACGCGATTCGCGTGTCGGGTAGGGGCGCGGTGCCGCCACGCAACCGCTCAATGCCGCCGCTGCCAGCAGTGCCAGGCCGGTGTGGCGGTGCAGCGTTCTGGAAGGGAACATCATCACGACAGTCTCCTGGCTGTACAGGATGCCAGTCTGCGCGCCTCCGGCGTAAAGCGGGGTTCTCCGATGGTTAAGCTATGTAAGCAGAGTGTGCGCGAAGGTGTCAGCCCCTGGGCGCCCCGCGATCGTCCTGCCCGTCCCGCTTGCCGTCGGCTTTCATGCTGGCGCGCAGATCGCGCAGCCGGGCCTGTACCCGGGCCAGCGTGTAATCGTCGTCATCGCGAAGGTTGAGGGCGAGCTGAAACTGCTCGAGCGCCTCGCGCTGATTGCCGGTCAAGGCGTAGTACTCGCCCTGCTGGTAGTGGGATGCCATCGGGCGCCCTGCGTCGGCGTAGGCTTCGGCGGCAATCCGGTGCAGCTGGGCGTTGCCGCGCAGACCTGCCAGCCGGCGCTCCGCGAAACGCGCTGCGTCGGCCGGACGTCCGGCCTCGATCAGCGCCCGCGGGTAGTCGAGGACGAGTTGCAGATGGTCCGGGTAGCGCTCGAGCGCAGCCTCGTAATGCGGGATCGCCTTGTCGTAGCGCCGGGACTGCAGATAGATCTGGCCGGTGAGCGCCTCGATCATCGGGTGATCCTGGCCGTCCGCCGTGAGGGCGAGGGCGATCTTCAAGGCCGCGTCGAAGTGGCCGGCCCGCAGCTGGGCCGCTGCCAGGCCATAGCGCAACGCAGTCTTGCGCGCGCCTGACGGGTTCGCGCCGAGCGCCTGCTCGAGGGCTGCCACCGCTTCGGCGGGTTCGCCCTGATAGCTCTGCAGCAATGCGCGCACCATCAGGAAGTCGACACTGTCCGGTACCTGCCGGTACGGCGCGGAGAGCGCGCGGTCTTCGGCTTCGGCAATGCGCTGGGTGGTCAGCGGGTGGGTGCGCAGCCAGCTCGGCTGATCACCCTCGATCAGACGGGTGCGCCGTTGCAGGGTGTGAAACAGTTCGGCCATGCCGCGCGCATCGAAGCCCGCACCGACGAGAAGCTTGAAGCCCATGCGGTCGGCTTCTTCCTCGTTCTCGCGGGTGAAGTTGATCTGGCTTTGCATTTGCCCGGCGGTCACGCCCGCGATCGCGGCGCTGGCCATCTCGCCATTGCCGGCGCCGGCGGCCACGACCGCCGCCAGCAGCCCCGCCAGCGCGGCGATCTGGTTGCCCGATTGGGCTTGCATCTGGCGCGCCATGTGGTGCTGGGTGACGTGGGAGATTTCGTGGGCGAGCACCGAGGCAAGTTCGGATTCGTTGTCGGTTGCGAGGATCAGGCCGGCATTCACGCCGACATAGCCGCCCGGTAGCGCAAAGGCGTTGATCTCGGGCGAGTCCACCGCAAAGAAGGCGAACTGGCCGGTGATCTCGGCGGAAGACGAGGTCAGGCGGTGGCCGAGCTGGTCGAGGTAGGCATTGATCTCAGGATCGTCGAGGAAGGCGCCGCTGGACTCGAGCTGGCGTACGCTGCGCGCACCGATACGGTTGGCCTGGTAGTCGGGCAGGGCCTGCTCCGAGGGGTCGCCGAGATCCGGCAGGGTGATCGCCGCAAAGCCGTTGGTGGCAAGCGTGGCGGCCAGCAGCATGGCCGGCAGGCGGCGCAGTGCGGGGAAACGGGTCATTGCAGCTCCGGGTTCGTCAGTTGGAGGATTCTCGCCATGGATGACGTAAAGCTCGGTCAATTCGGTGTAAAGGCCGGTAAAGAGCGGTAAAAGCGCGTTGCCCCGGCGGCGGGACGCTTATCATCGGCGCATCCACCAATGGGTGCTTGCGGATCGGACCATGACCAAGATACTGCTGGTAGACGACGACGTTGAATTGAGCGGCATGCTCGGCGAATACCTCGAGCAGGAGGGCTTCGAGGTGGCGATCCGCCACGATGGCGAGGCGGGTGCCGCCGAGGCGCTTGCCGGAGGTTACGACCTGGCGGTGCTCGACGTCATGATGCCGCGCCTGAACGGCGTCGAGGCGTTGCGGCGGATTCGTGCCGACAGCGCCATGCCGGTGCTGATGCTGACCGCCAAGGGCGATGACGTGGACCGCATCATCGGGCTGGAGCTCGGCGCAGACGACTATGTGCCCAAGCCCTGCACCCCGCGCGAGCTGGTCGCCCGCATTCGTGCCATCCTGCGTCGCAGCGGCTCCGATCGCGGTGGCGAGGCCGGCGGACAGCTGGTGGTCGGACCGCTGTCGATGTGGCCCGAGCGTCGCACCGCGGACTGGCATGGCAAGCCCCTCGAGCTCACCAGCACCGAGTTCAACCTGCTCGAGGTGCTGGCCCGCAACGCCGGCCGGGTGGTCGGCAAGGGGGATCTCTCCGAGTTGGCGCTGGGACGCCCGCTGACCCGCTTCGATCGCAGCATCGATGTGCACATGAGCAGCATCCGCCACAAGCTTGGTCCGCGCCCGGATGGGCAGTCCTGGATCATGACGGTGCGCGGCATGGGCTACCAGATGGTCAAGGACTGACACGATGGGGCGCCTCTTCTGGAAGTTCTTCTTCGCCTTCTGGCTCAGCCTGCTGGTCGCGGGGGCCGCGGTCGGCTTCGCCGTGTGGCTGCACAACCAGAGCGAGCGCGACGAGATCCGGTTGCTGCAGGGCGGCCCGCGTGCCGCCTGGGTCCTCGACACCGCGACGACGATTCTCGAGGCTGCCGGTCCCGATGGCCTGAGTGACCTGCTCGAGCGCTGGCAGCGTCGCCACTGGCGCAGCCAGCTGATGGTGGTGGATGACACGGGACGGGACCTGCTTGGGCGCAGCGTCGCGCCCGAGGCACTGGCCAGCGCGCGTGCGGCGCGCGGCGCGGACGATCAGGTGCGCGAGGTGAAGACCGCCTCGGGTGCGACCTACCTGCTGTTCGTCACCAGTGACGGCGAAGCGCGGTCGCCGCGCGGGCGACGCCCGCCCGAGCCCTCGCCATGGGTGCCGATCTTCGTCGGGCTGATCGCCAGCATCGGCTTCAGCGTGTTGCTCGCGTGGTATCTCTCCAAGCCGGTGCGCCATCTGCGCTGGGCCTTCCAGGCTGCCGCCGAGGGCCGGCTCGACGCCCGGGTACAGCCCTTGATGGGTGGCCGTCGCGATGAAATCGCCGATCTCGGTCGAGATTTCGACCGCATGGCGCAGCAGCTCCAGCAGCTGATCGCGGCGCAGCGCCGGCTGCTGCACGACGTCTCGCACGAGCTGCGTTCGCCGCTCGCTCGCCTGCAGGCCGCAATCGGCCTGCTGCGCCAGAATCCTGCACGCCTCGACGCCAGCCTCGAGCGTATCGAACGCGAGTCGGAGCGGCTCGACGAACTGGTCGGCGAGCTGTTGACCCTGTCGCGCCTCGAGGCGGGCGGGGGCGATGCGCCGCTCGAGCAGCTGGATCTCATGGACCTGATCGCGGCGATCGCCGACGATGCCCGCTTCGAGGCCGAGGCGAGCGGCCGGCGGCTGCATTTCGAGGGGCAGGGCGAAGCTATCGCACGGGTGCGGGGCGAGCTGATGCATCGCGCCTTCGAGAACGTGATCCGCAATGCGGTCAAGTACACCGCCGAGGGCTCGCAGGTCGATGTCACCGCGAGTGTGCGCGAAGGCGTATTGCAGCTGTGTGTCGGCGACCGTGGGCCGGGGTTGCCGGAGAGCGACCTGGAAGCGGTTTTCGAACCTTTCCATCGTGGCAGCAACGGGCAATCCGCCAAGGGCTTCGGGCTTGGCCTGGCGATCGCACGTCGCGCGGTCGAGACGCATGGTGGTCAGATTCGCGCCCGCAACCGAGACGGGGGCGGACTGGAGCTGGAGATCATGCTGCCGCTGCAGCGGGAGGCTTGAGCGGCAGCACCACCTCGATCTCGAGGCCGCCGCGGTTGCTTGCGCGAACCTGGCCCGCGTGGGCCTGCGTGATGCCCTTGACCAGGGCCAGTCCGATGCCGCTGCCGCTGTCACCCGAACGGCTCGCATCGACCTGGTAGAAGCGCTCGAAGATCCTCGCCAGTGCGGCTTCTGGCACGCCCGTGCCGTGATCGCGGACAGTGATGCAAGCAGCGGCCTGCCGTTCTCCGACCGTCACCTCGATGTTGCCGCCGCCGTGGTGCAGTGCGTTCTCGAGCAGGTTCTGCAGCAGTTGGAAGACCAGCGCGCGGTCGACCGCGAGCCTTGTCGGAGACAGCCGCGCCGAGATGGTTCGGCCATGTCGTTCGGCCAGCGGAGCATATAGCTCGATCGCGTCGGCGGCGATTTCGGCGAGATCGCATTCGATGCGCTCGCCCTGCCAGGCGCCGGCCTCGAGCCGGGCGAGGCGCAGCAGTGCGGCAAAGGTGTGCAGCTGTTCCGCAGTCTGTCCGGCGAGCGCCTCGAGACGCTGGTGCAGCGGATCATCGCGCGGTGTCTCGGCGAGCGCCTCTTCCAGCGCGTTGTGCAAGGCGGTGAGGGGGCGGCGCATGTCATGGGCCAGCGCGGTGGACACGTGCTGGGTCGATTCGATGCGCCGGGCGATTTCGTCGAAGGCCTGGTTGAAGCGCAGGGCCAGCTCGTCGAGCTCGTCTCCGCCCGCGCCCACGTGCAGTCGGTCGCTGAGCGCGCCTTCCTGGATGCGCCTCGCGGCCGCCGCCATCGACGACAGGCGGCGGTGCAGATGCGCCATGAAGACCCAGGTGAGCAGGCCGGAGACGAGGATGATCAGCGTGGCCGACCACCACATGCGATTGATCATGCTGCCGCGAAAGGCCGCCAGCGGTGAGCGCCTGCCGACCAGCAGGCGCTCACCGCCGAACAGTACGAAGACCTCGCCCTCGATGTAGTGACCGCCCGCATCCTTGAGGCGGAACCACTTTGCGTCGCTGGCGGGGGCGCCCTCGGGCCAGGCTGCCAGATTCCCGGCGAGGCGGGTGCCGTCGCCGCCGAGCAGCAGGTAGATTGCGTCCGCATCCACCGCCGAGCGGATGCGGGCATCGACCTCGCGCCGCAGGGCCTCGAGGCCGTGGTCGTGGAAGCGTGCATCGAGGGCAAGGATCTCCTGCTCGATGGCGGCGCGTACTTCGGCCCGGATGTGTCTTTCGGCGTCGCGCAGCAGCGGGTAGAACACCGCACCGACGATGCAGGCGACCGCGAGCGGCAGCGCGATCGCGAAGCGGTAGAAGGGGCTGGCGGGGATGCGCATCGGGTCCGGGAGATCCTGCCCGGCCGTCACTCGCCGCGCAGCCCGAGCCTGTAGCCCGCGCCGCGTACGGTGTGGATCAGGGCGGGCAGGCCGGGTGCGTCGATGGCGGCGCGCAGGTTGGACACGTGAACGTCGATGACGTTGGTTTGCGGGTCGAAGTGGTAGTCCCACACCGCTTCGAGCAACATGCTGCGGGTCACCACCTGATCGGCGTGGCGCATCAGGTATTCGAGCAGGGCGAAGGCCTTGGGCTTGAGCGCGATCTCGCGGCCGGCGCGGCGCACGGTGCGGCGCAGCAGGTTCATCTCGAGATCACCCACGCGCAGCAGTGCGGCTTCAGCCGGCTTGGCGCCGCCGCTGCGGCGCTGCAGTGCATCGAGGCGGGCCAACAGCTCGGAAATGGAGAAGGGTTTGACGAGATAGTCGTCGCCGCCGGCGCGCAATCCCTCTATGCGCTCGTCGACCTCGCCGAGTGCACTGAGCACGATGATCGGCAGATCCTTGCCCGAGGCGCGCAGGGTGCGCAGTATGGTGAGTCCGTCGACCTGCGGCAGCATGCGATCGAGCACGATCGCATCGAAGTTCTCGGTGGTGCCCAGGAAGAGGCCATCACGGCCGTTGTCGGCCAGTTGGGTGATGTGTCCGGCCTCGCGCAGGCCCTTCTGGAGATAGCGGCCCTGTTCGGCGTCGTCCTCGACAATCAGGATCTTCATTTCTGGCGAGTCGGGCCGGGGACCCTCTGGGCAACAAGTCGTTGCGCATTCTCGCGCTGCAGGCCGGCACTCTGCAATTGCCGCCGGTCAGCCGCCTGCAGCCGCGTGATGCGACAGTGTCCGGTCTGATTGAACAGTTCATCGCTGCCGATCCGCAATTCGTGACCGAGCACCGAAATGCGTTGCGGCGGTTCGGTCAGGAAATTGCCGCAGCCCGGTGAAACGTCCACTCGATAGGGTTCTTCGACCCCAAGCCACAGGATTCCGGTGTCGGGGGCCGTGGCAATCCATTCGAATACCTGCGATACGCGTACCAGCGCCGGTCGGTGATTCGGCGGGTCGGGGCGCGTCGAAGCGGCAAGCAAGGGCGGGGAGAGCGCCAGCGCGAGTGCAGCGAAGGGCGCGGTCAGAAACTGCGACATGGCCGCATTGCTCCTGGCTTTCTTCGCGAACATCGCACGCGGCGCTCTTGAAAAGGCAAGGGCGCCGTCAATGGCGGCGCCCCGACTGATTCCGCGGCGATCAGGTCGCCGGCGTCGCGGCCGGCTTGGCTGCCGGAGCGGCTTTTTTCTTGGCCACGTGCTTGACCTTGTGGACCTTCTTGACAGCGTGTTTCTTCGCGGGTTTGGCGGCGACCTTGGCCGGTGCGGCGGCAGCGGCCTCGGTGGTGGCGGGGGCTGCGTCAGCGGCCTGGGCGACACCGAAGCCCAGGCTCAGTGCGGCGATCAGTCCGGTGGCGGCCAGCTTCATGCGGGTGTTGATGCTCATCTTGATACTCCTCGGCGGTTTGTGTGTCCGGCAACACAGTCTGTTGCGGTGAGGAGAGTCTGCGCGGACTGGCATGAAGCGATGCTGGTGCGCGGATTAAGAAAGATTAATCTTCGTCCGCGGGCCGCGGCGTCGCGATCAAGCCTAGACCTTGAAGCGCGACACCGACTCCTGCAGACGATCGGCGAGACGCTGCATTTCGCCGGCGGCGGTCACGGTACGTGCCACCGTGGCATCGTTCTGGCGCGCCATGCCGGCGATCGCCTCGATGTTGCCGGTGACCGTCTCGGTGGCGCGGCGCTGCTCCTCGGTCGCTTGCGCAATGCGGTCCAGGCCGTCGCGGACCTCGGCCACCGAAGCGCCTGCGGCCTTCAGCACTTCGGCGACGTTCCCGGCCGCCTCGCGGCTGGCCGAGAGATGGCCGATTCCCTTGTCGAGCGAGCTGCGAACCGCTTGCGACTGGCCGGAAATCGTGCCGGTTATCGCATCGATCTCTCCCGCCGAGCGGGCCGATTTTTCCGCCAGCTTGCGCACTTCGTCGGCCACGACGGCGAAACCGCGGCCCTGCTCTCCTGCGCGCGCGGCCTCGATTGCCGCATTGAGCGCCAGCAGGTTGGTCTGCTCGGCGATCTCGCGGACCTCGCGCGTCATCGAGCTGATGGCGGTGGTCGAATCGACGAAGGCGTTCACCGACTCGACCATGTGCTGTACGGCCTGGCCGACATGGTCGACTTCGGCGATCAGGTGGTCGAGGCTCTGCTGTCCGGCGGCTGATCGTTCCTCGCTCTCGCGCGACAGCTGGTGCACCGATTCGGTGCTGGCGGCGATATGGCTGATGTTGCTGCCCAGCGCTTCGACGGCCGCCGCGGCCTCGATCGATTGATTGTTCTGCTGGCGCGAGCCGCTCGCCACCCGCTCGGCTTCGCCGGACAGGCCGCGGGCGGAAGCCGAGACCTCGACCGCCGAGGTGCTGACCTGGCGGACCAGATCGGCAACCGTGCCGAGCATGCGGTTGAACAGCGATGCGGTACGGCCGATCTCGTCCTCGCTCACCACCTTGAGCCGGCGTGTCAGATCCCCTTCGCCCTTGGCCAGTTCGGCGAGCCCTGCGGACATTTCATCGAGCGGACGGATCACGAAGCGGCGGATGAACAGAAACACGATCAGCATCACCGGCAGCGACACGATGAAGGCGAAGAGGATGCTCTTGTTGCGGAAGGTGGCAACCGCGGCATTGGTCTTCTCGAGCGAGATATGCATGCTCACCGCGCCCAGCGGTGTGCCCGGTGCGACCTGGTGGCAACCGATGCAGTTCTTGCCGAGGTAGTTCTCCGAGGCGAGTGCGGGAATGACCACCCGCAGATGTTCGCCGAGTTCGGGCGTGGTCTCGAGGGCAAGATACGGTTTGCCACTCTGCAGCGCCTCGCGCTCGACCTCGTCGACCGCGCCGGCATCGGCCGCACCGCCGGGGCCGTAGACCTTGCTCACCGCTTCGCCACGAAGCACCTTGAGTCCCCGGATCGCGGACAGCTCCTTGATCTGGTCGAGGAAGACGTCGCGTTGGGCGACGGTGCCGGTGATCATCATGCCGGTCAGGCCGGCCATGGTCATCTCATTGACCGCGTGCGAAAAATCCCGGGCCTGATCGATGGCGATGTTCCGGGTAGCTTGTGTCT
Organism: Cognatazoarcus halotolerans; assembly: GCF_009800965.1. Taxonomy (GTDB): domain Bacteria; phylum Pseudomonadota; class Gammaproteobacteria; order Burkholderiales; family Rhodocyclaceae; genus Cognatazoarcus; species Cognatazoarcus halotolerans. The sequence continues at coordinate 395,349 of NZ_WUAF01000001.1, read as the reverse complement.
CCCAGGTGATCATGCCGCCCCAGGCGATGATCAACATCAACCAGATCGCGCCGGTGAGGCGCAGCCAGATAGGTGTATCGGAAAATCTTCTCATGGTATCCGCGGCTTTGAGCAGCCGTTCGCGATGGTGTGGTGAGATCGCTAACGGCCGCCGCGGGGCCGGCTTTAGTGCCGGCGTCAAGTGAACGGAACGGCGCTCAACGAGCGGGGGGACTGAGCCATCCCTTGAGCATGCGGGTCAGGCGCGGCATCAGCAGGTAGGTCATGGTGGGAACGACCAGTCCGGTGAGTATCGCGGTGCGCAGCAGAAAGGGCAGATCCTCGAGGAGCGGTCCGACCAGCCACAGGTAGAGCGATACTGTGGGGAAGATTCCGAGCCAGGTGACCACTGTCATGCGGCCGCGCGGCGGATGCAGCGAGGGGGGAACGACCGGTGGCGTGAACCATGCTTCGAGTCCGGTGAGCGTGCGATAGGCAGGCTCGTTCTCGGCCAGCTCGACGAGCCGCGCATGAAAGCGCCGCCGCTCGGGCGACTCATCCCAGAGCTGCATGGCCGTTTCGCAGGCGAAGCGCACGACCACCTGATAGTCGTCACCCGGCTTTTCGGGGGGAATCAGGTCGGCACCGAGAAAGCCGTTCGTCGCGTGCATCGCCGCGAACATGTCGCGGATCGTGGCCTCGTATTCCCTTTCGCGGCCCGGACGGGCGCGGCGGCGCGCAATGCGCGTGACGGGCGCGTCGGATGTGCTCATCTGATGGCTCCAAAAATCTCGAGATTATGTGATTTGACGACTTCTGTCCATCCCGTTAAGCGCCGTCGCGAGACCGTCGTCCATCTGTCATAGAATTCGGCCAGTCGTTCTGCCTTGTACGCCGCTTACGGAACCATCCCATGAAACGAAGCCTGATGCCTGTCGTCCTGTCCGCTCTGTGTTCCATGGTAAATGCCGCAGACTGGTCCAGTCGACCGCTCTCCGAACTGGCGGTGCACCCCGAGTTCCGGGCACTCGCCAGCGTGGAGCCGCGCGATGAAGCGCAGCTCTCCGCGGAGGTGGCCGGGCGGGTGACGGCCCTGCCGGCACGGATCGGCGAACGGATCGGCAAGGGCGCGATGGTGGCGCGGATCGACGACCGTCAGTACCGCATCGACGTGCGCCAGGCGCAGGCCCAGTTGACGGTGATGGACAACCGCATTCGCCTTGCCGAGGCGCAGCTTGCGCAGTCTGAGTCGCTGGCCGCGCAGCAGTTCATCAGTGCCGACGCGCTGCGCATCCGCCGCACCGACCTGGCGGTGCTGCGCAGCGAGCGCGAGGCCGCCCGGGCGGGTCTGGCGTCGACCCGGTTGGCGCTCGAAAAGACCGTGGTGCACGCACCGTTCGACGGTGTGGTGCGCAGCCGAAGCGCCAGCGTTGGAGACCTTGCCGCCGCCGGCACGCCGTTGGTGGTGTTCGCCGCGACGGGCGAAGTGGAGGTGCGGGCGCGTGTGCCGCGCGAGCAGCTCGCGGGGTTGCGGGGCGCCGGCAAATGGCAGCTCGTGGCGGGCGACACGGTGGCAGCGCTTTCGATCAAGCGGGTCTCGCCGCTGGTAAACCAGGCTGAGCAGACGCGGGAGGTGATCTTTTCCGCGGTGGCGGCGCTGCCGCCAGGCGTTGCCGGCGAGGTCCGCTGGGAAAGTCCGCAGGCGTACCTGCCTCCGGGTTTCGTTCAGCAACGGGCAGGAAGGTTCGGAACCTTCGTCGATGAGGCTGGCAAGGCAGTGTTCCGGGCCCTGCCGGATGCCCAGGCCGGCCGGCCGGTTGCAGTCGACTGGCCGCCCGGCACCAGGGTGATCGACGCAGGTCGCTTTGCGCTGGAACTGCCTGCCGGAGCCGCCAGGTGAGCTGGTACCGGCGCCTCATCGACAACCATCCGCTCGCCAACATCACCTTCGTGCTGGTGCTGGTCGGCGGGCTGGTCACCTACCTGACACTGCCGCGCGCGCAGGATCCGGAGATCAGCTTCAACTGGGTCAACATCATCACCACCCTGCCGGGTGCCTCGGCCGAAGACGTGGAGCAGGAGATCACTGCGCCGCTGGAGGACGCGATCGGCCAGCTCAAGGACGTGAAGTACGTGTCGTCGAGCAGTCGAGAGTCGGTGTCGTCGATCCTGGTGCGCTTCCAGGAAATCTCGGAGCGCAATTTCGACAAACGTGTCGCCGACCTGCGCCGCGAGATCCAGAACAAGGCCGCCGACGAGCTGCCCGAGGCTGCCACCGATCCGAGCATCGTCGAGATCACCACCTCTAACGGCTTTCCGACCGCGATCCTGGCGCTGCACGGCCCTGCCGGCGGGGAGCAGCTGCGCCGTGCGGCCTTCGATCTCAAGAAGGACCTGGAGCAGCTTCCCGGGGTGGACTCGGTGATCGCCGCCGGTCTCGACGATCCCGAGCTGCACGTCGATTTCGACCCGGCGGCGCTGTCGGCGCGCGGTATCTCGCCAGCCAGAGTGTCGGATACGGTTGCGGCCTGGTTCCGCAACACGCTGGCCGGGCGCATCCGGGTGCAGGATCGCGAATGGCTGGTGCGCCTGCAGGGCAAGACGCCCGACCCCGAAGTGCTCGCCCAGGCAGCGATTCCGGTAGCGGGCGGACGGGTCAGTCTAAACGAGGTGGCGCGCGTGACGCGCGGGCACGAGCGTACCAGCCAGATGGTGAGCTACAACGAACAGCCGGCGATCATGCTGTCGATCACCAAGCAGGCCAAGACCAACACCCTGCAACTGGTCGAGCGGCTCAATGCGCTGGCAGCGGAGCGCAATCCGCTGTTGGCCGGGCAGGGGCTTGCGCTGACCATGCTCGACGACCAGACCGACGTGACCCGCAACGCGATCGGCATCATGGAGTCGAACGCGCTGCTCGGCCTGATCGCGGTGCTGGCCATGTGCTGGCTGTTCCTCGGCACCCGGCTCGCCTTGCTGGTGGGGCTGGGCGTGCCGTTTTCGCTGGCCGGCACCTTCCTCGTGTTGAGCATGATCGACTCGACCCTTAACCTAACCGTGCTGCTTGGCGTGGTGATTGCGCTGGGCATGCTGGTCGACGACGCGGTGGTGGTGGTCGAGGCCGTCTACTACCGGCTGACCCGTGGCGAGGAGGCGCGCTCGGCCGTCGTCGCTGGTGTCAAGGAGGTCGCCCTGCCGGTGCTCTCGTCGGTGCTCACCACCATCGCTGCCTTCCTGCCGCTGATGCTGTTGCCGGGCATCCTGGGCAAGTTCATGTTTGTGGTGCCCTTCGTGGTGACCGTGGCGTTGACGGTCAGCCTGGCCGAGGCGTTCTGGATCCTGCCCACCCATGTGCTGGCGATCAGGCCCGGGGTGGCGGCGCGCAAGGGGCGCGCCCAGGAAATGCGCGAGCGTTTTACGCACTGGGTGCGGATCAGGTATTCGCGCACTCTCCTGCGGGTGATGCGCTGGCCGAGGCTGGCCGTCGCGTTCCTGGTCCTGATCGTGCTCGGCGCCGGCGGCGCGGTGGGTGGCGGGCTGGTGCGCATGCAGTTCTTCGCCTTCGATTCGTTCCGGCTGTTCTATGTGAACGTCGACATGCCGGCCGGGATCGCGCTGGAGCGCTCGCTGGCCGAGTCCGAGCGGGTGGCGCGGATCGTCCAGCGCGAACTCGATCCGGACGAGGTGCGCTCGGTCACCGCCTACGCGGGCCTCAAGTTCACCGACACCGAACCGCTGTATGGCGACCAGTACGCCCAGGTGCTGGTGTCGCTGCAGCCGCGCCGCGGCGTGCTGCGCGAAACCGCCGAGGTCATCGAGTCGCTGCGCGGCCCGGTGTCGTCGGTGCCGGGCGAGGCCAAGGTGTCCTTCCTCGAGCTCAAGGGGGGGCCACCCACTGCCAAGCCAATCAGCGTCAAGGTCAAGGCCGACGACTACGTCGAGCTGCGCGCCGCGGCCGATGCACTGCGGGCGGCCGTGGCGAAGATTCCGGGCGTCAAGGACCTCACCGACGACGACGTGCCCGGCCGAACCGAACTCAAGCTGCTGCTCGATCGCGAGAAACTCGCCAATGCCGGCGTCGGTGCTGGCGAGGTGTCACGCGTGCTGCGACTGTACGGCGAGGGTGAGACCGTGGCCAGCACCCGCGACGACGGCGAGAAGGTGGACGTGGTGGTGCGGGCGCGGCCGGAAACGCTCACCGACATCGACCAGCTCCTGCAGCGCACCGTACCGCTGGCTGATGGCGGCAGCGCACCGCTGTCGGCCCTGGTCGACCAGCAGCCCCGCATTGCCAAAGGCTACATCCGCCACTACCAACTCAAGCGCGCGATCACCGTCGAGGCCGATCTCGACAGCGCGAAGATGGACACCCTGGAAGCCAACAAGCGGCTCAAGGCAGCGTGGGCCGAACTGCAGCCGCGCTTTCCGAATACCCAGCTGGACTTCTCGGGCGAGCTCGACGACATCCAGGAGAGTATCGATGCCATGACCAAATTGTTCGTGCTCGGGGTGGGGTTGATCTACCTGATCCTCGCGACCCAGTTCAGGAGCTACTGGCAGCCGCTGATCATCCTCGCCACCGTGCCGCTGGCCTTCACCGGCGTGGTGCTGGGGCTGATCGTCTCCGGCAACCCGCTGTCGCTGTACACCCTCTACGGGGTGATCGCCCTGACCGGTATCGCGGTGAACTCGGCAATCGTGCTCATCGATGCGGCCAACGAGCGTCGCGGCGCCGGAATGAGCACGCTGCACGCGGCGGTCTATGCGGCACGTCGCCGGGTGGTGCCGATCGTCATTACCTCGACCACCACCATCGGCGGGCTCTTCTCGCTGGCGGTCGGGCTGGGCGGCAAATCGCTGATGTGGGGGCCGGTGGCGGCCAGCATCGTATGGGGGTTGGGCTTCTCGACCATCCTCACGCTCTTCGCGATCCCGCTCATCTATCGGCTGACGATGGGCCGCAGCGCATCCGGGGAGGCGCGGCGAGGCGGCTGGAAGGCGTTGTTCGCACGTCGCGGCCGCGCCTCGTAAAGGGCGCGAGGATCCATGGCGGCGTCCTTGGGGCGGCTCAGAAGCGTGCCCGCAGATGCCACTCGCCGGGCGCGATGTCGTTGACCACCGCGCTGCGCGTGGCTTCGTCGATACGTGGGTCGTCGCTCGCGTACAGCCCGCACAGGCGTAGCGCGCTGCGCACGCTGATGGTCTGGCCGAGGTATTCGTAGACCACCCGTGCGCAGCAGGGCATGCGCTCCCCGCTGCCCGAGGCGCCGAGCTTTAGACCGGTGAGACGGCTCACGCGGTTCTTGAAGGACGGGAACAGGATCGTCTGGGTCATCTCCAGACCGGTGAGCGACTCGTAGTCATTGAGGAAGATGCGGTCGCCGAGCATGTGCGCCATGCCGAGGTAGACGCCGTGGCAGGGCTTTTCGTGCGGATGCTCGATGAGCCGTTCGGTGCGCCGGTAGCAGACCCGCTCGCCGTCCCGCAGCAGGCACACCAGTGTGCGCAGGATCTTGCCCGGGCAGGCCATCGACATGTAGGTCTCGAAGTAGTAGCCGAGGTACTTGTCGAGGCCGGCCGTGCCGATTTCGCGCAGGCGTGAAAAGTGCGCCAATTCTGGCGCACCCGCGTCGTTCGGCTCGTCGCGGCGCGGGCGGACCTGCACCAGGCGCTCGAACTGGGCGCTGGGCAACAGGATCTCGTGTTCCTCCACCCCGAAGAAGTCGCAGAAGCGCCGCAGCGTGTTTGCGGACGGTCGGTAGCGACCGCTCAGATAGCGGTTGAACTGCGGACGATTGACCTCCAGGCGCCGACAGACCTCGGCAATCGAGCGGTAGTAGCTGCACAGCAGGCGCAGGTTGCGCGCGAAATCCTCATGCATGGCGGTCTTGCCTCTCCGGATGGTTCAAAGTGCCTTTCGCAGTATGGCGCAGTATTCGCACCAATGCGTGACACACTGATCCACTTCGGCAAATGTACCGCCGGTCTCCACCTTGTTGTAATGGACCCGCTTCCCGCAACAGAACGACAACAGCGGCCCGAGCCGCAACTGGAGACTGACCATGTATCTGAATACGTTCCCGTTCCCCGGCCGTGCGGCCGACTGTCATGGAGGATTTGCGCATGCTTGATATGCTCAACGATCTGCTGTGGGGCAAGGTGCTGATCGTGGTGCTGCTCGGCATCGGCCTGTGGTTCACCGTTGCTTCGCGCTTCGTGCAGTTCCGCTACTTCGGCCGGATGTTCCGCATCCTCGGCGCCAACCAGGCTTTCTCGCATGACCAGCACGGTCACCTCAGCTCCTTCCAGGCGCTGATGCTGTCGGTGGCCGGTCGCGTCGGCGGCGGCAACATCGCCGGTGTCGCGGTGGCGATCACCCTCGGCGGTCCCGGCGCGGTGTTCTGGATGTGGGTGGTCGGGCTGATCGGCATGGCCACCAGCTATTTCGAATGCACCCTCGCCCAAGCCTACAAGAAGGCTGAACCCGACGGCACCTACCGCGGCGGCCCGGCCCACTACATCGCCCGCGGCATGGGCGCAAACTGGAAGTGGCTCGCCGCGGTCTACTCGGTGCTGCTGCTGGTGACCTTCGGCCTCGGCTTCAACGCGCTGCAGTCGTATTCGGTTGCGACCTCCTTCCAGGACGCCTTCGGCATTCCGGTCCTTGCCACCGGCCTCGGCCTTGCCGTGGTGATCGGCGCGATCGTTTTCGGTGGGGTCAAGCGCATCGCCAAGGTTGCCGAGGTGCTGGTGCCGGTGATGGCGATCGGTTATCTGCTGATCGCGGTGGTGGTGCTGGTGCTCAACATCACCGAGCTGCCCGCGGTGCTGACGCTGATCGTCAAGAGCGCCTTCGGCCTCGAGCCGGCCATCGGTGGCGGCATCGGCGCGGCGATCCTGATGGGCGTCAAACGCGGCCTGTTCTCGAACGAAGCCGGCCTGGGCAGCGCGCCCAACGTCGCCGCCGTCGCCTATGTGCCGCACCCGGCCAACCAGGGCATCGTGCAGGCCTTCTCGGTGTTCATCGACACGCTGATCCTGTGCTCCTGCACCGCCTTCATCATCCTGCTCGGCACCGTGTATCAGCCCGGCGTTGCCACCGATATCGGCGGCGTGGCGCTGACCCAGGCTTCGCTGGCCGGCCATGTGGGCGAGTGGGGACGGGTCTTCGTGAGCATCGCGCTGTTCCTGTTCGGCTTCACCACCATCGTCTACAACTACTACCTCGGCGAGAACAGCCTGAGCTTCTTCAGTGACGAGAACCGTCCGCTGATCATCGGCTACCGCGTGCTCGTGATCGCCCTGTGCGGCTGGAGCGCCACCACCGACCTCGGCACCGTGTTCGCCTTTGCCGACGTGACCATGGGCCTGCTGGCGCTCGCCAACCTGCTCGCCCTGGTGGTGCTCTTCAAGGCGGGGCTGCGGATCATGCGCGACTACGACCGGCAGATCGACGCCGGCATCGAGCAGCCGCTCTTCGACGCCCGCCACTTCGCCGACCTCAACATCGATCAGGACGCCTGGGTGCTAGAGCCCGAGGACGAAGCACGGATCGCCGCAGCCCGCGCCCGTACTGCCTGACCTTCTTCGTTGTGGGCGGCCGGGAGGGAAAGCGGCCGTCCGCACTTTTTATCAAGTGAGACCTTCATGAATACCCGTATCGAACACGATCTTCTCGGCGACATGGAATTGCCCGCCGACACCTGGCTCGGCGTCCAGACCCAGCGCGCGGTCGACAACTTCGCGATCACCGGCGTGCCGATCAGCCACTTCCCGCATTTCGTCAATGCGCTCGCCATGGTCAAGGCCGCCGCAGCCCGCGCCAACCAGGAGCTTGGCCTGCTCGCGCCGCACAAGGCCGAGGCCATCGTCTCCGCCTGTGACGAGATCATCGGCGGCCGCCTGCACGAGGCCTTCGTGGTCGACCTGATCCAGGGCGGCGCTGGCACCTCGACCAATATGAACGCCAACGAGGTGATCGCCAACCTGGCCCTCGAGAAGCTCGGCCAGCCCAAGGGCGCCTATGAGCACCTGCATCCCAACGACGACGTCAACAAGTCGCAATCGACCAACGACGCTTACCCAACCGCGGTGTGCGTCGGCCTGCAGTTCGCCACCGAGCCGCTGGTCGAGGCCGTCGCCAGCCTCAAGGCGGCGCTCGAAGCGAAGGGCCGCGAGTTCGCTGATGTGCTGAAGATGGGCCGCACCCAGTTGCAGGACGCGGTGCCGATGACGCTCGGCCAGGAGTTCGAGGCCTTCGCGGTGATGCTCGGCGAGGACATCGACCGGATTCGTGAGATCAACCTGCTGCTGTGTGAAGTGAACCTCGGCGGGACCGCCATCGGCACCGGCATCAACACCCACCCGGACTACGCCCGCCTGGTGGTACGCCATCTCGCCGAAATTTCCGGCAAGCCGATCGTGTCTGCCTCCAATCTGGTCGAGGCCACCTCGGACATGGGCGCCTTCGTGCTCTTCTCGGGCATCCTCAAGCGTCTCGCGGTCAAGCTCTCCAAGGTCGCCAACGACCTGCGCCTGCTCTCCAGCGGTCCGCGCACCGGCTTCGGCGAGATCCACCTGCCGCCGATGCAGCCGGGCTCCTCCATCATGCCGGGCAAGGTCAACCCGGTGATCCCCGAAGCGGTCAACCAGGTCGCCTACCAGGTGATCGGAAACGACCTCGCGGTGACCATGGCGGCCGAGGCCGGTCAGCTCCAGCTCAACGCCATGGAGCCGCTGATCGTCTACAACCTGCTCAACTCCACCAAGATGCTCGCCTCCGCCTGCACCCTGCTCGAAGAGCGCTGCATCCGCGGCATCCGCGCAGACCGCGAACAGTGCGCGCAACACGTCGAGCGCAGCATCGGCGTGATTACCGCGCTGGTGCCGCACATCGGCTACGCCAATTCGTCGCGCATCGCCGCACAGGCGCTGCACAGCGGTGCAACGGTGCGCGAGCTGGTGATCGGCGAGGGCCTGCTCAGCGAGGCCGAACTCGACCGCCTGCTCAGCCCGCAGTCGATGCTCGCGCCGCAGGGCAGCGCACGATGACAGCGAAGGTGCTGGTCCTGCACACCGGCGGGACCATTGGCATGTCCGGCTCGCCCGAGGGCTACCGCCCGATGGCGGGCTTCGGCGAGGTGCTGCGGCAGACCCTGCGCGGCTGCACCGGCGCCGGCATGCCGGCCTTCGAGGTGATCGAGCTCGACAGCCTGATCGACAGCGCCAACCTGCAGCCGGCCAACTGGGTCACCATCGCCGAGGCGCTGCTCATGCGCTGGGAAGCGTTCGATGGCTTCGTGGTGCTGCACGGCACCGACACCATGGCTTATACCGCCTCGGCGCTGTCCTTCATGCTGCGCGGCACCGACAAGCCGGTGATCCTCACCGGCTCGCAGATTCCGCTGGTGGCGCCGCGCAGCGATGCGGCCGAAAACCTGCAGGCGGCGATGATGCTGGCGGCGCGGCCGTCGATCCGCGAGGTGTGCATCTGTTTCGGTCGGCGCCTGCTGCGCGGCAACCGCGCCAGCAAGCTGCGCAGCACCGGTTTCGATGCCTTCGACACGCCCAATTACCCCTGGCTGGCCGAGATCGGCATCGACGTCGCGCTGCATCCGGAACGTTTGCTGCCGGCTGCGCCGCGTGCTTTCTGCGCACCCGCGTTCGACGCGCAGGCGGTGGCGGTGCTGCACATCTACCCGGGTATTTCCGCGCGCATCGTGGATGCGGTGCTGGACAGCCCGGCGGTGCGGGGCCTCATCCTGCGCTGCTACGGTGTCGGCAACGCGCCGGACGCCGACGCGGAACTCATGGCTGCGCTCGCGAGGGCGGTGGCGCGCGGCATCGTGGTGGTCAATACCACCCAGTGTCTCGACGGCAGCGTTGCACAGGGCGCCTACGCAACCGGCGCGGCGCTCGATCGCATCGGCGTGGTGGCGGGCGGCAACATGACGCTCGAGGCTGCCTTCGCGAAGCTCCACGTGCTGTTGGCATCCGGCGGTACGGTCGCCGAGCTGCGCGAGCGTTTCGCCGAATCGCTGTGCGGTGAGCTCGACTGATTGCCCCCCGTAGGGCCGCCGCAGCGCGGTGGCCCTTTTGACGGCGCCGACGCTGGTTCAGATCGGGGCCGTTGTTTTTTCCCCTCCCGCGAGCGACCTTTCTTCCTGGCTCCGCTGGGAGCGACGTCGCGGACCAAGGGGATTCCCGGCGGCCAGGAGTGGCTTCTCAGGTTGCAGGGGTGCTTGAAAGCGCATCTGCCAGCGCACGAACGCTGCTCAGTTCGCCGCCTTGCGGCGTCATGCAGATGAGCAGCTTCCGGCAGGCCCAGGCGTCGGACAGCGCAACGATGTGGGCACCGCTGCCGCCATGACGCGCCGCTGCGCTCGCCGGCATGACCGCAGGGCCGACACCGGCGGCGACGACTTGAGCGATCGCATCGAAGCTGGCCAGGCAGACCCTGTGCCGCGGAACCCGGCCGCTGCGACTGGCCTGGGCTGCCAGGAAGCGGCTGAGTCCGCTGTCCCGTGCCAATCCCACGAACGGATGCTCCAGCAACTCGCCGAACGCAATCGAGCGGCGGCGCCCTCTGCGCCAGGTCTCGGGCAATAGCGCGACCAGACGGTCCTCGAGCCACGGCTGGGCGTGCAGGCCGGAGGTATCCACATAGTCCGCGACGATGCCGACGTCGGCGACCCCGCGGCGGAGCGCGTCGATCACTGCATCGCTCGAGCGTTCCTGCAGGTCGACGTCGACATCGGGGTTCGCGAGCAGGAAGCGCCCGATCGCGCCTGGCAGGGCTTCCGACATTGCCGCGGTGTTGCACAGCAGCCGTACGGTGCCGCGCAAGCCCTAGCCGAAGCTCGCCATGTCGACGTGCAGGGATTCAAGTTCCGCAAGGACGCGGTTGGCGTGGCGCACCAGCGCGCGCCCGGCATCGGTCGGCGAGGTCCCGGTCTTTGACCGATTCAGCAGGCGCGCGCCGGTGCAATCCTCCAGAGCCCTGAGCCGCGCGCTCGCTGCGGCGAGTGACAGGTTCACGGCCGAAGCGGCGGCGGTGATGGTGCCCTGTTCGATCACGGTCGCGAAGAGGTGCAGATCGAACGGGTCAATGCGGTAGTCGACGGTGCGACGCCTTGTTCTGGTCACGGCCTTCATCCTGCGGAATTCGTGAAGGATATCTGCGGCGCAATCAGATGGACAGAGGCCCCGCACAGCCGACACCATCGTCCCATGGATGCAATGAATCTACTGACGGTGGTTGTGGTCTTCGTGCTTGCCGGTACGGTGAAGGGAATCACCGGAATGGGCCTGCCGACCGTGGCGATGAGCATGCTGGGTCTGTGGATGGCGCCGGTGCAGGCCGCAGCGCTGATCGTTGCCCCCTCGCTGGCGACCAACCTCGCGCAATGCCGTGGGGCGCACCTGAGATCGCTTGTCGTGCGTCTGTGGCCAGGCTGGGCTGCAGTGGCGGTCGTGACCGTTTGCGCACCGGGGTTCGGGGGCGCAGTGCCGATGGAAGCGGTGAGGAGTTTGCTGGGTGGAACGCTCGTCGCATATGGCGCATGGGGTCTCTGGCGACCCGCTCTGCCGGATCTATCGGTCAGCGGCAAATGGCTTGGTGTCGTCGCCGGCGCGGCAACCGGGGTGGTGACGGCCTGTACCGCCGTCTTCGTGCTGCCCTGGGTCCCCTACCTGCAATCGCTGCGGCTGGACAAGGACGAGATGGTGCAGGCGCTGGGGCTGTCCTTCACCGTCGCGACGCTCGCCCTGGCCGTGCGCGTCCACGTCTCGGCTCCGCCCGATTGGTGGTCCGCCTCGACCGCGCTCGCCGTGTGCGCGGCGCTTGCAGGCGCCTTCTGCGGACTCAAGTTTGGGGCGGGGTTGCGGGCCCGTCTGGCCGGCCCGGCATTTCAGCGCGCACTGTTTCTGGTGTTCATCGCGCTTGGGGCTGCCAACCTGATGCGCAGCGGATGACGGCAATGAACGGCCACCCGGAACTCCTGAGCGTCGCTGCGCTGCTCGAGCGGGCCTATGGCCTGGCTCTCGTGCTTCTGGATGAAGCGCCGGCCGAGGGCGACACGGGCAGTCCGGTTGCGCACGAGCTCGTCGATGTGCTCGATGAGTTGCGCGTTACCGTGCTGAGGCTGGTGGTTTAGCATGCATGTCCCGGATGCATTGCGGTGGGCGAGGCGAGCGCCTGCCGGTATCGATAGCGAGGAGCGGGCAGGTGAACCGGATACCAGTACAGCAGACCTTGGACGAGCGCCTTGAGGCGGCAGCTACTTTGCTTGGCGAGGCCGGGCGCATCGCGGTGCTCAGCGGCGCCGGCATGTCGGCCGAGAGCGGCATTCCCACCTTCCGCGATGCGCTCACCGGCCTGTGGGCGCGCTTCGACGCCACCGAGCTGGCTACGCCACAGGCCTTCGAGCGCGACCCCGCGCTGGTGTGGGGCTGGTACGAGTGGCGGCGCATGAAGGTGCTGCAGTCGCAGCCCAACCCGGGGCACATCGCCCTTGCGCAGCTCGCCGCCCGCGGCGTGGCGGTGACCGTAGTCACCCAGAATGTCGACGACCTGCACGAGCGTGCCGGCAGTCGTGCGGTCCATCATCTGCACGGCAGCCTCCATGTGCCGCGCTGTTTCGATTGCGGTGCGCGTGCCGCTTTCGGGCCGCAGATCCCGGCGGAGCCAGAGGGCGGTCGCAGGCTCGATCCGCCGCGCTGCACCCGCTGTGGCGGGCCGATCCGGCCCGGCGTGGTGTGGTTTGGCGAGATGCTGCCCGAGGATGCCTGGCAGGCTGCTACCGAAGCGATCCTGAACTGCGACGTGATGATCATCATCGGCACCTCCGGGCTGGTCTATCCGGCCGCCGGCCTGCCCGACCTCGCCGCGGGCCGGGGCAAGCCGGTCATCCAGATCAATCCCGCGCCGACCGATCACGACGCCTACGCCCGGGTGAGCCTGCGTGGCAAGGCCGGCGAGCTTCTGCCGGCGCTGCTTGCGCGGCTGGGTTGAGCGCCGGGCCGAGCCTCAGCCGCCCTTGCGGCGTGTGGGCTTGCGCTTCTTCGCGGCCTCGCCCGCGGGGGCGCTTTTGGTGGCGCTGCCGCGCCCGGCGTCGGCCTGCTCCAGCCACAGCAGCGCGTCCACCCAGGAGATGAACTGCTCGACGTATTCGGGCGAGATCGCGCGCATCTGCTTGAGCGTCTGCAGCACCAGGTGATGCGAATTGAGCGGGCCGGCGTTTTCGGGGGCCTGGTCGAGGGCGCGGGACAACTGCCGGTCTGCGTTGAGCCGCGACCAGGTGCGGCGGAACTGGCGCACCGACTTGAGCTCTCCGGGCACGCCGGGCGGCGTTGCCACGCCCTCGGCGGAGTCCATCGCGTGGGCCTCGATGTGGGCGAGCAGTTCGGCCAGCGGGCTGCAACGATCCGGTCCCGCCGCTTGCGCGGCCGCATCGTCGCGGCCCGCCCCGGTGGCGTGTGCGAGACGCGTGCGATAGTCGTCGAGCGCGCGCTCGAGGCGCTCGTCGAGCCGCTGGCGCAGGCTGCCGTCGCGGCCGGCCGCGCGTCGCGCGAGCGCCTCGATGAAGCGCAGGCCGACCGGGTCGAAGCCTTCGGCGCCGTGCGCCCGCAAGGCGTCGATCTGCGCCTGGTGCGATGCCGCTTCAGGCATCGGGCTTTGCGCCCGGCGCGCCGTTTCGCGGCACCGGCGCCATCTCCACCCGACGGTTGCGCGCGCGACCGTCTTCGTCGGCGTTGGAGGCCACCGGCTGCTCGGCACCGAAGGCCGCGGCGAACACCGAGGCGGCCGGCACGCCCTGTTCGATCAGCGCGCGCGTCACGGTGAGCGCGCGCTGTGCCGAGAGCTCCCAGTTGTCGGCAAACCTGCGGTTGCTGTCGCGCACCGGGCGGTCATCTGTGAAACCGCTGACCATCAGGGCCTCGTCATTTACCGCGAGAAAGGCCGCCAGAGGCGTGGCGAGGCTCTTGAGCAGCTGCTGGCCTTCGGGCTGCAGCTCGTCGGAGTTGAGCGCGAACAGCACGCTACCGCTGATGCCGATGCGGCCGTTGTCCAGCGTTACCCGGCCGGCGGCGAGCGGTACCGCGAGGGCTTTTTCAAGTGCCGCGCGGCGCTGCTCGGCCAGCTCGCGCTTGTGCATCTCGGCCTTGAGCTCGCTGGCCAGCTCCATCTGCACCCCGACCACGCCGACGAGGATCAGCACGAAGGCGCCCAGCAGGCCGGCCATGAGGTCGCCGAAGACCGCGAATACCGGCGCGGAGTGTTCGATGCCGGCGTCGATCTCGCCCATCGTCACACCTCGCCGGCCAGCGCCGCCGGCTTGCCGGAGAGCTGCTGCAGGTCTTCGACGATCTGCTTCTGCGACATGATCGACAGGTCGATGATCTCGCGCGCCTGGGCGACGTAGTAGGCAAGCTGCTCGTCGCTGCGGCCGAGGGATTTGTCGAGCGCGCCCTCGATGCGCCCGAGGGTCGCCATCAGGCTGTCGTTCGATTCGCTGAAGCGCTGCACTGCGAAGCCGAAGGCCTCGCCGAGGCTCGCCACCTCGACCGCGCCAGTGCCGAGCTGGTCGGCGAGCGCGCCCATGCGTGCGGATTCGGCATCGACGCGTTCGCCGAAGCGGCTGCTGGCCTGTTCCAGCAGCGCGGCGGAGGAGGACACCAGCGCGTCGATGGCGCTGCGCTGCTCGGTGGAAGCGTGGTTGATCGCGTCGAGCAGCGCGCCCAGGGTTTCCATGATGCGGCTGCGTTCGGTCAGCATCTCGTTGTCGCGGGCGATGCTCGCGGAAAGCGCGTTGCGCAGCTCGCCGATGACTTGCGCGGCAGCGCGCGGGGCCTCGGCTGCGCTGTTCATGAGGCGTGTCACCTCGTCGATGGTGGTGCTCGCCTGCTCGCGGGCGGTGGCGGCCATCTCGCGGGCGGTGTCGCCCAGGGTGGCGCAGATCTGTTCCTGCCGCGCGAGGGTCTGCGCCCCGGCCTGCTGCCATTCCTGCTGCAGCGAGGCCGCCATGGCATCGAGCGCACTGGCGTGCGCGGCCAGCCGTGCTTCGTCGCGTGCGGCGAGCTCGGCCTGCAGGCTCGCAGCAGTGTCGGCCAGCGTCGCGAGCAGTGCCGCCGAGCGGGCGTCGAAGGTTTCGGCGAATGCCTGCAGCGATTCGCCGAGCTGCGCGCCGAGGCGTTGGCTGGTGGCTTCGTGTTGCGAGAGCGCCGTGCTCCAGCTGTCCGCCACGCCGGTGACGGTGGTGGCGAAGCGGCTGGACAGGCCGTCGAGCTGCGCGCCCACGGTGTCGGCCAGGCCGCGATGCAGGGCGCTGCTTTGTGCCGCCATTTCCGCGGTGCTGCTGGCAAGCTCTGCGCGCAGGCCGCCGTGCGCCTGCTCCACCGAGGCCAGCAGTGTTGCCGAACGTTGTTCGAAGGTGTCGGCGTAGCTCGCCAGCGTGTTCTCGAGCCGTCGACCGAGCTTCTCGCTACTGCGCTCGTGGCTGGCCAGCGCAGTCGTCCAGGTGTCGGAGACGTTGCCCACCGCACTGTCGAAGCGCCCGGCGAGTCCGTCGAGCTGCGTCTGCACCTGCTCGGCCACGCGCCTCTGCAGGGCGGTGGTTTCGTGCGCGATGCTCCTCATCGTGGCTTCCACCGCAGGCCGGATGGTCTCGCCGGCGAGGCGGGCGCTTTCGCCGAGACTGTGCTTGAGTGCGTCACCGACCGAGGCGGCGAGGGCCTCGTACATCTCGCGCGCGTCGCTGTAGAAGCGCCCTTGCTCGGCCAGCATGCGCTCGTTCATCTGTACGCTGTGGCGTTCGACACGGTCGACCATCGCGTCGAGCTTTTCCGCGACCGCCGGCAGAGTGCTTGCCTGCTGCTGCAGCGCCTTGAATGTTTCCTGGTGCTGGTGGGCCAGCGAGAAGCCGCGCAGCGTGGTGGCGATGCGGGTGTCCAGCAGCTGCGCGGTGCGCAGGCGGGTGCGGCGGCACAGCGCGGAGATCAGCCCGAGCATGGCGGATGCCGCGACGCCGGCCACCGAGGTGCCGAAGGCGACGCCGAGGCCCTTCACCGGAGCCGCGAGCGAGGCGCGGATGGTCTGCAGGTCGGTCGTGTTTTCCAGCGCGATCACCGCGCCATTGAGCGTCACCACCATGCCGAGGAAGGTGCCGAGCATGCCCAGCAGCACCAGCAGCCCCACCAGGTAGGGCGTCAGCGCCGGGCCGGGCAGGCCGACGCGTTCGCCCTCGATGCGCAGGCGTACCGGGTTCTGCAGCGAGGGCGGCAGGCGCGCGAGCCAGTCCGCGGGGTGGGCGAGACCTTCCGGAATGTTTTCGAGCGCTTCGGCAAGTGCGCCTGTGGCGCTGTCGAAGCGGCGCAGCTCGGCCACACCAGTGAGGTACACCGCGCCGATCAGGGCGGTCATCGTGAGCGCCAGCAGGCTGCTGCCGATGTAGCCAAAGCCGATCCAGCCGACCGCCGCAAGGCCGATCAGGAAGGCCACCAGGGAGATGATTCTGTTCATTGCTGCTTCGTTACCTCGTTATCCAGTGCCGCGATCAACCCCTCGACCGGCTGCAGGCGCAGTGCCAGCTCGGCCAGCAACACTGCCCGCAGGTCCTTGCGGAACAGCGCCAGCCAGCCGTCCGGTTGCATCCACTGCCGCGGATCATCCTGCGCAGGCGCCTGTGCAAGCGTCGCCCGGTGCGCGGCCAGCAACGCTTCGAAGCGTTTGCCAAGCAGCGCCGGTATGGTCGCCAGCAGATTGCGCTCTCGCGGCGCCAGCGCCTCTTCCATCAGGGCATCCAGCTCGGCGAGCCGCCTGAGCCTCGGGCTGCGCCCTGCCAGCGCCTTCCGTGCCGCGGCGCGCAGGGGCGCGACAGCCGTCGCGATGTCCCGCTGACGGGCAATGTAGTAGCGATGGTAGGGGGCGAAGTCGGTCGCGCTGTCGATGGTGGCGCCCGGCTCGGGGGCGGGCAATTCTAACCCCGGCCTGCCTTGAGACTGCATGCCGTCCGTCGTGATCGGTGTGGCCAGCGCAGCGCGCACGCGGGCGAGCTCCCCGCGCAGTGTATTGTCGGCTGGGGGCTGCGTGCCGGTGCGGCCTTGCGGCACGCCCGCATTCAGGGCGGAGTAGAGCGACAGCGCATCGGCGATGTCCAGCCATTGGCCCAGCCGCTCGGCGAAGGACTGCTTCGAATCCGCGACCTCGTCGACCGTCAGCTCGGCGAGCACGCGGACCAGCCTGGAAGAGCCGAAAGTTGTGCGCGAAGCGCCTTGCGTCATGGCGGAATCCGACGCCCGGAAGGCGAAAAAAGGGGCAAGGCTACTACAAAGCAGCGGAGCGGTCAGCGCCGGACCCGGTGCGGATCGCCGCTCGGCCCGGCGCGTGGCGACACCTGCCGCGGCGCGCCCGCGAGGCGGTGATCGGGGCGGATGTGCGCAGCCAGGCCGTCCGCGACGCGCTTCCATGCATGTCCCGGTCATGGCATGAACTCCCACCGTGGCGGTGGTTCGAGTTCAAGTTGATGCGCTGTCGGCCGTAGCTTGGATGTAGTGGGGGCGAACCCTGTCTATGCGGGGCGCGGTGATGCAGCCGGCCTGACCCGCGGCCGGAGACCAGGACCAGTTGGATGAAATCGTATCTTCGTTTGTGGGGCCGCAGCATTGTTGCCCCGTTCGTGGCCGTGATCGTGCTTGTCAGCGGCAGCTGCCTTGCCGCGGAGGAAACCCTCAAGCTCGGCGGGACCGGTGGTGCGCTCGGCACGATGCAGCAGCTTGCCGACGCCTACGCACTCAGCCATCCGGGTGTGCGCGTCCAGGTACTGCCCAGCCTGGGCAGTTCCGGCGGCATCAAGGCCGTTCTCGCGGGTGCCATTCAGATTGCCGTGTCGTCGCGGCCGATCAAGGAGGCCGAACTGAAGCGCGGTGCGCTCGTCGTCGAGTACGCCCGCACACCCTTTGTCTTTGCCACGTCGGTTCCGGCCCGCGTTGACGGCATCAGCACCGCCGAGCTGGTCGAGATCTATGGCGGGCGGATTTCCTCATGGCCCGACGGCCGCCGCATCCACCTCGTGCTGCGTCCTGCCGGAGACTCCGACAGTGATTTGCTCAAGAGCATCTCCGCGGCGATGCGTGAGGCGGGCGAGGCGGCAGAGATGCGCAAGGGGATGCTTTTCGGCGTCACCGATCAGGAAGCCGCCGATCTGCTCGAGAAGACTCCCGGCTCGCTCGGCACCTCCACGCTCGCTCAGATTCTGTCCGAACGACGCCGACTCAAACCCTTGAAACTCGACGGGGCAGAGCCTTCTCCTGCCAACATCGCCAATGGCAGCTACCCGCTGCACAAGTCGATGTTCCTCGTGACGGGGCCGGCCAGTTCCGCTGCGGCGCGGGATTTCGTCGATTTCGTCCGCTCTGCGGCCGGGCGCGAGATCCTCGAACGCCAAGGTCACTGGGCACGATGAGCGGGGGCCGGTAAGGATGCGCGGGGCTCAGGGCATCGCCGTGATAAAGGTATTGATCACGCTGTTTACGGCCTTGCTGGCACTGGCCCTGCCCGCGGCCTGGTTCGGCATGAACTACAGCGCGGCGGCGGGGGCGATCTCGACCAAGGCCGAGGTGAAGGCCGAGGCGCTTAGTCAGCTCGCGGCTTCAACCCCCGATCTGTGGCGATACAACGAACACCGGATTCGTGATCTGCTGATGCGCCAGCCCCTCGATTTGAACGGCGACACCGCGCGCGTGATCGCGGCCGATGGCGATCTGCTCGTGGAGGTCGACGGCAAACCGCGCTGGCCCGTGATCCATCGCAGCGCCGGCCTCTACGACAATGGTGTCGAAGTGGGGCGGGTCGAGGTCATCCATTCGATTCATCCGCTGTTGATCGGAACGCTCTCGGTGGGCGTGGGGGCGCTGCTGCTCGCGCTGGGGGTCAATTTCGGCCTGCGGGTGCTGGTGCTGCGCGCCGGTGCGGCCGTCAAGGCGCTCGACGAGGAGCGCGCCCGTGCTCAGGCGATCCTCCATTCGATCAGTGACGCGGTGATCGCCACCGACGCCGGCGATCGTGTCGACTACCTCAATCCGGTGGCCGAGGCGCTTACCGGTTGGACGCTTGCCGAAGCCCGTGGACGCGATCTTTCGGAGGTCGTCCGGCTGATCGACGAGAACAGCCTCGAGCCGATCGAAAATCCCTTGCGCCGGGCGATGCACGAGCATCAGCCGCGCCTCTTCGAGGGCAGCGCCGCGCTCGTGAGGCGGGACGGTTCGAGCGTGGCGATCGAGGAGCGGGCCGCACCGATCGTGAACGAGGACGGGAAGGTCGTCGGCGCCGTGACGATTTTCGGTGACGTCAGCGCGGCCCGCAGCATGGCGCTTCGCATCACCTGGGCGGCCACCCACGATACGCTTACCGGGCTGGTCAACCGCCGTGAGTTCGAGGCCCGGGTGGAAACGGCGCTCACCAGCGCCCGTAATTCCGACCTCGGCCATGTTCTCTGCTATCTCGATCTGGACCAGTTCAAGGTGGTCAACGACACCTGCGGTCATGCCGCCGGCGATGCGCTGCTCAAGCAGCTTGCAACCCTGCTGCAGGCGCATCTGCGCGATTCGGATACGCTGGCCCGTCTTGGCGGTGATGAGTTCGGGGTGCTGCTGCAGGCCTGCCCGCTGGAGCGTGCCGAACGCATTGCCGCGGAGTTGATGGCGGCCGTAGGAGCATTGCGCTTTTCGTGGGACGGCAAGGTCTTTGCCGTCGGCGTCAGTGTCGGCCTGGCCGCCGTGACGGCCCAGTCGGAGAGCACCGCGGCCCTGCTCAGCGCGGCCGATTCAGCCTGCTACCTTGCCAAGGAGCAGGGGCGCAACCGGGTATGTGTATACCGCAGCGCGGATGTGGACATGGCCCGGCGGCGACAGGACATGGATTGGACCAGCCGTCTCACGCTGGCGCTCGAGCAGCAGCGATTCGTCCTCTACTACCAGCGCTACCGCGCGCTCGGCAGTGCGGGTGAGCAGCATCTCGAGATCCTGCTCCGCCTGATCGACGAACAGGGCGCGGTCGTCCTGCCGGGCAGTTTCCTGCCGGCGGCCGAGCGTTACAACCTGATGCCGGCCATCGACCGCTGGGTCATCGCCGAAGTGTGCAGGCGCTACGCCGGCCTGACCGAGAGCCTCGGGACGCCGCTGGTCTGTGCGATCAACCTGTCCGGCACTTCGCTGAACACCGAAGGCCTCGCCGACTACATCCTCGAACAAATCCGCCTGCACGACATCGCCCCGGCCTCGCTGTGCTTCGAGATCACCGAGACCGCTGCCATCAACAACCTTTCGCGCACAGCCGAACTCATGAAGGGGTTGAGCGACAACGGCTTCCGCTTTGCGCTCGACGATTTCGGCACAGGCACGAGTTCCTTCGGCTACCTCCGCAGCCTGCCGGTGAACTATCTCAAGATCGATGGCCATTTCGTGCGTCAGATGGACAAGGACCCGATGGACCGGGCGATGACCGAATCGATCAACCGCATCGGTCACATCATGGGTCTGAAGACCGTGGCGGAGTTTGCCGAGACCGACCTGATCATCGATGAACTCAGGGCGGTCGGTGTCGACTTTGCCCAGGGCTACGGCGTCGAGCGGCCTCGACCGGTACCTGACGGGCCCGCGGGGCCGGGGCCGTCCGCCGCGCCGCCGGCCGGGTCGGAGCCCTCGCCCCGGGCATAGCCGGCCGATGTGCGGCCGCGCGCGGACCGGTATCGCGAGCCGCCGCTCAGTTGCTCTTGCAGACCGCGTATGCGCCCAGATACACGGTGGCGCCGCGGGCGTCGGTGTAGCCGATGTAGCTGGCGGTGCAGGTGGCGCCCGAGTAGCTGATCTGGCCGCCGCTGACGGCGGTGACTTCGTGAGGCTGGAGTACGCGCAGCGTGGTCGACTGCGCGGCGTGGTTCGTGGTGTTCATGATGCGCTCCTGGATTGGATGCGGCCGGGCTGGGTGAGGTGCATCGGCCGGCCGCCTGTCCGACGCACGCGACGAGTGTGCGCGTTGCCTCGTGGGCGCCGCAGGCAGAAATGCGATCGGCGAATGTGATTTTCTTCACTTGAGTGGCTGGCATCCGGCGCGGCATCGCCTCCGTGTTTCGTTACCCCGGCGAATGCCGGGGGCCAGGGCTTTGCCATTTGCAGGTCTGGATCGTGAACAGCAACAAACTGCGCCTCGCCGAGATCGCGGCGGTGCGGCTGGTTTGAAAGAAGAAGCGAGATGAGCGTCGTCGAGTGGTGCTGCCGATCGATCTGTCGGTGAAGCGCGAAGTCCCGGTCGACAGGGGCCGACTGGTACCGTCGAATTGCCGGCCCGATCGGGCGGTACACGGTTTCGACCGGGGTCGGATACTCATCTACGAGGATTGCGGTGCCGAATGCCTCTGGACGTTGCAGTGACAGAAGTGGTGGTATGAAGTGGCCAGGGGGCGTCCCGATTCCACCGCCGTGCGATGAAGCCCCTGATGCGCCGGGGCGCACACCAGAAAGAGACCGCCCGCCGTGTCGCGCTGGCCGGTCTGAAGCAGGACTCGGAATTAAAGGAACACCCATGAAGATCGAACACCAACCCGACCACGACATCCTGCACCTCGACCGTGCCGCCCCCATCAAGCTGTGGACCCACGGTGTGCCGGTGGAGGACGACGCCCGGGCGCAGCTCATCAACACCGCCCGCATGCCCTTCATCTACCGGCATCTGGCGGTGATGCCCGACGTGCACCTGGGCAAGGGCTCGACCATCGGCAGCGTGATCCCCACCCGCGGGGCGATCATCCCTGCTGCGGTGGGCGTGGACATCGGCTGCGGCATGATGGCCGCGCGCACCACGCTCACCGCCGCTGACCTGCCGGATAATCTCCACGGGCTGCGCACCGCCATCGAACAGGCCGTGCCGCACGGGCGCGACCTGACCCGCGGCCAGCGCGACCGCGGCAGCTGGGGCCGCCCGCCAGCGCCAGTGGATGCCGCCTGGAAGGCGCTGCTGCCGGGCTTCCGGCGCATCGTCGAAAAGGCCCCGCGCCTGGTGAAGACCAACAACCACAATCACTTGGGGACGCTCGGTACCGGCAACCATTTCATCGAGGTCTGCCTGGACGAGGCCGAACGGGTGTGGTTCATGCTGCACTCCGGTTCGCGCGGCGTCGGCAATGCCATCGGCCGCCACTACATCGAGCTGGCCCAGGCCGACATGCGATCGCACCTCGCCAAGCTGCCGGATCGCGACCTGGCCTACTTCGAGGAAGGTGCGCGGCACTTCGACGACTATGTCGAGGCCGTGGGCTGGGCGCAGGACTATGCTCTCCGCAACCGCGAGGTGATGATGCAGCATGTGGTCGCCGCCGCCCGCGTGGTGATCGCCAGGCCCTTCGAGACCGATGTGGAGGCGGTGAACTGCCACCACAACTATGTGCAGAAGGAGACCCATTTCGGGCACGAGGTGCTGGTGACCCGCAAGGGCGCGGTGTCGGCGCAGAAGGGCCAGCTTGGCATCATCCCCGGCTCCATGGGTGCGAAGAGCTACATCGTTCGCGGCAAGGGTAACCCGGAGAGCTTCTGCTCCTGCAGCCACGGCGCCGGCCGCACCATGAGCCGCAACGCCGCGAAGAAGCGCTTTACCGTCGAAGACCAGATCCGCGCCACCGAGGGCGTGGAGTGCCGCAAGGATGCGGACGTGATCGACGAGATCCCGATGGCCTACAAGGACATCGATGCGGTCATGGCTGCGCAGTCGGCACTGGTGGAGGTGGTGCACACCTTGCGGCAGGTGGTGTGCGTGAAGGGGTGAGGCCCCTGGCAGGGGGGGCGGGCCTGCAGGCGATTCAGGGCGTTCGCGGGTCGCCCGCCTCGCCGCGAAGCAGTTCGCCCAGCAGCTTGAATTCGTGCACCCGCTGCGATGTCGGGCGCCACACCAGGGCGATCTGCCGCCGTGATTCGTCGGACAAGGGGATGAGCTTGACGCCGGTTCCCTCGGTGATGCGCGCATCGATGGCCAGCCTGGGCAACAAGGTGATGCCGATGCCGGCATCAACCATCGGGACGAGCGTATAGAAGCTGCTCGCCTCGAACTTGCTGCGCACGTGCATGCCGGTCAACTTGCACACCTCCAGCGCATGGGCCCGGAGGCAGTGCCCCTCTTCGAGCAGCAGTAAGGGCTCTTCGTGCATGTCTTTCACCGTGAGCCGCTTCTTCCGGGCCAATGGATGATGCCGATTGACCGCCACGAAATACTCGTCTTCGAACAGCACGTGGGTGGCGAGGTCGCCGGTGTCGAACGGCATTGCGATCAGGGCCAGGTCGATCGCGCCGTCCTGCAATTGCTCGAGCAGCGGCAGGGTCAGGTCCTCTTCGAGAAACAGGCGTAGCGACGGGTGGCGTTTGCGGATGGCCGGCAGTGCCCGGGGCAGCAGGAATGGGCTGATGGTCGGGATCGCGCCCAGGCGCAGGTCTCCCGACAGCGGTTCGCGTTTCGAGATTGCCAGGTCCATGATGCCGTCCGCCTCTCGCAAAATGGACCGCGCACGCAGGGCAATCTCCTCGCCCAGGGGGGTGATCAGCACGCGGCGCTTGTTGCGTTCGGCCAGCGGCACGCCGAGGATGGTCTCCAGGTCACGGATGCCGGCGCTGAGCGTGGAGGGTGTGACGTTGCATGCCTCGGAGGCCTTGCCGAAATGTCCCGTATCGACAAGCGCCACAAGGTATTCGAGTTGTTTCAGGCTCGGCAGCAGCTTCATCTTCAGATTCTCTGTATTCGTTATTTCCGAATACTGACTCGATCAATGATTGATTTACCCTGGCCCGGGGGCATCCTAGACTTCAAGGCCGTTTCCCATGACATGAGGCTTCGACCCGGACTTTGCACGAGCGCGTTGGCGAACACGATAATGGCAGGCGAGAACTATTCCAAGCCCATCTGAGCAAGGTGCCGGTCAGCGGCGGCGGTCGTCCCGAGCGGGCCGAAAATGCCTTCAGAATGGATATGGCGGCGCGCCCTGCGGATGGTCGAGCGCTCCTGCCGAGGCCTGAACGATTTCCGGCGAAACGTTTCAGACTCGTCATGTTCCGCCCCTTCGGCGGAACGAGGCCGGGCCCGAAGCTTCGGAAACCGCAGGTGTGCGGCGAGGCCGAATCGGCGCTTCCGTTTCGATGAACATGCAAAAGAACATTCCGGGCCTGTTGGCCCGGGCGGCGGATGGTTCGTCCGGGAAACAACCATCCCCTGATTCAGGTCGACGCCACCCACCCCGGCATCAACCGCGACTGGCCTGCGCTTGCCGGTCGGCCTTGCTGATTTATCGGGTTCGATTTCGGCGACACGGAATTTCAGGCAGATCATCCGGATCTTTCAAGGTGCAATTGCTGCACGACAATCTCGCTCAGGGAGCAAGGAGGAGTTAGCAATGACGGAAACGACGAAGTCCGCAGGTAAATGTCCGGTGATGCACGGGGCGGCCACTTCGGCCAGCATGGCGAACATGGAATGGTGGCCGAAGGCATTGAACCTGGAGATCCTGCACCAGCACGACACCAAGACCAACCCGATGGGAAAGGACTTCGACTATCGGGAAGCAGTCAAGACGCTTGACTTCGAGGCACTCAAGCGCGACGTCAAGGCCCTGATGACCGACAGCCAGGACTGGTGGCCGGCCGACTGGGGCCACTACGGCGGCCTGATGATCCGCATGTCCTGGCACGCGGCCGGCACCTATCGAATTGCCGACGGCCGCGGCGGCGCGGGACACGGCAACCAGCGCTTCGCGCCGATCAACTCCTGGCCCGACAATGCCAACCTCGACAAGGCCCGCCGGCTGCTCTGGCCGATCAAGAAGAAATATGGCAACAAACTCAGCTGGGCGGACCTGATCGCCTACGCCGGAACCGCCGCCTATGAATCCATGGGCCTCAAGACCTTCGGTTTCGGCTTCGGCCGCGAAGACATCTGGCACCCCGAGATCGACACCTACTGGGGCGCAGAGAAGGAGTGGCTGGCGCCGAGCGAGAACCGTTACGAGGACGTGGCCAATCCCGCAACCATGGAAAATCCGCTCGCCGCGGTGCAGATGGGCCTGATCTACGTGAACCCGGAAGGGGTGAACGGCAATCCCGACCCGCTGAAAACCGCCGCCCAGGTGCGCGAGACCTTCGCCCGCATGGCCATGAACGATGAAGAGACGGTGGCGCTGACCGCCGGCGGCCACACCGTGGGCAAGTGCCACGGCAATGGCAATGCGGCGAACCTCGGCCCCTCGCCGGAGGGCGCGGAGCTTGAGGAGCAGGGCCTGGGCTGGCAGAACCACACCACCCGCGGCGTCGGGCGGGACAGCGTGACCAGCGGCATCGAGGGCGCGTGGACGAGCCACCCGACGAAGTGGGATAACGGCTACTTCGACCTGCTGCTCAAGCACGAATGGGAGCTCAGGAAGAGCCCCGCCGGCGCCTGGCAATGGGAGCCGGTCGGCATCAAGGAAGAAGACAAGCCGGTCGACGTCGAGGACCCGAGCATCCGCTACAACCCGATCATGACTGATGCCGACATGGCCATGAAGATCGACCCGGCCTACCGCCAGATTTCGGAGCGCTTCCACAAGGATCCGGCCTACTTCTCCGAAACCTTCGCCCGCGCCTGGTTCAAGCTCACCCACCGCGACATGGGGCCGAAGGTGCGTTACATCGGCCCGGATGTGCCTGGCGAAGACCTGATCTGGCAAGACCCGGTGCCCGCCGGCCGCAAGGACTATGACGTTGCGGCGGTCAAGGCAAGGATCGCCGCGAGCGGGCTCGGCATCGCGGAGATGGTCGCGACGGCCTGGGACAGCGCCCGGACCTTCCGCGGCTCCGACCTGCGCGGCGGCGCCAACGGCGCGCGCATCCGTCTTGCCCCGCAGAACGCCTGGGAAGGCAACGAACCGGCGCGGCTGGCCAAGGTGCTGGCGGCGCTGCAGCCGATTGCCAGCGAGACCGGCGCCAGCATCGCGGATCTCATCGTGCTCGCCGGTAACGTCGGCATCGAGCAGGCAGCCAAGGCGGCCGGCTTCGACCTTGAGGTGCCCTTTGCGCCCGGCCGCGGCGATGCCACCGACGCCATGACCGACGCCGACTCCTTCGCAGTGCTGGAACCGATCCACGACGGCTATCGCAACTGGCTCAAGAAGGATTACATCGTCAGCGCCGAGGAGCTGATGCTCGACCGCACCCAACTGATGGGGCTGACCGCGCCCGAGATGACGGTGCTGGTCGGTGGCCTGCGCGTGCTCGGTGCCAACCACGGCGGAAGCAGGCATGGCGTATTCACCAGCCGGGAAGGTATCTTGAGCAATGACTTCTTCGTCAACCTGACCGACATGGCCTATGCGTGGAAGCCGGTCGGCAACAACCTGTACGAACTCCGCGACCGCAAGTCGGGCCAGGCGAAGTGGACGGCGACACGGGTCGATCTGGTCTTCGGCTCCAACGCCATTCTGCGCGCCTATGCCGAGGTCTACGCCCAGGACGACAACCAGGAAAAATTCGTCCTGGATTTCGTTGCGGCTTGGACCAAGGTGATGAACCTCGATCGCTTCGATCTGAACTGAGCTCCCGGGCGCCGTCCGGTGCAGGCTCGTACTCGACTCAGGGGAGTGCGAGCCGTACCGGCGGCCACCGAAGCGGCAACCGCCTTCCGATGTGCTCCGGCCGGCTCTTGGCCGCAGGGGGGGGCAGCAGTGCAATTGCATCGCGTCTATCAAAAGGAGGAGCAGGAGGAGGGGGCAAAAATGGACGAGCTCAATGCGGTGTCCACGATCTCGGCCACGGCCGCGGGCGGACGCAATGGACACACGCAGTCGGCAGATGGGTTGGTCGGCGTCGATCTGTCCGTGCCGAAGGCAACGGCTGCGCTGAGCTGCGCACGGGGGATGGTGCCGGCCCGGATGTACGTAATTGCCGGTGCGGTTTGCGCTCAGCGGCGGAGCTGGGCCGGCACCGCATTTTCAAGGTCGCCGAGGATCGGAGACAGATCCAGCCTGCCCCCCGTGTCCTTGCCGCGAATCGCCGTGTTCATGCCGTCCTCGCCTTTCAGCGTGCCTTCCCACACCCTGGTGCCGGATGCGGTTTCGTAGATGGTGATTCGCAGGTTTTCGGCCGACAGTGCCATGTAGAGCGGAATGTTGAGCATGAAGATGTTGCCGATCGCCTTGGCGGTCGACCAGGGTCTAGTGAGCCAGCGTTCGATCACCACTACGCCATCCACCACGTTTGTCGCACCGACCGCCCGCATGGTCGCGGCGGCGCGGTCGGGCAGTTCGGCATCGACGGTGCGCGCTTCGTAGCCCTTGCGCGTGACGAGGAAGTCCACTACGTCCGCGCGCAGCGATGTGCGTACCTTCTGCTTCACAGCGTCCAGCTCCTGTGCGGACATGTCGGCATCCGGCGAATCCATCTCCAGCAGCACCGGCAGTACCGCCAGCCGGCTCAGCCTTCCGACCGAACTGGTCGAGCGGTAGGACTGAGCCGACCAGGTCGATGGCGTCACCGGCGCCTCGGTGCGCCACTCGCGGGTGCAGCCGGCCAGCGCGACCAGCATCGCCAGGACTGCACAATGTACCAACGGTTTCACGGTGCCTCCAGGGCTGTCAGCCGGTCGACCACCATGCTTGCCAGCACCTGCACGTACTCGGCGGCGGTCTCGGTCACCAGGGCGGCGTCTCGAGTGGCGAAGCGCTCGAGACTGGCGCATTGGGGCGGCGGCGCGTCGGTGCTGCGGTTGGTCTCGGCGATGATCAGGCGGTCCTGCAGCACCTCCCGCTCCGCGGCCGTGACCCGCAGGTCGGCGCTGGCGATGAAGCATACCCGCTCGGGCCGCTCGCCGGCCACGCCGAAGGCATTGACCGTGACGTCGACCTGTGCCGGCGGTCCCGCCTCGTCGAGCGCCAGCGCCGTCCCGCGCAGGCGCAGCGCTCCCAGCAGTGCGGCCTCGAAGGCGTTGTTCTTTAGGGCCTTGGCCACGCGCTCCCAGGTCCTGCGCTCCGAGCCGGCCATGATCAGCGCGCCCGGCGCTAGCAACAGTGCTCCCACCACCAGGCCGCTGGCGAAGAGCGGCGGTGCGACGACACCGAGCGCGCCGGAGGCCACGCCGGGGCCGAAAAACGCCATCCACTCGCCGGAAGTGTCGGTTGGCAATTCGGTCGGTCCGACGGTTCGTACCGAAAAGTCGTATCGCGCGGGCAGCAGTGGGTCGGCCATTGCGTTCGACGAGATCACCAACCACATCAGCAAGGCACCGATACGCCCCATCGTGCGAGTTCCCGGTCATTTGGGTTGCGCGTCAAGATTAGCGCGCGTGCGCGGGGTGGGGGGATTGATTTGTGGAAATGGATTTGTAGGACGGAGCGTGTGCCTTCGGTCGGCAGTGATTGGCCGGGTCTCGTCCTGGCAGACGAGTTACTTTCTAGTCGCGACTAGAAAGTAACCAAAGAAGCGCCCCTTCTGTGCCACCGGCGGCGGGCGGAGCTCGGCGGCACAGAAGGGGAAGGCTGCTGCCGGCTCGGCTTCGCCGTTGCCCGCAAGTTGCGGCTGCCGTAGTGGCGAGCGCGGCTAGTCCATCTTGGCGGGCTCGACTCCGCTAGCGGATACTATAGTTCTAGACCTGACCCCAAAGCTCCTCCGATCTGGAGAGCCGTTTCGGCCAGACTTTTGCCTGCCAGCGCTTGACTCGAAAGACGGTATCTGACCCCTATGGCGCTAACTGCGGTTTTAAGATCATCAAAGTTGTCGTGGACAATCTCCGTGCAGACGCAAAAGGTTTTGTAAGTCTTTAGAAATTGGGCCTTTCGGTTCAATCTGCGTGACCTTGCCATCTGATCTGCCGTAGCCAGAGTGCTCCTCAGAATACATAAACGTGGCGACGGCACCAGTGGGGCGCGCAATGACTGAGATATTTGAATCCGTCTTCATCGTTCCACGGACCCACCCAGAAGCTGTGAGATGCCACTCGGTCCACTCTAAACTTGCACTCATGTTGTCCCCACGTTCGGCAAAAGTGCGGTCGATATCGGTAGGTGAAAGTGGCGATTCTCAATGTGTCCGCGGATGCGCCCTAATGCGCGCCCCTCGATGGCTACGCGATACCTAATCACGATAGGGCATTGCTATATAGCACATGCTTGCACACCAACGGAAATGCGAATCAAATATCTAGCAACTTCATGGGGAAAATGGTCTTACGCTGTTATTTTTTGGCGGCTTCACGGTTAGGCTGGCCAGTGCCAGCGTTAATGGTGGCGCGTGCCCGAGGCAGTAGCGGCTTTGCGGGCCCCGGTGCGCGACACAGAAGTCCCCGGGTGGGCGAACAATCTCCTAACACTTCTTGTCCTGGGCAATCCAGTTGATTGTTGAGACAACGATCAGATCATCGTCACTGAATCTGAGCGCATAAGAATGAGTCGTCAAGCCCGTGTATCCCCCGTATGCATTCTTGGCGTTGTACTCGACGCACACTTGCCAAGCTCTCTCATAGTTGAGTCCTGCTGTCGTGCCTGTGACTACTTCTGGGCCTCGCAGGACGGCAAATGCTTTGAGGCTTTCCGGATCAAGCAAGACCCGTTTCAGGTGGCTCAAAATGGCAACCTGTGCTTCTTGACGAGTTGGTTGCCTTCCTTCTGGGTGCATCACAATACCCGTGGGTACCGATACGCAGCCCGTAAGCACCACAGCTACAAAAAATCCTGACACGCGACTGCTGTTGCTTTCACGCACGATGCTGTCCCCGGTTGTTTGTATTCATCACAGCCTTTAGTGGGATTTGCGTTGAGGTTACGCATTTACCGGCAAAAAAATTACGTCGTGTTATGACATAAGGTGCGTTCTGAAATGTTCCATCAGATCCCTTTGAACAACCCATTGAACTCATTCGCCGCCTTCGTATCCCCCTGCATGATCCGCCGCGACAGGTCATAGACCCGCTGCGTTGTCTCCTGCACCTGCTTTTTCAGATCCGCCTTCTGTTGCTCGTTCAACCTGTCCTGTCCGGCGTAGCGGGCGAGTAGCTGGTCGATGAGCTGGTTCATTTCGATGCTGAGCTGGTCCTTGTCGCGGCCGATGCGGGCGGTGTCGTCTGCCATGCGGCCGGGAGTGGTGATGAGGGTGTGGATGCGGGCCTTGTAGGCGGCGACGAAGTCGGGGGCGTTGCGGATGAAGACGCCGTTGTTGCTGTCCATCATGAAGCTGCGCAGGTCGGCGTTGGATGAGCCGATGAAGATGTCGCGGTCGAAGACCATGACCTTGGAGTGCAGCGAGAGGTTGGCGCCTTCGACCGGTTGGTATTCCAGGTAGCGCAGCGTGGCGGCCTTGTCGGAAGGGCCTTGTTCGCGCAGGTGGTCGGCCAGCGCCTTGAGTTGCCATACGGCGAGCAGGTTCACCACGTTGAGGTCGGTGGTGGCGAGCGAGTTGGTGATGATGTTCAGGGTGACGCCCTTGCAGGGGCGTGTGCCGTCAAGCGAGGCGGTAATGTCCTGCAGCAGGTTGGCGGGCAGGAACAGGTAGGCGTTGTGAACGATGACTTCGCGCGGCGCGGCGTCCGTTTGCGAGCAGACTTCCTGCAGGGCCGAGCGCCACAGCGACTGGATGTGCTTGCTGGCGGCGGCTTCGCGGTCGTGGCGGGCGCCGTAGTTGCGCTTGCCGTCGGTGACCGGAAGGTTTTCGAGGTAGAAGATCTGCGCCTGCGGGTCGATCGGCAGCGGCGGCACGGTCACGGTGCGGCGGTAGTCGGTAACGTAACGCCGGACATGCTCGCGTTGCTGTTCGGCGACCGCCTTGATGCGTGCGGGCAGGGCCACGAAGTGCTTGTCTACATAGCGGTCGACACAGGCCTGGTCCTTACCCTTGTCGCAAGCCTCCTGCGCGGCCTGGATCACCTTGAAGTTCATGAGGAGGTCATTCGGTGCATGGTCGCGCACCTCGGCCAGCGGCGCGACCATGCTGTGCAGGTTCCACAGCCGGTCGAAGCTGTCGGCCAGCGCCTGGCTGGGCCCGCTGAGCGGCAGCCGCGCGTCGGTGTCCATGAAGATATATTTCTCGGCCAGCGGGTTGGGGTGCATGTGGTAGGAGTCGGCCACGTTGCGCCCGCCCAGCATCAGGGTGCTGCGGTCTGCCAGCAGGAATTTGTGGTGCAGGAATTCGGTGAGGTAGTCCCAGTCCTTCTGTGCCTGGGCGTTGTCCTGGCGGGACAGTGGCAGGTAGCTGTTGACCGCGTCGAACACCGGGTTCACCTGCTCGCCGAAGGTCTGGCGGATGAAGGCGAGTTTGAGCTTGGCGGCGAGGCCTTCGGCGCCGCCGACGTAGCGTGCCTTGAAGAACAGCTTGCCAAGCTCCTTGAGCTGTTCGGTGCGCTTGCTGTCGGCCGAGGCCGCGCCGCCGGAGAGGGCTTCGGCGTCAATGTCCTGCCCGCGGCTGATCGCGTAGGCCATGACCTGCGGGTTCTTGCCGTAGAGGCCGGAGAGGAACAGGCCCGAGCCTGCGAAGCTGCGATTGGTGTAGGGCTGGCCGGTATCGGCCGCGAAGGCGTTGTCCACCGCCTGCAGCTTCTGGGTGTCGCAGGCTTGGGTGTTGACGCCCACGTCGGCGCAGCTCAGGGTCAGGAAGGCGGCGTCCTTGACGATTTCGAGTGTCGGGCGGTTGTAGAAGCGCACCTCGATGCGGCCTTTGCCTTCCTGCTCGAGCCAGCTGAAGCGGTCCAGATCCTTGTATTCGCTGAAGTAATCGACCAGCAGGCGCACCTTGACGCCGCGCTTCGCGGCGTCGATGAGCGCCTGGCTGAGGCGCGACGAGGAGTAGTCGTCGTCGAAGATGTAGTAGGCGAGATCGAGGCTCTGCTTCGCGCCTTCCACCAGCGCCAGCTTGTCCGCGAACGCGGCGTCGTTGTCCATCTCGACGCGACCATCGACGAAGGCCAGTGGGCCGGCGCTGGCCTGTTGTTCCAGCGTGCGGGCGAGCGGCGGCTGGTGCATCGGCGCGTTCGAGGCGCAGGCTCCGAGCAATGACGCCAGCAGCGTGGCGAGTGCGAGGTGTTGCAGTTTCAAGTCGATCTCCCTGGAGATTCCTTCCGTTGCCGTGCGCATGTGGCGCGCGGGCTTCACGGCGTGGTTTCGGGCGAGCTTAGCGTCTTCGGATATGACAGTACAGCGTCACGACAGGCGCTTCTTTGGACCTCCGCTTGCCTTTGGAAACAACCGCGTCGGGAATTCCGCTGTCGTGGGGGTGTCCGTCATTGGCAGGCCTGACGACTTGCGGGGCGACGGGATTCGCCCTCGCCCGATTTTCTGACGAGGTACTGGAGGCAATCATGACCAGAACAGTCACCGGCGATTTCGGTTCGGAAGACGCCATGAAGAATGCAATGGACGACCTCATCTCCAACGGGATTCCGCGCGAGGAGGTGTTCATGGACAGCGAGCACATGCAGCTCAAGGTGATGGTGCCGGACGCCATCGAGGCGAGTGTCGGCGAGATTCTCAGGCGGCATCACGCCAGCAAGCTGCACTGAGTTGCCGCCTTGCGCGGATGCAAGAAAAAACCGGGGCCTGAGCCCCGGTTCGTTTTTTCTAGCCTGAGAACGAGTCGGGTCAGGCGTGCATTGCGTTGAGCTGCTTGGCGATGACGTCGTGATTGAGCCATAGCACCGGGCCGGCTGGTGCCGATGATTCGTGGAACATCAGCGGGCCGGTGGCTTCGAGCACCAGGGAGCTCAGGTGGTCGGTGATGAGGGCCTTGCGGTCCTTGTGCAGGCCGACGATCTCGTCCGAGGCGCCGATCATGATCTCGGCCAGGGCTTCGCTGTTGGGCATCGGCCAGGCGGCGAAATTGCGGTAGGAGGTCATCACCTCGCTGGTGTGGAAGCCGTCGATCTTGGCGACGATGGACTCGATCGACACCCCGTCCTGCAGCAGGTCGTCGCAGGCCTTCCACTGCGATTCGGCCCAGGCGCCGCCGTTTTCCTTGCGCAGCGCGTGCAGCAGCGAGATCAGCGGCAGCTCGACGCCGACGAAGATGTCGGACGAATTGGTGCGGATCTCCGGGCAGTTGTACACCGTGGCCTTGACGCCTTCGGCCCAGGCCGCCTCGGCGATGCGCTCGAGCCGCATCTTGGCGTAGCCCTGGGTGTAGTTGGTGTAGGTCTGCCACTGGTAGCGGTCCTCGATGAGGATCTCGGTGCCGTGGTAGCCGTATGCCGAATAGCGCACTTCGCCGCCGCTCGCCTCGAGACGGGCGCGGATCGCCGCGCTGGCTTCGATGAGATGGCCGAAGGTGTTCGCCGAGACCTCGTCGAAGTTCATGAGGATGAGCTTGCCCAGATCGCTGTCGAGCAGCACCTGCGAAGACATGAAGCGATCGCCGCGGCCCTTGTAGATGCGGTTGGCGATCGCCAGGAAGACCTTGGCCTTCGGGATGCCGCCGGCCATGGTGTGGGCGAAGAATGCACTGCGACCGTCCGGGATCATCGCGTCGAGCTGCTTCATCACCTCGGCCACGGTGTCCTTGAAGCGTTTTACGCCGACCTCGCGGCATTTCTCGATGTGTGCCCAGTCGAGCTTGTCCTCGGTCCAGGTCTTGAGCGTGAGCTTGCCGAGCAGCTCGGTCGGGGTGGGCTCGCCCGGTGGCGCATCGAGGTCGAAACCGGCCATCAGCGGCAGGTTGATGATGTGCCCGCCGAGATTGGCCTCGGCTTCGGCCAGTTCCTCGGCGGTGAGCGGGCGCAGCGCGTTGTTCTCGTCGCGACGGCCGACCGTGATGCCGACGATCTTCATGCCGGCCTTGCGTGCCTCGTTCACCAGGCCATTGGCGTAGCCGCGGCCGAACAGTTCGCCGAACAGCACGAACACGTCGCCCTTGCGGAAGATGTTCGTCTGCGGAACCTGTCTGAGGGGAATCGGCGAATCCATATCGATGTTCTCCAAACGTGCGAATTTCTGATGTTGTGGGCGCGATTCTACCTTGCGATACGCCGGTGCTGGGCATCGCCGAGAGATGGTCGGGAACGTTCCAACCCGATGGTGGTCAATTCGCGGTCTTCGGATACACTCCCGGTCATGTCGCGCCTGCGCAATCTATTCCTGCTGCTGATCGCCCTGTGGCTGCCGATCCAGTCGGTGGTGGCCTATGCCATGCCGTTCTGCGCGCATGGCGAGGGTGGGCAAGTGGCAATGGCGCAAGAGATGCGGCATGCCACCATGGCGCACGGCGAATCGCAGCACGACCACGTCGTCAACGCCGCGCCGCAGGACGAGCAGGGGCCGATCGGCGCGTGGGCCAACTGCGATCAGTGCGGGGTCTGCCACCTTGCCTGTGCAAGCTTCCTCGGCCCGGCAGCGATGCAGATGGCCGCGCCTTACAACGATCACATCCAGCACGCGAGTTCGCCCCACGCGGTGACCTACCCATACCTCGCGCGCTTCGAACGACCACCTTCATTCGCCGCCTGATACGGGCGGCCGATACATCCCGAACTGATTCTTCCACGGACCCTGCCCGCAGGCGTCCGCGCTGCCGCCCGTTTTCGAGCCTTCGTGCAACGTACTCGAGAACTTCATGCGACAGCTTCTTCTTTGCATTGCGCTCCTGTGGAGCGCCGCGCCGTGGGCGGCTGAGCCGCCGGCGACGCCGAATACCCTTGCGCTCTCGGCGGCGGTCGATGCGGCGCTGGCGCGCGACCCGCAGGCCGCCGCCTTCGCCGCCCGCGAGCGCGAACAGGACGCGCGCGCCGCGCTGGCCGACGGGCTGACGCCCGGGCCGGGCAGCGTCACGCTCGGCCACACCTCCGACCGGCTCGACCGCGACACCGGCAAGGCGGAATGGGAGCTCGAGGCGGCCTGGCCGCTGTGGTTGCCCGGCCAGCGCGGCGCGCATGCCGAGCTCGCCCGGCGCGAGTCGTCGGCCCTCGATGCGACCCGCCAGGCCCGTCGGGCGGCGCTTGCAGCCGACGTGCTGGAGTCTGCAGGTGCCTGGCGCCTGGCGGCGCTCGAGGCCGAACTTGCAGAGCGTCGCCTTGAGGCTGCCTCGGCGCTACAGGCCGACCTCGAACGTCGCCTCGCTGCCGGCGAGGTCGCGCGCTTCGAAGCCAATTTGGCCCGCAGTGAGCAAGTCGAGGCACGGGTCGCGCATGAGGATGCGCGCGCCGCGCTGGCCGATGCCGAGCGTGCCTGGCGGCTGCTGACCGGCCTGCCCGGCGGCCAGCCGGTGTTGCTCATCCCGTCGGCTGTACCCGCCGAGGACGTCGAAGTGCCGGCGCTGCGGCTCGCCCGCGAGGCCGAGGCGGTGGCCACCGCGCGCCTGCGCAGCGAACGCGCGCGCCGTCGCGAGGCCCCCGAGCTGGCACTGCGGGTGCTGCACGGGCGTGACGAGCGGGGCGTGCCATGGGGCAACCAGCTCGGCGTAAAACTGACCATTCCGTTCGGCGGCGGGCCGGCCTGGCGGGCCGATACTGCGGGTGCCGAGGCCGAATTGGCGCAGGCTGCGGCCGAGCTGCAGGCCGAAGCGCAGCGTAGCGCGGCGACGCGGGAGCAGGCCGAGCTCGCCGTTTCGCGTTCGGCACGCAGCCTGCAGGCGGCGCTGGCACGCCAGCGTCTTGCCCAGGACAACCTCTCGCTCGCCGACAAGGCTTACCGCCTCGGCGAATTCGATCTCGAGACCGTGCTGCGCGCGCGCAGCGCTGCCCACACGGCGGTGCTGGCGGTTCGCCGTGCGGAAATCGGCCAGGAGCAGGCTGCGCTGAAGCTGCTGCTGGCCCGGGGAGTGACACCTTGAAAGCCATGAATATTCGCTCGATTGCTTCGGCGCTCGCCGCCGCGGCGCTGTTCGCCGCGGGCCCGGCACAGGCCCACGAGGGCCACGACCACGCCGCCGATCTGCCGCCCTTGCCGCTGCAGGCGACCGGACCGCGCCTGGAGGCGCGTTCCGCCGATCTTGAGCTGCTGGCGGTGCTCGAGGATCGCCAGCTGGTGATCTATCTCGATCACTTCGCCAGCAATGTGCCAATCACCGATGCAAGGCTCGAGCTCGAGAGCGGTGACTGGTCGGCGAAGGCGCAGGCCCGCCCCGACGGCAGTTACGTGGTCGATGCGGCACCGCTGGCCGCGCCTGGCTCGCACCCGGTTGTGATCACGGTCGAGGCCGGTGACATCGTCGATCTGCTCAATGGCGAGCTTCAGGTCGGCGCGCCGCAGCCGCCGGCCGGGCCTGCAGCGGAGCGGGCCGGCGTCGTGCCCCGGTCAGGCTGGGTGCTGGGCGGCCTGGCGGCGCTTGGCGTGTTTGGCGTTCTTGTGATGCGTATCCGGAGGTCGGCATGAAAGGATCGATCAGGGCCTTGCGGAAGCTGGCCGTGCTTGCGGGCCTGGCGTTCGGCGTGCTCGCCCATGCGCATGAAGGCCATAGTCATGGCGACGAGCCCGCATTGCCCGCCCCGCCGGCCGGCAGCGCGCCAGCGCGGCTTGCCGACGGCAGCGTCTTCCTGCCCAAGCCGGTGCAGCGCCAGCTCGGCATTCGTACCGCGCTGGCCGAGGCAGGCGCCTTCAGCACGGCGGTGGAGCTCTCGGGCAAGGTGATCGCCGATCCGTCGGTGGCCGGCATGGTGCAGGCGCCGGTCGACGGACGCATCGAAGCGGGGCCGAAAGGCATGCCCTTGCCAGGCACGGCTGTCACGCGTGGGCAAGTGCTGGCCTGGTTGGTGCCGGTAATCGGTGCTGCCGAACGGGCCGGCCAGCAGAGCGCCTTGGCGGAGCTGGACGGTGCGTTGGCGCAGGCGCAGCGAGATCTGGCTCGGCTGGAGCAACTCGACGGCAGCGTTCCGCACAAGCAGATCGAGGCGGCGCGCCTCTCGGTGGATGCCATCTCCGCGCGGCGCAGCGCCACGGCGCGTGGGCTCGACGGCCGCCAGGCCCTGGTGGCGCCGGTGAACGGGGTTGTCGCTGCGCTGCGCGCCGGCGCGGGCGAGGTGGTCGAGGCGCGGGCGACGGTGTTCGAGATCATCGATCCGGCACGGCTGATGGTCGAGGCGCTGGCCTACGACCCGGCGCTGGTCGGCACGCTTGGCGACGCGCGCATGCAGGCCGGCGGGCGCAGCGTGACGCTCGCCTTCGCGGGCGCGGCGCGCAGCCTGCGCGAGCAGGCGCTGCCGGTGCTGTACCGGGTGCCGGCCGAGGCGGCGGCCTTTGTGGCCGTCGGCCAGCCGGTGACGCTCACCGCCAGTGCCCGCCAGCGGGCGAATGGCGTTGCGGTGGCCGCCTCGGCGGTGCTGCGCGACGGCGGCGAATCCTACGTGTGGCTGCACGAGTCGGCCGAACGCTTCGTCCGGCGGATGGTGACCAGTGTGCCGCTGGATGGCGCGCGGCTGCGCATCGCCGGCGGGCTGGCGGGCGGCGAGCGGGTGGTGGTGGATGGTGCCTCGCTGCTCGGCCAGGTGAGATAGCCGATGTTCAACGCAATCATCAATTTTTCGCTGCGCTCGCGCCTGGTGGTGCTCGCCGTGGCCGCGGCGCTGGTGGTGTGGGGCCTGCTGTCGCTTGCGCACACGCCGGTGGATGTGTTCCCGGACCTCAACAAGCCGACCGTCACGCTGATGACAGAGGCTGGCGGGCTGGCCCCGGAGGAGGTCGAGCAACTGGTGACTTTTCCGCTGGAGACCGCGCTCAACGGCATGCCCGGCGTGACACGGGTGCGTTCGGTGTCGGGCGTGGGCCTGTCGGTGGTGTACGTGGAGTTCGACTGGGGTACCGACATCTTCCGCAATCGCCAGCAGGTGGCGGAGCGGCTGGGCCTGGTGCGCGAGCAGATGCCGGCCGGGGTGGCGCCGCAGATGGGACCGATCAGCTCGATCATGGGCGAGATCATGCTGATCGCGCTGCCGCTGGCAGACGGCGCCAACCCGATGGCGGTGCGCGAATATGCCGACTGGGTGCTGCGGCCGCGCCTGCTGACGGTGCCCGGGGTGGCGCAGGTGATCCCGATCGGCGGCGAGGTCAAGCAGTACCGCGTCGAGCCGGACCCGGCGCGGATGCGCGCGCTGGAGATCTCGCTGCACGACCTCGATACCGCCCTGCGCGAGTTCGGCGGGCTTGCCTCGGGCGGCTTTCTGGAATCGCAGGGGCGCGAATGGCTGATCCGCGGCCTTGGTCGCACGGTGCGCATCGAGGATCTCGAGAACCTCGCGTTGGGTACCCGCAACGGTCAGGCGGTGTTGTTGCGCCAGGTGGCGAGGGTAGGCTTCGCACCCGGACTCAAGCGTGGAGACGCGGGCTACAAGGGCCGCCCGGCGGTGATCGTGTCGGTGCAGAAGCAGCCGGGCACCGACACCGTGGCGCTGAGCGCGCGCATCGATGAGGCGATCGCCGGCCTCGCGGCGAGCCTGCCGGCAGGCGTGAGCGCGCCGCAGGTGCTGTTCCGTCAGGCGGATTTCATCGACCACTCGGTGTCCAACGTGCAGGAGGCGCTGCGCGACGGTGCGGTGCTGGTGGCGGTGATCCTGTTCCTGTTCCTGCTCAATGTGCGCACCACGCTGATTTCGCTGACCGCGATCCCGGTGTCGCTGCTGGTGTCGGTGCTGGTGTTCCGTTATTTCGGACTGTCGATCAACACGATGACACTGGGCGGGCTGGCGATCGCCATCGGCGAGCTGGTCGACGACGCGGTGGTCGATGTCGAGAACGTGTTCCGGCGGCTGCGCGAGAATCGCCAGGCGGGCAGCCCGCGTGGCGCCATCGAGGTGATCGCCTCAGCTTCGCGGGAGGTCCGCTCGGGGGTGGTGTATGCGACGCTGATCGTGGTGCTGGTGTTCGTGCCGCTGTTTGCGCTGCCGGGCATCGAGGGGCGGCTGTTCAGTCCGCTCGGCGTGGCCTATATCGTCTCGATTCTTGCCAGCCTGGCGGTGGCGCTGACCCTGACACCGGTGCTGTGCTACTACCTGTTGCCACGGCTCAAGCGTCTCGACCACGGCGACAGTGCGCTGGTGGCTGTGCTCAAGCGCTGGCAGGCCGCAGCGCTGGCGTGGTCCTTTCCGCGCAGCGGCTCGGTGCTGATGGTCGCGGTGGCGCTGGTGGTCGCGGCGGCGGCGAGCGTGCCGTGGTTTGCGCGCACCTTTCTGCCGCCGTTCAACGAGGGCACACTGACCATCAGCGTGCTGCTCAACCCGGGCACTTCGCTGTCGGAGTCGAACCGCATCGGCGCGCTGGCCGAGCGTTTGATCCTGCAGGTGCCTGAGGTCACCAAGGTGGGGCGGCGCACCGGCCGGGCGGAGCTCGACGAGCATGCCGAGGGCGTGCACTCGAGTGAGATCGATGTCGATC
This sequence comes from Cognatazoarcus halotolerans, assembly GCF_009800965.1. Taxonomy (GTDB): domain Bacteria; phylum Pseudomonadota; class Gammaproteobacteria; order Burkholderiales; family Rhodocyclaceae; genus Cognatazoarcus; species Cognatazoarcus halotolerans. The sequence continues at coordinate 356,038 of NZ_WUAF01000001.1, read as the reverse complement.
TGGCGGCCTCGGCGCGCCCGCGTGCGCAGATCATCACCGAACTGCGTACGCGTCTCGCCAGCCTGCCGGCCTCGGTGTCGGTGGGCCAGCCGATCTCGCACCGCCTCGACCACCTGCTGTCGGGCGTGCGGGCGCAGATCGCGCTCAGGATCTTCGGTGACGATCTCGATGTGCTGCGCGCCCGGGCCGAGGAGCTGCGCACCCGCCTGTCGAAGATCCCCGGTATTGCCGACCTCTCGATCGAAAAGCAGGTGCGCATTCCGCAGGTCAAGGTCAGCCTCGACCACGCTGCGATCGCTCGCTACGGCGCCACCCCGGGTGACGTGCTGCGCCATGTCGAGATGCTGGTGGGCGGCGACAAGGTAGCGCAGGTGCTCGACGGCAGCCGCCGCTTCGATCTGGTGGTGCGCCTACCCGACAGCGCACGGGCTGCCGGGCAGCTTGGCGATCTGCTGCTCGAGACGCCGGCGGGCCGGGTGCCGCTCAAGCTGCTGGCCCGCGTCGATGAGGCCGACGGCCCCAACCAGATCGGCCGCGACAACGGCAAGCGCCGCATCGTCATCGCCGCCAATGCCGCTGGCAAGATCGACGAGGTGGTGGCGGCGATCCGCGCCGAGATTGCCGCCACGCGGCTGCCGGCCGGCTACTACACCACGCTCGAGGGCCAGTTCCAGGCGCAGGAAGAGGCCGCGCGGCTGATTGCCGGGCTGGCGCTGGTATCGCTGACGATGATTTTCCTGGTGCTCTACAACCGTTACCGCTCGGCACTGCTGGCGGCCGTGATCATGGCCAACGTGCCGCTGGCGCTGGTGGGTGCGGTGGTCGCGCTGTGGCTCTCCGGGCAGCCGCTGTCGGTGGCGGCGCTGGTGGGTTTCGTCACGCTGACCGGCATTTCGGCGCGCAACGGCATCCTCAAGATCAGCCACTACATCAACCTGTGCGCCTTCGAGGGCGAGCGCTTCGGCGAGGCGATGATCGTGCGCGGTTCGCAGGAACGGCTCACGCCGGTGCTGATGACCGCGCTGGTCGCGGCCTTCGCGCTGATCCCGCTGCTGGTTTCGGCCGATGCGCCGGGCAAGGAGATCCTCCACCCGGTTGCGGTGGTGATCTTCGGTGGCCTGATCAGCTCGACCCTGCTCGATTCGCTGATTACCCCGCTCATGTTCAACCGCTGGGGGCGCGCCCCCCTCGAAAGACTGCTCGCCGCCAAGGCGACCGACGCTTACTGATCTTCAAATTTCCTACGGAGTCGAAAACCATGAAACCGAGCACCCTTGCACCGTTTTTCATTGCCGCCTGTCTCATCTTTGCCGGAGGGCCGGTGATGGCCCACGACGACGCCACGCTGGACACCATGACCGCGCCGAACGGCGGCCAGCTGCGCATGGCGGGCCCGTATCACTTCGAACTGGTGGTTGACAGGACCGCCAGTGGCGCGGCGGATGCGCCGGTCTACGTTTACCTCAGCGACCACGCCGGCAATCCGCAGCCGGCCAAGGGTGTTACCGGCACCGCCATCCTGTTGAGCCCGAAGGGCAAGGCGTCGGTGCCGCTGGCGGCGGATGGCGAGTCGCGGCTCAAGGGCATGGGCAAGTACGCGGCCGACCCGGCACTCAAGGCCGTGGTGTCGCTCAAGTTCGCCGACGGCAGCACTGGTCAGGCGCGCTTCGAGCCGCTCGCGCACGACGCCACACAACATCACATGCACTGATTTTCAGCCGCAGATCGCGGCATCCTGAAGGAGTCACATCATGAAAACGCTTGTTACCCGTACGACGCTCGGTGGACTTGTCCTGGCCGCTGGCATGGGGCTCGCGACGCTCACGCCGGTGCTGGCTGCGGATGCGCCGCAACCGGACGCCCAGTGGGTCCAGAAAGTGGAAGAGCACATGCGCGAGATGCAGGAACTGATGGTCAAGTACTGGAAGACCACCGATCCCGCGGAGCGTGAGAAGCTCGCCGAAGAGCACCGCAAGGAGATGCTGGAAGGCATGGAACTGATGCACCAGCAGGGCGGCCCGATGATGCAGGGATACATGGGCGGTCCGGGAATGATGATGGGTGGCCCCGGCATGATGCACGGATACGGTGGCGGCATGATGGGCGGCGGCCCGGGCGCGATGAATCGCAACTGGGGCAGCGCTGACGCTCGGGTGGCACATCTCGAGAAGCGCGTCGATGCGCTCGAGATGATGCTCGACCAGCTCGTGAAGCGCCCCGCGGCGCCTGCCGGCAAGTGACCGGCCGTCTCGCGATGGTGCTGCTGGCCGCGACGCTGGCCGGATGTTCGGGGGAGTCCGCTTCCCCGGGCGCGGCTGACGCGGCGACGCTCGTGCTGGGCGAGGCCTTGTACGCGAAACATTGCGCCAGCTGTCATGGCGCTGGCCGCGAGGGCCAGACTGAGTGGCGCAGCCGCAAGCCGGACGGGCGGCTGCCTGCGCCGCCGCATGACGAAACCGGCCACACCTGGCACCACCCGATGGCGCAGCTGTTTGCCATGACCAAGTTCGGTCTGGTGCCGCCGCTTGCGCCTGAGGGATATCAAAGCGACATGCCTGCCTTTGCCGGCATATTGTCGGACGACGAGATCCGTGCGGTACTGGCCTGGATCGAGAGCGCCTGGCCAGAGGAGGTGCGCCGCATGCGTGCCGAGCGCTTTGCTCAGAACCGCTGATGAAGGAGGAAAACATGAAGAATGGAAAATTCGCGGGGGTGCTGGTCGCGCTGTGCCTGTCCGCCGGCTTCGGCCAGGCGCTTGCGAGCGAGCCCGAGATCACCATGTTCAAGGACCCCGGCTGTGGCTGTTGCGGTAAGTGGGCTGAGCATATGCGCGCCAACGGCTTTGCGGTGAGAGAAGTGCCGAGCCGCGAGATGAGCGCGATCAAGCGCCAGATGGGCGTCCCGGAGCGGCTCGGATCGTGCCACACCGCGCGTATCGGCAAGTACGTGATCGAGGGTCATGTGCCCGCCGCCGACGTGAAGCGGCTGCTGGCCGAAGGCGCGGACGTGGCAGGACTTTCCGCCCCGGGCATGCCTGCCGGTTCGCCCGGCATGGAGAGCTCGATCCGCGCCGATCAATACGAGGTGGTGAGCTTCGATCGCGCGGGCAATGCGACCGTCTTTGCGCGGCATTGAGGTATCGTGCCATTCATCGGCAGCGCGCGACATGGGCCGCGAGGCAGTGCCAGAATCCGAAGCGAGGCCAATCGAGGGAGCTGAAAATGAAGCAGTCCGGACTGCGTGGCCGTCTTGCCGGGATGGTGCTCGCGGCAACGATATCGGTACTGTCTGCCGGCCCGGTGCTGGCAACCGATGACACCGTCACCGGCGACAGGGGCGCGGATATGGCGATCGATCTGGTGGTGGTGCGGCCACTGGGTCTGGCGGCGACGGTGGTCGGGGCGGTCGGCTGGGTGGTGGCGTTACCCTTCACGCTCCCCACCGGGCAGGCCGGGGAAACGGCTCACCAGTTCGTCGGGCGCCCTTTCGAGTACACCTTCAACCGGCCGCTCGGTGACATGGATCACTGCGGCCGCGATGCCCACCCCTGCGGGAACCGCTGAGCGCACGTTTCATTCGATCCAGAAATGCGGGTTCCAGGCCACCTCCCAGGGGTGTCCGTCCGGGTCCGAAAAGTATCCCGAGAAGCCGCCCCAGTCGGTATTGCCGGCAGGTTTGAGGATGCGCCCGCCGGCGGCCATCGCTTCGGCGAGTACGGCGAAGACGTCTTCCCTGGTGCGCACGTTGTGCGCCAGCGTGATGCCGCCGAATCCACTGCCGGCCGGATCGAGCCGGGCGTCGGCGGCCAGTGCGGCACGCGGATAAAGCCCCAGCCAGAGCCCGTGCAGGCCGAAGAAGGCCACTTCGGGCGTGCTCTCGGGCTGCAGTGGCAGCTTGAGTCCTTCGGCGTAGAAGCGGCGGGCCCGGTCGAGATCGGACACGCCGAGGGTGATCAGGCTGATGCGGGCTTCCATGGTGCGGCTCCCTGCGCGGTGGAACGGACATCCTGCCCTTCCTGCCGTGCCCGGGCAAGGGCCGGGGCCGTTCGTTCAGACTGCCGGCAGCCTGCGGCGCATGCCGAGGCCGCGCCACGCAATGATCACCAGGACCACGCCGATTACCGGAAGGGCGAGCCAGTTGAGTGTTTCCCAGCCGGCGCGGTCGAGCAGCACACCCGATGCCAGTGACGTGACGCCGGTGGTGCCGGCCACGAGCAGGTCGTTGAGACCCTGAACCCGGGCCTTCTCGGCCGGGCGATAGGTTTCGGTGAGCAGCGTCGTACCGCCGATATAGAGGAAATTCCAGCCCACGCCGAGCAGCACCAGGGCCATCCAGAAGTGGTTTACCGTGCTGCCGCTCAGCGCGATCGATGCGCAGGCGGCCTGCAGCAGGGCGCCGCAGAACATCACCTGCAGGGCACCGAAGCGGCGGATGAGGTTGCCGGTGAAGAAGGACGGCGCAAACATCCCGATCACGTGCCACTCGATGACGAAGGCCGCATCGGCGTAGGGATGCCCACAGAAGCCCATCGCCAGCGGCGTGGCGGTCATCAGCAGGTTCATCATGCCGTACCCGACGGCTGCTCCGACCACCGCGACGAGGAATGCCGGCTGGCGCGCGATCTCGCCAAGCGGGCGGGCCTCGCCGCTCGTTTCGGCGTCGCTCTGCGGCGGAATCCTCAGCGCCGACTGAACTGCCAGCGCGACGAGCAGGACGCCGCCGAGGACGAGATAGGCTCCGAGGAAATCGATCTCGAACAGTCCTCGGGTGAGTTTGCTGGTTTCCGGTCCGAGAATTCCGCCGACGATGCCGCCGGCCATCACCCAGGAAATCGCCTTGCTCTTCCATTGGGGCGGGGCGACGTCGGCTGCGGCAAAGCGATAGTACTGGGCGTAGGCGTTGTAGCCGCCGAACACGAAGGTGCCTGCGCACAGCAACCAGAACGCGTGCAGGTAGATTGCCAGCGAGCACAACGCGCAGCCGACGAGGCCGAATGTCGTTCCGAACATGAAGCCGGCGCGCCGTCCGGCACGACGCATGTGCAGGGAGGCCGGCATTGCCATCAGGGCCGTGGAAATCACCCAGCAGGCAATCGGCAGGGTGGCCAGCGCCTTGTTGCCGGCCAGCGACAGCCCGGCGAGGCCGTTGATCGCGATGAGCGTCACGTTGTTGGTGAACAGCAGCGCCTGGGCAATGATCAGCAGGACGAGGTTGTGAGCGGGCGATTTTTGCTCGGGCATGGTGTGACTCAGCATTTCCGGACGAATCGAGGGGAGCGCGCGGGGCGGCATGTTGCCGTCAGGCCGACCAGCATGTCGAGTACGCAGTAGAAAGCGCCTGCGGCAAAGGGCGGGTTCAGGGTGGTCCAGCCAAGCCAGGGGGCGCTTGCCTGCCAATGCCAGTTGCCGAGCCAGGTGCCCCACAGCTCCATGGCAAGCGAGAGCAGGAACATGGTGGCATACAGACGCGGTGCCGGACCGAAGCGCAGGCACAGCAGGAACAGCGTCACGAGGACTGCGCTGAACTGGTCCGCGCCGGTGGTCCACAGTACCGCGGCGGCTACCGTCGCGGTCGCGCCGATCGGCCGGATCAGGCTGGCGGGCAGGCGCTCGGCGAGGCCGAGGCCGAGCAGATACAGCAGAACGTGCCCGGGCGGCACGAAGGCGGGCAGACCCGCCTCGCGATAGGTATAGAGCCCCCACACGAGGGCGAGAAAGAGTTCGCCCGCGGTGGCGATCAGCAGGCAGGCCAGCATTGCCGTGCGTCTCGCCGGTGCCGCGTGAAGCAGCAGGGTGGCAAATACCGCCCAGGTCCACAGGATTACCGCATGCGTTCCCCATGTGCCGCCGTACTGATCGAGAAGGAGGCCCAGGGCAATCGTGAGGGTGATCGTCAATGCGGCAGGGCGCGACACGGTGTGCTCTCGCAGCGGGCCCGGGTCTGGGCTTTTTTTCGGGCGAAACAGCTAAAGTAATTCACGATTTGCCGATATACCGAATGGAATAGAGATGACAAGGCGTTGCGCGGCCTGTATCGAGGATAAATGCGATGAAGAAAACAGTCTCCATAAAACTGCAGCTCCTGCTGCTGGGGGTCGTCACCTGTGGGCTTTTCGTCATCGCGCTCGGCAGTACCCTTTGGGAAATGCGCAACAGCCAGCAGAAGCTGATTGCCTATATCGATACCGAACTCGCGGCCGAACGCCACCTCAGGGAGCTCTATGCACAGGGTCTGCAGATGGGGCAGGCGATTCGCAACGTATTGCTCGATCCGGCCAACCCCAAGGCCTACGCGAATCATGACAAGGCGGAGCAGGGGTTCGATGCCGCGCTCGACGGGCTGGCGGCACTCGATCTGCAGGGGGCCGGCGCCCGCAATCTGCTGACCGGGCTCCGTGCCGGTCAGGCTGCCTGGCAGCCGCTGCGCAGGGCGGTCATCGAGACGGTCCGCGCCGGCGACCTCGCTGCGGCACGGGAGACGCTCGTGAAGCGCGAAACGCCTGCCTGGCGAAGCGTCAAGCAGGTCATGCTCGACGGCTTGGTGGAAGCGCAGCAGCAGACGGTCGAGACCCGTGCCGCATTGGTCGACATGCTGCAGGCGGCACAGCGCAAGGCGTTGCTGCTCGGGGCGTTGGCGCTGGTGGCGAGCGTGATCGTGACGGTTCTGATCCTGCGCAGACTCGCGGCGCAAGTGGGGGGCGAGCCCGCCTATGCGGTTGAAGTCGCGAGACGGATCGCCGCGCGCCAGCTCGACGAGGCGGTCCGGGTCGAAGGGGGGCGCGAAGGCAGCGTGCTCGGCGCCATGGCGGAGATGCAGGCACAGCTTTCCGGTGCGCTGGGTGAGGTGCAGCGCAATGCCCGGGCGCTCGGCGAGGCGGCGGGCAGTCTGCAGGCGAACGCTGCGCGGGTCGAGCGTGCGTCCCTGTCGCAGAGCGAGTCGGGTGGCGCCATCGCGGCGGCGGTGGAGCAGATGACGGTGAGCATTTCGCAGGTTTCCGACAATGCCAGCGAGGCCGACAGGCTTGCTGGAGAGGCGGATCAGCGCGTGCACGAGGGCATTCGGGTGATCGATGAGGCGGGCGAGGCAATGCAGGCCATCGCCGGGCGCATCGAGGCGTCGGCTGCGGTGATGACCGAACTGGGACGCAATACCGAAGGCATCTCGGGAATCGTCAAGGTGATCGAGGAGCTCGCCGGCCAGACCAATCTGCTTGCCCTCAACGCCGCCATCGAGGCAGCCCGGGCCGGTGAGCAGGGCCGCGGGTTCGCGGTGGTGGCGGACGAGGTCAGGAAACTTGCAGAGCGGACCGCGCATTCGACCCAGGAGATCGCGCAGATGGTGCTGCGGGTGCAGGAGAGCGCCCAGCAGGCGATCGAGGGTATGCGCGATGGTGAGGCGCTTGCCGGTGAGGGCCTCGCCCGCTCCGGACTCGCGCGTGATGCGGTGAGCATGCTCGAGGCCAGCACCGCGCTGGTGCGGGATGCGGTGGCCTCGATCAATCTGGCGCTGCGCGAGCAACGTTCGGCGAGCGCCGAGATCGCCCGCGGCGTGGAGCACATTGCCGCGATGAGCGAGGAGACCCACACCGCCAGCCGCGATTCGGCGCAGCGTGCCGACGATGTGAAGGGCCTGGCCGTCGGTCTGGCCGACACGGTGGGACGCTTCCGGCTCGGCGCCTGAGTGCCAGCGGGCTCTCTCGCTCAGAAAAAGGTCCTGATCGCCCCGCTCACCCGGTAGGACGAATCGACCGTCCACAGGAGCGGCCACTTGTCGAAGGTGGTGCACGGGTGCGAGATCCCGAAGCCGACGAGATCGCCGACCGCCAGCGGGTGCGATGACGGGCCGTCGACGAAGGCGTGCTGATCGTTGAGGCTGCTGACACGGAAGCCGTCGAGCGGCTGCGGCTGCCGATGGGTGCCGCGGCGCAGCCACCAGCGGGGCAGCGGCAGGTCGATGTCGTAGGAGGCGTCGCGCTTGCCGAATGCCACGATCACGCGCCCCGGTTCAGGACAGGACTGGACTTGCGCGACGATCTCCAGCGCCGGACGCAAACCGGTGCCGAGCACGGCCAGTCCCGGATTGCGTGCCGCAATCGCCTCGGCAAGGTGATGGTAGTGAACGCTGTCGTGGGTGAGATAGCAGCCGCTGCGCAGGATCAACCGGCTGCTCCCCGGGAGCGTGACACCAAGACCTGCCACGACGAGATCGAAGAAGGCCGAGCCGCCGGCACTGAGGATGATTTCGCCAGCGCAGAACAGCGCCCGCGCATGGCATGCCAGGGCGAGCGTCCTCACGGTATCGAGCATCGCCTCGACCTGCGGTTGTTGCCGCTCGGCAGGATGGCCTGCGAAGATTCCTTCGAAGGCTTCGATACCCCGCAGCGCAATGCCTGGCGCCGCATCGGCAATCCGCTCGGCAAGCGCAAGGCCCTGTTCGACGCCGCGTACCCCGGTGCGGCCACCGCTGGCACCCACCTCCAGCAGAACCTGCAGCGGCCGACCGGCGGGGCGCTCCGCGATTGCCCGACACAGTCGTTCGAGTCCTGCCTCCGAGTCGACCAGGCAGTAGAAGTCGAACGTCGGGTCGCGCGCCATTTCGTCGAGCACCCAGCGGATATCGGCAAGCCCGACCAGCTGATTGGCGTAGAGGATGCGCGGCACGCCGTGCCGGCGGTATACCCGCAAATGGGCCGGCGTCGCCGCGGTCAGCCCCCAGGCACCGTCATCGAGCTGGCGCTGGAACAATTGCGGCGCCATGGTGGTCTTGCCGTGGGGCGCTATGCTGGCGCCGCTGTGAGCCAGGAAGCGGCGCATCCAGATGCTGTTGCCGGTCAGCACATCCTCGCGGATCAGGGCGGCCGGCAGGGCGAAGGCCTCGTCGTCGAGCGTGAGAGCGGCAGTCGCGATTTCGCCGAGCCGCAGGCCGTAAAGATGCGGCGGGACGATCTTGAATTTCCAGTCGAGCCGGGTCTCGAAAATCGCGTCGAGGTGAAGGGAGGGCGTGTTCATGGCTGATCGGTCCTTCCGGGCGGGCGCGCCGGGCAGATTGCCCGTAGCCGGCATTACAGCAGACTCGTCGCCATCGCGTACCCGAAATGCGCACGGGTCTGGTGTCGTGCCGGGTTCGCGCGGGCCAAGCACGTTCGCGGCCGGTACAATGCGCAGATTCGCGGCGCGCGAGGAGCCCGCCAGGAGGATGATTGAAATGAAAGTGCAGGTTGAATGTCGCGGCGAGGCCTTGCAGAGTGCCGCGCCGATGCTGACCAAGGTGATAGAAACCCTGATCGCACGTACGGTGGAGCGTGACCCGGAGCTCGATCTGGAAGACCTCGAGCTGATCGTCGTGGCCGAGGATTACACGTTGGCCCTGGCCCAGCTGACCGGCGGTGATGCGGTCGGCGGCGAAGGCGTGGTGCGGGCGATCCACGGGGAGGAGTCGGTGACCGTGCTGCTCGACGGGCGTCACATGTCGGCGGCACTGGCTGGCGACGCCGAGGCCGTGGCGGGTTTTGTCCATCTCTTTCACCGCGAGCTGTGCCGCATTCACGATGCACGCATCCGCCTCGGTCGTGCGGAAGGGCTGGCCGCACTGCTGGATTGCGATTTCGACCGTCAGCTGTTGCCGATCGCCGAGTCGATGTGGGCGGAGTATTTTTCGACCCGCCGCGCGGTATGGTCGCTGCCGGCTTCGTCTGATCTGATGCTCAATCACCTCGCCGACCTGCACGACGCGCTGCCGCCCTCCATGCAGGAGGAAATCACCTTGCATCTCGCGGCCAACGACCTCGATGCGTTGTTCGCAAGGAGCCTCGGCAGGATCACCCACCTGCTGCAGACGGCCGCGCATTGCCAGGGTTATCTCGCCGGTCTCGACCGGCCTCTGGGGCAGTTGAGTCCGGAGCTCGAGCAGATTCTCGCATCGGGTTTCCTGCGCGAAGCATGGCCGCGACTCGGCGAAGTGCTCGGCCAACTCTACGGCGGCAAGACGCGTAGCGCCGAGGCGTTGTATGCGGCGCTGCTGCCGGAAATCCAGGCGGTCTTTGCGGCACTCGGCCTGGCCATCCGGCGGGCCGAGGATGGTGGCGTATGGCTCGATCCCATGCCGGTGTTCGGCGCCACGCCGATGCAGTGAGGCCAGGCGGGCCAGGGCGTACTGCCGCCGCGACCGGGCCAGTACCGCTGCGTGCGAGGTCGACGGCCGCCGCGCATCCGGTTAGGCTGGTCCGGACCGATCCGGCTCCGGATCGCATTTCACTTTGATGTTTCGCCATGAATGACTCGTTCCGGCGCGGTGCTCGCGAGGGCTTCCGCGCCTTTCTCCCTTTGTCGGTCGGATTGGTCCCGTGGGCGATGGTTACCGGGGTGGCGATGCGCGCCGCCGGTTTCTCGATCGTCGAGGCGATCGGCATGACGCTGATGGTCTTCGCGGGAACCGCGCAGATCGGCACCTTGCCGCTGATCGTCAGTGGCGCGCCGCTGTGGCTGATCGTCGCTACCGCCCTGGTGCTGAACCTGCGCTTCGTGATCTTCAGCGCCGCGATTTCGCCCGCTTTCGAAGGGATTCCGCTGCTCAAACGGCTGATGTCGGGCTACCTGCTGGTCGACGGCGTGTTTGCGGTCGGCGCCCAGCGGATGCTGGCGTCAACCGATAAGGACTGGCGTTTCGGTTTTTTCCTTGCTCCGTCGCTGTGGGCGTGGAGCCTGTGGCAGGTATTCGTGCTGATTGGGGTACTCGGCGCCGAATTGGTGCCGCAGGGCTGGTCGCTCGAGTTCATGGCGACGATCGCCCTGATGACGTTGCTGGTGCCGCTGGCGGCGTCACGGCCGATGCTGGTGGCGGCGCTTGCCGGCGGAGTCGCGGCGGTGGCGCTGCGCGGCATGCCGCTCAAGCTGGGCCTGATCGCCGGGATCATGGTCGGCATCGCCGCAGGTTTTGCCGCGGAACACTGGCAGCATGGCAAGGAGGCGGAGGCGCCATGATCAGCGGCGTATGGTTATGGGTGACCTTTGTGCTGATCGCGCTGGCAACCCACATTCCGCGGGGCAGCTTCATCGTTGCCGGCAGTCGTGCGAGGCTTCCCTCCGCGCTGCAGCGCGCATTGCGCTATGCGCCGGCGGCGGCCCTGTCGGCGCTGGTGTTGCCGGACGTGGTGCTCGACGGCGGCGAACTCGATCCGCTCAATCCAAAGCTTGCCGCCGCGCTGGCGGTGCTGCTGATGACTGCGCTCCGGCCGCGCAATCCATGGCTGCCCTTCATTGCCGGCATGGGTGTTCTGCTGCTGCTGCGCAAAGGCCTGGGCTGGTAGTTTCAGGTGCGGCCGCGGCTGGGCAGCTTCTCGACCCACAGGTCACCCGCGACGACGTGCTCCAGCGCGATCTCGACATGATCGCAGAGCACCACGGTGAGCGGATGTTGCTGCAGGACTTCCAGCGGATGGCCAATCGACAGGCCGTAGGCGAGCAACTGTTCGCGCTGCAAGGGATCGATGGCGGCATCGAATTCGGCCAGGCGAATCCTGCTTCCGACCGGAACGCCGATCAGGCGAAGATGCTCTCGATTGCTCATCGTGGGCGTTGGTTGGTGTCCGCCGGCCGGGCCGCGGGCGGTATGCGGCATGAGCAGTGTAGCCCAGCGGAACAGGAAATGCGGGGCGGCCGGCAGCGGCCGGGCGATGGCTGCGCCCGAGGTCTCGATGGTCACCAGAAAATCCTCAGTAGCTGATGCAGGATGCCGCCGACCAGGAAGGCGGTCGGGATGATCATCGCGAGCATGAGCGCCGCGGTGCGTGCGCCTTGCTCCTTGATGATCATCATCATGCTGGCGATGCAGGGAACGAACAGGGTGAGGGTGACCATGCCGACCACCGCCTGTTCGGCCGAGAGCTGGCCGGACAGCGCGAACAGGCCGGTGGCGCCGAAGTCCCGGCGCAGGAAGCCCATCACGAAGGCTGCGCTCGCCTCGGGCGGCAGGCCGAGCCAGCCGGTGACCAGCGGTTCGCCGGCGCGGATGATCCACGGCAGGACGCCGAGGCGGTCGAGCATGAACATGATGAAGGTGCCGAGCAGGAACAGCGGGATCACCTCGATCAGGTACCACTTGAGTCGGCCGCCGGTCTTCTTCATGACATTTCCGAGCACCGGCAGGCGCATCGGCGGCAGCTCGGTGACCAGCGGAATGCGCCGCCCCTTGACGAGCTTGCCGGCCAGCCAACCGGTGAACAGCAGTACGAAGAGTATCGTCACCGCCCAGATCACGGTGCCACCGAAGGTCATGCCGCCGAGCAGGCCGAGCACCACGCCGAGCTGGGCCGAGCAGGGAATCGCCAGTGCCATCAGGAAGGTGGTGATGAGTCGCTCGCGGCGGGTATGCAGGATGCGCGTGGTGAGGGTGGCCATGGTCACGCAGCCGAGGCCGAGCACCATTGGCAGCACCGCCCGGCCGTTGAGGCCGAGCAGTGCGAACATGCGGTTGGCGATGACCGACAGGCGCGAAAAGTAGCCGGAATCCTCGAGCACCCCGAAGGCGAGGAAGAAGGTGGTGACGATCGGCAGGATCAGCGCCAGCGCGTAGGTCATGCCCATTGTCCACAGGCCGTATTGGCCGACGAAGAGATCGGTGAACCAGCCCTGCCCGAAGGCGCCGGTGAAGAAGTCGGTGACCGCCGGATTGAGGATCTCGCCGAACAGCTTCTCTTCGAACAGGCCGACCAGCGTTTCCGCCCCGAAGACGCCGACCAGTTCATAGACCACGAACAATACGGCCAGCAGGATCGGCCAGCCCCACAGACGATGCACCGCGAGTTGGCCGAGCCGCTGCGCCATCGGCCGGCGCGCGCGGGCATGCTGATCCATCACCGTCTTCGACAGCGCATCGGCGGCGCGGCCGCGTTCGGCGGCGAGCCGGGCGGCGAGCGGTTCGCTGCCCGCGCCATCGGCTTCACTGCGCAGGGCGAGCAGTTCCGGGTAGTGCACGCCGCATCGGGCCTGCAGCCAGTCCTCGACTTCGGAATCGCCGCCGAGGAACAGGATTGCGAGGCCGCGCGAGGCGAGGCGTGGATGCGGGGCATGTTCTTCGACGAAAGCCGTGGTGCTGCGCAGGATCGCTTCGGTGGCGTCATCGTAGTGCAGCAGGGGCGCGGGCGCCCTGGCGACGGCGAGTGCGTCGATCAGCGGCTGCATGCCTGATCCGCCGGTGGCGATGGTGGGCACCACCGGAATGCGCAGGACCTCGCCGAGCGCCTTGTGGTCGACCGCCACGCCGTGTGCCGCGGCCTCGTCGCTCATGTTGAGGGCGAGCACCATCGGCACGCCGAGTTCGGCCAGCATCGCGGTCAGGGTGAGGGTGCGGCGCAGGTTCTTGGCATCGCCCACCTGTACCGCAAGACGCAGTTCCTCGTTGAGCAGGGCGCGCATGGTGGCGCGTTCGTCGTCGCTGCGGCCCGGCAGCGAGAGCACGCCGGGTGTGTCGAGCAACGAAATCGCTCGATCGAAGCGGGCCGTCGCACGCGACACCTCGACCGTGGTGCCGGGGTAATTGGAAACGTTTACATAGGTGCCGGTGAGACGGTGAAAAAGGACTGATTTGCCGACGTTCGGATGTCCCACCAGCAGCATCGATGTGTGATCGAGCGGACTTTCCGGGGAGAGGGGCGGCGGGCTGAGATCCATGGCGGGGCGGAACGGATGAGTGGGGCAGGAGTTTAAGCGAATCGCTGACGAATGATAGTGATTCGCACTTGTATTTTTGTTGATGCGGGTCAACTCCCGGGCCCTGAGCCGGGCGGCTCTCAGGGTGCAAGCAGGTCGGACGAGATGTCCGCTATCCGCGCGCAGCCGCACAGTGCCATCGCAATCTCCAGTTCGTCGCGCAGCAGCCGGATGATGTGCGCCACGCCGGCTGCGCCTGCATTGGCAAGCCCGTGTATGACGGGCCGGCCGATCAGTACCGCGTCGGCGCCCAGCGCGATTGCCTTGAGTATGTCGGTGCCGCGGCGGATGCCTCCGTCAACCAGTACCGCGAGGCTGTCGCCCACGGCATCCGTAATTGCCGGCAGCGCACGTGCGGTCGCGACGGCGGTGTCGAGGACCCGTCCTCCGTGGTTGGAGACGATGAGCCCCGATGCGCCGGCGTCCAGCGCAATGCGCGCGTCGGCGGGATGGAGGACGCCCTTGAGGATGATCGGCAGGCGGCTCTCGCGCTGCAGCCAGGTGAGGTCGTCCCAGTCCGCGGCCTGGTTGACCAGCCCGGCGCAAAGGCCGGTGCGCCCGCCTGGGGGGCGCGGCGGCAGGCCAGCGAGGTTGACCGCCGAGATGTCCGGCGGGAGCGCGAAACCGGTCCGGCGTTCGCGGTCGCGGGCGCCGCTGCAGGGCGCGTCCACGGTCAGCACCAGGGCCTCGTAGCCCGCGGCCTCGGCACGCGCCACGAGCTCGCGGTTGAAGCCGCGGTCGTGCTGCAGATACAACTGGAACCACAGCGGCCCACGGTCCGCATCATCGGCGATCGCTCCTGCGATGGTTTCGAGCGAAATGCTGGCCTGGGTGCTCACCACCATGCCGGCGCCCTGGGCGGCGGCGGCACATGCGCTGGCGATTTCGCCGTCCGGATGGGCAAGACGCTGGTAAGCCACCGGTGCCAGCAGGATCGGATGGGCGAGGGCGCGACCGAGCAGCGTCGTGCCGGTGTGGCCGCCGGCGAGGCTGCGCAGTACCCGTGGATACAGTGCCATGCCATCCCAGGCCGTGCGATTGGCGGCGACGGTCAGTTCGTCCGCCGCTCCGCCCTCGAAATAGGCAAGGGCATTGGCATCGAGCCGGCTGCGTGCGAGCGCCTGGTGGTCGGCGAGGCTGACCGGGCCGCTGCCGGCTGCGCTCATGTGTCGGCCCACATGCGCAGCAGATTGTGATAGGTGCCGGTGAGCGCGACCGTTTCGGCATTGTCGCCATCGCGGCTTCGCAGACGGGTGATTGCCATGTCGAGGTCGAACAGCAGGCGCCGCTGCTCGTCGCTGCGGACCATGCTCTCGATCCAGAAGAAGCAGGCGATGCGCCAGCCGCGGGTGACCGGCGCGACCTGGTGGACGCTGTTGCCCGGGTAGAGCACGGCGTGGCCCGCCGGCAGCTTGATGGCGCGCGATCCATAGGTGTCCTGAACGATCAGTTCCCCGCCCTCGTACTCGCCCGGATCGGAGAGAAACACGGTACAGGAAAGATCGGTACGCACGCGGACGCCGTCGTCGGCACGGAAACGGATCGCATTGTCGACATGCTCTCCATAGCTTGGCGTGTCGCCGCCATACCGGTTCAGGCGCGGGGTGACGAGCTTCTTCGGCAGCGCTCCGGTGAGAAAGAGTGGGCTGCGCTCGACCGCGGTGACGACGCTTTCACGAACGATGCGCGCAGCCTTGCAGTCGTGCGGCAGCTGCTGGTTGCGCTTGACCAGAGCGGCCTGTGTGCCGGCGGAACTGCGACCGTCTTCCCAGGGGGCGTCGGCGAGGAGCCGCCGGGCTTCCTCGAGTTGGTGTGCATCCAGCACATCGGGGATCTGCAACAGCATGGGGCGTGTTCCCGGAAGAAAAAGACCGCCCCTGACGGGGCGGCAAAGAGGTGATTCAGAACTTGAGGCTGGTGGTGAGCATGAAGATCCGGCCCGGGCCAGGTACGTAATGGCCCGGATAGAGCGAATCGGCGTAGAGCTTGTCGAAGACGTTGCTGAGGTTGGCCTTGATCACGATCTTCTCGGATGGGAGTGTGTATTCGGCCATGAGATCCATGGTGGCGTAGCCTGGAGCATACCAACCGGGGTTGCGGTTTGGCTGCTGGCGGCTGCGGAAGTTCACGCCGGCGCCGACTCGGAAGAGGTCGGTGAGCAGATAGGTGCTCCACACCGTGCCCGAATGCTTCGGCGTGAGTGAGGGACGGGTGCCCACGCCTTCCGAGCCTT
The DNA here is from genome assembly GCF_009800965.1 of Cognatazoarcus halotolerans. Lineage (GTDB taxonomy): Bacteria > Pseudomonadota > Gammaproteobacteria > Burkholderiales > Rhodocyclaceae > Cognatazoarcus > Cognatazoarcus halotolerans. The sequence continues at coordinate 340,099 of NZ_WUAF01000001.1, read as the reverse complement.
CGGCTCCCTTGTCGATCTTGGCGAAGGGCATCCACATGTAGGAACCGTAGATTTCCCAGCGCGGCGTGATGTATCCGGAGAAGTCCCACTCGAAGCCGGTCGCGTGACGTTTTCCGGAGAGGACCGCGATGTTGATCAGTGGGTCGGTGTTGCGCTCGTTGAGCTTGGTCGAGCGGAAGATCGCGAAACGGTTGGTGAAACGTCCGTCGGCTGAGTCGATCTTCGCGCCGATCTCGATGTTCTGGCTTTTCTCCGGTGGCGTGTCGACCGTCGCGGCGTTGTACGAATAGGTGTCCCCTGAAGTATTGAAAGAAGTGCCCCACGAGAAATGCCAGGACTGCAGCGGATTGGGCTGGTAGAGCACGCCAAAACGCTTGCTCCACTTGTAGATGCTCTGTTCGTAGTTGCTGGCGGTGACCGGGCCGGGGGCGGTGCCGGGGATCGAGTAGGTGTTGTATTCGCCGTGCATGCCGTCGAAACGCAGACCGGCGACGAGCTTCCAGTGGGGGGCGACCTCGACCAGATCCTGGGCATAGACGCCCCACGCGGTGGATTCGAAGTCGCTGGTCTTGCGCAGCACGCGGCTCGCCTCATCGACCCAGGCACCGTCGTCCGGCGTGCCGATGGTCGTGTAGGGCTTGCTCAGATCAACGCCGCCCTGTGCCGCATTGCGAGCGCCGTACACCGTCTTTTCCTCGCGGGCGAGGTCGACCCCGGCGAGTAATTCATGTTTGAAGCCCGCCGCTTCGAATTTTGTGGAAAGGTCACTTTGCAGGTGCAGGGTGTCCATGTCCTGGATCTTGAGGTGGGTTCCGCGGCGCAGCACCGTGTCGGGGCCGAAGGTCTCGAGGCTGGCTGCGATTCCGCCCGGCTGGTCCCCCGCGGCAGCGAAGCGGATTGCACCGGAGCGTTGGTCGCGTTCGTACGAGCCCTTGCGGATGACGGTGCGCAGCTCGGTGTCACTCGAGAAACGGTGAATGTGGCTTGCGGTGTAGTAGGTCGCGGAACCATCGTTGTAGTCGCTCGCGGAGCCGTAGTAGGTGTCGGGATCGATCGGCAGCAAGGTGGTGTCGCGGGCACTCGATGTCGTGGTCGGGCGGATCCATGGCATGCCGTAGTTGATGCCGTTGTTGTTGTCGAGGTGGAAGAAGCCGACCTGGAATTCGTCGCGGGTGCCGATACCCCAGCGCAGCGCGCCGGCCGCGCCCCATTTGTCGATGCTCGACCCGGCACCGTTGCTGTCCGCGTCGGTCTTCATGAGGTTGAGACGTACTGCGGCGTTTTCCCCGGTCTTCTTGTTGAAATCGGCAACCACCCGTTTGTAGTCGTGGCTGCCCAGCGTGACGTCGACCTGGTTTTCGTCGATGAGGCGCGGTTCCTTGTTGACCTGGTTGACTGCGCCGCCGGTCGAGCCACGACCGAACAGCATCGAGGCGGAACCGCGCAACAGTTCGAGGCGGTCCAGATTGAATGTGTCGCGGTCGTAGAAGGCCGGATCACGGATGCCATCGACAAAGATGTCGCCGCTTTGCGCCAGCGGGAAACCGCGCAGGCGAATGTCCTCCTCGGCGCCTTCGGCGGCCTGGAAGGTGATGCCGGCGGTGTTCTTGAGTGCCTCCTTGACGGTGTCGAGGTTGCGCTCATCGATGAGTTTCTCGGTCACTACGGTGACGGACTGGGGAATGTCGCGCAGCGCCTGCTTGCCTTTGCCGATGCGCGTTTCGGTTGCGCGCAGCGCTTCGCGGCCGCTTGCGGCCTCGCGCTGATCGGTGACGACCACGGTACCCAGGGTCCGCGTCTTTTCCGTCGCTTCGATCTCTGCTTCGCTGCCTTGGGCAAAGCTGTTCATCGAAGCGGCGAAGATCAGTGCGCCGAGCGGGATGTGCGACCGCTCTGGTAGCCGGGGGGCGCTTGTACGGTCAGCGGGTCGTCGGGCGATCGTGTTTCGTCGGACGGGGCATTTCTTCTTCTGCATCGGGATTGAACTCCGGTGGCGGCCGTGCCTGGTGGAGGCCGGCGGGGATACAAGGGTCTGGGGTTGGGATGTCGTGCCAGCGCATCGCTGAACACTTTTGTAACAATAAGGCAAATGATAACGATTCGCAATAGCAATTATTGCGAATCGGTGAGTGCCCGTCGTTCGAGCGTCGCGGGTGCTTTCAAGCATCCCCGCGAACGCCGATCTATCCGGCCGTCCTGCCGTGCGTGCTGATATCGCCGCGAGATGCCGGCGTGTTCGCCCCGTGTGGATTGATCCGCTCGCCGTGTGTCTTTCGTCCCGTGTTTCGGGGCGCCTGCAATGAATGCAGGAACATCGTGCGAACGGAACGCTTCAGGGGAGGGGGTCGGGTTGGGTGATGAAGCCGATACGCTGAAGGCCATTGCGACGGGCGGCGGCGAGCAGCTCGGCGAGCTTCTGATAGCGCGTGTCGCGATCGGCTCTCAGGTGCAGCTCGGGCTGCGGCTCGAGGGCCGCCGCTTCGGCGAGCCGCTGATCCAGGGCCGGTGCTTCGAGCGGCGCATCATTCCAGAACAAGCGGCCCTCGGCGTCGATGCTGAGCGTAATCGTCTCGGGTTTGTCCTCGGCCGGCGTGCTCGAGGCTTGGGGCAGGTCGATCTTGACCGCATGTGTCATGAGCGGTGCGGTGATCATGAAGATGATCAGCAGCACCAGCATGACGTCCACCAGCGGCGTGGTGTTGATCTCGCTCATTGGAGCGTTGCCGCTGGTCTGGTCGAATCCGCCGAAGGCCATCATGCCGCTCCGCTGGTGGCAAGGTGGCTGCCTGAAGCAGTATTCGCGGCGCCTCCGCTCGTGCGAGGCTGCAGGCGTGCGCCGGTGCTGAGGAAGGCATGCACGTCGTGGGCGAACGCATCGAGACTCGCCAGGGTGAGTCGGTTGGCACGTGTCAATGCGTTGTAGGCCAGCACTGCGGGAATCGCGACAAAAAGACCGGCTGCGGTCATGACCAGCGCTTCGCCGACCGGACCGGCAACCGCATCGAGGCTCGCCATTCCGGTGCTGGAGATGCGTGCGAGCGCATGGTAGATGCCCCAGACAGTACCGAACAGCCCGACGAAGGGCGCCGTCGAACCTATTGACGCGAGTACCGTCAGGCCCGATTCGAGACGTGCGGTACTGCGACTGATTGACTGGCGCATCGCGCGGGTGATGAACTCGTCTGCTTGCAACTGGTTGCCGAGGCTCGAACCGGATCGTGCCCGGAGATGCTCTGCGGCCGTCGTCGCCTGGTGGAGCAGATCAGCGGCCAGCGGATCGCCACGCTTGCCCGATAGCGCCGCAAGCCCTTCGTCGAGGCTTGATGCCCGCCAGAACCGGTCGGTCGCTTCGCTGCTACGGCTGCGCGCGAGGAATTGCCAGCCTTTGGACAACATCAGGTACCAACTCGCGACCGACATGAGCAGCAGGGTGACCGCCACGGCGTGGCTTATCGCGTCGCCCTGAGCCCAGAGGTGGGCGAGATCGAATGCCGAGGATTGGTTTTCGGACGTCATCTTTCGTGGTTCTCCAGTTTGAATTTGATGGGCACGATCACCCACTGTTCGATTGCGGTGCCGTTCTCGCGAGCCGGTTCAAAACGCCACCGCGAGACGGTTTCGAGTGCAGTTCGATCGAGGCGGGGCGAGCCGGTGCTGCGTGCGAGTTCAACCTTGCCGGCCCGCCCGTCGCGGGTCACCCACACGCGCAATCTCACCGTGCCTTCTTCGCCAAGCCGGCGGGCAAGGGCCGGATAGGCGGGGGCCGGGTTGTTGAGATAGGCCGCATCGAAGCGCGCCGCCTCGGATACCGGTTGGCGCGCGGGTTCGGCCAACGAGTCATTCGTTCTGGCTCCCGAGTCTTGCGTCTGACTCGCGACGGCCGGCATGCTCGTCATTGCCGGGGCGCTTTCGGGCTGCACGGACGAAGGCGCATCGACCGGAGCCTGTGGCGTTTCGTCGGGAATCGGTTTCGGGGGCACCGGTTTGGCTCGACTGGGCGGCTGCTTGACCGCGCGCGGTGCGGGTGGCGTGACGACCTGAGGGCGTGGTGGAGGCGGCGCTTCGACGACAGGCTGGGCAATCTCGACGAAGGTGACGGCGAGTGGCATTGGCACGGCTGTCTCGAGCGGCTCGGACGCTCTCGAGATGGCCCACAATGCGGCCATGTGCGTTGCCACGACGAGCACGAGCAGGCTGATCCTGGTGCTCGGCCCCGGTGGGGTGGCGCGGCCTCTCGGTGCGGCGGGTTTGCGGGCCGGATATCCGACTGACGCCAGCCGCGGTGCGCTCAGGGCGATGGACGAAGTCATGGCGTCACCCCGGCGCGATCGCTGGCCGTGGGTTGGGCAATGGTGCAAGGCATTGGGTGCAGCTCGTGAAGTCGCGCAGCAGAGGCGCGTATTGCTTAGGGGAAAGTCGCTTGTTGCTGGCCAGGCCGGACTGCGATCCCGGGCGGTAATGCAGTCCGGCGGGGCGGGTTCAGCTACTTGTCTGCATCTGCGACTGGAGGTAGTTCTGCAGGCCGACCTTGTCGATGAGTTCGATCTGCGTCTCGAGGTAGTCGATGTGCTCTTCGGTATCTTCGAGAATCTCTTCGAAGATTTCGCGCGATACGTAATCCTTGCTGGACTCGCAGTAGCTGATCGCCTCGATCAGGTTTGCCCGGCCGTCACTTTCAAGCTTCAGGTCGCCAGCGAGGCACTCGGGGACCGTCTCGCCGATCAACAACTTGTTCAGGCTTTGGAGATTGGGCAGACCTTCGAGAAAGAGAATGCGCTCGATCAGCTTGTCCGCATGCTTCATTTCCTCGATCGATTCTTCGTATTCATGCTTGCCCAGGGCATCGAAGCCCCAGTTCTTGTACATGCGGGCATGGAGGAAATACTGGTTTATGGCGGACAGCTCGATCGTGAGCTGCTTGTTGAGGAACTGAATGACCTTCTTGTCGCCTTTCATGCTGCTGCCTCCCTGAGGACGAAGTGGTTGCGCAACTGTGCGCCAGGTTGGGGCAGCTCACAAGCGTGAACCTGTTTCAGGCAGTCCCGCGCACAGGACGCGCAGCGACCACATTCCGAAGCCACCCCGAGTGTGCGCCTCAGATCGAGCAGCGTCTTCGCTCCCGCGGAGGCGGCTTCCCGGATGTGGGTGTCGGTCACGGCGTTGCAAACACAGACGTACATGGCTGGGATCAACTTTGCGAACAAGAATGATTCGCATTAAATGCTTTGCGCCGCGTATTGTCAAGTGCCGACGTTGCGCCGCGCGTGAGATAGGTCGTGAAGTCGCCGCTCTCGACGAGCGGTCATCATCGACCGGAAGGTCCGGCCGCTCGGACGATGTGTGGGCCGCGATGCCCGAGAGACTCCGGCGAGCCCAGCAGCGACCCGTTTCCGGCTCTTATCTGATTCGCAGCAATACGCGCACCGATTCGTCTACATCCGTATCCGAGAGGTAGCCGATCAGGTTGGGATTGGATGCCAGCCAGCGCCGCAGTTGAGCAGGTGATTCGGCCTCTTTGGGCGGCAGGGCACGGCCGGTAAAGACGATACGCGACCAGTAGGTGCGGATCTGAACCGGATTCTTGCCGGTAAGTGCCAGATAGAAGCCATCTCGCACGTTGCCGGGGGGGAGGTCGGCCAGTGTTACCGGAGTGCCGTCAGGGAGCACCGCAGTTCGGCCAAGGTAGAGTCGTTCCACGTCTTGGCGGTCGAGTGTCATGACGAGGCTTGTCTTGCCGGTAACGACGACGGTATCGGCTTGCGCGCAGTGCGCGAGACCAAACAGCATGCAGACGAGGAGGGTGCGGGGAAGGGAGAACATGCGCTTAGAACAGCACATCCATCGAGACGCTGAGCGTGTTGAGCGTTCTGCCTCCGATTCGCGTTGCCGCCGCAGCGCTTGTCGGATAGAAGCTGCCAGCGGACGCCCGCTCCAAGTGCGCTTGAGTCCATTCGGCCTTGAGGGCCAGCATCCGGTTGAGGTCCCACCGCGCACCTAGTGTCAGGGTTTCCTGCGAGTTGTCCCTGATGAGATTGAAGAATCCAATGCTTTGCGCGAACCCCGTCGGGACGGGGCCGCGAAGGGTTTGTTCGAGTGTGTTCTGTTTCGAGAACAAGACGTACGGTGTCACAGCGCCGATTCGTCGTCCCACGCTCAGATATGCTCCTTCGACGCTCGGAATGTATCGATTGGTTCGCCGCTTTGCGTATTCTCCACTGATGATGTTGCGTCCGTCATCCCACTGAAAGCCCAGGGAGTCGAAGCGGGCATGCCCTTGCTCGCCACCTATCTGCGCGGCGAGTGCCTGTCCTGCCGCACCCGATGCGATCAAGGCATTCTTTAGCTGGATTGAACTGTTACTGCTCCGGATATAGCTGAATCGCGTTTCGGCATGCCCAAAGTGGAGGGTCAGGTTGTCATATCGAACGGCAAGGTTCAGCCCCACGGTATCGCGCAGCTCGACCACGCTATCGTCGAACAGATCCAGCTTTGAGTTCCCGAAATACGGGTGAACCTCAAGTTCGAGCCCTGATACCTGCTCGCGGTAGAGGAGGTCGATCCCGTCGAGTTCATTTACCGGGACAAGAGAGTAAACGTCGACCGGCGGTCGCACCCAGACATTCGTGTAATTGACTTGCAACGAGTCAGAAAGCATGAAGAAGGGCGCCCGCATCCGACCCCCGCGGATCGTCACGCTGGGTGTGAGTGCATAGCGGAGAAACGCCCACGTCACATGAGGCGTATAACTCCCGAGAGAATCTTCCGAGGAAACGATTTGAACGGTTGCATCAACCTTTGGGGCGAGAGGCAGGCTCGCCTGGATTCCCAATATCGAATCCGGACTAAGATCCAGACGGGAATCTGAGGGTTTATTGACCCCCCAACGTACGAACTGCGCTTCGCCGTCGTCTGTATATACGAAGCCCACGGTTCCGAATCCGGTCAAGCTCAGTGCAGAAGTATCGGACGCTGATGCGATCGAGGCCGCTAGCGCAAGAGATAGTGCTCCAACCAGCTTGCTGATCATCTGACAACTCCACTGCCTGTACGCAAATTCGGTGCAGCAGCAAAACTTTCTGCCTTCTGGGGGCGGGCGTAGAGATAGCCTTGGCCGTAATCGCACCCCATGTTCCGTAGAAGTTCGGCCTGGGCTTCGGTTTCGATGCACTCGGCGACTACGGTGATGCCGAGGTCGTGAGCGAGCTCGATGCTGCGGCCGACGATTGCTCTCAGGCGCCGGTCCTCCATGATCGAGCGGACGAACGATCCGTCCAGCTTGATGACATCGCAAGGCATGGTGTGCAGATATGACAGCGCCGAGAAGCCGGTGCCGAAATCGTCGATCAACACCGCCATGCCCGCGTCACGAAGGGCTTGCAGGGTGCCCGCGGTGCGTGTGTCGGGTGCGGCCAACAGGCTCTCCGTGATCTCGAAGCGAAGCAGCGAGGGAGGGATCTGATGCAGTTTCGCTATGGCCATGATCTCGTCAGCCAATCCTGCCAGGGTGAATTGCTTGGCCGAGAGATTGATGCTGACCGGTAGCGAAACACCCTCCGCGGATTGTGTCTGCCAGGCACGAATCTGGCCACAAACCTGATCTACCACCTGCATGCAAAGAGGATGAATCAGATCGAGTGTTTCGGCGAGGGGAATGAAGTGAGCCGGCCCCAGCAAACCTTCCGTCGGGTGCGGCCAGCGGGCCAGGGCTTCGTAACTGCAGACCCTGTTGTCGGCGAGCGATACGATCGGTTGGTAGTACACGGTCAGGTCGCGCCCGCGCAGTGCCGCCCGCAGATCCGATTCGAGTCTCAGCGAATGAAGCGCCTTGGTATGCATCGAGGCATGGAACACTTCGACTGCGCCTGCCTTGCTCTGCCGCGCCTGATGCAACGCATTATCAGCGTCGCGCAGCAAGGATTCCGCATCGTCGGAAATTCCCTCGCTCAGGGCTACGCCGATGCGGGTGTTCGGGTAGAGCGTATGTCCCTCGACATCCACCGGCTCGGCGAGGCGTTTGCGCAGGGACTCCGTGAGTCGCAAGGCCTCGGTCGCGTCACTGATGCCGTTCAGCAGCACCGCGAACTGATCGCCACCCACCCGGGCTGCGACATCGCCCTGGCGAAGCGTGCTTCGGATTCTGTCGGCCAACTGGCGCAGCAGTGCATCGCCGGCTGCATGACCGAAGCTGTCGTTGACCAGTCGGAAGCGCTCAAGATTGATGGCAAGCGCCGCGAAGCGGAAATCTTCATCCCGGTTTCGCTGGCCAAGAGCACTTTTCAGGTGGGCCACGAACAGGCCCCGATTGGTGAGACCGGTCAGGCCGTCATACAGCGCATCGTGCACGAGGCGTTCTTCAGCGGTCTTCCTCAGGTTGATGTCGCTGGTCGAACCGGCCATGCGGAATGCCCGTCCGGTCGTTTCGTCACGCAGCGCAACGCCGCGGGTCATGACCCACTGGTAGCTCCCGTTCGGCAACCGTATGCGGTGCTCCATCATGAACTGCGGGCTGTAGCCCTTCATGTGGGCGATGAGTTTTTGCCGGAAGGTCGGGGCTTCGTCGGGATGCAGGCGCGCGAAGGAGGTGGCTGAGTTGATCTGCGAATCGTTCGGCGCGAGTCCGGCAATCTCGCAGAAACGGGGGGAGACGTAGATGCTGTCCGCAAGGATGTCCCAGTCCCACAATCCGTCGTTGGCGCCCCGGATCGCCAGGGCGTAGCGCTGCTCGCTGGCCTGGAGACGCTCTGCCGTGGTTTGCAGTTCGCCGATCCGCGCCTGGAGGTTGGCGGCCATGATGTTGAAATCGCGCGAGAGCTGGGCAAGTTCGTCACCGCCCTCTTCGGGCAGGCGGTGATCCAGATGGCCGTCGGCAATCGCACGGCTGCCCCGCAGCAGGCGACCGAGGTTGCGAGTCAGTAGATAGCCGATGCCGTACAGCAGGATGAAGGTAAGAAGGATCTCGGCAAGTGCGATGAGCCCGCCTTGGTGAAGAATTGCTTCACGCGCCGCGGCAAGCACCGAAACGGATACGCCGAACTGCATGAAGCCGACCTGGTTGCGTTCGAGCAGGAGGGGGCGCCGGATGTGGATCAGGCTGCGCTTCATTCCGTTTTCCATCCCGATACTGTCTTCCGGATCGGGTTTGGGCAGCCCGATCATCTGTGGCATGCCCGCGCGCAGCAGAATCGAACCGTCGGCGCCGCCTATGCGCACGTATACGAGACCCTCGCCTGCCTCGTCGAGCAATTCGCCGAGGACGTCCTGAAGTTCGTCGTAGCGGCCCTGCGCGCCATAGGCCGCGGCAACCGTGTGCAGCATTGCCGCGTTCTGCTGTACCAGCGTGCTCATGCTCGCCGTTGCAGCCTCGTTCATCAGGCGTGCGCTGTTGGCGAGCAACAGCGTGAGCAGCACGACCTGGACGACCGTACTGGCAAGCAGAAGGCGCAGGCGGATCGAAAGGTTCTTCATGCTGGGCAGCATCCAGGTTCCCGGATCATCGCCGCACCTGCCTGCGAATGGCACTCGAGGCCGCGACCCGCTGCTCGCGTGCGAAGGTTTCCACATTCCGTTCGATCGCGTCCGGGTCATAAAGGTAATTGACCATCAGCCCCCATGACTGGGCGAGCCCTTTCGCCGAGGTGTCGCCGAGCCAGTTGAGTCTCTCGACGCGTGCGCCGTTGCCGAGATGAAAGCGTGCGACAGGATCGTAGGGCTTGCCTTTCTGCCGGGCCTCGAGCAGATAGCCGGCCGCAATGCGGGTCAGCGGACCCTTGAGTGCGTCTGCCAGTGCAGCATGCTCGACCCACTCCGGCTGGCCCGCGAGCACCGCGTTGATTTCGGGAGCATCGAGGCCCTTGATTTCGAGGGTGCCGAGCTTTTTCAAGTCGCCCGGCAGGAAGGCTTCGGCCACGGCCTGCGGGTTTTTCACTGCCCACTCCCGCAACAGCGGAATCGGGGAGAGCGTCGCGAAATTGTGCAGCTTCGGAAAGTCGCGCTGGAGGTCCTCGATGACGCGTTTCAGGAGGAAGTTGCCGAAACTGACCCCGCGAAGGCCGACCTGGGTGTTGCTGATCGAATAGAAAATGGCGCTGTCGGCCTTGCCGGCATCGAATACCGGGGCGTTCTCGTCGAGCAGGCTCTGGACATTGTCCGCGAGCCTGTCGGTGAGCGCGACCTCGACGAATATCAGGGGTTCGGCGGGCATGCGTGGATGGAAGAACGCGTAACAGCGGCGGTCGGAGTCGAGGCGGTTCTTTAGGTCCTGCCACGAGCGGATCTCGTGAACCGCTTCATATTCGACCAGTTTCTCGAGCAGCGCGGCGGGCGAATTCCAGGTTATTCGCTGCAGTTCGAGAAAACCGACGTCGAACCAGGCAGAGAGCCGGTTCTCGAGTTCCCGGTCGAGAGCCTGAAGTTCATTGTCTTGCTTGAGGAAGCGGAGCAGGTCGACGCGCATGTCCACAAGGAACTTGACCCCCTGGGGGATCGCATTGAACTGCGTGAGAATGCGGATGCGCCGCGATCGCATTGCCATTCTGAGGCCCGCCTCGGCATCCCACTGCTTCGCGGTGCCGACCGCGGCCTGATAGCTCTCGTGAGCCTTGGCGACCTGTTTCGGATTGGGGCCGAACTCGAGCGCGATGAGTTTGAGAAAGGCGTGCCGTCCTTCGTCATCCAGCTGAAGATATGTGTGGGCGAGGCGGGCTGCTCTCTGCCGCGCCGAAACCTCGCCACCCAGTCCTTCCACGCATTCGGTCAACTGGGTCCGGATCTTGTCGAGCAGACGCGGGGACAGATCGACATCGTCCTTGCCGGAAACGATCCGGCGGACGGTCGACAACCCTCTACTGACAAGATTGTTTACCACCAATGCGACCCCCTCCCGTTTTTCGCTCCATTGCCGCCGCCCGCAGCTCCAGGCGCTTTCCGTTTCCGCAGATGTCGCGAGTCTCGTCCATCGCAGGTTTTCCAGGATGCCCTGCGCGCAATGCCTTTTCCCCGAATCTCTCTTGTCATCATCAAACAAACCGCTTGATCATGCCGACAGCAGCATTGCTGAACTAATGACGGACAGAAATTCCGGAAATTGAGGGATGTTGCCAAAACAAATGCCACAAGCGTGAATTTGTCACGATTTTGATGGCGGCGAAACCGTCGCGGACCCCCTGTCGGCAGTAACCAGAATCACGATCCCGGCCAGGATCATCGGCACGCAAAGCCATTGCGCGGTGGATAGCTGGAAACCCAGATCGGAAAATATTCCCGGGTCCGGGGTGCGGAAGAATTCCATGGCGAAGCGCAACGAACCGTATCCGATCAGGAATACCGCCGAGACTGCCCGCACCGGGCGTGGGCTCGCCGAATAGAGCCAGAGTATGACGAAGAGCAGCATTCCTTCGCCCAGCGCCTGGTAGATCTGCGAGGGATGCCGTGGCAGTTGATCGACGTAGGGAAAGACCATGGACCATGGCAGGTCCGGGGAGGCCGGGCGTCCCCAGAGTTCACCGTTGATGAAGTTGCCGATCCTTCCTGCAGCGAGTCCGGTTGGCACCAGAGGGGCGATGAAGTCGGTTACCTGCCAGAAGCTCCGCTTGGTCTTGCGAGCAAATAGCCACATCGCGACCAGAACGCCGAGAAAGCCACCATGAAAGCTCATGCCGCCTTTCCAGACCGCAACGATCTCGAGTGGATGGCTGAAATAGTATCCGGGCTGATAGAACAGTACTTCGCCCAGGCGGCCCCCGATGACGACACCAAGCACACCGTAAAACAGCATGTCGTCGATCTGCTGGGCGTCCCAGCCAAGTTCGGGGCGACGTGCCGCATGGCGTCGCCCGAGCAATACGAAGAGCAGGAAAGCCACGAGGTACATGAGGCCGTACCAGCGAACTGAAAGCGGGCCGAGACTGAAGGCGATCGGGTCGAACTGGGGGTGAATCAGCATGGATGTTTCCGGTGGGGAGCGCGTCGCCGAAGCGTTGCGCTATTCAAACTGTTTGCGGAACTGCTCGAACTCGGCGGTGAGCCATTCGACCTGCTGGCGCAGACGCCTCACTTCCTCCTCGAGTTCCCCGAGGCGGCTGCCGCGAGGTGCCGCGCTTTCCGCTGTCGCATAACCGTCGGCGTACTGCTGCAACACTTCCGCACCTGACATCAGGTGTGCATGACGGGTTTCTTTCGTGCCTGGTGCGCGTGGCAGGGCGGTTGCCATCGGCGGGTACTTTTCCGACAGGTGAAGCAGTACCGCCTCCACCTCGGCGAGGTCCGCGAAGTGGTGCATGCGTTCGCCCCGAGAGCGGATCTCGCCGGGCGTCTGTGGCCCCCGAAGCATCAGCAGCGCCAGGACCACCTGCTCCGCGGGTGGCAGCGAGTGGCGCAAGCGGATCTGATGTTCATACTTCAGCACCCGGGCGCCGGCCTGGTGACGGATGCTGATGAGGCGTCGCTCGATCAGTCGGTCCACTGCGTCCTGCACGGTCGATTCCGCAAGCTCCATGACCGGTTCCCGCCCCGTGAGCTGATTGCAACCGGTAACGATTGCGTTGATCGACAAGGGGTAGCTGTCCGGAGTGACGAACGATTTTTCGATCAGTACCGAGAGCACCCTGACCTCGATCGCATCCAGGTCGAAACCTTCGCTGCTCGCGTTTCCGGATTCCTGCGGATTCTGATCCATGGTCGGCTGCCTTCGCGGTTGGGTGCCGCAATGATAGCCGACGTACCGATTATCGGCCGTCCGGATTCAGGGGCGAGGAAGCTCTGCCGCCTGGGTGCCGCGGCCGTTCCGGTCCCGGGGGGTCATGCAAGGTCGGTGACAAGCGACGCCTGTGTCTCGGGCGCGATTTCGTCGATCTCGACGTGGTAGGCAACATGGTCGATGCCCATGCCGAGTGCAGCACCGGCCTTCAGCGCGGCGCGCATTTCTGCAGTCAGCTCGAAGCGTAGAAAGTGAACCGACGAGGTCTTCTCCTCGTTCTCGCGTTGAAGGTCCTCGTCGGCGATCGCAAAGCTCTTCTCGAAGCCGTCTGCCCGAACCCATGTCTGTCTTTCGATGCCCTTGAATTCGCGCAAGCGCGCGGCCCTTTCCTGTGGGTCGGGGTACTCGATTAGCATCGTCGCCTTCAGATTGCTGCCGTCCGGAATCAGTGGATTGTAGGCGTCGAGTTCGTCCTGGATGCCCGCCGACTCGAAGGTGCGTTCGATGCGCAGCATTTCCTGGATCTGATAGCGGACCGTCTTTTCGTCCTCGAACAGCAGGGTCACGCTGGTGCCGAGGTGCACCGTGCGCAGGCGCTTGTGCGCGATCATCTCCGCCCGGAACTGGCTACGCCGGCTCGCATATTCCTCCAGGGACCAAAGATCGCTGCGTGTCAGTTGTGACATGGCGTTGCCGCCCTCCATTCAGATGCCGTAAGCCCGTCGTACGAGACTGATCGGATGCACCAACTCCGGGTTCTTGCCTTGTTGTTCGGCGATGCCCTGGGCGAGATGATGGCCGCCGAGCGGGCAATCGGAACTGATGATGTCCGGTTCTGCCCCCGCCATCTGGCGGAATACCGGTTTGCCGATCTTCATCGCCATGGCATGAAATTCCTTCTTCACCCCGAATGTACCGGCGTGGCCGGAGCAGCGTTCGGTGGTCGCGATCTGACTGTCCGGAATCTTCTTGAGAAATTCCTCCGTCTTGCGACCGATGTTCTGCACCCGTCCGTGACAAGGGACGTGATAGGCAACCTTGCCGAGGCCTCGCTTGAAATCGGTGTTGAGCAAACCATCCTTGCCACGCGCGACGAGGTATTCGAACGGCTCCCACATCGCGTCACGCACGGCAAGCACATCCGCATCGTCGGGGAACATCAGTGGCAGCTCCTGCTTGAACATCAGCGTGCACGAGGGTACGCCGGTGAGGATCGCGTAGCCAGCGCGTGCCAGTTCGACCAGGTGCGGGATGTTGATGTTCTTGAGCGTCTCGACGCCGTCCAGATCCCCCTGTTCGAGTTTGGGCATGCCGCAGCATGCTTCCTTCTTCAACAGGACCCAGGGGATTCGGTTGTGATCGAGGATGGCGACAAGATCGTGCCCGATCCCGGGTTCGTTGTAATTGATGAAGCAGGTCGAGAACAGTGCAACCTTGCCGGGTGTGCGCTCACCGTCGCGTACTTCGGTCGATGTTGCCTTCCCGGCGGCTGAGCGGAACTTCGTCGTCGCAAACTCGGGAAGCCAGGCCTTGGCATCCACGCCCAGCGTCGCCTCCAGGGCCTTTCGCATCGAAGGAAGTTTGTTCACCGAGTTTACGACCTGGGTGACCACGGGTATGCCGGCGAAGAGGCCGGTCTTGTCTGTCGACGAAAGGATGGTGTCACGCAGTCTGGGTCCGTTCTTCTTTCGCTCGACGGCCTTGGCGCGCAGCATCAGGTGAGGGAAGTCCAGATTCCATTCATGAGGGGGCACGTAAGGGCACTTGGACATGTAGCACATGTCGCACAGATAGCATTGATCGACGACGTCCTTGAAGCGCTCCTTTGGCACGCCATCGAGTTCGCCGGTCGGGCCGTCGTCCACCAGGTCGAACAGCGTTGGAAATGCGCCGCACAGGCTGACGCAGCGACGACAGCCATGGCAAATGTCGAACGTGCGTTCCATTTCGGCGTGGAGCTTCGCCTCGTCCCAGAACGCCGCGCTCTTCCAGTCAAGCGGATGCCGGGTCGGCGCCTCCAGGCTTCCCTCGCGAACGGTACCGCTGGCCATCATCACACCTCATCTTCTTGAAGGATTTCTCGAGTGGGCGGGGGCGGTCGTACGAGGCCGCCGGACAGCCGGGTCCGGCGGCCACGAGATCTTCAGGCGTCGGCCTTCACCTCGTCGAGCGTGCGCTGGAACTTGTTCGCATGGCTTCGTTCTGCCTTGGCGAGGGTCTCGAACCAGTCGGCAATCTCGTCGAAGCCTTCCTCGCGGGCGGACTTGGCCATGCCCGGGTACATGTCGGTGTATTCGTGGGTCTCTCCCGCGATCGCGGCGGCCAGATTGTCCGCGGTTGCGCCGATCGGCAGGCCGGTAGCGGGATCGCCGCATGCCTCGAGATATTCGAGGTGCCCGTGAGCGTGGCCGGTTTCGCCTTCTGCCGTTGAACGGAAGACCGCAGCGACATCGTTGAAGCCTTCAACATCCGCCTTGGCTGCAAAGTACAGGTAGCGGCGATTCGCCTGCGATTCGCCCGCGAACGCGGCTTTCAGATTCTCTTCGGTCTTGCTTCCCTTGAGTTGCATGATCTTCCTCCTCGGTGGACAGATACGAGCACGCCTGCCAGACCCAGCCGGCTGGTCCTTTAACCTAGTTCGGGGACAAGTCGCAATGAAATTGGGATTGCCAATGATCCCGATAGCACTCGGCTATCGGTCCGGGCGCCGCTGTCCGCAAATCGATTTGAAGCGCTAAACTACAGGGCTACCCCAGTCCCCAAGTTTTTGTGCAAGTGGAGATCAGCATGCCGCAATATCGTTCCCGAACTTCCACCGCCGGCCGCAACATGGCAGGCGCCCGTGCGCTGTGGCGCGCTACCGGTATGAAGGACGGGGATTTCGAGAAGCCGATCATTGCGGTTGTAAACAGTTTCACGCAGTTCGTCCCGGGTCATGTCCACCTCAAGGATCTTGGCCAGCTGGTTGCCCGCGAGATCGAAGCGGCGGGCGGCGTTGCAAAGGAATTCAACACCATCGCGGTGGATGACGGCATTGCCATGGGTCACGGTGGCATGCTTTATTCGTTGCCGTCCCGCGAGCTGATCGCCGACAGCGTCGAGTACATGGTCAACGCGCACTGCGCGGATGCCATGGTGTGTATCTCGAACTGCGACAAGATCACCCCGGGCATGCTGATGGCCGCGATGCGGCTCAACATCCCGGCGATCTTCGTCTCGGGCGGCCCCATGGAAGCGGGCAAGGTGAAGTGGGAAAACAAGGTCATCGCACTCGATCTGGTCGACGCAATGGTCAAGGCTGCCGACAGCGCCTGCTCCGACGAAGAAGTGGCCGCCGTCGAGCGCTCCGCGTGCCCGACCTGCGGGTCCTGCTCCGGCATGTTTACCGCAAACTCGATGAACTGCCTGACTGAGGCGCTCGGCCTGTCGCTGCCGGGCAACGGCACCATCGTCGCTACCCACGCGGACCGCAAGAAGCTCTTTCTGCAGGCGGGGCGCACCATTGTCGAGCTTGCGCGCCGCTATTACGAGAAGGAGGATACTTCGGTGCTGCCACGCTCGATCGGCAGTTTCAAGGCCTTCGAGAACGCGATCAGCCTCGATGTGGCGATGGGCGGATCGACCAATACCGTGTTGCATTTGCTGGCGGCGGCCAGCGAGGCCGGCGTGGGGTTCACGATGCAGGACATCGACCACATCTCACGCAAGGTGCCTTGCCTGTGCAAGGTTGCGCCGGCGGTGTCCGATGTGCATATCGAGGACGTGCATCGCGCCGGCGGCATCATGGGCATCCTCGGCGAACTCGATCGCGGCGGCTTGCTGCACACCGACCTGCCCACCGTGCATGCAAAGACAATGGGCGAGGCACTGGCCCGCTGGGATGTCATGCAGGCACACGACACCAGCGTGTTCGAGCTTTACAAGGCCGCGCCGGGTGGGGTTCCGACACAGGTCGCATTCAGCCAGGATCGGCGCTGGAACGAACTCGACATGGATCGTTCGCGCGGCGTGATCCGTGACCGCTCGAACGCGTTCAGCCAGGATGGGGGGCTCGCGGTGCTCTACGGCAACATTGCCGAGAAGGGATGCATCGTCAAGACGGCGGGCGTGGACGAATCAATCTGGACGTTCAGTGGGCGGGCGCGGGTGTTCGAGAGCCAGGAGGCCGCGGTCGAGGGCATCCTGGCCGACAAGATCGTAGCCGGCGACGTGGTGGTGATCCGCTACGAAGGGCCCAAGGGTGGGCCGGGCATGCAGGAGATGCTCTATCCGACCAGCTACCTTAAGTCCAAGGGGCTGGGCAAGGCCTGTGCGCTGTTGACCGATGGACGTTTTTCCGGCGGCACGTCCGGTTTGTCGATCGGTCATGCGTCGCCCGAAGCGGCATGCGGCGGGGCGATCGCGCTGGTCGAGGAAGGTGACACGATCGAGATCGACATTCCGAACCGGACCATCGGGCTTGCCGTGAGCGACCAGGAGCTTGAGCGCCGCCGCGCCGCGATGGACGCCAGGGGTGCAGCAGCCTGGAAGCCGGTCAATCGGGAGCGTCACGTCTCGGCGGCGCTGCAGGCCTATGCCGCGCTGACGACGTCGGCCGATACCGGCGCGGTGCGGGATGTGAGTCAGATCCAGCGCTGAATGCCGGAAGCGCCTTGACAAGGCCGCCGTATGGCGGCTTTGTCGTTCACCGGGAGGCTGCCCGCGACGCAGCACGGGCAATGGCTGCCGGGCTGCGCCCGTCGCGTCCGTTGTGCCCCGAGAAATGCCTGCTCAGTCGGCCATGATCGCGTGACCGTTTTCGATCGCGGTCACACGCGCGAGAGCGATGACCGGTACACCCATCGACTCCAGTTCGGCACGTCCGTGCTTGAATGCCTTTTCCATGATGAAGGCTGCGGCAAGCACCTCGGCGCCGGCCTCGCGGACCATCTCGATCAGTGCTGCGCCGGTTCGACCGTTGGAGAGGATGTCGTCCACCAGCACCACGCGCGCACCTTGCCACAGATACTTCTGGCCGATCACCAGCCGGGTTTCGCCACCCTTGGTGGGAGAGGGGACAATGCGCGAGTAGGCGGGTGGCTCGATCTGCGGCGCATACTTCTTTGCATAGACCATGGGCACGTCGAGCGCGATCGAGACCACCAGGCCCGGGGCGATGCCGCTGGCTTCGGCGGTGAGCACGATGTCGGGCGCGAAGCCGCGCACGCGTGCCCCGATTTCCTGCCCCATGGCGGTCATGAAGGCCGGTTCGATGCGGTGATTCAGGAAATGATCGATCTTGATGATCTCGTTCGCGGCAATCGTTGCCTCGTCGCGGATTCGCTCGACCAGGGGCCGGAAGGGCGCATTCAGCGCCGCACAGGAGAGAGTCATGGTGTAGGTCTTGCGGACAAAGCCGGATCTTAACATTCGCACTCGAAAACCTTCGACGGTGGCGCTAAGATTCGCCACTTCGTTCCGTCAGAAAATACCGCATGAACTCCCCCGTGCCAGCCCAGCCCATTTCATCGGTTCAACGTGTGGAGCAGGCGCTTGCCGCCCTCGGGATCGAGACCAGCATCATCGAGTTTGCGGCGAGCACCCGCACTGCGGTCGATGCGGCTCGCGAGATCGGTTGCGACGTTGCCCAGATCGCGAAATCGATCGTCCTGCGGGGGCTGCAGGACGATACCTGCGTACTCGTCATCGCCAGCGGCGCGAGCCGTGTGGATGAACACAAGGTGGCGACCCTCGTCGGCCAGCCGGTTGCCAAGGCGGATGCGACGTTCGTGCGCGCACGCACCGGTTTTGCCATCGGCGGTGTGGCTCCGGTGGGGCATCTCGGCGCAGTGACGGTGCTGGTCGATGAGGGCTTGTGGTCGCTCGATCCGATCTGGGCCGCGGCAGGCGCGCCGAACGCGGTTTTCTGTCTGTCAGCCGATGATCTGCATCGCATTCCCGAGATTCGGGTGGGCGATGTGGCGCGGCAAACCTAGTTTTCCGGCAGCACCGCGATCGATTGTGGCCTGACCGGCCAGACGCCCTTCCTGCGCACCCTGCCGTCGTCGATGGCGAGCCAGCTCTGTCCGCCATAGTGCGGCAATGGGCGCGTTGCGGCGTCGAGCGCAGTGGCATCCCGTGCGGAGATGATCGCGAGCGGCTGCCCGTTCTCGCGTCGCAGTGTCCACATCGCGACATCCGCCGCTGCGGTTTCCGTTGGCCGGGTGGCCAGGGCGTGGCGGGCGAGCCAGTCATCGATCATCGCGTCGGGGCCGATGAGCAACAGCGCTTGGTTGCCGGTCGCCGCCGGGGGTGGAGTGCCGGCGGTCGGGTGGTCGAGAAGGCGGCCAGCCAGCTGCCGGGCGACGCTGCCGAAGGGCGCGTCTCCCAGAATGAGCAGGCCGGCCTTCGGGTCGAAGGTGACGTCGCGCAGGATGGGCGGGGCTTCGCCCGGCCCCAGCCGGCGCAGCAGGCGGGCATCCGGGTCAAGCTCCACGCGTATCGCATCGGCGGCGACTTCGAGGCCGAAGACCTGCGTCGGCCGGTCCATGCGTACGCGCAGGTCGTTCGAGCTGCCCGGCCCGACAACCCGTAGCGGTATGTCCAGCTGGTACGCGGGAGCACGCTGGTCCAGCCGCAAGCGAAGCTCGCTGCCGTGTCTGCTGGCCGAAGTCATCGTGATGCTCGGCAAGGAAGAGCGCGTGGTCCATTGCGTGAAGAAGGTTTGAAGGTCGTCACCGCTGGCCTGCTCGAATGCGTGTTGCAGGTCACGCCAGGAGGCTGTCCTGAATCGCCAGTCTTGCCAGAACGTACGCAGGCCGTGCTCGAAGGACGCGGCACCGATGCGGTCACGCAGCATCACGAAGAGCATGGCGGCCTTGCCGTATCCGATCGCCTGCGAGGCACCGTGGTGGCGCGACGTGAAGGCGCGTAGTGACGTGGTGCTGCCTGGCGGAACCGCGGCGAGGTCGCGCAGCCAGCTCGCACGCATTTCGGCCGCCTTGTCGCTGCCAGCTTCTTCGGCGTAGGCGTAATCGGCCATGAAGGTGGTCAGGCCTTCGCTCCAGTTGCCGGTCGGGTAATCGGGATAGACACCGTTTCCCCACCAGTTGTGGAGTACCTCGTGGCCGAGCGAGGTGTGCCGGATGAAGGGTAGCCGCAGCACGGATTCGCCGAGGTACGTGAGGGTCGGCATGCCGAAGCCGGTTGGCGTTGGACTTGAGACGACGCTGAATCCACCGAAGGGATAGGGACCGATGGCCGATTCGTAGCGGGCGATATAGCCGGCAACCGAATCGAGATAGCCATCGGCGAGCGGGCCTAGCGAGGGGGCGAACACGGTGCGCAGCCGCAGCGGGCGGCCGTCGATGCTGCGGATCAGTCTTTCGTCGATGCGGTACGGGCCTGCCATCAGGTCGATGCCCTCTCCGGGCCAGGGGAACTCGAAATGCGCCGTGTAGCCGTTGTCGTCATGCCGCTCGTCCGTCAG
The DNA here is from genome assembly GCF_009800965.1 of Cognatazoarcus halotolerans. GTDB lineage: Bacteria > Pseudomonadota > Gammaproteobacteria > Burkholderiales > Rhodocyclaceae > Cognatazoarcus > Cognatazoarcus halotolerans. The sequence continues at coordinate 319,937 of NZ_WUAF01000001.1, read as the reverse complement.
GTTGCCAGGGACAAGACCCTTCTGGCCGCGCGGCAGTGTGAGCGTCAGGGACCAGCTGTGGAGCTGGGGATTTCCTGCCTTGAACGGGTGGGGGTACCACAGCGCCGCAGCTGGCAGGAAACTGCCTTCGGGTGATGCCACGGCTACCGCGGGGCCGAGCGTGTCGCGATGTTGCTGGCTGGTATCAAGCAGCGCCAGCGTACCACTCCAGCGCAGGGTGACCTGCCGCCCGCGTGGCCCTGCGGGGATCTGCCAGCGCTGCAGGCCCTGAGCCACACGGCGGGGCGCTCGCCGGTCCGATCCGTCCAAGGTCGCAGCGAGGCCCGCGGCGAGCACGATCTCGGTTTCGTCCGTGTCATTGATGGTCAATGTCGCCGAGCCGTTCAGTTTGCGCGACTGTGGGTCGAGGGCTACCGAGAGGTCGATGGCAACCGGGGCGACGGTTCCGGTGCCGGCCTGCACGAACTGGGAGACCGCCAGCAGCATGGCCAAGCCGATCCTTCGGGCGAGGCGGGATACCTGTTTCATTGACGTTTCGTGAGCGCGGTGTCGGGTCCGATCGCGAAGATGACGTCGGCTGCGTCGGCAACCAGTTCGTCGCAGTTGGTGTCCGTATTCCAGGGTAGAGCGGTAGCGAGCGAGTCGATGCCGAGGTCGCGCAGCTGATGTGGCACGCCGAAGCCGTGGATGATGTGGCCGCTCCCCATGATGCCCACGACGAGCGCTCCGTCGTGCGTTTTCGACGCCTGAGCGAGGCCTTCGGCCATGGCGCGGTCCCATACCTGCTGGGCTTGTACGAAACGTGTGCTGCGCAGTTCGTCCGGGCGCTTTCCCGTCGGATGCTCTGCCATCACGCCGGCGAGCCATTGCCGATAGGCCGGCGATGGCGGGGCCGGGTTGCCGACGCCTTCGCGCAGGGACTGCGGTGTCGATTCGAGACCGTCGCGGCTGACCGCGCGGATCAGGGCGGAGTCAACGTTGAGCGCACGCATCGCGACACGGTGCTCACGTGCGAAGCGGAAGATGCCCATGTACAGCGCCGGGTCGAATCGCCAGCCCTGGCGCCAGCCGGTCCTGTCCAGGAACTGAGCTTCGGTGAGCCTGCCGGCGACCCAGTCGTCCAGCGCCGGCTGCGTCTTGCGCGGGAACATTTCGAGGCCTATCACCATCTCCGGTCGGGCTGCGAACAAGCGCTTGAGCGTGTCGAGTTGCCAGTCGTGATGTGCCTGGTCGTCGTGTGATTCGCCGAGCAGCACGATACGGTGCGCGGCGAGCCTGTCGATCACCGCCGATTCTTCAAGCGTCTTTCCGTCGGGAGTGACCCAGCCTTGCTGGGGCAGGCAATGCGCCGCGGAACCGGACGGCGGGTTGAGGGACGCACCACCGCAGGATGTCAGGCCGGTCGATAGCAGGAGCAGAGCGATGACGAGTCGGTTCATGATCGCGAGCATTCATGCTGCTTGTTCGTGGTTCGGTGAGACGTCACGGGCGCGCCGGGGTTCCCGCGGTCCGGGGCCGCTTCAGCCCTGCGCTTCGCCCGCGCGGAGAAGCTCGTCGCAGTCGAGTTCGAGTTCATTCTCGAGCAGGGGGGACCACTGGGCGAACTCCGCTGCCGGCAGGTAGCCTGCAAGCTGCCGCCCGGCCGCGAGCAGTCCGGCCAGCAGCATGGGCTTTTCCGCGATTTGTCCCGTCGAGGGGGGCGAATGGTGAAGGGCAATCGCCTCAGCGACTTCGGGCGGCAGTTTCCAGCTACGCGCAATCATCGCGCCGATGTCGGCATGACTCACGTTGAGCAGAGCGTCGAGCCGGGTGCCAAGGGCGTCGATCGTGTTCGCTTCGCCCCGGCACAGTTGCGCGTGCTCCGGATGTTTCTGCAGCAGCAGCGCGATGCCGGCTTCGTGCAGCAGTCCTGCCAGAAATGCGAGATCGGCGAGCGCCCGTTTGCCCGAGCGCCTGGCCGCAGCCCAGGCCTGCGTCGCCACGACATGGCTTGCGCTCCAGATGGTTTCGAGTGCCCGGGCGTCGATATCGGTGACCTTGAGCCGGAGCGCCGTACTGGTGGCTACCGCCAACACCTTGGTCTTGCCAAGCAGAACGACTGCTTCGAGGATGGTTCGGCGGGGCCGGATCTGGCCGAATACCGGTGAAGCGGCGACCCTGAAGACCGCTCCCGTGATCGCCGGATCGAGCGCGACGACGCCGGCGATTTCGTCCAGGCCGCTGTCCTCGTCGGCAGAGATGCGCATGAGCTCAAGCAGATGGGCATCGGGTGCGGGCAGGGTAATGCCGCTCGCGAGAACTGAGTCGACCTGCTGTTGTTCGGCTGGAGTCATCCTGCTTTCCTGTGTCTGGATCGTGTCGGCTTGGCGATTCCGGATGGCATCAAGCTTCCTTGCTCTCGCGGGCCCTGGCGCGCTCGGCCGCAGGCCGATGCCAGTGCCTCTCAAGGTAGGCATCGAGGGCCGGTTGCCCGCCGTCGATGCGTGCCGAGCGGGCCCATGCAAGCGTGTGGGCGACCAGAATGTCGGCACCGCAGAAACCGCTCTCGAGCAGCGTGTCGCGGCCCTCCAGGTGGCCAGCAAGGCGGCGCATCGCACGCTGGAATTCCCATGCGGCGGTGGGCTCGATGTCGCCGCGACGCAGCTTCTCGGGCAGCGCAAAGCGGTGTTTGGCAATCGTCCATAACGGTTGTTCGAGCTCGGACATGACGAAGAAACTCCATTCGAAGTAAGCGGCGCGTTCGGCGCGATGTTGCCGTCCGGGCACGAGCCCGGACTTGGGAAAGCACTCGCCGAGATGGGTGATGATGGCCGCGGATTCGGTGAGGGTCAGCTCGCCGTCGCGCAGTGTGGGTACCTTGCCGCCGGGGTTCAGGTCGATCAAAGGGGGCTGGCGGCCTTCGCCCTTGAACAGATTGATTCGGACATAGTCGTATTTCGCGCCTGCTTCCTCGAGTGCCCAGGCTGCACGCAGGCTGCGTGTGTTGGGACAACCGTAAAGCGTGAATCGTGGCGACATGTTGAGTCTCGCAGAGTACTATCCGGTTTCGATTCTACGGTGCCGATGCACCGCGTACAGGGGTTTTTCCGATGTCTTTTGCAGGGTGGGTCGCATTTTTTCTGGCGAGCGTGGTGATCGCTGTTTCTCCGGGACCTGGGGCAGTCGTATGCATGAGCACCGGCCTTCGGCACGGCTACCGGGCAACGCTCAAGATGATTGCCGGGCTTGAGGCCGCCTTGCTGGTACAGCTTGCGATTGTCTTTGCCGGTCTGGGGGCTTTGCTGGCAGCCTCGACGACGGCCTTTTCCGTGATGAAATTTGCCGGAGCCGGCTACCTCGTCTGGCTTGGCGTACAGAAATGGCGTGCCCCTGTCGACGGCGGCGCTGAGCAGGCTGCCGACACGACACCCAGCCGTGGCCTCTTCCTGCAAGGGCTGCTGGTCAACCTCACCAATCCCAAGGCGATCGTTTTCATGGCCGCACTGGTACCCCAGTTCATCGATCCCCATGCCGCGCAGTGGGCGCAATTTGCCATCATGAGCGTTACGATGGTGGCGGTGGATACAGTCGTGATGTCGGGCTATTCATTGCTCGCGGCGCGATTTCGGCCGTTGTTGCACAACGCTGCGGCGTTGCGGACCCAGAATCGCATCTTCGGCGGGCTGTTTGTCGGTGCCGGAGCCTTCCTCGCGTCGGCGACCCGCTGAACGACCTGAGGGGTGGTTCGCCCGCCCGATCTGACTGGGGACAATGCGTGATTCCGAAGCACGGTGCCGACGCTTGATGTGCGTCGGCATGTGGCGCGCGGGATACGCACGGCGTCGCGAGCGGGCCTTTTTGGATTCCATGCCGATTGCCTGAAAGCGCTCTTGAAACGATCGATTCCTGATCGATCGGTGGCTTGTGGCGCCACCTTTGAGGGAAAAGCCCAGCGAATCCGGAACCGATTCCCCACTCCCGGGGCGAGAAGCGCCAGCAGAAACGGGGCGCCGTTGAGTCGTGTGGCTGGATCGAGGATGCGGATAAGAGGTAAGGTACGCTTATTGCTTCGGCGATACTCAGGATGCTGAGTGTCGGGCGACGTGCCTGTGCGACGCCGCTTCGAGTCCGGACATGGGGCCTGCCATGGCACGGGATCCCGGCTTGCAGCGGTTTCCGAAGCACGTCATGCGTTGTAGTGAAATAGATCGGATATGGAACATATTTTTCCCCCTTGCTCCCGTGGCGGAGCGGTAGCGGTCTTCCCGGGGCTGAATGGTTCGAGTGTTCGCGACGCCGCTCGAAGGAGTGCGCTGTGAGCGCCGAGCTTGCCCCGTTGCGCCTGCTCGTCACCTGGGATGGCCAGAAACCGCTGTCGGTCAGCATCGAGAACGACCGCCCGGTAACGGCAGACCGACTGGTCGGCCGCGCCGCCGACGAAGCCGTGAAGATTGCCCCCGTGATCTGCAATCTCGCCAAGCGTGCCCACGCCGCGGCTGCCAGCGCAGCGGTGGCGGCTGCGCGCACGGGCGAGGCTCATGTCACGAGTGTCGAGGAAGAACGCGCGGTGGCGGCGGAAGCCGCGCAGGAACACCTGTGGCGCCTGCTGCTGGACTGGCCCGTGATGTTCGAACGTCCGGTGCCGCGGGACCGCTTTGGGAACCTGCATCGTCGCCTGGCCCTGCTCAAGGATCAGCAGGATGCCTTCACGGTGGGTGGGGCGATTCTCGACATGGTGGCGCTCGAGCTCATGGCCGGCTTCTATCAGACGGTACGCGGACCGCGGAACCTGACCGAGTTCGTCGAGCGCTGTCGGCGCGGCGGCAGCGTCGGCGCGTCGCTGGCAAGCCTGATCGAGACCGGTTCGATACATTGCGAAGGGTATTGCGTGCCCCTCCTGCCGGTGAGTTCGGCCGCTGATTGGGCCGCGATGCTCAACGGCATGCCGGACGCAGTGTTTCGCCGGCATCCACAGTGGCGCGGACAGCCCATGGAGACTGGCGCACTTGCGACGCATCCGGGGCGTCCGCTGGTTGCGATGCTGCTTTCGCGCGGTCACCGGATCGCGGCCCGTCTGTTTGCACGCGTGATGGAGCTGTCCGACTGTGCGAGTCGCTTGCGGCATCCGCTTGCCCCGGACCTTCCTGCCCTGGTGGATGCCGCACCGCTCGGTCCCGGGATGGGGCTCGCGCGCGTCGAAACCGCGCGTGGCGTGCTGCTTCACGCGGTCCGGCTCGAAAACGAGAAGGTGGCTGATTACGCGATCGTCACCCCTGGACTCTGGAATTTCCATCCCGGTGGGGCGTTCGCCAGCGAGGCGATGTGCTGGCAACCCTCGTCCGATCGGGCGGCGACCCTTGCCCGCCTGCGCTGGCTGGCGCTCTCGCTCGATCCTGGCAAGGCCTTCGAAGTCGTGCTCGCGGAGGCCGCCGATGCGTGACCGGTACGTCGATACGGTGCGAGCCCACTCGGGCATCCCGCGCCGCCGGTTCGTGAACCGGCGGCGCGGGATGCGGGCGGACTGATGGCCGAACTCCCACAATTGGTGCAACTCGAGCGTCGTATCGTTCGGGTGCGAGGCGTGGTCCAGGGGGTCGGCTTCAGACCGTTCGTGTTCCGGCTTGCGCGCGATCTCGAGCTCTCGGGCTGGGTCCGCAATGACAGCGAGGGCGTGGAGATCGAGGCCCAGGGTCTGCCCGGAAACATCTCGGCGCTGCTTGCGCGCCTGTACGGCGAGGCGCCGACGCTTGCGCGGGTGGACTCGGTTGAAACGGCGCTTTCCGAAGTCGATCCACTCGATCGCGGATTCACCATCAGAGCCAGCAAGACCGGCGCGGTGAATACCTGCATCGGGCACGATACGGCGGTTTGCGGCGACTGCCTTAAAGAGTTGTTCGACCCGGCCGGCCGGCGTTGGCGGCATGCTTTCATCAACTGCACCCAATGCGGGCCTCGTTACACCCTGACCCGGACCCTGCCGTACGATCGCAGTACCACCAGCATGGCGGGATTCCAGCAATGCGAAGCCTGCCAGGAAGAGTACGACACGCCATCGAATCGCCGCTTCCACGCCGAGCCCAACGCGTGTCCCGAGTGCGGGCCGACGCTGGCGCTTTACGAGGCCTCGGGCGTACGCGTTGCCACGCGGGACCCGATTGCCGACACGCTGCTGCGCCTGCTTACCGGAGAGATTGTCGCGGTGAAGGGGCTCGGTGGGTTCCATCTCGCCTGCGATGCCCGTAATCCCGAAGCTGTAGACCGCCTGCGTGCGATGAAGGGGAGGGGGAACAAGCCCTTCGCGGTAATGGTTGCGAGTCTTGCATCGGCACGTGAGTGGGCGTGGTTGTCGGTGCAGGACGAGCGCGCACTTGACAGCGCCGAGCGACCCATCGTGATCTGCGACAAGCGCAAGCATGTGGATCATGAGCTATGGGGCGTGGCGCCGGAGCTGGCCGGGATCGGCCTGATGCTGCCATCGACGCCGATCCACTACCTGCTCTTTCACGACAACGCCGGGCGTCCGTCGGGAACGCACTGGCTGGATGTCGCACAGGATCTGGTGCTGGTGATGACGTCGGCCAATCCGGGCGGCGAGCCGCTCGTTATCGCCAACCAGGAGGCGATGCGCCGTCTCGGCGGGCTCGCCGATGCCTACCTGTTGCATGATCGCGACATCGTGATGCGCTGCGATGATTCCTTGGTCCTGGCCGAACCCGGCGCCCCTGCCGCCCAGGCGCCCCAGCTGCGATTCCTGCGCCGTGCCCGGGGCTATACGCCACGAGCGATTCGCCTGGGCCGCAAGGGGCCCTCCGTACTCGGCATGGGGGCGCAGTTCAAGAATACGGTATGCCTGACCCGTGGCGACGAGGCGTTCCTGTCCCAGCACGTCGGCGATCTCGATAATCCATCGGTTTGCCATGCGCTCGACGAGGCAGTCGATCACCTGCAATCGATCATTGCCGTGAGTCCCGAGGCTATTGCCCACGATCTCAGCCCAGACTTCTATTCGACCCACATTGCCCGTACGCTGGCCGACGCGATCGGTGTCCCGGCGTTCGCGGTACAGCATCATCACGCTCACATTGCTGCGGTACTGGCCGAGCACGGCTGCGACGAGCCAGTGCTGGGGGTGGCGCTGGACGGGTTCGGCCTGGGCAGCGATGGGACCGCGTGGGGGGGAGAGTTGTTGCGGGTCGAGGGAGCCGCATTCGAACGCGTTGGTCATCTCAGCCCGCTGCCGATGCCGGGTGGCGATGCGGCAGCCCGGGAGCCGTGGCGAATGGCCGCCGCGGTGCTGCATCATCTTGGTGCCGCGGAGCGGATCGCGTCCCGCTTCAATGCTCAGGCGGCGGCGCCAATGTTGTCGGGGCTGCTCGACAAGCCTCGTCTGTGCCCGCCCTCTACCAGCCTCGGACGAGTCTTCGATGCGGCTGCCGGCCTTCTTGGCGTCTGTGAAGTGATGAGCTACGAAGCAGAGGCGGCGATGGTCCTCGAAAGCCTGTCCTCTGCCTATGGTGCCGCGCTTGCCGTGCCGGTGGGCTGGCGGGTGCGTTTGCGAGAAGAGAGCATCGATCTCGATCTCATGCCTCTGCTTGCCTCGCTCGTGGATGAACGCAATGCAGCTCGCGGCGCGGCGGCCTTCCACGCCACGCTGGTTGCGGCACTTGAAGATTGGATCGTGCAGGGCGCACGACGTTGCGGGATCCGAACGGTTGCCCTTTCAGGAGGATGCATGGCCAATCGGCAACTCGCCCTCGTGCTGCCGCGCCGGCTTGCCGGGAGGGGGCTCACCGTGCTCACCGCCCGGGCGGCGCCGAGCAATGATGGAGGGATCGCGCTGGGCCAGGCGTGGGTGGCGATCAACCGCTTACTTGGCCAAGGCTGAGCGATCTCGCATTGCGAGCCTGAGGAACTGGGCTGGTTGAGCACGGCTCTGCCGGACTCAGTTGTAGTTTTCCCTGCGGGCAGCGGCCTGCTCGATCGCGTGGTCGAGCATCTTGACCGTTGCCTCGACACCTTCGACCGCCGCGGATTCTTCGATCATGTGATAGGCGAGCACCAGTAACCCACGCATCTTCGTGAAAGCGCGTTCATTGTCGCAGCCGACCGGCGAGTGATTTTCCAGAATCGCCTGCACGATTCCGGGCTCGCGCAGGCGCACCCCGCAGAGCATCGACAGACGGACGAGTTCTGTCGCGAGGTCGTCCAGATCCTTATCGAAATGGAGAAAGGAAGACATTGAGGAAGCTCCTGTGTGAATGGCCAGCCATTTCGGTGTAAGCTGTGCTGCATTGCAGCAAAAACTATTGATGCTTTGCTTTGCGTTGCGTAAATAGTTCAGCCGTTTTGTGGATTTATACCCGAAAGTGGGCGATTGTGCAGCGCGGCGGACTGCCCGTGAGCAAAGCGGTGTCGCAAGGAGCGGAAAATGCGCCTGAAACGAACATCTGCGAAGCGCAGGATCAGTCTTGCTCTGCAGGGCGGAGGGGCCCACGGTGCCTTCACATGGGGTGTGCTCGACTACCTGCTGGAGGCGAGTGATCTCGACTTCGAGGGGGTGAGCGGTACCAGCGCCGGCGCAATGAATGCCGTCGTGCTTGCCGACGGACTGCTCAAGGGCGGACGCGACGGGGCTCGACAGGCCCTCGCGAATTTCTGGCGGGCGGTAGCCGGCAGTGTGCCTTTCGAGGTGGCCGTTCGCACGCTCGATGGCGAGAGTATTACGCTCACGCCGGCGATGAAAATGATGATGGGCTGGACGAGCCTCTTCTCGCCCTATGAGTTGAATCCCTTCGATCTGAATCCGTTGCGCGAGCTGGTGACGAGCATGGTCGATTTCGAGCGCCTGCGAAGCAACTGCCCACTGCGGCTTTTCATCGCGGCGACTGCGGCCAATACCGGGCGCCTTCGACTGTTCAAGGAGCACGAGCTGACGCCAGACGCGTTACTCGCGTCCGCGTGCCTGCCAAGCATCCATCATTCGGTGGAGATCGACGGCGAGCCATACTGGGATGGCGGATTCACGGCCAATCCTGCGGTTTTTCCGCTCTTTTACGAGTGTGTCAGCAGGGACATCCTGCTGGTGCTCATCAACCCCCTGCGCCATCGCGAAACGCCGCGTAGCGCCGAAGACATCCGCACGCGTAGCCGCGAGCTCGGTTTCAGCGCCAATTTCCTGCGCGAGATGCGGATGTTCGCCCACGCCCGTGAGTTTGCCGGCGAACAGCCATGGTGGGCGCGGGGGCGGCTGGAACGTCGTCTGCTGGCGACGAATTTTCATCTCGTAGAAGCCAGCGATGAGATGAGCAAGCTGTCGTCCGACACCAAGCTCGCTGCCCATGGCCCATTTCTCGAGCAATTGTGCGAGCTCGGTCGCGAGCGGGCGCGTGCATGGCTCCGCAGAAAAGGCCGTTTTGTCGGGAGCAAATCCTCCTTGGAACTGGCCGGCCTGTTCGGCTAGGGAGGCTGGCTGGAGCGTCCGGCCTCAAGGCTTGCCCGCGTGACCGCGCTTGGTGTTTTTATGGATATGGCATAGCATTGCCGGCTTCCATGCAACGGTAGTGCCGATGAGCCCGCTGTTCAGTTCCGAAACCCGTCTTTATGCGTTGCGCTGGCGCGAGTCGGGCCCGGCGCTTCTCGTGGAGGCCTGGTGGGGGCAGGAGACGCTGAACGGTGGCTTCGAGTTCCAGATCGATTGCCTGTCAAACGATGCATTCATCGATCCGGAGACGTTGCTCGGCAAGGCGCCGAGCCTGCTGGTGAGCCTGCCGGACGGAAGCCGAAGCCATCGCTCGGGGCTGCTTCGCGCTGCGCGCAGACTGGACGCCGATGGCGGCTTCGGTCGCTATCGCATCACCATGGTGCCGTGGACCTGGCTGCTCTCGCAGGTGAGCCATTGCCGGGTGTTCCAGGAAAAGACCGTGGCCGAGATCGTCGATCAGGTCTTCTCGGGATACAGCGCACATGCGGCCTGGTCCTGGAGCGACGATGCATCCGCCTTCCTGGCGGAAATCCGTCCCCGAAACTATTGCGTGCAATACCGTGAATCCGACTACGCTTTCATTTCCCGGTTGCTTGCCGAAGAGGGGCTCGGCTGGTGCGTCGAGGAGGACGAGGCCGCACCCGCCGGGCATCGCATGCGTATCTTCGCGGACAGCTCCCAGTTGCCCGAGGATCTTCTTTCGGCCCATGCCGCTGGTGGTCCCGGCATCCGTTTTCATCGTGCTGATTCGCAGGAGGAGCAGGATGCGATCGTTGCCTTCGGCCTTCGTCAGCGCGTATCCATCACTCGCTCGAGCGCGCTTTCGTACGATTACGGGCGCAAGCGTTCGGTGGCAGCAAGCGTACCGGTCGGGCGGTCGGGTGACGCTCCCGCTCTGGAGCGTTACGACTTCAGCGGCGCCTGTGCGTGGGCCAACGAAGCTGAGGCCGAGCGCTACCAGCGCATTGCGGCGGAATCAAGCGAAGCGCACCGCCAGCGATTCGTCGGGCGCGGTACGGTTCGCAGCTTCCGGCCCGGCACCCGCTTTACCTTGTTCGAATCTCCCCTGAAGCCGTCTGGCCTTTTCGATCAAGATGGCGAGGGCGACAGCTTCAGCCTCGTGGATATTTGCCATGCAGGCATCAACAATCTTTCCGGCGAGCGGATCGAGGCCATTGCCACAAGGCTCCGTGCGACAGGCGCCTCTGCCGAGTCATCCGGCATTGCAAGCACTGAGGAATCGCGTCCGACGGATGCTCCACTGCGGTTGTCGGAAGTGCTCGTCCGGCTTGCCGCCGAGCATGGCTACGGCAACGAGTTCCAATGCATCCGCGCCAGCGCGAGGTGGCGTGCGCTGCTCGTCGACGATACCGGGCAGCGCTTCAATCCCCGCCCGACTGCGCCCGGCCCGATGAGTGCAATCGTCGTCGGACCCGACGGCGAGACAACGCCATGCGGCCCGGACGAGCTGTGGTGCGACGCGTTGGGTCGCGTCAAGGTTCGCTTTCACTGGCAACGGGGCGACGAATCGGATGACAGGCTGAGCTGCTGGTTGCGACTCGCAAGCCGTCAGGCGGGGGCCGGCATGGGGTGGCAGTGGTTGCCGCGTATCGGTCAGGAGGTGCTGGTAGGCTTTGTCGAGAGCGACATCGACCGGCCGGTGATCCTCGGCGCGCTGTACAACGGGCAGGGCGAGGGCGGTGTGGTGCCGACGCCGGGCGGTGAACACGCTCGCGAGTCAGACCCCAGCGTGTTCGACCGCGCTACCGATGGGGTGAGCGCGGCGCAGGGCAACCTTGCTGGTGGCAACGGTCCGGCATGGCACGGCGCGGCGGGCGAGTCCCACCGGCATGCCGGCGCGCTGAATGGCTTCAAGAGCAAGGAGTTCGGTGGAGCAGGCTACAGCCAACTGGTATTCGACGACACCGACGCCCAGCTGCGCGTCCAGCTCAAGAGCACCGAAGCAGGCAGCGAACTGAATCTCGGCCACCTGATTCATCAGGCCGATAACTACCGCGGCAGTTTTCGGGGAGCTGGTGCGGAATTGCGGACCGACGCCTGGGGTGCATTGCGGGGCGCGCAAGGGGTGATCCTGAGCAGCTGGCAGGCAGGAAGCGACGCTGCCCCGGCGGGCGACCTTGCTACCGCCGTCGCGCTGTTGAGACAGGCAGAAGGTCTTGCCCGAGTGTTATCCAGCCAGGCAGGCACGCACCGGACAGTGCAACTCGCGGCGGTAGAGGGTTCCCGGGCGAGTGGGCAAAGCCGCATCGATGCGGCTGCCGCACCGCTGAAGGCCCTCCTCACCGCAGCAAGTGGTACGGTCGATGCCGATCGATTCGAGCACGCACGCAGTGATGCTGCGGCAAAAAGCACCGCGGCCGCTCAGGATACGGTGCCACATACGACGGACCCGCTCATCGTCCAGGCCGCCAGAGCCGGTATTGGCATGGTTGCGGGTCAGCATCTGCAGTGGAGTTGCGGCGAGGTCATCACCTTGGCAAGTGGTGAGGACGCCAGCTTCGCCATCGGCGGCAAGGCCCGCATCCATGCTGGCCAGGCGATTGGCCTGCTGGCCGGGGCGCTTGAGGGCGGCAAGGACGAGGGCGGCGTCAGCATGATTGCCGCACGTGACGATATCGACCTGCAGGCGCAAAGCGACGCGCTCAAGCTGCAGTCGAAGAAGGATCTGAAGCTCGTCTCGGCCACCGCCGACGTGACCTTCGCCGCCGCCAGGAGGGTTGTGCTGGCCGTCTCGGGTGGTGCCAGCATCACCATCGATGGTGGCATTGCCGTCGCTTGCCCCGGCACGATCACCGTGCATGCGAGCAAAAAGAGCTTCTCCGGCCCGCAGAGCTCACCCCATGTGCTTCCGAGCTTTCCACGCGGCGACTTCAAGCAGAAAAAGCGCTTCGCATTCTCGTCATGAGCTGCCATCGCCCATGCTGATCAGCCCGCCATTCCTGCTGCCACGCAACGCCAACGAAAGCGACGCTGACTTCGTCGCGCGCTGCATGCCGGATACGTCAGTGATGGTGGCTGGCACTCAGGCACCCGAGGGCGCCTTCCCGGTTTCCTTCAGGCTCGGCTGGCATGGTGGGCGCCATCTCGAGGCGCCGGTCGATGCCAGTGGTGCGGTGCTCGACGTACGTGCAATTGCCGATGGCGAAATCGTCTATGCGCGTCGCCCGACGGCTCGCAATGCAAACCCGAGCCCCACTGAGCCGCGCAACTACAATCCCTACGGCGATGCCCCTGCCTGGACCGACGACGGATGCGTGATCATCCGCCACACCACTGAAATCGGCGCCGATGCGCAGAATCAGCCGGTCGTGGTCAGTTTCCTGTCGATCTACATGCACTTGTCGGAACTTCGTGGAGCGGCGCATCGCGTGGCGGCCGGAGGGCAGGACCGGGCGGTCTACCGCAAGGACGAGATCGGCGTGGCCGGTATGATTTACGGCAACGATCGTCAACTGCACCTCGAGATCGTCTGCGACGATGCCAATCTGGAGGCACTGATTGGCCGTCGGGCGGGTGCATTGAACACCGCCGTGGACGGCCGCAACGATGTGATTTTCGGCGAGATGTATTTTCGCCTGCCAGCCGGAACTCCCTTCTTCGCACAGCGCCCAGCATTCAACGAGACCAGGCCGGCAGTGGCACCGGCCCATGTCCTGCAAGGCGTCCCGTGCTACGTGGGGCTGCGTTACGCGGGCGGAGACGGGCCGCAGGGCCATCGCGGTGATGCGTGGCTGACGAGCTACGACGAAGATGGTGTAGCGCTTGGCGATCCCCTCAATGAAGGCGATGCCGAATATGAGTTGTACCGGAGCGCCAACGACATCAGCAATGCCTATCCTGCAAACGCGAGACCGGCCCCGAGTGCCGTCTACGAACTGCTGCGCTTCGGTCGTGTCATCGGCCCTGATGCCCTTGTCCCGGCGGATGTGCCTCACTGGCGGGAAGTGCGTTACCCGGGCGGACAAGGCTGGGTCAACCTGAACGCCGCCGGCGTGCGCAAGTTCAGCGACGCGGATTTTCCGCAATGGCGCGGCTGGACACTGATTGATGACGACGTCGATGCAGACAGCCGCTGCGAGTCCGCCGCGCTGACCCGCTTGATCGAAGATCCCGGCGCCGCCGACGGCAGCCTAACGCGGTCAGAACTCGAACGACGCCTCCAGCTACCAGCGGTCCGAGAGCGGCTGGCGCGTGTGATCTGCAAGTTTCCCGGCGAGTGGGATCGAGCCAGCGCAAGGGGCCGCTGGGGCTGGCTCGTCGGGGATCCTGAGTTCGGGTTGGACGCCAGTGATTTTGGCGAGCTCATCGCGCACATCGAGGCGCTTACGTTTCCCTGGGCCGCGGCGGGTACGGGGATCGGTGGTACCCACTGGCATTGGGATCCGCTGTACTTTGTTCTTAATTGGCGCAATTGCACGTGGCTCGGGGCTGCTGACCTTGAACGGGTACTGGTATTCGCTCCCGCGAAAGGCGTCGCGCGGGCCGTCTCATTGCGGATCCCGATGGGGCAGACGATGAGAAAGTATCTTCTTGCGGGTCGGGCAATACGCATCGCTCATTGTCTAGCCCAGATAGGCCATGAAACCGGTTGGTGGTTGTATCGCGAAGAGCTTGGAAACTCGCGGTATTTTAGAACGATGTATGAGTTGATTACGCCTAACGAAGCAGTTTCAGACTACCGCTCGGGGCTTGCTCAGCGGCTTCGTTTGGTTAACCCGGGTGAAGGTGAGATTGCGTATTCGAGGCGTCGCCCAAGCGCTGTTGCAGCTAAAGCTGTGAGTCTGGGGAATGGGGTGGTAAGCGCAGGAACGGGAGGCATGTCGGGCGACGGGTCCAGGTTTCGAGGTCGAGGGTTTCTGCAGCTTACTGGGCGTAAGAACTATCAAAGCTACAGTCGATACAGGGGCCGCGATTTCACGACAGATCCCAATCCGTCAACGGTAAGCACTGACGACTTAAGTGCATGTGATGTTTCGGGCTTCTATTGGGTACGGGAACAGGTAAACCGAGAGGCAGACTTGGGGGAGACCACCGTGCAAGTCTCACGCGTCGGCGGGCTTGTGAATCGGGGAAACGCTAAGAAGCACCCGTTGCACAAACACGAGAGGTTAAAGGCATTCCAGTCAATTTGGGGGCGCATCAATGACGTTGGCTAAGCACCCGGGACGTTGCTGGCTCGCCATTCCCGCAGTAACGACGGCCTTGGCCGGTTGCGCTAGCGTTTTCGCGTGCGGCCTTCCCGTTGCTTTTGAAGGGATGCACGAGGTTGCTCGAACGTCAGCAGCGGGTGTCACTGTTGTTCAGTATTCGGAAAAGGCCTCCGTTACGGCCTATCAGACCGACTTCGATACAAGGAAGGTGGCTGTTGCGTTTGGGCGGGATCCTCGCGCGGTTAATGAGGTGGCAGGCATCAGCCCTCTAAATCGTGGCAAAGAAAGTCGAAAGACTCTTTTGGTGGCTCCGCCGTACGCGGATCAAATTGTTCGGCGACATTATTCGAGAAAAAAACGCCATCACCGGAACTGGACAATTTGGCGCGAAGAAATCCAGTACGGAACGCAAGGCTACTCTGCGGGCTATACGATCGATTGCGCTACCGCTTACAGGCTACGGGATCATGATGTAATCGCTGTTTCCGAGTGTTTTTCGCTAGAAAATTGGCCACGATTTATACGAACTTTGGATGCGATGACTGAAGTAATCGATGGTGCGGTTATACCTAGTGCGAGCCAGTAAGGGAGTTCTTGCATCGAAACTGCCGAGTCGGGCACAAGCTTCTCCGGGCTTGGCAACCCTACCCCCGCAAACTCCCCGCCAAAAACCGATCCAGTTGCTTCGCAAAGTTCTGCCGGTCCGAATTGCTGAACGCGGACGGTCCGCCGGTTTCGACGCCGGTGGAGCGCAGGATGTCCATGAAGTTGCGCATGTCGAGCGCTTCGCGGATGTTCTCGCGGCTGTAGAACTCGCCGCGCGGGTTCAGGGCGAGGGCGTGCTTGTCGATGACGGCGGCTGCGAGCGGGATATCGGCGGTGATGACGAGGTCGCCCTCGCTGACCTGCTCGGCGATGTAATTGTCGGCGACGTCGAAGCCTTTCGCGACCTGAACCGCGCGGATATAGGGCGACGGTGGGGTGCGCAACATCTGGTTCGCTACCAGAACCAGATCGGTGCGGGTTCGCTCGGCGGCGCGGTAGAGGATTTCCTTGATGGAAACCGGGCAGGCATCGGCATCGATCCAGATCTGCAAGTACTGACTCCAGAGAGGGGCTTGGCGGATGGTACGCGGCCCGCCGTAGCCGCGTCCATGCCATCGACGCGTCACGCGACTTTTTCGCCCACCCGGATGACGCTGTCCGAGAGGTATTCGTACACCGGTACCGGGAGGTTGGTCGGTGCGGGCACGCCGCGGAAGACACGGCCTGCGAGGTCGAACTTCGAGCCGTGGCAGGGGCACAGGAAACCTCCGGGCCAGTCCGCACCAAGGCCTGCGGCTTCGCCGGCGGGCTTGAGCACCGGCGAGCAGCCCAGGTGGGTGCAGATGCCGATCATCACCGCGAGGCCGGGTTTCTGCGAGCGGTAGATGTTCGCGCAGCTCTCGGGCTGTATCGACTTTTCGGAGAGCGGATCGGACAGCAGCCCCTCGTCGGTCTTGAGCGAGGCGAGCATTTCCGGGGTGCGCCGCAGTAGCCAGATCGGCTGCTTGCGCCATTCGATGACCTTGAGTTCGCCCGGGCCAATCTGGCTGATGTCGGCTTCAACTGGCCCGCCCTCGGCAAGTGCCCGGGCCGATGGTGTCAGGCTGTCGACAAACGGCACTGCCGTTGCGATGAGCCCTCCGCCCCCGACTACCGCGGTCGCCAGCAGCAGCCGCCGGCGGACGGGATCCTCAGGGTGTGGCGTAAAACTTTCGTGTTGATCCGGGGTGTTTCCGGGGATGGTGTGCTGTGCGCTCATGTCGGGCTCCGTGACGTTGGAGGAGGCCGGGACACCGACCTACGCACTCACGGTAGCTGGCTGCGCGCACGGGCACAGTTGCCGGAGGTAACCGATTGAAGGTGACCAACGTCATGACTTCCGGGCGGACCTCCGGTGTGATTATTCATCGCCCAGATCCGGCGCGGTGCGCAGGCTGATGCGCACCTCGGTGCCGTGCCCGGGAGCGCTCCGGATCTCTAGCCGGGCCCCGATCAGCCCTGCCTGCTCCTGCATGCCGACCAGACCATAGTGCCCCGGATGTTTGGCCCCGACATCGAATCCATGACCGTTGTCGTGGATGTTGAGTTCGAGACCGTCGGCATCCAGCGTATCCCTCAGGTTCACCTCCGTGCGATCCGCCCGCGCATGCCGTTCGATGTTGCGCAAGGCTTCCTCGGCGATGCGGAACAGCACCTCGGCGCGTGTTTCGGCAAAACGCCCGGCGACCGGGGCGCAATGGAAGTCCACCGTGATTCCCGTGCGCTCGCCGAAGCGCTTCAGGAACTCGCCCAGGGCCGCGCCGAGCCCAACGTCCCGGGCGGCGTTGAAACGCATCTGGGTGATGGCGGCGCGGGCTTCGTCGAGGCCGTGTCGCGCCGCATCCTCGGCCTGCTCGAGTTCTTCCGCCAGGGCATCCGGGTTGCTTTTGGCAAGGCGTTTGAGCAGACGGATTTCGGTCAGCATTGCCATCATCGAATGCGCCAGGGTGTCGTGGAGGTCGCGAGCCAGCTTGAGCCGCTCGCGCACCTGGGCGGCGTAGCGCGCTTCGCCGGCAAGCCGTTCGATCTCGCGGGTGCGGGAGGCGACACGTCGGTCGAGTTCTGCGTTGAGGGTGGCGAGTTCGCGGCGCTCGCGGGTGAGGTTGCCGAACAGACCGTCGAGTGCCACGCCCAGGCGGGTGGCTTCGTCGCTGCCATGCGGAATCGCGATGTGGCCATCGTCTCCGCCGGTGAGCAGGCGCTCGGCCGAATCGGCAATGACCGCAATGCGCCGCGTCAGCCTGCGGGCGATGATGAGGCCGCCGGCGGCGCCGACCAGCCCGAAGGCGAGAATGGTGGCGAAGATTCGCCACTCCATCACGTGCGCGCCTTTCTCCGCCTGGTCGGCGGGTTGGATGACCTGTACACGCCAACCCATGCGTGTCAGCGCCGGACTGGTGGCGGGCCGGGCCCGGGTTCGCATGAGGTCCTTGCCGGTTGGCTCCGCCCGGCCAAGCCAGTTGGGTGGCCCGATGCGCACGATTCCCGCCTGGTCGACCAGCATCCACGCTTCGCCGGCGGAATCGTCGAGTTCGGGATGCAGGTTGCGCGCGAGGGCGTCCGCCCAACTCCAGTCCAGACGGGCCACGAGTGCCCCGACCTCGACGCCCGCCGCAGTGTTGATCTGGGTAGTGAGCGCGACGAAGCGACCTTCGAGATTTGGTGTGGCGGGCGCGGCTGACGTCGCGTCGGCGCGTGCGAGCATTTGCCCGTCGCGGTCGAACACCTCGATCGAGGTCATTTCCGGAAAGCCCTGCCGAACGTCCTCGAGGACCGGTTCGACCGATTCGATGCGACGGCGGGCGAGCTGCGGCGCGAGTATCGCGGCGGCGGCCTCCAGCGCCTGCTGGCGCAGTCCGATGCCGAGCGATAGTTCGGTGGCGATGTGATCCGCGGCGGCTTCGAGTCGCTGGCGCTGTTGGCTGATCAAGGTGTCGCGCACCGTGGTGCCCGCCCAGAGTCCGGCGATGATCGCCAGGCCGACGCTGACGGCGAGGATCAGCCAGCCGACGGCGGCACCCAGACTGCGACGCGGGTCGAGCGAGGCCAGGCTGTTCATCGTGCGCGGTCTCCAGAAGTGACTTTGGTCATGGTCCGAAGCTTACCAACGGGGCTGTCGTTGGCCTGCTGCGGTGGGGTAAGCTTGTTCCACGCCGCCGGAGCCGTTGCAGTGTTTTTCCGGTGGTTGCGTGCACCTCCTGGCACGCAGCGCGTTTCCGTAGCGGATGCGTTGCGTCGGACATGGGAATCTTCGCATGAGTTCAGATTCAGACGTTTGCGGCAAGGCCGCGTCGAACGCCCCGCTGCGGGTGGTGGTGGTCGACGATCAGGCGCTTATTCGGCGAGGCATGTCCTTGATGCTCGATGCTCAGCCCGACATCTGCGTGGTCGGCCAGGCGAGCGACGGCGAAGAGGCGGTGCGCCTGGTGCTGAATCTGCACCCGGATGTCGTGCTCATGGATCTGAACATGCCGCGCATGGGCGGGGTTGCGGCGACCCGCGAGATTCTCGCTGCGCTGCCGAAGACGAGGGTGATGGTGCTCACCACCTTCGATACCGACGAGCTCGTTTTCGACGCAATCAGAGCAGGGGCATGCGCCTATCTGCTCAAGGATGCGAGTGAAGACGAAGTGATCGATACGGTCTATGCCGTTCATCGCGGTGAATCCCGCATGACACCGGCGATCGCGCGCAAGGTGATGGACCAGTTCCGGGTTCTTGCCGCCAGCCCCGGTGCACCCCGTCCGACCGCCACCGACGTGGGCGAGGATGAGCTGGATCGCCTGACCGGCAAGGAAGAGCAGATCCTGCAACTCATTGCCCAAGGCATGAGCAATCGCCAGATCTCGGCGAAGGTGTTTCTCGCCGAGGGGACCGTCAAGAACTACGTCAGCCGGATCATGGAAAAACTCCATGCGCGCACCCGCACCGAGCTTGCCGTGATGGCCCTGCGCAGTCACCGGGTCGACTAGCGCGGGGTTTCGCCGCAGCGGTGCGCCGGCCGAGCTGCACCACCGGTCTCCAATGCCTGACTGCGCCCGGAAGCGACTTCCGCGCGCATCCTCGTTTCCCTCCGATCACCTTGCCTCTCGGGCGCCCTCGCGTGCGCCCGAGAGGTGACCTTCGGCATGTCCGGTCATGACTTCCTGCTCCCCCGATTGATGACTTAGGACAGCTGTATTGCGTATGTCGCGAGCCTAGATTGAAGCCATCGGAGACGCCCTGCACGTGGCAGGACCCGAATCCTCAAGGAGGCAATCATGAACAGGCCCGATATTGCAGTCGCAGAATTTTCTTCTCACGATCAGGCGGATCGTGCCGTCCGGGCCCTGGGCCGGGCCGGCTTCGACCTTGCCCGGATCTCGCTCGTCGGCGAAGGCTTTCATTCCGAGGAGCGCGTGCTTGGCTATGCCAGCGCTGGTGACACGGCCGCCAGGTTCGGTCGCGTCGGTCTGTTTCTGGGCGCGCTGTCGGGTGTCCTGGTCGGCGCAACGCTGACGGTCATGCCGCTGATCGGCAACGTTGTGGCGGTCGGCTGGTATTCGGCCAGCATCGCCGGCGGTATCGAAGGCGGACTGCTGGGCGGCATGGTCGGTGCCCTTGTCGGGGCACTCAGCGCGGTTGGCCTGGGCCATCACCCGGTCCTGCGGTATCGCAGGAATCTCGGTGCCGATCACTACAAGCTGTTCCTGAACGGCAGCGGACGGGAGTCCTTGCGTGCCCACTACGTCCTGGCCGACGCCGACATCACCTGCATGGCGCCGCGCCAGGCCCCCGGAATCGAGCCCGACATGGCGGCGGCAGGCTGAGCCCGCGGCGGCCGTCCATCCCGCAACGCGTCCTGTCTGGAGACCCCGGATGAATCCGCACCGTAACCTCGCGATCCTGGTGGCATGCCTGGCGGTACTCGGCACAGTCACGCAGCCGAACGCCGCGGCGATGAGCTCGCATGTTACGACTGCGCCCTTTGCCAATGGCGGCGTGGGGGCGACCGAGCGGCTCCGGATGCATGCGATTGCGGGTGCCTACCCGTTGCACATGAGCTTCTCGGCGGAACCGGACAAGGTCTCTTTGACGCGGGTCCCGGTGTTGATCCGCAATGCGCGCGGCGACACGGTGTTCGAGCTATCCAACGCCGGGCCGCTGCTTTACGTGGCCTTGCCGGATGGCGACTACACCGTGCGGGCCACCGCCGAAGGGGTGACCGAGATGCGGCGGGTGAGCATCCATGCAGGGCATCCGCAGGACCTGCGCTTTCTATGGTCCGACGGTCCTGGCCAAGTGTCGGGGCCAAATCCTGGCCGCGCGAGCGGTCGTACTTCACTTCCATTGTTCAAGTAAAGGAGTCTCAAGATGAAAACCGCATCGATTGTTTCAACCCTTCGCCTCCCGTCCATGACCGCGGGTGCCCTTGCCGTCGCGCTGGCGATCGGCATGGCGGTACCGTTGGCGCGTGCCGCCAAGCCGGCCCCGGCTGCGGTTCAGCAGGCCCCCGCGCCCAAGGTGACTGCCACTTCGAGCGAGGCCGATGCCCTGATGAAGTTCTCCCAGGCCGGGCGCGATACGATCGACAGCGTCCGCCTTGCCCGTCGCGAACTGTTCGACGGAAAGACCGACCTGGCCATGCAGGACATGAAGCTCGCCCAGAAATCGCTGCTGGTGGCCAAGGCCGAAGCGCCGAGCTTTGCGAGTACCACGGTGGTCAGCGTCCAGGGCAAGGTGATCGGCAAGGATGCCAGCAACGTGACGGCCGACATCGTGCCGGTCGGCGGCGATCTGGTGCTTGCCGACCAGTTCAAGCCTGCGCCCAAGCATGTGCCGATCCTCGAGAAGGCCCGCGAGTTGTTCGGCAAGGGTGATCGCAAGGGCGCGGTCGACACGCTGACGAAAGGCAAGGTGGAGGTGTCCTACCTGCGGCAGTGGATGCCGATCGCCTCGAGCGGCAAGCTCATCGACCAAGCGATATCGCTCTCCGGCGATCACAAGTATTACGAAGCGAATCTGGCGCTCAAGGCGGTGGAAGACGGGCTGCAGCACGACTCCGTCTCTTTCGTTGAACCGGTGCCGGCCGCATCGGGCGCCGCATCATGAGTCGGGTCCGCCCGGGAGAGGCCACGGGTAGCGCCGAGGCGTGTGTGCTCGTCCTGCAGGGCGGCGGCGCGCTCGGCGCATATCAGGCAGGTGTGTTCCAGGTACTGGCCGAACGTGCCCGGGTGCCCGACTGGGTGGCAGGTATCTCGATCGGAGCGGTCAACGCCGCGCTGATCGCAGGCAACCCGCCGGAGCGCCGCGTGCAGGCCCTCGAGGCATTCTGGCAGCGGGTCACCACGCTCGCGCTGCCACGCACGCCGGCTGCGCCGACGGAACTCCAGCTCTGGTTCAATCGCATCGATGCCGGCCTCGGGCTGGTGCTCGGCCAGCCGGCATTCTTTGTCCCGCGCTGGCCGACGCCCCTGCCGCACTGGCCCCGTCCGACCGGGACGCTGAGCTATTACGACACGGCACCGCTGCGCAGGACACTCGAGGAGCTGGTCGATTTCGATCTGCTCAATTCGGGGCGGATGCGGCTTTCGGTCGGCGTGGTCAACCTGCGCACCGGCAATTTCAGCTATTTCGATACGGCCCGGCAACGCCTCGATGTCCGTCACATCATGGCAAGCGGGGCTCTCCCGCCCGGCTTCCCGCCGGTGGAGATCGATGGCGAATGGTACTGGGATGGCGGGCTCGTTTCGAACACCCCGCTTGACTATGTGCTGGACCAACCCGGCAACGCGCAGCGCCTGGTTTTTCAGGTGGACCTGTTCCAGGCGGAGGGGACGGCACCGAGGACACTCATCGACGTTGCCGAGCGCGAGAAGGACATCCGCTACTCCAGCCGCACCCGGCTCAACACTACCAATGCGGTGCGCCGCCAGCGTATGGCGGAGGCCGCGCGCAACCTGCTGGCACGGCTGCCCGAGGCATTCCGCGACGACCCCGATGCGGCGCTGCTGCGCGAGGCGACCGAGGCACGGGCGCTGACCGTGGTGCATCTGATTCATCGCCGCAAGGCTTACGAGAGTCAGTCGAAGGACTACGAGTTTTCGAGGTGGTCGATGCTGCGTCACTGGGCGGCCGGCCGCGATGACATGACCCGTACGTTGGAGCATCCCGACTGGCTCACCCGAAAAACCGGCGCCGCAGGTGTCCAGGTCTTCGACCTCACTCGCAACGCGCGCCGTCACCAAGCCGACCGCAGCCGCACGGCCAGGATACGGCAGCAACCTCAATCTCAAGGAGCATGAACATGGAACTTCAAGACCAGCGTTGTATCGTTACCGGCGCCGCCAGCGGAATCGGCAGAGCCATCGCCGCCCGGTTCCTGCAATTGGGCGCACGCGTGGCAATCGCCGATCTCGATGAATCGGCCGCCCACAAGACGGCCGACGAGCTCGGGCCAGACGGGCGCGCCATCGGTGTGCGCATGGACGTGAGCGACGAGGAACAGGTGAGCGCGGGTGTCGCCAAGGTGGTGTCGCAGTGGGGCGGGGTGGATGTGCTCGTCAGCAACGCGGGCATCCAGATCATCTCGCCGCTGGAAGAGCTGGCTTTCGCGCAGTGGAAGAAACTTCTCGCGGTGCATCTCGACGGCGCCTTCCTGACCACGCGGGCCTGCCTGCCACACATGTACGCGAACGGCCACGGCAAGGTGATCTATACCGGTTCGGTACATTCCAAGGTCGCCTCCCACCTCAAGGCGCCCTATGTCACCGCCAAGCACGGCTTGCTGGGCCTCGCCAAGGTGGTCGCCCTCGAGGGGGCGCCGCATCATGTCGCTGCCAACGTGATCTGCCCGGGATTCGTGCGCACCCCGCTGGTCGACCGGCAGATACCCGAGCAGGCGAAGGATCTCGGCATCTCGGAAAAAGAGGTGGTTCGCGACGTGATGCTGAGAGAGACCGTAGATGGAGAATTCACTTCCACGGATGACATTGCAGAGGTGGCCGCCTTCCTTGCCGCCTTTCCGTCACTGGCCCTGACCGGCCAGTCCGTGGTCGCGAGTCACGGATGGTTCATGGCGTGAGCCCATGTCTCCCGGTTCCTGATACGGCTGCGCCCGGGTAGTCGTATCAGGAGGGAAGCATCATGCCGCGGATCATGAAGAACACCATCGCGGCCATCAGTGCCGACGCGGGCACGGTGATCACCCACGCTGCGGCGATGCGCAGCAGCTGCGAGCGCTTGACCAGTTCGTATCGATAGACCTTCTTGAGGTTCTTGCGCTCCCGCTTCGAGAAGTTGGCGGGATCGAGCTGCGCTTTCGCCTGCAGCTTCAGTTCCGCAAGCATGGCACCTTTCTCTTGTACCTGGGCCTTGTTGAAGCGCTCCATGAAGGCGTCGATGGCCTGCTGATCTCCCTCCGGGTGGTGCGCCTTGATCTCGTCTTCCATGCGGGCGTTGTTGCGCTTGATCCATTCGCGCAGGAAGCCGACACCGAATACGCCGCCGACCGCGATATGGGTGGAACTGACCGGCAGTCCCATCTGGCTGGCGACGATCACCGTGAGGGTCGCAGCCATGGCGATACAGTAGGCGCGCATCTGGTCGAGTTCGGTGATCTCCGAACCGACCGTGCGAATCACCTTGGGGCCGAACAGGGCGAGGCCGACCGAGATGCCGATGGCACCGACCATCATGACCCATAGCGGAATGCTGGCCTTCGTATGAAGTGCCCCGCCCATGCTGCCGACCGCGTCGACGATGGCGGCGAGCGGCCCTACCGCGTTGGCCACGTCGTTCGAGCCGTGGGCGAAGGAAAGCAGCGAGGCGGCGAAGATGAGCGGTACGGTGAACAGCTGATTGACGCCCTGCTTGCTGTTCTGCAACTGCCGCGACTTTCGCGCGACCAGCGGCCGGACCGTGAGGAGTACCACTGCCGCGAGGCCAAAACCGTAGAGCACCGCCTGTGTGAAGCTTACCTTCCAGATGTGTTTGAGCCCCTTGAGCATCAGGTAGGTACTGAATGCCCAGGCCATCGCCGCCACCAGTAGCGGCACCCAGCGTCGTGCCGCCTGGGCCATGTCCGCCTGGTAAGTGATGCGGTGCTTGATGAAGTAGAGGAAGGCGGCGGCAATGATGCCGCCGAGCACCGGCGAGATCACCCAGCTGGCGGCGATTGCGTAGATCTTGTCCCAGTTGCCGATACCGAAGCCGCTGGCCGCGACCCCTGCACCCAGTACCGCGCCGACGATGGAGTGAGTGGTCGAGACTGGCGCCCCGATTGCGGTTGCGATATTGAGCCAGATTGCGCCTGCCAGCAGGGCTGACATCATCAGCCAGATGAAGGTGTCGCCGCTGGGGACCAGCGCGGGATCGATGATGCCGCTGCGAATCGTATCGACCACCTCGCCGCCTGCGATGAGTGCGCCCGCCGCCTCGAAGATGGCGGCGATGATCAGCGCGAGGCCAAGGCTCATTGCCTTCGAGCCGACTGCGGGGCCGACGTTGTTGGCGACATCGTTGGCGCCGATGTTGATCGCCATGTAACCGCCGATCATCGCTGCGATCACCAGCATCATGCTTCCGGGCCCGCTGTTGCGGGTGGAGGCGAACAACATGACGCCGACGATGAAGAGCAGGGCTATGCCCAGCCGGCCCATTTCGCCCCGACCGCGTTTCGTGGCGCGTTCGAGATCGCTGATGTGTTTGAGGTCCACTGCTGCTGTCCGCTTTTGACGAAGGCCGCATTGTTTCAGAAATATGAATGCAATCAAAACGCGATTCTCGTCCGACGAGACCGTGTTGTCCTTGGCGGGTATGTGTTGATCGGCAGTGGTGGTCGGTAGGCGCGCCGACGAGTGGTTCGGATGGCGGGCAACGGCCGTATCAAGGGCGCGTGCCCGCAGCCGGGGCCTTCCGTTCGATCGGTGGCTACCGTGGACATGCGCTCCGCGTCCGCTACCCGTGGTATGCAGGTCGTTCAACTGCCGCCAGACGGTGAGAACAGCCTCGCAATCCGGGACGTCGGGGAAAGGATCGCGATCAAGGCCCGGAAATCGCAGTTGCGCTAGGCTTGTGCTCCCGCGGGCCTCGGCCAGCTCACTCCTGGAAGATCCATGGCCATTGAAATGGCGTTTCCCCTGATCGTCACCCTGTTATTTTTTGCGGGCGCATTCCTGCTTGTCGGCCGGCATCTGCGCAGCATGCAGCGGCAACGAGATCTGCCGTCGCGCGATGCCTGGCTGGCGGCGCGGGGCGAGGCCGGCGCGAGTTGTCCGGGCTGTGGGTCGGGCGAGACCGAGGAGCAGGGTCTGGACGACAAGGATGACGACACCAGAGTCGTGCGCTGTGCCCAATGCAGGACCTTGCTGTATCGGTATGAACGCTAGGCGCTCTGCCGGTGCGGTCCCGCGGCGGCGTTGATCGTCCGCTCGCGTCTGTCCGGACGGGCGCCGGGAAAGTAACGGGCGACGATCTCGTTGAGTAACGCGTCCGCGCGGGCTTCGTCGAGTCCGGCGCAGGCGGCGTGAAGTTCGCCGCTGATCGGGACGAAGGCACGAAGAATCGTCGGATCGAACTGGTTCGCGAGCTCACCGGTGAGCATGTCGATGATTTTGTCGTAGGGGTAGGGCCGCTTGTAGGGGCGCGTGGAAGCGAGCGCATCGAAAACGTCGGCCACCGCGAATATGCGCGCGATCAGCGGGATTGCGTCGCCCTTGAGGCCGAGCGGGTAGCCGCTGCCATCGTAGCGTTCATGATGGCCCGCAACCACATCCACGCCGGAGGCGAGCCAGGGATACTGCTTGACGATGTCCACGCCGTGGCCCACATGCTGGCGCATGATGCGCTTTTCCGCCTCGTCGTGGCCGCCTTCTTTCAGCAGGACCGTGTCCGGTGTGGCGATCTTGCCGATGTCGTGAAGAAACGAGCCGATGATGAGCCGCTGGATCAGCTTGCGGTCAAGCTGCAGGGTTTCGGCGAGCCGTACGGCATAGATCGTGACCCGGTAGTTGTGCAGGGCGGTGTCTCCGTCACGCTTGGCGATCGCACTGCCCAGAGTCTTGAGTGTGCCGATATTGCTCGACATGAGCTCGCGTGCCGAGCGGAGAAGCCGGCGGTTCAGGAACGCGACCAGCGGATAGACCATCGCGAACGATGCGAGGACCGTTGCCGCAGTCATCAGAGAGACCATGCGCACCAGGCCTTCGAGCGATTCGATGGTACCCCTGTCGAAACGGTAGATTGCGCTGCCGTAGCCCACCAGCGCTCCGTTCGGATCGTGAATCGGGCCGACCATGAGCATGTGCGGCTGTCCGAAAAGCGATATGCGTCGCCAGATTTCTGTGTGACGGTCCGGTCGTGCCGGGGCTTCGCGGGCCAGGGCCGCTTCATAACCGGACGCGCCCGGTGACTGCATCGTGGCTGCCGGATTGCCATCAGCATCGTAAAGACGAATGATCCGGAAACCGTCCGAGGTCAGTCGCGCCAGTTCGGCGTCGAGCCTCGCCTTGCGCGAAGTGTCCGGCGCGGCGGCATAAGCGCTGAACAGCGCGGCGTAGCGAACCGTCTCTTGCCGGACTCGATCGGCAAGCTGTGCGTCGACCTGACTGATGCCGAAACGCCATGCCGCAAAAGCGCACAGTGAGGTGAGCACCAGCCAGGCGGCGACAAGGCGCAGGAACAGGCTGCGGCGCGGGTGGTCGAGAAGCGCGTCGTCGAGACGGGTGAGCGCTTGTGGCGTATGCATGAACGGAAGCTGACGATCGAAGGGAGGCGCAAGTATATCGTCGGGGAATGCTCCGACGGAGCGCCGTTTCCGGCCGGATCCGAGCGCGACGCCGGGTTTCGCCGCGGAGGCGAGGCGCTTGCCCGGGTCCGTGGTAGGCTTGTTGTCACATTTCTGTAACGTTGTGACGGCGATGACGAGACTGCCTTTCCTCAGTGTGGAAGCGCCCTTTACGCTGGCGTTGATGGTCTTGTGTTTCCTGGTCATCGCGCGCCCCTTGTATGCGCGCCGCCGTTCGCAGCTCAACACCCTTGTCTTCTATGTGTGCTGCCTGCTCGGCGATCTCGCCGCCGGACTGATCGGCGACCTGGCGGTCGAGGGGCCGGCACGCTGGCTGCGGGAAGCCGCCGTGTTCGGTCAGGGGCTGGCGGTCATCCGCTTTCTTGGCCTCGCGTTCTTCGAGGTGCTGGTGCCGCGCTTCAAGATTGCAATTTCACGGATTCTTGCCGACATCCTGGTGATTGCCGTCTATGTATTGTGGGCCTTCGTGCGGCTCAATCTCGCGGGGGTGGAGTTCACCCACATCTTCGCCACCTCGGCGGTTCTTACCGCGGTGTTGGCGATTTCGATGCAGGACACGCTCGGCAACCTGCTCGGCGGCCTGGCGTTGCAGATGGACAATTCGCTCGAGATCGGCGACTGGATCGTGCTGGACGACATCTCGGGCAAGGTCATCGATATCCAGTGGCGTTACACGGCCTTGCTGACCCGTTCCGGCGAGAAGGTCGTGATGCCTAACAGCCATCTCATGAAGAATCGCTACATGGTCTTGTGCGATCGCGAGAGTTCGGCTGGCTGGCGGCGCTGGGTGTGGTTCAACGTCGATCTCGCGGTGCGTCCGGCGCGGGTCATCAAGGTCGTGACCGACGATATCGTCACGGCACGGATTCCCAATGTGCTGGACCGCCCGGCGCCCAACTGCGTGCTCATGGAATTCGGCGAAGGCTACGCACGATACGGCCTGCGCTATTGGCTCGACGATCCTTCCCTCGACGATCCGACCGACTCCGAGGTGCGTCAGCACGTACTCGCCGCGCTCCAGCGCAAGGGCATCCGCCTTGCCGTCAGCGATCACACCGTGCACCTGGTCAAGGAAGGGCAGAGCCATCGCAAGGAGGTGCGCAGCCGCGAGCTGACCCGGCGTCTTGAAGCGGTGACCGGTATCGAGATGTTCCAGTGCCTCAACGAGGACGAGCGCGTCGATCTTGCGCAACGCCTGGTGTATTCGCCCTTTGCCCGCGGCGACATCCTGACCCGTCAGGGGGCGGTGGCACACTGGCTGTACATCATCGTCTCGGGTGAGGTCGAAGCGTGGTGGCAGCCGCCCGAAGGGCCGCAGCGCCTGCTCGAGAAGCGCGGGCCGGGCAGCGTGTTCGGTGAGCCGGGGTTGATGACCGGCGCGCCCCGCCGTGCCACCGTCATCGCGATTACCGATGTCGAGGTCTACCGGCTCGACAAGGAGAGCTTCAGCCACATTCTCCACGCCCGGCCCGAGTTGGCGGAGATCATGTCTGCGGTGCTCGAGCGGCGTCTCGAGCGCGTGCGCGAGCTCGAAGCGGGTTACGAGAGCGACCGGGTGGGCCACGCATTCGATCGTCGGGAACAGGCGGAAACCGCGGCCCTGAGCCAGCGTATCCGCGATTTCTTCCGGATCTGAGCGGCCGCTTGCCCGGCGCCGGTCGCGATGCGGGACGGGACCGTCGTCGGCGCGGCGCGAGCATTGAAATGATTCCTTGCATCGACCGCCTTCCGATGGCCTAGGATGAGAGCTCCTTCAACGACAGGGTAAGCATCATGCGTCTAAAGCATTCGTTGATCGGCGTTTCCGCGCTGCTGGCCATCGTGTCTGCGCTGACCGCATTTTCGGGTACGTCGTCCGTCCGCGAGGCCCGCGCCGAGCCGAGCCTCGCTCCGCAGGAGTGCAGTTGCTCGGCAGGGATCAATCTGGCTCCGGCGGGCGCGCCTGTATCGATGATCCGCAATTGCCAGTGCGGCGCGCTGCAGTGCGTGGTCCACGTGCAATCCGGTCAGCTGCAGTGCCGATGAACGGATGACTTGACCGGCGTGTCGCCGATCGCCGGCGCCGGGCGGGCCGCGAGGTTACTGCGTGCCCGTCGGCGCGAGCGCGGCGGTCAGCGTCGCAAGATTGCGATCCATCATGCCGATGTAGGTGGATGCCGCGGGATCGCGTTTGGACAGGGCATCGGAATACAGGACGCCACCTACCTTCGCGCCGGTTTCGCGCCGGATGCGCTCGAGCAGGCGCGGATCGGTCACGTTTTCGAGGAAGACCGCCGGCACGCGCGTTTCACGGATCTGGCGAATCAGTGCGGCCACGCCCGCGGCGCTGGGGTCGGCTTCATTGCCGAGCCCCACCGGGGCGATGAAGTCGAGCCCGTAGGCGTGAGCGAAGTAACCGAAGGCGTCGTGAGAGGTCACGATGCGCCGCCGGTCCGCAGGCAGCTTCAGCACCGCCCCGCGGATGCGGGCATCCAGATCCCGCAGCGCAGCCTTGTAGGTGTCGGCCTTGCGGTCATAGTAGTCGCTGCCTGCCGGGTCGGCGGCGCTGAGTGCGGCGCGGATGTTGTCCACGTAGATGAGCACGTTGCGCGGGTCCTGCCAGGCGTGCGGATCATTGGCGCCATGGGCGTGGCCGGCATGATCGTCGTGCCCGTCATCGTGTGCGTCCTCACCGTGCAGTGCGGCAATGCCGGTGCTGGCAATCACCAGCTGTTGCACGCCGGCCGCACGAGCGAGTCGCTCCATCCAGTTGTCGAAACCGAGGCCGTTGGCAAAGACGAGGCGGGCGTCCTTGACGCGACGTGCGTCGGACGGGCGAGCCTGGAAGGCGTGTGCATCTTCGTCCGGGCCGACCAGCGTGGTGACCGAAACCCGTTCTCCACCGATCTGGTGCACCAGGTCGGCAAGAATGCTGAAACTGGCCGCCACCGGCATCGGCGGGGTAGCGGAGGCAAAGCTCGGGGCGAGCAGGCTGGCGAGGAGCGCGAGAACGCGCAGCAGATGTTTCACGATCAGTGTTCCAGGTGGGTACGACGGGGAAGCAGACGGCTGACCAGACCGTTCGGGGCGAACAGCAGGGCGGCGAAATAGAGGATGCCGAGCATCAGTACGATGGCCGGCCCGGCGGGCAGATCGAGGTAGAAGGACATCAGCAGGCCCGCCACCGCGCCACCGAAGGCTTGCGCCACGGCGCTCGCCAGCAGTCGTCCCAGGCTGCGGGTCCACAGCCGGGCCGCAGCGGCAGGCAGGATCATGATGCCCACCGCCATGAGGGTGCCGAGTGCATGGAAACCGGCCACGAGATTGAGCACCACGAGGATCAGGAAGCCGTAGTGGGTGACCGGCGAGAGCGGGCTCACGGCGCGAAGGAAACCGGGGTCGACGCACTCGAGCACCAGTGGGCGCAGCATCACGGCAAGGGCAAAGAGGGTGACCGTGGCAATGCCGGCGATCAGCAGCAGCGAGGGATCGTCGAGTGCCAGCACCGAACCGAAGAGCACGTGCAGCAGATCGAGGTTGCTGCCGCGCAGTGACACGATGAGTACCCCGGCGGCAAGCGACAGCAGATAGAAGGCAGCGAGGCTGGCGTCCTCCTTGAGCACCGACGAGCGTGCCACTACGCCGGCGGCAAGGGCCACCACCACCCCGGCGACGAGGCCACCGACGGTCATCGCGCCGAGTGACAGGCCGAAGGCGAGGTAGCCGAGCGCGGCACCGGGCAGGATGGCGTGGCTCATTGCGTCG
Organism: Cognatazoarcus halotolerans; assembly: GCF_009800965.1. GTDB lineage: Bacteria > Pseudomonadota > Gammaproteobacteria > Burkholderiales > Rhodocyclaceae > Cognatazoarcus > Cognatazoarcus halotolerans. The sequence continues at coordinate 289,192 of NZ_WUAF01000001.1, read as the reverse complement.
CCCATCAGGCTCATGCGCCGCAGCAGCAGGAAGGCGCCCACCGGCGTCGCGCCGAGCGCCAGCGCGAGGCAGCCCGCCAGTGCGCGACGCATGAAGTCGAAGTCGAGAAAGGGGTCGAACAGCCAGCCGACGAGCGTCATGCGGTCTTCCTCGGCAATTCGTCCACATGGCAGACCGGCGCGTGCTGGTCGAATTCCTCTGCATGGCGGCGGGCGCGGGCCAGGTTTGCCCGGGTCAGCACCGTGCTCGTGTCACCGTAGGCGATCGGTTCTCGGGCGACCAGCAGGCAGGTGGTGAAATGGCGGCGTACCTGCTCGAGATCGTGCAGTACGGCAAGTACCGTGCGGCCTTCGCAGTGCCAGTCGAGGATGATGTGCATGAGGTCTTCGCTGGTGCGCTGATCCACTGCGGCGAAGGGCTCGTCGAGCATCATGACCTTGGCCTGCTGCAGCAGCAGACGGGCAAAGCGTACCCGCTGCAGTTGGCCACCCGAGAGCGCGCCGATCGGACGCCCGACGAATGCGCCGAGGCCGACCGTGTCGAGTGCCTCGCGGATACGCTCCCGGTCTTCTCCGGAGAGGCGGCCGAAGGCGCCGGTGCGGCGCCACAGGCCGGTTGCGACCAGATCGAAGACCGACAGCGGGAAATCCAGATCGAGGCCGTGCGCCTGCGGCAGGTAGGCGATGTCGGCAGCGGAGATGCCGCGCAGGGCGATGCTGCCACCCAGCGGACGCAGTTCCCCGGTGATGCCTTTCAGCAGGGTGGATTTCCCCGCGCCGTTGGGGCCGACGATGGCCATCAGCGAGCCGTCGGGGATGCTCAGGTCGAGGTGATGGACCGCGGGATGGCGATCATAACCGAGGGTAAGGTTCTCGAATCGGATCATGAGCCGGCAAGTACCCAGAAAACGGTGAGCCACAGCAAGGCGGCAAGACCTGAAACGGCCACGAGCCGCTGGCCGAGTCCGCTCGTCAGCAGGGTTGCTCGGGGCTCGGCATGATCGTGGTGCACCGGGGTGCCATGAGTGTGGGCTGTCATGGGGTGTGATGGTGGCGGGTGTGTCGAGCGGTGCCGGATTTCAGTCCGACTGCCGGCTGCAATGGGGGCAGGCGCCATGGACGATGAGCTCGGCTCGATTCATCCGGTAGCCGTCGGGCAGTGCGATGGCGAAGGCGGGGGTGAGCGCCTTGAGGCAGAACAGCTGGCCACAGGCGTCGCAATGGAAGTGGGCGTGCTCGTGGGCGGCGGCGGTTGCAACGCCGAAGCGCCACACGCGATCGTCGCCCGCCATGCGATGGGCAATGCCCTGTTCGACCAGCCAGTCCAGGTTGCGGTAGAGGGTGACGCGGTCGTGGGCGATGCCGTCCCGCGCCAGTGCGGCCGCTATCTCATCGTGGGCGAGCGGTTGGCCGCTCGCCAGCAGGATGTCGAGCACCGCAACCCGCGTGCGGGTGACCCGTCCACCGTGGGTGGAGATCAGACGACTCGCGTCGGTGTGTTTCTCGTCGGACATGCTGCATTTCGATGGCGGATTCGATAATGCAACAGTGTAGCGTTAACAGTCGGCCGCCGCCAATTCTCGTGTCGGCGCCGGATGCGTGCGGCTGCGCGCCTGCTCGACGTCGACCATCACCACCTGCCCGTGCGCATCGTGATGGACCACCGCGATGCGCGCGTCGCGCCAGCGCTCGATGTCCGCAGCCTGCACGCCGATCATCGTACCCAGCGCTTCGGCACTCACGGTCGGCCGCATGCGCCGACGTTCGACGCCGCGAAAGCGCCAGTGGTTGTACTTGGCCCACAGGACCAGGGCGAATCCCATCGAGAAGATCACCACCGCGTAGAGCACGAGCAGGCCGAGAAACCCCTGGTAGCCCTCCAGCACGATCATGTGGAAGTGAAAGCGCTCGAGACCCGCGAGCCAGCCGACGAGGGTGATCGCCGGCAGCCACAGATAGACCCATCCCACCCAGAACACCAGGGTGAGGGTCCGCGACACGAAGCGCTGCTGCCAGCTCTGCAGGTCGGGGCGTTCGATGATCAGTGGGGTTGCACGGGGTGCAGACCGCGATCCGGACTTTTCCATGTTGCGCGTTTTCTTCCTCTGATGATCACGGCGGGGAGCGCGACCAGGGTGGTGGATACGTTGATGAGCCAGTAGGCGAGCGGATACCAGATCATCCAGTAGTAGTAACGGGCGAGCCGTTTTTCGTAGCGATGGTCGAGAAACATGCTGACCCCGACCTGAAGCAGGCAGGTGGTGCCGATGACCAGCCCGCTCCAGCCTGGGAGTACCGAACGGATGCGCAGCTCCGGCGGTAATTCGAAGAGCAGTCCGAGGCCGAAGAGGAGGAACACCAGGCCCATCGAATAGGCCCAGGCGACACTGGCGAAGTATTCGAGGTACACCGGCCACAGCCGGCGGTTGGTCCATTGGGCGAGCACGCCCTTCTGCGCGAACAGCACCTGGGTGCCGCCCATCGCCCAGCGCAGGCGCTGGCGCCACAGGCCGCGCAGGGTCTCGGGCATGAGGATCCAGCACAGCGCCGAGGGTTCGAAGCGCACGTCCCAGTGGCGTACCTCGAGTTTCCAGCTGATGTCGATATCTTCGGTGAGTGCGTCGGGGCTCCAGTAGCCGACTTCGTGCAGCGCTGCGCGGCGGAAGCAGACCATTACCCCGGAGACGGTGAAGACCTTGCCGTAGGTGCGCTGGGCGCGCTTGATGAGGCCGATGATCGACGAGAACTCGCCCACCTGAACGCGCCCGAGCAGGGTGGAGCGGGTGCGGATGCGTGGATTGCCGGTCACCGCCGCGACGCGGGGGCTGTGCACCAGGTGGCGCATCATCCAGCGCAGGCAATGCGGGTCGACCCGCGAATCGCCGTCGATGCACAGGAAGAAGTCGTGGCGTGCCAGCAGCGCGGCGGTGTTGAGGCCTACCGCCTTGCCCTGGTTCTCGGCGAGGTGTACCGCGCGCACCCTGTCGTGGGCCTGCGCCAGGGCGTTGATGACCATCGGGGTCTCGTCGGTGCTGCCGTCGTTGATCAGCAGGATCTCGAATTCCGGGTAGTCGATGGCCAGTAGGGCGTCTACCGTTTCACCGATGCACGCGGCCTCGTTGTGACAGGGCACGAGGATGCTCACCGGTGGATAGTGGTCGAGCGGCGGCGGGCTGTCCGGGGCCGGATCGTGGCGTTCGTAGTGGGCCCAGTAGAACAGCCCGCCCGTCATCCACAGGTAGGCCATGAAGAGCGGGTAGTAGAACGAAAAGCCGAAGAGCCCGGCAGCGACGATTTCCAGCAGGTGCATGAGCATGTCCGGTTCCTCAGAAGCGCCAGTTCACGCCGGCGTACAGGAAGCTTCGGTGTTCCTGCTTGCCGTCGTAGGGGAACATCCGCAGGCCTGCGCCGTAATCCACCGCGAGGGCGGGGCCGAGCTGCCAGCGATGTCCGTAGCGGATCGCGTAGAACGGCTTCCAGCCGTATTCCGGATCGGGGTTGCCGGCAAAGCCGAAGGCGTGTTCGTCGTAGCGGCCCGCGGTGACGGAGACAACATGGGTGAGGCTGCGCGCGTAGCTGCGCCAGCCGCGGATCCGCGCGTCGAGCCCGAGGGACAGGGCGGTGTCGCGGCGTGGATTGAAGTAGGCGACGTCCACCCGTTCGCCGCGACTGGTGTAGGCGTCGGCCGCAAGATCGAGGCTGAAGCCGGGTTCGCTGATCAGCCGCTGGACCAGTCCGAGGCTGAACGCGGTACGGCGGTTGCCGTCGTTGAAGTCGTGTTGGACCACCCCGAAGCTGAGCGCCCGCGACTCGTTCCAGCGATACGAAAGCGCGGCGGAATAGCGGTCGGCGAGGGTCTGGAAAGTGGCACTGCGCCCCTTGAGCGGCAGATCGTCGGTGTTGTGCTCGAAGCCGGCACGCAAGGACCAGTTGTCGCCTGCCGACCAGCTCGTGCGCAATGCCAGCGTCTGATCGCGGCCGTTGTCCACTGCCTGACCGATCTCCGCCACCGTCTGCCAGTCGCGCACGACGTGTTCTGCGCCAAGACCGATCCGTTCGTGACGCGGCGAGCCGCCGTCGTAGTCCGAAGCGGTCCGCAGGTGATGGGCGAAGACGCGCCAGCGACTGTCGATCGGCGCCGAATAGAGGTAGGTGTGCCAGTCAAGGTCGCGGTTGCCGGTGACCGAGCCTGCGCCGCTGCCGACTTCGATGCGGCTGTCCAGCTCCGGCCGGGCAAGCACTGCCTGATCGCGCAGCAGACGTTGTACCCCCGGATGTTCCGGTGCCGCGTTGGCCAGCTCGCGGGCGAGCGCGTCGGCCGCGGCGCGGTCGCCGATCATCCGCAGCGCTTCGGTGAGTCCGATGCGGGCGTCGATGTCGTCCGGCCGGGCCGACAGGCGGCTGCGGTAGATTGCCTCGGCGCTGCGGGGGGCGCCGCGCGCGGCCAGGATGCCTGCTGCGGCAATCTGCGCGCCAGCGTCCTCGGGCGCCTGATCGAGCACCGCGTCGATGCGGGCCTGGGCGAGCGCGGGGCGTTCCGCGTAAAGGGCCGCTCGTGCGGCGAGAATGGCATTGTCGCGTCGCAGCCGCTCGGGGGCAGCGGCAGTGAGGGCGGCGAGCCGTTCGATCACCGCGTCGGCTGCGACATGGTGTTCCGCTTCGAGTTCGGCGTAGTAGAGGGCCTGCAGCCACTCGATGCGATCCGGATCGAGTGCCAGCGCGGCGCGGTAGCGCGCGGCGGCGGCCTGGGGTTCGCGCAGACTCATCAGGGCGTCACCGAGCTGTGCTTCGACATAGGCGGGAAGCGGCGCGGCGCGGGAAAGCTCGTCGCCGAGGGCAAGCGCTTCTGCGCTGCGACCACGCAGGGCAAGGGCCTCGATGCGATCAAGCCGCAGGCGACGCGCACGCACGCCGGCGCCGCGCTCGTCGGCCTCGGCAATGCGTTGCGCGTTGTTTGCCAGCGCCGCGTCGAGGGTGGCGTAGCGGTCCGCCGTCCAGCTCGCCGCCAGCGCCTGGCGCGCGGCGCGGATCTCCCGCGCCCCGGTTTCCGCGGGGTCTTCCTCGGGGGGGGCTTGTGTGCCCGGCTGCGGGGCTGCCGGTGCCGGTGCCGGTGCCGGTGCGGGTATGGTCGCGAGTTCAAGGCCGCGTCGGTAATCGGCCGAGTCCGGTCGACGCTTCAGCAGGATCCGGTACGCCCGGACGGCAAGTGGCCTGTCACCGCCGAGCCGCGCCGATCGGGCAAGGGCGGCGAGCACGTATTCGGGCAGGCGCGCCACGTCGAGACCCTTTGCCGCGGCCAGTGCCTGTTGATGCTGCTCCGCCCAGCTCAGCACCGCCACGAGGTCGAAGCGATAGCGCGCGATCCGCGGCTGCGTGCGGACCAGTCGCTCGAGTGTCGGCACCGCAGTGGCGAAATCGCCTGCACGCGCCGCGCGGACCGCGGTCGCATGCATCTGGGCGGGCGTCGGGTCGGCGGCGATCGCCGGCCCGGCCAGCAGGGTGAGGGCCAGTGCGATGCTGCCGGATATCTTGGTGAGCTTGAAGTGCATTGCTGCCGTCATGGTGGTTTTCGGCGCTTCCGATGCGCGCCTCGTGGCCATGATTGCGGATCGGTCGGCCGTTTCTTGAGCATGACTTCCGCTTCGACAAGCACTATTTCACGGTGCGTGTCCGAGTCGGCGATGCTGCAGTTGCGACGCCGGCCCGGAGTGTGACTTTTGTTGTTCAGGGATCGGGGCCGGACGTCCGAGAATCCGGCCATTCGACAATTTCAGGAATGAGTCATGCCTCGCCCCGACCGGAAAACCCGGATTCTTGCGGCACTCGCAACGGCGGGATTGCTGTACTGCGGCAGTGCTTCGGCCGCGCCGCTGCTCGATCCCTATGCAGCCCGACCGGAAGGTGTCGGAGGCGGTCTCAACACCGAGTGGGTGCAGGTGGCCGATGATTGGCACTTCAGCAACTACGTCTACCAGGGCGAGCGCATCGGCGATACCGGCTGGGGGAGCGGTTTCTGGGGCGTGGGGGATATTCCCGCGGCCTTCGCGCTGGCCGACGGCGATCCGAATCTGGTCGCCCGTGCCGGTGGTGTGAGCGCGCAGCTCAGCTATGCCAACGACCTCTACAACAGCACCTGGGGAATCGCCTCCGGCTGGGACAAGGACCATGTTCGCGAGGTCGCGCCCGTGGTGGCCACGAGTGGCCAGCAGACCAACTACGCGGCGCGCTTCAGCGGTTACCTCTATATCGCCGAGGCGGGTCTGTACGACTTCGGGATCTTCGTCGACGATGCTTTTTCGTTCTCGCTGATCGGTGCGGGCGGGAGTGCGTTGAGCGTCGGCCGGGATACCTTCATCGGTGCCAGCGGACGCGATTTCTACACCTTGTCCGGCGCGAACGGCGGCGGTGTGGCGCTCGACGTCGGCTACTATGCGCTCCAGCTCGACTACTTCAATCGCCTCGAGGCGGGCGTCCTCGACCTGGGCTGGTGGCTGCCGGGCGATGCCCGGTGGCAATCGATCGACGGTGCCCAGCTGTACGCTGCGCTGCCACCCGTCACGCTCGAGCAGGGCGGTGCCGTACCCGAACCCTCCTCGGTGCTGCTGCTCCTGCTCGGGGCGGGACTTCTGGCCTGGCATCGCGGCCGAGCCCGGAAAATGACCGCGGGAACCTGAATACCGTCGGCCGCGCTGCGGCCGTTCTGCTTGCATCATCTAATGCAACCATGTAGCGTTTGGCGCTCACTGCCGAACGCTACCGATGTCCTTCCTGCGCCGCTACCTGTTCTTCGCCCTGCTCTGCCTGCTGTTTCCGGTTGCGCAGGGCATCGGCTATGCGCATGCGCTGACCCACCTGGGCGGCGAACCGAGGCATTCCCTCGACATGCACCAGGACGGCGGCCATGCGGCCGATGCGCTGTGCAAGTTGTGCCTCGGGATGGCCGGCGGTGCCGCCGCCGCGGTCGGCCGCCAGCAGGCGCATGCCCCTGGTGGCAGTGTCGTGCAGCGGACCCCGATGGCGCCTGCGCCGACGTGGCGCCCGCTTCAGCCATACGCGGCGCGGGCGCCGCCCGCATCCTGAGTCGACGCGCCGTTTAGCGGCGCATTCCCCCGAAGGTCCGCCACACCCCCGTCCGTCGGAGGTGCGGCGCTTCCTTGCTTGCTCGCCCGGCCAAGTGTCGCGACGGCACTTCCGGTCGGGTGCGTTAATCGACATCAGGACAAAGAAATGCAAACTGGATTGCGGCGCATGCTTGCGCCCATGCTACTGATCGCCCAGCCCGCACTGGCGGGCGACGCTTCCGTCGCCGAGCTGCGCGACGAATTGAGACTCCTGCGCGAGAACTACGCCTCGCGGATCGCCGAACTGGAGCGTCAGATCGCCGGCGTCGAGGCCCGTGCGGCCGCCGTGACGCCACCCGCGACCGCACAGCGGACGGCGCCCGCTCGCGGCAATGCCTTCAACCCCGAGATCTCCCTGACATTGCAGGGTGCCTACCGCAGCATGAAGAATCTCGCCGAGCGCGAGATCAGTGGTTTCGCCGCGGCACACGGGCATGATCACGAGGAGGGGGGCGAGCAGCGCGGCTTTACGCTCGACCACACCGAACTCATGCTGGCCGCCAACGTGGACGATCGTTTCCGCGGTGTCGCCAACCTGGCGCTCATCGACGACGCGGTGGAGGTTGAGGAGGCATGGTTCCAGACCCTGGGCCTCGGTCACGGTCTCACCGTCAAGGGCGGGCGCTTCCTGTCGGCGATCGGCTACGCCAACGTTCAGCATCCCCATGCCTGGGATTTCGCCGATTCGTCGCTGATGTATCGGGCCCTGTTCGGCGAGCACGGCAGTTACGGCCAGGACGGTGTGCAGCTCTCCTGGGTGGCACCCACCGAGTTGTTCATCGAGCTCGGTGGCGAGATCGGCCGTGGCGCCGGCTTCCCGGGTACCGACCGGAACGGCAACGGCATCGGCGCGACGACGGTATTCGCCCATGCCGGCGGGGACGTCGGGGCTGCCAGCAGTTGGCGCGCGGGCCTGTCGTGGCTCGGTACGCGAGCAGCAGCCCGAGAGTCGCACTACGAGGACAGCCTCGCCGGTGAGGAAGTGGTTGGTGCCTTCAGCGGCCGCAGCCGCACCTGGATCGCGGATGCGGTATGGAAATGGGCACCGGACGGCAATCCGGCGGCGCGCAACCTGACCCTGCAGGCAGAGTATTTCATGCGTCGCGAGAGCGGCGATCTCGCCTGCTACGAGGATCCGGACGAGGCAAGCGGGGCGACCGCCTGCGCCAGCCAGGTCGACAGCCGTTACCGCAGCCGGCAGAGCGGCTGGTATGCCCAGGCGGTGTATCAATTCATGCCCGGCTGGCGCATCGGCGCCCGCTACGACAGGCTCGACTCCGGATCGGTCGATCTCGGTACCAACGCGTCCAACATCGAGCAGGCCGATTACCGGCCGACCCGCAGCACGCTGATGGTCGATTGGAGTCCGAGCGAGTTCTCGCGCATCCGCTTGCAGGCCGCGCGCGACAGATCGATGCAGGGGGTGACCGATAACCAGCTGTGGCTGCAGTACGTCATGAGTCTCGGTGCGCATGGCGCCCATGCCTTCTGACCGGAGCACGCGATGAATCGAATATTCCGTGTTTTCCTGGGCTGTGCCGCCCTGTTGGCTGCATTGCCGGCTACGGCGGCACTGCAGGTGCTCGCCTGTGAGCCCGAGTGGGGGGCCTTGGTACGGGCGCTGGGCGGTGCGGACGTGGGCGTGCGCGAGGCGACCACGGCGCGTCAGGACGTGCATCGCGTACAGGCCCGGCCGAGCCTGATCGCCGCGGCCCGGCGGGCCGATCTGCTGGTCTGCAGCGGTGCCGAGCTGGAGATCGGATGGTTGCCGGTGCTGCTGCGCCAGGCGGGCAATCCGCGCATCCTGCCGGGCGCGCCGGGTTACTTCGAGGCCGCGGCGGTGGTGAACATGCTGGAAGTACCGACGCGGGTCGATCGCGCCGACGGCGATGTGCATCCGGACGGCAATCCCCACATCCAGACCGATCCGCACAACATCCTGAAGGTGGCCGACGCCCTGGCGGTGAGGCTGGCGGAAATCGATCCACCAAACGCCACCGGCTATGCCGCGCGCCACGCCGATTTCGCGCGGCGCTGGCGGGTGGCGATGACTGGCTGGGAGACCCGGGCGAGGCCGCTTGCCGGCATGGGTGTGGTGGTGCAGCACAAGGCGTTTGCGTATCTGCTGCACTGGCCGGGGCTGCGGGAAATCGGTGCGATCGAGCCCAAACCGGGCATCGAGCCTTCGAGCGCGTCACTCGCCGCCCTGCTTGCCGGTCTCGCTACCGATCCACCCCGGGCAATCCTGCGCGCCGCCTATGACGATGGCCGCGGCAGCGAGTGGCTGGCCGGGAAGCTCGGCATCCCGGTCGTGGTATTGCCGTTCACGGTGGGCGGGTCGGAGCGGGCGACGGACCTCTTCGGTTTGTTCGACGATACGGTCGACCGTCTGCTTGCGGTGGCGCGATGAGCATCGACGTGGGCCTGCAGCTCGAGATCGTCTGGCCGGCACTGATCGCGGGCGCCCTCGTGCTCGCCAGCCACGTGCCGCTGGGCATGCAGGTGCTCGCCCGCGGCATCGTGTTCATCGACCTCGCCGTGGCGCAGGTGGCGGGGGTGGGCGTGATCGCGGCCGAACTGGCCGGGCTGCACGCGCAAGGCTGGCCCGGTCAGGCGGCGGCGCTGGCGGCGGCACTGGCTGGCGCCGCGCTGCTCACCTGGAGCGAGCGGCGCAGGCCGCAGGAGCAGGAGGCCCTCATCGGCGTGCTTTTCGTTCTCGCCTCCAGCCTCGGCATGCTGCTCCTGGCCCATCATCCCCACGGCGGTGAACACCTGCAGGATCTGCTTGCCGGGCAGATCCTCTGGGTGGGGCCAACGGCGCTTTGGGCGATGGCGCTGGTGAGCATGCTGGTACTGATCCTGTGGTGGCGCCTGCCGCAGCTGCGCGAGGGCTTCGGCTTCTATGCCCTGTTTGCGCTCGCGGTGACCGCATCCGTTCAGCTGGTGGGCGTCTTCCTGGTATTCGCCAGCCTGATCGTGCCCGCGCTGGCCACCGCGGGCATGCAGCGGCGACGGCTCGCCGCTGCCTGGGGCATCGGCCTCGCCGGCTACGTCGTGGGGCTATTCGGCTCCTCGGTGTTCGATCTGCCCGCCGGCCCCGCAGTGGTCTGGGCGATGGCCGCCTGCGCGCTCGCGAAAGCGACCGTGGGCCGCCGCTGACCGACGATCGTTCATGACAAAAAAGTTTTAGTGGAGAACCCAGATATGAATATGACCAACGCTCTGCTGCTGTTTGCAGCCTGCACAAGCTTGGCGCCGACCGCGATGGCGGCCACTGGCCATGCCCATGAGCACGGGGTGGCGAGCCTCAACGTTGCTCGCAGCGGCGGCTCGCTCCTGATCGAGCTTGACGGCCCCCTGGATAATTTCGTCGGATTCGAGCATGCGCCACGCAATGCCGAACAGAAACGGAGGCTTGCCGATGCGCTTGCGATCCTGCGCGAGCCTGCCCGCGTGGTGAACCTGCCGGCTGCTGCCGCGTGCCGGCTTGTCGATGCGGCGGTCGCCGAGCCTTTCGCGGAGAAACCGGGGGCTGCTCACGATGCCGGGGACGAAAACCATGCCGACCTCGAGGCAAACTGGCATTTTGAGTGTGCGAATGCCGCTGCGCTGGACGGCTTCGAGGTGACGCTGTTCAAACACTTCCCGCGGCTTGGCAAGCTGCGTGTCCAGGTGGCAGGCGACGGCGGCCAATCCGCGCAGACCTTGCGGCCCGCATCGGCTCAGGTCGGGTTCTAGATGGAACGGGTTGCCACCACGCCGGGCCGCGCGCTCGAACTTCGCGGGCTGCGCTTCGCCTGGCCTGGTCAGGCCCCCTGCATCGACATTCCCGGCTTCCCGGTCGCCGCGGGCGAGCGATGTTTCCTCCACGGCCCCAGCGGCAGCGGCAAGACCACCCTGCTTTCGATCGTTGGCGGGGTGTTGTCGCCCCGCGAAGGTCGCGTGTGCGTACTCGGCGAGGACCTTGCGCAGCTGAGCGCCCGCGCGCGCGACCGTTTCCGCGCCGACCACATCGGCTTCGTGTTCCAGCTCTTCAATCTGATTCCCTATCTCTCGATGCAGGACAACATTCTGCTGGCGTGCCGGTTTTCCGCTGCGCGGCGAAAGCGGATCGCCGCCGCGGGGAGCACGCCGCTTGCCGAGGCGAGACGCCTGGCGGCGAGGCTGGATCTGCCCGCAAACCTGCTCGCACGCCCGGCCATGACGCTCTCGGTGGGGCAGCAGCAGCGTGTGGCGGCTGCGCGCGCGCTGATCGGCCGGCCGGGACTGATCATTGCCGACGAGCCGACCTCGGCGCTCGATGCCGATCGCCAGACGCGTTTTCTCGACCTGCTTCTGAGTGAGTGCGACGCGGCGGGCGCTACGCTGCTGTTCGTGAGTCATGATCGGCGCCTGAGCGCGCATTTCGACCGGGTGGTGGATCTCTCCGCGCTCAATCAGGCGGCGAAGGAGGTGGCGTCATGATCCGTCTTCTTCCCCTGGCACTGGCGAGCCTGTGGAACCGGCGTCTCACCGCCGGGCTAACGGTGATCGTGGTCGCGCTCTCGGTCTCGCTGCTGCTGGGCGTCGAACGACTGCGCAACGATGCCCGCGAAAGCTTCGCCAGCACCGTATCGCGCACCGATCTGATCGTCGGCGCGCGCAGTGGCCCGGTGCAACTGCTGCTCTACAGCGTGTTTCACATTGGCGATGCGACCAACGAAGTGTCCTGGCCCGCGGTACAACGCATCGCCGCACGGCAAGAGGTGGCATGGGTGGTTCCCCTCTCGCTGGGCGATTCCCATCGCGGCTTCCGCGTGGTCGGGACCACTCCGGATTTCTTCCGGCACTACCGCTACGGCGACGGTCGTCGGATCGGTTTCGCGGCGGGCCGCCCGTTCGCGGACGTCTTCGAGGCGGTCGTCGGGGCCGAGGTGGCGGCGCGGCTGGGCTATCGGGAGGGTGCGCGGATCACGCTCGCGCACGGCAGCGGCGAACATGTCGCCGAGCATGGTGACAAGCCCTTTTCCGTGGTCGGTGTGCTGGCGCCAACCGGCACTCCGGTGGACCGCAGCGTTCTCGTGAGCCTCGAGAGCATCGAGGCCATTCATCTGGACTGGCAGGGCGGGGCGCCGATCCCCGGGCTGAAGATCGCTCCCGAAATGGTGAGGAAATTCGATCTCGCGCCCAAGCGGGTGACCGCGGCGCTGGTGGGGCTTGAAAACCGTGCGATGGTTTTTCGCCTCCAGCGGGCGATCAACGAGGACACCCGCGAGCCGCTGCTGGCGATCCTTCCCGGTGTTACCCTCGATCAGCTGTGGGATGTGGTCGGCATTGGCGCGCGGGTCTTGCTGGCCGTGTCGGCGCTGGTGGTGGCGGTCGGGCTGGCAGGCCTTGTCGCGGTGATGGTGGCAAGCCTCGGCGAGCGCCGCCGCGAACTTGCCATCCTGCGCGCGCTTGGCGCCGGGCCGCGCGATGTGTTTTTTCTGGTGGCGGCGGAGAGTGTGCTGCTCACCCTGGCCGGATGCGTGCTCGGTGTGGCGCTGGTGCAGGTGCTGGTGTTCTCGATGGCCGCGTGGCTGCAGGCGAACTACGGGCTGGCGGTGTCGCCGGGCTGGCCGGTGGGGCGGGAGTGGATGTTGCTGGGGGCGGTGATGCTGGCCGGCCTGCTGGCAAGCCTGGTACCAGCGCTGCGAGCCTATCGGCAGTCGCTGGCGGACGGGATGATGGTGAGGATGTGAGCGATATGAATATCAAGGGATTCGCCGCTGCGGCGCTGTGTGCCGCCGCGCTGGTGGCTTGTGGTGCGGAGGTGCCGCAGGCCAGCGCGGCGGGGAGCGGGTACAAGGTCGGCGATCGACTCGCCAGGCCGGCCGTGCCCGCGCCGCCCGCCAGCGACGACTACCGCGAGATCTCCTGGGACGACCTGATGCCCGCGGACTGGGATCCGATGGCCCTGCTCGACAAGCTCGACAAGCTCGACATGAACAGCATGGAGGACGCCGACCCGCGTGCCATGGAGGCCCTGGCTGCGATCCGCAAGGCCTGGGACGAGGCCCCGGTGGTGCCCGCCCTGATGAGTCAGCGCATCCGTATCCCGGGTTTCCTGGTGCGCCTCGAGGGGGACCAGGAGGGCATTACCGAATTCCTGTTGGTGCCGTATTTTGGCGCCTGCGTGCATGTGCCACCGCCACCCTCCAACCAGGTGATCCATGTCGTTGCCGCCAAGCCGGTGCCGGCCGATCAGAACATGCAGGCGGTGTGGGTTTCCGGCGTGATGAGCGTGGCGGCCGCGGCCACCGACATGGGCAACGCGGGCTACCGCATCGAGGCGCAGAAGGTGGCGCCCTACGCGGAGGAGTTACCGGCGCGCTGAAGGGCGATACGGCGCGGCCAGCGACGGTTGGGCATCAAACCGGCACAAGGTGCCTCCTCGATTGTCTGCGATGACGACCGGCGGTCAAGGTGCGGACCGACCGCCTCTGGCTGTCGATGGTGTGGTGTTTCATCGATTGACCGGTCGCGCTGACGACAGGTATCCACGATTCGACGCACGACGCTTGCCGATTACGCCAAATGCAACTATTTCATGCCGAATCCCACGTCGGGGATTGCCGCGGCTGGTCGGTGCTGCTAATTTCTATACAAGTCAAGTAGCTTTCACCGGACTAGGAACGTCGCCATGAAGTCAGCCGCTCTGTCCTTGCTGGTACTCTCATTGACAGCGTGCATGAGTGGACCGCCGGAACGCAGTCAGGTCTCGCTGCAAGAAGCACGATCTTATGGTCCGCTGTTCGACCCGGTTTCGGGGCTCAGCTATCAATTGGCGGTTCCGTGCCCGCTGTGCGGCCGGCAGGTGTCCGCGCCGCAACTTGCCGCGACCGCACCTCCAAGCGCAGTCGCTTCGATCGATCCGGCCGCCACCGTCGTGGCCCTGCTTGAAGCGTCGGTGCCGGCCGCAGCCGTTGCCTCCGCCGAACTGGAGCTGCCACCGAAGCTTGCCGACCCGATTTCCAAGGTCGCGGTGTCGCCGTCCGAGGAAGGGCGTTCGACACCTGTGGCGCTCAAGCTTGACGTGGAGCTTGCCTCGATAGCACGCATGGTTCCCTTTGCGCTCGGCAAGAGCACGCTAGGGCCGATGGGACGCAGGGCGGTTGCCGAACTGGTGCCGATTGCCAACATGTCCCATGCGGTGGTCGTTCGCGGTCGCGTTGACAGTACCGGCAGTGACGAGCTCAATGCCCGCCTCGCCAAGGCCCGGGCTGATACCGTGGCCAGCGCTTTTGCCGACGCCGGGATCGGACAGGAAAAGATCAGCACCAGCTATTGCCTCAATTGCTTCATCGCTGGCAACGAAAGTGCGGCTGGGCGCCAGCTGAACCGTCGTGTCGACGTGGACCTGCGCTTGCCGAAGGCACAATTGGCTTTGGTGCCGCCCGCCGTCTATGCGGGCGACCTTCCACCGTTGATTCTTGCCAGAACGCTCGAAATTCCAAGCAGACGCTGAGCGCCGAAGTTGCTTCGAGGTGACGCTCCCGCGCCTGCGGGCCGCGTACGGAAGGTCGTGAGCGGCAGGGCCGGAGGAAGCCGTCGCGTGGGCGTGTATCACCCGTAGCCGTGACGTGAGTCACGCGAGAGCCCCGGATTGAATGGGTTCCCGGCGTATTGTTGGCTATACATAAGACATAAAAGGGTTTTTAGAGAAGAATTGAGGAGGAGGCCGAATGTCCAGACGCGACGTCGTTCTGGTCGACCCGTCGGGAGAGCTTGCGGGCCGGCTGGAGGGCGGTGGCTTCGATGGCTGGCTCTTTCATCGGGTGGATTCGGCCCTTGCTACCCACGAGGTGCTGGAAACGCATCGATGCTTGGTCGGAATCGTTGTCTTCGACAACCCTGAGGGTTCCTTGGCTACCGAGCTGGCAAAGCTGATTGACAGCAGCGCCTGTGAGTGGGTGGCCCTCGTTGCACAGGGCCTACTCGAGCACCCCCGGATCGCGCCACAAGTACTCGAGCATTTCCACGACTTCCACACCCTGCCGCTCGACCCTGCACGCCTCAGGATGACGCTTGGTCATGCCCATGGCAAGGCCCAGATGCGCCAGCAACTGCTCGATGCGGCGCCCGGAGAGTCGGCAACCTTCGGCATGACCGGCACCAGCGCCGCCATGCAGACACTGTATCGCCAGCTTGCCAAGATCGTCAGGGCCGACGTGCCGGTACTGTTGCGGGGCGAGTCGGGCGTTGGCAAGGAACTTGTGGCGCGGGCCATTCATCGCTACTCGAAGCGTGCCGCCGGGCCGTTTCTGGCGATGAATTGTGCGGCCGTCCCGGCAACCCTGATCCAGTCTGAGCTGTTTGGACACGAAAAAGGCGCGTTCACCGGTGCTCACCAGCGACGAATCGGCAATATCGAAGCCTCGAGCTCGGGGGTGCTTTTCCTAGACGAGATCGGGGATCTTTCAACCAATCTGCAGGCCAACTTGTTGCGCTTCCTGCAGGAGATGACGATAGTGCGCGTCGGGGCGAGCACTCATGTTCCCGTCGATACCAGGGTTGTTGCAGCAACCCATGTGGATCTGGAAGCAGCCGTGGCGGCGGGGCACTTCAGGGCGGATCTCTTCTATCGCCTCAATGTAGTGAATATTCGCGTACCCGCCCTTCGCGAGCGGATCGAGGATGTGCGCGCTCTGGCGCGGAGCGCCTTCCGTGCAAACCTGCAGAAAAAAGGCAGGCAGCTTCGCGACTTCGGCGAAGAGGCCTTGCTGGCAATGGAGGCCTACCAATGGCCCGGCAATGTCCGCGAGCTCATCAACAGGGTGCGCCGGGCAATGATCATGGCCGAGGGCGAACTGATTACACCGCAGGACTTGGGATTGCAAGGTGGCAGCGTCAGCCCGGTGATCGACACGCTCGAGACCGAGCGTTCTCGGTTCGACCGCGAGATCATCCTGCGCAGCTTGCATATGAGCGGCTCGAACGTGTCCGAGGCCGCGCGCCGCCTCGGCGTTTCAAGAGGAACCCTTTATCGTCTGATGGCACGCCTCGACATCCATGCCTCGTAGGGAGCCTTGGCCGTGCCGAATGCAAAGTGGTCTTTTCAGGGAGAAAGATTCATGAGTAATCCGATGCCACGCACGCCACGTACGGCGATCTGTCTGGCGGTGTGCGCAGGCCTTGCCGGATCGGTATGGGCTGCCGACGTCGCCGCACCGGAGACGCCGACTCTCGAGCAACTTCAAAAACTCATCGTGGAGCAGACAGCCAGGCTAGAAGCCTTGAGAAAGTCGATGCAGGTCGAAGAGGCCAAGCTCGCCGAAATCCGCCGGGCAGTCGAGGTCGAGCGTCTGGAGGCGACCCGCGGAGCTGGTCCCGCGGAGCCGTCGGCGACCCAGCCGCCGGTGCAGGTGGCCCAGGAGTCCTCGCAGCCCGTGGGGCAGCGTCCGCCCGAGGCAAAGCGCGAGGATGCGGCACCAGTGGCGCAGATCTTCGACCAGCCGGGGGTTCTCACACCACCTGGCAGGGTTATCCTCGAGCCCTCCCTGCAATATTCCTACGCCTCGACGAACCGCGTCGCGCTGGTCGGCTACACAATCATCCCGGCGATCACCATAGGCCTGATCGACGTGCGTGAAGTCAAGCGCAATACGTGGACGGCGGCGCTTACGGCGCGCACCGGATTGACTAACCGCATGGAGTTCGAGGCAAAGATTCCCTATGTCTATCGCAGTGACGATTCGATCGGACGGCCTCTGGCAACTCCCTCGAGCAACGAGGAGGTGTTCAACGCGACCGGGCGCAAGATCGGCGACGTCGAGCTTACTGGTCGCTATCAGCTCAATGACGGCGGGCCCAACGAGCCCTACTACATTGCGTCATTGAGGTTCAAGATGCGGACCGGATCCGATCAGTTCGATTTCCCTTCTGTCTATGTTCCGAATTCCGGCTACCTTCCCAAAGGCCTTCCCACTGGATCGGGATTCTATTCGCTGCAGCCCGGGGTGACCTTCCTTTTCCCGTCGGATCCGGTCGTGTTCTTTGGCGGAATCAACTACCAGTACAGTTTCGGCCGAAGCAACTTGTCGTTGAGAGAGGAAGACCTGAGCACCGGGAGCGTGACTGTCCGGAACGTCGATTCGGTACGGCCTGGTGGTGTGCTGGGATTCAACTTCGGGATGGGTCTCGCACTGAATGACAAGTCTTCCTTTAGCGTAGGTTACGATCATGCGTCTGTGGGACGGACCCAGCTCACCGTCGATGGAGTCAAGCAATCCGGCGGCGTAAGGGTTCAACTCGGAACCTTGATGTTCGGCTATGCCTATCGGCTTTCGCCGACCAGGTCGCTCAATGTGTCGCTGGGCGTGGGCGTAACGCGCGACACGCCCGACGTGAATCTGACCGTGCGCATGCCGTTCACTCTATAATCGCGAACATCCCGGGCTGTTCGCGGGAAAACCCTGCGGCTGGCCCGGGTCGCTGGGAAAGCGACCGGGTTTGATTCGGTCAGCGGCGCAGGGAGTTGATCAGGCCTTCACGAATCGAACTCCCCAGATTCATCGAGCGCATTATCTCCAGGCTGTTTGCGGAGGCGTTGATCTCGGTGAGGACCTGGATGCGCTGGTCGTCGAGGCTGTTTTGCACGACTGTCGCGACCGGAGAATTCGCGCTGTTCCCTGGTGTGCTGCTGCCAACGATGTTGCCGCCACCATTCTGAATGACCAGCACCGGATTGAAGCTGTTGTTATTGAGGAGCGGCGAAACTGTTCCCGCCTGATTGGCTACGACCGTGTTGGGAGCGGCTTGTGATGCGGCAGGCTCTGTGCTGCTGCCGGCCGCGGGTGCTACTGCGGCCGCCGGATTTGCCACGGCAGCGGCCACCGGGGTGGAAGAGGGCGTCGAAGCAGGCGCGCTTGTAGCAACGACCGGAACCGGCTTGACGACTCCTGTGTATGCGGCCGGTAGCGGCGGCGCCGTATCGCCGGCGCCAGCCTGTGTTGCCGGGGTGGTCGATGGCGGGTTTGTCACCGGGATGCCGACACCGATCACCGGGACGGCCGCGCCGAGTCCGGTCGGGGCGGCGGGTTCGCTGCTCAATGCTGGCTGAACGGTCCCCGCAACCGGGCTGGATGGCGTCACCTTGGACGTATCTGGCATTTGGCTGGCAACGACTTGAAGCGGAGCCGGTGGCATGGAGGCGACCTCTGCGGCCGGCGTTTCGGCCGGTATCGCAACGGTGGCGCGAATGCCGGCCGCTGCGAGTTGCTGGGCAATTCGCGACTGGATCTCGGCGGTCATGGCGGCCGGATTCATCGTTGTTCGCATTGCCTCCATCTGTGAGGCGACCGACGAGCGCAACTGGTCGATAGTCAGCACGGTGCGTGCGACGAGTTCGCCGTTTACGAAGACTGCCTGATCGAAGCCGAACGAGAGCTTGAGTTGCAGATCGGGCAAGTCGAATCCGCCTCTGACCTGGTCGAGTTGTGCGGCGCTCATCACCTGCCAACCGGCGGCGCGGTCGAAACCTTCCAGCGTATCGGTCTTGACCAAGCCCTGGGCCAACGAACCGGTGTCGTTCGCAGCCATCGCGGGCACCAGCGCCCATGCAGACGCAATGGCGAAGGCCAGATAGCGTCGTTGTGCTGCCTTGATCATTGACATGACATCCTCCCGGGAAACCCCGGAATGCGGACCGGAGACCGCGTATTGCGAACGCCCGTGCCAGCAGGCCATCGGACTTAAGACTGAGCTACTGCACTGGTGGGCGCTTGGTTCGTTTCCGACCGGCAGTTTCGTGGTGCGACGCAGTATCTCAAACCCCGGCGGAACTCATGCTCGCGCTCCAACTTCTCGCGCCGCGAATCCTCAAGGCCGACATGCTCCTAAAAGTCCCCACCATTGCGCATGAAGCGGACCATGTCGATCGATCCGCGCAGCCCCGCCTCGAGCGGTGCCCGCGGAACCACCTTCCAGTCGACCGGGCGATTGAAGTGGGCGATGTTCTGATGACTTCTTACCACGAACAGGATCTTTTCGGACCAGATGGCCTCGAAGTCGTGGCGCGACATTGCTCGGGTCCCGAACGCCGGATCACCCAGTACTACCCGGCCGTCCTTGACTCCCTTGACCACCACGAAGTGGTTGTAGCCTTTCTCGTTGACCAGCGCGATGGCCGGAATCTTCGCCTTTACCAGCGCATCCAGCGGCGCTTCGAAGCCGTCGGCCTGAAAGCCCCGTGCGGCCAGAAAATTTTTCATGTCAAGTAGCGAGAATCCCTCGCGTCGGATCTTGGCTTGGTCTCCGTGCTGGAACATCGCGGCAAAGACCGCCTGCTCATTGACCGGGAAGTCGTAGTGATGAGTGAGCAGCGTGGCAAGCGCCGCCGAGCCGCAGCTGAAGTCGAACTGCTGCTGCAGGGTGGTCAGGTTCCGCGCCTCCTTCAGACTGGTGACCGGCACCCGGTACGGACCCACCACGTCCGGTGAGAACCTGAGTTCGGCCCCACCGGACACGCCTGTGATCGTTAGTGCGACCGCGGCAAGGGCGACTCTTGTGCTGCGCATCTTCTCCCCCCACTACTGTAGTTGCAGGTTGACGATGGTGGCGTTCTGGATGAGTACGTTGTTGCCGGTGTTCTGTACCACAGTGGTAAAGCCGGCGTTGCCGGTCAGTGATCCGTCGGCAACGAAGTTGCTGCCGGTCACCAGGTCCGATGCATGATTGCCGCCGACCACGCCGTCAAGCTGCATGTCATTCATTTTTTCTCCACCGCGTTTCTCGTCCAGTTTCGCGGCCGAAACCTGCATGCCGTCGAATCCGGCGAGCGCCGGCGCAGGCGATTTCGCTTCTTCCCAGGACAACGGGCTGTCGTCTTCGGCCGAGGCGCTGCCGCCAACCACCGAAAGCGCAATGATTGTGGATGCAACAAGCAGGCGTTTCAGCGAATGAACCTTGTTCATGGCCTTGCCTCCTATTAGGGGTTTCTGGCCGGCTGCGGACGAATCCGCAGCCGGCCCGGGCCGGTCAAACCGGCTTAGTGGCCAACATTGAGGGTGGCCTGCACGTTCACCCCTTGCTGCACCAGCGAGGACATCGCGGAGTTCTGACTCGACACCATGATGCCCGCACCGTTGGTGAAGCTGCCGGTGATGTTGTTGGACATGTTGAAGGTGCCTGCATTGAGGCTCAGCATGCCGCCTGCGCCGCCTGCGCCGCCTGCGCCGCCGACTGCGCCGTTGCCGACTCCGCCAACGCCCTGACCACCGTCACCGCCTTCGCCGGTGCCACCCTGGCCACCCGCTCCGCCGGCCGCGCCGACCGCGCCGACTGCGCCATTGCCCGCCGTGGCGCCGCCGTTGCTGGCCATGGTCGAGCTGCCACCGTTGGTGGCACCACCATTGCTGGCTGCGCCGCCATTGCCGCCGTTGCCTGCGGTGTTGGTTGCAGTCCCGCCGGCACCGCCGTCACCGGTGGTGTTCTGCGCCAAGCCGCCGGCTCCGCCATTGCCCGCTGCTGCGTTGCCGGTGCCACCGTTGCCGGTTGCACCCGCGCCGCCCTGGGCCATCGCGCCGGAACTGGTGGCATTGCCGCCCGCGCCGCCAGCCGCCGCAGCCGCCGCACCGCCGTTGCCGCTGGTGCCGCCCGCGCCGTTGCCGGCCATATTGGTGCCGGTTGCACCGCCAGCGCCAGCAGCGCCCGCTGCACCAAGGCCCGCGGTGTTGGTGGCCGAGCCTCCGCCCGCACCGCCTGCGCCTGCCGCGCCGCTCCCGCCGGTACCGGTGCCCGCGCCCGCAGTCGCGGTCGAGGCGGTGCCGTTGGCACTGCCGCCACTGGCGCTCGCCCCGCCGCTCGTTGCCATGCCGCCGGTTCCATCCGCGCTGCCGCCCGCTCCGGCGGTGCTGGTTCCGGTGGCCATGCCGCTGGAGCCGCCATTGCCCGTAGTGGTGCCGGTGTTGCCGCCGCCGCCATTGCCGCCGGTGGCGCCGTCACCGGTGGCCGCGCCGCCGTTGCCCTGCGAAGCGGTGCTGCCTCCTTCGCCGCTCGCGCCTCCCGAAGTCGGCCCGGCCATGGCAGTGCTGGTGCCGCCCGCTCCGCCATCGTTGCCGCTGTTGCCGCCGTAGGCCTTGTCATAGGCCTTGCCCGAACCGCCGTCGGCCGACGCGCCAGATGCCGCCCAGCCACCGGAGCCATAGCCCTTGCCGCCGTTGCCGCCGTCGCCGCCATTGCCGCCGTTGCCGCCGCTGGCATCCGCGGTCGAGCCGCCATATCCGCCATTTCCGCCGCTGCCGCCATTGCCGCCGGTGGCATTGCCGGTGTTACCTCCAGCCCCGCCGGTGGCGTAGCCGGTGTTGCCACCGTTGCCACCGCCGCCGTAGCCGCCGTTGCCGCCGGAAGCCATACCGCCAGCGCCGCCGTTGGCATTGCCGCCGTTGCCGCCGGAGCCTTCGCCGCCGGAACCGTTACCGCCCTGGCCCATGCCGCCCATGCCGCCCAAGGCGGTTGCTTCGCCGGAGTTCCCGCCGTTGGCGCCGGTGGCGCCCTTGGCAGCGCCGCCGCTGCCGCCGTTGCCGGCAACGGCATCGCCGTTGCTGGCATTGCCGTTGCTCGCGGCGCCCGCATTGGCACTGCCATTGGCGGCACTGCCGCCGTAGCCGCCGTTGCCACCATTGCCACCATTGCCGCCATTACCCGCGTTGCCGCCGCTGCCGCCTGAACCGTCGCCACCCTGGCCGGCGCCACCGTAACCACCGCCACCGGCGCCTCCGTTGCCACCCATGGCGCCATTGCTGTTACCGCTGTTGGTCACCATGTTGCCGATGCCGTGGATCTGGTTGTCGGTGACGGTGCCGGAGAGCTTGCTGATCGCCATTGCCTTCGAGGTGTTGAAAGCATCGGAGAAGCTGCTGGAGGCGCTGCCGCCATTGTTGGCCGCGGCGTTGCCGTAGTCCTGCGCCTTGGCCCAGCCGGCGTTGTCGCGGTTGTTGCCGGCGCTCTTGTTATTGCCGACATCGTTCTTGGTGGTGTTGTTGGAGTCCACCGTGGCGCTCGAGTACTCGTTGGCATTGGGCCCGTCGCCTTGGGTGTTCTCTGCGGTTGCGCTCTGGGTCACCGAATCGTTACCCGCACCGCGTCCGGCATCGGAACCATTGACCACCGGGTTGGCGTAGGCCGATGCCGACATGCCGAAGGCAAGGGCCAGCGCGGATGAGATCAAAGTGAGTTTCATGACTTGTCTCCTTTTCGCCGATCAGTGGCCGACGTTGAGATTGGCTTGCACATTCACGCTCTGCTGCACCAGCGAGGACATGCCCGAGTTCTGGCTTGAGACGATGATCCCGGCGCCATTGGTGAAGCTGTTGGCGATGCTGTTGGACATGTTGAAGTTGCCCGCGTCGAGCGCAATCGCGCCGCCCGCACCGCCGGCCGCGCCTGCACCGCCGATTGCACCATTGCCGACTGCCGCAACACCCTGGCCACCGTTGCCACCCTGACCGGTGCCACCTTGGCCACCTTGACCGCCTTGGGCGCCGGTTGCACCGGCTGCACCTGCACCGCCCGAGGCGCTGCCATTGGTGGCCTGAGTGCTGGCGCTGCCGTTGCTGGCGCTGCCATTCGTGGCCATGCCGCCATCCCCGGCTGCACCGCCGGTGTTGGTTGCAGTGCCACCCGCACCGCCATTGCCTGTGGTGTTGGTCGCCATGCCGCCCGCGCCGCCGTTGCCGACCGCGCCATTGCCGGTGCCGCCGTTGCCGACGGCACCTGCGCCGCCGGTGCCGGTCGCGCCTGCACTCGATGCGACGCCGCCACCCGCGCCGGCTGCCGCCGCTGCGGTACCGCCTGCGCCGCTGCTGCCGGCTGCGCCTGCACCGCCTGCATTGGCGGCTGCGGCACCTGCTGCCCCAACTGCGCCGCCTGCGCCGTTACCTGCGGTATTGCTTGCTGCCGCACCTGCCGCGCCCGCTGCGCCGCTGGCACCGGAGCCGCCGTTGCCACTTCCTGCGCCACCCGAGGCCATCGAACTGGTGGAATCTGCTGCGCCGCCGTTGCCGCTGGCTGCGCCCGAGCTACCCGCGCCCGCGGTGCCTGCCGCCGCACCGCCTGCGCCGCTGCTGCTGTCGGCCGCTACGTTAGCGCCGTTACCACCATTGCCGGTGGTGTTGCCGGTGTTGTTGCCACCGCCATTGCCGCCAGTGCCGCCATCGCTTCCGGTTCCGCCGTTGCCTTGCGGGCCGGTCATGCCGCCTGCGCCGCTGGCGCCACCGGTGGATGCGCCGGCATCGGCCGTCGAGGCACCGCCTGCGCCGCCATCGTTCGAGGACCGTCCGCCCGAAGCGAAGGAGCTGCCGCCGGCATAGCCGCCATCAGCATGCGCGAAGGATTTGCCGTCGCCGCCATAGCCCTTGCCCATGGCGCCGTTGCCACCGTTGCCACCAGCGCCGCCACTGCCGGCCACGGCACTGCCGGTGGTGCCACCGCTGCCGCCACTGCCGCCATTGCCGCCGCTGCCACCGGTCGCGTCGGCGGTGGTGCCGCCCGACCCGCCACTCGCGTTACCCGATGCACCGCCGTTGCCCGAGCCCCCGGCGCCGCCCGCTCCGGCGATCGCCTCGCCGCCATTGCCGCCGCTGCCCGTGCCGCCTGCACCGCCATAACCCACGCCGCCGGTGCCCTGACCGCCGGTACCGCTGCCGCCATTGCCGCCGGTGGCACTGGCATATCCGCTGTTACCACCATTGGCGCCGACGGCGTCTTTGGCCTTGCCACCATCGCCGCCGTTTCCTGCCGCGGCGCTGCCATTGGTGGCGCTGCCGTTTGTTACGGCGCCTGCAGTGGCACTGCCGTTGGAACCGGTGCCGCCGCCGCCGCCGGCGCCGCCCGAACCACCGGCACCGGCATGGCCGCCATCGCCGCCGCTGCCGCCGCTGCCGTTGCCCCCGGCAGCGTTTCCGCCGGTACCGTTGCCGCCTGCGCCGCCCGAACCGCCACTGGCGCCGTCGGCGTTGCCTGTGTTGGATACGGCGTTTCCGATACCCCAGATCTGGTTATTGGTTACCGAGCCCTCGAGCTTGCTTACGGCCACCGCCTTGTTTTCGTTGAAGGCATTGCTGAAGCTGCTGCTTGCCGAACCGCCGTTGTTGGCGGCGGCGTTGCCATAATCGGTCGCCTTGGCCCAGCCTTCGTTGTCACGGTTGTCGCCGCTGCTCTTGTTGTTGCCGACGTCGGTCTTGGCGCGGTTGTCGGAGCCGACCTTGACCGATGAATATTCGTTTGCGTTCGGTCCGTTCCCTTGGCTCGATGTCGCCGTTGCCGTCTGGTCGACGGTGTCGTTGCCGGCGCCTTGTCCGGCATGCTCGCCATTGACCACCGGGTTTGCAAAGGCAGCGCCGGACATGCCGAAGGCCACCGCCAGTGCTGTCGAGATAAGCGTGAGTCTCATCGTTGTCTCCCATTAACGTGAGCTCCGACGAAGGTCGGCTCTCCGCTCACTCTTAGCGCAAGTTGCAGGCCAGCCCCGTGATGAATAGGTAAGTGGTTGAATTAAAAAGTGAAAAAATGTTTCATTATTTGTTGCTGGCCGCCGTTGCGGATCGAAGTGATCCAGAAGTTGAACACTTCGCAGGCGCAGCATTATTTGATTGCAATGCAACATTTGATTAAAAAATTACTAAAAATCATAGAGATAGAGCCTCGATGCGGGTCCGGATGGGAGGTGTTCGAGAAATGACACACTTTTTGGGTGGGCCTGGATTGCGCATCGGCGACGCCTCGCGGTCGCCTGATTTGTCGACCAAGTTATTGAACTTGAACGAATTTTAAGGTTCTTCGAGACGCCGGCGGGGCTGGTGGGGGGCGAGATGTAAATTCGCGTAGTCGACATGCCAACGGCGAGCGCAAGCGATGAAGCCACGCCTTGTTATTGCCAGGCCCCGCGCGTGCCAGCTTCAAGGGGGTATGCAGGCTCGCCGCTGGCGATATCGATTCTTGCACTGACGGTGAGTATCGCGTCATCCGCGCAGCGAGACCAGGCTGCCGCGCGTGGCGCGGCCGGTGGCTCCCGAGTCCCATGCACCGGAATGGTGCGTGGCGGTGTCGGCCATTTGGTTTACGGTACGGCATTCAGTTCGCAAAACCAACGCGGTAGCCGGCTGTTCGAAGCGCAGCCAGTTCGCAGGGCGGCAAGCCCGGCACGGGCCGACGCGGGTCGTGCGGTTGCTTCGGTGTGTTGGTGAAGGTTTCGCAGTAGCGTCGATTGTGCGCTGCCGGGGGCGGGAACGCTAATTGCTTGATCACAGCTCCAATGCGAGCCCAACCTCCAATTCGAGCACCCCGGCAGCTATGAATGCGCCGCGCCCGTTCGAGCAGCCTGCGCCGCCCGCCACCCAGCGGGTGGTCAAGGTGCGCCGCGACTACAACACCTGGGTCGCCCGCGAGACGCTGGAAGACTATGCGCTGCGCTTCACGCCGCGCAGCTTCCGCAAGTGGTCGGAGTTGCGGGTGGCCAACACCGCCTTTGGCGCGGCGTCCTTTTTGGTGCTCGAGGCGGTGGGGGCGACGCTGCTGGTGGACTACGGCTTCATCAATGCCTTCTGGGCGATCCTGGCCACTGGCCTGATCATCTTCCTGGCGGGCCTGCCAGTGAGCCTGTATGCGGCGCGCTACGGGGTGGACATGGACTTGCTGACCCGCGGTGCGGGTTTCGGCTACATCGGCTCGACGCTTACTTCGCTGATCTACGCGAGCTTCACCTTCATCTTTTTCGCGCTCGAGGCCGCCATCATGGCCTACGCGCTCGATCTCGCCTTCGACATCCCGCCGGCCTGGGGCTACCTCATCTGCGCGCTGGTGGTGATTCCGCTGGTGATGCACGGGGTCACCGCGATCAGCCGCCTGCAGACGCTCACCCAGCCGCTGTGGCTGGTGATGCTGGTGGTGCCCTACATCTACGTATTGCGCGAGAACCCCGACGTGCTCGCGGGATTGATGGCCTACGGCGGCCAGGATGGCCGCGGCACGCAGTTCGACCTCAACCTCTTCGGCGCGGCGGTCACCGTTGGCGTGGCGCTGATCACCCAGATGGGCGAGCAGGCCGACTACCTGCGCTTCATGCCGGAGCGCACCCGCGCGCGCCGCGGGCGGTGGCTCGCCGGGGTGCTCATCGGCGGACCTGGCTGGGTGGTGCCCGGGGTGCTCAAGATGCTCGGCGGGGCGCTGCTCGCGTGGCTGGCGATTCGCAACTCGGTGCCGGTGGATCGCGCGGTCGATCCCAACCAGATGTATCTGGTCGCGTGGGAGTACGTGTTTCCGAACCTCGGCTGGGCGATCGCCGCCACGGCGCTGTTCGTGCTTGTCTCGCAGCTCAAGATCAACGTCACCAACGCCTATGCCGGCTCGCTGGCGTGGTCGAACTTTTTCGCGCGGCTCACCCACAGCCATCCGGGGCGGGTGGTGTGGGTGGTGTTCAATACCCTGATCGCGCTGATGCTGATGGAACTCGATGTGTTCCAGGCGCTCGGCAAGGTCTTGGGGCTCTACTCGAACATCGCGATCTCCTGGATGATGGCGGTGGTCGCCGACCTGGTGATCAACAAGCCGCTGGGCCTGTCGCCGCCCGGTATCGAATTCAAGCGCGCCCACCTCTACGACATCAATCCGGTCGGGGTGGGGGCAATGGGCATCGCCTCGGCGCTTTCGGTGGCGGCCTATTTCGGTGCCTTCGGCGTGGCGGCGCAGTCGTTCTCGGCGCTGATCGCGCTGCTCACCGCCTTCGTGGTCTCGCCGTTGATCGCCTGGGCGACCCGCGGGCGCTACTACATCGCGCGTCAGTCCGAGCCCGGGGCGGGGGTGCAGCGCTGCGTGATCTGCGAGCGCAGCTACGAAGCCGACGACATGGCGCGCTGCCCGGCCTACCAGGGCAGCATCTGTTCGCTGTGCTGCTCGCTCGATGCGCGCTGCAATGACCTGTGCAAGCCCGAAGCAAGTCTTTCGGCACAGTGGAGCCGGGCGATGCAGTACCTGCTGCCGCGCCGGGCATGGCCATTCATCGATTCGGGGCTGGGGCACTACCTGTTGCTGATGGCCGTGGTGCTGCCCTTCCTGGCACTGTTGCTGGGTCTTTTCTACTATCACCAGTTCAGGGTCTTCGGCGATGCCGCGGTGGCGCTCACGCCGGCACTCAAGCTCAGCTTCCTGAAGGCCTACGCCGTGCTCACCTTGCTTGCGGGGGTGGTGGTGTGGTGGATGGTGCTGACCCACAAGAGTCGCCAGGTTGCCCAACAGGAATCGAACCGCCAGACCCACCTGCTGATGCGCGAGATCGCCTCGCACAAACGCACCGACGAGCAGTTGCAGAAGGCCAAGCAGACCGCCGAGCTCGCCAACCAGGCGAAGAGTCGCTATATCACCGCGATCAGTCACGAACTGCGCACGCCGCTCAATTCCATCCTCGGCTATGCGCAGATCCTCGATGGCGATGCCTCCATCCCCGTGCATCGGCGGCAGGCGATCAATGTCATCCGGCGCAGCGGCGACCACTTGCTGTCGCTCATCGAGGGCACGCTCGACATCGCGCGCATCGAGGGCGGAAAGCTGACCCTCGAGGTCCGGCCGCTCGACTTCGTGGACTTCCTGCAGCAGGTCGTCGGCATGATCGAGCCGCAGGCGCGGGCGCGGGGCCTGGTGTTCGAATTCCGCCCCGAGGGCGAGCTGCCGGCGGTGGTGCGCGTCGACGAGAAGCGGCTGCGCCAGGTGCTGATCAATGTGTTGGGCAATGCGGTCAAGTTTACCCAGAGCGGGTCGGTGACGATGCGGGTGCGCCATGCTCGCGAGATGGCGACCTTCGAGATCGAGGACACCGGCCCGGGCATCACCGAAGCCGAGATGCAGCGCATCTTCGAGCCCTTCGCGCGCGGCTCCGCCGCCCAGCATGCGGCCGGCGCGGGCCTGGGCCTGACCATCAGCCGGATGTTCGTCGATGTGATGGGCGGACAGCTCGAGGTCGATAGCACGCCAGGCACGGGCTCGATCTTTCGCATTCGCCTGTTCCTGCCGCACCTGCACTCGGCCGAGGCTGCGCGCGTCCTGCCCAGGGTGGAGCGCATCGCTTACCGGGGGCCGCGGCGACGCATCCTGGTGGTGGATAACGAGCGGGTGGATCGCGAGCTGCTGGTCAACGTGCTGGTGCCGCTGGGCTTCGAGGTGGGGGAGGCCGAATCCGGCCAGCAATGCCTCGGGATGGTGGCCGATTTTCGACCGGAGGTGATCTTCATGGACCTCGCCATGCCGGGCATCGACGGATGGGAGACGATACGGCGCATTCGCCGCGACGGCCTTTGCCATGCGCATGTCGCGGTGATCTCGGCCAATGCCTTCGACAAGGGGCTGGACAACGACGTGGCTTTGCCGGCCGAGGATTTCATCCTCAAGCCGGTCAAGGTGAGCGCGCTGCTCGACTGGCTCGGCCAGCGCCTGTCACTCGAGTGGGTGATTCGCGGCGCGGCCTCGGCGAGCCCTGCCGACGTCCCGGCCGCGAGGCAGGCGCCGGCGGCGTTGTGCTACCCGGCGCAGGCCGAGCTCGAGGCGCTTGCCGCGCTGGTCGACACCGGCTATGTGCGCGGCATCCAGAAACGGCTCGACGAGATCGAGGCGCGGGATCCGGACAGTACGGACTTCGTGGCGATGGTTCGCGACCTGGCCAGCGGCTTTCAGCTGGATGCGATCAAGAGCCTCATCGAACGAGGACGCGATGACTGAACGAATGCTTCCGGAGGCCGACGTGGTGCTGATCGTCGACGATGTGCCGGACAACCTCGCGGTGCTGCACGACGCTCTCGATGAATCGGGTTTCACCGTGCTCGTCGCCACCAATGGGGAGAGTGCGCTGGCGCGGGCGAGGCAGAGCCTGCCCGACGTGATCCTGCTAGACGCGGTGATGCCCGGCATGGACGGATTCGAAGTCGCTCGCCGGCTCAAGGCCGACTATACGACACAGCAGATTCCGATCCTCTTCATGACCGGGCTGACCGAGACCGAGCATGTGGTGAACGCCTTCGAGTCGGGTGGTGCCGACTATGTGACCAAGCCCATTCGCCCCCGCGAGGTACTCGCCCGCATCAACGCCCATCTGCACAGCGCACGCCTGACCAAGCAGGCGCGCAGCGCGCTCGACGCCTTTGGCCAGGCCACGCTGGCGATGCGCATTTCCGACGGTCGCCTGATGTGGCAGACGCCGCTGGCGAGGAAACTGCTCGAGGAGTTCGCTGGCACGCAGGACGACATCGCGCCACGTGGCCTGCGCAACTGGATCGAGGGCGCCGCGGCAGCCCGCGCAGACGGTCGCGACAGCTTGCCGCTGTCGCTCACCCGCGGTGCGCGGCGGCTCATCGTCACGCTGCACAACCGCACTCCCGAGGGCGAGTGGCTGATCGGCATGCGCGAGGAATCGGACGAGGCGGCGATCGAGGCGCTGGGACATGCCTTCCAGCTCACCGGGCGCGAGGCGGAGGTGCTCTACTGGGTGATCAAGGGCAAGACCAACAAGGACATCGGCGAAATCCTCGGGACCAGCCCGCGCACGGTGCATAAGCATCTTGAACACGTCTTCGAGAAGCTCGGCGTGGAAACCCGTACCGCCGCGGCGGCGCTGGCGATGAACAAGGTGAGGGTGGGCGGCGCGTCCTCGGGCGGCGCCTGACGCGCGCGGCTAGCGCTCAGGCGGTCTCGAGCTGTGCGGGGCGGTTCATGGCCCCGGTCTCGCGCAGGAGGCCGAACAGGTCGCGCGGGTCCTCGAGTTCCGGGATCAACTCGATGTCGCGGCCGATCCGCGCGCTGCGCGCGCGCTGATAGAGGTAACGTAAGGTCGAGAAATCCTCGAGCGCGAAGCCGACCGAATCGAACACCGTGATCTCGTCGGCCGAGCCGCGGCCCTGCGCCTTGCCCGCTAGCACCTCCCACAACTCGGTCACCGCAAAGCCTGGTTGCATCTGCTGGATCTCGCCCTCGATGCGGCTTTGCGCCTCGTATTCGACCACTACGCGTGCGCGCTCGAGAATCGCCGCCGCGAGTTCGGTCTTGCCGGGGCAGTCTCCGCCAACTGCGTTGAGGTGCATGCCCGGCTCGATCATGTCGGCACGGACGATCGTCGCGCGCGCCTTGTCGGCGGTGATCGTGGTCACGATGTCGGCGCCGCGGACCGCCTCCTCGACGCTGCCGGCCGCGCTGATCCGGAGCCCCTCGACCGACGCGAGGTTGCGCCGCAGCTTGGCGGTGGCCGCCGGGTCGATATCGAAGGCCCGGACTTCCCGGATGCCCAGCAGACCGAGGAAGGCCATGATCTGGAATTCGCTCTGGCAGCCATTGCCGATCACCGCCATGCAGCGCGATCCGGTACGGGCCATGGCCTGCGCCGCGAGCGCCGAAGTGGCGGCGGTGCGCAGCGCGGTGGCAAGCGTCAGATCCGAGAGCAGCAGCGGATAGCCGGTGGCAACCTCGGCGAGTACGCCAAAGGCCATCACCGTGAGTTTGCCGTGACGCTGGTTGCCGGGGTGGCCGTTTACATACTTGAAGCCGTACAACGTCTTGTCCGAAGCCGGCATGAGCTCGATCACGCCGACTTTCGAGTGGCTTGCCAGTCGCGGGCTCTTGTCGAAATCGGACCAGCGCAGAAAGTCGTCACGGATGAATCCGGCCAGCTCCCCCAGGCAGCGTTCGATGCCGCGAGCCTGGATCAACCGGCGGACATCCTGGACGTCGAGGTAGCGGGTCATGGCTGTACTCCTTGTCGGCAGGCTTCCGTCGTTGATCATTGTCGCGAGACGGAGGTTTAGCGAATAGACCGAAACTGGTATAAAAAGTGGTATTCGTTGCGCACTTTGATAGATATGACTGACGATCTGTACAGAATTGACGATACCGATCGGGAATTGATCGCCTTGTTGCGCGATAACGCCCGCCTGCCGCTGTCGGCCATCGCGAAGCGACTGCGGGTGTCGCGCGGGACTGTCCAGAATCGGCTTGCCAAGCTTGAAGACAGCGGCCTGATCGTCGGTTACACGGTGCGGCTCAAGCCAACCGCCGAACCACACCGGATCCGTGCCTGGATGGGGATTGCGGTTGCCGGCAACACCACAGATGGGGTGCTGCGCGCCTTGCGCGGGGAGCCGTGCGTGCAGACGCTGCATTCCACCAACGGGCGCTGGGATTTCGTTGCCGAGATCCGTGCCGACAGTCTGGAAGCCTTTGATCGAGCGCTTGGGCGGATCCGCGCGATCGACGGCATCGCTGCGAGCGAAACCAGCATCCTGTTGTCCACCCACAAACTCTGAGTTTGTTGCGTTGCACAAATAGATCTTGCGATCAAGTGATTTCCGTGTATATTTTAATTGTGCAGCGCACAATTTCGGCGCTGGAAAACCACGAGTCACCGACTCCGGGAGATCGCCATGTACAGCCCTGAAAAACTCACCGCCAGCAGTCTCAAGTCGGTTGAAACCCTGTATCAGCTCGCCGGCTTCTCGTTCGATGCGGCGGAGCGGCTCGCTACGCTTTCTCTCGACACCGTGCGCAATGGCATCGACGACGGCGTGATAGGCCTGAAAGCCTTCGCTGCGGTGAAGGAACCACGTGAGGCGCTCGTGCTGACGGTCGGAATGATCGAACCGACCCTGTTGTCCGGCCTCAGCTACATACGGGGGTGCTACGGCATTCTGACGGGCTGGGGGGCATCGATGAGCGCATTGATGGAAGAGCAGGCGAGCGCGCTCGAGGGTGAAATCAGTACTGCTCTCGAGATCTTCAGCCGGGGTTTGCCGCACGGTGGTGAATTCGTCTCCAGTACGGTCAAGGCGGCCTTGTCGCATGCCAGCACCGCGGTCGGCGAGGCAGGCAGGGCCACGCGCGAAGTACTCAGCGTCGCGGAGGCAAACGCGATCCGCAATGCCGATGCGGCGGTCAAACTGGTCTCCAGCGCCGCGCGCAAGGCGGCATGAAGGTCGTGCCCGAACACGGGGCACGGCGCTTCGACGTCACTGCGTATCGCTGACCGGGCCCGCGAAAGCGGGAACACGTCCCCGAAAGCGCCGGTTCGGCCATCAGGCGGGGCGCTCGTGGGATAATCCGGCGCTTCGCCCGCCGGGCGATTCAGCCGGATGGTTCATCCGCAGTGACTGACGCAAATCCCCGACTCTTTGCCCATCCTTCCTTCGTCGCCTACTGGTTTGCACGGATCAGCAGTGCGAGTGCCTACCAGATGCTTACCGTGGCGGTCGCCTGGCAGGTCTACGATCTGACGCGCAGCGCCTTTGCGCTCGGACTTGTCGGGCTGGTGCAGTTCCTCCCCAAACTGGTGCTGATGCCGGTGGCTGGCGAGCTCGCCGACCGCTTCGAGCGGCGGCGCGTGGTGGCCGCGGCGCAGGCGCTGCAGTTCCTTACCCTGCTGTTGCTCGCGCTTGGCACGGCCTTCGACTTCCTGTCCTTGCCGCTCATTTACGTGCTGCTTGCCGCAAACGGCGTCGGCCGGACCTTCGAGATGCCGGCGATGCAGGCGCTGCTGCCCTCGCTGGTGCCGAACCCGTTGCTGGCGCCCGCAGTGGCGATGAGCGCCTCGGCCTTCCAGGTTGCGACCATCGCCGCACCCGCCGTCGCCGGTTTCATCTATGCGCTTGGGGCCGCAGTGGTCCACGGTATCGCCACGCTGCTCTTCGCCGCGTCGATCGCGCTCATCGTCAGTGCGCGGCCGATGCGTGCCCAGGGCTACGCCACTGCCGGCCAGTCCGGCTGGCAGAACTTTCTCGAGGGGCTGCGTTTCATCCGTGCCCAGCCGGCGGTGCTGGGGGCGATATCGCTGGACATGATGGCGGTCCTGCTCGGCGGCGCAACTGCCTTGCTGCCGATCATCGCCAGCGAAGTCCTGCATACCGGTGCGTGGGGGCTCGGCCTGCTGCGCTCGGCTCCCGCGGTGGGGGCGCTCGGCATGTCGTTGTGGCTCGCGCGGCGACCCCTCGAGCGTCGCGTCGGTCCGCTGATGTTTGGAGCCGTGGCGCTGTTCGGGCTGGCCACCATCGTCTTCGGACTGTCCTCCAACCTGTGGCTGTCGATGGGCTCGCTGGTGGTGCTCGGTGCTGCCGACATGGTCAGCATGGTGTTTCGCGGGGCTTACGTACAACTCGCGACGCCGGACGCGATGCGCGGCCGGGTCGGTGCCGTCAATGGCTTGTTCATCGGCGCCTCCAACCAGCTCGGCGAGTTCGAGTCGGGCGTCACCGCGGCGTGGTTCGGCGCGGTGCCGGCGATCGTCATCGGCGGTGTCGGTACATTGCTGGTGGTCGCGCTGTGGTCGCGCTGGTTTCCGGAACTTGCGCGGCTCGATCGGCTCCCCGACGGCATTTCATGAATCCGCCGCATCGCGGCATCCAGGACTTGAAGACGATGAACATCACCACTCCGGCTCTGTTGTTCCCCGCCATTTCCCTGCTCCTGCTGGCGTACTCGAATCGCTTCCTGTCGCTCGCCCAGGTCATCCGGCAACTGCACGCCTCGCCGGAGCGCGGGCTGACACTGGTCGATCGGCAGATACCGGGACTCAAGCAGCGCATCGTCATGATCAAGTACATGCAGGGTTTCGGCGTGCTGAGCTTTCTGCTGTGCGCGCTGTCGATGCTCTCGCTGTTTCTTGGCTACGAGGTGGCAGGCAAGCTGCTGTTCGGCGCCAGCATCGTGATTCTCGCCATTTCTCTGGTGCTCTCGCTGATCGAGGTGCTGCTGTCCACCAATGCGCTGGAGATCGTCGTCGAGGACCTGCAACGCCCGAGCGACCGGCGTATCGTCAGCGACGAGGACGACGAGCCTGCCGACGGGCGCATCTGAGAACGCCGGCCGACAGGCGGCGCATCTTACTTGCCGGGGTTCTCGTCCGGATTGTTGCCGATGTTCGCCAAAGCGTCGTCGACTGCCTCGTCGAGCAGTTCGCCGCCAACATAACCCGCGGCGCCGCCGGCAATCGCCGCGACCGGATGCATGGTGAGTGCGCCGGCGAGTACGAAGCCGCCGACGGCGCCGATCGCGCCCAGCGCGCTGAGGCCGCCCGCAACAATGGTCGCATCGTGTTCCGAGATGGTTTTCATTTTCGTGCTCCTTGTTGGTGTGGCGATCAGTTGACGGCCGGGATCTTTCCCGGACCGATGAAGGGTTCGGTGCCGGTCGGCACCCAGTGTCCGCCGATGGCCACGTAAAGGCCGCCGTAGTGCTTGTTGAGGTCGGTGAAGGTGCCGCCGTTCAGGTCGGTATAGGTGTCGCCAACGGTCAGGGCGCCGCCGCCGATGCGGCTGATCTCACTGGATTCGAGGGTGTGCATGATGTGCCTCCTGTGCTCGCGTGCTGGATTCGCTGCGTCGCGATGTGCGATGCAGTGCCGGTTGGAATGGCGCTGGGCCATGCGCTTGCCGTGGTTCCGAATTTGACGCAACAGGCTGCGGGAGGCAGTGAAACGGATCACCCGGGTCGAGTGGAGGATGCCCGCCGATCGATCCCGCTAAGTGGATGCGGTGAGACAGGTGCTGAAGTATTGCCACGCCAGGCGCAGCGCATCCGGTCCGCGGGGGTCGGAGAACGCCTGGCTGGCGATGCCGCCGCTCCAGGCATGGCCCAGGCCGCGAATCCGCAGCAGCCGCGCAAGCGGCTTGCCGTCGAGCTTCCAATCGACCCGGACGCATGGATAGCGGCTGCCGCGGGCCAGCTCGGTGGTGGATGAGCTGATCGTGCCATGCCCGGTGGCGAGGGTGAGCCACAGTCCGACGCTCGCATCCCCATTGGGTGGGGCGACCACCAGGTCGGCGTCGCCGTGAAGGACCAGCAGCGGAGGGAGGTGCTGGTTGCCGAGGCGCTCCGCCAGCTCCTCGACGTCCGGCAGACGTCGCCCGCGCAAGGTCTGGCCGGCCTGCAGCAGGGTGCCGGCACTGTTGGGGGCTGCCCCCGAGTGGCTGGCGACTGCAACGAAGGCCTGTGGGTAGCGCAGCGCGAGCGTGAGCGACATGGCCCCGCCGGCGGAGATTCCCATCGCGAAACATTGCCCGGCGCGCACCGGCTGGGTCGTGCACACGTGGTCGAGAATCGACTTGAGGATGGCGGTTTCGAGATTGACCAGGGCGTCGGCGCCGAACCAGTTCCAGCAGCGCTGCGGGTTTGCCTCCTGGGCCTGTTCGGGCAGCAGCAGGGCGACCTGCTTGGACCGTCCGAAGGATGCCGCGCGGGTCGATGCGGCAAAGCCCGCCGCGTCCTGGCTGCACCCGTGGAGCAGCATGATGAGCGGGACCGGGCGCCGCGCCGACGCGCCGGGCGGCAGATACAGCCAGTAGCGTCGCATCGCCATCGGCCCCAGGCCCCAGCGACCCTCCAGCCATTTGCCGCCGCGCGGGCCAGCCTGCGGTTTCGGGCCCGGAGTGATGACGCCGGAGAGCGCATGCCGTGCCGCCTTGCCGCTGCTTTTCGCCTGCTTGGCGGCGATCTTGCCGACCGTCTTGCCGAGCCGGGTGCCCGCGCGGGTGGTGCTGCGCGAGAGTGCGAAGAGGGCGCCCAGCCAGTCCTGTTTGCGGCGCTTCATGGCGGTGTCCCCGCCGACGCTTCGGCGGCGCGATGGGCCAGGGTGTCGACGCTGTGCATTTCAGGCTTCCTTGAGGGCGGCGCCGCTATCGTCTGCCGCAACCGCCGTGGCGAGTTCCTGCTCGAGCAGGGCGGCCAGCTCCTCGTGGGCCTCGCGGGCGGACTGGATCAGCTGGCTTTCGTCGTGGTAAAGCGCCTGTTCGCGCTTTAGGAGCGCTTCGTCATGGGCAGCGAAGCGATCGACGATCTGGCGCGCCACGGCCGGCGGTTTGCCGAGCGCCTCGAAAGTCATGCGGGCCATCACCAGGCTCGATTTGAAGGCCTCGCGCATCTGCAACTGGATACCGAGATCCATGAGGCGATAGGCATGGAAGCGGTCCCGTGCGCGTGCCACGATCTGCACCTGCGGAAAGTGTTTGCGGACCATCTCGGCACAGCGCAGCGAGGCTTCGATGTCGTCGATCGCGAGCACCAGGATCTTTGCTTCGCCGACCCGGGCAGCATCGAGTACCTCGAGGTGGGCCGCGTTGCCGTAGTAGGCTTCGATGCCGAAGCGCCGCACCATGTCGACCTCCTCGCGGTTCTTGTCGAGGGCGGTGAAGCTCACGCCGCGCAGCCGCAGTACCCGGCCGATGATCTGGCCGATCCGGCCGAAGCCGGCGATGACCACCGGATTGGCTTCGTGGGGCATTTCGTCGGCTTGCGGCTCGGGCTCCTCGGCCGCCTGTTTGGCATCGTAGCGGTCGCTGAGGATGAACAGCACCGGGGCGATCGCCATCGACAGGGCTACGGCAAGTGTCAGCTGTTCGACCAGCTCGGCCGGCATGATGGCGGATTCACGCGCCGCGCCGAACAGCACGAAGGCGAACTCCCCGCACTGCGCCAGTGCCAGGGCCTGCATGCGCGACACCTTCGCTGCTCCGCCGACGAGCCGGCGCAGTCCATAAAGGCCGAAGCCCTTGATTGCCAGCAGCCCGATCGTGAAGCCGATGACGTTGATCGGGTGCTGCACGATCATGCCGAGGTTGATGCCCATGCCGACGGCGATGAAGAAGAAACCCATCAGCAGCCCCTGGAAAGGCGCGATGGAGGCTTCGAGTTCGTGCCGGAAATCGGAATCCGAGAGCAGCACACCGGCGACGAAGGCGCCGAGCGACATCGACAGGCCGCTCGCCTGCAGCAGCAGGGCCAGACCGAGCGCGGTGGCCAGTGCGGCGGCGGTGAACATCTCGCGGCTGTCGATACGGCTCACGTGGCGGAAGACCCGGTCGAGGATCGGCCGCCCGACCGCGATCACCACGCCCAGTACCACCAGTCCGACGATCGGCGAAACCGCACCTTTGGCCTTTTCTGCGCCGAGCAGCGGCAGCAGCGCCAGCAGCGGGATCACCATGAGGTCCTGGAAGAGCAGGATTGCGAAGGTCTCGCGGCCGTAGCGGCTGTGAAGTTCGCGCCGCTCGGCGAGGGTCGGCAGCACGAACGCGGTCGACGACAGCGCCAGCGCAAGGCCGGCGAGAATCGCTTCGGGCCATGCGAGGCCGAGCAGACGGGCGATGCCGATGAGCAGCGCGCCGACACCGAAGAACTGCAGCCCGCCAAGGCCGAAGACCGGCTTGCGCAGTGCCCACAGACGCGATGGCTGCAGCTCGAGGCCGATGATGAAGAGCAGTAGCACCACGCCGAGCTCGGCAGTGTGCAGCAGGTTTTCGGGATCATGCACGACACCGGCGCCCCATGGGCCGATCAGTACGCCGGCGGCGAGATAGCCGAGCACCGTACCGAGACCGGCCCGTTTGAAAAAGGGCACTAGGAGCACGGCAACGGCGAGGAGGGCGGCAAAGGTTGCGACTGATTGCATGACGTTCGTGGTGTATGGACGTACGGGTGGATGGCCCGGCAGGATTACCGCATTCAGGCGGTTTTCCGGTGCCGGCCGGTTTGGCGGGTGTGTCTTTCGAGCGTTTCGCGCAGG
This sequence comes from Cognatazoarcus halotolerans, assembly GCF_009800965.1. Taxonomy (GTDB): domain Bacteria; phylum Pseudomonadota; class Gammaproteobacteria; order Burkholderiales; family Rhodocyclaceae; genus Cognatazoarcus; species Cognatazoarcus halotolerans. Next base: position 251,537 of record NZ_WUAF01000001.1, on the reverse strand, counting down.
ATCTGGAGGGTGATCGGTTTCTCGATGAAATCGTCCATGCCGGCCTCGATGCAGCAAGCCCGGTTCCTCTCGAAAACCTCGGCGGTCACTGCGATCACGGGAATCCGGGGGCGGCCTTCGGCCTGTTCCCGCTGGCGGACCCGTCGGGTCGCCTGGAGCCCATCCATCACCGGCATGTGGCAATCCATGAGGACGAGCGAGGGGGGCGGTTCCGCTGTTTCGAGCTGCTCCAGTGCCTCGGCACCGTTTGCCGCGGAAATCACGGGGTAACCGATCTTCTTCAGCATCTGTTCAAGAAGCGAGCGGTTCACCGCATCGTCCTCGACGACGAGGATCGGATATTCGCTGCCGGCCGGTAATCCGGTCGGTGCATCACTCGCGCCCGATTCGGCCGTATCTTTGAGCGCGACCGCACCGATCGTGAACCAGAAGCGTGATCCTTCCGCCTCACGGCTATCGACACCGGCTTCTCCACCCATGAGTTCGGCGAGCTTGCGCACGATGGACAGTCCCAGTCCGGTGCCACCGAAACGACGCGTGGCGGACGCGTCCACCTGCGAGAAGGGTTTGAAAAGGGCGGCCTGGTGGGCGTGCGAGATGCCGATGCCGGTGTCGATGACTTCGAAGTACAGACCCGGTTCTCCGCTCGGCAGGCTGCGCTCGCCCCCGCTGATGCTGATCGATCCTTCGTCGGTAAACTTGATGGCGTTGCTGATGAGGTTGGAGAGGATCTGGCGCAGCCGGATCGCGTCGCCACGATAGCGGCGCTGCGAGGGTCCCGCCCAGTGCTGCCGGAAAGCGACGCCCTTCTCATGCGCGCTGTGGGAGAAGAGGTTGCCGACTTCGCTCAGGATGCGCTCGGGATCGATGACTCCGTCGACCAGTTCAAGGCCGCCGGCCTCGACCTTGGCGAGATCCAGAATGTCGTTCAGCAGGGTGAGCAGGGTGGTCCCGGCATCCAGGATCGTGCGCGCATATGCCTGGTTCTCGGCCTCGCTGTTGCCTTCCATCAGTTGCAACTGCGCCATCCCCAGGATCGCGTTCATCGGCGTGCGCAGCTCGTGCGACATGGTTGCGAGGAACTGGCTCTTGGCGAGGTTCGCGGCCTCGGCGACTTCCTTGGCTTCGCGCAGCGCGGCTTCGTGCTCCTTGGTCTCGGAAACGTCGATGAAGGTGCCGATATAGTTGCTCACCATACCCCTGCGATCGCGCACGGTACCGATCGCAAAGCGGCTGCAGTAGCGGGATCCGTCCTTTCGTCTGGCGGTGAGTTCGCCGCGCCACTCACCATTTGTTGCGATCTCTTCCCGTACCGCATCGCAGAACATTTCCTGGTCCGCTTCGGTAACGAGCATGCACGGTGATTTCCCGAGAACCTCCGCTTCGGTGTAGCCCGTGATCGAGGAGAAGGCATTGTTGATCCGTATGATGTCCTGTGCCGGATCGGTGATGAAAATGCCGTCGTACGACGACTCGAAAACCCGCGCGGCCAGCTCGTTCGCCTGACGGGCACGCTCCTGTTCCACATGGCGGCGCTGGTTGTAGCGACGCAGCAATACCGCTATCAGTCCGATCAGCAGCAGCGAAAGCCCCGCCGCGATCACGAGGTTGTGGACTTCGGAGCGCCAGCCCGCGAGCGCCTCGCGGTGGGGCACCTCGACTTCGATCACCAGCGGATAGCGCCGCGACGCCCGGTAGGCGAGGATCCGCGGATCCTCGCCGTCCTGATCCTCGATCACCCCGATCTCCTTGTCCGGAAGGAGGCGGCGGAAGACCTTCTGCGTTGCAGCACTGGAGCCCGGCATGTGCTCGTGTGGCCGGGTGGACAGGAGCAGGGTGCCGTCATAGCGATAGAGTTCGACGACATACTCGGGGCTGCCGACAATGCTGCTCAGGAAGCCGGAGAAAAAGTCGGGATTGATCGTTGCCACGCCGATCGCATGGCCATCATGCAGTTGCCCCTCGAGCCCCATGGTGAAGAAATAGGCGCTTCGACCGACATCGAGGCCGTTCGCCACGGGCTCGCCACTGCTCAGATCGCGGCCGCGCCACGGGCGGGAAAAAGCAATCGCCGACCCAGTGGCGGGAGGCGAGATCTCGTCGATCGCAGTCGGTGCGAGCCTGGTGCCGATGGCATCGGCGGAAGAGTCGGCCTCGATGTGACCGGCCGCCGAGACGATCGACAGCGATCGCACCGCGGGAAGGCCCGCCAGATCCTTGGACAGCAGGGCGCTGAACGCGGCGCCATCGGCGCCATCGGCGGCGCGCCAGTCGTCCAGTCGGGCGTCCAGAAGGTGTTCGACCGCCTGGAGAGTCCGGGTGATCTCGTGTTCGCCGATGCGGGCCAGCCCTTCGGCCACGATGCGGTGGTTGGCGAGATTCTCCGTGCGCAGCCGGTTGGCATGGTAGACGGTGGCGAGGACGATGATCGTGGCGCAGGCCAGCAACACCAGGCTCAGGGCCCGGGCCAGCGGCGCGGCACCGGACTCGGCGGGGTCCGGGTGCGCGTCGTCGGTTTGCGCGTTGGTGCTCGTCATGTGCCTTACCTGGGGCCGTTGATCACGATCGGATCGAGGCCATAGCGTGCCGCGATGGAACGCAGCGTGCCGTCGGACAGGGTCTGCTCGAGGAAGCGGTCGAGCCGCGCCCGCCAGGCGGGGTCGCCCTTGGCCAGCGCATATCCGTAATCGACCGGGAAATAGGCCGTGGGCGGCGCGATGATCCGCACCCAGTCGTGGTTGTCGACCATTTTGCGGGTGAACGGAAAATCGGACATGAAGACGTCGATGCGGCCGGCTTCGAGTTCGCCTTCGCGGCTCGCCGGCGCGCGCACCACCACGAGTTCGGCTCGCTGCAGACGCTGGCGCATCAATGCTTCATGAAAGGTGCCGGCACTGACCCCGACGCGCACGCCCTGCTGGTCGATATCCTCCCAGCGCCTGATCCTCGGGCTATGGCGGGTGGTGACCGCGAATACGTCGGAGCGCAGGTATGGCATCGAGAACGCCAGCCGCTCGGCGCGCTCTGCGGTGATGCCGACGGCCATCATCGCGACGTCGCAGCGGTAGTTCTCGAGGTCGTCGATGACGCGCGCAAAATTGCTGTCCACCAGCCTGAGCTGTACCCCGAGTTCGCGGGCCAGCACGCCGGCCATGTCGGCATCGAGCCCGGTGACGGTGCCGGAGCGCGGGTTCCGGAAGCTGATGCCGAAGTACTCCGGCCAGATGCAGACATCGAGACGGCCGGAGTCGACAATCTTTTCGAGTCGAGGTGCGGCCGCGGCCGAAGGCCATGCAGCGCCTGCCAGAGCCAGGGCAAGCGTGACGGAAAACAGTAACTGTCGCATGAGCACCGGAAGCGCCCTCGTGGTGGACGATGCCCCGATCCTAGGGGCTTCTCCCGACATTTACAAACCGTTGTCGGGTGCGCGTTCCGGATTCGCCGGCCGGCGGCGCCCGATCCTGATCCTGGCCTACGCAATCTTGCGTATTCCGACCCTACCCAAGACTCCCTACTCTGTGGTCGTGCACTGCAACACGATGGCCCGGCGGGTGCCGGCGTGCATCCAACAGCCAATTGATCACCAAAGGGGAGTTACTCATGCAATCTCGTCGCAGCTTCATCAAGGCCCTGACGCTGTCCGCTTCCATCGCCGCCATCGGCCTGCCGATGGGCGCCAGCGCCGCCGACACCATCAAGGTCGGCATCCTGCATTCGCTGTCCGGCACCATGGCGATCTCCGAGACCGCGCTCAAGAACGTCGCGCTGATGACCATCGAGGAAATCAATGCCAAGGGCGGCGTGATGGGCAAGATGCTCGAGCCGGTGGTGGTCGACCCGGCCTCCAACTGGCCGCTGTTCGCCGAGAAGGCCCGCCAGCTGATCAGCCAGGACAAGGTCGCGGTGACCTTCGGCTGCTGGACCTCGGTGTCGCGCAAGTCGGTGAACCCGGTCTTCAAAGAACTCAACGGCCTGCTCTTCTACCCGGTGCAGTACGAGGGTGAGGAACTCGAGAAGAACGTCTTCTACACCGGCGCGGCGCCCAACCAGCAGGCGATCCCGGCCGTCGAGTACCTGATGAGCGCCGAGGGCGGCAGCGCCAAGCGCTTCGTGCTGCTCGGTACCGACTACGTCTATCCGCGCACCACCAACAAGATCCTGCGCGCCTTCCTGCACTCCAAAGGAGTCAAGGACGAGGACATCATGGAGGAATACACCCCCTTCGGGCACTCCGACTACCAGACCATCATCGCCAACATCAAGAAATTCGCTTCCGCCGGCAAGAAGACCGCGGTGGTGTCCACCATCAACGGCGACTCCAACGTGCCCTTCTACAAGGAGCTCGGCAATGCCGGCCTGAAGGCGACCGATGTGCCGGTGGTGGCCTTCTCGGTGGGTGAGGAAGAACTGCGCGGCGTCGATACCAAGCCGCTGCTCGGCCACCTCGCGGCGTGGAACTACTTCATGACGATCAAGAACCCGGTGAACGCCGCCTTCATCAAGAAGTACCAGGACTGGGCTAAGAAGAACAACGTGCCCAACGCCGATACCGTGGTCACCAACGACCCGATGGAAGCGACCTACGTCGGCATCCACATGTGGGCGCAGGCGGTCGAGAAGGCCAAGTCCACCGACACCGACAAGGTCATCGCGGCGATGGGCGGGCAGACCTTCAAGGCGCCGTCGGGCTTCACCCTGACCATGGACAAGACCAACCACCACCTGCACAAGCCGGTCTATATCGGCGAAGTGAAGGCCGACGGTCAGTTCAACGTGGTGTGGAAGACCAAGGAGCCGATTCGTGCCCAGCCGTGGAGTCCGTTCATCGCGGGCAACGAATCCAAGCAGGGTCTGTAAGTGCGATCAGGACGCCGCCACGCCTCCGCTGCGGCGTCTCTTTCGGGGCCGGCCCGGCCGGCCCCGGTTATTTTATGGAAACGAACATGCGCAGCCTGATCTCCGGTGCCTTGCTGAGTCTCTGCTTCCTGTTCGGATCGGCCCATGCGGCGCTCGATCCGGCAGTGCTGCAGGGATTCGCCTCCGATGACTTCGGTGAGCGGCTTGCCGTCATCGGCAAGCTTGGACAGATCGGCGACGACGATGCGCGCCGTGTGCTCGAGGCGCTCGAGAACGACAGCCTCGCCATCGGTGGTGGCAAGGTGCTCATCTACGATGGTGAAAAAGCCATCGACGCGGCGAGCGGTGTCGCCCTCGATGCGGTGCCCGACGATATTGAAACGCTGACGGTCAACAACCGCATGCGCACCGCCATCGAGGCGGCCAAGGCCGGCATGGCCCTGTTCTCGGCCGATACCGCGGTGCGGCTTGCTGCCGCGACCCGGCTGCGCGACAGCGTGAATCCGGTGACCCTGCCGCTCCTCGAAAAAGCGCTCTCGGGTGAACGGGACGGTGCCGTGCGCAAGGTGCTCGCCCTCGCCGTGGCGCGCGGCAACCTCGGCTCCGACGATGTCGCCAAGCGGCTCGCCGCTGCGACGACACTGGCAGATTCCGGCGATCCCGCGGTGCTCGCCCTGCTCGAACCGCGCCTCGATGGCACCTCCGAGCCCGACGCCACAGTGCGAGCCGCGGTCTCCGACGCGATCAAGTCGATCGAGAGGCGCCTGGCCATTGCCGATGCGATCGGCACGGTGTTCACCGGCCTCTCGCTGGGCTCGATCCTGCTGCTCGCCGCGCTCGGCCTGGCCATTACCTACGGGGTCATGGGCGTCATCAACATGGCCCACGGCGAGTTGCTGATGGTCGGCGCCTATGCCACCTACGTGATCCAGGGCCTGTTCCAGAAATACCTGCCGGGCATGGTCGATGGCTACCTGCTGGCGGCGATCCCGGTGTCCTTCATCGTTGCGGCTCTGGTCGGCGTGCTCATGGAGCGCACCGTCATCCGCTTCCTCTACGGTCGCCCGCTGGAGAGCCTGCTCGCTACCTGGGGCCTCTCGCTGGTGCTGATCCAGGCCGCCCGCACCATCTTCGGCCCGCAGAACGTGCAGGTGGATAACCCGAGCTGGATGAGCGGCGGTATCGCGCTGCTGGGTGACACCGTGCTGCCCTGGAACCGCATCGTCATCATCGGCTTCGCCGCCTTCGTGCTGGTACTGATCTGGCTGCTGATGCAGAAGACCCGCCTCGGCATGTTCGTGCGCGCCGTCACACAGAACCGCTCGATGGCGGGCTGCGTGGGTGTGCCGACCGCACGCGTCGACACCATGGCCTTCGCGCTCGGCGCCGGTGTGGCGGGGCTGGGCGGTTGTGCCCTCAGCCAGATCGCCAACGTCGGTCCGGCGATGGGGCAGGGCTACATCGTCGATGCCTTCATGGTGGTTGTGGTCGGCGGGGTCGGCCAGCTTGCCGGCGCGGTATGGGCGGCCATGGGGCTGGGCCTGATCGCCAAGTTCCTCGAGGGCTGGACCGGTGCCGTGGTGGCCAAGATCGCGGTGCTGGTGTTCATCATCATCTTCATCCAGAAGCGCCCGCAGGGTCTGTTCGCCCTCAAGGGACGTTTCGTCGAATCATGACCCCGGATCGATCGCCGGCCTGCTGCGCGCCGCGGGGCCGGCGCTGCGATGCTCGCCGTACGACTCGTACGGCGGCACTTCCCACCCCGACCGCGCGGCGCTCGCGACGGCCGGCGCTCGATTCGACGCACGATTGAATACGGAAAACGACATGAGAACCCCACTTACAATCCGCTTCCTCACCTCGATGCCGCGATCCGGCTGGCTGGCGCTGGCGATCTTTGCCCTGGTGGCCTGGGTTGCGGTACCGATGGCGCACCTGATGCTGCCCGAGTCGAGCCCGTTCTTCGTCTCGGCCTACACCGTCACGCTGATGGGCAAGATCCTCTGCTACGCGGTGGTGGCGGTGGCGATGGATCTGATCTGGGGCTACGCGGGCATCCTCTCGCTCGGTCACGGGCTGTTCTTCGCGCTCGGCGGCTACGCCTTCGGCATGTACCTGATGCGCCAGATCGGCACCGACGGCAGCTACGGGGTGAATCTGCCCGATTTCATGGTGTTCCTCGACTGGAAGGAGCTGCCCTGGTTCTGGGTGGGCTCGGACAGCTTCATCTGGGCGCTGGTGCTGGTGGTGGCGGTGCCGGGCTTGCTGGCCTTCATCTTCGGCTACTTCGCCTTCCGCTCGCGCATCAAGGGGGTGTATTTCTCGATCATCACCCAGGCGCTCACCTATGCCGCGATGCTGCTGTTCTTCCGCAACGAGACCGGCTTTGGCGGCAACAACGGCTTTACCGACTTCAAGCGCATCCTCGGCTACGACATCACCTCCGCTGAGATGCGCCTGATCCTGTTCGGCCTGTCGGCAGCGCTGCTGATGTTCGTGCTGCTGCTGGGGCGCTATCTGGTTACCTCGAAGTTCGGCCGGGTGCTGGCGGCGATCCGCGATGCCGAGAGCCGGGTCATGTTTATCGGCTACCAGCCGCTCTGGTACAAGCTCTTCATCTGGACGCTGTCGGCGGTGCTGTGCGCGCTGGCGGGGGCGCTCTACGTGCCGCAGGTGGGCATCATCAATCCCTCGGAGATGAGCGCCGCCAACTCGATCGAGATCGCGATCTGGGTCGCAGTCGGTGGCCGGGGCACCTTGATCGGGCCGGTGATCGGGGCCTTCATCGTCAACCTCGCCAAGAGCTACTTTACCGTCGAGTTTCCCGAGTACTGGTTGTTCTTCCTCGGCTTCCTGTTCATCGGCGTGACCCTGTTCCTGCCCGACGGCGTGGTCGGCCTGTGGCGCAAGCTGTTCCACAAGGAGATCGGCCGGGCGGAGGATGTCAGCGCGCCGACACCGCCACCAAAGAGCAGCCCGCCGCCAGAACCAGCCGTTCAGTCCGCCTCGATCGATGCCAAGGGAGCCGCAGCATGAGTACCGTACTCGACCCCCAGGCCGTTCGCCCCGAAGGCCTCAATGCGCCCGAGAACTGGGAAGGGCCGGCCTCCGATGGTCACGTCGTCAAGGCCGGCGAGCTGGATCTCTCGCACAAGGTCATTCTCTATCTGGACGACATCTCGGTCAGCTTCGACGGCTTCAAGGCGCTCAACAAGCTCAACCTCGCGATCGACGTCGGCGAGCTGCGTTGCATCATCGGCCCCAACGGCGCCGGCAAGACCACCATGATGGACGTCATTACCGGCAAGACGCGGCCGGACTCGGGCAAGGCCTTCTTCGGCCAGACCATCGACCTGACCCGCATGACCGAGCCGGAGATCGCCCACGCAGGTATCGGGCGCAAGTTCCAGAAGCCGACCATCTTCGAGCACCACACCGCCTTCGAGAATCTCGAGCTGGCGATGAAGATGGACAAGCGGGTGTGGAAGAGCCTCTTTGCGGCGCTGTCGGACGACGAGTACGACCGCGTCTCCAGCGTGCTCAAGCAGATCCGCCTCGACCACGAGGCCGAGCGCCCGGCGGGCCTGCTCTCGCACGGACAGAAACAGTGGCTGGAGATCGGCATGTTGCTGATGCAGGAGCCGCGCCTGCTGCTGCTCGACGAGCCGGTAGCCGGCATGACCGACGACGAAACCGAACGCACCGCGGAGCTCTTCGTCAGCCTCGCCGGCAAGCACTCGCTGGTGGTGGTGGAGCACGACATGAGCTTCGTCGAGGCGCTGGGCGGCATGGTGACGGTGCTGCACGAAGGCTCGGTGCTGGCCGAGGGCGACCTCGCCACGGTGCAGAACGACCAACGTGTGATCGAAGTGTATCTGGGCCGCTGAGCGGAGTAATGGAGCGACACGCAATGCTAGAAGTCAAGGACCTCAACCAGTACTACGGCGGCAGCCACATCCTGCGCAACCTCAGCTTCGAGGTGCCGATGGGCAAGGTCACCACCCTGCTCGGACGCAACGGGGTCGGCAAGACAACGCTGCTCAAGACCCTCATGGGCCTGGTGCCCGCCGCCCGGGGTAGCATCCGTTTCGGCGAAGGCGGCGAGGCGCAGGACATCACCCGCGCCAAGTCCTTCGAGCGGGTGCGTGCAGGCATCGGCTATGTGCCGCAGGGCCGCGAGATCTTTCCGCGGCTGACGGTCGAGGAGAACCTGCAGATGGGCCTCGCCAGCAAGCCGGCCTCGACGCCGATGCCGCAGCGCATCTTCGAGATGTTTCCGGTGCTCAGGCAGATGCTCGGCCGCCGTGGCGGCGACCTGTCCGGCGGCCAGCAGCAGCAGCTCGCGATCGGCCGGGCGCTCGCCATGGGCCCAAAGCTGCTGATCCTCGACGAGCCCACCGAGGGTATCCAGCCGTCCATCATTAAGGACATCGAGCGTGCCATCCGCGCCCTTGCCGCGACCGGCGAGATGGCCATTCTGCTGGTCGAGCAGTACTACGACTTTGCGGAGTCGCTGGCCGATCACTATCTGCTCATGGAGCGGGGCGAGATCATCATGCGCGGCGAAGGCAAGGACATGCCGGCGCACGGCGTGAGGGAAGCGCTGGCAGTGTGATGCCCGGGCAGCGACCCGCCGGGTCGAAGCGGCGGCGGTCAGCCGTGGAGGTAGGCAAGCAGGTCGTGCCAGTCTCGCTCGCTCATCGACCAGCGCGGCATTGCCTCGTCAAGCGGTTTTCCCGCCGGGTCGACGCCCTCGAACACGGCCCTGCGCAGCGTGTCGTCGGAGTAGACGTCGTGATCCCCGTGATCGTCACCGTCGCTGTCATGACTGGCCGTGTGCCCGTCGAACAAGGCGTCACGGGTGAGCGGCGGGGCGGTCTCCCAGAACCGGGGCATCATCCGCCCGCCCTGACGGTCTGGCCCGTGGCAGTTCGCGCAGCTGGCCCCCATCATGGTCGTGTGCAGGTCCCCGCCCTGGAATGTGATGGGGTCGCCGGAGGCGCTGGTGCCGGTGAAGTAGATACGCTCGCCGTTGCTTGCAAAGCTGGCCGGGAGCCTCGCCTGACCCATCATGTGCCCCGGTCCGAAATCGCACCCGCCGGCAAGCGTGGCAAGGAGCAGGACTGTGCCCACGGGCAGGATTCCGGATAGTCCGTTCTTTGTCATGGAAACCTCGATTCAAGCCCGGATCCGCCACGGTGATGATGACTGCCCTGATGTCCGGATAGGATTGGACAGGTCATGTCATGGCGCGGACCGGTGTACCCGCTTGCGCGAGAGTGTGGTCGGGCCCCTTGTCGGGGCGAGGAAATTCGATCCGGAAGCTGGTCCAGCCGTCGACTGACCGAACCGAGAGCTTTCCACCATGGAGTTCGGCAATCGAGCGCGTGATGGAAAGCCCCAGTCCGGAACCTTCGCCGTGGCGATTTCGCTCGCCGCTGCCTCGGTGGAAGCGCTCGAAAATGCGTGTCAGCTGGTCCGCCGGAATCTCGCTCCCCGGATTACCGACCGACAGGCTGACCGCGCCCGACTCGGAGCGATCGATCGATAGTTCGATCACCCCGCCGGCCTGCGTGTGGCGCAGTGCATTCGACAGCAGGTTCGACACCGCACGGCGCAGCATCAAGCGATCGCCCGTCACCGTGGCCGCGCCCGACAGCGAGATCCGCACGCCGTTCTCGTCCGCCAGGGCATCGTAGAAATCCATCAGGGCGCGGACCTCATCCTCGAGTGCCACCACCTCGACCGGCCGCGGAAGCCGCCCGTTCTCGGCATGCGCAAGGAAAAGCATGTCGCTGACCATGCGCGCAATGCGTTCGTACTCTTCGAGGTTGGAGGCGAGAATTTCGCGGTAGTCTTCGGCGCTGCGGCTGCGCGAGAGCGCGACCTGGGTCTGGGTCATGAGGTTCGAGACCGGTGTGCGAAGTTCATGCGCGATGTCCGCCGAGAACGCCGCGAGTCGCTGAAATGCCAGTTCCAGTCGATGGAGCATGCCGTTGAAGGCTCGTACCAGTTCGAGCACCTCCGCGGGCGCGTCGCCTTCGGCCAGGCGCTGGCCGAGCTGTTCTGCGGACAGGTTTTGCGCGGTTGCGGTCATGGCGCGTAGTGGTGCCAGCCCCTTGTGCGCTGCAAACCAGCCGATCAGCGCGGCAACAATCACGGCAAACCCGATGCCTATCCACAAGCGGTGCTTCAGTTGCTGGAGAAAGACCATGTGGTGGGAAGTGTCCAGCCCGATCAGAATCCGCAGCTCGGCCGGGGGGGCTTGCGACAGGGGCAGCTTGAGCACCGCCTCGCGGCCGATGTACTGATGGCCGTCCTTGTGCCAGATGGTATCTCCGTCGGGAAGCCGCTGGCCGGCAAGCTGCGCGGCCGGAAAATACCCGGGGCGACCCGAGTAGATTTCGCGTCCCGCGCTGTCGCGCACCAGCACGCCCATGCCGTCGTGCCCGACGAAGGCATCGGCCAATCGACCTGGCAGTGTTTCAAGCCCGTCGACGGAAGTCGTGCGCCTGACGAGGTTATGAATCAGGTTCAGCTTGCCGGAAAGCTCATGGTGGTCGAGCTGAAGGAAATGGTGCTCGATGGCCCGACTCATGACGGCCCCGGCAAGGACCAGGAATACCGCGGTCAAAAGGGCGAACAGCGTGGCCAGGCGCACGGTGAGCGAGACATTGCCGCGCAATTCAGTGCTCCTCGCGAATCTCGAGCACGTAGCCCATGCCGCGCACCGTGTGGATGAGCTTCGGTTCGAACGGGTCGTCGACCTTTGCACGCAGGCGCCGCACCGCGACCTCGATGACGTTGGTATCGCTGTCGAAATTCATGTCCCATACCTGCGAGGCAATCAGGGAGCGTGGCAGTACCTCTCCCTGGCGTCGCAACAGCAGCTCCAGCAGGCCGAACTCCTTCGCCGTCAGGTCGATGCGCCGACCCGCGCGGCTCACTCTGCGACGCAGAAGGTCTAGCTCGAGATCGGCGATGCCAAGCACGGTCGGTTCGGTGCCACTACGGCCGCGTCTGAGCAGCGTCCGCACGCGGGCAAGCAATTCGGCGAATGCAAAGGGCTTGACCAGATAGTCGTCGGCACCGAGCTCAAGGCCCTTGACCCGATCCTCGACCTGGTCGCGGGCGGTCAGGAACAGCACCGGTATGTCCGTGCCGCCGCGCCGCACGGTCTCGAGGATCTGCCAGCCATCGAGGCCCGGCAGCATCACGTCCAGTATCAAGAGGTCGTAGCCTCCGGTCAGTGCCAGATGCAGGCCGTCGATTCCGGTGCGGGCGAGGTCGGTGTTGTAGCCCGCTTCGCCGAGCCCCTGGCGGAGGTAATCGCCGGTCTTGGCCTCATCCTCGACAATCAGGACCTTCATCGCGGTATGTCCTTTTCCATGGTCGGAGAGTGTGCCAGCACCGGACCGGCCGCGGTCAGGATTACAAACATGTAATGCCTGCGTCACCTTCAGGTACACGGCTCTTGCGCAGACTGCCGGCTCATCGGGCGCGGTCGACCATCTCGACCGGATGCCCGTCTGGACACCCGAGGAGATGCAATGAATCGACTTTCAGGTCTTGCCGGCTCGACGGCAGGCGTCTCGCGACGACGTTTCGTACAAGGTCTTGCCGCGGGCGGCGTGCTCGCCGGGCTGCCCGGCCTGGTCCGGGCCGCCGCGCGTGAAGTGGCGATGGCGGGATCGGGCGCAGCGCCGGTTCTTTCCGGATCGAGCATCGACCTGGTCGTCGCCGAATCGCCGGTCAACTTTACCGGCTCGCCACGCATGGCAACCACCATAAACGGTTCGATTCCCGGTCCCACGCTGCGCTTGCGCGAGGGTGATACGGTGACCATCCGGGTCACCAATAAGCTGCCCGAAGCGACCTCGATACACTGGCACGGGATGATCCTGCCCTACCAGATGGATGGCGTGCCCGGCATCAGCTTTCGAGGGATCGCACCGGGTGAGACCTTCACCTATCGCTTTCGCATCGAACAGAGCGGCACCTACTGGTATCACTCTCACTCGGGCATGCAGGAGCTCACCGGCATGTATGGTGCGATCATCGTCGAGCCGCGCGACGGGGAGCGGATTCGCGCCGACAGGGAACATGTGGTGCTGCTTTCGGACTGGACCGATGAAGATCCGATGCGGGTCTTCGCCAAGCTCAAGAGCCAGAGCGACTATTACAACTATCACCAGCCCACCGCGATGGATTTTTTCCGCGACGCTTCCAGCGGAGGTCTCGAGGCCGCGCTCGACAAGCGCAGGATGTGGAACGAGATGCGCATGAGTCCGACGGATCTCGCGGATCTGTCGGCGGCGACCCTGACCTTCCTGATGAACGGAACCACGCCGGCCGGCAACTGGACCGCGCAGTTCCGCCCGGGCGAGCGGCTCCGGCTACGCTTCATCAATGGCGCCGGCAACAGCTTCTACGACGTACGGATCCCGGGTTTGAAGATGACCGTGGTGCAGTCGGATGGCGTCGATGTCGAGCCGGTGACGGTGGACGAGTTCCGCTTCGGCCCCGGTGAAACATACGACGTCCTCGTTGAACCGAAGGATGAGGCCCATACCGTCTTCGCGCAGTCGATGGATCGCAGTGGCTATGCACGTGGCACGCTGGCGGCTCGCCCCGGACTGGAAGCGCCGGTTCCGCAACTCGACAAGGCGGAATGGCTGACCATGGCCGACATGATGGGTGCGATGGGGCCGGCGGGCGGCATGCGCCACGCGACGGGCCAGGTCGTGGCACCGATGGATCACGCCGGCATGGCGATGCAGCGCGACATGGCGGGCATGGGTCATGGCGGCATGGCAATGGATCACGGCCAGCACGCGATGCCTGCCAACGCGCTCGCCCGCCCGGGCAGGACGGTGCGGCACGCGCGCTCGGAGTACGGTCCGAGCACCGACATGCGGGTGGACATGGCGCGCACCAATCTCGATGACCCGGGTATCGGCCTGCGTGGCAATGGTCGCAAGGTGCTTACCCTGGCGGACCTGTCCACGATCGGCGGGCCGATGGATCCGCGCGGCGCCGAGCGCGAGATCGAGCTGCACCTGACCGGAAACATGGAACGCTACACGTGGTCTTTCGACGGCCTCGAGTTCGGGCAGTCCACCCCGGTGCATCTGCGTTACGGCGAGCGGGTGCGGGTGATCCTGCATAACGACACGATGATGACGCATCCCATGCATCTGCACGGCATGTGGAGCGAGCTCGAAACCGCCGAGGGCCAGTTCCAGACCCGCCGCCACACCATCCCGGTCCAGCCTGCGCAGCGCATCAGCTTTCTGGTCACCGCGGATGCGCTCGGTCGCTGGGCCTGGCACTGTCATCTGATGTTCCACATGGACGCGGGCATGTTCCGTGAAGTGGTGGTGGCATGAAACGCCGACTCGAAAGGACTCCCGCGATGCGTCGCCCTGGTTCGCCTGCGTTCATGCTCGCTCTCGCCCTGTCGGGCGCCTCTGCCGCCTGGGCCGCGGGCATGCCCATGGCCGACCTGGACCACGATGATCATGCCGGGCAGCACGGTTCTGCCGCTGCTATTCCGGCTGCGCCGATGCCGGGAATGAACCACGCAGCCATGCAGCACGACGCGGCGATGCACGCGCCCGGCGGTGACGACATGATGGCCGGCATGGACCATGGTGAGATGGACATGCAGGGCGGCGTGGCACCTGCCGACGCGCGCGACCCCCATGCCTATGCTGCAGGGTTCACGTTGGACCAGGGCAAGTTCGCGCTGCCAGGGCAGCGGCAGCTGCGTCTCGCCGATGAACATGCTTTCGGCGGCCTGCTGCTCGAGCGGCTGGAGCGTGTGCATACCCGTGACGGCAATGCCACCGCCTACGATGCCCAAGCCTGGTTCGGCCGCGACTACAACCGCCTGGTGATCAAGGCAGAGGGCGACTATGCCCGGGACACCCTCCGGGAAGCCCGCACCGAACTGCTGTGGGGTCACGCGATCGCCAGCTACTGGGACACCCAGCTCGGGGTGCGGGTGGATTCCGGTGAAGGGCCTGACCGCAGTTGGCTGGCCTTCGGGGTGCAGGGCCTGTCGCCCTACTGGTTCGAGGTCGATGCGACCGCTTACCTGGGTGACGGCGGGCGCAGCGCCCTGCGCCTCGGTGCGGAGTACGAATTGTTGTTGACCCAGCGCCTGGTGCTCCAGCCGCGAGCGGAAATCAACCTTTACGGCAGACGTGACGAGCCCCGCGGCCTCGGCAGCGGCCTCACCGACGCTGTTGCCGGTGTGCGCCTGCGTTATGAGATCAGCCGCCAGTTTGCCCCTTATGTCGGCATCGAACGGACCGGAAGGTTTGGCGAAACGGCTGACCTGGCCCGTACCGGGGGCGAGCAGTCCAGCGAAACGCGTTGGGTCGCGGGCCTGCGCTTCTGGTTCTGAGTTCGCCCTGATGGGCCTGTTGCTTCAAACATCGAGAATGGAACATGAAAAAGAGAATTGCAGTTCTTCTGGTGGGCGCGGTTTCCGGATTGGCGCTCGCGGGCGGCGATCATGACGGCGCGCACGCCATGCCGGCCCATGAAATAGGAGGCATGCAGTCCGATTCGCACGCCAGCGCTGTCGGCAGGGCCGGAAATCCGGCCGAGGTCTCCCGCACCATCGAGGTCATCATGGACGACTCGATGCATTTCGTGCCCAATGACATCACCGTGAAGGCTGGCGAAACCATCCGCTTCTTCACCAGGAACAACGGAACCGGGCCTCACGAGATGGTCATCGGATCGATGGGCCAACTCAAGGAGCACGCCGAGATGATGCGCAGCATGCCCGGGATGCAGCACACCGAGCCGAACATGGTCACGCTCAAGGCGGGGCAGCGCGGAGGAATTGTCTGGAAATTCGAACAGCCGGGTACGGTCGACTTTGCCTGCCTGGTTCCCGGGCACATGGAGGCTGGCATGATCGGCAAGGTGACGGTGACCGAGTGATCGGGCCTGCGCCACAGCGTGCCTGCAAGGTTGATCGTGGCCACCTTCGCGACCCGCGCCCCACGGACGGGATTTTGAATGGAGGCGCCATGAACTGGCTCAGAAAACTGCTCCGCAACCTAAGCGGCTGGATGCAGGCGAATGAAAGAGCACATGCCCGCAAGAGGCCGTCCGCATGTTGTTCGGCGCCGCCGCCTGGCGCCGGGCGACCCCGCAAATAAGTTCGCACGGAGACTCGAATGATCAAGACCACCGGCCTACTGTTCTTGCTCGCGGTGCTGTTTGCGAGCGGTGCAATGGCCCAGGGGATGCAGGTACCCAAACCCTCGGCCGGCCTGATGCCGAATCCGGTTGTCGGCCAGGCATTGTTTGCGAAAAACTGCGCCTCTTGCCACGGCGCCGATCTGGCAGGCAGTGACGAGGGGCCGCCGCTGCTGCACAGGATCTATGAGCCCTCTCACCATTCGGACATGGCCTTTCAGATGGCGGTCAGGAATGGTTCGCGCGCCCACCACTGGAACTTCGGCGACATGAAGCCGGTTGCCGGCCTGACGCCGGACGACGTTGCGCACATCACCGCATACGTGCGGATGCAGCAGCGCAAGGCAGGAATAAGGTAGCGGTGTTCGTGCGCCGCCGAGTCCGGCATCTCGAATCCGGGGTGGCCCGCGCACCGCGAATCGGCGCCAACAGGCCGGAGCCGCGTGTCAATGCGTATGTCGATGATGGATGTCCGGAAAGTGCGGATGCTTGTGCACGACGGCGAGGTGTTCGTGCCAATGATCGTGAGGTTCCGTCCCGTCCCACTCGAACGGATGCGGATGCTGGTGGTGATCGTCGTGCACGTGCGGGTGACGATGTTGGAGCGGTGCATGCACATGCCGGTGTTCGTGCCGCTCGGTCAGATGCAGCCAGACGCCCAGGGCCATCAGGCTGGCTGCCAGCCAGAACGCCGGATCAGTCGACTCATCTAGCAGGACCAACGCGACTACTGTCCCAATGAACGGCGCAGTCGAGAAGTAGGCGCCGGTTCGGGCAGTGCCCAGGCCGCGCAAGGCCAGGACGAACATGACGAGGCTGATGCCATAGCCGAGCAATCCGACCGTCATCGTGGCCACTACGATCGCGGTGCCCGGCATCGTCGCGCCGAGCGCCAGTGCGAACGCGCTATTCACCGCCCCGGCGACCATTCCCTTGCTGCCGGCAACAAACAGGGCGTCCGAGCCCGAGACCTTGCGGGTGAGGTTGTTGTCGATCGCCCAGCACAGACAGGCGAGCGCGATGGCAAGCGGGCCGACCCACCCGGTCGCGCTTTCTCCGCCCTCCGGCCACGCGAGCACAACGCCTCCCGCGACGATGGCGAGCATCCCGGCGACCACACGACGTCCCGCGTTTTCCCTGAACACGAGCCAGGCAACAAGCGCGGTCAGCACAGCCTCCAGATTCAACAACAGCGAAGCAGTCGATCCGCTCGTGGTGGTCAGGCCGAACAGCAGCGCAATCGGACCCAGCACCCCGCCAAACAGGATGGCACCCAATAACCAGGGCCATTCCGCGCGCACGAGGCCGCTCGGGGTCCAGCCCCGGTCCCGAATGGCACGAACAAGCATGAGCCCGACGCCACTGCCCAGATACAACAGGCCGGCAAGCAGAACCGGAGAAACCTCACCGGCAAGCAGTTTTGCAAATGGTGTACTGGCGCCAAACAGCGCCGCGGCCAACAAGGCGCTCAAGACACTTCGATTCATCGTTCGGGCGTTCCGGTCCGGCCTGAAACCATATTGCTGCCGTCCTGCATGGTGTCTATTCCGAGTTGAGGTGCCGGTGTTGCACCGTTACGTTGAATCAGATCCCCACGCGCCGCAGACCTAGCGAATTGCTGATTACCGACTCCGACGAACGGCTCATTGCGGCGGCAGCGACCATGGGCGCGATATGCATGCCGAGCGCCGGATACAGTACGCCGGCCGCGATCGGAGCGCCAGCGGCTGGTAGCCCAACGCCAAAACGGGTTCTGGCCGAGGCTGCGCATGGTGGTGACGAAGAGCGTGCCTGCGCAAAAATGCCCGAAAGATCGCCCATGACCAAGAGGAAGCCGGCACTCGCGATCGCCGCGTCGGCGCGGATCGTGTCGATACCGAGGCGCGCGGCACCAACGCGTGCGGTGGGTTCGTTGCCGTTGGTGCCCATGACGACGCGCAGGCCTTGCCGGTAATGGTCTCGAACGAGGGCGCCAGACTTAAGGCCGCGCTCCGGGGCGTCAGGTTCCGAGGACGTTGATCCCCAGCAGCACGATCACCAGCACGCCGAGCAGCAGCGACATGCCCTTCCAGAACAGGACCGGATTGCGTTCGATCAGCGCCGGGCCGCGTTGTCCGGTCAAGGCGAGATTGGGATGCCGGAGGTCGTGGGAGAACTCGGATAGCTCGGCGTAGCGCTTGAACGGATCGGGATGCACTGCCTTGGCCAGCGCCGCATCCACCCAGGCCGGAATCTCGCGATGTTCGTCGAGCACCGAAGCGTAGTGCAGCTTCTTCTGGGCCGCCCGGGTGCGCGACTTGGCCACTTGGGCGCCGTACGGCAGGCGGCCCGAGAGCATCTGGTAAGCGATGACGCCGAGAGAGAAGAGATCCGAGTTGGGGGAGCCGGCTTCGCCGAGGAAATATTCCGGCGCGGTGTACTGGGCGGTGCCGAGGATCTCGGGCGCGCGCTCGGCGGGATCCGCTTCGGCCAGTCCGGCCACGCGGGTCGAGCCGAAGTCGATGATCTTCGCGGTGCCCGAGCCGTCGATCATGACATTGTTCGGTCGCAGGTCCTGGTGCAGCATCTCCATGCGGTGGAAGGCAAGCAGGCCGCGGGCGATCTGCTCGACGATGCCGCGCACCGTTTCGAGCCCGGGGGCGGGGTTGTCGCGCATCCACTGCGCCAGGGTCTGGCCTTCGATGTACTCGGTGACCACGTAAAGGTAATTGCGTGTCCGCGTCGGTGGGCGGGGCTTGAGCACATGGGCGCTGTTGATGCGCCGCGCGATCCATTCCTCGAGCATGAAGCGCTCGAGATAGGCGGGGTCGCCGCGCAGGTCGATCGAAGGTACCTTGATCGCCACCAGATCGCCGCCGTCGCCATCTTCGGCGAGATAGATGTGACTGCGGCTGCTGCCATGCAGTGCGCGAATGATGCGGTAACCGTCGAAGAGCATGCGTGGCTCGAGGATCGGAGCCGGTGGCAGTGCGGCCAGCTGCTGTTGCAGCTCGCTGCTCGCCTGCTGTGGCAGTGTGTCGATCCGCGCGATCTGGATCGTCAGGTTATCCTTGCTGCCCCGGGCGAAGGCTTCTTCCGCGATCAGCTGCGCGGCGGTATCGAGCTGGTCGGCGTGACGCGCAATGGTTTCGATGATGAATGCGGGCGTGGCAGATTCGTAGACGCCGTCGGTGGCGAGGACGAAGGCGTCGCCTTCCCTGAGCGGGACCGACTGGTAGTCGATGTCGACCTGCTCGCTCATACCGAGTGCCCGCGATAGGTAGCTCTGCCCTTCGGAGACGATCATGCGGTGATCGTTGGTGAGCTGTTCGAGGGCGCCGTCGCGCAGGCGGTAGATGCGGCTATCGCCGACGTGGACGATGTGCGCGGTGGTGGCCTTCAGGATCAGCGCACTGAAGGTGCACACGTAGCCGCGATCGCGGTCGTGACGGTGGGGGCCGCGTCGCGTCTGGGCATCGAGCCACGAATTGATGGCGCCGAGCACGCGCTCGGCCGACGTCCTGACCGACCACGCGTCGGAGGTGCACAAGTAATCGTCGAGAAAACTCTTGACCGCCGATTCGCTGGCGATGTGCGAGACCTCGCTGCTGCTGATCCCGTCGGCCAGCGCGATCGCGATGCCCTTTGTGCTCAGCAGCGGTTCGTCCGGGATGCACAGGCCGTGGAAATCCTGGTTGATTTCCTTGCGGCCGCGGTCGGAATACTGGCCTGTGGAAAGCGAGAGTCTGCTTGACATCCGGAAGATGCGAAGGCCCTTTCGGGCCTTCGCGCAGCCTTGTCAGGCGGGCTTGCGCTTCGGTGCGGTGCGCACGTGGGTGGAGTAGAGGGTCAGACCGACGAAGGTCAGACCGCCGACGAGGTTGCCGAGCACGGTCGGGATCTCGTTCCACACCATGTAGTCGTAGATGGAGAAGTTGCCGCCGAGCATCAGGCCCGAGGGGAACAGGAACATGTTCACGATGGAGTGCTCGAAGCCCATGTAGAAGAACAGCATGATGGGCATCCACATCCCGATGACCTTGCCCGAGACGCTGGTGGACATCATTGCGGCGACGACGCCGGTGGAGACCATCCAGTTGCACAGCACGCCGCGGATGAACAGGGTCAGCATGCCGGCTGCGCCGTGCTCCGCATAGCCCACGGTGCGCCCCTCGCCGATGTGGCCGATGGCCTTGCCGACGGCGTTTGGCTCGGTGCTGAAGCCAAAGGTGAAGATGATCGCCATGAACACGGCTACCGTGAAGGCGCCGGCGAAGTTGCCGACGAACACCAGGCTCCAGTTGCGCATCACGCCACCCGGGGTGACGCCCGGGCGCTTGTCGAGGAGTGCCAGCGGGGCGAGCGTGAACACGCCGGTGAGCAGGTCGAAGCCCAGCAGGTAGAGGAGGCAGAAGCCGACCGGGAAGAGGATCGCGCCGGCCAGGGGCTGCCCGGTCTGGACGTTGATGGTGACCGCGAAGGCGGCCGCGAGGGCGAGGATCGCTCCGGCCATGTAGGCACGGATGACGGTGTCGCGGGTGGACATGAATATCTTGGATTCACCGGCGTCCACCATCTTGGTGACGAACTCGGTAGGTGCGAGGTAGGCCATGGTCGGTTCTCTCGAAAAGTAAGGGCCGAAAAACAAAAACGGCGCACATCCCGCGACCCGCGTTTGCGGAGCTCAGAGATGGACGCCGTTGTCCAGGTGATACTTTCGGGGAGCGGTTTCGTTCCGCTCCGAAATTCAGGCCGCCGTTAGCCTTGCCTGATCCTAAGCAAATTTGATGCCAGATCAAACGATTGCACTTTGGCACGAATTCCGGATGGTGGGAGGTGGTTTGTGCGCCGACGTGGTGCGCTGCAGCAGAGAAATGATCATTCTTGGTGCGAACCGCTGCGCGGATCCATGAAATCGGGTAGCGCGAGGGTCGCCTCCGCGACATCCGCCATGCGTCGATTCTGGGTCATCGAGGCATTGCGCAAGGCTTTGTAGGCTTTTTCCTCGGAGACCCCGAGCCGATTCATCAGCACACCCTTGGCGCGTTCGATGAGTTTGCGCTCGTCGAGTGCCCGGCGCGCCGCCTGCAGTTCGGACTCGACGCGCGCGAGCCGTACCGACTGGGCCTGCAGTACGTCGATGATGGATTGCTCCATGCTTTCCGGCATGCGGTGCTGGGGACCGTGAGAAAGGCTCATTGCCATGTCGATCGGACGTCCGGGGTCGAAGAAGCGGTCCACCCTGTCGGCGCTGGCCGGGGGGTGGCGGACGAGCCGTTCGAGCAGTCCTTCTGCGTCCGCCAGATCCCGTTCCGCCTCGGCGATGAGCCGGCGGCAACTTTGCTGCAGGGCCGCCACCATGGTGCATTGCAGGGACCACAGCCCGCCGAGGCGCTCGCTGCACACTTCGAACCACTGGTCGCTGAACTCCGTATTCAGCGAGTCGTCGGGACGGGTGCTGCAGAGGATGCGCCGAAACCGTTCCAGGCGGGCGATACACGGACTCGCCTCCAGTTCGCGCCAACTCTCGAGGACGCGCCTTTCGGCGAAATCGGTGAATAGCTGGAAGTTCCGCTCCTGGGCGTCGATCAGATGCATGAGCCGTTGTTGATGGCCCGCATCGCTGCGGCCGGAAGCGAAGGACAGCGCGCCGACGGCCCGCTCCTGGCCGGCCAGCTCCTTGCCATTGAGGAGGTTGAAGAGCGCCACCAGCGAGCGTGAGACCTCGGGTGTGATGGCGGTGTCGGCGATCTCGAAGATCACCGACAACAACCCCGCGATCAGTCGGCTGATCGAACGGACCGCCTCGTCCCCCGACAGGCGACGGGTTGCGATGCGTTCGCGCAGGGCGGGCAGGTCATCAATGCCGAGCAGCACCCAGGCGACCAGAGAGTAGATGCGGGCGCTGGCGGATGTGTCGGCAACCACCCGCTCATCGAATTCCTTGCGCAGCAGTTGTTCCAGCCGTCCGGATTCCTCGGCAAGATCACGGCGGATGTCCGCGAAGCGTTCTCCTCTCGAGGCGAGGAAGATGCTGCTCGCGCCACGTTCGTTCTGCAGCGCATGCACCACGCTGCCGATTGTGGCAACCAGCGATGAGCGGGATTCGAGCGTGCGGAGGGCCTCTATTTCACGCTGTCTGGAGAGCAGCAGGAGCTTGGCTGCGGATACGTGCATCGGTTTACTTTGAAAAGAGGTGCATTTGATCATGCATGAACCGTGCCGCCGGGCACGCTGACCCACGGCGAGCCGCGCAATGGCGCTGTCGGCCCGAGCCGGTTACCCGATCCGGCGGCCGGATACCTCGGACGTGTTCCGCGGCCGTGCTTCATGGTGGCGGGCCTCGTCGTGCCGGTTCCGGGTAAGGTTGCTCCTCCATCGGCGAGCGGAGCGATCGTCGCGGCAACGAGCCCGCAAGTCGATGGTCTGTCCGAAGCCCCGTGAATGCCCGCCCGATCGCGGTACGTTCTGACCGGGCAATCGCATTCGAGGCGCCACCGGCACATCGCGGAGGATTCCCGCCCCGACGAAGGCGCGGTGGCGATCCGTCAGCAGGTCACGGGACCGAAATCCAGCCCTCGAGCGCCTGGTGAGCGGCCTCGTCGAGCGTTTTCGGGCCGAAGGGGTCCCCGTAGTGGCGATCCTGCATGTCTTCGAGCATCTGCCCGAGGAGCCCGAGACGATTGGAGTAGTCCCAGATTCCGCCGCCCACCTGCCGGGCGGCGTGGAGATCAAGTTCACGTGGCTTCAAAGCGGTGTTGCAGTTCATTCCGTTGCGCATGTTCGTGCTCCTCGTGGTGTTGCGGAGCCGGAATCGGCCTCGCAGAAGAAGCCTAGGTGGTTGGCAGACGAAAAGGGATGAACCGTTGCCAGGCGCGAGGTGATTCAAGTCACCGGGATACTTCGGTGTATGCAGGTGTGGCGGGTCGGGTCATCGGCACGGTGCCGATGGCGGCGACTCATCTCGGGCTTGCTCCGGCCCCGTGACAGGCATCGGAGGGGGCAACGCAGTCGATGGTTGGCGGTGCGCTCGAAGTCCCTGCCCGGGGCGGATGCGGGATCGCCGATCGACCCATGGCACATCCGCCTCGTCGCTTCCGCAAAACCGGTGCGGATATTGCTTCTGGAGGTGGGGCTCGGTCGCGTCAGGCCGTTCATCTCGATTCGAGGCAGCTTTCGGGGGGCAGACTTTGGCTGTAGGACGTGATGCAATCGATGGGCACTTGCTGCGGGTACTCCATCATCTACTCGTGGAAGGCAGCGTGTCGCGAGCGGCACGACGACTTAACCAGTCGCAACCGGCCGTCAGTTCGGCCCTGCGCAGGCTGCGAGAGATCACCGGAGATCAGCTGCTGGTGCGCGGACGGGGCGGGATGACACCGACCGAGCGGGGGGCGGCGCTACTGGAGCCGGTGAAACTGGCACTCGAACAGCTCGAGGTGATCGTCACACCGCCCGCGCAGTTCGAGGCAAACGTCTGCAAGCGCGAATTCAACATTGGCTCGCCCGACTATCTGGATGCCCGCTCGGTCGGGGAAGTGCTGGCGAGGATGCAGGCCGGGGCGCCGTCGGCACAGGTCAATCTGCACTCTATGGGGGCATCCGCATCCTATGCCGGTGCGCTCGAATCGGGTGAAATGGACGTCGTGATCGGCAATTGGCCGAATCCGCCGGACTCGTTGCGGACGACGGCGCTGTTTCAGGACCACATGGTGTTGTTGATGCGCAAGACACATCCACTTGCGGAACAGGTGCTCGATGCGGATGCGTACCTCAATGCAGCACACCTGGCGCCGACCCCCTATTCCGTCGGACAGCGAGGGGTGGTGGACATGTACCTGGCGCGCGAGCGCATGCGGCGCAACGTTGTGGCCCACGTGCCGTATTTCAACATGGCGCCCTACCTGTTGCTGGGCACCGACATGGTCTTTACCGCACCGGCGCGTTTCGCCGAGCACTACGCGAGTTTCCTGCCGCTGGTGATTCGTCCGGTTCCGCTCGACATCCCGCCAATTCCGTACTACCTGCTGTGGCACGACCGCACCCATCATTCGGCCGAATGCCGATGGTTCCGCGAGCAGATCGTCGCCGTGCTGCGCCGCTCCGGGCCTATGCACTGAGCCCCGACCCGCGCTGCCACCGGCGGCGTGCGGTGCGTTCGTGGATGCGATAGGAGACGATGAGGCCCAGCTGCCGCAGATTCTCTGCAAACTCGATCTCGGCCGGGTTGCGAACGCGCCGCGCGAGCATGCGTATAACCTGACCGCGCCCAAGCGGCTGCAAGGCGATCAGGCACGGAAAGCCGAAGCGGCGGCGGTAGCGGGTGCTGAGCAGCAGTAATCGTTCGCGTTCGGCCCGCGGACCGCTCAACAGACCGGCGGCGCGCTGCTCGTGCAGACAGGCGAGGGACAAATGGCCCTCGACGCCAAGGGCATCGCCAAGGTCGCCATGCGCCGCCATGAGCTGCCGCTTTTCCACCTCGGTGGCGAATTGAAGCTCCTCCATGAGTTGTCCGTAAAGATCGGCCAAGTCATCGAAAGGGCGTTTCTCCCAGGCTCGCTCGACAAGCTGCGGCGCGTATTCCAGCACGCCTGCCAGGGCTTCGACGAAGGCACGGCAAGGCAGGGCCGAGAGACCCGCCGGGTCGAGCGGGACGTCGACCAGCCCCGGAGTGGGCATGGATCCCGTGCCGGGCATCGTGCGGCCCGTCTGCTCTGCGGTAGCGGCAAGCTCGGGCGGGGGCTTGAAGGTCTGGGGCATCGGATCATCCGCTAGGTCGACGCTTGACTACTGGCAAGTGGCGTGCCATGCGAAAACGGCCTTATGGGGCCGGGGCGGGCCGTCTTTCCGGGTCGTCGCGCACCGTTACGGTGCTCCGTGCAGGAAGATGACGCAACTGCATGAATTGAAAGGATGTTGCGGTGCGCAATTTGTGTGCGCCCAACTCTGTGTTGCCCCATGGCCGTGCTTCCCGGGCGGGCCTGTAGGTTGCGATATTTTCTTTAAAAAACAGGTGATTGAAAGAGACCTCATATATCAAAAGGGTGATGAGCACTATTCGTCAAAATTGTCGCGACTCCTGATAGCTTGAAAAAAGAGCGCGGCGTTGTGCCGCGTCGAACAGAACCTCTCTCGCAAAGGAGTCTTGCCCGATGAAACCCTCCGCTTCGCGTCTTGCCTCCGCGGCCGTCTTAGGTTGCATTCTTGCCGCGCCGCCGGCCGTCCACGCCGCCAACTGGAGCGATACGTCGGTCTTCTACCGCACCGGAAACAATTTCCGGGAACCGGCGAACTCGAAGAACGTCTCCAAGGACATCTTTGGTTTCACCCATGTGAGCGGCTACGACTACGGGCAGAACTTCCTCAACGTCGACATCCTCACGTCGGACCGTAGCGATCCGGCCAGAGGCGGCTCGCAGGGTGCGCAGGAAATCTACGTGGTCTATGCCCACCAGCTGTATCTGGGCAAGGTCTTCAAGAAGGACATGTCCTTCGGTCCGGTCAAGGAGGTGGCGCTGACGACCGGTTTCGACTGGAACACGAAGGACACCGCGTTCGCGCCGAAGGTGCGCAAGGTGCTCATTGGTCCGACGCTCAAGTTCAATGTCCCCAAGGGGTTTCTCGATGTGAGCCTGCTGTACTACAAGGAGAAAAACAACAACGGTATCGTCGGCAAGTCGGTTGATTTCGATTCGACCTACCGGATTGCCCTGGCATGGGGTGTGCCGTTCCAGCTCGGCCCGCTGCCGCTGTCCTTCGAGGGTTTTCTGAATCATACCGGCGAGAAGGGCAAGGACGGCTTCGGCGACAAGACCGGTCCTGAGACGTGGACCGACATCTTTGTCATGGCGGATGTCGGCCAGATGGTCATGGGCAAACCGAATACCCTGCGCGCGGGTGTCGGTTACGAGTACATCAAGAACAAGTTTGGCGCGACCAGCGACATCGCCGGCTCGAAGACTTCCACGCCCATGCTCAAGGTGCAGTGGCATTTCTAGGCACGGCCAGCGGAGCCTCTTCGCGCTTGGGCCGAACGACGGTCGCAGTAATGGCGCGATGGCCCTGCCGGGACTGAATGAGGGGCGGCCGGGCCGCCCCTCGCGCACTGGGGCGGCGCGCTACGTGCGGCGGCGCGCCGCCAATCCGATGAGGCCGAGACCCGCGAGCATCAGCGCATAGGTTTCGGGTTCGGGTACCGGATTGGCGAGGCTGATCTTCAGGAACTCGGTATTGTCGGAGGCGAACGAACGCCCGCCTCCGCCAGGGAAGTTGTTGTCGTTCACGATGACGATCGTGTTCGAGTCGAGAATCAGCACGTCCTCGATGGTCACGTACGGAAAGGTGAAGACCGTGCTGCCGTCACCGTTGAGGTCGTCCGGGTCAGCGATGTTCATGAGGTCGACCACCTCGGTCTTGCTCGCGAAGCCGCGGGCGTCCACATCGGCGATGTCGACCAGAAACACCTTCTTGAATGGTGTGCCGGCGGTGGCGGTGGCGCCGTTACGCTCGATGACCAGAAAACGCTGATCATCGATCGCGGTCATGTCGCCGATGGCGGTGCCGTCGGCCTCGAGCTGATACATGAAGCTCGCCCCTGTGTACGATTCGGTATCGATGTCGAACTCGTTGATGCGCAGGGATTTTTCCGGGTCACCGGCAACCGTCTTTTCCAGCAGGGTGTAGAGCCTGTCGCCGCGCGCGTTGATGGCGAGGCCTTCGAAGCCGCCCGAACCGCCAAGGTTGGCGGTGGCGCTGCCGGTCACGACCTCCTTGTGCTGTGGCGCAAATACGTCCGGCAGCGAGATTTCCGGACGCAGTACGGTGCCTTGACTATCGGTCTTGACGAGGTAGGGGCCGAACTCGTCGCCGAACCAGTAGTGGCCGTTTTTGTCGCGGCGCACGCCTTCGACGTCGAAGTCGGCCCCGGTCAGCAGGCGCCCGCTCTTGAGGCCCGCGTCAACCGCCGGATTGCCGACCTTATCGTAATAGGTGTCGTAATCGGCCTGAATGCTGATTCCCAACTGCCGGTTGGCGTCGTTGAGGCCGAGGCGGGTACTGGCGTCGAAGGCAGCGGTAGCCGCGCCGGTGTTCCAGTTGGCTGCAGAGACCGTGCCGCTGCCTCCGCCTGCGGTGCGGTAGTCAACCTGGACCGCGTACATGCGAAGCACGTTGTCTGCCGAATTTCCCTGCGAGCCGAAGCCGTTATCGACCAGCATCCGATAGCTGCCGCTCGCGCCAGCGAGGATTCCGGAGAATCCCTGTACCGACTGCAGATCGATGTAGGGCGGGGTGTTCTCCGGGCTGGCCGGGTTGGTGAAGGCAAATTGGCCCGAGGTCGGGCCATCGGAGAAGGTCGCGGCGGGCAGCATGGCCCAGCCGACGAGGGTGTTGGTGGGTGGGACTGCGGCTGCGAAGGCTGGTGTGCCGAGGGCGCAGCCGATCGCGAGGGCCAGGGCGCTGTGGCGGGGCATGGTGAGGCTCCGGGGTTGGTGGCAGGGGAAATCTCAGGTGCGCTTTCGGGTGGCGAACAGCCCGGTGAGGCCAAGGCCGGCGAGCAGCATCGCCCAACTGGCAGGTTCAGGCACCGGCGTGACCTCGAAAGCCATGAACAAGGTGCTCTGGGCAGTGCTGAAATTATTATCGGCGGCGAGTACCAGGGTGCGATTGCCGTTGGCGAGTGTGTGCCCCCAGGTGAGCGCCTCCATGTTGTCAATGGTCACGCCCTGATAGCTGATCGGGAGTTCGAGCAGGAGTTCGCGGCTCATCGGCGTGAAGCTGGCGCCAGCAAGGCTTGCGAAGCTGGATATGTCGGTGGTGTCGGGCGCGATGCTGGTCAGAACCAGCCGGATGGTGTTGCCCACGCCAAAGGCGAAGGCCCGTTCGACTGCAATGAACTGGGTATCGGAGACCGCGAGCAACTCGGGCAGGCCGTTGTCGGGGCCGAACGGGGCGCCCGCCGCGGCGTCGACCGGAATCGGTGGCAGTTGGTAGGCGTACTGGGCGGTGGCGGTGCCGCTCACCGGATCGATGCTGGTGACGCGCACGGTGCTGCCGGCTCCGAGGGTGGTGATGTCGCCGTCCTGAATCAGCGCGTCTTCATTGGCTGCGTAAAGCGTTCCATTCGGGGTAACCGCAAGTGCCTCGAAGAGCTTGTTGCTGCGTCCTCCGGTGGTGCTGTTGTCGACGTAGTCGTACATCGAGGGTGTCGCGAATTCGCGAACGAAGCGGCCGTCAACGGTCATTTCGCGCACGAAGGGTTGGTAGCGGCTGGCAGCCGAGGTGCTCCAGTTGCCCTCGGACGACCAGTAAAGATTGCCGTTCGGCGCGACGCGGATGCTTTCCGGGTCGACGGTGCGGCTGGACGCCGGGAAGGCGCTGCCGTCGGGACGCTGCATGTTGATCTGACGGTTGATCGCGACACCGTGAAAGCCCGTCGCGTCGTAGTCCAGCGACAGATCGTAGAACCGCGGCGTGCCGCGCTCGCCACCACGGTCATCGGAAATGGCCCAGAAATTACCATCGGCCGCGCGGTCGAGGCCCGAGATGCCGCCGAACTCGACGCCGTCGAAGAGCGTGCCGGTGGCGATGCTGTGCTCACCGATCAGGCGCAGCGAAAAGTCGGCAGCCTGGGCTGCGCTCGTACAGGCGGCAATTGCCGTGGCAAGAATCAGTCGGTTCATGTTTTCCCTTTGCGTTGCTGGTCTGCCCTGCGTCATACGGCATCGCAGGCCGTTTGCCGGCGCGCCGAGAGCCTTACTGTGCGCGGTCGATGTTATGTTTTCGTGATCACCCGATGCGGTAGCCTGGCAGGCGACTTTGCCGGGCCGGCTTCGTGATCCGGGTCTTCGGGCGCCGTGCCCGGGGGACCGTGACGGCGCACCGGCAAAACGGAGATTCGTATGCTTCACGATGGGGCGCAATTACCTCTCCGGACCTTTTTTGCACCAATGCGGTGCGCCGAAATTGCACCGCCCCGTTGTGGTGCGTGGCGCGGACTCAATCTTCGTTTCCCGTGAGCGTCTGGGTCGGAATCGCCTTTGCTGGCGCGGTGATTTCCGAGATCGTCAGGCTGGCCCGGTTGTTGCAGAGCCCGGGGCATGAATGCTCCTTTCGATTCTTGCGTCATCACGCCGGCAGGCAGTGCCGCCGGGCCATGGCGGGCACGCCTCCAGCTCGGATTCGAGCGGCGTGGCGAACGCACGGTGTTGGCGGAACGCAGCCACATTGGACCGCTTCGCCTTCAGAAAGCGCTTTACCCGGAGGGCGAACGGATTTGCCACGGCATCGTGCTGCACCCGCCTGCGGGTATTGCCGGGGGCGATGAGCTCTCGATCGACGTAACCGTCGGCGCCGGCGCGCATGCCTTGCTGACGACGCCGGGGGCGGGCAAGTGGTACCGCAGTGCTGGGGCGGAAGGGCGTTTGCGGCAATGCATCGAGATCGCGCCGGGTGCGCTGTGCGAGTGGGTGCCGCAGGAATCCATCGTCTTCGATTGTGCACTTGGGCGGTTGGAGACCCGAGTCGAGCTGCAGGGTGATGCGGCCTTCGTTGGCATGGAGATGGTGCGCTTCGGGCGCTCCGCCTCGGGCGAACGCTTCACCGCAGGGGACTTTCGTTCGGCCATCCGGATTTCGCGCGACGGCCGGCCGGTATGGCTGGAGCGCAGCCGGATCGATGGCGGGGGGCGGCTCCTCGAGGCCGGCGTCGGGTTGGCGGGCTGGCCGGTGAGCGGGACCCTGATCGTAGCGACGCCCGTGGTGGAAGACGAAGTCCTCGAAGCCTGGCGTGGTGTCGCTCCGATCGAGGGAGATGGCGCGGTCACCCGGCTGCCTGGCGTGCTGCTGGCGCGTTTTCGCGGCAGCTCCTGCGAGGCGGGGCGCGAATGGTTCGTGAAGTTGTGGTCCGCGATCAGACCCCGCGTGGCGGGTGTCCCGGTAACGGTGCCACGGATCTGGAATACCTGAGAGGTGTGTGAATGGAACTGACTCCGCGGGAGAAGGACAAGCTGCTGATCTTTACCGCCGGCCTGGTGGCCGAGCGGCGCAAGGCGCGAGGCCTGAAGTTGAATTACCCGGAAGCGGTGGCGTATATCTCGGCCGCGATCCTCGAGGGCGCCCGCGATGGCCGGACGGTCGCCGAATTGATGAGTTATGGCACCACGCTGCTGGGTCGGGAGGAGGTCATGGAGGGCGTGCCCGAGATGATTCCCGAGATCCAGGTCGAGGCCACCTTCCCGGATGGCACCAAGCTGGTCACGGTCCATCAGCCGATTGTCTGAAACAGGGGAAGGTGATGAATCTGGAGGAGCTGGAGGCCGCGCGGGTTGCCGCGAGGCTCAAGACATGCCTGCGGGCGACCTTGAACCAGACAATAGATCTGGTGCTGCTGTTCAACGATCCCGAGTACGCGATTCGCCGCCTCAACGAGATCGAACAGGCGACGACCGACGAGAAGCTGCTCGATCTGGTCGCGGACGTGCGTGCCCGGCTGCTGCCGCAGACCGTCGAGCCCGACGAACCCAAATATGACTACCGTCCGCACGGCAGGCGCGGTTGATGAAACACGAAACGTGGGAGTAATGACGATGATTCCCGGAGAAATGCAGGTACGGCAGGGCGAGATCGAACTGAACCCGGGGCGTGCCACCCTGACAGTGGCGGTGACCAATACCGGCGACCGCCCTGTACAGGTCGGTTCGCACTACCATTTTGCGGAGACCAATCCGGCGCTCGATTTCGACCGCGTGGCGACAAGAGGCTTCCGGCTGAACATCGCTGCCGGTACCGCGGTGCGTTTCGAGCCCGGCCAGACCAGGACCGTGGAGCTGGTGGCCCTGGCCGGCGAGCGAAAGGTGTTCGGTTTCAACGCTCAGGTCATGGGGGCGCTGTGATGGTCGCAAAGATTTCCCGGCAGGCCTATGCGGAAATGTTCGGACCGACGGTGGGTGACCGCCTGCGGCTGGCTGACACCGAGTTGTGGATCGAGGTCGAGAAGGACTTCACCCTCTATGGCGAGGAGGTGAAGTTCGGTGGCGGCAAGGTGATCCGCGACGGCATGGGCCAGAGCCAGCGCCTCGCCGCCGAGGTGGCCGATACGGTAATCACCAACGCCCTGATCATTGACCACTGGGGCATCGTCAAGGCCGACATCGGCATCAAGCACGGGCGCATCGCCGGCATCGGCAAGGCCGGCAATCCGGACATCCAGCCCGGCGTGCAGATCGTCATCGGGCCGGGCACCGAGGTGATCGCCGGCGAGGGCATGATCGTCACCGCGGGCGGCATCGACAGCCACATCCACTTCATCTGCCCGCAGCAGATCGAAGAGGCCTTGATGAGCGGCGTGACCACCATGCTCGGTGGCGGCACCGGTCCGGCCACCGGCACCTACGCCACCACCTGCACGCCCGGCCCATGGCATATCCGCAAGATGCTGCAGGCCTCCGAAGCGTTTCCGATGAATCTCGGCTATCTCGGCAAGGGCAACGCAAGTCTGCCGGGCGCGCTCGCCGAACAGATCGAGGCGGGCGCCATCGGCCTCAAGCTGCACGAGGACTGGGGCACGACGCCAGCGGCCATCGACAATTGCCTGACGGTTGCTGAACAAATGGACGTCCAGGTGGCGATCCACACCGACACGCTCAACGAGTCGGGTTTTGTCGAACACACTGCGGCGGCCTTCAAGGACCGCGCAATCCATACCTTCCACACCGAGGGTGCGGGGGGCGGGCACGCGCCCGACATCATCAAGCTTGCCGGGCTGGCCAACGTGCTGCCGAGTTCCACCAATCCGACCCGGCCCTACACGGTCAACACCATCGACGAGCACCTCGACATGCTGATGGTGTGCCACCACCTCGATCCTTCGATCGCCGAGGATGTGGCCTTTGCCGAGTCGCGCATCCGCCGCGAAACCATTGCCGCGGAGGACATCCTGCACGACCTCGGCGCCTTCTCGATGATGAGCTCCGATTCGCAGGCGATGGGGCGCGTCGGCGAAGTCGTCATCCGCACCTGGCAGACTGCCCACAAGATGAAGGTGCAGCGTGGCAGCCTCACCGAAGACCCGGCAGGCAACGACAATTTCCGCATCAAGCGCTATGTCGCCAAATACACCATCAATCCCGCGATCACGCACGGCATCGCGCACGAGGTGGGCTCGATCGAGGTCGGCAAGCTGGCAGACCTGGTGCTGTGGAAGCCGGCCTTCTTCGGGGTCAAGCCGAGCCTCATCGTCAAGGGCGGCATGATCGCCGCCGCGGCAATGGGCGACCCCAATGCCTCGATCCCGACGCCGCAACCGGTGCATTACCGGCCGATGTTCGGCAGTTTCGGTGGAGGCCTGCGCACCGCGGTCACCTTCGTGTCGCAGGCCGCGCTTGCCAATGGGTCGCTCGGCAGTCTCGGCCTCGCCAAGCCGCTGGTCGCGGTCAAGAACGTGCGAGGCGTGCGCAAGACCGACATGGTGCATAACGGCTGGCTGCCGACCCTCGAGGTCGACCCGGAAACCTACGAGGTCAGGGCCGACGGAGAGCTGCTTACCTGCCAGCCGGCCAGCGAGTTGCCGATGGCGCAGCGCTATTTTCTGTTCTGAGGCGCGTCATGCTGTTGATCGAATCCATTCACACTGGTTCTGAACCGGCCACCGAGCGGCTTTCGCTACCCTTCGAGTACCGCTGCAAGAGCCGTCTGCGCGCAAAGCTGACCAGCGGCGAGGAGGTCGGGCTGTTTCTCGAGCGGGGCACGATCCTGCGCGGCGGAGACCGGCTCGCTGCACGTGACGGCCGCATCGTCGCCGTCGAGGCCGCGCCCGAGGACCTCGCCGAGGTGCGCTGCGCGGACGCAAATCATCTTGCTCGCGCGGCCTATCACCTCGGCAACCGTCATGTCGCGGTGGAAGTCGGCGAGGGCTGGCTGCGCCTGCAGCGCGACCACGTCCTTGAAGGCATGCTGCTTGGCCTGGGCTGCGAGGTGGTGCCGGTGGAGGCGCCTTTCGAGCCGGAGGCCGGTGCCTATGCGCCGGGCCATCAACACCCCGGCGACGGCAGCGGCGCGCGAATCCACATGATGGCGGGGGCCTGATGCTCGCGCTGGTGCGACTGCTGCAGCTCGCCAGCCCGGCCTTGCCGGTGGGCGCCTATACCTATTCGCAGGGGCTCGAGTGGTTGGTCGAATCCGGCGAGATCAAGACCGAAGCGGATGTGGCGGAGTGGATCGGCGATCTGCTCGAGTTCGGTGTCGGCAGTTTCGAGGCGCCCTTGCTCGCGGCGCTGATCGGTGCCTGGCAACGTGACGACACCATAGAACTCGCGCGGCTCAACGACGATTTTCTGGCCAGCCGCGAAACCGCCGAGTTGCGTGCAGAGACTGTGCAGATGGGTTATTCACTGGTGCGCCTGCTGTCCGATCTGCCGGGTTTCGCTGAATTGGCTGCCGGGCGGGAGCGGCTGCTCGCAATCGACGAACCGGCCTTTCCCACGGCCTGGGCCGCCGCCGCGGCCGCCTGGCGGATTCCAGGGGAGATGGCCGTGCCGGCCTACCTCTGGGCCTGGCTCGAGAACCAGGTGATGGCCGCAGTCAAGACCGTGCCGCTGGGCCAGTCCGCCGGGCAGCGGCTGCTCGCGGCGCTCGGCAGCCGGGTGCCCGCGGTCACCGAACGCGCGCTTGCCTTGCCCGAAGCGGACTGGCACAACTTCACGCCGGGGCTTGCGCTGGCCTGCAGCCGGCACGAGACCCAATACACCCGGCTGTTCCGCTCGTGAGCGGCGAACAGCCCTGACAAGGAGTTTCTCATGACCCAATCCCAGGCCTTGCGCGTCGGTATCGGCGGACCGGTCGGTTCGGGCAAGACCGCGCTCACGCTGGCGCTGTGTCTCGCCTTGCGCGAGAGATACAACATCGCGGTGGTGACCAACGACATCTACACTGCCGAAGACGCCCAGTTTCTGGTGCGCAACGAGGCCCTCGCACCGGACCGCATCATCGGCGTGGAAACCGGCGGCTGTCCGCACACCGCGATCCGCGAGGATGCCTCGATCAACCTCGAGGCGGTCGATCGGCTGAACCGCCGCTTCCCCGGGCTGGAGATCATCTTCGTCGAGTCCGGTGGCGACAACCTGGCGGCGACCTTTTCGCCCGAGCTTTCGGATCTGACGATCTACGTGATCGACGTTTCGGCCGGCGACAAGATTCCTCGCAAGGGCGGCCCGGGAATCACCAAGAGTGACTTGCTGGTCATCAACAAGATCGACCTGGCGCCGCTGGTCGGTGCGAGTCTCGAGGTGATGGATCGCGATGCCAGGAAGATGCGTGGAGAGCGGCCGTTCATCTTCAGCAATCAGAAGACCGGTCAGGGACTCGCCGAAATCATCGAGTTCATAGAGCGGCAGGGCTTGCTTGGGCCAGCTTCGAAACAGGGCGACGCGCGGGCCCTGGCGGGTTGAGCCGCTTCGCGCCGGAAAGTTGCCCGACCGCCGGGTGCAGTACACCGAAACATCGTTAAAGGAGATTTCCATGTCCATTGCTCGTACCTTCACTGCATTGACGCTGTTCCTCGCGGCGGGCTCCGCCATGGCCCACGGCGGCCATGGTGGTGGTTTTGCCGCAGGGGTGGTGCACCCGTTCAGCGGGCTCGATCACATGCTTGCCATGCTTGCCGTCGGCCTCTACGCGGGGCGCCAGGAGGGGGCGCTGCGTTGGGCCCTGCCCGCGGGCTTTGTCGGAGCGATGCTGCTTGGCGCGATGCTCGGCGCGCATGGTCACTCGTTACCCGCGATAGAGGGCGGGGTGGCTGCATCGCTGTTGATCCTCGGCGTGATGATCGCCTTCGTGGTGCGGTTGCCACTTGCCGCGGCGCTTGCGCTCATCGGGACCATGGCGGTGTTTCACGGGCTGGCGCATCAGGCGGAAATGGGAGCGGGCTCGCTGGCGAGCTATGCCGCCGGCTTCGCGATCGCGACTGCGGCACTCCACCTCGCCGGCATCGTGTTGGCGCGCTGGATGCCGCAGAGCCCCACTGCCCAGATTCTCAAACGTGCGCTGGGGGGCGGCATTGCAGCCACGGGTCTGGTTCTGCTCGGGAACTGAGCAGGGATCACGAAGGAAGCGGCCGCCGCGAGGGCGGCCTTTTTCTTGGCGCTTGTCGCCTGCCTCGTTCGGTACGGGTGGTCGCTGCTAGACTGCGGCCGACGCCACTCCCGAGGAGGCTCCCGTGCCAAACCGTCTCGCCACCGAAACGTCGCCTTACCTGTTGCAGCATGCCGCCAATCCGGTCGATTGGTGGCCTTGGTGTGACGAGGCGAGACAGCTGGCGCGCGAGACGAACAGACCGATCCTGCTTTCCATCGGCTATTCGGCCTGTCATTGGTGCCATGTCATGGCCCATGAGTCGTTCGAGGATCCGGATACGGCGGCCGTCATGAACCGGCTGTTCGTCAATATCAAGGTCGATCGCGAGGAGCGTCCCGACCTCGACCAGATATACCAGAGTGCTCATCAGATGCTGGCGCGGCGTGGTGGAGGTTGGCCGCTCACCATGTTTCTGACGCCGGATGGCACGCCTTTCTTCGGGGGGACCTATTTCCCGCGCGAGGCACGTTACGGATTGCCTTCCTTCGTCAGCCTGCTGGAGCGGGTCGCCGGTGCATTTGCCGAGCAACGTGGTGCGATAGAAGAACAGAATGCCGCGATGCGCGCGGCGCTCGAGCGCAGTGCCCGCGTCAGCATGGCGGACTCGACCAGTTTGGGCGCCGCGCCGGTGGACGCCTTGCGCGATTTGCTCGAAAGCAGCTTCGATCGACGATTCGGCGGCTTCGGTGGCGCGCCCAAGTTCCCGCATCCTGCCGATATCGAGTTCCTGCTGCGGCGTTTCGCGGCGAGTGGCGACGTCGCCGCTCGGGACATGGCGCTGCTGACGCTGAGTCGCATGTGCAATGGCGGCATCTACGATCATCTCGGAGGGGGCTTCAGTCGCTACAGCGTGGATGAGCGCTGGAACATTCCCCATTTCGAGAAGATGCTTTATGACAACGGTCCGCTGCTGGCGCTCTATGCGGATGCATGGGTGCTGACGGGCGAGGCCGATTTCCATCGCGTGGCCGTCGAAACCGCAGCCTGGGCAATGCGCGAGATGCAGTCGCCCGAGGGGGGCTATTACGCCTCTTTCGATGCTGACTCTGAAGGCGAGGAGGGGCGCTTCTACGTGTGGCAGCGGGACCAGATCGAAGCGCTTCTGGACGACCGTACATGGCGACTCGTGGCGGCATACTACGGCCTCGAGCAGGCGCCGAATTTCGAGGATCGGCACTGGCACCTCCACGTTGCCCGGCCGCTCGCAGAAGTGAGTGCCGAACAAGGTTTGGCGCGGGACGAGGCATGTGCAATGCTCGACGAGGCGCGACGACGCTTGTTCGAGTCACGCGGAACCCGTATTCCTCCCGGCCGCGACGACAAGGTGCTGACCAGCTGGAACGCTCTCATGATACGAGGCATGGCCCGCGCGGCAAGGCTGCTCGGGCAGCCGGAGCTGATCGCATCAGCGGCCAGGGCAGTGGATTTCATCCGTGCCAGTCTGTGGCGGAATCGAAGCTTGCTCGCCAGCTGGAAGGATGGTCGCGCCCGGTTCAACGCCTATCTCGATGACTATGCCTTCCTGCTCGACGCCTTGCTCGAGATGATGCAGACCCGATTCCGCCCGGAGGATCTGAGGTTTGCCGAGGATCTGGCCGAGGCGCTGCTCGATCGATTCGAGGACACGCGGGACGGCGGTTTTTTCTTTACCAGCCACGACCACGAGGCGCTGTTGCAGCGGCCCAAGCCGGTTCATGACAGTGCCATGCCGTCGGGCAACGGTATCGCGGCCTTCGCGCTGCAGCGGCTGGGGCATATGACCGGTGAATCCCGCCATCGTGAGGCTGCCGAACGTGGCTTGCGGGCCTTCTTTGCCGGGATGCAGTCGCAACCCGGAGGGCAGGCCTCGATGGTCACCGCGCTTGAGGAGTGGCTGACCCCGCCGACAATCGTCATCATTCGCGGTCCTGCAGAAGGCGTGCACCATTGGCATCGACGCTTGGCTGGTGACTATCGGCCCGCCACCATGGTCCTTGCCATTCCAAACGGGATCGAAGGCCTGCCGTCCTTGCTTGCGAAAGCGGATTCAACCGAGGTCAACGCATGGGTCTGTTCAGGCGTTACATGCCTGCCGCCGATCGATTCGCTCGAAGCGCTGGACCAGGCGCTCGGCCCGATAGGCAAACCCCCCGGGTTGAGTTAGT
The DNA here is from genome assembly GCF_009800965.1 of Cognatazoarcus halotolerans. Classification (GTDB taxonomy): domain Bacteria; phylum Pseudomonadota; class Gammaproteobacteria; order Burkholderiales; family Rhodocyclaceae; genus Cognatazoarcus; species Cognatazoarcus halotolerans. The sequence goes on along the minus strand of NZ_WUAF01000001.1, from coordinate 214,210 downwards.
ATCAGCCCGGTTTCGTGACCATGTGGAGAGGTGAATAATATGAAATTGCTCGTTGCCGCTGTTGCCGCCGCTGGAATCCTGGGCGCCGCGCCCGCTTTTGCAGATGCCGGCATGGATCTGGCGAAAGCCAAGAACTGCCTGGCCTGCCATGCAGTGGACAAGAAGCTGGTTGGCCCGTCCTACAAGGACGTGGCTGCCAAATACAAGGGTGACAAGACTGCAGCAGCAATGCTCGCAGCCAAGATCCAGAAAGGGGGCGTAGGTACCTGGGGCCAGATCCCGATGCCGCCCAACCCGCAGGTCAGCGCTGCCGAGGCGACCACGCTGGTGGAGTGGATCCTGGCTCACTGAGCGCAAGACTCGTTTCAGTAGCGCCCGAAAAAGCCAGCCGCAAGGCTGGCTTTTTGACGTCTGCCGCAGCCGTTTCCTTGCTCTGTCGTTCGATCGTGAGGCAGGCATCGCTATCGATGTCCAGTGCGAAGCGGGTGCGCATGGATGCACATGCACCGGTGCGTTGCCAGAGCGCGCCGTGGTTGCCGAGGCTGCGGGCGATCTCGTAGCCACGCTGCTTCAGCCAGCTCGGATCGACGTGTCGAGCGACGAGGTATTTCGCCTCGTTTGCCCGCGAGCGGTACATGAGTAGCAGATGTGTCATGACTGTCGGAGTCTCGATTGCGCGAGCAAGATCGTCGCATCGATAGATGACAGGCATGTGGCCGGACGCCGGAACTCAGGCAGGCAGGCCGGAAGGAATTTCCAGAAAGAGTGACTCCGCTTCCTCGGCGGGAACGGGCTTGCTGAACAGGTAACCCTGCAGGGTGTCGCAGCCGAGCGAACGGAGGTGTTCGATCTGGCCTTGATGCTCGACCCCTTCCGCCACCACCTGCAGGCCAAAGCCGCGTGCGATGCCGGTTATCGCGGCGATGATGGGGCTGCTCTTGCCATTCAGGTCACGGACGAAACCACGGTCGATCTTCAGGCTGCTGACCGGAAACTTCTGCAAGTATGCAAGCGCCGAATAACCGGTACCGAAATCGTCGATCGCGACCCCGACGCCCGCCTCACGCAACGCCTGCACCTTGCCTCGCACACTGCCTGCATCCTGCATCATCAGGCTTTCGGTAATCTCGAGATCGAGACTGGCCGCATCGAGCCGGTGGTGCGCGATGCTCCGTCTCACTGTTTCCACGATTTCGCCATGCTCGAAATCCCGAGGAGACAGGTTGACCGACATTCGCAACTCGCTGAAGCCGATGTCCCGCCAGTCACGCAATTGTGCACAGGCAGCGTCGATCACCCAGTTGCTGATACCGCTGATGAGACCCGCTTCTTCGGCAAGCGGGATGAATGTGTCTGGGCCGAGCAGTCCGTGTGCCGGATGGCGCCAGCGCAGCAGGGCCTCGGTGCCGACCACGCGACGTTTCGCGATGCTGACCTGGGCTTGATAGAACAGTTCGAGCTCTCCGCGGTCGATGGCCTTGCGCAGATCGTTCTCGAGCGAGATCCGTTCGCGATAGTTGTGGTTGAGAGACGAATCGAAAAAACAGAAGCCATTCTTTCCTGAACGCTTTGCCTGATACATGGCAATGTCGGCGTGCTGGGTCAGCATGTCGGCGCTCTCGCCATCCTTCTGGAACATTGCGATGCCGATGCTCACCGTGGCGCTGAACTCCCCGTGCTGCAGTCGAAACGGTGCCCGCAGCGCGTCCAGGATTTTCTGGCATATGGCCTGTACGTCTTCCGGATGGGTGATATCGGGCAGCAATGCGAGGAATTCGTCGCCGCCGACACGGGCCAGCGTGTCGCCACGCCTGAGAGTCTGTCGCAGCCGATTTGCGATCGATCTGAGTAGCTGATCGCCCTGGCTGTGTCCGTAGGTGTCGTTGACCAGTTTGAAACGGTCCACGTCGATGAACAGGACCGCGAGCGAGCCTTTGCGGCGATCGGTCTGGGCAATCGCGAGATCCAGCCGGTCGCGAAACAGGGCGCGATTCGGAAGCCGGGTCAACTGATCATGATAGGCCTGGAAGGCGATGATTTCCTCGGCCCGCTTGCGATCGGAAATGTCGCGCGCGACGCCGTAGGTACCCATGAAGCGGGCTCCGTTACGTTCATCGCCGCGACCGTACATCGGTTCGGTGTTGAGCGAAACGGTCGGTGGGCCCGAGCCGACCTTGCGGCTGGCAAGCCGCAGTTCCAGGCTGTGGGCGGTGCGCGCCGGCTGCAGCGGATTTTCGAAGAGCTGAACGATTCTCGCGGTGTCCTCGGCGGACACGATCGACGAGAAGGCTTCGCCTTCCAGATCGGCCCGGGCAAAGCCCAGCAGCCCTTCTATCCGCGGGTTCACGTAGGTGAAACGGCCTGCGGGATCAAGCGTGAAGATGAGATCGGGCGAGCTTTCGACAAGGTAACGGTGAAGTCGCTCGGACTCCTGCAGGCGCTGGCCCATTTCACGATTGCTGCGTTGAAGCCGGGTCTTGAGCAGGGCGTTGTCGACGGCGCGGTTCAGCTGACTCAAGCGGTAGGGTTTGCGGACGAAATCGTCCGCTCCACGGCGGAGCGCTCCAATCGCTGCGTCGATCGCGTCTTCGCCACTCAGCATGACGACCAGTTCGCCGCGCTCGTGTTCCGATAACCAGTCGAGTACCGCGAGGCCATCGCCATCGGGAAGACGGTAGTCGAGCAGGATCAGGTCATAGGATTGAGCGGCGAGCATGCGCAGTGTGCCCTCGACGCTGTCCGTCTCCTCGACGGCTCTGTCCGGTGCCGCAAGCAGGCGCAGCAAGGTTCTGCGCATCGGCTCATCGTCGTCGACGACGAGGATGCGCTGTGTCCTGCTCCCCACTTCCAGTGGAAGCGCCATGTTGGCCAGAAATGGCGCATCGCCGGGAGTCACCATATAACGTTTGGCTGAAACAGAATGTTTCGAAGGCCTTGATCATGCATTAATTATGCACAGGAATAAAGAGTTGTATCGCTGTGCCGGCACCGGGGTTGCTACGACAAAGGATATATCCGCCGATCTGCTTCAGGATATCCCTCACGATGGACAGGCCGATGCCTTCGTGGCTGCCACCCTTGTCCGTTCCCGCGTCGGAAAACAGCGCCTTCAATCTGTCGGCCGGCATGCCCGGGCCGTTGTCGATGATGCGCATCTCGACGCAGCTCTTGCCTTCGACGTTGAGCGGTCCCGCAGTACTGACGAACACCTTGTTGCCCGGACTCAGGGCTTCCGAGGCGTTTTTCAACAGGTTCAGAACGACCTGATTGAGTGCGGATGGCAGGATCGCTACCCGGGGTAGCCTGCTGGCGGTGCGCAGTTCGAAGTGCACGCCCTTGGCCCTGAAGAGTGCGTCCTCGCAAATGCTTCCAAGCGTTCTGAGCGTTTCATTTGCATCGCAGAATCCCGGCTCCGTCGAGGTCTCATCCATCTTGTTGAGCCCTTTGAGCATCTGGCCGATCCGTTCGATCTCGCTGCCAACGACATTCAGGTCGTTGTCGAGCTGTTGGTCAGATGGGTAACGCAGACGAAGCAGATCGAGGTGGCTGCGGATGATCGTCAGTGGATTATTGACCTCGTGCCGGACTCGACGCAGGTGCGTGTTCAGGCGTTGAAGGGCTGTTTCCTGCAGGGCCAACCGCTCCGCCGCAAGCCGTCTGTTACGCAGAATTTCGCCCACTGCGGCGGCAACCAATTCGATCAAGAGTTGGTCGCGCCGGGGATCGTCGTCATGGTGGTCGGGTTCGAACAGTGCCACGCCGCGACGCCCTTCGCTTTGCCACGGCAAGCCCACGAAACCCGTGCCGCCGAGCCAGCGATCGAGCTCCCAGTCGATTGTGCTCAGGCCCGGCCCGTTGCGCGTGGCGTGGTAACGGCTAGGCATGTGAGTGCGAAGTGCAAGCGCGAGACAGCTCGTTTCGTCATCAAGGCGCAGCTCGATACCCTCCAGCCACTGCGCGTCGAGCTCGCCCGTGAGTAGCGGGACCAGTCTGTTCCGCTCCTGCTCGAGAATCAGTTTCGGCCCGCTCCTGGCGCAGATCAGGCGGCTGGCGGCGGCAAGCCGCGTGGCGGCCTGGCTGTCCCCCAGGCTGCCGAACGCCGCTCTGATGCAGGCCCGGGTAGCGGCGTCGACCCATGGGTCGTCTATGGATGTGCCTTGCAAGTCAGTCGTGTCGAGAACTGGAGGTGTTTCGCCCTCGGCGTCGGAAGCTTGCATTGCGTCTTCGGCCAGATACGCGACATCGGCGCGAAGAGCGAGAAGCGTGCTTTCGGGCAGGCGCGCAATTCTGCTGAGCGTCTCAAGACGCTGCTGAGGATCGTCCCTGGTGAGCTGAAGCGCAACCCAAAGGAGGCGCACGAGCGTATGGGAATGTTCCACATGTTCCTCGAGTGCTCCCTGAAGCTGGATCGCGTCAAGCACGGGTGGGGACGGGTGGGCCCTGGCCGCCAGTCGCGCACTGAGCATCGCCTGTTGGGCAAGTTCTTGCGCCTCCGGGCCTGGAGATCTTCCCTGCAGGGTCGCCAGTTTGTGCCAGAGGCCGGCAAGGTAGGCGTCCTGCGGTGAGCGATAACGGGCTTCGATCGCCATGTGCATGGCCAACTCCGCCACCAGCAGGCTGTGACCGATGTGATGGGTCGATCGCTTCTCGGTTTTCCCGCCGCGATCGAGCAGCAGCCATGCACGCAACACTTCTGCGCCAAGGTGAGCGAGCCGTTCTTCGAGAAGACTCCGGAGGTCGCGATTCAGCTGCTTGCGATCAAGTGGCAGGCTGCTGAGAAGCCGCCAGCTGATCAGCGGTTCGCGTGCACACAGTTCGGCGATCTCCGACCAGGCGACGGGCTCCACCGCAAGCTGTCGGAGCAGTGAGGTGGATGTGTCGTTTCGTAGAGAGGGGAAGGCAGGCGCCGGGCTGGCGCCCCCGGCGATTGCCATAGGAAAACCGAATCAAGGGACGGCCCGATTGTGCCAGCGTGGCCGGCGGATGGCCGTGACGCAACTGACAATTCCTCCATTACCGAGGGCTGATGAGGCGCCCGTGGGTTCAGGAAAGATCCAGGCTGTCAGCAAAACTGAGCGCGGTGAGCATTGCTTCATTGACTTCGCCGAGCGGAATCTTCAGTTCCTCCGCTTGGCGGGCCAGCGCGCTCGCATCGAAGGATTCAACGCTGCGGGCCAGATTGAGAAAGGGGGCATACACGCCCTCGCCCCGTAGCAGCGCGTCCGAAACGGCCGCTGGCAGGTGCATTTCCTCGAGGATCGTCGGCATATCGCTTCCGAGAAGCGTATCGAGAAGCGAGAACGCGCCGGTAATGAACAGGTTGTCACTGTCGGCCTTGCTGAAGAACTGCTTGCCGGCAAGGTCCATGAAGTGGCCGCGCGCTATTGCAGTCTGCATCAGCGCAGCTGCCGAGGGGTCGCGGCTCGATGTGACGAGGAGCAGGGACAGCCATTTGTGCAGTTTGTTGAAGCCTAGAATGCTCACCGCGTGGCGGAAGGACTGGATCTCGCACATCAACCCGAAACCGACCGAGTTGATGTGCCTTAGAAGTTTGTAGGACAGGGCTACGTCTTGTTTGAGCACCGCTTCGATGTCCCGGATCTCGGCGTTCTGGCGCACCAGGTTCATCAGCCGGACGATCTGCCCATGCGATGGTGCCAGCTCCTTGCGTGTGGAATTGGCGCGTAGAAAGAACCAGCCCGAAGCCCCGTCGTAGCCACGGCCGATGGCGGTTTCGAACGCGTCTGGATCGGGAAGCCCCCAGGCTAACGACAGGCTCGCGTCCGAATCCGGAGCAGGGTGTTTGCGCGCGTCGGTCAGGACGAAGCGCCAGTCGATACCTTCTCCGAGCGTTGTCCCCGGCGAATGCCAGGCCAGGCACATGCTTACCTCAGCCTCGCGCAGGCCCTTCATCAACGCCTGGGTCATCGGGTGAGCAAGCGTTTGCGCGGGAATCTCGATCATCGCGTTTTCCGGTATCTGCCATTCAAGCAGGTCCGGTGTCGGCACGAGCCGACCGAGGCTCAGAAAAACCGTGTAACGGCGAGGCCAATGGTCGGTACAGCCAGCGAGCGTTTCAACCGCGGCCTTGATGCTTGGCGCGTGGACCACGAGACGATTGGCTGTAATCGCCCTGTTCTTGTTGAGAACCGGCTCTCGGGTAAGTTGTACGGCTGAACTGGGCTGGCTCATGGGCGTTCGTCAAATTGTGGCGTCGGCTGCGTAGGTGAACGCGTCGGCAAAGAACTCTTCCCGAGGCAGAGCACATTTCTCAAAGAAATCAGCTTGTGCCGCCTCGATCATCGCCGGTGCGCCACAGGCATAAACCTGATGTGCCGACAGATCGGGAAGGTCGGCCATGACTGCTTCGTGCACCAATCCGGTCCGTCCCTTCCAACCAAGGTCTGCAGGCATATCGGACAATACCGGCACATACTTGAATCCGGGCAGCATCTGTTCCCACTTGGCGGCGAGGTCGTCAAGATAGAGCCCTTCCAGGTTACGTGCTCCCCAGTAGAGAATCATCGACCGCTTGAGGCCGGCTTTCAGCACATGCTCGACGATACTCTTGATTGGCGCGAATCCGGTACCGCCCGCGAGCAGTACGATCGGTTTCGTCGACTCCTCACGGAGGAAGAAGCTGCCCAGCGGCCCTTCGAAACGCAGGATGTCCTTTTCTTTCATCTGTTCGAAGACCTGCCCGGTGAACGTGCCGCCCTCTATCCTGCGCACATGCAGTTCAAGATGCGTGGCGGCTTCCGGCGCGTTGGCAATCGAGAAACTGCGGCGGCGATTGCCAGGCAACAGAAAGTCGATGTATTGCCCGGCGCGAAAGCGGAACTGTTCGCTGGCCGGCAGCTTGAGTTCGAGGATCATGACATCGCTGGCCACCTTTTCGAGTCTCTGCACCCTGCAGGGAAGCTTCTTGACCGGGATGTCGCTGCTGTGCGTGATCTGCTTGCTTTCCAGCACGAGGTCCGAGCGCGGTTTGGCGCAGCAGAACAATGCCAGGCCGGCCTTTTTGTCGGTATCCGTAAGCGTCGTCGGAGATACCTTGCCGTAATCCACAGAGCCTTCCAGAATGCGCCCCTTGCAAGAGCCACAGGCGCCGTCGCGGCAGCCGTAGGGAAGCAGAAAGCCGGCGTCGAGGGCTGCTTGCAGAATGGTGGTATCTTCGGCCGCGTCAAACTGCTGGCCACCGGGTTGGATCGAGACTCGAAAAGGCATGACGCTCCTGCGTGAGAAAATTTGCCAATGAAACGTATTCTGATTGTCGGCAGCGGAGATGTCGCGCGTCGCGCACTGCCATGGCTCACTGCACGGTTTCGTGTGTTCGCCGTCGTTCGCCGAGAGGACGAGCGCGCATCGCTCAGGCGTCTGGGTGCCGTTCCTTTGCTGGCTGATCTCGACCAGCCGGCGACCCTGCGCCGCCTGGCCGGGATAGCGGACTTCGTGCTGCACTTTGCGCCGCCGCCCGCAAAAGGAGACGATGATCCCCGAACTCGCCGTATTCTGGCCGTGCTGCAGCGCGGCCAGAGTGTAGCACAAGGGCTGGTTTACATAAGCACGACAGGGGTTTACGGTGATTGCGAGGGCGCTATGGTGAGCGAAACGCGTCCGCTGTCGGCACGCACAGGGAGGGCCGTCCGACGGGTTGCCGCCGAGGCGCGGCTGCGCCGTTTCGGGCGGCACAATGGTTGCAGGGTCGTGCTCCTGAGGGCACCCGGCATCTACGCGCCCGAGCGGCTATCACTCGGGCGTCTGCTACGCGGTGATCCGGTGCTGCAGGAAGACGATGATGTTTTCACCAATCACATCCATGCCGATGATCTCGCCCGTGTCGCATGTTTCGCGATTTTCCGTGGCAGGCACAATCGCGCCTACAACGTCTGCGACAATAGCCATCTGAAGATGGGTGATTATTTCGATCTGATGGCGCGGATCTTCGGTCTGGCACCTCCGCCTCGTGTCAGCCGTGCCGAGGCGCAGTCCGCGCTTTCTTCGGCGACGCTGTCCTTCATGTCGGAGTCGCGTCGCCTGGTGAATCGCCGGATGCATGACGAATTGCGTGTCAACCTGCGCTATCCGGATGTGCGCGAGGGCCTGATGGCTGCCCGCGCAACTATCAAGCTTGTCGAAGAGGAATAGAAAATGCTGGTGCTCAAGGCCCTGCACATTGGATTCGTGGTGGCCTGGTTTGCGGGTCTGTTCTATCTGCCGCGGATCTACGTCAATCTTGCGATGGTGCCGGAAGGCAGCATCGCCGAACGAGAACGGCTGCTGTTGATGGCGGGCAAGCTGTACCGTTTCATGACGCCGCTAGGGATTCTCGCCGTCGCGCTCGGGCTCTGGCTCTGGTTTGCGTACGGTTTTGCGGGAGGTTGGTTGCACGCAAAGACTACCCTCGTGATCCTGTTGATCGCCTACCATCTCTATTGTGGCCGCCTCCTTCGCTGTTTCGAGGCAGGGGAGATGGTGCGCGGTCACGTCTGGTTCCGCTTCTTCAACGAGATCCCGGTGCTCGTCATGTTCGCGGTGATCTTCCTCGTCGTCCTGAAACCCTTCTAAGCACCGTTAAACCCGCCTGGCGTCAAAATGACTGAAACCTTCTTCTCCCCGTGTCCCCGTGGCCTCGAAGCCCTGCTGGTTGACGAGCTCGCCGGATTGGGGGCCAGCCATGCCAGGCAACTTCCGGGGGGCGTGCTGTTCGAGGGGGATTGGGCGCTGTGTATGCGTGTTAACCTCGAGAGCCGCCTTGCCACGCGGGTGCTTTGGCAGATCGCCCGGGGGCGCTATCGTGTGGAAGAGGATATCTACCGTCTGGCCTATGGCGTGACCTGGGCAAAGTGGTTTACGTCGGATGAGACGATGCGGGTATTCGTGAATGCCCAGAAGTCGCCGCTCAGAAGTCTCGAGTTCATTACCTTGCGGATCAAGGATGCTGTATGTGATCACTTTCGCACCGTTACTGGACGTCGGCCGAGCGTCGACACCGCCGACCCCGACGTGCGGGTCCACGCGTTTCTGACCTTCGATACGGTTACGCTTTATCTCGATACCTCCGGGGAGCCCCTGTACAAACGCGGCTTCAAGCGTGCCCGGGTGGAGGCGCCGCTCAAGGAGAACCTGGCCGCGGGCATCCTGCGGTTGACCGGCTGGCAACCTGACGAAGCACTGGTCGATCCAATGTGCGGCAGTGGCACCTTCCTCTTGGAGGCGGCGCAGATTGCGCTCGACATCGCGCCCGGACTGGGGCGCGAGTTTGCGTTCGAAAGGCTGAAGCATGTCGACCTGGACCTCTGGCGCCAGCTGCGTGCGGACGCGCAGGCGCGCCAGAAGCCATTGCGGCCTCTGGCGATAAGCGGTTCGGATGTGCTCGAAGACCAGGTCGTGCGTGCCCGCCAGAATCTTGCGGCAGCCGGGTTTTCCGGCTGCGTCCAGGTATCTCGCAGTGACGTGCTCGAACTTTCTCCACCTGCGGATTCGGGTGTGATGGTGACCAATCCGCCCTACGGCGTGCGGATTGGCGAGGCGGAGGCACTTGCCAGCTTCTATCCATTGCTGGGAGACGCGCTCAAGAAGAACTGGGCCGGATGGCGTTGTTACTTCTTCAGTGGCGATACCATGCTGCCGCGCCTGATCAAGCTGAAGGCCTCGCGTCGCACACCGCTGTTCAATGGCGCCCTGGAATGCCGCCTTTACGAGTACCGCATGATTGCCGGCAGCGCGCGTCGCTCGTCGGTTTCTCAAGCTTGAGCATGCATGCTCTCTTGCCTCAAACGATATCGAGGTGCTGAATCCCCGACAGCAGGTCGGTTTCGCCTTTCTTGCTGTTGAGTTTGATCTGCAGGCGCAGGTCGTTCACGGAGTCGGCATTGCGCAACGCGTCTTCGTAGCTGATCAGATCAGCCTCGTAGAGGTCGAAAAGCGCCTGGTCAAAAGTCTGCATGCCGAGCTCGCGCGATCGCTTCATGGTTTCCTTGATCTCGGAAATCTCGCCCTTGAATATCAGATCTGCAATGAGCGGCGAATTGAGCATGACTTCGACCGCTGGGACCCGGCCCTTGCGGCCGACCATTGGCAGCAGACGCTGCGAAATCATTGCCCGCAGGTTGAGGGAGAGGTCCATCAGCAATTGCTGTCGGCGCTCTTCCGGGAAAAAGTTGATGATCCGGTCAATCGCCTGGTTGGCACTGTTGGCGTGCAGCGTAGCGAGGCAGAGGTGGCCTGTTTCGGCAAAAGCGACCGCATAGTCCATTGTCTCGCGGTCGCGGATTTCTCCCATGAGGATCACATCGGGAGCCTGACGCAGGGTATTCTTGAGCGCAGCTTCCCAGTCATCGGTGTCGATGCCGATCTCCCGCTGGGTGACGATGCAGTTCTTGTGCGAGTGGACGTATTCGATCGGGTCTTCGACCGTGATGATGTGGCCGTAGCTGTGTTCGTTGCGGAAGTCCACCAGGGCGGCGAGCGATGTGGTCTTGCCGGTGCCCGTTCCACCGACGAAAATCACCAGACCGCGCTTGGACATCCCGATGTCGCGCAGCACGGCCGGCATTCCTAGTTCGTCCAGGGTCGGGATCTTGGTTGCAATGGTGCGCAGCACCAGCCCGACGCGACTTTGCTGCACGAACGCGTTGGCGCGAAAGCGACCGATGCCTGCCGGCGAGATCGCAAAGTTGCATTCCTTGGTGGACTCGAACTCCGCAGCCTGGCGGTCATTCATGATGGCCCGAGCAAGTTCCGTCGTGTGCTGCGCGCTGAGGATCTGGTTCGACTGCGGAACGATCTTGCCGTCGATCTTGATTGCAGGCGGGAAACCTGACGTGATGAAGAGGTCGGAACCGTTCTTCTGGATCATCAGCCGCAGCAGATCCTGCATGAATTTTAGAGCCTGATCGCGTTCCATTCCTTACTCCGTTTGCCCGGGCACCGCCCTGGCGGCTATGTGTCTGGCGTGGCGGCTTTCAGCCAATGAAGTTGTCCTTGTTCTGCGCCCGGATCTTCGCCTCCGCCGGTGCGACCATGTTGCGACGGACCAGATCCGCGAGACACTGATCGAGCGTCTGCATGCCGACGGACTGACCGGTCTGGATTGCGGAATACATCTGCGCAATCTTGTTCTCGCGTATCAGGTTGCGGATCGCAGGCGTGCCGATCATGATTTCGTGCGCAGCGACGCGACCCTGACCATCCTTTGTTTTCAGCAGGGTTTGCGAGATGACCGCACGCAACGACTCTGAAAGCATCGAGCGCACCATGTCTTTTTCTGCTGCCGGGAAGACGTCGACGATACGATCGATCGTCTTTGCGGCCGACGAGGTGTGCAGTGTGCCGAACACGAGGTGCCCGGTTTCAGCAGCGGTCAGGGCCAATCGGATGGTTTCCAGATCGCGCATTTCCCCGACCAGAATCACGTCCGGATCCTCGCGCAACGCCGAGCGGAGCGCATTGCTGAATGAAAGTGTCTGCGGGCCGACCTCGCGCTGGTTGATCAGGCAGCGTTTCGCTTCATGGACAAATTCGATCGGATCCTCGACGGTAAGGATGTGACCATAGTGATTCTCGTTCACGTAGTCGACAATCGCGGCCAGCGTGGTCGACTTGCCCGAGCCCGTCGGGCCGGTCACGAGGACGATGCCACGAGGTTGTTCGGCGATCTCCTTGAAGATCTTTGGCGCATTGAGGTCTTCAAGAGAAAGGACCTTTGACGGAATCGTCCGGAAGACCGCACCTGCGCCGCGGTTTTGATTGAATGCATTGACACGGAAGCGCGCCAGATTGGGAACCGCGAACGAAAAATCGCATTCGAGGTGCTCTTCGTAATGCTTGCGCTGACCGTCGTTCATGATGTCGTACACCATGGCGTGTACGTCCTTGTGCTCCATCGGTGGCAAATTGATCCGCCGGACGTCGCCATGTACCCGGATCATCGGAGGCAGACCCGCTGACAGGTGCAGATCGGAGGCCTTGTTCTTGACGGAAAACGCGAGCAGTTCTGTGATATCCATGGTCGGCTGGTCTTGTACACGGGCGGGAAAGATCATTATCGACCGGGTGATATACTTTTTAAGGCCCGACCGGTTTTATTCTTCACAATATGACAAGAATCGCTGAAAACTTGCAAGCCGTGAGGGCGCGTATCGCTGCAGCTGCCCTAGCTGCGGGACGAAACCCGGAAGAAGTCGCATTGCTCGCGGTGAGCAAGACCTGGCCGGCAGAGGATGTTGCCGATGCGGCACGTTGCGGGCAACGCGCGTTTGGTGAGAACTACGTGCAGGAGGGCGTCGACAAGATTGTGCAGCTCTCCGGGTTGGGGCTCGAGTGGCATTTCATCGGTCCATTGCAGAGCAACAAGACGAGGCTGGTTGCTGAGCATTTCGATTGGGTTCATTCGATCGATCGCGCGAAGATCGCCGAACGGTTGTCAGCGCAACGACCCGGGAGCATGGAGCCGCTGAACGTCTGCCTGCAGGTCAATGTGAGCGGGGAAGGCAGCAAGAGTGGCGTGCGGCCCGAGGCGCTTCCGGCATTGGCCGACATGGTGAGCGCTCTGCCGGGCCTGCGGTTACGTGGATTGATGTGCATTCCGGAGGCGACCCATGATCAACGGTTGTTGCGAAGCCGTTTTGCAACGTTGCGTGAACTCCGTGGAGATTTGCGGGCTCGCGGGCTCGTCGCCGAGACGTTGTCGATGGGGATGTCTCACGATGTGGAGGAGGCGATTGCCGAGGGCGCCACAATCGTGCGGGTTGGCTCAGCGATTTTCGGGGAGCGCAGCGCGCCGACGTGAAGCGGGTGATGGGAAATGCGCGTCTCTCCAGCGGCGCGTATCTCCCATTCCCTGTGCTGGACGATGAAATGAAGATCAGTTTTCTGGGGGGCGGCAACATGGCCGCCGCGCTTGTCAGCGGCATGATCGCGAAAGGGTTTGCCGCCGACCAGATATCCGTAATCGAGTTGTCGAACGAGAACCGGGAACGCCTTTCGCTGTGCCATGGCGTGCGCGCGGTCGCAGCCCCCGACAAGCCCGCTCTTGAATGCGACATTTTCGTGCTAGCCGTCAAGCCGCAGCAGATGAGGGCGGCGCTGGCACCGCTGGCAGGGCAACTCGGCAATGCGCTGGTGGTGAGTATCGCGGCGGGTCTGCGGGTAGCCGACTTGTCGCGATGGCTCGGTGGACACCGACGCATCGTGCGCTGCATGCCAAACACACCCGCGCTGATAGGTGCGGGCATCACTGGCCTGTTTGCGGATCCCTCCGTCGACGCGGCCGGTCGTCAAGCGGCCGAAGCGGTGCTTGGTGCCGTTGGGTCGACCTTCTGGGTCGACGATGAGTCCAGGATCGACTGCGTCACGGCGCTGTCGGGGAGTGGTCCGGCGTACGTGTTCCATTTCATCGAAGCGATCGAGGCCGCTGGTGTCGCCCAGGGTTTCGATACCGTCGAGGCCCGGCGTATCGCGATCGACACCGTGCTCGGCGCTGCCAAACTGGCGGCCGCCAGTGACGAGACCCCTGCAACGCTTCGGGAGCGCGTGACTTCAAAGGGGGGCACGACCGAAGCTGCGCTCAAGGTGTTCTTCGCGCACGATCTGGTCGGTACGGTCGGCGAGGCCGTGGATGCCGCGGCCCGCCGTGGGCGGGAACTTGGCGATATGCTGAGCCAGGACTGACCGGAGCCCATTCGATGCTGACCAGCCTGCTACTCCTGATCCTGAATGCCGCAGCGAGCTTCCTTACCCTGATGTTGCTCGCACGATTCTTCATGCAATGGCAGCGCGTTTCGTTCAGGAATCAATTGGGCCAATTCATTCTGGCCACTACCGATTGGTTGGTCCTGCCGCTTCGTCGGGTCGTTCCAGGCCTGTTCGGCCTCGATATCGCCAGCCTGCTGCCGGCATGGGCGGTACAAACGCTGATGGTTTTCATCGAGTTCGCGCTGCGCGGGATCGATCTGGGCGGCAATCCGCTTGGTGCATTGCTCGGCGTGTGGGGAATAGGGTTGGTCGAGCTGATGAGAATGATGGTCTACCTGCTGATGGGGGTGGTCCTTGCGTCGGCGATTCTTTCGTGGGTGAATCCCTATGCTCCGATGGCCCCGATCATCAATGCGCTGGCCGAACCTTTCCTGAGACCGATCCGGCAGGTGGTTCCAATGATCGCGAACGTTGATTTGTCCCCTCTGGTGCTGCTGTTGGTGCTGCAGGTCGTATTGGTATTGCTCGGCAGTCTTCAAGGGGCTTTCTTGCCGCTGCTGGTGCGTTGAGCGCGGTCATGGGCGACTGGCTCGTGCAACGAACCGATACGGAGTGGGTTCTGAGCCTATACATACAGCCGAATGCCAAAAAGACGGAATTTTGTGGCCTTCATGGCGGCGCCATGAAGGTCCGGTTGGCCGCGCCGCCGGTCGATGGAAAGGCAAACTCGGCGCTGCTCTTCTTCATCGCACGCTTTTGCGGCGTAGGCAGGAACCGGGTCGAGTTGATCTCCGGGGAAACGAGTCGTTCAAAGCGAGTGGCTCTTCGCGAACCTGGTGCCGAAGCCTTGAGGCGCCTGCAAGTCCTCCCGGGATAGGCCTGTCGGGTTTCTGCTTCGCGATCAGCGGCCTCTGGGCAAAAAAAGACCCGAGCCCTGGGGCCCGGGTGCAATCCACACCAAAGGAGGAGGGTGGAGGAGACGATTTGGAAGATACGCTTGTGTCGAATGCGCCGCAATAGCCTTCTCAAGCTATTTTCTGAGAAACAAACGGTTGTTTTAACATAAGTGTTTGAAAAAAAATAAAATAATTATGTTTTTTTCAGTTCAATGGAATTTGTGCATAGCACAATACAAATAATTTATGGATTTTGGCCGATCTTGCACGGCCCGGAGCCAGGTCCGTCCGAGTAGGGCGGCGCGCGAACGAGGGATGGCTGTACTCAGGATGGATTGAGCCCAAGGAAATGGGCAAAAAAAGACCCGAGCCCTAGGGCTCGGGTTCAATCCACACCAAAGGAGGAGGGTGGAGGAGACAGGTCCAACTATACAGAGCGCTCTGCTGCGTTGCAACATATATGTGTGTTACTTTCCGTTAAACGAACGATTGAAATCATTTAAATTATTGATTTTTATCAATAAAAAAGCGCTTTTCTGGGTTAATTTAATTTGTGCATGGCAGCATTTGTGGGGTTTATGCAGTTGCCGATGCAACAATCTTCCTCTTGCGAGCTGGCCACGGCGGGGCGTCGTCGCCCAACGCCCGGGCGATGGTCGAGACGCGACGGGAAGGGGTAGCTGGCCGCTGCTGCTGTCGTCGGCAAGGGATGCCTGAAAGCAGGGTGGCCGAGCGGGTTGGAAAGCCTGTCAGCGGCTGAAGAAGTAGGCGCCAACACCCACGAGTGCGACCATCGCCCAGCCGAGACGGTCGACATAGCGGTACAGCACGGCCTCCATTTTTGCGCCGCCACGCTTCATGAGTGCCGCAACAAGAAAGAATCGTGCGCCACGGCCGACGAACGATGCAAGGGTGAATGGCATCACCGGCATGGCCAGTGTTCCGGCTGCGATGGTGAATACCTTGTAGGGGATGGGGGAGAAGCCAGCCACGAAGATGGCCCATACGCCCCATCTGTGAAACCACTCGGTTGCGGCCTGGTAGCTCGCCCAGTAGCTGGAATCGCGCAGCATTGGTTCGATGGCCTCGAAAGCGAAGCTGCCGATTGCGTAACCGAACAGGCCGCCAACGACCGAGGCAATGGTCGTCATCGTTGCCAGACGATAGGCGCGTGCCGGTGAAGCCAGGCTCATTGGCGCAAGCATCACGTCCGGCGGGATCGGGAAGAACGATGACTCGGCAAAGCTCAGCGCGCACAGATACCGTGACGCTTTCGGATGCCGTGACCAGCGCAGAACGCGCTGGTAGAGCGGGGAAAAGATCTTCATGGAATGCTTTTATATGCCCGGGATGGCCGGCCCGGATCCGACTGTGTTTCCGGCCGGCCGTTCGGGTGTCAACTCGCTTCGAACATCACTTGCCCTTCGACCAGCGTGTAGCGGACCTCGCCCGGCAGCTCGAGTCCAAGGAAGGGTGTGTTCTTGCCCTGGCTACGCAATCTGGAGCGCGAAACAGGGGTGTAAGTGTCGGCGTCGAAGATGCAGACATCGGCCCGTGCGTTGACTGACAGATGACCACCCTTCTGGCTGCCGATGATTCGTGCCGCGTCCGAGGTAACCCTTGCGAGTGCGGTGACCAGCGGCGTACGTGTTTCCTGGGCCCATTTGATCGTGAGCGGCAACAGCAATTCCAGGCCCGTGGCACCTGGTTCGGCCTCGGCGAACGGGCACTGCTTGGCGTCGTCGTCAACCGGCGTGTGATTTGAGCACAGCGCGTTGATCTCTCCGTCGGCAAGGCCCTGTCGCAAGGCTTCCCTGTCCCGCTGCGTGCGCAGCGGCGGTGTGAGGTTGCAGTTCGGGTTGAAATAGCCGATATCCATTTCCGACAGGTGCAGGTGATTCACCGAAACGTCGCAGGTGATGTCCACTCCCTCCTTTCTGGCCCACTTGATCATCTTGAGGCCCTCGGCACTGGATAGACGCGTCACATGAAGCCTGGCGCCGGTAATGCGAGCCAGCTCGATATGAGTGTACAACCCGATGGTTTCAGCCGCCGTTGGTATGCCCGCCAGCCCGAGGCGCGCGGCGATTTCGCCGTCGTGGGCTACGCCGCCACGCGCAAGAAATGGTGCCACCGGTTGCATCCAGACCCGGAATCCGAAGGTCGCTGCGTACTGCATCGCACGCATCAGCACGATGTTGTCGATGATCGGCGTGTTTGCCTGGCTGAACGCCACGCAGCCGGCTTCGACGAGCTCTGCCATCTCGGAGAGTCGCTCGCCCTTGAGGCCGACCGTCAGCGCTCCGACCGGATAGACGTGGGCGCGATTCAGCTTCTTGGCGCGGTAACAGAGCATCTCCACCAGGCCGGGTTCGTCCAGAACAGGGTCGGTGTCGGGTGGGATCGCAAGGCTCGTCACCCCACCAGCCATGGCCGCTTCCATCTCCGATTCGAGCGTCGCGCGATATTCGAAGCCCGGCTCTCTGAGCCGTGCGGCGAGGTCCACCAGACCTGGGCAGACGATGAGGTTGGTGGCGTCGATCGTGCGGTCCGCGGAAAACCCGCTGGGGGCCGTTCCGACACCCACGATGAGGCCGTCGGCAATATATAGATCCCTTGTCGCGTCGAGCTGGTTCGCCGGATCGATGAGCCGGCCATTGGCAATGCGAATTCTCATTTCAGCTTCCTGCGAGCATGCTCATCACGGCCATGCGGACCGCGATACCAAAGGTCACCTGGGGCAGGATCACGGCCTGGCCACCATCCGCAACCGCCGAGTCGATTTCGACGCCACGATTCATCGGGCCCGGATGCATCACGATCGCGTCCGGTCTGGCTCGCGCCAGCTTCTCCATGGTCAGCCCCCAGACCTTGAAGAATTCCTGCGGGCTCGGAAGCAATGCGCCGTTCATGCGTTCGTTCTGGAGACGCAGCATCATCACCACGTCTACATCCTTCAGCCCTTCGTGCATGTCGTTGAAGACACGCACGCCCATGCGTTCGACGTCGGTGGGCAGCAGCGTACGCGGTGCGATGACCCTGACTTCCGGCACACCCAGCGTCGTCAGCGCCGCGATCTGCGAGCGAGCCACGCGCGAGTGAAGAACGTCGCCAACAATCGCGACCGTCAGATTGTGAAAATCCTTTTTGTAGTGCCTGATGGTGAACATATCCAGCAGGCCCTGGGTGGGGTGGGCATGGCGACCATCCCCCGCATTCACCACGCGGATATGGTGGCGGCCGGTATTGTGCAGGTGCTCGGCAATCAGGTACGGGGCGCCACTGGATTCATGGCGTACCACGAACATGTCGGCCTGCATTGCGCAGAGGTTGTCCACCGTATCGAGGAGGGTCTCGCCCTTCTTGGTCGATGAGGTTGCAACGTTGAGGTTGATGACGTCTGCGGACAGGCGCTTCGCAGCGATCTCGAAGGTCGTGCGGGTGCGCGTGGAGTTTTCGAAGAAGACGTTGAACACGCTCTTGCCGCGTAGCAGCGGAAGCTTCTTGACCTCACGTTCAGCGACTTCCGTAAAGGGTTCGGCGGTATCGAGTATCGCGGTGAGCACGCTCTTCGGAAGACCGTCGAGCGATAACAGATGCTGCAGTTCGCCGTGTTCGTTGAGTTGAGGATTACGCATTGATCAGCCCCAGCTCGAGTTTGCCGGATGGGTTGCGCTCGAGCTGAAGGCTCTGGTCGGCAGCAAGCGGTTCGGCAAGTGTATGGGCGCAGTAGCGGGCAGCGATCGGTAACTCGCGGCCGCCGCGGTCGACCAGCACGGCGAGATCCACGCGTGACGGTCGTCCATAGTCGAACAGCTCGTTCAGCGCGGCGCGAGTGGTACGTCCGGTATAGAGGACGTCGTCCACGATTACGATAGGCGTGCCGTCGACGTCGAAGGGAATGCCGGAACGCTGTGGTTGGGGGTGGAGTCCCTTGGAGCCATAATCGTCGCGATAGAAGGACACGTCGATGCACCCCAGCGGTTGGGTGAGGCCCAGTGCCTTGTGAAGGCGTTCGGCCAGCCACACGCCACCGGTGTGTATGCCGACCAGTGCCGTATCGGCGGTCATGTTGGGGCGCATCTGCTCCACTAGAGCATGGAGCATGGACTCTGCGTCAGGAAGTTGCATTGTGCGTGACGTCCAGAAAGTGTTGCAGGATGACTTGCGCGGCAACCGCGTCGAGTACGGGTTTGCGATTCTGCCAGCTTTTCCGGCCAGCGCTTCGAAGTTCGGTTTCGGCCTGGGCGGAGCTGAATCCTTCGTCGATGAGCGCGACCGGGATATTGAAACGGCCATGCAACTGATTGGCAAAGCGTCGACAGCGGCGCGCGGTCGCGTGCTCGACCCCGTCAACGCTTGCCGGTAGCCCGACCACCAGTCCGACCGCCTGCCATTCGGCAATCAGTCGGCCAATATGCTCGAAGCGGGCCGCGTTTGCCTCCGTCGAGATCGTTTCGAGCGGGTGCGCCTTGCGGGTTTCGAGTTCTCCGGTTGCGACACCTATGCGGGCCAGTCCGAAATCGAAGCCAAGCAGGGTACCGCGCCCGTCGGGAAAGAAAAGCGCGGTGCCGACGATCTCCGGCTCAGGCATGACCGGCAACGTCCGAGAGCCGTGCATAGTCGATGCCGAGCAGCTGCATGGTGGCGGCAAAACGCTCCTCGGGCGGTGTTTCGAAAATGATTGCCATGTCTGCCGGAACCGTCAGCCAGGCATTCTCGGCGAGCTCCTGCTCGAGCTGCCCCGCTGACCATCCCGCGTAGCCGAGGGCGACGAGCACTTCGTGTGGCTCACCGGCGCTGCCAAGTGCCTGGAGGATGTCTTTGGAGCTGGTCATTGCCACTTCATCGGCTACCTTGAGGCTGGAATGCCAGTCTCCCGCGGGGCGATGCAGTACGAAACCGCGGTCGGTCTGTACCGGGCCGCCGAAGAATACCGGCAGACCTGCAATGTCAGCCGCGTCGAGCGGAAGATCGATGCGCTCGAAGAGTGTTGCCAGTGTCATGTCGATCGGCCGGTTGATGATGATGCCGAGTGCGCCCTGTTCGTTGTGTTCCGCGATGTAGGTGACGGTGCGGGCGAAGTTTGGGTCGGCCATGGCAGGCATGGCGAGCAGGAAGTGATGGGTGAGATTGCTGGTCGGGCTGATCATGGCACTCATTTTACGCCAAGGTCCGCCAAAAGATGCGGGCCGGAGCCGACTCGCGGGCGCTGCGTATCGGAAGGTCCGGCACGGCACGAAAATTCGGATCGCTATCGCGCATTCAGGGTAGGTTGGGGCGATGGGCGTGGCATGAGGTGTGGCTTGCAGTGTCGTCTCCCTTGGGGTGCCCTGGAGCGGAACGCGCTGCCGCTGGCGTATGCTTTGCCTGCTCCGATGCGCCCCGCAGTCGTATCGGGATGACTTTTGCCGGGAGGTAATGAACTTGATCCGTAGCGAATCCGCGCTGGTGTGGTTCCGGCGCGACTTGCGCGTCGATGACCACGCCGCACTCAGCCATGCCCTTCGCGACTATCGCAAGGTTTACTGTCTGTTCGTCTTCGATACCGAAATACTCGAGGCTCTGCCGCGACGCGACGATCGGCGTGTCGAGTTCATCCGCGAGAGCCTTGTCGAGCTCGATCGTGGCCTGGATGAACTCTCTCGCGGCGCCGGGGGAGCCGGCAGCGGATTGACGGTGCTTCACGGCGCGGCCCGTGATCTGGTTGCCGCGACTGCATTCGAGCTGGAGGTGGATGCGGTGCTGTGCAACCGGGACTATGAGCCGTCGGCAATCGAGCGCGACGCAGACGTCGCGGAGAGGTTGCGGACACGAGGCGTCCGCTTTATTCAGTTCAAGGATCAGGTGATCTTCGAGAAGAGCGAGGTGCTTACCCAGAGCGGCACGCCCTTCACCGTGTTCACGCCCTACAAGCGAGCATGGCTCAAGGCGCTCGAAACGCAGCCTCCAACGCCATTTCCGGTGGCACCACGTGCCGCCGCGCTGGCACCAGGGGCAGGCGGTGGCGTGCCTGCGCTGCAGGCGCTCGGCTTCGAACCGACCAATCTGAGCGAACTCGCACTGCCCTGCGGCATGTCGGGGGGGCGGCGCCTGCTCGAGGATTTTCGCGGGCGTATCGATCATTACAAGGTTGCACGGGATTTTCCTGCTCGCAAGGGCGTGTCCTACCTGTCGACACATCTGCGCTTCGGCACGATTTCGATCCGCAGGCTGGTCAGTGAGGCGCTCGGTGCGGGTAGTGAGGGCGGGGATACGTGGCTGTCGGAGCTGATCTGGCGGGATTTCTACGAACAGATCCTGTGGCACCATCCACACGTGGTCGAGCGCAGCTTCCGGTCGGCATTCGACCGCGTCGAGTGGGTGACCGACCCGGCCGGATTCGCCGCCTGGTGCGAGGCGCGGACCGGTTATCCGATCGTCGATGCGGCGATGCGCCAGATCAACCAGACGGGCTACATGCACAACCGCCTGCGCATGATCGTCGCCTCGTTCCTTACCAAGGACCTTGGCATCCACTGGCGGTCCGGAGAGCGCTACTTCGCGGAGCATCTGAACGATTTCGACCTCGCGGCCAATAACGGCGGCTGGCAGTGGGCCGCATCGACCGGTTGCGACGCCCAGCCGTGGTTCCGCATCTTCAATCCGGTGACCCAGTCCGAGCGATTCGACCCGCGGGGGGGATTCATCCGGCGCTACCTGCCCGAACTTGCCAACGTACCCGACCGCTTCATTCACGCGCCATGGACCATGTCGCCGGTGGACCAGAGCGCCGCCCGATGTCGCATCGGCAGTGATTATCCCCTGCCGATCGTCGATCATGCGGAGGCGAGGAAGCGAACGCTGGAGCGCTTCGAGGTGGTTCGCGCGGATGGGCAGGACGCGGTCTGAGTCTTCGATGGGCGCCGGGCCTATACTGGGCGCTTCAAGTTGCCGGACCTTCGCCATGCCAGTCGATTTCCCCCTTCACTCCGAGACGCTTGCAATTCATGGTGATGCCGGTGTCGAGGATCTTGCCGATATTGCGCCCGCGATCCACCCAAGCTCCACTTTCCGGGCGAGATCTGCGAGCGAGTTTGCGGAAATCGCGACCGGTGACCGGCCGATGCGCTTTTACACGCGCTATGGCAACCCGACCGTTGCGCGGGCCGAGCGCGTGATTGCCGGGCTCGAGGGAAAGGCCGCGGCGCTGTTGCTCGCCTCGGGCATGGGTGCGATTTCGACCACGGTACTGGCCAACGTGTCGGCGGGCGATCACATCGTGGCCCAGAGCGCCCATTACATGGGCACCACGCGTCTGCTGGCGGATCTGTTGCCACGTTTCGGTGTGTCGGTCACGCAGGTCGATCAGACCGATCCTGCAGCCTTCGAAGCGGCATTGCGACCGGAAACCCGTCTCATGATCGTCGAGAGCCCGTCGAATCCGACACTTGCGATTACCGATCTGGCTGCCGTCGCCGCAACCGCCCGGGCGCGCGGCATCACGACCGTGGCCGACAACACCTTCGCCTCGCCGATCAACCAGCGACCGGGCGACCACGGCATCGATCTGGTGGTGCATTCCGCAACCAAATACCTCGGCGGCCACAGTGATCTCGTCGCCGGTGTGGTCTGCGGGGACGAGGCGGCGGTGCAGAAGGTGTGGGAGCACGCCATCGTGCTCGGCGCAAGCAGCAATGCGTTTGATGCCTGGCTGCTGTTGCGTGGGCTGCGCACCCTGCCGTTGCGGGTGGCGCGCCAGTGCGAGAGCGCATTGACGCTTGCCCGCGCGCTCCAGGCGCATCCGGCGGTGGCACGGGTTCACTACCCGGGCCTCGAGTGCCATCCGCAACATGCCCTTGCCCGTCGACAGATGAAGGGTTTCGGCGGGGTGCTGAGCATCGAGCTGGCCGGTGGCTACGATGCCGCGAAATCCCTGGTCGGGCGCTTGCAGCTGGTGGCGAACGCGGTGAGTCTCGGTGGTGTCGAGACGCTTGCCGTTCATGCCGCCTCGGTCTGGGAAGGCTCTCTCAGCATCGCCCAGATCGAGGCTGCCGGCGTGTCGACGGCGCTTGTAAGGATTGCCGTAGGGCTAGAACATCCGGAGGATCTGGTGCGTGATTTCGAACAGGCCCTGGCTGTTTGAATCGGATCGGGCCGTTACGCTCAGCCGTGTGACGGTAGCGGCGCGTAGCCGCGGATCAGCGCCAGCAGTTCCTCTTCCTGGTAGGGTTTGCCGAGATAGTGGTCGACGCCGATCTCGCTCGCATATTGCCGATGCTTGTCGGCCAGACGCGAGGTGATCATGATGATCGGCAGCCTCGCGAGCCGCTCGTCGGCACGGATGTTGCGCGCCAAGTCGAAGCCGTCCATGCGCGGCATCTCGATATCCGAGAGGACCACATCGGGCACCGCTTCGAGCAGGCGCTCCAGTGCATCGACGCCATCCTTGGCGGTCACCACCCGGTAGCCTTCCCGTTCGAGCAGGCGGCCGGTGATCTTGCGTACCGTGAGTGAGTCGTCCACCACCATGACCGTCGGTTGATGTTCCGGAGCGACCGCGACCGCGGGAAGCTCGGGGCCGTCGTCTGCGGCTTCGATGTCGCTGCGACTGGCCAGCGCGACCGGGTTGAGGATGAGGACGATCTCGCCATCGCCCAAAACCGTGGCGCCCGAAATCCCGACGATGCGGGCAATGTGCGGCCCCGCGTTCTTGATCACGACCTCCTGGTTGCCCCGCAGTGCGTCGACGTGCAGCGCAAGCGTCTGGGCGCCGGCACGCAGCAGCAGAACCCAGTTGAACTTGTGTATTTCGGGGCGGGTTTCCCGGTCGCCCAGCAGGCGGGGCAGATAGCGATAGCTGTAGCGTTCGCCGAGCCAGTCGGTGTGACCGGTGCTGCGCAGCGCCTCGAGCCCTTCTGGGCGAAGCTCCTGTACCTGGGCCACCATGCTTGACGGAATCGCGTAGCTGCGGCCAGCCGCTCGTACGAGCAAGGCCTGGGTGACGGCCAGGTTTACCGGCAGGTAGATGCGGAAGCGGGTGCCGCTGCCGGGCGTCGTGATGACGTCGATGCGGCCGCCCACGGCTGCGGTTTCGCTCTTCACGACATCCATGCCGACGCCTCGCCCGGAAACTGCAGACAGCGTGTGGGCAGTCGAGAACCCCGGCAGGAAGATCAGGCCGGTGAGACGTTTTTCGTCCACCATGTCGTCGGCCGAAATCAGGCCGCTTTCGAGCGCCCGTTCGCGGATCCGCTCGAGATTCAGCCCCGCGCCATCGTCGGCCAACTCGACCACGATCTCGTTGCCTTCCTGGGCAAGATTCATTGCGATCTGGCCGATCTCGGCCTTGCCGGCGCGGCGGCGCTGCTCTCCGGTCTCGATGCCGTGGGCGATGGCATTGCGCAAGAGGTGTTCGAGTGGTGCGGTCATGCGTTCGAGCACGCTGCGGTCGACCTCGATATTCCCGCTGCGGATGTCGAGCGTTGCCCGTTTGCCAAGATCCTTTGCGCTCTGGCGGACCACGCGGTGCAGGCGTTCGGCAATGCTGTCGAATGGCACCATACGGATTCGCATGAGGCCTTGTTGCAGATCGCGATTAAGGCGCGACTGGGCGTTCATCGCCGCTTCCGAGCCTTCAAGGTTGCGCAGCAGATTGTGCTGTACCGTGGTGACGTCGTTCACGCTCTCCGCCATCATCCGGGTCAGCTCCTGCAGCCGGGTGTAGCGGTCCATCTCGAGCGGATCGAAATCGCCATCACGCCCGCCGGACAGCGAGATGCGCGATTGCATCTGGCTTTCTGCCTGTATCTCGACTTCGCGCAACTGGTTGCGTAGCCGGATGACGTTTTCGGTGAGGTCCAGCAGCGATCGGCGCACCGTGCGCATTTCGCCTTCGATGCGGGTCCGGGCGATACCGATTTCTCCCGCCTGGTTGACGAACTGGTCGAGCAGTTCGGCGCGCACGCGCAGCGTGCCGCCCGTGCTCGCGATCGTCTCGTTGTCAGCGGCCTCGCCCATCGGCGCGGCCGCTGTGGCGGTTTCGTCACTTGCTTCGGCCGCCTCCGCGGTACCGCCGCCGGAAAGCAGATCCAGGCTGCGGGAAACCGCGTCGATTGTTTCTTCGAGCTCGTCGATGAAGGTTCCGTCGACCTGCGTCCGGTTCGTTTCCAGCCTGGTTTCGATGGCATGTACCGCCTCACCGAGGGTCATCGCGCCAGCCATGCGTGCGCTGCCCTTGAGCGTATGCAGCAGGCGCGCCAGATCGGTGTGGTGGGTGTCGTCGGCCGGCTCGCTGCGCCACTCGCGCAGACAACCGTACAGCTGGGTCAGCAGTTCGCTGCCTTCCTCAAGGAAAATCGGCAGCAGCTGGTCGTCGAGTTCGTCGTGAAGCACGGGGCTTGCCGGTGCGGGCTTGTCGATGGCCGTCTGGGTCGAACTGTCGGTAGCCATCGACGGTGGCACGAGCGCTTCGTGGTCTTCGTCGGGCAGGGTGGGCTCGCCGTACACCGGCAGGCGCTGCAGGGTGTCGAGCTGCTCTGCCAGCTCCGGGACCGGCAACGGCATGACCAGCTCGGCCACTTCGGCAAGCATCGCGTCGAGCGTGGTCGTGGCGCGGTACATGAGCTCGGCCTGTTCGCCGGTCGGCGGGCACTCGGCGTCTCGAAGCCTGAGCTGGGCCTGCTCGAGCGACTTGGCGAGCGTCTGCAAGGCATTGATCCGGGCAGTACCGGAAATTCCCGACAGGGTATGCGCTGCGCGGATGGACGGCTCGGCCGGGAGCAGCACCGGATTGGTCCGGAGTCTGTCGATCTCGACGCGCAGGGTACCCAGGTGCTGACGTGCTTCGGCAAGATAGAGATCCAGCAGGGGCCTCGACAGCGTCTGGTCGCCAAGCTGAACGGTATCGGGATCGGGGCGTGGTTCGGGTTCGGCTGGCGGTGCTTCGCCGGGCAGCTCCATTTCGACCGCCGTCGCCGCGGCGGCGCCATCCGAGGGCATGTCCTGATCGCCGTTGTCCGGCGGGCTGACGGGGGCTTCGTCGAGATCGAAAATCTCCAGTATCTCAACTTCGGCATCCATCGGCGCTTGCGTTTCGGCGGGAGGGGCGAAGTCGAGGTCGAGATCGAAGCGTTCGTCCTCGTTTCCGAAGGCGTCCAGGTCGAAACTGTCGACAGGAGGGGGCGGCGCGAACGCGTCACCCGCGTCGGTCGGGGCCGGCTCGGTCGCCTGCGCCTCCGGCGCAACGTCGACTTCCTCCAGGTCGGCGATGTCCTCCGTCCATTGGCTCCGCTCGAGGTCGACGAAATCGATATCGGTCTCGATCGAGGCGGCGTCGGAAGTTCCTTCTTCTGCGCGATCCTCGTCGGCAGCCGAGAGCGCGCGAGCGGAAAACTCGAGATCGGTCTCGACCAGGGCATCGTCAAGCTCACCGCCGTCGCCCACCTCGGCCTCTTGCTGCGGGCTGGATTCGTGCGGGGTCTGGAGCGGACTCTCGCTGTCCCGCAGGCGGCTTGCTTCCTCAAGCAGCGCGGCTGCGTTCATTTCCAGCGGTCCGCCGGATTCGAGCTGCGAAACCCAGGCCGTGAACAGTCCGTGGGCATCCCCGATGAGCTTGTGGAGCGCTTCGGTAGGTTCCCATTCCATCTGCAGCCAGCGGTTCAGGGTCTGCTCGAGACCCCATGCGGCATCGCCCAGCGCGAGGAGACCGACCATCCGGCCGCTGCCCTTGAGGGTATGAAAGCCGCGGCGGATGGTGGTGAGCGTCTCGCTGTTGGCTGGATTTCCCCGGGAAAGTTCGAGATGTCGAGCGATGCTGTCGAGAACCTCGTGGCTCTCTTCGATGAAGATATCGAGCAATTCCGAGTCGATCTCGGAATCGCTCGCGGTGAGCAAGTCTTCGGATGGCGGAGCCTGAAGCGGCGCAGCGGTGGGTGGCGGCGAGACGGCTTCCGCCGCCACCGATTCCATCGGTTCCGGTTCGGCGTGATCGTCGGTGAAGTCGTCGGGGGGGATCGTGATCCCGGGCGGTTCGGGTTGGGGGAGGGAGGCCGGCGCTTCGGCGATTTCGACAGCCTCTCCAGCGACAGGCAGGGCCTCGCGGGGGGCGGCCGTATCGTCGATGTCTGCCGCCGGCTGATCGGGATTCAGCAGTCGGTCGAGGTCAGCTTGGCCGCGTTGCAGTTCGCCAATGAAGAAACCCAGCGCCGACAGATGGTGGGCGAGGTATTCGTAGTCGTCCGTCTCGCTTTCGGTTGCGCCCTCGGCGAGGACCGCAATGCGTCCCGCGCAGTCTTTCACGACTTCGACGGCACGGCTCTCGCCGAGCAGGTTGAGCGCACCCTCGATCTGCTTGAGTGGGGTCTGCAGTGCCGGTAGCGCCCCACGCCGCTCGGGACGGCGGAAGAAGTCGTCGAGGGTCTGCTCGACCTGGGCCAGATTGACCTGCATCTCGCGCGAGAGCTGGCTGAGCGCCATGCGCTCCTGGGCCTGCAGCACCGCATCGGGAAGATCGCCTGTTGCCAGGTCCTGTACGTCGGTCTGGCCGGTGAGCGCTTCGAGCCGGGCTTCGCACTGTGCGACCTGCGATGCAAAGGCAGTATCGGGCACGCGCCCGGTATCGAGAGCCGTTTCGGCGAGCATGATCGCCGACGCCACCTCGAGCGCGAGCGCTTCGTCGAAGCGCAGCGGGTCCTGCCGCAACCACGACACCACCTCCGACAGCTTTCCCAAGAGTCGCCGGAATGCGGGGCGTCCCAGTGCTCCGCCGGCTTCGATGGTTCGCGCGAGCTCTTCCTCGAACTGCGGCAGGGCTACTGCGAGTCCGCCTGCAAAGCGGTCCCAGGTGTCGCGGGCCTCGGCGAACCGGGTACGCAACTGGGCCAGCAGCGGGCCGAGCGGTTGTTCGCAGAGGGCGGAGCCGGCCTCGGGGATCAGCTGGTCGAGTCGATAGAGCGTGCGGACCTGCGCGCCCGCGGCGCTGACCACGGGCGAAACCGCAAGCCTGTAGAGGACTTCGCGGTGGAACTGCAAGGGGGCGCTGACAGGCCCCGTGGCCATCTTGCGCAAATGTGCGTCGACCCGGCTGCAAATCTGCCGCGCTGCAGGGTCTCCGCGCAGCGCGCCTTCGGCCATGCTGTCGAACAGAGCGTGGACGCTCCACCAGAATGCACGGTTCGAAGGCAGTGCCTCGAGATTCTCGATCGCACTGGCGACGTCCGCCATCGCATGCGGGCCGTCAGCGGAATCGGCGTGCTTGATCAGTGAGAGCAGGCCCGCCTGGTAACGCGCCCGCAGGTGTTTGAGCTGCTGGCGCAGCTGGTCCGCCGCGTCGGCGGGTAGCGGCGCATCACGGCGCGGCAGGCGGGCGCCGAGATCGGGAAAGAAAAGCTCTGCCGCTGCAGGTTCGGTCACTCCTCGGGCAGTCGCAATCTCGCGCAGCAGCGGTAGCAGGCGCAGGGCCCGGTCGGGCACGCCGTGACTGAGTTCATCAAGGTAGTTGCCAAGTGCGGCGACACAGCGCAGGCACAGCGCGCTGATTTCTGGCGAATAGGGTCTTTCTTCGCGGGCGAGCTCTGCCAGCAGGCGGTCGAGGCCGTCGCTGAAGACAGTGAGGCCTTCAAGGCCGACGATGGCCAGTGCACCACGCACCTGGTGCAGATGGGTCTGCGCAAACTGCAGGCGCGCGCCGCGGTCCGGCGCGTCGACTGCTGCCTTGAGGGCCTCTTCGGCGCGTTCGAGGGCGAGGTCGATCTCGCCCTTCACCCATGCCAGCGGGCCGCTGTCCAGGTCGCTCGGAGAAGTCATCGTGCTGCCTCGTCGATTGGGTTACACCTTGAAGCCGGAAACCGAGCCCTTGAGCTCGATCGCGAGGTCTGCGAGCTGACCGATCGAAACCGCGGTCTGCTGGGTACCGATGGTGGTCTGCTCGGTGACGGCGAGAATTTCCTGCATCGTGCCGGCGACCTTGCCGGCGCTGCTTGCCTGGATCTGAGTGTCGGAAGAGATCTGTTCGATCAGGCGTGCCGCTTCGGTGGACACGTTGCCGATCTCGGTCAGCGCCTGACCCGCCGCGTCGGAAAGCTTTGCGCCTTCGACCACGTCACGGGTTGCGACTTCCATGGCCGCAACTGCATCGTGGGTGTCCGTCTGGATGGTCTTGACGATCGCTGCGATCTGCTTGGTCGCCTCGCCAGAGCGCTCGGCCAGTCGTTGCACTTCTTCGGCAACCACTGTGAAACCGCGTCCGGCCTCACCTGCAGATGCGGCCTGAATGGCGGCATTCAGTGCCAGCACGTTGGTCTGTTCGGTAATGTCGGAAATCAGTTCGACGATTTCGCCGATTTCCTGTGATGATTCGCCCAGGCGCTTGATGCGCTTCGAGGTTTCCTGGATCTTCTCGCGGATGTCGTTCATGCCGTGGATCGTGTTTTCGACCGCCGAGGCCCCCTTTCGCGCTGCGTCGAGCGAACGGCGGGCCACCTGGGCGGACTCGCGCGCGCGCTTCGAGGCTTCCGACATCGAAGACGCCATCTGCTTGACCGTGTCTCCGACGCTACGGATCTCGCCGGACTGTCGTTCGGCTGCCTCGAGCAGTTGCCGCGAGGTGCGCTGGGCCGATTCGGTGGCGCTGGTCACGCGGGTGGCGGCATCGTTGATCCGCCGCACCAGCACCGACAGCTCCTCGATCGTGTAATTGACCGAATCCGCAATCGCGCCGGTGATGTCTTCGGTCACGGTGGCACGGATGGTGAGATCGCCGTCGGCCAGATCGCCCATCTCGTTCATGAGCCTGAGAATGGCCTGCTGGGTGTGGTTCCGTTCGTGCTCGGCGCTGGCGCGCTGCTGCTCTGCCTCGCGGCGGCGCAGGGCAATGTCGTCGCGATAGATCTTGGCGATCAGCGTGAGCAGCACCAGCCCGGCCGCGCCACAAGCGATCAACAGCAGGGAGTAGAGATTGAAGCCGGTGGTCTTGGCACTGTAGCCATCGGCCAGTTGCTCCGTCTGGGCAAGCAGTTTGCCGGAGTCCTGGAATATCCGGCTCCCGGCGAGTTTCGCCTGGACCACCAGCTGGATGTTGCCGAGGATGCCGCCGATGGCGCCGAGGCTGTCCTGGCCGGCCTTGTCGAGTTCGGCAAGTTTGTCGCGGCTTTCCGTGTCGAGGCCCGACTGCTTGAGCTGGCCGAGCAGCTCTCGAAGGGTGTTGGTGTCCTTGCCGAGGACGAAGGCGACTTCCGGATCGACCGCACTGGCTATCTGCAGGGCACTGGCGTTCTTGGCGATGCGTTGGGTAAGGGTGACGACACGGTTGGCGGTGGCGACCTCGCGCGCACTCGCGCCGGCCTGCAGGCGAAGCGCGGCGAACTGTTCGGCAAGGGCCAGCAGCTGCGGATTGGCGTCGTTGATGAGCTTGACCGAGTCAGTCAGCGCAACGAGGTTCTTCTGCTGCGCGATCAGTTGCTGGGCGTTCTTGTCGGTGTTGTTCCATTCGGCAGCCAGAGCTTCGAGCTGTGGCGCCATCGCGGCAGGGCTTGCCGGGACGTTGCGTCCGTCAACCGTGCCGCCGGTATTCAGAGCCGAATAGAACCGTGCGAATGCGTCGCGGCTGCGGGAGAGTTCGCCGAACGCCTCGCTGTTGCCCTGCAGCGATTGTTGTGCCGCTTTGGCGATTTGCTGTGAAAGGGTGCGCATCTGCCCCGCCGCGTACACGTAGGTGGTGCCGTTCTGGGCGCCACGGATCTGCAGGACGAGCAGAACGAGAAAGGCAAGCAGGACCAGACCGAAGGCAGTGCCGAGCGTGCGCAGCTGATCGGAAACCGACTTGCCCGGAAGTGAGGGCGCCTTTGGCGGTGCGGCGCCGGAACCGGTGGCAAGCGAGGGTGCATCGTCCATGATCGTCGTGTCCCCGGAGGACAGCAGGGTGTTGTCGGGTTTCTGGAAGGGAAGCTTGAGGGCCATGTCAGCGGCTCCGTGCGGACGGCATCGTCGAGTGAGCCGTGTGGAGGGTAATCATGCGAGGCTTGCCTCCAGGAAACGCGGGCTGGCAAGCAGGGCGGGAATCCGAAGGCGGACCCAGGCGCGCCCCTGGGTATCGCGGACGCGTTCGCCGGACCATGGCCGCTCTGCGTCAATGCCCTGTTCAGGATCCGTTTCGAAATCTTCCTGGGCGCGCAACCCCGCTGCGCGGGAGACGAGAATTGCGCAGTTCAGGTTGTGGCGTGCGCCGATCAGCACCAGTCTGGCATTGCCGGCGGGCAGAATCGGGTCGCCGCCGTTGAACAGCGAAAAATCCACCACGCTGTAGAGCGTGCCCCGCACGTTGGCAAGGCCGCGCATCCAGGGGTGGCAGAGCGGGACTGGCGACAGGGGCGGCGGCGGCAGGATTTCGCCCGCTTCGTTCAGTGCAATCAGCCAGTTCTCACCGCCGGCCTGCAGGCCGAGCAGATCCTTGCGGGTGGTGCTGGCGGATTCGGCCAGGCGCCTGGCCAGCGATTCCTGGAATTCCCTGAGGCTCGTGCGTCTGGACATTGGCGGTCTATCCGATGGCGCGGATGCGCTCGAGCAGTGCCTGATGGTCGACCGGCTTGGTCAGGTAGTCGAGTGCGCCCTGGCGCATGCCCCAGATCTTGTCGGTTTCCTGAGACTTGCTGGTGCACATGATGATCGGGATGCTGCAGGTCGTGGCATCACGGGCAATCGTGCGGGTCGCCTGGTAGCCGTTCATGCCGGGCATCACGACGTCCATCAGGATCAGGTCGGGCCGCTCGCTCTTGCTCTTGGCAATGGCATCCTCACCGCTTTCCGCGGTGACGACCTGATAGCCGTTCCTGGTCAGGACTTCCTGCATGGAATAGCGCTCGGTGGGCGAGTCGTCCACCACGAGGATCTTGTTGATCGTCATCTCTTCTACCCGGCTTGCTACTGGTTCGATTTGTTGCTGTGTTGCGGCGCGTGGGCAGCAACGGCCTTGAGGAGGCTATCCTTGGTAAAGGGCTTGGTGAGGTATTCGTCGGACCCGACCATGCGGCCTCGGGCGCGGTCGAACAGCCCGTCCTTGGATGACAGCATGATCACCGGCGTACTGCGCAGCTGCTGGTTCTTCTTGATCAGCGCGCAGGTCTGGTAGCCGTCGAGACGCGGCATCATGATGTCGACGAAAATGACATCCGGCTTGTGGTCGGTGATTTTCGCCAGTGCGTCGAAACCATCTTCGGCCAGCAATACCTGACAACCGACCTGGGCGAGAAATATCTCCGCACTGCGTCGAATGGTGTTGCTGTCGTCGATCACCATTATCTTGAGGCCGTTCAGATTCACCCTTTGCTCCTCGGATTCACGCAGCCGTCCGGCACACCGGGCCAGTAATCCTGCATGCGAAACAGAAATTACGGTACGGATCGTGCGGACTTTAATCGCATCGTGGCGGTGCCGCAGCCGCCAGGGCGTCGCGCGTCAGATTTCGACCATTTCGAAGTCGTCCTTGCGGGCGCCGCATTCGGGGCAGGTCCAGTTTGGCGGTATATCCACCCAGAGCGTACCTGCGGCGATACCTTCCTCGGGAATGCCTGCGGCCTCATCGTAGATGAAACCGCAGATGAGGCACATGTAGGTCTTGTAGTCGGGGGCTGACATTGGAATTGTCTGAATTATTTGAATTACAGATAAAATCCGGCGCATCTTACCCCATTTCTTCACCCGTTCCGGCCTGCCAGGCCGCGCCGTTGCGCGATATCCGCCCTATTCGATGCCAATCAAAAATCCAGCAGTACCCGCCGTAATCGTTTTCGACGCATCCGACCCGACCGGCGCCGGCGGGGTGCAGGGCGCGCTGCTCACGCTTTCGGCGCTGGGTTGCCTGCCGCTCACGGTGATTACCGCGATCGGCTCCGGCGATACCCGCAGCGCCGAACCTGCGCATCCTCTCGAAACGGAATGGGTCGTCGAACAGGCGCAGGCAATCCTCGAGGACATCCCCGTGTCGGCGATCCTCATCGGTAACCCGGGCTGTCTCGATACGCTCGCGGCGATTGCCGAGATCGTGGCTGACTATGATCTGCCGCTCATCTTCGTGCCGATGATGGCGCAGGACGGGGTGGATGCCGACGATGCCGAGGACCTGTTGGCGGTCAGCCTCGAACTGCTCCTGCCGCAGACTACCGTGACCGTGGTCGATGGCCCTGGCGCGGTGCGACTCGCCACGGTCGGCAGCGACGACGAGGATGCATTGCCGTCCGAAATCGACGCCGGACGCCACCTGCTCGAGTGCGGCTCGGCCCATGTGTTGATCGCCGACGGGCGCGACAGCGCCTTGCAGACGGTCGATACCCTGGTGAGCGCCACCGGAATCGTCCGTACCGAAGCGCGCCCTTCGCCCTCGCGCCACCTCGGCAGCCTTGCGACCCTGGGCTCGGCGGTGCTTGCCGGGCTGGCTCGCGGCCTGGAGGTGGTCGACGCGGTGCGGGTGGCGCGTAGCTACCTTGCCGCCGCGCTCGAGGCGGGCGTGACGCCGGGCATGGGCGCGGGCATTCCGGATCGTCTCGCCCTGCTGCGCGCCGAGCGTGGTCATGAATAGGCTGCGCGGGCTTTACCTGGTAACGCCGGACTGGACGGACACCCGCGCCCTGGCTGACGCTGTCGAGCCGCTGCTCGATGCTGGCGTGACGATGCTGCAGTATCGCAACAAGCTTGCCGATGCCGGCCTGCGTCGCGAGCAGGCGGCCATGTTGGCGCGACTTTGCGAGCGGGCGGACGTGCCGCTGATCATCAATGACGACCCGCGGCTCGCCGCCGACGTGGCCGCGGCGGGTGTCCATGTCGGCCGCGACGACGGCGATCTCGCTGCCGCACGCGAGATCGTCGGCGCCAGTGCCATCGTCGGTGTCACTTGTTATGACGACTTCGGGCGTGCCGCGGCCCTGAGCGCGGCGGGGGCCGATTATGTGGCCTTCGGTGCGATGTTCGCGTCGCCGACCAAACCGCAGGCGGTGAGCGCGCCGATCGAACTGCTGAGTCGGGCCCGCGACGAACTGGCCGTGCCGGTGGCGGCCATCGGCGGGATTACCGCCGAGAATGCGCCGTTGCTCATCGACGCCGGCGCCGACCTGCTGGCGGTCATCAGTGACGTGTTCGCCGCTGTCGATCCATGCGCTCGCGTGGCGCAGTACCGCTCTGCATTTGCGCAGGCTAACTGAAACCGGAACCTGTTCCGCGGGCCCGGGATCGGGGCTGCAGGTAGGCTATTCCGCGATACGAGGAATTCAACATGAGTCGCAATCAGGAACTGTTCGAGCGTGCCCAGCGCGCCATCCCGGGTGGGGTCAATTCACCGGTCCGGGCCTTTCGCTCGGTCGGCGGCACGCCCCGCTTCATCGAGCGCGCCGAAGGCTGCAGGGTGTGGGATGCCGATGGGCAGGCCTACATTGATTACGTCGGATCGTGGGGGCCGGCGATCGCCGGCCATGCGCACCCGGCAGTGATCAAGGCGGTGCAGAACGCTGCGGTCAAGGGACTGTCTTTCGGTGCACCGACAGCGGCTGAAGTCGAGATGGCCGAACTCCTCTGCGAGATGTTGCCCAGCCTCGACATGGTGCGGCTGGTGAGCTCAGGCACCGAGGCGACCATGAGTGCGATCCGGCTGGCCCGAGGATTCACCGGGCGCGACGCGATCATCAAGTTCGAGGGCTGTTATCACGGCCATGCCGACAGCCTGCTGGTCAAGGCGGGCTCGGGGCTGCTGACCTTCGGCAACCCGTCGTCCGGCGGTGTGCCGGCCGATTTTGCCAAGCACACGCTGGTGCTCGATTACAACAATGTGGCCGGGCTGGAGGAGGTCTTCGCCGCGCGCGGTAGCGAGATCGCCGCGGTGATCGTCGAGCCGGTCGCCGGCAACATGAACCTGATCAAGCCCACGGCCGAATTCCTGCACGCGCTGCGCAGGTTGTGCACCGCGCATGGCACGGTGCTGATTTTCGACGAGGTGATGACCGGTTTCCGCGTCGGTCCGCAGGGGGTTCAGGGCCTGTTCGGGATCACCCCTGACCTCACCACCCTGGGCAAGGTGATCGGTGGCGGCATGCCGGTCGGGGCTTTCGGTGGGCGGCGTGACATCATGGAAAAGATCGCGCCGCTCGGCTCGGTCTATCAGGCCGGCACCCTGTCGGGCAGCCCGGTGGCGGTCGCGGCGGGCTTGGCATCGCTGCGCCTCACCCGCGAGCCCGGCTTCTACGAAACCCTGAGCGCCCGTACCACCGAGCTGGTGGACGGCCTGCTGGCCGCGGCAAGACGTCATGGCGTGACGTTCTCGGCCCAATCGGTCGGCGGCATGTTCGGGATCTATTTTTCCGAACAGTGTCCGGACAGCTTTGCCAGCGTCACCGCAGGCAACACCGACGCCTTCAACCGCTTCTTCCATGCGATGCTCGAAGCAGGTCACTATTTCGCGCCCTCGGCCTTCGAGGCCGGCTTCGTGTCGGTGGCTCATACCGCTTCGGACATCGCCGAGACGGTTGCCGAGGCGGACGCCGTGTTCGCAGCGATGAAGGCTTAAGCGGCGCTGCGGCCGCTGGCTGAGTGGTACAAGGAAGCGCGATGAAAGCACCTGGCAAGGTATCGGCAGAGCGGATCGAACTGCTCAGTCGTAACCAGCGTCGCCTGGTGATGCTCGGCTCGCGCCTCTTTCCGGACTGGATGGCGAAGCAGGCCGAAGCGGTACTGACCCGACCGCGACGCCGGCGTGGTCGGGCCGGCGAAGTGCTCGACGCGCTGGCGCGGCGCCGCGACCTCGCACTCGGCGACGCGCGTCTGGCGACGTGGTCGCTGGGCGATGCGAATGCGCCACGGGTGGTGCTCACGCATGGCTGGGGCGGATACGGCGCACAGCTGCTGCCGTTTGCGCGCGCTTTGCTGGCGCAGGGGTATGGGGTGGATGTATTTGATCACCTTGGCCATGGTGAGAGCGATGGCCGCGGTGGCGCCTTGCCCGACTTCATTGCCGGCCTCGGCGCCGTGATCGCCGCCGGGCCGCAGCCGTTTGCGATCGTTGCCCATTCAATGGGCGGCGCTGCGGCGTTGCAGGCGGTGCGCAACGGCAGCCCGTGTTCGGCACTGGTGGTGATTGGTGCGCCGGCGTCCTTCGATATCCATCTCAAGACCCTGTCGCGGCGTGTCGGTCTGGGGCGCAGCGCGCAGCGCAGCCTGCGCAAACGGCTCGAGCGCCGCTACGTGCCGGTGGCCGAGCTGGATCGCCTCGATCTATTCCCGGTCGAGCGGACACGGGCGATGTTCGTCCACGACCGCGATGACCGGGAGGTGGCCTTCGCGC
This sequence comes from Cognatazoarcus halotolerans, assembly GCF_009800965.1. GTDB lineage: Bacteria > Pseudomonadota > Gammaproteobacteria > Burkholderiales > Rhodocyclaceae > Cognatazoarcus > Cognatazoarcus halotolerans. The sequence continues at coordinate 178,318 of NZ_WUAF01000001.1, read as the reverse complement.
ATGTCGAAACCCTGCATCGCGCATGGCGGGGCAGTCGCATGCTCGCCACCGAGGGGCTTGGGCATCACCGCATCCTGCGCGATCCCGGGGTTGTCGAAGCGGTCGCCGCATTCATTGCCGGAACCTGAACCGGTTCAGAGCAGGAACAGCGTCGCCAGGCCGAGGAAGATGAAGAAGCCGCCGGAGTCGGTGCAGGCGGTGATCAGTACGCTCGAGCCAAGCGCCGGGTCGCGGCCGAAGCGCTGCATCGCCATCGGGATGGTCACGCCCATGGCCGCAGCCAGCAGCAGGTTGAGGGTGGTGGCGGCCGTCATCACCAGGCCCAGCGTCCACGCGCCGTAGAGCCACCACGCCAGCAGCCCCAGCAGACTGCCCCAGACCACGCCGTTGAACAGCGCCACGCCGAGTTCCTTCTTGAGCAGGCGCCGTGCGCTGTCGGAGCTGACCTGTCCCATCGCCATCGCGCGCACGATCATGGTGATCGTCTGGTTGCCCGAATTGCCGCCGATGCCGGCGACGATCGGCATCAGCGCGGCCAGCGCCACGAGTTTTTCGATCGAGCCCTCGAACAGGCCGATGACACGAGAGGCGACGAAGGCGGTGACCAGATTGATGGCCAGCCATGCCCAGCGGTTCTTCACCGAATCGAACACCGGCGCAAAGATGTCTTCCTCTTCCTTCAGGCCCGCCTGGCTCAACAGCTCGGCCTCGGATTCCTCGCGGATGTAGTCCACCACGTCGGCCACGGTGACCCGGCCCATCAGCCGGTTGTCGGAGGTGACGACCGGGGCCGAGATGAGGTCGTAGCGCTCGAAGGCGCCGGCCGCGTCCTCGGCCTTGTCCTCGGGATGAAGTCGCACCGCGTCGGTCACCATCACCGCCGACACTTCGACCTCGGGGTCGCTGACCAGCAAGCGGTTGACTGGCAGCACGCCGCGCAGGCGCTCTTCGCGGTCGACCACGAAGAGCTTGTCGGTGTGATCCGGCAGGGCTTCGAAGCGTCGCAGATAGCGCAGCACCACCTCGAGCGTCACGTCCTCGCGCACCGAAACCAGCTCGAAATCCATGAGCGCGCCGACCGAGTCCTCTGGATAGGACATCGCCGCGCGAAGTTGCGCCCGCTCTTCGAGGTCGAGGGAGAGATAGACATCCTCCATCACCTCTTCGGGCAGATCCGGCGCGAGGTCGGCTAGTTCGTCGGCGTCGAGCTGTTCGGCGGCGGCTTTGAGCTCTTCCGGCGCCATTGTCTCGATCAGGGTTTCCCTGACCGCGTCCGAAACCTCGAGCAGGATGTCGCCGTCGCGCTCGGCCTTGACCAGATCCCAGACGAAGAGCCGCTCGTCGAGCGGCAAGGCCTCGAGCAGGTAGGCGATGTCGGCCGGGTGGAGCTTGTCGAGGTGGCGCGTCAGCTCGGAGATGTGCTGTTTGTGGACCAGGTTCTCGACCAGGTCATGGCGCGGCATGTCCTGACGGTGCACCACTTCCTCAACCAGTTTGTGACGCGCGAGCAGTTGCTGCACTTCCTGAACGTAGTGCTGGATCTTCTCGCGGGAGGAGGGCTGATCCGTACTCGGCATGGGCTCACTGGGCGGGGATGGCGCGCGGCCGGCCGGCTACGCGAAGCTCGCAATTCTAAGCTCTTTTGGTTTCATTCGTGCCATTCCATCGGGTTTGCGGCGGGTGGTGCCCGCGCGATCGCACGGTCGGCACGGAATGGGGATCAAGCCAGGCTTCAGGGTACCTCGGAGTAGATCATGCGGCGCTGCACGCTGGCGGCGTGCGCGGCCAGCCGCGGGCCGAACTGCTTCTCGTAGCGTCGTGGATTCGGCAGCATCACGGCCATGCGCGCGGCCTGTGCGGGGCCGAGGCTTGCTGCGGAGATTCCGTAGTAGCGTCGCGCGGCGGCTTCCGCACCGAAGATTCCGTTGCCCCATTCGACGACATTGAGATAGACCTCGAGAATCCGCCGCTTGCTCCAGGTCTTCTCGATCATCAATGTGATGATCGCCTCCTGCGCCTTGCGCAGATAGCTGCGCGAGGGCGACAGGAAAAGGTTTTTCGCGAGTTGTTGACTGATCGTCGAGCCGCCGGCCACCGCATGGCCTTTCTTCTGGTTTTTTTCGATGGCTTTCTGGATACCTTCCCAGTCGAAGCCCTCGTGGTCGAGAAAGCGGTCGTCCTCGGCGGCCACCACGGCACGCTTCAGATGGATCGAGATCCGTTCGTAGGGGACCCACTGGTGGCGCAGGCTGGCATCCGGATTCTTTTCCTCGAGCTCCTCGAGGCGGATCGACATGAAGCTGGTCGAAGACGGGTCGTAACGGCTCCACCACAGCACCTGCGCGAAGATCAGCAACTGCAGAGTGAGGGCCGCCAGCGCCGCGATCGCCAGTCCCTGGAGCAGCCAGCCGGACAGCCGCTTCATCCGGCCGTCAGTTCCGCACGCAGCAGCGTCAGCACCGGCGCCGTATCCGGTCGTATCCGGCGCCACAGCGCAAAGCTCTCCGCCGCCTGTTCGACCAGCATGCCGAGACCGTCGGCAAACCGTCCCGCGCCGTCCTTGCGGGCGGCTGCGAGAAAAGGTGTGTCACCGCGGCCGTACATCATGTCGTAGGCAAGCGCGCCCGGCGCATGGAGCCCTGCGGGGATGGCGGGTGCTTCGTCGGCCAGACTGGCTGCGGTGGCATTGATCACCACGTCGAATTGCCGCCCGGCCAGCGCGGCGAAGCTGCCCGCGTCAAGGCGGGTGTTGCCCGCCGCAGGCGAAAACTGCACGAGCAGATCGTTGGCACGACTCTCGGTACGATTGGCGACGAACAGGCCAGCCGGTTTCCTGCCGAGCAGCGGCAGGATCACCCCGCGTGCAGCGCCACCGGCTCCGAGCAGCAGGATCCGGCGCCCCTCCAGCGGTACGCCGAGATTGACGGTGATGTCCTGCACCAGACCCGCGCCGTCGGTGTTGTCCCCGAAGCAGCGGCCATCGGGGCCGAAGACCAGTGTATTCACCGCCCCTGCGGCACGTGCGCGTACCGAAAGATCATCCGTGAATGCATGGGCGTCGAGCTTGAACGGCACCGTCACGTTCATGCCGAGGCCGCCCGCTTCGCGAAACGCCGCTGCGGCAGCCGCAAAACCGTCGACCGGGGCAAGGATTGCCTCGTAGCTCATCCGCTGGCCGGTCTGGTGCGCGAATTCGGCATGAATCCGCGGCGACTTGCTGTGGGCGATGGGGTTTCCGATGACGGCGTAGCGGTCCATGGCGATGGTCCTTTCGATCGGCCTTATTGTGCTTCCACCCGGTCGGCGCTGGTGAAGTTCCAGGTACGGGTGATCTCGATGATGTCGGTGTCCTTGCGGATGTCGGGCGGAAAGGCGGCAAACGGGGCCGCGAGGCGAACGATGCGCTGCGCCGCTTCGTCCAGCACCTTGTGGCCGCTCGATCGATGCACTTCGATCGAGTCCACACTGCCATCGGCCTTGATCACCACCGACAGCAGCAGGCTCCCGTAGACCCGTCCGCGCGCGGCGTCGGGGTAGTTGAGGGTGCCGACCCGCTCGATCTTCTGGCGCCAGTCCTCCACGTACTGCGCAAAGCGGTACTCGCGGGTGCGGGCGCCGATGAACTTGCGTCGCGGCCGTTTCGCGTATTCGACCATGTCCTTGTCGATCTGTGCCTCGAGCCGCGCGATGGCCGCCGCGCTGTCGAGCATGTCGAGTCCCGACACCGGTTTGGGGGTCTCGGGCTGTTCCTGTTTCTGTTCGTCCACCGCGACCGGCATCTTGCTCTTGATACGGGTGAGCATCTCGCGCTGGGCGGCCTCGAGTTGTTGTACCCGGCGTTGTGCCTCCAGCAGCGCATCACCCTCCCGCCGCCGGTCCTGCGCAGGCAGCGGCGTCTTGGCACGGATATCCTTGTCGGTGTTGCCGCCGCCGTCGAGGTTGGCCTGGGCCAGCGCCTCGGCCTTTTCCGGCGCACGGGCGTGACGTGCATTGACGAGGATGACCTCGAGACCGCGGTCCTTCTGTCTGGCCAGTTTTTCGGGCAGCCGGAAATGGATCGACAGGAGCACGCCGTGGATCACCAGCGAGGCGAGCATCGCCCACAGGATCAGGTGCTCGCGCGGGCCACGTGAGGGCGCCGCGAGCGGCGGGTTGCTCATGGCCGCGGCGGCCTTGCGGAGCTTGGCGCGGGAGACCATCGGATCAGCTTTCCATCTCCTGGGCGAGTTCTTCGGGCGTGGGCTCCGAGAGCGTCGCCACGAAACGGGCGCTGACCTCGATGTCCATCAGGTCGGAGTCCTCGACCACGAGCTTGACCCTGCTGCCGGGCAGTTGCATCGGCATCGACGGCACCTTGAAGACGAAAGGCGCGTCCTCGAGACGAACCACGTTGTCGCGCAGCACCCGCCCCGCGATCGATTCGAAGTTGTTCTGCCGCAACCAGCGCACGCACCAGTAGCGCTCCATCTGGCGCTGGAATTCGGCGTAGGCCGCATAGGTGATGTCGAAGTCGCGGATGGTGGACATGAGGTCGGTCGAGCGCGGCGCAAACGGCGCTTCCTCGTCGCGCAGTGCCGCGATCAGTTGCCACTGGTTGACCAGGTCGACATAGCGGCGCAGCGGCGAGCTCGACCAGGCATAGCAATCGACTCCGAGGCCGTCGTGCGGGGAGGCGACGGTGGTCATGCGCACCTTGCCGCCGCTCTGCGCGCGGTAGATGCCGGGAATTTCGTGGTCGCCGAGCAGCTTGCCCCAGGTGCTGTTGGCGAGAATCATGAATTCGGCCACCAGCTTGTCGAGTGGCGAGCCACGCTTGCGCTGGGTGATCGTGACCATTCCCGGCCCGTCGCTGCTGTCGCTGCTCCAGTCCACGTAGAAGCTGAAATCGATCTGCTGGGGCTGGGTCGAGGCCTTGCCGCGCCCGGCCTCGAGCACGCTGGCGAGGTCCCACAGCAGGGTGAGTTCGCGCTTCCACTCGAAGTCCGGCCCGCCGTTCATGAGGGTGTCCTCGTTGAACACCGGCTCGATGTCGTGATGGCGCAGGTTGGCGACGATCGGCACGATCTCGAGCCGGCTTTCGTGGCCGAGGATCGCCAGCGCGGGGCTCACATCCAGATAGAGCGAGATCGCCGGGCATTCGCGGCCGGCGGCGAGGGTGAACTGCTGAACCACCTCTTCCGGCAGCATGGTGATCTTGCGGCCCGGCATATAGACCGTGGACAGCCGGCTGCGGGCGATCTCGTCGAGACTCGAGCCGCGGGCAAAGCCCAGGCCGGGGGCCGCGATATGGATGCCGATCCGCCATCCGCCGCCTTCGCGCGGGGTCACCGAGAAGGCGTCGTCGATCTCGGTGGTGGTGGCGTCGTCAATCGAGAAGGCGGCGACATCGGCGCGGGGCAGGCCGGTTGGCATGAGCGCCGGCTCGAAAGCCGGAAAGTCGGTGCCGTCGGGGAAATGCTCGAACAGGAAGCGACCGTAGTAGAAGTCGTGGCTGGAAGCCAGTGCGCCGCAGCGCAGCAGCAGGCGCGCGGCGGACAGGCCGGCGTCCACCGAGGCCGCTTCGAGCGCCTTGACCTCCAGGCGGTTGCGATCGGGGCGATAGAGGATCTGGCTGAGCATCGGCCGGAACTCTTCCGGCAGGCGGTCGGCGAGCAGCTCTTCGCGCATGCGCTCGACCGATTCCGCCTGCTGGCGTTTCTTCTCCAGCCCGGCCAGCGCGGCCTGCAGGATGTCCGGCGGGGCCTTGCGGAAGCGGCCGCGGCCCTTGCGGTGAAAGTAGATCGGCGCGGCATGCAGGCGCAGCAGGATGGCGCTGGATTCAACCGCGTTGGGCGGATGGCCGTAGTACTCCTGTGCGAGCTCACCGAAGCCGAACTCGTCCTCGCTGCTTACTTCCCACAGGAATTCGACGTCCAGCCCCTCGCTTTCGGCCTCGGCACGGTCCAGCAGGGTCGACGCCGCAGGCTCCGTGAAGCGCATCAGCACGTGGTTGCCCTTGAGCTTTACACGCTTGCCGTGGGTGGTTTCCACCTGCAGGGAGCTATCGTTGTCGACGAGGATGGTGCCCGCCTTGAAGGCGCCGTCCTCTTCAAAAAGTACGAACATCTGGACCGCCGGGAAATTTCCAACCGCGCATTTTACTGGATCGCGGGCGCTTCAGTCCGATTGACTTGCCCGCCGCGCCGGACGGCGCTCAGCGCCTTGCCGACGCCACCAGCACCAGGCTGTCGGTGTGAAAGCCGTCGGCGCTGCGACAGGCTTCGAGTTCGCCTGCCACCTCGCTGGCCAGTCGCTGCCGCAATGCGTCGTCGAGCCGCCCGATCGCCTCGGCCGCACCGCCTGCCAGCGCGAGGAAGGCCTGCCAATACGCCTCGTGGCTGGGGAAATGGCAGTGCAGCCGGTGCTCTGCGATGCTCACCCCGCCGAAGCCGGCCTGGCGCAGCAGCAACTCGAGCGGTCCGGCGTGACCGAAGCGGAATACCGACGGACGCTCGACCTTCGGCTTCGGCAGGATGCGGGCGATGCAATCCTGGGCGTGGCTGATCAACGGCACCGCCTCGCGCGGACCCCACACCGACAGGACCAGCCGGCCGCCTGGTCGCAGCACCCGCCGGATCTCGGCGAGGGCGCGCTCCGGATGCGGGAACATGAACAGCCCGAGGCCGAGCAGCACGGCGTCGAAGTGGTCGTCGGCAAAGGGCAGGTGTTCCGCGTCGGCCGCGGCGAAGAGCAGGTTGGCGAGGCCGTCGGCCGTGGCGCGGCGCTGCCCGACTGCCAGCATTGCTTCGGCGATGTCGCTCGCTACCAGGCGCCCGTCATCGCCCACCTGCACGGCGGCATCGCGCGCCAGCAGACCCGGACCGCTGGCGAGATCGAGGACCCGTTCGCCGCACTGCAAGGCGGCATCGTCCAGCAGCGCACGCTGCAGGTCGACGCGCAGCGTAGCGCCTTCGTCGTAGTGCTCGGCGATGCGGTTGAAGCCGGCGCGCTCCTGCGCCTTGAAGCGACGGGCGTCGAAACCGGCTGTGCTCATGAGCGGACCCCGGCGAATTCGATGACCTGTTCGAGGTAGTCGTCCCAGCGGGTAAAGCTGTGGTCGCCGCCTTCAAGTACGGTCTGCCGGGCGCCCGCGTATTTTTCCACCGCGTGGCGGTAATCCAGCACCTCGTCGCCGGTCTCGACCATCAGCCAGTAGCGCTCCGGACGGGAGATCCGCTTGACCTCGATGGCCCGGAATTCGTCGAGGTGCGCCGGTGTGAGCACGAATGATTCGCCGTTGTACATGTTGGTCTGCTCGCCGAGATAGGGCTCGAGCGACACATAGGACAGCACGCTGGGGTTCACCAGCACGGCCTTGAGGTCGTATTTTTCGGCCAGCCAGGTGGCGTAGTAGCCGCCGAGCGAGCTGCCGATGAGCGTCGGTGGCGTGTCGCAGCGGGCGATCCGCTCTTCGATGATGGTCATCGACCCGAATGCCGAGACCGGCAGCTGCTCGCACCAGAACTGGCTGCCCAGCCCCCGCTCTTCCATGAACTGGCGCAGGCGGCTGGCCTTGTGGGAGGCGGGGGCTGAGCGGAAGCCGTGGAGGTAGAGGATCATGGAATGGGGTCGATGCAGGAAAACCCCGATTCTAGTCAGGCTTTGCCGGTGGCGGGGAAATCACTCGCCGTTCCAGCTCACCCAGCCCATCTGCCAGGACAGCAGCACGAAAAGCCCGAAGGCGATGCGATACCAGGCGAACGGTGCAAAACTGTGGCCCGAGACGAAGCGGATGAAGGCCTTGACTGCGACCATCGCGGCGATGAACGAGAACACGAATCCCACCGCGAACACTGGCAGATCATCCATCTTCAGCAGCGCCCAGTTCTTATAGACGTCATAGGCGGTCGCCGCGAGCATCGTCGGGATTGCGAGGAAGAAGGAAAATTCGGTGGCGGCCTTGCGCGAAAGCCCGAAGAGCAGCCCCCCCATGATGGTCGCACCGGAGCGGGATACGCCCGGGAACATGGCCAGCGATTGTGCGAATCCGACCTTGAGCGCTTCCTTCCAGCCCATCTCGTCCACCGTTTCCAGGCGCGGGTGATAGGCCCGCCTTTCGATGTAGAGGATAAGGAACCCCCCGACCACCAGCGCTCCCGCGACGGTGAGCGGGTTGAACAGGTAGCCCTTGATGATCTTGTAGAACATCAGCCCCAGCACTGCCGCCGGCAGGAAGGCAACGATCAGGTTGAAGCTGAAGCGCTGCGCATTGCGATCACTGCCGAGCCCGCCCACCACCTCGGCGATCTTCGCCCGGTAATCCCAGCAAACGGCAAGGATGGCCGCCAGCTGGATGACGATCTTGAAGACCTTGCTGTGGTCGTCCGTGTAGTTGAGCAGATCGCCGAAGATGATGAGGTGGCCAGTCGAAGAGACGGGCAGGAATTCCGTCAGGCCTTCGATGATGCCGAGCACTGCAGCCTTGACGAGGAGGGTGGCGTCCATGGGGGAGGGGGTTCCAGACGATCGAGTCGCCGATTATAGCGAGCACGAATGTTGCGCCGCATTAAATGTCGCACGGGATACTCAAGAACCCGATCGATCAGTCGATAAGCATACAGGCCATTCGCGGGGTGGTAGCAGACAGGAATGCTCAAGAAGATTTCCATAGACCGGTTGCGCCCGGGTATGTACGTGCACGAGCTCTGCGCCGACTGGATGTCCCATCCGTTCTGGCGCAATCAGTTCTTGGTCAAGACCCGGGAGGATGTGCAGCGTGTCCGTGAGGCGGGCATCCGGGAACTCTACATCGACACCGGCAGGGGGCTGGATGACGCCGTGGCGCGCACCGCCGAGGAGGTGCGGGTAGAGGTCGAGCACGAGATGCTGGCCGCGGTGACGGCGGAGCCTGTGCCGCTGCAGAAGGCCAGTCTGGAGGAAGAGCTCGGGCGGGCCCGTTCGGTTCACGCCCAGGCGCACAAGGTGGTGCGCGGCATGATGCAGGACGTTCGGCTGGGGCGCGCCATCACGCTCGACAACGTCGAACCGGTGATCGAGGCCGTGACCGGCTCGATCCTGCGCAACGGCAGTGCCTTGCTGGGCCTGATCGGCATCAAGAACAAGGATGACTACACTTTTCTGCATTCGGTCAGCGTCTGCACCCTCATGATTGCCTTCGGGCGCACGCTCGGGCTGGAGGGGGAGGCGCTGCGTCAGGCGGGAATCGGCGGGCTCCTTCACGACGTCGGCAAGATGAAGGTACCCGATGCGGTGCTCAACAAACCGGGCCGTCTGACCGAAGCGGAGTTCGAGCTGATCAAGCGCCATCCGGCCGACGGACATGCAATCCTGCTTGAAAGCTCGGGCGTCGGGGCAGTACCGCTCGATATCACGCTGCATCACCACGAGCGTATCGATGGCAGCGGCTACCCGGACAAACTCTTGGGCGATGAGATCAGCACGATGGCGCGAATGGCCGCGATCGTGGACGTCTACGATGCGATCACCGCAGATCGCTGTTACCACAAGGGCATGGCCCCGACCGAGGCCCTGCGCAAGATGTGGGAATGGAGCAGTGCGCATTTCGATCAGCGCTTGCTGCAGGCCTTCATGCGTTGCATCGGCATCTATCCGATCGGCAGTCTCGTGTTGCTCGAGTCCGGACGCCTCGGGGTGGTGATCGAGCAGAACGAGAAAAGCGTGCTCACGCCGGTCGTTCGGGTCTTCTTCAATACCCGCAGCAACGGTTACATCGCCCCGGAAAACATCGATCTGTCCCGGCCGCCCGGTGCGGGCGACCGGATCATGTCCGGTGAATCGCCCGAGAAGTGGCGGGTCGACCCCTTGAAATTCATGCCGGTGGCAGCGTGAACGTGTCCGTCGAGAAGGGCCTTGCCGTTCAGGGACCGGTGTCGCGCTCCAGCCGGGCGAGGTAGCGCATCGCCTGGTGGCGCGAATCGCCGCACATCTCGGCGCTCGGCGCGAGGCTCGCACACACCGCGGGGCGCTCGGGGCGACCGAACAGGCGGCAGCGATCGCCCTGGTCGAGCTGAATGCAGCGCACGCCAGCCGGCTTGCCCTCGGGCATGCCGGGGATCGGGCTGGATATTGATGGGGCAATGCAGCAGGCAGCGCAGCCGGGTCGGCAGTTCATGGCGCCAATGTTACCCCGCCGCAGGTGGTATGGCGGGTTTCGGCGCCTCGCTCGACGCGCGTCGTTTGCTACGACCGCCATACATGGAAAGATCGGCATGGTGGAGCAGCGCGTCGGCGGTGTCGGCATCGTCGGGGTAGATCGCCAGTCCGATACTGAATTGCTGCCCGAGGGTGCAAACCCCGAGATCGAAGGGTTCCGTCAGGCCGGAGTGCAGACGCTCCAGCGCGGTGCGGATCTCGGTCGCATCGCGCGCGGGGCCGATCAGTGCAACGAATTCGTCGCCGCCGATCCGCGCAAAGGTGTCGCCGGTACGCAGGCTCGTTCCCGCTCGCCGGGCGACCGCCTGCAGCAGCGCATCCCCTGCCGCATGGCCGTAGGTGTCGTTGACCGCCTTGAAATGGTCCAGATCGACCAAGGCCACACCGAGCGGATCGCCAGAGCGCTTGGCGCGCGCAAGCGCCCGCTGGAGCCGTTCCTCGAGCGCCCGACGATTCGGCAGCCCGGTAAGGGCGTCGAGCTTGGCCATCTTCTCGAGTCTTTCCTGCTGCTGGTGCCGGGTGGTCACGTCGAGCAGTGTGAGCAGGTCGAGCGGACCGCAGGCGCCATCTATTCTGCCGGGCACGAGTTCGGCATGGAATTCGCTCCCGTCGCTGCGTATGCCGTGCCAGCAGTCGTCCTGCGGGCTGAGCAACTCGTTGATGCGTCTCCCGGTGAGTGCATCCGCGCTTTGTCCCAGCAACCGGGCCGCGGCGGTGTTGGCGCGCTGGATGCGCTTTTCCGCGTCGAGCAGTACCACCCCGGCGCCGATCTCCTCGAGCATGCTGTTGAGTTCGCGCTGATGGTCGAGCAGAGCGCAGTAGCGATTGTGGAGCATGCGCAGGATTGCGAGGAAATTGAAGAAGGCGAGGGCGAACGCCACCCCCTGGATCTGTCGGAGGCGTGCCGTGCGAGCCATCGAGTCGGCTTCCATCTGCGAGGTGAGGCGATTCATCAGATCGAGCATTTCGTCGCGCTGCCCGATGGCTGCACGTATCGCGTCTTCACCGCCGTTGCTGCCGGGGTTTGCCGCCGGCGCGAGGGTCAGGGAGAGCGGATGCCAGCGAGCCAGCGCAGCGGTGATCGTCTTGCGGGCCTCGCCCTTCACGGCCTTCAACAGAACATCGCGCCCGTCGCCGCCGGTGGCCTTCCCGCCCCGATCGAAAGCCTCGAGCGTCGAACCGAACAAGGTGAAGCTGTTGATGAAGGCGCTACGGGCCTGCTCGCGGTCGATTGTCGTTTCCGCAGCGCGCATCAGCAGCAAGCTTTTGGTGATTCGCTGAGACAACATGCGCTGACGGCCTGCCAGGTTGATGGCGACGGCGTCGCGATCGACGTCCCACGAAATCCGGTAATTGAGCGCGAGGATGCTGAAATCGAGCAGCAGGAACAGTGCGACCGCGCCAACGAGTGTGCGTGGCCGGTATCGCGTGTCGCGCTTGTGCAATGCCGTCATCGGGGCTCCCGCGCCGAAACCGCCTCGCGTTCGGCGGGTCCGGATTTACCTGAAGCTTCCTGCGGAGCGTTGTTCCACGATCCCTTGTGCCCGGAAGCGGGGGCATCGGAATCGGAAAAGTGCGTCGGGTGGTACGAGCGGATCAAGCCCTTGCCGGGCATGGGGGACTACGGAGTACGTATCGGTGCGCAACTGTAAAACTTTAATTCACGGCCGAGCTGCATGACTGCACCATTCGATGAGGTGGTTCGCCGTCGGCGTGAGCGCCCAGGTCGCATAGGCGTGAGGCCCGTCCCGTCCCAGCGCCAGCGTGCCATGATCGATCAAGGGTAGTTCGCCACCTGGCCAGAAGCGGCCGAGGATGGATTCGAGGGATTGCGTCGCCGCCATCTCGACCGGGTCCGTTCGCATCGGTTGACGGTTTGTCGAAATCACATCGTGCCAGCTCGCCCAGTGGCATCCGGACAGCCGCGTCGCGAGGCACTCCGACCAGCCATCGGGATCGGGGCAGCCAACTTGGCCGAGGACATTGCAGAAAAGCAAGGCCCGGTCGCCAAAACGCCCGGCCAGTTCGCCCATGCCAGCTGCGTTAGACAGGCAGTCGAACGATTCGAAACGCAGTTTGCAGTCCGCCTGTCGGCGGCGCAGGATGACGCGCGCCACCGGGTCCGGTTCGAGTGCCGTAACGTCGTCGAAGCGTGCGAACAGGCCGGCGGGCAGGGTATGTCCACCGCTCGGCCCGATCACCACCAGGCGTCGGCAGGCTGGCCGCCAGCAATCGAGCCAGCTAGCCAGCGCGGCGCGAAACGGTGTCCAAAGCGTCTGCCGGTAGCGTATCGCCCGCAAGTGGTAACGGATTCCGCCCGAGGCGTGCATGAAACGGCTGGCGGCAAACTTCATTTCGTACTTCGTGGCTGCATTGACGATCACAAGGGAGGTTGTCGACGAGGCAGGGTTCGCGTGCGGCACCTGTGATCATGCGCTTCGTCTGGCCGATCATGGTTACCGAGGCGCGATATCCATATCGTCAGCCACCAATTCGAAAGCAAGTACGAGGTCTGCCATAACATCTCCGGTAAGCCGAGGCGATGACGCCGAGGTCAGCAAACCGGCCTCACGGTAGTGCGGCGTGCCATCCCAAACATTGGGTGCTTCCGTTAAGCGGGGCGCCAGATGAACAGTGGCCGGCTGTTGTGTAAGGGGGCGAAGCGCGCAGGGCGGCCAAAACGAAAACGGCGGCTTTCGCCGCCGAATCCAGGTCACGGATGGTTCAGGCGCGGCGTCGACGAACAGTGGCCAGTCCGACAAGACCTAGGCTCATGAGTATGAGCGTGGCAGGCTCGGGAACTCTGCTCGGCGGAAAGACTTCCGTGGCCGTGCCCTGAACACCGACCGTGAAGCCGTTCCAGTATTCATTGGTAGCGCTGGTCCAGGTCAGCGTGTCGAACGCGCCGGTGAACTGGATCACGCCGTGCGGCTCGCTGCCGCCCACATTGGAACTGTTCAATTTATAGAGGAAGTTGCCTCCACCGAGGTCGACGACCACCTTTGTGACGCCGCCGCAGCCCCAGTAGCCGCAGGCATTGCCGTCCACGCCGCCGACGCTGAGGATGTTGAAATCCTGATTGAGGAATGCGTAGCCGTTGCCGTTCAGGCTGACGAACGCGAAGACCGGATTAGCGATGGACTGCGAGAACGTCAGCGTTTGGTCACCCGCGCGGCTCAGTGCGATGATGTCCGTGCCGGTCGGGCTGTTGTCAACGACGCTGCTGGTATAGGGGGAGATGGTGTCGTCGCGACCACTGTGACCGTTCTGGTAGTAGTCGACCCCGCCACTGGACTGGTAGAAGCCGATACCGTTGCCATTTGTGTAGGTGACCGTGACGGTCGATGTCGTAGTGGTAATCGTGCCCTGTCCCTGGAAGCCCGCGCCGGGATCAAGATCGCCGCCAGTCCAGTCCGTCCAGTAGATTGGCGCAGCTGAAACGATTCCGCTGAAAACCAAGCCGATCACGCCGGCCAGTACAGCTTTGTTGAATATTTTCATGGTGGTTCCTACCTTCGCTGGTTGCAACATGGGCAAACGTGGGAACGTTGCCCCGCCCCTCGTCGCGTCATTGATGCAAGTAGCATTCCAAAGAGGTGGTTGTTAAAAATTCATCTTCTTTTCAACGTGTTGCGATCATGTGGGTTTTTTCGCCGGGTGGCGATGTAAAAATTCTCGACAAACAACATGCGCCGTGAGCAAAGGAAATATGTCAATGAGGGTAAGGTGAGGCGCGGCCGTTAAAACAACACGACCGGACGGCGCGCACTGCTTGTGGTGGACGGCCAAATAAGACGGGCCACTTGCGTGGCCCGTTCTTCAAGTGGAGATCCGATACGTGCTCACACCTTCCGATAGATCTCGGCGCCGGACTTGACGAACTCGACCGCCTTGGTCTGCATGCCCCGGGTCAGCGCCTCGTCTTCATCGAGCCCCTGCTTGGCGGCGTAGTCGCGCACGTCCTGGGTGATCTTCATCGAGCAGAAGTGCGGGCCGCACATCGAGCAGAAGTGGGCGACCTTGGCGCTTTCCTTGGGCAGGGTCTCGTCGTGGAAGGATTTCGCCTTGTCCGGGTCGAGGCCGAGGTTGAACTGGTCGTCCCAGCGGAACTCGTAGCGCGCCTTCGATAGCGCGTTGTCGCGGATCTGCGCGCCCGGATGACCCTTGGCGAGGTCAGCCGCGTGGGCGGCGAGCTTGTAGGTGATGATGCCTTCCTTCACATCGTCCTTGTCGGGCAGGCCGAGGTGCTCCTTGGGCGTCACGTAGCACAGCATCGCGGTGCCGTACCAGCCGATGGTGGCCGCGCCGATGCCGCTGGTGATGTGGTCGTAGCCCGGGGCGATGTCGGTGGTGAGCGGGCCCAGGGTGTAGAAGGGCGCCTCATGGCACTGCTCGAGCTGCAGGTCCATGTTCTCCTTGATGAGGTGCAGCGGCACATGACCCGGCCCCTCGATCATTACCTGCACGTCGTGCTTCCAGGCGATGTCGGTGAGTTCGCCGAGGGTCCGGAGTTCGCCCAGCTGGGCCTCGTCGTTGGCATCGTAGATGCTGCCCGGACGCAGGCCGTCGCCGAGGCTGAAGGCCACGTCGTAGGCCTTCATGATCTCGCAGATGTCCTCGAAGTGGGTGTAGAGGAAGCTCTCCTTGTGATGGGCGAGGCACCACTTGGCCATGATCGAGCCGCCGCGGCTGACGATGCCGGTCATGCGGTTGGCGGTGAGCGGCACGTAGCGCAGCAGCACCCCGGCGTGGATGGTGAAGTAATCCACCCCTTGCTCGGCCTGCTCGATGAGGGTGTCGCGGAAGATCTCCCAGGTCAGGTCCTCGGCCTTGCCGTCGACTTTTTCGAGCGCCTGGTAGATCGGCACCGTGCCGATCGGCACCGGGCTGTTGCGCACGATCCACTCGCGGGTCTCGTGGATGTTCTTGCCGGTGGACAGATCCATCACCGTGTCGCCGCCCCAGCGGATCGACCAGGTCATCTTGTCGACTTCCTCGGAAATCGAGGAGCCGAGCGCCGAGTTGCCGATGTTGGCGTTGATCTTCACCAGGAAGTTGCGGCCGATGATCATCGGCTCGGACTCGGGGTGGTTGATGTTGTTGGGGATGATCGCGCGTCCGCGGGCCACCTCGTCACGCACGAACTCGGGCGTGATGGTCTCGGGGATGGCGGCGCCGAAGCTCTGCCCCGGGTGCTGGCGGGTGAGCAGGCCGGCCATCTTCTCGCCCATCGGGCCGGTGGCGCGCAGCGACTCGACATAGGCGGCGCGGTTCATGTTCTCGCGGATGGCGATGTATTCCATCTCGGGGGTGATGATGCCGCGGCGTGCGTAGTGCATCTGGGTGACGTTGGCACCGGCCCTGGCGCGACGCGGCTTGCGGTGCAGGCCGGGGAAGCGCAGCTCGTCGAGCTTCGAGTCCGCGGCGCGCTGGCGGCCGAACTCGGAGGACAGGTCGGCGAGCACCTCGGTGTCGCCGCGCGCTTCGATCCACGCCTGGCGCAGTGCCGGCAGGCCCGAGCGGATGTCGATCGAGGCGGCCGGGTCGGAGTAGGGGCCGGAGCAGTCGTAGACGAAGATCGGCGGGTTCTTCTCGCCGCCAAAGCCGGTGGGCGTGTCGGCCTGCGAGATCTCGCGCATCGGCACCCGGATGTCCGGGCGCGAGCCTTCGATGTAGACCTTGCGCGAATTGGGCAGCGGCGCAATGGCCGCTTCGTCCACATGGGCGCTCGAGGCGATGAATTTTTCGTTGGCGTTCACTTGTTCTCCTTGTCGGCATGGATACGGGCAACAAGGAGCGGCTGGAAGCGCTTCCCTGCGTTGGCATTACCCGTACAGGTTCAAAGGGTTTTTCTCAGCCGGTCGATGAAGTGGCCCCATCTTTCAGCACCCCTAGCAGGCCGAACCTTACGCTCTGGCCGGGTGGCTGTAAATAGACGCTTCGCCAGCCACGCGGACGCGCATCGATCGGTGTGCCGGATCGGCCGTCGAACCCGGTTTTCGTCACGCTCGGGGGGCGGCCGCGGGTGGCTTCGTGACGCACATTGCCGCACACTGTTCGCTGACAGGCTGGCGATCGGCCGATTTCGGCGAGGTGGGAATGGGTTTGAGAAATGCCGTGCAATTGATTGTGTACCCGGACCGGATCGGTCGCGATCTCGGTGATCTGGAGCGCTTCCTGTCCGGGCCGGTCGGCGAGACGATTGGCGGGCTTCATCTCCTGCCGCCGTTTCCGTCGAATGCCGATGGCGGATTTTCGCCGCTTACCCATCAGGAGATCGATCCGCGATTCGGGGGCTGGGAGCACCTCGAACGACTCGCCGGGCGCTTTGACCTGTGCCTTGATCTGGTGCTCAATCACCTCTCCGACGAATCGCCCGAATTCCGGGATTACCTGCGCCAGGGGGCGGCCTCTCCCTTCGCGCCGCTTTTCATCGACGTGGATGCGCTCGGCGACATCTCGTCCGACGACCTCGCCAAGATCCACATCCGAAAGGAAAAGGAGCCTTTCCGGCTGGTGCGCTTTGCCGACGGCAGCCAGCGGAGGGTGTGGTGCACCTTCACCGAGCAGCAGGTCGACCTCGACTATCGTTCGGCCGAAACCTTCGCGCTAATGGCGGACAACCTGCGTTTCATGTCGGCGCGCGGGGTCAAGCTCTTCCGGCTCGACGCCTTCGGCTACACCACCAAGGAAATCGGCAGCAGCTGCTTTCTGGTCGAACCGCAGGTGTGGAAGATCCTCGAATGGTTTCGCGACAAAGCGGCCGAGTTCGGCAGCGAGGTGCTGCCAGAGGTGCACGACCACCCGAGCTGGCAGCATGCGATCGCCGACCGCAGGATGTGGTGCTACGCCTTTGCATTGCCGCCGCTGGTGCTGTATTCGCTGCTCGACGCGGACAGCAAGTACCTCAAGGCGTGGCTGCGGATGTGTCCGCACCAGCAGATCACGGTGCTCGATACCCACGACGGGATCTGCATCCCCGACGTCGAGGACATCCTGCCGAAGGAGCGTATCGAGGTCCTGATCCAGAACGTTTCCGAGCGCAGCGCCGACCCCATCCTGCGCGGCTCGGCAGCCAATGTGCACAGCGTCGGTGCCATCTACCAGCTGACCTGCACCTTCTACGATGCGTTGATGCGCAACGACGATGCCTACATTGCCGCCCGGGCGATACAGCTGTTCGCCCCGGGCGTTCCGCAGGTCTACTACGTGGGCCTGCTGGCTGGCACCAACGACGCCGAGCTGATGGCGCGCAGCGGCGAGTCGCGCGACATCAATCGTCACTACTACAGCCTTGAAGAAGCGGCCGCCGCAACGCGGCTCCCGGTAGTGCAGCGGCTCCTGCGCTTGATGAGACTGCGCAGTCACCACCCGGCCTTCGACGGCGATTTCGAACTCCATTACTCCAACGACAGCAGCGTCTCGATGGGCTGGCGCTGCAGCGAGCACTACTGCCTGGTGCTGATCGATCTGCGCTTCAAGACATCCACCGTGAGCTGCAGCGATGTCGACGGGGGCGAGGAGCAGGTCTTCCGCTTGTGATCAGCCGCGCCACAGGCGGTAGAAGTGATGCACCGGCCCGTGCCCCTCGCCGACCTTGAGCGCGCCTGCGGCGGCGATCGCGCCCTGCAGGTAGTTCTGGGCATCGCGCACGGCGGCGGCGACCGGTTGGAACTCGCGGGTGCGCTGGGGCAACAGCGCGGCGATGGCGGACGACAGCGTGCAGCCGGTGCCGTGGGTGTTCGGGGTGTCGATGCGCATGGCGCGCATCTCGATCATGCGGTCGCCGTCGAAAAGCAGGTCGACCAGTTCGTTGCCCGGCAGGTGGCCGCCCTTTAGAAGGACCCAGCGCTCGCTCGAGATCGGCAGCATCTCGCGCAGGCGCTCGGCGGCCCGGTACATCTCCTTGACCGATTCCGGGGGGCGCTGCTCGAGTAGCACACCGGCTTCGGGCAGGTTTGGGGTGATCATGCCGGCCTGCGGCATGAGCGCTTCCTTGAGCATCGCCACGGCGCTCTTCGCGAGCAGGTGATCGCCGCTCTTCGCGACCATCACCGGATCGAGCACGACATGGGCCGGCTTGAAATGGGCCAGCCGGTCGGCCACCGTGCGGACGATGTCGGCGGTGCCGAGCATGCCGAGCTTGACCGCATCGATGCGCACATCCTCGAAGAGCGTGTCGATCTGCAGCTTGAGAAATTCCACCGGTGGGGTATGCACCCCGGTCACCGCACGGGTGTTCTGGGCCGTCAGCGCGGCGATCACCGCGCAGCCGAACGCGCCGAGCGCCGAGAAGGCCTTGAGGTCGGCGAGGACCCCGGCACCGCCGGAGGGGTCGGTTCCGGCGATGGTGAGGACGTTGGGAATGGCGCTTGCAGACATGAGAACTCCGTTGAAACCGGTGGTGCGTGACAGAGGACGCAACTTACTGTGCGGCGGCGCAGCCTGCAAGCCGGGAGGCGGGACCCATGCACGGGCGACCCGCGAGGCTCAAGTCTGCCCCGGTCTGGCCGAATACCTAGGGTGAATGCGGCAGTCGCGCCGCCCGAACCTTGTGGAGCCGGATCATGCGTTTGCGTCCCGTGTTGTTCATTTTGGCGATTGCGTCCGGTGGCTCGTTGCAGGCTGCCGATTGGGTTTCCGTGTCCGGCTCGCAGGCGCGAAAGGCCGAGATCGACCGTGCCAGCATCCTGCAATCGGACCCAGGAACGAAGGTCGCCTGGGGACGCATCGTGTTGCCCGACGAGGAAGCGGACAAGGCAGGCTACAAGGTGATCAAGGCGCTCAACCGTTATGACTGCCGTACTGGCACCTTCACCACGATCAAGCGGGCCTATCTCGACAGGGACGCGCACCTGATTCGCGAGGAGCGCGTCGCCGAGCCCAAGGTCATGAATGCCGCTCCGCGCAGCGTAGACGAGCGCCTGTGGTACGAAGTATGCAAGCCGCCTTCGGTCGATGATCTGCAGAAAGTCGCGGTCGAGGCGGGTCGTGCCGCGAGCGCGGAAAAGGAGACCGGCTCGGCCCGCCATGCCGACTACCGTCCGGCCGAGACAGATACGCCGCCCGAAAAGCGCACCGTGGCCGACGGCCATGCTGCGCCCGCCGAGGCCCACGGTGCCGAGGCACCTGCCGAAGCAGCTGCGCCGAGAGCACCGCTGATCAAGCTTCCGCCTCCACCCGCTCCGGAACCGGCACCCGCCGTGGCGCACGAGACAGTGCATGCCGCACCGCCTCCGGTCGAGCACCGGGCGCCCCGGCGAGTACCGTCACGACCGGCTCGCAAGGTGTTGGTCGCGCATGCCGCGCCGAAGGTCGACATGCCACCGGTGGTAGAACACCACGAGATCCACTGGGACTACTCCGGCCCAGGCGGCCCGGAGAGCTGGGGTACGCTGAGGCCGGAATACGCACAGTGCGCGAAAGGCGGCCGGCAGTCCCCGATCGACGTGCGCGACGGCATCCGGGTCGATCTGCAGCCGATCGAATTCGACTACAAACCCACGTATTTCAGGATCATCGACAACGGTCACACCGTCCAGGTGAATGTCGGCGAGGGCAGTACCATCCGCGTCATGGGTCGCCAGTACGATCTGGTCCAGTTCCATTTCCACCGCCCGTCCGAAGAGCGCATCAACGGCAGGGGGTTCGACATGGTTGCTCACCTGGTGCACAAGGATCTCGACGGTCGCCTCGCGGTTGTTGCAGTGCTGCTGCAGCGCGGTTCGGATCATCCGCTGGTGCAGACGCTGTGGAACAATCTGCCGCTCGAAAAGAACGTCGGCTATGCGCCTGACGTGTCAATCGATCTCAACCAGTTGTTGCCGGAAGATCGGCGTTACTACACCTACATGGGCTCACTGACGACCCCACCCTGCACGGAAGGGGTGTTGTGGATGGTGATGAAGCAGCCGGTTTCGCTGTCGGCGGAGCAGATCGGCATCTTTTCGCGGCTTTATCCGATGAATGCCCGCCCGGTACAGCCTGCGGGCGACCGCCTGATCAAGGAGTCGCGCTGAATGGCCCGGGAGGAGAATCTCGCCATTGCCGGGGCGCGGACACCGCGTCGCCTTCCTCCCAGAGCGTGAAGTAGAAGCGGGCGCCTTCGTTCGGTTTCGAGTCGGCCCAGATGCGGCCCTTGAAACGATGCACGATGCGCTCGACGATCGCCAGCCCGATGCCGCTGCCCTGGTAGTCCGCACCGTGCAGCCGCTCGAAGGGCTTGAACAGCTTGCCGGCGTAGCGCATGTCGAACCCCGCGCCGTTGTCGGAAACGCAGTAAATCGAGACCTTCTCGTGAATGGTACGAGACAGGCGGATCTCGGTGACCGGCTTGCCGGCACTGTATTTCCAGGCGTTGCCCAGCAGGTTCTCCATCATCACCGTCAGCAGACCCCGGTCGCCGACGACGTGCAGTCGCGGTTGGATCAGCCCGTGCAGCATCCGGTCCGGTTCGGATTCGGCGTAGCGGGCGAGAATGCTCTCGCACAGGGCGCTGAGATCGACGTCCTCGTTATGTGCGATCGAACGGTTGATGTCGGCCAGGCGCAGCAGGTCCACCGTGAGCTGATCGATGCGCACCGTGGCGGACAGGATGCGGTCGAGGTGCTGGCGCCCTGTGGCGTCCAGCTTGTCGGCATAATCCTCGATCAACACGTGGGCGAATCCGTTCAGTGAGCGCAGCGGCGCGCGCAGGTCGTGCGACACGGAATAGGAAAAGGATGCGAGTTCGCGGTTGGCTTGCTCGAGCTCGCTGGTCCGCGCGCGCACACGCGATTCGAGTTCATTGTTGAGCTGCTTGAGCTCCCGTTCGGCACGCTGCCGCTCGATGGCGAGCGCGACGTGGCCGGCGACGGTCATTGCGAGTTGTACTTCTTCGTCGCCAAAGCTGTGCTTGCGCCGGTAGTACATCGCAAACTTGCCAATCAGTTTGCCCCGATGCTTTATCGGAATGAAGCCGAGCGCGGCGATACCTTCCTGTTCGAACAGCGCCCGGAAGGGGGCGAGATCGGCATCGTCGGCAGCGTCGGAAACCAGCAACGGCCGGGCGTCTTCGTCGACCAGCCATGGAGAATGAGCGTGAACCCGCTGCCGGTAGGCGTCGGAAAGATCGTCCCATGCCACGAACTGCATTTCTCCCTGCGCGTCCTTCAGCAGGATCGCGCTGCGGTCGCAGTCGGCGCCGACGCGTAGCGCCTGCAGCGCGCTGTGGAAGACCTCGTCGGGCGCGCTGGCGTGCGAGACCGCCGAGGTGAGTTGGGCGAGCGCGGCCAGCCTGCGAGCGTCCCTGACCTGTTCGGTGAGGTCGTGTGCCGCGACGATGAGCGCGGGCTTGCCGAGAAAGAGCAGCCTGCCGCAGGCAATCTCGAGTTCGAGTGGGCCGCAGGCGCAATTGACGCGACAGCGCCGCAGCAGTCGTTCGTTCTGGGGCAACCGGTCGACCAACTCGCACATTCGTTGCGCCTCGAACGGGTCGAGAAACGACACGGCCGGAAGGCCGATGAGTTGCGCGGGATCGTCGAAGCCGAGCAGTTCGAGGGCGTGTGCATTGGCGCGTACGATGAAGCCGTCGAGCACGATCAGGATTGCCCCGGGCGAAACATCGAGGAGCGTGTCGAGCGCTTCGAAAGAGGGCTGCTGGAGAATTTCGGGTTCGGTCGGATTCATCGCCATCGGCGCACGTGGTCTGTCACGGGAGTTTGAACAGGGCATTGGAAACCCTCTTTAACATTCTGCGTCGCGATTTGCGAAGGAACAATTTTGCATCCGTAACGATGCCGGTGTGTTCGTGTGCCTATTCCGTTCGCAAGGCTTCGACCGGATCAAGCCGCGCCGCGCGCCGTGCCGGCAGAACGCCGGCGGCGAGGCCGATCAGCACCGCACACGCTTCGGCGGTCAGGACGAAGCGCCAGGGCGTCTGCACCGGCAGGGCCGGCACTGCGAGGCCGATGAGCCCGGCCAGCGTGCCACCAAGCAACAGCCCGACAATGCCCCCGATCGCGGCGAGAACGATCGCTTCGGTCAGAAACAGCAGCAGGATGTTGCGGCGCGGGGCGCCGAGCGCCACGAGCAGGCCGATCTCGGCCGTGCGTTCGGAGACCGCGATGGTCATGATGGTGACGATGCCGACACCGCCGACGAGCAGCGAGATGCCGCCCAGCGCGCCGACCGCGGCAGTGAGGATGTCGAGAATCTTCGACAGCGTACGCAGCATGTCTTCCTGGGTCGTGAGGGTGAAGTCCTCACGACCGTGGCGAGCGCTCAGACGCGCCTTGATGCTCGCCGCGACCTGGCTGGCGGTCAGTCCCTCGCGATAGGAAACATCGATCTCGAGCAGGCCGCTGCGGTTGTAGAGCGCCATCGCTCGACCAGTGGGAATGTAGGCGGTGTCATCGAGGTCGGTGCCGAGGAACTGGCCCTTCTGTTCCATTACGCCAATCACGCGGTAACGCTCTCCGCCGATGCGGATGCGCTGGCCGAGCGGGTTGGCGGCACCGAACAGTTCGCGCTTGAGCTTTGCGCCGAGCACCGCGAAGGCGCGCGCGTTTGCTGGATCGTCGGGCGGGAGGAAGCGCCCGCTCCTGACCTGCATCGCGAACACCTGCTGCATCGCGCTGCCGACGCCGTAGATGGTGGTCCGGCGAACACGGCCCTGAGCCTCGACTTCGGAGTTGCCCCACACCACCGGCGTGACCGCGGTCACGCCGGGAAGGTGCACCAGCGATGCAGCGTCCTCGAGGATGAGTTCCCGACTGGTGCTGGGCAAGCCAGGCGGACCACCGCGTGCACCCTGACGGCCGGCAGTGATGCCAATCACGTTGGTGCCGAACTGGCTGAATTCGGCGAGCACGAAACGGTGAATGCCTTCGCCGATCGAGGTCAGCAGAACGATGGCGGCGATGCCGATCGAAATGCCGAGCAGGGTGAGAAAGCTGCGCAGGCGGTGCGCGGTGATGGAGCCGAGCGAGAGTCCGAGGATGTCACGGGTAATCATCGTTGCTCAGCGCCGAGTCAGCGCCTGTACCGGATCGAGCGAGGCCGCTCGGCGCGCCGGCAGAACGCCGAAGAGCAATCCGGTGGCGAGCGCGGTGCCGATACCGGCCGCGACCGCCCAGTCCGGTGGCCAGGCCGGAAGTACCGGGTAGAGTAGCCGCAGCCCCCAGGCGCCGGCATGACCGAGCGCGATGCCCGCCGCCGCGCCACCCAGCGAGAGCAGCGCCGCCTCGGCAAGAAAGCTCATGCGGATGTCGTGGTCGGTGGCGCCGAGCGCCTTGAGCAGGCCGATCTCCGCGGTGCGCTGGGTGATGGCTACCAGCATCACGTTCATTACCAGGATGCCGGCCACGCACAGACTGATCGCGGCGATGCCCGCCACACTCAGGGTCAGCGCGCCGAGAATCCGGTCGAAGGTGCCGAGAACCGCGTCCTGGGTGATCAGCGTGACGTCTTCCTCGCCGTCGTGACGGGTCTTGAGAATCTCCAGGATCTGCGTCTTGGCGGCCGGAATGCGATCGCGGCTGCGTGCTTCGGCGAGGATGCGGAACAGGGTGTTGCTATTGAACATGGCCTGTGCCGCTGCGACCGGCACGAATACCTGCTCGTCCGAGTTCATGCCCAGACCTTGGCCCGCTGGCGCGAGTACGCCGATGACCCTGAATCGTCGGTCGCCAATCCTCACCATGCGACCCACCGGTGAATCGGCGCCGAACAGTTCCGCGCGCAGCGTGGCGCCGATGACGGCCACCGACGAGGCACGGCGCAGATCCTCGGCCGGCAGGAAGCGGCCCTGTGCCATGCCCATCTTGCGCACCGCGATGAAGTCAGCAGTGGTACCGACCACCATCGCCTCGCGCAGCCGACCGCCGTGCGCAATTTCGGAATTACCCACGGCCAGTGGCGCGATCAGCGAGATCTGGGGCGCGCGCAGCAAGGCGGCTGCATCTTCAAGGGTGAGGTCGCGCGGGGTCGAGGTGATGAAGCTGCCGGCGTTGACGCCGCCCGTCTGGGTGCGGCCGGGCAGCACGATCACGAGATTGCTGCCGAGCGCCGAGAACTCGCCGACCACGTAGCGGCGAGCGCCGTCGCCAAGCGCGGTAAGTACGACCACCGCCGCTACCCCGATGGCCATTGCCAGCACCATCAACCCGGTGCGCAGGCGATAGGCGGTTGCCGCCCGCCAGGCGAAGCGTAGCGTGTCCGAGGATGTCATCCGGGGGCTCCTCCGCTACCGACGACATCCCGCTCGATCGCGCCGTCGGCCATCAGTAGCCGGCGCCTTGCCCGCGCGCCCATGACGGGGTCGTGCGTGACCACGATGAGCGTTACGCCGCCGGCGTTGAGTGCCTCGAGCAGGCGGGTGACATCCCGTCCGGTAGCCCGGTCGAGGTTGCCGGTGGGTTCGTCGGCGAGCAGCAGCGCCGGCGCCATGATCGTGGCCCGTGCAATCGCGACGCGCTGGCGCTGGCCGCCGGAGAGCTGATCGGGGCGGTGGTCAGCGCGGCTGTCGAGGCCGAAATCGCTGAGTGCACGCCTGACCTTGTCATCGCGTTCGCGGGGCGGCACGCCGGCCAGCAGCAAGGGCAGGGCGATGTTTTCGGCGGCGCTCAGCCGCGGAACCAGATGAAAGCTCTGGAACACGAAGCCGATCCGCTCGCGGCGGATCTGCGCCTGTTCGTCGGGGGAAAGTGTGGTGACGTCGCGACCTTCCAGGCGGTAGTGCCCCGAGTCGGGTCGATCCAGCAGGCCCAGCAGATTGAGGAGGGTCGACTTCCCCGACCCGGACGGGCCCATGACGGCGACGTATTCGCCCGCTTCTATGCCAAGGCTTACGTGGCTCAGCGCATGGACGTCGGTGTCACCGAGATGGAAGACGCGTTCGATGCCCTCTAGCTCGATCTGCGCCATATCGACTCAGTGCCCGTCGGCTTCGTCGGCTCGCGCCCTGGCGCCCGGCAAGACGCCTTCGCGCTCGAGCGAGGTAACGATCCGGTCTCCTTCTTCGAGTCCGCCGGTGATCTCAGTGAATTCCCAGTTGGCGAGCCCGGTGTCGACCTTGCGTTCCTCCAGGACGCCCTTGTTGCCGAAGCGCAGCACGGTATTGCCCGCACGCAGCGCGGCGGTCGGTATTCTCAGTACATCGGTATGTACCTTGAGGATGATCTCCGCATCGGCGCTGTATCCGACCAGCAGGCCCCTGGCTGCATCCTGAGGCTCGAAGTCGATGTCGACATCGACGGTACGGGCCTGCTTCTCGACTGCCGCCACATAAGGCGCAACGCGCTTCACGCGGGCCGCGAAGACCCTGTCGGGCAGCGCGTCGATGGTGACCCGCACGCTCTGGCCGGGCTGGATCTTTGGTGCATCCACTTCGTCCATCGGCGCCTTTACGTAGAGGCAGGATTCATCGATGAGATCGATCGCGGGCGGTGTGGCGACACCCGGTGGCGACGGCGTGGCGTATTCGCCGAGCTTTCCGGTGATCTTCGCGACCGTGCCATCGAAGGGGGCCACAAGTACCGTGCGACGTTGTTCGGTACGGCTTGCCGCGACCCGTGCGCTGGCGGCGGTTACGTCGGCGCGCGCCGTTTCGCAGGCGGCCTTGCGCGATACGGCGTCGGCGCGCGCGCGCTCGGCGGCCGAGTCGGAGACAAAACCGCGTGCCTGCAGGTCCTGCTGACGGTCTGCCTCGCGCGCCGCATTGGCGGCCAGCGTACAGATCTCCGCCACCCGCTTGCGGGCGCTCCCGAACTGGGCCTCGGAGATCGCCTCCTGTGCCTGTTGGTCGTCGTTCCAGAGCCTCATCAGGACCTGACCCTGACGCACATGGGCGCCTTCCTCGATCGCAATGGAATCGATGCGTCCGCCCTGCAGCGGGGCGAGGCGGGCGCGTCGGCAGGATTCGATCTCGCCGGCGCGCGTGTTCGCAACCGTTGCCTCGACGATGCCCCGGGCCACGCGGGACACGTCGACTGCGACCGGTGAAGGTCGCGTGTACCACCAGATTGCCGCTCCACAGGCCACGACGACCACCACTGCCAGGCCACGGCGCAGGATTGGAGACATCTCCGACTCGGATTTGATCGTTATGGATCAATCATCGACCGAACGCGCGCCGGTCGCAAGGTCGGCCCGGCGGTCATCGGCTCAGGGCCCGGCCTGTTCCGAGACGATCAGCCATTCGCCGTCCCGTTTGTCGAACACGAGACTGCGACGCTGGATCTTGTGCTCGCCGGCACGTTCGAGGTCCTGGGTAAAGCCCACCCGTGCCCGGGCTCCGTCGATGTTGATCTCCATCTTCGATAGCCGCAGCACGACAGGTTCCGATTGCCGCAGTTCGTCACGGCGGGTTTCACGCCATTGATCGGGACTGATTCCATCGGGTGGCGCGAAATCCTCCGCGTAATGTGCGAGATAGGCGGCCGTGTCGCGCTTGCTCCAGGCTTCGGCCCATCCGGCCAGTGCCAGTCGCAGCGCGGTGCGCGTGGTCTCGATGCTCTCGGTCGAGGATTCCTGGCCCGGTCCGGGCGTGCGCTCGCCGGTCGTTGCATCGCCATAGGCACTGGCGGCAGTGGCGAAACTCTCGGGAGCGCTGTCGTCGTCCACCGGCGGGTAGCCGGATGGGGACTGGTCGCGGATCCGTCCGATCAGGACGTGGGCAAACCCCTGCCGATATACGAGCTGGCTGTGGTCCAGTTCGAGTTCCTCGAGTGGCGTCAGGTGACGGTCGTTGCGCTGCTGGACGTCAGCTCCGGCCCGGAGGAGCTGGCGGGCGATGGCGTCGTCGTTGCGGTGATGGCGGGCCAGCACGATCAGATGCAATGGCGTGTTTCCGGCTGCGTCGGCGGCATTGGTGGCTGCACCGGCGGCGAGCAGCTTTTCGACCATGCCGGGAATTCTGCGCTGGACCGCGTGGTGCAGGGCCGTCCGTCCGGCGAAACGCAATCGTGAATCTGTTTCGCCCGGCGAGGCGCCGGCGTCGAGGGCGGCCTGGACGTCATTCTGGTCGCCACATGCTGCGGCACGGACAAGCGGTGGAACGTTTTCCTGAGGCCCGGGGCAACTCACCATCGGTGTGCTGACTGCGGGAGGGCGGGTGTCGATGATCGGGGCCGGCGGGGCGCGATTGAGTTCGGCAAGCCCGACGCCAATGGTGACGGCGATAACAGGGATTGCTGCACCGAACCACAACCACTTGCGGTCCGCGCGGCCGATGGGCGTGCGAGTGCGCCGGCCGTGGCTGTGGTGTCGGCGCCTCTTGCGGCTTTTCGGCCTGTTGGCACCATCGTCGATTTTGGCTTCAGCCACGGCTTTCCAGTCGATTCGCAATCCTTGTGCAATTTTGAGTCAGGCTGGCGTCACGCGTCCACAAGAGAAAATGCGGCAGTGCAAAATAAACTACACAAGTCGTTGAAATCTGAGACAATAACCGGCTGTTTTTCGCCTTCGCCGGCTCGTGTGTGCGATTTCCGCTGTACGCTGGCTTGAAGCGCCACCCTGGAAATCCGCTCATGGAAAACCCAAGCCCCGATACCGAAACGCCGATCACCTTCAGTGACCTCGGCCTGCCCGAACCCCTGCTGCGCGCCCTCGGGGCGATTGGCTACGAGAATCCTTCACCCATTCAGGCGGCGTGCATTCCGTTGCTCCTCGAGGGCAAGGACATGCTCGGCCAGGCCCAGACCGGAACCGGCAAGACAGCCGCCTTTGCCCTTCCGCTGCTTGCCAGGATCGATCCCCGGCTCAACAAGCCACAGGTTCTGGTTCTCACCCCGACACGCGAACTCGCAATCCAGGTCGCCGAGGCCTTCCAGAAGTACGCGCACCACATGCCGGGCTTCCAGATCCTGCCGATCTACGGCGGTCAGAGTCTCGGCATGCAGCTCAAGCAGCTGTCACGCGGGCCGCAGGTGATTGTCGGTACGCCGGGCCGGGTGATCGATCACCTCGAGCGCGAGAGCCTCAATACCGATGCGCTGTCGATGGTGGTGCTCGACGAAGCCGACGAGATGCTGCGCATGGGCTTCATCGACGCGGTCGACCAGATTCTCGAGGCGCTGCCGCGAGAGCGCCAGGTGGCGTTGTTCTCGGCCACCATGCCCGAGCCGATCCGTCGCGTTGCGCATCGCCATCTGCGTGATCCGCAGGAAGTGAAAATCGCCTCGTCCACCGCGACCGTGCCGCAGATCTCACAGCGCTACTGGCAGGTGAGCGGCACTCACAAGCTCGACGCGCTGACGCGCATCCTCGAGGCCGAGGAGGATCTCGACGCGGCGATCATCTTCGTTCGCACCAAGACGTCCACCGTCGAGCTGGCCGACAAGCTGGCTGCGCGCGGTTATTCGGCCGCCGCACTGAACGGCGACCTGCAGCAGTCGCTGCGCGAGCGCACCGTCGAACAACTGCGCGCTGGCAACATCGATCTCATCATCGCGACCGACGTCGCCGCCCGGGGCATCGACGTGGCACGTGTCAGCCACGTCATCAACTACGACATTCCCTACGACACCGAGGCCTATGTTCATCGCATCGGCCGCACCGGCCGGGCCGGCCGCAAGGGCTGCGCGATCCTCTTCGTCGCGCCGCGCGAGCGCCGCATGCTCAAGCTCATCGAGCGCGCTACGCGCCAGCCGATCGCGCCGATGGCCTTGCCCACCAAGGCCGATCTGGCCAACCGTCGGGTTGCCCGCTTCAAGCAGCAGGTGCTGGATGTGGTCGAGGCCGAGGAGCTGGGCTTCTTCGAGTCGCTGATCGGCCAGATGGAATCCGAGCTCGAGCTCGATGCAGGGCGTATTGCCGCAGCGCTGGCGTGGATGGCGACAAAGGAACGTCCCCTGAGGGTCGAAGGCTCGGACAGCGAGGAGTCCGCCCGCCCTGCACGCGAGGCGCGGATCGATCGCGAGTTCAGCGCCCCGCCGCGTGCTGGCTTCGAAGCCCGGCCGCGCGGTGATTTCGAGAGCGCCCCGCGCGCGCCGGCGCCGCGGCCCGGCAGCAGTGCCGGCCTCGTCCGCTACAAGGTTAACGTCGGCCGCGAGCAGGGCATCACGCCGCGTGACCTCGTCGGCGCGATCGCCAACGAAGGCAATATCGAGAGCCGCTTTATCGGCCGCATCGATCTGTTCGACGATTTCAGTACGGTCGAGCTGCCGGCGGACCTCTCCGCCGACAAGCTCGACGCGCTGCGCCGTGTGCGGGTTCGCCAGATCCCGCTCGGCCTGAGTCCCGACGACGGTACGCTGCCGACCCGCGACAAGCCGGTGTTCCGCGAGGGCGGCAACAAGTTCGGCGGACCGCGTCGCGAGGGTGGCGGCTTCCGCAAGGAAGGCGGCTTCAGGCGCGAAGGCGATTTCAAGCCACGCCGTGAAGGTGCGGGTAGCGATGCGCCGCGCGGGCCGCGCCCGTCCTCGTGGAGCGACCGCAAGCCGGCCGGCAACAGCTGGTCCGATCGTAAACCGGCCGGTGGCGGTGACAGCCGCCCGGCGCGACGCGAGGGTCCGTCATCCGACCGCCCCCAGCGCCGCAGCGAAGGCGGCTGGAGCCCGGCGCCGGGGCCGCGCAATGACGGCAGTGCGCCGTTCAAGGGCAAGAAGTTCCGCAAGGACTGATCTTTGCCGGGTTGTGGGTTTAAACGGGGGAGGCTGATCGCCTCCCCTTTGTCGTCCACGCCACCGGGCTTATTCAGCGCGGTGTGAATCGGGCAATGAACTGCCGGTCGATGCGATCCTTCCAGCGCCAGACCCAGTCGCCCCACCAGGCGAGCGGTCCCCACGCCGCGAGGGCGTGTCGCTCGCCGGTACTGACAAGATAGAGCGCGCGTCGCTGCGCCTTCCATGGCTGCAGTGGCTCGCCGGACAAGGCCCGCAGCAGATTTTCGGCGAGGGGCGGGCCTGCACGCACCGCGAACACGCCCGACTTTGGCCGCGGATGGGCATGCGCGGCGATGTCGCCGGCGGCAAACACGAACGGGTGGCTGGTCGATTGCAGCGTCGGGCCGACGCGGATGAAGCCCGACGTGTCGGTGTCGAGTCCCGAAGCCTTCGGCCACACTGGTGCGGCGGCGCCGGGCACTAGCAGGCACTGCCTGGCAGGGAGCCGGGTTCCGCCGGTAAGGCACAGCGTGTGGCCGTCGTAATGTATTGCACGACGGCCGCCGTGAAAGCCGACGCCACGCTCGGCAAGCAGGCGCATCGCGCGTTTGCGCAGGATCAGCGGCATGCCTGCCAGCGGCTCCTCTCGCGAGGACACCAGGTGGATCTCGATGTTGCGAGTGGGGGCGTCGCGTTCGAGCCGATGGCGCATCGCGAACGCCAGCTCAACACCAGCCGCGCCGCCGCCGACGATGGCGATCGATCCTCCGTTGCCGTCGCTCAGGTCGGCCAGCCACGTTTCCCAGCCGCGGATGAAGCGCTCGATCGGCCTGATCGGCAGGGCATGCTCCGCCGCGCCTGGAATGATCCTGCCGTCGGTGACCGGGCCGGTATCGATCGACAGAATGTCGAAATCGATCTTCTCCCCGTTGCAGCACTCAACTCGTTTTGCGTCGAGGTCGATGTGGTGCGCAGCCTGCTGGATGAATCGCACGCCCGCACGTGCCGCCAGGCGGTCCAGTGGCAGCACGCAGGCCTCGAGCGGATAGTGGCCGGCGATCCAGCCGGGCAGCATGCCCGAATACACCTGCCGGACATGGGGAGACACCAGCGTGATGTCGACATCGGTCGGGTGAGCCTTGCGCAGGGCATCGAGCACGTACACATGGGCGTGCCCGCCGCCGAGCAGGAGCAGGCGCTTCATCTCGCGGCCTCGAACCGAATGTCACCAAAGCGGGCTTCGACCCGCTCGCCGGTGTTGTCGGTGTCCGCGCTTACGGCAATGCCGGTAATGTTCGGTGCGGCTTCGCCGAATGCCGTCTGGAAATCCGCCCGCAAGTCGCGTGATTCGTCCTTCCAGCGGCCGGCTTCTGCATTGCCGCTTTGCAGCACGATCATGCGCACGCGGTCCGTGTAGGGATTGGGTGCAATGGTGCCGACGGACTGTGCGGTCCCCCATACGTAGCACAGGGCCGCGGTGGGGATCTGTGCGCCGTGCAGCAGACGCGCGGTGGCAATCGCCATGCGTTCGGACATCGACAGCCGGTCGGCGGGGTAATCGAAAAACACGTATAGCCGCGCAGCGTAATCGTCGCCGTGTTTGTGGCGCAGGTCGGATCCCTTCACCGCGCCAGAGACCTCCCAGCGCCACTGCAGTACCGGCGTTGCGGCGGTGTCGATCGACACCGCGCGGGTGAGGCTGGAGGCGGCTGCGTCGGAGCGGACGCGCAGTACGGTGGTGCCGCTGTCGTCCACCAGATCGAACTGCGAGGCCCTGGTGACCTTGGGCAGGGTGGTATGCACCCAGCCGCTGGGTGGCGCACCGGGCGGGGAAGCGGAAAAATCTCCGGGCCCGGGGGCCGCAATTGCGCGTGTCGCCATGAAGGCCAATGCAGAGAGGGCAAGCACGGCGAGGATTCGATGCATCGGGCGGTCAGATCCGGGAACGCGCCGGGCTGAGCAATGCGGCTGCCCGGTCGAGGTCTGACGGGTGATCGACATCCCAGAGCACGGCCGGTTCGGACCAGCGCAGCCGATGCGCGGCAAGGCGCTGCCGGGTGACCTGCATCACGGTTTCCCTGCCCCATGCAATACCGTCGAAAAAGCCCTCCGGCAGGGGCCGGCGTGCGCCGACGAGCACGTAGCCGCCGTCCTCGGCGGGCAGGAACACGGCATCGTCGCCGCCGTTGAGTGCAGCGGCACATGCACGCAGTTCGTCCGCGCCGAGGGCCGGGCAGTCGCTGCCCGTCAGCAATACCGGCCCGTGGGGCAGGAGGCTGTCGAGGCAATGCGCCATGCGTGCGCCAAGGTCATCGCCTTGCTGGATGCGCAGGTCCGTGATCCGTCCGCCACGACACAGGGCACGGAAGAAACGGTGATCGATATCGCCGGCGGCCCACAGGGACATCGGACCGAGCGCCGCACGATGGGCATTGTCGAGCGTGGCCAGCACCATGCGGCGATGTGCCCGTGCGGCGCCGGCCGCGCCGAGCCGGGGTATCAGGCGGGTCTTGGCGGCGCCCGGGACCGGTGCGCGGGCGAAGATCGCGATCTGCATGCTTCAATGTTCCCCGCGCGGGCGATAGCCGTAGCGCCGCGCCAGCCGCTCCGGATCTGCCCCCAGGCAATAGGCCGCGCGCAGCCGCCACATCAGCAGAATCGTGCGCGCCACGCCGTGCTTCTCCCAACGTCGGCCGGACGTAGTCACCCGCTCGTGGAGGCAGGCGGGCCGGCCAAGCCTGCGCAGCGCCTTCGACAGCGCGAGATCTTCCATCAGGGCGATGTCCGGGAAGCCGCCCGCGGCTTCATAGGCCGAGCGCCGCACGAACATGGCCTGATCGCCGGTGGCGATGCCGCTCAGGCGGGAGCGCAGATTCATCATCGCAGCGATCACGCCGAGCATCCGGTGCGAGCCTTCGATGTCTACATCGAAACGGCCCCATGGGTGTGCGCTCAAGGCGCCGAGAACCCGACGGTCGGCGTTGTCCGGCAGCCGTGTGTCGGCGTGCAGGAACATGAGATTTTCGCCGCGCGCCGTTTGCGCACCCGCGTGCGACTGCGCCCCGCGGCCGCGCGGCGCAATGATGACCTGGTCCGCCAGCGGGCGGGCCAGCGACACTGTGTCGTCGCGGCTGCCGCCGTCGGCGACGACCACCTCGACAGCTCGCCGGCGCAGCGGCACGAGAGCCTCGAGGCAGTCGCGAATACGCGGCGCCTCATCGAGGACCGGTATCACGATCGAAAGGCGTGGGTGGCGCGTGTTCATGGACACCAGGGCAGGGTGAGGCTCTGCAGCAGCTTACCATCGGCATCATGGGCCAGTGCCACCACGGCGCTGTCGGTGAGCCGCAACTCGTTGGCGGGAGCGAAATGGTGACGCATGGTGAACTGCAGGTCGCCCGCCGCCTGTTCGGCCATGCTCCGCACGACAAAGTCGTGCTCGAGCCGAACGCCGCGGTTCTCGCCGGCGGCGACGCTGGAAGAAAGGCCGTTCTGGGTCAGTAGCAGGGTGAGTCGCGTCGCGACTTCGCTGCGACCTTCGAGAACGACGTCCCAGCCGCCGTCGGCGGCCGGACTACCTGTCAGGGTCAGCCGTGCCTGGGCCGGTTGCGACGGTGGTGGTAACGCTGCCGAGCGCCAGTTGCGCAAGTCCGCGCCGTCGAGCATGACCTGCGGTGTGTAGACGGTGCGTCCGCCAGCGCGACGCACCGCAGCCTGCTGGCGCACGCCGTAGGCCGGCGAGGCGAAGCGATCCTTCCAGCCGATGTAGTCCCAGTAATCGACGTGAAACGCGAGCGCGCTCACCTTTTGCGGTGCGATGCCATCGGCCCTCAGGCCTTGCAGCCATCGGTCCGCCGGCGGGCAGGAGTTGCAGCCTTCCGAGGTGTAGAGCTCGATCAGTGGCGTGAGCGCGGCGGCCGATTCGGCCCGGCATTGACCCGCCGCGAGCGCGGTCGAGGTCATGGCAGCAAGGCTGGCGCCAAGCGCCAGGGCTGTGCGGATGTTCATCGGATCAGCCTCCCGCGTCGTTGAGACGCCAGTCGTAGTCGAGGAATTCCAGGGTGTAGTCTCCCTTGCGGATGCGTGCCTGATCGCCGGCCGGGTCGGCGAGCTGCGGGGCATGGCGCGCGAAAGTGGCTTGCAGCGAGTCGAAGCCTCGCCGGCCTTGCTCGAAATCTTCGCGATACCAGTCGAAGATCTTCGAGACCCCGAGCGTGCCGCTGGCGCCGTCGAAGCGGTTGCGGCTGCGATCGGACAGGAAGCGGCGCATGCCGTCCTCGAGTTGCGCATCGAGACGCGTGGCCACGAAGGCCTCGTTGCGCAGCATCGGGCAGCCGATCGAGGCGCACACCACCGCGAAGTGGATGCGCGGATCGTCGAACACACCCGGCGCGCGGATCATGCCGTGCTCGATGTCGTCGAGACTGCGCACCTCGCCGAGCAGCCTGACGAATTTCTTCTTCCACGGTGATTGCAGGAAGCTGCCCAGGTCGCGGATCGATTTCAGTGCGGGATACTTGCTGAGAATGAGCGCCACGGTGAAGGCGTTGTACGCATTGATCAGGAAGGCCAACTTCTCGTCGCGTTGCCAGCCGCGGTATTCGGCGGCCGGTACCGCGGACAGGCTGGCCAGGTAGGCATCCAGCGCGGGGCGCTGTGCGGCAACGCCGGGGTAGTTGAGCCGCGATGCATTGCCGCCCGAGATCAGCTTTACGTGCTTTTGCAGCAAAGCGTTCCAGGCTCCATGGCCGTGATCGAACGCCGCCCGCGCGGGCAACACGGCAAGGAGCGGCAGGGCGAGACCGAGCTTGATCAGCGTGCGCCGTTGCATGGTTCAGCCCCTGCGCCAGGCATGGAAGCGTTCGACCCATCGGAGCAGGCGCTGCGGCGCGTGGGCCCGCTTCCAGTTTCCCGCAACGTACTTGTTGGCTTCCGCCATCGTCGGATAGATGTGGATGGTGCCGAGTATCTTGTTGAGCCCGATGCCGTGCTTCATCGCCAGCACGTATTCTGCGATCAGGTCGCCGGCATGCTCGCCGACGATGGTGACACCGAGAATGCGATCCTTGCCGGGAACCGTCAGCACCTTGACGAAACCATGCGCTTCACCGTCCGCGATGGCACGGTCGAGGTCGTCGATACCGTATGTCGTGACCTCGCAGGCAATGCCTTTTTCCTTTGCCTCCAGCTCGTTCAGGCCGACGCGCGCGATTTCCGGTTCGGTAAAGGTCGCCCAGGGGATCACCGAATAGTCGGCACGGAACTTCTTGAACGGGGCGAATAGCGCGTTGACTGCCGCATACCAGGCCTGATGGGCGGCGGTGTGGGTGAACTGGTAAGGGCCGGCGACATCGCCGGCTGCGTAGATGTTGGGATGCAGGGTCTGCAGGAACGCGTTGGTCTCGACGACCTTTCCGGTCGGGATGCCCATCTCGTCAAGACCGAAGCCCTTGAGGTTTGCCGCGCGACCGACCGCGATCAGGACCGCGTCGAATGGAACGCGTACATCCTTGCCCTGGTGTTCGGCGATCAATATCTTTTCGCCGTTCTCGACCACGAACTGCTTTGCCGTGTGATCCGTCAGCACGGTTACCCCCTCTGCCTGGAAGCGTTGTGCGACGAGTCGCGAAACTTCAGGGTCTTCACGCAGCATCAGCCTGGGCATCATTTCGACCTGGGTGACGTTGGCGCCGAGACGGGCAAAGGTCTGGGTCAACTCGCAGCCGATCGGCCCGCCGCCCAGTACCACCAGGCGGCGCGGCATTTCGCGCAAATCCCAGACATTGTCGGAGGTGAGATAGTCGATCGCGTCGATCCCGGGGATCGGCGGCACGAAGGGTCTCGCACCTGTCGCGATGATGATGCTTCGCGTGGTGAGCGTGTGCTTGCCGTCGGGCGTCTCGATGTCGACGCTCCAAGGCGAGGTGATCCGGGCGCTCCCCTGGACGACCTCTACGCCGAGGCCGGTGTATCGCTCGATGGAGTCGTGCGGTTCGATCTCGCGGATAACCTGGCGGACACGCTCCATGACCTCGGCGAAGTCGAATTCGGCGCTGGCCGAACGAATGCCGAACTCCCGCGAGCGGCGCATGTGGGAAAGCAGTCTGGCCGAACGGATCAAGGCCTTGGAGGGCACGCAACCGGTATTGAGACAGTCTCCGCCCATGCGATGGCGCTCGATGAGCGTCACCTTCGCCTTCACGGCCGTAGCAATGTATGCACTGACCAGGCCGGCACTCCCGGCGCCGATCACGACCAGGTTACGGTCGAAACGCGCGGGCTTCTTCCAAGGGGTGTCGTTGTTCATGTGTCGGACTCTTGTCGATATCGGTCTTAGCCGTGTGCGCGACGGGCGCGCAGGTGGCCGAGGGTTTTTTTCGCGGCCAGCGGGAAGATGCCAAGCAACACGAAGGAGCCGATCAGCCCCGGGGAGAGGATTCCCGACAGCGATTCGATATTTGCGAGCTGGGTGCCGGCATTAACGTAAACCACGGTACCGGCAAGCATGCCGAGCTGGCTTACCCAATAGAAGGTGGGCGTGCGCAGAGGCGTGAGACCCATGACGAGGTTGATCACGAAGAAGGGGAATGCGGGAACGAGGCGAAGGCTGAAGAGGTAGAACCCCCCTTCGCGTTCGATCCCCTGGTTGATTGCCTTGAGCTTGTCGCCAAATCGGCCCTGTACCCAGTCGCGCAGCAGATAGCGGGAGACCAGGAACGCGAGGGTTGCGCCGATGCTGGACGCAAATGAGACGAGCAGCGTTCCCCACCAAAGCCCGAATACGGCCCCCACCGCGAGGGTCATGATGGCTGCGCCGGGCAGGGACAGGGCGGTGACCGCGACGTAGATGAGAAAGAACAGTCCCGCCAGCAAGAGTGGTTGGTTTGTGCGATAGGCTTCGATCGCCGCCTGCTGGCTCTTGAGGTAGTCAAGATTGGCAAAGCGCCCTGCATCGAAGGCAAAGTAGGCTGCGATCAGTACCGCCATCGCCAAGGCAATGACCAGTTTCCCATTTTTCATTCGATTTGGTCCCGATCCGGGGCGGCACAGGCCGCATTGTCGTGTTGGTTGACTAGACAGCGCCTCGGCCGAAATCCTGACATCCGCAGGTGAAAGATTTTTCCGCGGGGTGTGTGGTTGTCGGGATCGGTGGGCGGCGGCGTTGTGCTGCGCACAAAAACCCTGTAAAATCCGAAGCCTATTTCATCTGCCCGGCAAACTTCTTGCGCCTGGGTTGAATGTCCGAGTGCATGGTGCGCCGGACATGCTGCCATCACCCTCACGGTGCCGGCGAATCGAACGGCAGGTGCTAATGCCTGCAACTGTCGGCTCCGGCCATGCTCCGGGCCGCAATGATGGGTCTGTCTTCAATCGCAGACCGCACTGTTTTTTGCAAGGTTGTGGATCCTTCCCGTGTCTTGCCGTCCCGGACGGACAGGCATCGGGGTTCGCTCTGCCATACACGTCAGTGGCAGACAATCGACAGGAATTGGCAACCTCCCGTATACGCGACGGATAGGAGATTCATATGGCCAAGGAAGACCTGGTTCAGTTCGAAGGTGTTGTTCAGGAAGTGCTGCGGGATGCGCGCTTCATGGTGAAGCTTGAAAATGGAATGGATGTGGCCGCCTATGCTTCGGGCAAGATGCGCAAGTTCCGCATTCGTATCCTCGCGGGCGACCGGGTGACGCTCGAGATGTCGCCCTACGATTTGTCCAAGGCGCGTATCTGCTTCCGCCACAAGGACGAGCGCGCGCCGCGCGCAGGGAGCTTTGCACGTACTTGAAATCGAGCAGTCTTGATTTCGAAGACCCGGCTGATGCCGGGTCTTTTGCTTTTGGGCCTGTCCGGCAGGTGTCGGCGCCATGTGTCCGATTTTGACAATCCGACGGGCACGATCGCGGGGCGCTGCGGTCCCAGACTCTGTGGCCGGATACCGACCTGGATTGAACTGGAGGATGGACCGAATGTTCAGGAAGCTCGCTGCACTTTACGCCCTGATCCGCAATGACATCAGGACGCTCCGTCTGGCGGTGAGCCATCCGGCGCGGCCAGTCTGGTTGATTCCTGCACTGATGGCCGTCCTGATCTACGTGCTGTCGCCACTCGATCTGCTCCCCGATTTTCTCCCGATCGGGCTCGTCGATGACCTGGTGCTCGTACCGCTTGTGGTGTCGTGGATCGTCCGCCATCTGCCGCCCGAGATTCGCCGGACCGCCGGGACGAGCGAGGAGCGGGCGCGTGCCTGAGCCGGTCATGCCCGCCTCCTTGGGCGGCCGACGGTTACCCGCAGATCGCGGTGAGCATTTCGCGTCGTTCGTCTTCGGCTTCGGATAGCAGTCGATCGAGATCCGCTCGTTCGTCGATGGGTACCGCGGCGTCAAGCAATCGGGCGCGATCCTCCTCGCTGTCGTTATCGAACGGATTCGGGCTGATCACGGAAAGGGAGGCGATCATCAGCAGATCGGTGAGGTTCGCTGGGGGCCAGATGCCGCCATAAAGTGCGGTGTCGTCGATACCTTCACTGAGTTCGCCCGGCAGATCCATGGCCTCCAGCAGCAGGGCACTTACCGCACCGCGCCAGGTCGAGATGAATTCGGCAAGCTGGCTGGTGTCGGCCGAGAGATCCGGGTATTCGGCAATCCGGGCAAGGAGATAGAAGTCGCCGATGTTTCGCAGCATTCCGGCGATCAGCGCGGTGTCCGGTGAGCAAACCTTGCACTTGCGGGCCAGAGCCCACGCGCGTGCCGCAACGTCGATCGAGTGCATCCACAGTGCGGAGGCGATGATCTGCAGCGGCTCGGAGCGCAGATCGTCCGACAGCTGACGCGAGGCCACCACGAAGGCCAGCGTCCGCACGGGCAAGAGGCCGATGCGCATGACGGCTGGCGGGACCGCGGTGATCGGCTGGCCTGAAGGATTGAGCAGTGCGGAATTCGCCATTTTCAGTATCCGTGCGGACAGCACCGGCTCGGTCTGGACGAGGTGCGCCACGTCCGCCAGGGAGCTGTCCGGGTCATCGGCCAGCTCCTTGATCTTCATTGAAATCTCGAAGACGGTCGGAAAGGCGATCTCCCCATGCGAGAGTTCGTGCTCGATATCTGCAGCCAGGCAGGCAAGTTGCTCTTCAAGCTGAGTCATGTTCGATCGGATGCAAACAAGGGAAAGCCAGTGTAGCCCAGCTGGCCGCGGGTGTCCGCCACCCGATGCGGTGGGCGGAATCGCGCTACGGAGTCTCGCCCCGACTGGCGAATTTGCGTCTGTACATCTCGCGATCTGCGTGTTTGAGCAACTCGTCGGTATCGTTGCCGTCCCGCGGAAACATTGCCAGACCTACGGCGCCACCGAAGCGCACGGCGGCAATCGATTCCGAGTCGACCGACGTGAGTGGCTCACGTAACAGCGATTCGATCTTGTGGCGAACATTTTCAGCCGCCGTGCTGTTATCCACGTCATTCAGCAGGATCACGAATTCATCGCCGGCGTAGCGCGCAACCGTGTCGGCGGTCCGCAGCGCTCCGTGGAGTCGTTCAGCGATCTCGACCAACACCAGATCGCCTGCGTGATGTCCGAGCGCGTCATTCACCTGCTTGAAGCGGTCCAGATCGATGAAAAGCAAGGCGAACGGTTTGGTATTGGCACGGGTATGGTAATCCGCGATCCGTTTGCCGAGGGCGCGGGTGATTGCTTCCCGGTTGGCCAGGCCGGTGAGCCGGTCGGTGCGCAGGCGGTACTGCATCGACTCGAAACTACGCGCCAGCTCGCCGATCTCGTCGCGCCGCACCACCCCGACCGGTGTCTCCAGGTCGCCTTCGCCAACGCTGCGGGCTGCATCGGTCAGGCGCTTGAGGTCGGCCACGACCCAGTTCAGGATCCTTATTCCGATCAGGGTTGCGAGGATTGCGGCAATCAGTGCCGCCAGCGCAGTGCGCATGACGTTCTCGGTGACGCCATGCATGAAGTCCTTGCGCGGCACGGCAACGACGGTAATCCACTCGAGTCCCGCATCATCCTTGATCCGATCGAATGCAGCGTAGACCGGTTCATTGTCCGGACCGTTGAATACGCGGGTGAGCGCGGGATCATCCTTGCCGCGGTCCTGCTGAGGCAGAAGGTCGCGGACCTCCGCATAGGTGCGTTCGAGCAGCGGGTTGCCGCTCTCGGCCGCACTCAGGCGGACGTTGGTGCCGTCGGGGAGCTTGTGCACGTTCGGACTGGCGGACGAAGCGATGAGTTTGCCATCGGGTTCGATGATGAAAGCCAGACCGTTCTCGGAGATGTTCAGCCGGCCCACGAAATCGTTGAGCCGCTGAAGCGATACGTCCGTTGCGACGACACCCTCGAGTTCACCTGTCGCCGACGCAACCCGCCTGGCCCGCGTTGCCACCAGCTCGGCGGTACGGAAGTCGATGTAGACCGAGGTCCAGGTATGCTGTTTAGATGATTCGCCGGCCTTGTACCAGGGGCGCTCGCGTGGATCGAAAAGCTTCTCTTCGCGAGAGGCAAACGTGAGCGCGCCGTTGATTCCAAGGAAGCGGTAGAGCGTGCGGTGCTCCTGCGCGTCGAGCTTGATGCGCAGCTCGCCTTCCTGCATCGACGGGCGATACAGGCCGATCGCCTGTCCCAGGCGGTTGCCGTAATAGACGTAGTTGTTGGGATCGTGGTGCAGAGAGGTGGCAATCCAGAAACGGGTGCGGAGATTGGCCAGATCGTCCGCGATCGACGTCGGGGCAGGCATGCCGTTCGGAAAAGCGGCTTCCAGAACCGCACCCGAGCCGACGATATGACGATCCACCGCCTGGCCGATGCGCGCGACGATTTCCTGCAGATGATGTTCGGATACGGTTTCTACCGCGCGACTGCCCGCGACATAGGAGAGCGTGCCGATGGTAAGCGCAAGCGTGAGCACCAGGGCAACGTAGGGTACGGTGAGTACTTGCCGTAGCGAGAGATAGGAGCGGCTGGAGCGTACCGTCATATTTTCATTATCCACCCGGCAATAAGGGCACCGTGCTTTCGTAGCCACGTTCGGGCCGAGAATTGTCGCACGCTCGCCAGAATGAAATAGTGAATTTGTACAAATAGCGAATGTGCATTACCTCATCAAACGTCGCTTACCGGATATCGCTCGCTAGCGTGGCAACGTGATGCGATTGAGAAAGCCTGCATCGTCGCCAATCCAGGCGGATCCGTCGCGCACGATCAGATTGCTGCTGGTCTTCCCGCTCAGCGGGTAGCTTGCCAGCGTCCGGCAGCGGCCATTGCAGTCCAGGGCGACAAGCTGCGACTGCGATTGGGAAGGCAGCAACAACAGCGCCCGCCCGCCTGGTCTTGTCACGACCGCTGCGCCGTCGAGCTGGCGGCTGCCGATGCGGTGGGTCGATACGCCGGTAGCAAGCGGCATCGGTGACAACTCGCGGCCGTGGCGCGTGTAACCATAGAGCATCCCGCCGATGTGTGGCGTCAGCACTGCGTAAAGGCTGGTCGGACCGACAAGCGGATTGAGCCAGCGCGACGGTTCGCCGAAATCGGGGCCGGAGGCGACGATTTCGAGTCTCCCCTGTTCGATCCCCACCAGTGCAAGGGCGGCCCCGCCTTGCGGACTTGCACTGACCAGCGCCAGGCCGGGACGGGCGGCAAGGCTGAGCGGGCGAGGCAGAAGATCTTCGAACACCATCGGGGCGGGAAGCGACAGTCGAGCCTCGACCGCAAGGCTGTGTGGGTCGATCATCAGCAGCGCGGTCGGTTCGATGGCGTCGCCGAGAACGCCATGGCGGTATCGGGTGCTGCTGCCTTCGGCAAGCACGAACAGCTTCGCGTCGCCGT
The DNA here is from genome assembly GCF_009800965.1 of Cognatazoarcus halotolerans. Taxonomy (GTDB): domain Bacteria; phylum Pseudomonadota; class Gammaproteobacteria; order Burkholderiales; family Rhodocyclaceae; genus Cognatazoarcus; species Cognatazoarcus halotolerans. The sequence continues at coordinate 136,736 of NZ_WUAF01000001.1, read as the reverse complement.
TGCCAGCGAGATCGAAGCGCACGATGCGTGCGTCGGGCAGCGCTTGCGCTGAAACGCGCTTGACCTCCACCCAGCGCCGCGCCCGGTGTTCGAAGCGCAGGACATCACCGTCGGCCGAGATTCCCCAGATTGCCGCCTGGCCGCAGGCGATGCCTCCCTGCAGCGAGAGCAGGCCCGGAGCTGAAGGGCTCACCTGATCGAGTGCATCGATAGTGATCAGCGCACCGTCCTTTCCGATGCCGACGAGCGCGTCGAAACAGGCATGCAATGGCGCCTCGGGTGAGAATTGCGTGGCCCGTGTAGCCGGTGCCCCCCCGCGCAGGCTCACGATGCGACCATCCGCAAGCAAGGCGGACACCGAGCGGCCGTCGTCGACAAGCCAGCGTGGCGCGCTGTGCACATCGATCGCTCCGGGCTGGGCGCCATGTGCGCCGGATGCAGCGAGCGCGCAGAGTGCAAGGGTCAGTGCCAGGGCCGACAGACGGGTATGAAAAAGGATGAACAATGCCTTCACACTGGGGCGAGGTTGCATGGTTGATCCTCGCTTCTTATCCCCTTCAGCGAGGCGCCGTGGTCGGCGCCCCTGGTGATCCGTCCGGGCTGCCGCCGCGAGCGTTGCGAGTACGCGGTACAGGCCATCGAGTCTGCTGGTCGTTTTGCGGTGGCCTTGCGTTGCGATGATCGTCGTGGTCACGCCGCGCCTCCGGCGCTTGCGGCCTTCCCGCGCGCAAACGGGAGCGGAAGCAGGAAGGCCACGGTACACAGGATCAGGCCGTAGAGATTGGCGCCGAGCAGCATGGCGTACTTGCCGCTGCCGATCGCCCAGCTGGCGGGTAGCATCTGCAGCGCTAGCAGAACGCCGAGCAGCATGCCGGTCCAGAACGAAAAATGAAAGGAGGCCGGCGAGTGGTCGACATGGCGTGACAGCAGGAAGGCAGGCGCCAGACCGATCACCATCGTACCGCTGATGGTGGTGGCCTTGAGGATGTCGGTGCCGGCGATCATCGGCAGGTTGCCGAGCACCGCGAACACCACCATCGACAGCGCGCCGATGGTCATTGCCCGCGGTGACGGCCGGCGTCCGGCGAGCAGCGGTAGCTCGTGCGCGACCGCCTTCGAGAGTGACGAGAAGGTGGAGTCGAGGGTCGACGCGGCAGACGAAATCATCACCACCGCCATCGCGAAGAAGCCCGCATAACCGAGGCCGCGCGCCACTTCGGCGGGCACGTTGCTCGACACCGGAATACCGTCGAGGCGCGCATGCACGCCGATCAGGCTGAAGGCGAAGATCGCCGCGAAGCCCAGCACGCCGGCGACGATGAAGGCGCGCAGCATGGTCTTTTCGCGAGTGATGAAACCGCGGTCGGTGAGCACCGGGTCGTGGAAGGGGTAGGACACGACCTGCAGCAGCGCGACCAGCAGCAGGTCGCCGCCGGTGTCGAGGGCGAAGCTGCCTTCGGCGAGCAGGCGCGCCGGTTCGTTGGCAGGAATCACCCAGGCCAGCACGATACCCAGCGCCAGCACGAAGACGACGGCCTGGATCACGTCGGTGAAGATCGAGCTGCGCAGTCCGCCCTTGAGGCTGTAGAACAGCACCGCGGCGGTGAATAGCAGGGCCGAGGCGATGAAACCGTAGCTGCCGGAATCGCCGTAGTAGCCACCGACCACCGCGGTGTTGCTCCAGACTTCATTGAAGAGCCGCACCAGGATGGCCGCCGAGAATGCCAGCGCTGCGCCGCGGCCGTATTTGCCGATGAGGAAGGGCACCAGGCCAGTGGCGCCCTCGCGGGTGCGCAGCCGGTAGATGACCACGCCGGCGACCGGGATCGACAACCAGTAGGTGGCGTAGGCAAGGCCGCCGACGATGCCGTAGGCCGCGCCAAGGTTGGCCGCGTTGGTCACCGATTTGGCGAAGATCCAGCTGATGAAGATGCTCATCATCAGCGCCCATTCGGAGGCCGGCCGGCCCTGTTCGTCATGGCCCTGGAAAAAGCCGGCATCGCTCCGGACCCGCGGCGAGACGAGGTACATGACGGCACCGAAAACGATGAGGAAACCCCAGAAGAAGAGGCCTTGCAGGTCAGAGAGTCGAGTCATGGCGGTGTTTGCTCCAGATCGTTCGGGTTGGTCGCACGCTCAGGCTTCCAGCGCGCCGCCGCAGCTCGAGCCCTGGCCGGCGGTGCAGCCGAAGCAGTGATCGGCGACGCGGATTGGCCGTCCCTCGACACCGGCGGCGCTCAGGTCTGACAGATGCACCCGCGGGCGATCGGCGATGAGCCCGAGGCCGAGTTGCTGGTTGAAATCGCAGTCGTAGGCGTAGCCCTGCCAGTCGATCGAAAGCAGCGTGCGGCACATCACGCCTTCGAGGTTGTGCGCCTGATGGGCGCTCTTGAGCAGCGACATGTAGGTGTCGAACTGTCCCTTGGAGATCAGCGTCGAGCCGAAACGCTGAATCGGCATGTTGGTGATCGTGAAGAGCCGGTTGAAAACCACGCCGAAGGTATCGGCGAGATGCGTCTTGTAGGCCTGCTCCAGTGAATCCTGGGGGGGCGGCAGGGCGGCGCCCTGGGGGTTGTAGACCAGGTTCAACAGCAGCGGGCCGTCCTGGCCGCCATAGCCCAGCGCGTTGAGCCGGCGCAGCGCACGAATGCTGGCCTCGAAGGTGCCCTTGCCGCGCTGCCTGTCGACGTTGTCTTCCTGGTAGCACGGTAGTGAGGCAACAATCTCGACCCGGTTCGCGGCAAGGAAGGCCGCCATGTCTTCGAAGCCGGGTTCTTCGAGAATCGTGAGATTGCAGCGGTCCATTACGCGCACCCCGAGCGCGCGCACCGCGAGCACGAGACGTTTGAAGTGCGGGTTCATCTCGGGCGCGCCACCGGTAAGATCGAGGGTGTTGACCTGGCGATTGGCCTTCAGGAAGGCGATCACCGCGTCCACGTTGGCGGTACTCATCTCTTCGGTGCGCTTGGGGCCGGCGTTGACGTGGCAATGGACGCAGCTCTGATTGCAGCGGTAGCCGAGGTTGACCTGCAAAGTGTCGAGCTGGCTGCGGTGCAGTTGCGGGAAGGCCGTTTTGGCCAGCAGGGGGAGGGTTGCGTGCATGTGGATCTCCGGTTTTTTCTCTAGACCGTCGGGGGTCGCAGATCCTTACAGAGTGGTGCGTCGGGACCGGGCAGGGTACCGAATGGTGGCACGGCTCCTGCTTCAACAGGGGTCAAACTGGAGGTTCTTATTCGATGCTCAGGGTCTTGGTGGTTGATGAGTCGGCCGAACGGGCCGGAGAGATCTGCGCAGCGCTGGCGCTGGCTGGGCATCAGGTTGCTGCGACGCTTGCCAATCCGCTTGAGCTGGGCCGGAAGGTCGATGAGGTCAGGCCCGATCTGATCCTGATTCATACGGAATCGCCGACGCGGGATACGCTCGAGCACCTTGCCGAGATGAACCGGGCCTTTCCGCGGCCCGTCATCCTGTTTTCGAAGGACGAGGCGGGCGAGACGATCCGCGATGCCTTGCGTGCCGGGGTTTCCGCCTACGTGGTCGATGGACTCACGCCGAGCCGGATCGAACCGGTCATGCGTGTGGCGATGGCGCGCTTCGAGGAATACCAGGCGCTGCGCAAGGAGCGGGACGACGCCTCGCGCAAGCTCGCCGAGCGGGTGACGGTGGAGCGCGCCAAGGGCATCCTGATGAAGGTCCGCGGTTTTGACGAAGAGGCGGCCTATCATGCGCTGCGCAAGGCAGCGATGGAGCGCGGACGCAAGATTGCCGAGGTCGCGCAGGAACTGATCGATTCGGCCAGCCTGTTGCTCTAGTGCGCCACTTCCGATCGTGGGGTGGCGGATATGCTGCCCCGAGCTTGTGCATGTCGCACCCGGGTGGTGCGCCGCAGCAACCAGAAGGAGCCGACCGCACGATGCGTTTCGCGAACAAGCCCAGCAATCCCGCGTTTTTTCCGATTTTCGAGAATCTGGCACGTATCTGGCTATACGCTGATCAACACGGGTCAACGGCGATCTGTGGCGATCAGCAACTTGGACAAGGGCGTCCATCTTCGTGCAAAGCAGCGCACGTGGATGAACGCCCGTTTTTTTCGTCTCGTCGATTTGGGCCAGTAAATTTTCGGATCAGGAGTTATTCATGTCGGATCAGCGCAAGGAAGTCGGGGTGCGGCGGCGCATGTTTCTCAAACAGGGAGCAGCCATGAGTGCAGCAGCAGGGATCGGGCTCGTACTGCCACAGTCGAAGGTGTGGGCAGCGGGTAGCGAGGGTCTTGAGAAGACCACCCTCAAGTTCGGCATCATTCCGCTCACCGATTGCGCGGCGATCGTGGTGGCGAAGGAAAAGGGCTTCTTCAAGAAGCACGGACTCGACGTCGAGGTGTCGAAGGAAGCGTCCTGGGCCAATATTCGCGACAAGGTCTCGCTTGGCGAACTCGATGGCGCACACATGCTGGCAGGCATGCCGCTAGCCGCCACCCTCGGGGTCGGCGCGACCCCCAAGGAGACCATCACTGCATTTTCGATGGACCTCAACGGCAACGGCATCACCGTCTCGAACGAGCTCTACGAGCGCATGGTCGAGGCCGATCCCGAGGCGATGAAGCACCGCCCGACCACCGCGATTGCGCTCAAGAAGGTCATCGAGGCCGACAAGAAGGCCGGCAAGGAGCCGATGACCTTCGCCATGGTGTTTCCGGTGTCCACCCACAACTACGAGATCCGCTACTGGATGGCCTCGGGCGGCATCGACCCCGACAAGGATGTGCGCCTGATCGTGATCCCGCCGCCGCAGATGGTGGCCAACCTGTCGGCGCGCAACATCGTCGGCTACTGCGTCGGCGAGCCCTGGAACCAGCGCGCGGTGGAGATGGGCATCGGCCGCTCGATCATCACCAACTACGAGATCTGGAACAACAACCCGGAAAAGGTCTTCGGCGTCACCCGCGAATGGGCCGACAAGAACCCCAACAGTCACAAGGCTGCGGTACGGGCGCTGATCGAGGCGGCGCAGTGGATGGACAAGCCGGAGAACCGCAAGGAGGTCGTGAAGATCATCTCGGCCAAGTCCTACGTCAATGCACCGGTGGACGTGGTCGAGAACTCGATGACAGGCACCTGGCTGTATACCAAGCAGGAAGGCCCGGTGCAGATGCCGGACTTCAACGTCTTCTACCGTTACGCGGCGACCTTCCCGTGGCGCTCTCACGCGGTTTGGTTCCTGACCCAGATGGTGCGCTGGGGCCAGATCGAGCAGGCCATCAACTTCAAGAAAGTCGCCGAGCAGGTCTACCGTCCCGACATCTATCGCGAAGCGGCCAAGGGACTTGGCATTCCGGTGCCCACCATCGATTACAAGACCGAAGGTACGCACGCCGCCGGCTGGACCCTGGACAAGGCCTCCTCGCCGATCGCCATGGGGCCGGACAAGTTCTTCGACGGCATGACTTTCGATCCGGCAAAGACGGTCGAGTACCTCAAGGGCTTCAAGGTGCACAACATGAAGGTTGCGCTTGACGCCCTGGCCAAGGCCAACGCGTGAGCCGGATATCGGCAAAGGAGTCCACGATGACAAGCATGAGCATGAGCATGACGGCCGACGGCCATGTGGCGCCGCACGCAGTGGCCGAGGCGGCTCCTGCCGCACCAGCGGTAGCGCAGACGCCCGAGCCCGCGCCGGCGGAGCCGGCCGGACGACGGGGCGAGGTGATGCGCGGCTTCATGTTGCGCGTGGTGGCCGCCGCAGCCGGGATCGGCGGCCTGCTGGCGGTGTGGCTGGCGGTGTCCACCCATGTGCCGGAGCTGCCGGGGCCCGGGGTAACGTGGCAGGCAGCGCTCGAGCTCTTTGCCGATCCGTTCTACAACAACGGTCCCAACGACATGGGCATCGGCTGGAACGTGCTCTACTCGCTCAAGCGGGTCGGCATCGACTTCGGCCTTGCCGCCGCGGTGGGGATTCCGCTCGGTTTCATCATCGGGCGGTTCCGTTTCTTCAATATCGCAGCCGAACCGGTGGTGAGCCTGCTGCGCCCAGTTTCGCCACTGGCCTGGCTGCCGATCGGACTGCTGGTGTTCAAGGATGCCGACATGGCCGCGATGTGGGTGATCTTCATCTGCTCGATCTGGCCGATGATCATCAACACCGCGGCGGGCGTGCGGGCCGTGCCGCAGGACTACATGAACGTGGCCCGGGTGCTGGCGTTGTCGGAGTGGAAGGTGGTCACGAAGATCCTCTTTCCGGCGGTGCTGCCGCACATCCTCACCGGTGTGCGCCTCGCGGTCGGTACCGCCTGGCTGGTGATCGTCGCGGCGGAGATGCTGACCGGTGGCATCGGTATCGGCTTCTGGGTGTGGGACGAGTGGAACAACCTCAAGGTCGAGCACATCATCATCGCCATCTTCCTGATTGGCGTGGTGGGTCTGGCGCTCGAATACGCATTGCTGTGGATTGCCCGCCGAGCCAGCCACGGGGCCACGATCAACTGATTGCCTGAACGGGGCGTGGCACTCGGCCATGCCCCTGCGGAGAGATCCAATGAATGCACCCATCGTCAAGATCGAACAGGCCGGCATGGCCTTCGATACCAACAAGGGTCGTTTCGTCGCGCTGCGCGACATCGACCTCAACATCCACAAGGGCGAGTTCGTCTCACTGATCGGTCACTCCGGCTGTGGCAAGTCGACGCTGCTCAATCTCATCGCCGGGCTCAATCTGCCTACCGCAGGCGTATGCCTGTGCAACGGGCGGGAGATTGCAGGGCCGGGACCGGAGCGGGCGGTGGTGTTCCAGAACCATTCCCTGCTGCCGTGGATGACCTGCTTCGAGAACGTCTACCTCGCGGTGGAGCGGGTCTTCGCCGCCAAGGAAAGCAGGTCCGAGCTCAGGGCGCGTACCCGCGCGGCGCTCGAGATGGTGCATATGGACCACGCCATGAACAAGTACCCGCATGAGATCTCGGGCGGTATGAAGCAGCGGGTCGGCATTGCCCGCGCGTTCTCGATGGAGCCCCAGGTGCTGCTCATGGACGAGCCCTTCGGTGCGCTCGACGCGCTTACCCGGGCGAGCCTGCAGGACGAGCTCATGGGCGTCATGGCAAAGACCGGCGCCACGGTGGTGATGGTGACCCACGATGTCGACGAGGCGGTGCTGCTGTCGGATCGCGTGGTGATGATGACCAACGGGCCGGCCGCCACCATCGGCGAGATTCTCGAGGTCAGGCTCGACAAGCCGAGGGACCGTCTCAAGCTGGCCCACGACAGCCGCTTCGCGGCCTATCGTGCCGCGATCCTCGAGTTCCTCTACCAGAAGCAGATGAAGAAAGCCGCCTGAGCGGCTGCGCCAGCCGGCGCGATTGCCGGCTGGCGGGCGTGGCTGTCAGCTGCGGCGCCTGCGGCCGGCCGCGATCAGGCCCAGCCCGGCAAGCATCATCGCCCATGTGTCGGCTTCAGGCACCGGGCTGATGGTGAGGCGGGCGAGCACCGGATCGTGATCGCTGAACTGTTCGGCCGCAGTGAATTCGCTGTTGATGTGCACCACCTGGTACTGCGCGCCGGCGGCCAGTGCGCCGCTGACCAGGATGTGGTCGAGTGCCTGGGCGTTGCCTTCGTAGATGTAGGTGTATCGCTCCGCCTCGGCGAGCGTGTCGGTGAGGTTGCTCAGCCCCGCTGCCTCGAGGCGGGCCAGCGGCGCAGAGAACTGGAAGTCGTTGAGATCGCCGAGTACCACCACCCGCGCCTGTGGATCGGCCGCGAGCAGGCCCGCGACATGCTCGCCGACCACGTCGGCCTGGGCGATGCGTTGCAGTTCGCTGTCGAGCTGTGGCGCCTGGATGCGACCGAACAGCGGATCGTCTCCACCCTTCGAATTGAAATGATTGTCGATGATGGTGATCTGTTCGCCATTCACGCTGAATACCGCGGCCAGCGGCTTGCGCGAGTCGTTCCAGGCTGGATTGCCGGCGTCGACGCGGCTCATCGATTCGAAGCTCACCACCGCCGGGTTGTAGAGGAAGCCCACGCGGATGTTTGCGCCGGGCTGGCCGCCGTCCATGTTGTTTACCGGGTCGATCTGGGCATAGGCGTAGGTCGGCCCGCCGCTGCCGGCGATGGCGTCGATGAGGCGTCCCCAGGTCTGGCTGGCGTCGGTACTGCCGCTGTTGGTGGCGCCGTCGTTATCCTGGACCTCCTGCAAGGCGAGGATGTCCGGCGCCTTCAGGTTGGTGACGATCTGGCCGGCGAGGCCATTGAATTTTGCGGCATCGGCGTTGCCCGCCAGGTTCTCGACGTTGAAGCTCGCCACCGAGAGCTGTCCGGCACGCGCCGGTGAAGCCTGCTCGCGGACCAGCCCGCCATTGGCGAGCACCGGTGCTTCGGTGAGTTGCAGCTTGTAGTTCGCAAAACTGTAGTCCATTACGCCGGTCACGTTGGCGAGCGTGTCGCCGACCCTGGCCTGCGGCATGGCGGCGGTGCCGATCAGGTTGCTCGAAAGGAGCACTCGCTGACCGTTGAAGTTGTCGGGTCCTATCGTCGCGCCACCGCGCGCGTTGGCCAGTTGTGCGCCCGTACGGTAATCGGCCATCACCGCCAGTTCGTGGTTCTCGGCGCTGCTGCCGACCGAATACTGCCGGGTCGCCCCGACCGCACTCGCGCCGCTTACGCTTACCCGCATGCCTTCGAGGCTCTCGTAGAAATCGATGGCGTGGGTGAGCGGGTCGAAGTGATAGGACGGGTTGTTCTCGATGCTGCCGCCAAGCGAGGCGCTGATCGCAGAGGGCGCGGCGAAGCCGTTGCCGATGGTCACCGCGGTGGGCAGCGCATTGCCGCTCGAGACGCGGCTCCAGCTCAACCGGGCGATGTTGTCATCGTTCTTGATCTCGGTGGTGCTGAGGTTGTTCCATGCGCTGTTGCTGCTCGAGCATGAGAGGTTGTTGCCGCCGCTGCTGCAGCCCGGGCGGTACTCGAAGACCGTTCCGGCGACCCGTACGCCGTCGCCGACCGCAGGCTTGGGGGATGAGGCGCCGGTGAACACGAAGATCGCATCGGAGGTAGCCGCGTCAGCGTCGCCGAGCGCGTCCTGGATGTAGAAACCGGTCGCGCTCAGAGCGGTCACGATGCCTTCCACGCCGGTCACCGCCTGATTGTGAAATGCAGAGAAGTGGCCTGCGCCCTGGATCTCCATGATCGACAGGGCATGGGCGCCGGGCGTGGAGAACAGGGCAACGGCGGCAAGGCTGAATTGGCGTAGCGTATGGGTCGGACGCATTGGGGGCTCCAGCGGGCAGGATTATGTCTTAGGCATTATTGCATCGCCGGAGGCAGCATAGCCCCGAAGGATTGCAACGGCGTTTCGATGCGATGTCAGCACCTTGGCAGGTGCGCAGCGTCAGGCGATCTGTTTCCCGTGGCCCGCAACCGCCGACGCCCCCGCGTCATGGTGATCCAAGTTCGTTTCGAAGGAGTTGAGTCGATCGACGAAAATGCGGAATCCTTTTCGCAGTCGGCTCGCCATCAGATCCGCATCGGCGATCTCGCCCCCATGCTCCGGGCGGAGCGCCTCGTCGAGCATGCTGCGCAGCGCCGTATGGGCCACGCCGATCGCCCTGAACTCATCAAGCCTGCCGTAACGTGCCGCGCCGTCGCCTTTGTACCAATTGGTGAACTCGCATGTTTCCGCTCCGAGATGCCGGACATCGTCAACCCGCCCCGATTCAAGCGCCGAAATGACCTTGTCGACGAGACCGCCGTGGCAGAACCTGGCCATATGAAACGGGAGGTCTTCACGGTGGCGGTGCTGGCTTCCGATCGCCCGCCATGCCGCCGGTTGTCGATATGCCCGCACCCATTCCGGCAGCTTGGCCGCAGGCATCGGACGGGCAATGCCGTAGCCCTGGCCGAGATCGCAGCCCATGTGGAGCAACAGTTTGCCGTGCTCTTCGCTCTCGACACCTTCGGCGATGACCTGGCGCTGAAAGGCTTCGCTGAGGCCGATGATGGCCTCCACGATGGCGAGATCCTCAGGGTCGGCCAGCATGTCGCGAACAAACGAGCAATCGATCTTCAGCGTGTCCACGGGGAGTCGTCTAAGGTAGGTGAGCGACGAATAGCCGGTGCCGAAATCATCGAGCGAGACCTTTACCCCGAGCGCGCGACACTGCCCGATGATCTCCGAAACCCGGCCGATGTCATCGAGCGCGGTCGTTTCCAATACCTCGAGCTCGATCAGCCTGGCCGGAACGTCGGGGCGAGATTCGAGCAGCCGTTCGAGTTCCGCGGCGAAACCGGTCTGCTGCAAGTGGCGACCGCTGATGTTGATGCTGACCCTGATCTCGAGGCCGTCGGCGAGCCAGTATGATTGCTGGCGCAGTACCTCGCCGATCACCCATGTGCCGATTTCGATGGCCAGATCGTTGTCTTCGACCAGAGGAAGAAATTCCAGTGGGGGCACGAGCCCACGCTGCGGATGGTTCCAGCGCAGCAAGGCTTCCGCACCGAGCACCCGGCCGGTGCGCATGTTGACCTTGGGCTGGAAATGCAGGATCAGTTCGTCGTCGCGCAGCGCGGAGGCAACGCGCGTCAGGGTCTGGCGGCGAGCCTGCATCTGGCGGTTCTCTTCGGAGTCGAAAATGCGGTATCGGCCCCGGCCATCCTCCTTGGCGAGGTACATCGCATGGTCGGCGTGGCGCAGCAGCGTATCTGCATCGACATCGTCGTGCGGAAACAGCGTGACCCCGATGCTGGCCGAAATCCTCGCCACTGCGTCTTCGGCCACCGCGTAGCTGTCGGTCAAACCGTCTACCAGTCGTGCCAGTGCGGTTTCGCAGGCCGACAGATTCTCGATGTCGCCGAGCAACATGACGAACTCGTCGCCGCCCAGTCGTGCCACGCTGTCGCTTCCGCGCAGCATGTTCCTGAGCCGGTCGGCGATCTCGATGAGAAGCCTGTCGCCGGCCGAATGGCCAAAGCGGTCATTGACCGGTTTGAAGCCGTCGAGGTCGAGGTAGCAAACGGCCAGCCATTTTCCGCTGCGGCGCGCCGCCAGCATGGCGTGCTTGATGCGGTCCGCCAGCAGCACCCGGTTGGGCAGCCCGGTGAGGGCGTCGAAGTGCGCCATGCGCTCAAGCTTTTCCTGTTGCTGGAGCAGTCGGGTGATGTCGGTGAACACTGCGATGTAGCGCGAGACCCTGCCATGGGAATCGCATATCGCGGAAATCGTTTCCATCTGGGCGAAGAGCTCGCCCGATTTGCGTCTGTTCCAGATCTCGCCGCGCCAAGACCCGGTTTCGCGTAGCTGGGTCCACATCCCGCGATAGAACGTTTCGTCGTGCTTGCCGGATTTCAGCAGTGCGGGCGTCTTGCCGAGGACCTCGTCGCGCGAATAGCCGGTGACGGTCGTGAACGCAGGGTTGACATCGACGATCCTTCGCTCGGCATCGCTGATGATGATGCCGTCGCGCGCATGATCGAAAACACTCGCCGCAAGCGAGAGCTTCTGTTCCAGTTCGTAGCGCTCGGTGATGTCCCGGTTGATGCCGACCAGGCGATGGGCCTTTCCCGATTCGTCGGCATGGACGGTGGTTCGAGCCTCGACGAATCTGACATGTCCCTGCCGATCGACCACGCGGAATACCGTGTCGAAGCGTCCGAGGGTGTCAATGGCGTTCTGCAGCTGGATCGAGGCGCGGCTGCGATCTTCCGGGTGTACGCGGTCTCGCCACGCTGAAATGTCGCCGCTGAACGCTCCGGGCTCGACGTCATACAGCGTGTGCATGTGTGCATCCCAGAAGAGTCTCCCGGTACGCAGATCCAGATCCCAGGTGCCGATCTGTGCGGCTTCCTGGGCCAGACCAAGACGTTCGCTGGTCTCGCGGATGTCGGCGGTCATTGCCGCCGCCCGGCGTTCCACCCGTCGCCGTTCCGTGCTGAGAGACCAGATGATGGCGAACAGCAGCAGGTCCACGAGCAGCCCGCCGCCGGCGATCAGTTCGGGCAGACTGCTCGCCGTGAGGTGTTCGAATGATTGCGAGCTGTGGAAGGTGGCGGTCCACGTCCTCCCGGAAAGTGGAATCCGGGTGGTGCGCATGAAATGCCCGCTTTCGATGGTCTTGTGGGGACGGCTATCGTAGAGGAGGGTGTCTGCCGAGCGGGTTTCGGTCTCGTCGTAGAGTTCGAAACCCACTTCGGGGGTGTCGCTGCCAAGGATGCCCCGCATCAGATCGTTCATGCGGAACGGGCTGTACACGTAGCCCATGAGTGCCTTGCGACGCTGTTCGACGGTGTCATGCGGCAGGCCGGGACGATAGACGGGGAGGTACACCAGAAAGCCGGCCTGGACGTCTGTTGCCGTTTCCTGAACCAGCACGACGCGGCCCGAAACCGCCGCGGATCCGGCGTCGCGGGCATGCTCCATGGCGGCGCGGCGCATCGGATTCGAGTACATGTCGTAGCCGAAGGCACGGCGATTGCGCCAATCGAATGGCTCGAGATAGACAATCGCGCTGTACATGTCGCGTGCGCCTTCCGGCTTGACCGAATAGTCGGCAAAGCCTTCCGCACGGACAGAAGCGACGTGCCCCGGAAGTTGCTCCGGTGCGAGCATTTCCGCATAGCCGATACCCTGTATTCCGGGGAAGCTCTTCTCTATCTGCATCCGGTCCACAAAGGTCTGCCACTCGCTGCGGGTCGCGGGGCGGCCGAGCGCATCGAAAAGGGCGACGCCGCTGCGCAGCACCTGCTCGTATTCGAGCATGCGGTTGCGGATCCGTTGTACCGCGTCTTCGACGACAAACGAGAAGCGGTCGTTTGCGCGGCGTTCGACGTACTCTTTCGAGATGTACCAGCCGAGCGTTGTAATGACGAGCGATATCGCGAGGATCAGCCATGCGGTGATCTCGTTGTGCAGCAAGGAGGCGATGCCTTGCCGGTGCTGACCCGTTTCGCTCTGCATGGGGCTCCCTGTATTGGTGTTCTTCTGGCCAGAGATGAAACATGCCGCTCGAGGATCCGCGCGTGCGCGTTCCCGGCGTGCATGAACCGTTTTCATATCGGGCCGGGAGCGGCGAACTTGAGCGCAGCGGTCTCGTTCCGCGGGGCGGCGGGCAGGGGGCCGACGGAGCTTAGAGCGTGACGACCCCGAGCCCGCGGGCCAGCAGCAGGGCGGCTACGGCGAGGCTCAGAATAGCGAAGGCGAGGCGGAGGTGGCGGCTGTCGACTCGTGCTGCGACGAGGCGGCCTGCCAGTAGTGCGACAACCGCCCCGGCCGCAAACGGCCGGGCGATGTGCCAGGTGATCGCGCCGTGCAGGGCCGCCGCCGACACGCCGCCCACGGATACCATGGCGATCACCGCCAGTGAGGTGGCGAGTATGCTCCGTGCGTCAAGATTGGTATGGCTGGTAAGCGAAGGCACGATCACGAACCCTCCGCCAACGCCGAGCAGCCCGCTGAGCGTGCCCGAGAGCGCTCCGGTGAGTGCCATGGCGCGCGCACAGGGCAGGGTCCATGCGAGCCGGCCACCCGCTTCGGCAACCCGGCATTCGGGCGGATTCGAGATCTCCACCGTCGAGCCGGGGCCTGCCGGTCGACGAGCCTGCCGCAGCATTCGCCAGGCGGTCCAGGCGAGCACCCCGGCGAAGGCCACCATCAGCGGGGCATCCGGAATGTGCTGGGCAAGCCATACGCCGAACGGAGCGAGCAGCATGCCGGTAATGCCGATGAGGGTCGCCGCGCGATAGCGCACGATGCCCTCGCGAAGGCCGAGCGCCGCACCCAGTGCCGCGGCGATGCCGACCGCGAGCAGCCCGATCGGTGCGGCTTGCTGCATCGGCAGGTGGAGCCCGAATACCAGCAGGGGGACGGCAAGGATGCCGCCGCCCGCCCCGGTCAAGGCCAGCACGATGCCGACCACGCCGCCAAGGGCCGAAGCGACCAGGCCGGGATCGAGGCTGTCCAGGAACATCTCAGCGCGTAGCCGGGCGCCTTTCGGGGATCACAGCGCGTTGAGCGGAATCTTGATGTAGCGCATGCCGTTGCTTTCCGCCGGCGGCAGTTCCCCTGCGCGCATGTTGACCTGAACCGAGGGCAGCATCAGCGTCGGCATCTCCAGGGTGGCGTCCCGGTCCGCCCGCATGGTTGCGAACTCGTCTTCGCTGACGCCGTCATGGACATGGATGTTGCCCGCACGCTGTTCGGCGACCGTCGTGACATAGGCCATGTCGCGTCCGCCGGGTTGATAGTCGTGGCACAGGTAGAGCCGGGTTTCCGGCGGGAGCGAGAGCACCTTGCGGATCGAGCGGTAAAGCGTGCGAGCATCGCCGCCGGGAAAGTCGCAGCGGGCGGTGCCGTAATCGGGCATGAACAGGGTGTCGCCGACGAAGGCGACGGTGTCGTCGCCATCCGAGACAACGTAGGTCATGCATGCCGGCGTGTGGCCGGGGGTGTGCATCGCGCGGCACTGCAGCGTGCCGATGGCGAAGGTTTCGCCATCGTCGAGCAACTGGTTGAACTGGCTGCCGTCCCGCGCAAAGTCGGTGCCGGCGTTGAAGAGCTTGCCAAATACCTGCTGGACGGTGGTGATGTGGCTGCCGATCGCGAGCCGGCCCCCGAGCTGGGCCTGAATGTAGGGCGCGGCGGAAAGGTGGTCGGCATGGACGTGGGTCTCGAGAATCCAGTCGAGCGTTGCGCCGAGCGTGCCGATCCGTTCGATCAGCCTGTCCGCACCGCGGGTGCCGGTACGCCCGGCCTTGGGGTCATAGTCGAGAACGCTGTCGATCACCGCACAGCGCATGCTTCGAGGGTCGACGACGATGTAGCTGATGGTGCTCGTGGTCTCGTCGAAAAAGGCTTCGATCTGCATGGATTCGTTCATCCTCGGCTCCGGGCCGTTCTCCGCCGACAGCAGGCCGGTGGATATTAATCAGAGGTTGCTAATATACCACTTGAGCAACGGAACATTGCCGGATTTGGCGGGTCGATTGGACTACATGACGAGGATCGTGTCGATGATTTCTGCAACCCGGATTCGCCTGTCTGCCCTGGCCGTGCTCCTTTGCATGGCGAGCATCGGTCAGGCGGCGCATGCGGCCACCCTGTTGATTGCCGCCTCCAAAGCGGGGCCGGTGCGTGTTGAGCGCGTCGCGGAAGGCCTGGATGTGCCATGGTCGCTGGCCTTCCTGCCCGATGGGCGGATGCTGGTCAGCGAGCGGGCCGGACGACTGCGCCTGGTTGGCACCGATGGTGCGGTTTCACCTCCTCTGGCTGGCGTGCCGGCGGTATATGTGAGGGGGCAGGGCGGCTTGCTGGATGTGGTCGTGAGTCCCGATTTTGCGGCCGACGGCCTGATTTTCTTCAGTTTTTCCGAGAGGACGCCCGACGGCGTGCGCACCGCGGTGGCGCGGGCGCGGCTCGAGGTGGATCACCAGCGCCTGGCGCAGGTGAAAGAGATCTTCGCGCAGCGCGACGATCCTGACGGGCGTCACCACTTCGGTTCCCGGCTGGTAGTCGCCCGTGACGGTACGCTTTTCGTGACCTTGGGCGAACGTTACACGCAGCGCGACAAGGCCCAGGATCTCGCCAGCCATCTGGGCAAGGTGGTGCGGATCAGGCCCGACGGCAGCGTACCTGCCGATAATCCTTTCGTCGGGCGAAAAGGTGCGCAACCGGAAATATGGTCCTACGGCCATCGCAACGTGCAGGGTGCGGCGCTCAATCCGCGCACCGGGCAGCTATGGACACACGAGCATGGCCCGCAGGGTGGTGACGAAGTGAATATCGACCGGGCCGGTGCCAACTATGGCTGGCCGGTGATTACCTACGGTCGGGAATACGTGACCGGCTTTGCCATCGGGGAGGGAACGACCAGGCCTGACATCACGCCGCCGGTTCACCGGTGGACACCCTCGATCGCGCCATCCGGCATGGCCTTTTATAGCGGCAAGCTCTTTCCTGTATGGCAGGGCAGCCTGTTCGTCGGCTCGCTCAAGTTCGGGATGCTGTCACGGTTGAGTCTCGACGGCGACCGGGTCGTGGGCGAGGAGCGTTTGCTGGAGGAACTCGGCCATCGCATCCGCGACGTCCGCCAGGGACCCGATGGCGCGCTGTATGTGCTCGACGAAACGGACGGTCAGATCCTTCGACTGTCGCCGGCGCGGTGAGCGCTTCCCGGCTATCCGCGGGCGAGTTGCCACAGGTTGAGCAGGGCCAGTATCAGGCACAGTACCTGCCAGAAGCGCAGCGGATTGGTTTCCAGCAGCGGTTGGCGATGAATCCGCGCCTCGAGTTGCGGGTTGGGGCGCGTGAAATCCTGCAGGAACTCCGAGAAGGCTTCGTAACGGTAGGCTGGATTCGGCTGCAGCGCCTTGCGCAGACAGCCCTCCACCCATAGCGGCAGTTCGCGGCGCACGCGGTTGGCCGGGATATAGTCGAGCTCGCCGTAGTTGTCGATGGAGACCCGTTTCATCGCTGGCTCGTCGAACGGAAGCTTGCCGGTGATCATCTCGTAGGTAATCACGGCAAGGGAAAACAGATCGGAACGGAAACTGCCCGGTTCGCCCATGAGGTATTCCGGTGCCACGTAATTGACGCTGCCCTGCGGCACCGACTTGTCGAGCGGGGAGGCAATCTCGTCGGTGCCCGCGATCAGCACGGTACCGAAGTCGAGCAGCTTCACGCGCCCGTCACGGTTGATCATGATGTTTTCGGGCTTGAGGTCCTGGTGCACCATGTCGGCGCGCTGGAAGGCGCGCAGGCCGTCCACTGCCTGTCGCACGATGTCTCGCACCGCATCGAGCGGCGGGTGCGGGTTGTCCTGCATCCACTCGCGCAGGTTCATGCCCTCGATGTGCTCGCCGAGGTAGTAGAGGAAGCGCTTGTCCCGGGCGGGGCGGAAAGTCTTCATCACGTTGGGATGGTCCAGTCGCTGGCCAACCCATTCCTCGCGGATGAAGCCGTCCAGGTAAACCGCATCTTCCTTGAAGTTTTCCGACGGGGCCTTCAGGACGAAGCGCTCGTTGCTGTCGAGGTCCTTGACCAGGTACATGTGACTGCGGGTGCCGCTGAAGATCACGTCGAGCACCTCGAAGCCGTCGATGCGGTTGCCGCTGGCAAGTACCGGAGGAATCGGTAGCTGGGTGAGGCGGCGGTGCGTCTCGTCGAGGGTCTCGAGCGGGAGCCGGTCTACGCTCACGATCAACGCAGTGAGATTGTCGTCCGAGCCGGCCGCGAGCGCGGCATTCACGATCGTTTTTGCGCAGCCTTCGAGGTCCTCGTCGCAACCGGCAAGCAGTTCGCGCAGATTGGCGCGGGGCAGGACGCCGTGCACGCCATCGGTAGTGAGCAGGATGCGGTCGCCTTCCTGCAATTCCAGCGTATGGTAATCAACCTCCAGATGGCTGTCCGCGCCGAGTGCGCGGGCGAGGTATTCGCGGCCGCCTTCGGTGAGGGTGTGGTCGCGGGTGATCTGCTCGAACAGTTCGCCGCGCATGTGATGGATGCGCGAATCGCCGGCGTGAAAACTGTGAAGCGTGTTCGATTTTGCAATCACCGCCGAGAAGGTGGTGAGCATGCTGTCCTGTCGCGCGTTGCGCGCCGCATTCTGGCGGTGGATCCAGCTGTTGAGACCCTGCAGCACCTTGGAGGCGGCGTTGCGGGTGCTCCAGGTGGGCGGGGTGCTGAAGTAGTCGGTGATGAAGACGGTGGCGGCCATCTGGCTCGCCACCTGTGAATCCTCGCCGCTGCTGACGCCGTCGCAGATCACCGCGGCGGCACCTTTCAGATCGCGCTCGATGCCGTCGGGCATGTGGGCGGTAAAGGCGTCCTGATTGATCGCCTTCACGCCCGCGCTTGAGTAGCCGCCGAAGCGGACCTGCAACTGTTGGCTCATGCCCTGGCCAGGAGTTTCGGGGGGCCTCAGCTTACGCTGATCAGCTCCACGCTGCCGTCCTCGCGCACTTCGGCCATGTGACCCTGGGGTTCTTCCATGAACAGTAGGGTGACGAAGCCGACCACCGCGGTCAGGGCGATCACGCCGAAGAAGATCTCGTAGCTCACGAAGGACAGTACGGTCAGGTACACCACCGCGCCGACGTTGCCGTACGCGCCGGTCATGCCGGCGATCTGGCCAGTGAGCCTGCGCTTGATGAGCGGCACCACTGCGAACACTGCGCCCTCGCCGGCCTGTACGAAGAAGGAGCAGGCCATCGCTACGACCACGGCGACCCACAGCGGCCAGCTGGCGTTGGTCATCGCCATCAGCGCATAGCCCGCAGCGAGTCCGGCGGTAAGGATCAGCAGGGTCTTCTTGCGGCCGAAGCGATCGGAGATCCAGCCGCCACCCGGGCGCGACATGAGGTTCATGAAGGCATAGGCAGAGGCAACCAGGCCGGCCTTGACCGGATCGAGGCCGAAGGTCTCGCTGAAGAACAGCGGCAGCATCGACACCACGGCGAGTTCCGAACCGAAGGTGGCGAAGTAGAGGATGTTGAGCACCGCGACCTGCTTGAACTTGTAGCGGTGCATCTCGGGGACCGGCTTGACGAAGATCTCGTGGTTGACCTTGTAGGCGCCGTAGCAGTCGTAGATGAAGATACCGACGAGCGCGAGGTATATGCCCAGTGCCGTGCCCGAGCTGATCATCTTCACGCCTTCGGGCGAGAGTTTCCAGGTGAGCAGCGCGAGTGCCGCGTACATCGGCAGCTTCATGAGCAGCAGGAATACGAAGTCGCCCTTGCTGGTGACCTCGAGGCCGCCGCTCTTCTTGGGCTTGAAGTAGGTCGAACCTTTGGGGGTGTCGCTGACGTTCTTGTACCACAGTGCGCTGAACACCAGGCTCATCGCGCCGGTGATGCCGATCGCGTAGCGCCAGCCGTCGTCGCCGCCGAACATCAGCGCGAGGCTCGGCAGCACCATCGCTGCGGCAGCCGAACCGAAGTTGCCCCAGCCACCGTAGATGCCTTCCGCGGTGCCGAGCTCATTGGCAGGGAACCATTCGCTGACCATGCGGATGCCGATCACGAAGCCCGCGCCGATGAAACCGAGCAGGAAGCGCGCGATCGCCGCCTGGGTGAAGGAGTCGGCCAGTGCGAACATGAAGCAGGGAATGCTGGAGATGAACAGCAGCGCCGCATAGGTGATGCGCGGCCCGAACTTGTCGGTGATCATGCCGATCAGGATCCGCGCGGGGATGGTCAGCGCGACGTTAAGGATCAGCAGGGTCTTGACCTGCCCCGGCTCGAGTCCCAGCGACTTGGCGATCGCCGCGAGCATCGGTGCGTGGTTGAACCACACGAAAAAGGTAATGAAGAAGGCGATCCAGCTCATGTGCAGGATCTTCATTTTTCCGCTGAAGGACAGCAGGTTGAAACCGGTGTCTTTGCTCATGGCATCAACTCCAAAGTGAGAAATAGAGGGTTCCGGCCGCACGCCGCCCTCGGCGCCCGATTCACGGGGCGCCGACAGGCGCGGCGGAGAAAAAATCAGGGGTGTTGCGGTGCGTTCAGAGCTGCAGGAAAACGGTGCCGTTCTCGACCTTGGCGGCGAAGCTGCGGGTGCACCCGACGTCGGGCGCCTCCACGTTGCCGTCCTCGAGCCGGACCTTCCAGCTATGCAGGGGGCAGGTCACGCTGCGCCCATGCACGATGCCTTGCGACAGCGGACCGCCCTTGTGTGGGCACTTGTCGTGTATCGCAAAGACATCGTTGTCGCTCGTGCGGAACACGGCGATGTCGCCATGGGGGGTGCCGGTGACGACCCGCGAGCCCAGCATCGGGATCTCGTCGAGGGCACACAGGCGTTTCCATTCGGTTTGCACTTCAGTCATTGTGGTTTCCATGTCCGGGCCTCAGGGCAGCAGGGGGCTCGTCGAGCCGCAGATGTCGTAGTCGTTGTCGGGGCATTGGGTCGAACCGACGCCCCAGTCATCCCATTCGCTCATCTTTCTCGCCCTCATACCGACAAGGGTTCGAATGCGCGACGAAGCTCCGGCTTCTGCGCGTGCTCTTTCCACGGATCCTCGTAGTCCTGCAGCGCGAACAGCAGCCGCTCGTAGAGCGCCTTGCGGTTGGCAGCGTCGTCGAGTACCAGCTTCTTGACGTGATCCAGACCGACGCGATCGACGTAATGCACCGTGCGCTCGAGGTAGTAGCCTTCCTCGCGGTAGAGCTGCAGGAAGGCCCCGGAAATTTCCATCACCTCTTCTTCGGTCTTGGCCTTGGTGAAGAACTGGGCGACATCGGTCTTGATGCCGCCATTGCCGGCGACATGGATCTCGTAGCCGGAATCCACGCCGATGATGCCCACGTCCTTGATGCCGGCCTCGGCACAGTTGCGCGGGCAGCCGGAAACGGCCAGCTTGACCTTGTGCGGGCTGTACATGCCGAACAGCATCTTCTCGAGCTTGACGCCGAGGCTCATCGACAGCTGGGTGCCAAAGCGGCAGTGCTCGGCGCCGACGCAGGTCTTCACCGTACGGATCGACTTGCCGTAAGCGTGGCCGGATACCATTCCGGCTTCGCCGAGGTCGTGCCAGATCAGCGGCAGGTCTTCCTTCTTGACGCCGAGCAGGTCGATGCGCTGACCGCCCGTAACCTTCACCGTCGGCACCTTGTATTTCTCGGCCGCGTCGGCGATTGCCCTGAGTTCGTTCGGCGTGGTCAGGCCGCCCCACATGCGCGGCACCACCGAGTAGGTGCCATCCTTCTGGATGTTGGCGTGGGCGCGTTCGTTGATGAAGCGGCTCTGCGCGTCGTCGGTGGCCTCGTGCGGCCAGGTCGAGATGCAGTAGTAATTCAGTGCCGGGCGGCAGGAGGCGCAGCCGTTGGGGGTCTGCCATTCGAGGAAATCGATGGCCTGCTGGACCGACAGGAGCTTGTTGTCGCGGATGGCCTTGCGCACCTCGCCGTGCGAGCGGTCGGTACAGCCGCATACTGGCTTGTTGTGCGAGTCGGCCGGCTGGTAGGCGCCGCCAATGGTGGAGGCGAGGATCTGCTCGACAAGACCGGTGCAGGAGCCGCAGGAGCTGGAAGCCTTGGTGTGCTTGCGCACGTCCTCGAGGGTAAAGAGTCCCTGTTCCTGGATGGTCTTGACGATGGTGCCCTTGCACACGCCGTTGCAGCCGCACACTTCGGCACTGTCGGGCATCGAGGACGCCAGGTTGTTGCCCTTGTGGCCGGTGTCGCCGAGGTGGCTGTTGCCGAACAGCAGGTGATCGCGGATCTCGGAGACATCCTGGCCGTCCTTGAGCATCTGGAAATACCAGGCGCCGTCCTTGGTGTCACCGTACATCACCGCGCCGACGAGCTTGTCGTTTTTGAGCACCACGCGCTTGTAGACGCCCGCACCCGGATCGTTCAGCACGATGTCCTCGGTGCCTTCGCCACCCGAGAAGTCGCCCGCGGAGAACACGTCGATGCCGGTGACCTTTAGCTTGGTCGAGGTTACCGAGCCCTTGTAGCTGCCGATGCCGTACATCGCGAGATGGTTGGCGCAGACCTTGGCCTGTTCGAACAGCGGCGCGACCAGGCCGTAGGCGATGCCGCGATGGTTGGCGCATTCGCCAACCGCGTAGATCCGCGGATCGTAGGTCTGCATCGTGTCATTGACCGAGATGCCGCGGTCGCAGTGGATACCAGCGGATTCAGCCAGCGTGGTGTTGGGGCGGATGCCCGCGGCCATCACCACCAGATCGGCCGGAATCTGCTCGCCGTCCTTGAATTTCACCGCCGCGACACGGCCCGATTCGCCGGCGATCAGTTCTGCGGTGAATTTGGGCAGCAGGAACTTGAGGCCCTTCTTTTCGAGCGATTTCTGCAACATGTCGGCAGCCGGTTTGTCCAGCTGGCGCTCCATGATCCAGTCGCCGATATGCACCACGGTGACGTCCATTCCACGCAGGGCGAGGCCGTTGGCCGCCTCGAGGCCCAGCAGGCCGGCGCCGACGACCACCGCGTGCTTGTGCTTGGCCGCCGCGTCGATCATCTCGTCGGTGTCGGCTACGTCGCGGTAGGCGATCACGCCCGGCAGATCCTTGCCCGGTACCGGCAGGATGAAGGGGTTGGAACCGGTGGCGAGCAGCAGGCGGTCATATTCCCGTTCGCTGCCGTCGGCGGCGAAGACCTTGCGGCCCTTGCGGTCGATCTTGACGATCTTGTTGTTCAGCACCAGCTCGATGTTGTTATCGGCGTACCACTGATGATCGTTGAGGATGATGTCCTGCAGCGTCATCTCGCCGGCCAGGACCGGAGAGAGCAGGATACGGTTGTAGTTGGGGTGGGGTTCTGCACCGAATACGGTGATCTCGTACATATCGGGTGCAATCTTCAGCAGCTCTTCGAGGGTGCGGACCCCCGCCATGCCATTGCCGACCATCACCAGTTTCAGTTTGCGCATGTCAATTCCCTCGCAACAATGCCTGTGCAGATGCACTGGGCAGAAGATGGTTACTTCGCTGCAGGGATCTACCGAGATCCGGTGATGCAGACCCTCGTTGGTCTTCATCTGGCTGCCGATGCGAACACGTATCGTTAGCGAGCCTTCGCTTGTTGCCGCTCACGGCAGGGCGGGGCTACTGGTTATCCTCCAAGCAAACGTTGTGCCAGTGTTTCCGATCGGCTGCATTGCGAACAACGGCAAGGGATTCGCTTCCGCTGGCAGGCTTGATTCAGCCAAGTTCTCGTGAAAACTGCACCATGGCGGTGCGGCACTGCACCATCGTGCAGCCGTATCCGTAACCCGAAGCCCGGTGAAGGGTTGTCCCGCCAGTGGATCAGGCTCGCGTCTGTAGGCCCGGCTCGCTTCCGGCTGAGGCTCCATCGTCTTTCGCGGGCCGCTTCCACCAAGGCCAGTGCGCGCGAATCAATCGATGTGCGCCGTCCGATCCGGTGCGCTAAATTCTGAAGAATCGGCTGTTTCCCCTTTCGCGGCGCGACCAATTTGAATGTCATGCCAAGAAGGGGAATGTCCCAATTTGTTGTCATCCCGGTATTTTTTGCCTTTATAGTGTGGCTCGCGGCCCCAGCCCTTTGCCTGCCGTCGGGCCCCGGAATTGCATTCCGGGAGGGCGCAAGCGCGATCGAGGCCGCTTGTCACCGGGCCCGGTCCCCTCGGGAGGTGGGCTGTATGTCGTGCAACTGATCGAGGAGGTATCGCATGGGAGCGAAATCGTGCCGGTTATGGCTTCTGGGCCTGATGTGTGGTCTGTTCGCGTTGTCGGCGCAGGCCAGGGACGCTGATTGCCGAAGTGGCTTGAGGCCGGAGATATCCTTCATCAGCTTTCTCTCGTTGAATATCGCGGTTCAGCCGCCGGAGCCGCTGGAGATCAAAGGCAAACTGAGCTTGCCCTTGCGCTTCGATTTCAGAAAGCGTTGTTTCGTCGTCGGCAGTGCGTTGCCGGCGGTGCTTGTCCTGCATGGCTCGGCGGGGGTGGATTCGCGCGGGGATTTCTATGCCCGGGCGCTCAATGCGGCCGGCATCGCCACTCTTGAGATCGACATGTGGGAGGCGCGCCATGTGAGCGGTCCCGATAACCGCCCCGCAGCCCCCATTTTCACTTACCCCGATGTCTTCGCTGCGCTGGCGTTCCTGAGTGCCCATCCGAACATCGCGCCCCAACGCATCGGCGTGCTAGGGTTTTCATGGGGCGGTGTCGTGAGTCTCGAGGCCGCGGAAACGCTCTACGCCGGCATGTTCGGTCACGACAGTTCCGGCAACCCGCTTCGGTTTGCAGCACATGTGGCGAACTACCCGGTGTGCTGGGGCGCCAACATGGATTTTTCGCAATACGGCTTCCCGCCACCGGCGCAGTTCGGCTCCCAACTGCTCCACCTCACCGGCGCTCCGATGCTGGTCCAGATCGGCAGCGAGGACGATTACGACAACGGCAGTGCCCACTGCCGCGCACTTGTCGATGAACTCAACGCCACCAACAACGGTGTAGTGCAATTGGCCGAGTATCCCGGTGCATACCACGCCTGGGACCGCCTCATGGTCCCGATCTCGATCAAGGACCCGTTTGGTGACGAGGGCAGCATATTCCGTACCGGCGTTGCGCCGAGCGTCGAGATCGTGCCCGATGTCGATCAGGCGTATGCCTCGCGCCTGCGCGTGGTGGCCTTCTTCCGCCAGAAGCTCTGAAGCCGGACGTGAAAGATTCGGGGCACGCCATGCGGGGTCGGGAGAAGCGTTCGCGTTGACCTGCAACCGCAGGTTTCGTCACCAGTGGTGCGCAGGCGCTCGCTTGCTCGGAGCGCGCCGTCTGCCGCGATCGGGTAGCAGCTTTCCTGAAACGGACTAGGCTGGAGTATGCGTCCTCTTCGCCCTGGCGTGCCGGGCGGGAAGACGTCGTTCGCGCACACCTGAGGGAAGAGGCCCTCGCCCCTTGCGGCGGCGACCAGTACCCGACGGCGCCGCATTTCTTCGCCTGCTACCGCCGGCCGTCTCCGGCTGGCGGCACTGGCGCGCGTGGCCGCGGAGGTTCCATCATGAACCGGAAATTGGTGTCAGACACATGGCAGCGCGGCAATCCCTACGAACTGTATGTCGGACGCTGGAGCCGCGTGGTCGCGCCGGTGTTTCTCGACTGGTTGCAGATTCCCGGCGGCAAGCGATGGCTAGACCTGGGCTGCGGTACGGGGGCGCTGTGCGCGGCGATCGACCGGCATTGCGCACCCGCCGCCCTGTTCGGCGTGGAGCCTTCGGCCGGCTTCCTCGAAACCGCGGCCGCCGATCTTGCTGGCCGCGCGGATCTGCGGCAGGGCAGTGCGGTGGCGATTCCGCTGGACGATGAGGCAGTCGATGTGGTGGTTTCGGGGCTGGTCCTGAATTTCGTCGAGGACCTGCCTGCTGCGCTTTCCGAAATGGCGAGGGTGACGGCCGATGGCGGCCTGGTTGCCGCCTACGTGTGGGATTACGCGGGCAGGATGGAGTTCATGCGCCATTTCTGGGACGCCGCGGTCGACCTCGATCCGCAGGCTGCGCGGCTCGACGAAGGGCTGCGCTTTCCGGGCTGCCGGCCCGAGGCGCTGGTGGCGAGTTTTTCCGGCGGCATGTTCGGGGCGGCCGAATCGACGGCGATCGACATCACGACGCGGTTCGATGGGTTCGATGACTTCTGGCTCCCATTCCTCGGCGGGCAGGGGCCCGCGCCGTCCTACGTGATGTCGCTCGAAGAGCCCGTGAGGCTGCGCCTGCGGGAGCACTTGCGCGCCCGTCTGCCACATCAGGCGGATGGCTCGATTTCCATGATTGCCCGTGCGTGGGCGGTGCGCGCGCGCGTTGCAAGGCATTCGCCGGGCACGGCATGAGCGCTTCGGTCGGGCACGAGGCTCTGCGGAGCCTCACATGCGGGTCAGCAGAAACAGTCCGGCGAGAATCAGTGCCGCGCTCGAAACCCTGGTAACCAGGCGCTCGCCGGGAAAGACCTTCTCGACGAAGACGAAGGCGGCGATGAGCGCCACCCACAGCAGGTTCATCACGCCGGTGACGAACAGCAGCAGCATCAGCACCCAGCAACAGCCTACGCAATATGCGCCGTGCTCGAGACCCATGCGGAAGGCACCGGCGGGGCCCAGGCGCCAGTGGGTGAGAAAGAATTGCAACGGGTTGCGACACTTGCCGAGGCAGGCGTGCTTCAGCGGCGTGAGTTGATAAATGCCGGCCGCGATCAGTGCCAGCACGCCGAGGCCGGCGCTTGCCGTCGCCATCGCTGGTGTAAGCAGGGCCGCGTACTCGAGCGCGGCCTGCAGCAACGTGGCGGCGACGCTGAACAGCGTCCACATCGACAGGTAGCCGGCCGCGAAGGTCCAGGGGCCAGGGAGAATACGGCCGTGCGCCCCGTTCTTGCGAACCAGGCTGCCATAGGCGAGGATCGCCGGCGTCGCGCTCGGGAGCATCATGCCGGCCATCATCACGGTCCACATCACGAAGGTGAGCAGCAGTGCCCCGGGGCTCTGCATACGAGGCATGGCATCCATCGCCATCGTCCCGTGATCCATTGTCGCGGCGCTGGTCCACAGGTACAGCCAACTCACTGCCACGATGGCGGTGATGCCGCCAAGGGCCAGTTTCCTGTCCAGCCGAAGCAGGGCGTCCATGCGGCCGCCCGCTTTGCCCGTGGTGTTCAGCCGGTCCACGCGAATGGTGCGAAGTGGCCGTTGCGCTGGCCGCTGCGGTCGCGCCATTCGATGCCGAACACCTTGAACATGCTGCGCGTGGCTTTTGCCAGGCCGAGACGGCTATTGACCGGGTGCATCGCGTTGTCGAGACAGACGGGCTCGCCCGGCTTCACCGCGCTGGGAATGCCGGCGCAAGCCTGATCGACGAGCTCGCCGGCCTTGACCGCGAAGTCCAGTCCGTTCGCCTCGAAGCTGATCGGCCGACGCTCGATGCCCGCGATGCGCCCTACCAGGGGTGCCAGATTTGCCATCGGACCCCCCGCAGCGCCGGTGGCGATTGCTCCGATTGCTTCGACCTGCGCATCGCTGGCACGTTCGTCAACGATCAGGCCGACGGTCATGTCGCCATCCGCCATTGCCCCGGGCGCGTGCAGCATCACGATGAACGAGAGCCCGTCGAGGCTGACCCCGTCCTTCTGCCCCTTGTCGATCCGCATCGCGACGGCCGCCTTGCAGTCGCCTTCGGTCGGTCGTGCGGCAAGATTGGACGAGATGCAGGGGCACAAGAAGGTGCAGTTGCACGTCTCCATGTACTGGCCTTCGATTTGCCATGTAGCCATGGTTTCCTCCTTTGCGGAGCGTTGATGCCGCAGGGGGGACCGTCGCAGACCAGGTATCTCTGCCGCGGTCATGTCCCGGACAGCGGATCCGCTGAAGCCCCGTCAATGTGCCGGGGCGCTGTTCCCTCGAGTGAGGGGCCGGTCGTGGATGAACGGCGGAAGAACTGCGGGCCGTCCTTTCTTGAAACTAGTCGGCGGCTGGTGTCGGGTCAAGGTGCCATCTATACGCGTCCGTGCCGGACCATGCCGGGGGTCAGGCCGGTGGCTTCTTACGGCGCCACACCTTGAAGAACGCGCCCACCTTCTGGCGCACGTTTTCGCGCTCGTCCGAAAGCAGATCGAGAAAGTCGGACAATCCCTTCGATTTCATCACCGTGTAGAAGGTCAGCCAGGTCACCGCGATCAGCACGAGGCTGAAATAGAGTATCCGTGCAGGCGTGCCGAGCTGGTCGAGGCCCA
The DNA here is from genome assembly GCF_009800965.1 of Cognatazoarcus halotolerans. Taxonomy (GTDB): domain Bacteria; phylum Pseudomonadota; class Gammaproteobacteria; order Burkholderiales; family Rhodocyclaceae; genus Cognatazoarcus; species Cognatazoarcus halotolerans. Next base: position 109,564 of record NZ_WUAF01000001.1, on the reverse strand, counting down.
GGATGTTCATTCCGAAGTAGCCGGTGACGGTGGTGCCGATCAGGCCGAAGGCGGTGACCACGGTGAGTCGCACGACCGTGTTGGCTTGTCGCCGCAGCGAGTCGGATTCGAGGTACTCGGCCATGTCCTCGATGCGCTCTCGCACTTCGTCGTAGAGTTCCTCGGTGCCGAGAAAGCCTTTCGACATGCGGTAAAGATCCTTGGCCTGGATCTGATCCGAGACGTGATGGAACCAGTAACGGTGGGTAAAGCGCAGGAAGATCTCGCGCATCTGGCGGATCTCCCGCTTGAAGCGCTTGACCGAATCCGGTTGGTCGATCTGCATGCGTTTGAGGGCGTAGCCGAGGCGGTCGGCCATCATCAGCAGGGCGGCCTTGTGCAGATGGGGGATCAGGAACAGCAGGAAGTATTGATGCCGGAACTGTTCGAGCAAACCCCCGCCAGGCGTGTAGAAATAGGCTTGGCGGCCGCTGCCAACCAGCATGAAGGCTTCGCCGCAGTTCATGTAGCGGGCGCCCGGCGGCTTGTCGGGCGGGCCGCCCCAGAAGCGGTCGTAGCAGTAGCGCGCCTCGAAGTCGTCTACCGAAAAGGGCATCGTGCCCGCTTCTCCGGGTGGCGTGACCAGCGCGAGCCTGACGAAGTCCGAGCGGTGGAGCTGGCGCGGATCGTCCTCGCAAGCCAGGTAACCCATCACCGGCATGCGGTGGTATTCGAGCTGTCGGTAGCGCAGCAAACCCTTGTCATTGGAGTGGTGTTGCACCATCGGCCGCAGCAGGAAATCCCAGTGGGCCGCGAGGGTCGGTGCCCTGTACTGGCTGACATGGGCAAGGAATCTGGCCTGTCCCTCGTAGTCGGAGGTCGCCAGCACGGTGCCGTCGGCGCGGAGCCACTCGGTGCGCTTGAGGCAGTGACCGCCGTCGCCGTTGGCTTCCCAGTAGATCGGATAGGCGCGGCCGAGCCTGAACATGGTCTCCTGGGCGCAGGCGAGCGGGACGTCGCTGCCGTGAAGTTCGACGGTCAGGACGACAAGGTCGAGATCGTAGAAAAAGTAGAGGTCGACATGGGCAATGTCGAATTCGCGCGCCGCCATCGCGGGGTCGGGATAGGTGCAGCGCACGCGGGCGATGTCGTTGCGGCGGAATACCCGAATCGGCGATTCCGCCGGATTGGCGCCCCGCGCCTTTCCCTCGCCATACAGGAAGCGCTGGACGTGGGGCAGAAAGGTGACGAACTCGCTGTAATGACGGGGTTGAAAACCGGAGGGATCATCGGTGAACTCGTCGTCCACCTCGCGCCACGGGTTGTCCGGCACGTCCTGTTCCAGGATTTCCCAGTGGTTCTGGATCTGGCTGTCCTCGCGCAGGGGCATGAGTTGCAGCGGCCATAGCAGGATCTGCCGGAAATGCCGCAGTGTGCACTGCGTGTCCCCGTCGACTTTCCCCATGCGCATCTCTCCCGCAAACAAGGTCTGCGCGAGAGTATAGGCCGGGTATGGCCCGGAGGGCAGACCGGCGCCGGCCGCCGCCTCAGGAAGGCTGCCGGAGGTCTTCCGCCCTGCGCTGGCGGCCGGTCAGTGCTGTGCCTGCCCGGCCATGCGTTTCAGTTCGGGGACACAGGAGCCGCAGTTGGTGCCGCATTTGGTGCGTGCCTGCAGGGCCTCGAGGCTTTCGCCACCCTTGAGCGCGGCCATGATCTCGTCTTCGGAGACGTCGAAGCAGTTGCAGATGACCTTGCCGCGCGCGCTCTGCCCGACCGGCGGTTTCGCCAGCGGGGCGAACAGCCATGGGCGCAGTTCGGTGGCGGGCTTGCCGAGTGCCATCATGTCGGCGAGCCATTCCGCCGCCATCGTCTCGCCGGCGAGGCGCACCGCGCTGAGCTTTTCGTCCTCGACCAGCGCGCGTTTGGCGATGTCGCGACGGCTGTCCTGGTAGCTGAGGACACGTGTCGGATCGTCGAGGCCGAAGGCCGCGTCGACCGCGGCGATCGTTTCGGCGGCGATCTGTTCTCCGCGTAGCTTGAGCACCACCACCGGAGTCTCGCGGCCGGCCAGTGTCAGGCTTGCATAAGGGTAGCCGCTGAGCAGCGGGCGCAGCCGGGCCATGGTCCGGACCGCGCTGTCGCGACCCTCCCGGCCGGCTTCGCGGCGGCACATCGCCACCAGCGATGGTTTGAGATCGAATTTCGATACCTGAACCGCGGCGTGCTTGAGCTCGGGCTGTTTCGAGTTGGGGTCGACGGCAGCCGGAGTGAGTCCGTTCACGCCAAGACCGCCCATGCTGTTGCCGCCCCAGTGCATCGGCAGAAAACACTGGCCCGGGCGCACCGTCGTGGTGGCCAGCACCTTGAGCGAGACGGCTCCGCGGCGCGACTTCACCGTGACGAGCTCGCCATCCTGCAGACCGCGCCGGGCGAGGTCGTCCGGGTTCATGTGGAGCAGCGGTTCGGCCTCGTGGCTGTACAGGCGCGGAACGTTACCCGTGCGACTCATGCCGTGCCACTGGTCGCGAAGCCGGCCGGTGATCAGATGCAGCGGGTAGCGGCTGCTCGGTGATTCGAAGGTGACCTTGTGCTCGCACACCACGAAACGCGCGCGGCCGTCTTCGGTCGGATAGATGCCGTCTTCGTACAGGCGCACCTTGCCGCGGGTGGCGCCTTCCGGAAAGGGCCATTGCTGCGGTCCCTCGGCTTCGAGGCGCGTGTAGTCGAGCCCGGTGATGTCGAGATCGCGCCCGCGGGTGGACTCGCGGTGCTCGTTCCACACGGCTTCGGGCGAATCGAAGGCGAACATCCTTCTGGCGAGTTCGCCGCGACCGAGCTTTTCGCCCAGCCTGCGCGCAAAGTCGACCCCGATCTCCCAGTCCGCGCGGGCTTCGCCCGGCGCGGCGGTGGCGGCGATCACACGACTGATGCGCCGCTCCGAATTGGTGACCGTCCCCTCCTTTTCGCCCCAGGTGGATGCCGGCAGCAGGACATCGGCGAAGGCACAGGTCTCGGTGCCGCCGAAGGCTTCCTGGACGACAACGAATTCGGCGCTGCGCAGCGCCTCGTGGACCAGTGCCTGGTCGGGCATTGACTGGGCGGGGTTCGTGCAGGCAATCCACACCGCCTTGATTTCACCCGATTTGAGGCCTCGGAACAGTTCGACCGCACTCTTGCCGGGGGTCTCCGGGACGCTGTCAACGCCCCACAGGGCGGCGACTTCGGCGCGATGCACGGGATTTGCAAGGTCGCGGTGTCCCGACAACAGGTTGGCGAGTCCGCCGACTTCGCGTCCGCCCATTGCGTTGGGCTGACCGGTGAGCGAGAAGGGACCGGCACCGGGTCGGCCGATCTGGGCGGTGGCAAGGTGCAGGTTGATCAGGGCCGCGTTGTTGTAGCTGCCGAAGGAATACTGATTGAGTCCCTGGCAGTACAGCGAGAGCGTCGCTGGTGAGGTGGCGAACCATTCGGCCGCGGTTTCGATGTCCTTCTTGGCGAGGCCGCAGATCGACGCGGCCATGGCGGGCGTGTACTCGCGAACCGTGCGCTTGAGCGCATCGAAGCCGGTGGTGTGGGCATCGATGTAGTCGCGGTCGACCCAGCCCTCCCACAACATCATGTGCAGCATCGCGTTGTAGAGCGCGACGTCGGTGCCGGGCAGCAGGGCCAGGTGCAGGTCGGCGGCCTCGGCGGTGTCGGTGCGGCGCGGGTCGATCACCACCAGCTTCATGTCCGGGTTGGCCTTGCGCGCATCCTCGACGCGACGGAAGGTGATCGGATGGGCGAAGGCGGTGTTGCTGCCGGCGATGAACATGCAGGCGGTGGCGGCGATGTCCTCATAGCTCGAGGGAGGCGAGTCGGCGCCGAGCGTCATCTTGTAACCGCTCACCGCGCTGGACATGCACAGCCGCGAATTGGTATCGATGTTGTTGCTGCCGATGAGACCCTTCATCAGCTTGTTGAAAACGTAGTAGTCCTCGGTGAGCCACTGACCCGCACCGTAGAACGCGACCGCGTCCGGACCGTGACGCGTGATCAACGCGGCGAATCTTTCGGCCGCATGATCGAGCGCCGACGACCAATCCGTGTGCTCGCGCGGGTCGTCGCGGTGAAAGCGGATTTCCGGATGGAGCGCTCGAGCCGCGAGGGTTTCGGGGGCGGCGCTGAAGTGCAGGGTGGCGCCCTTGGTGCACAGGCGGCCGAAATTGGCCGGGTGGTCGGGGTCGCCGCGCACGCCGGTAATGCGCCCGTTCTCGGTCTCGATGAGGACGCCGCAGCCGACGCCGCAGTAGCAGCAGGTTGATCGTGTTTCGGACATGGTTTTCCCTTGATTGCACAAGGGAAGAGCAAGGGGTGTGCCATGCGTCCGAAGCGCGCGTGCTTGCCTTTCACGCGCCGGAGGCTTGCATGTGATGCACCCGGTTGGTGCGTCGCCGCATCGCGATGCCCCCGATTGGCGCGGGCTTGCTCAGCTTCCGAATACCGCTGCAAGATCGGTGGTGGAGCCGTCCTCGCGCAGATTGAGCTGTCCTTCGAGAGCTTCGAGATGTTCCTGCATGATCCGCGCCGCTTCTTCGGCATCACCGGTCTCGAGCGCGTCAATGATCGCACCGTGATCGTTGCAGTCGCAGCGCGTCGTGGTGGCGCGGGTGTCACGGTAGGCAAGGATCACCAAGGGCGTGCGGGTCAGCAATTCCTCGAGGAAACCGGAAAGGACACTGTTGCCCGCCATCTGGGCCAGCACACGATGAAAATCGATCGACAGTTTCAGGCCGGCACGCATCTCGCCCTTCGCATACGCGTTCTGCTCGCGCTCGATCATGCGCCGCAGGCCCTTGATCTGCGTGGCATTGATGCGTGTCCCGAGGATGCCGACGATCGCTCCTTCGATGGCGCGCCTTGCTGCAAAGAGATCGCGGCTTTCGGATACGGAAGGGCTTGCGACCATCGCGCCGCGATTCGGCCGCTGTTCCACCAGCCTGGCGTGGGCGAGCCGGGTGAGCACCTTGCGCAGCAGGCCGCGGGTGACGCCGAACAGCTCCGCCAGCGGTACTTCCTTGAGTTTGGTGCCCGGTGGCAGGCGGTGGTCGAGGATCGCCTGCTGGATGCGCTCGAAGATCTCGTCTTCCTGCCGGATCAAGCGGCCGCGCTTGCTCTGCGCGGCCTCGGCGGGCGCTCCTGCGATTACGTCGTGGGTCGGTTTTGCGGCGCTCATGAACGTGCCTCGTTATTGCCGACAGGGTTGTCGGAGTGTTGACAATATGAATCCTCGAGTCAAGGGAAATTGCTGGGAGGGTTCTGCTGCGTGCGCACAATCGTGGGGCATCTCCTTGTCTTTATGCACCAATATTGGGCTATTTCAGGTGTTTTGTTCAATGCAATATTCGAAAAACCGATAGCGAGTATCTGGATAAAATTGTTGACAATATTTTTTGCGAAAGCCAGATTTAAAAGCGAATTCACCGGGAACCGTGCATTGCGGCGGCCGGATGAAATACGGTCTGGCCGGTCGCGTCGGGCCAGACAACGAGCCAACGGGCCGGCCTTCAGGAACCGGATCGGGGCCACCGAACAGAGGACCAGACATGTTGAACGGCAAGCAGGCTGCGGCCGCAGCGGAACAGATCCGCTTCGTTCTGGACGACGAGGTCGTCACGCTCGTCAACCCGGCACCGACCCGTACGATTCTGCAGTTCCTGCGTGAGGATCTGCGTCGCACCGGAAGCAAGGAAGGCTGTGCCGAGGGCGATTGCGGTGCCTGCACCGTGGTGCTGGGCGAACTGGTTGCCCGCGACGGGACCGAGCGAGTGCAGTTGCGGGCAGTCAATGCCTGCATCCAGTTCCTGCCGACCCTGGACGGCAAGGCGATCTATACCGTCGAGACGCTCAAGCGGCAGGATGGCAGCCTGCATCCGGTCCAGCAGGCACTGGTGGACACCCACGGATCGCAATGCGGTTTCTGCACGCCGGGCTTCGTGATGTCGCTGTTCGCGCTGTTCAAGAACGACGCCGCGCCCGATCGTGCCTGCGTGGCCGATGCGCTGTCCGGCAATCTGTGCCGTTGCACCGGCTACCGTCCGATCTTCGAGGCTGCCGACCGCATGTATCAGTGCGGCGACCAGCGCGACTGGCTGAACAGGCCGGGCACGCTTGCCGCGAACACCGTCGATGCGGATGAGCAGGCCCTCATCTCGCAGCTGAAGGCCTTGCGGCGCGAGACCGACCTGCGCGTCGAAACCGGGGATGCGCGCTATTTCGCACCCTCTTCGCTGGCAGAGTTTGCGACGCTGCGCGAGCAGATGCCGGATGCGCGGATCCTGGCCGGCGGCACCGACGTCGGCCTGTGGGTCACCAAGCAGCATCGCGAACTGCCGGTACTGCTTTACATCGGCAATGTCGCCGAGCTGAAAGGCATCGACCGGAGTGACACGCATTTCGAGATTGGCGCCGCGGCCTCGCTGACCGATGCCTTTGCGGCGCTCAATGGCGCGTACCCTGAACTGGCCGAGTTGTGGCGGCGCTTCGCCTCGATGCCGGTGCGCAACGCCGGCACGCTTGGCGGCAATATCGCCAACGGCTCGCCGATCGGCGATTCGATGCCAGTGCTGATCTGCCTTGGTACGAGCGTGGTGCTGCGCAAGGGCGCGCTCACCCGCGAGCTTGCGCTCGAGGATCTCTACCTCGATTACCAGAAGAATGCGATGCAGCCGGGCGAATTCATCGAGCGTATCCGGGTGCCGCGTAGCCGCCCGGGTTGGGTGGTGCGCAGCTACAAGATCGCGAAACGCTTCGATCAGGACATTTCCGCGGTGTGCGCCGCCTTCGCGCTGCACCTCGATGCCGGTGCGGTGGCCGAGGCGCGCATTGCCTACGGCGGCATGGCGGCAACACCGAGGCGTGCTGCTGCGGCCGAGGCGGCACTCGCGGGCCAGCCCTGGCAGGAGCCGGCGGCGCGTGCCGCGATGGCCGCGCTCGACGCCGATTACACGCCGCTCTCCGACATGCGTGCATCGAGCGGCTACCGCATGCAGGTCGCGAAGAATGCGCTCTATCGCCTGTGGCTCGAGACCCGTCCCGATGCGCCGCTCGCCAGCGCGCAGGTCAACGTGTTCCAACTGGTTTGAGGTGGGCGCCATGAACAACGCAGATCCGATCGTTCGCCCCGGCGCCAGCGCCGCGCACGAGTCCGCCCACCTGCACGTGGCCGGCGAGGCGACCTATGTCGACGACATCCCGGAGCTGGCCGGCACCTTGCATGCCGCGCTTGGCCTGTCGGCAAAGCCCCACGCACGCATCCGCAGCATCGATTTCGCTGCCGTGACCGCGATGCCGGGCGTGGTGGCGGTGCTCACCGCGGCGGATATTCCGGGCAGCAACGACTGCGGCCCGATCATCCACGACGATCCCATTCTTGCCGACGGTGAAGTGCATTACGTCGGCCAGCCGATGTTCGCGGTGGTTGCCACCAGCGTCGATGTCGCCCGCCGCGCCGCGCGCCGCGCGGTGGTTGACTACGAAGTGTTGCCGGCCGAGCTCGATCCACGCGCGGCCCGCGCGGCGGAATCCTTCGTGTTGCCGCCGATGCGCCGGGTCTGCGGCGAGCCTGCGCAAAAGCTGGCCGCGGCGCCGCATCGGCTGCAGGGCCAGTGGTCGGTGGGCGGTCAGGAGCAGTTCTACCTCGAGGGCCAGGTGTCCTACTGCGCGCCCCGCGAGGACGGCTGCCTGCAGCTGTGGTGCTCGACCCAGCACCCGACCGAAATGCAGCACGTGGTGGCCCACTGCCTCAACAAGGCATCGAACCAGGTTGTCGTCGAGATGCGTCGCATGGGCGGCGGCTTCGGCGGCAAGGAAAGCCAGTCCGCGCTGTTCGCCTGCGTGGCCTCGCTGGCCGCCTCGAAGCTCAAGCGCCCGGTCAAGCTGCGTCTCGATCGCGACGACGACATGATGATCACCGGCAAGCGCCACGATTTCTATTATGACTACGACGTCGGCTTTGACGACGAGGGCCGCATTCTCGCGGTGCGCGTCGAGATGATTGCCCGCGCCGGCTTCTCGGCGGATCTGTCGGGTCCGGTGGCCACTCGCGCGCTGTGCCATTTCGACAACGCCTACTTCCTCTCGGACGCGGACATCAGCGCCCTGTGCGCGCGCACCAACACCCAGTCGAACACCGCGTTTCGCGGTTTCGGTGGCCCGCAGGGCGCGATCGCCATCGAGTACATCCTCGACAGCATCGCCCGTCGGCTTGGCCTCGATGCGCTGGATGTGCGCAAGGCCAATTTCTACGGCAAGTCCGATCGCAACCTCACGCCCTACGGCCAGACGGTCGCCGACAACGTGATCCATGAGCTGGTGGCGGACCTCGAGCAGAGCAGCGACTACCGCGCCCGGCGCGAGGAGATACTGCGCTGGAACGCCGACAGCCCGATCATCAAGAAAGGGCTCGCGCTGACCCCGGTGAAGTTCGGCATCAGCTTCAACGTGGTGCATTTCAACCAGGCCGGGGCGCTGGTGCACATCTACACCGATGGCTCGATGCTGGTGAACCACGGTGGCGCCGAGATGGGTCAGGGCCTCAATACCAAGGTCGCGCAAGTGGTCGCGATGACGCTGGGCGTACCGCTGTCGCGGGTGCGGGCGACCGCGGCCGATACCTCCAAGGTGGCCAACACCTCGGCCACCGCGGCATCGACTGGCGCCGACCTGAACGGCAAGGCCGCCGAGGACGCGGCGCTGCAGATCCGTGCGCGGTTGGCGGCGCTGGCGGCCGCGCGATTTGGCGGCACAGCCGAGGCGGTGCGCTTTGCCGACGAGCAGGTCAGCGGCGAGGGATGGCAGATCGCCTTCGACGAGCTGGTCAAGCTGGCCTACGAGGCGCGCGTGCAGCTGTGGTCCGACGGTTTCTATGCGACGCCGGGGCTGCACTGGAATCGCGAGACCCTCACCGGCAGCCCGTTCTTCTACTTCGCCTACGGCGCCGCGGTGTCCGAAGTGGCGGTGGACACCCTGACCGGGGAATGGAAGCTGCTGCGCGCCGATCTGCTGCACGACGCGGGCAATTCGATCAATCCTGCGATCGACATCGGCCAGGTCGAAGGTGCCTACATCCAGGGCATGGGCTGGCTGACCACCGAGGAGCTGGTGTGGAACGACGTCGGGCGGCTGACGACCCATGCGCCTTCCACCTACAAGATCCCAGCGGTGGCCGATTGTCCGGCGGTGTTCAACACGCGCCTGTTCCACAACCCGAACCATGTCGACACCATCATGCGTTCCAAGGCGGTGGGTGAGCCGCCACTGCTGCTGCCCTTCTCGGTGTTCTTCGCGATCCGTGACGCGATCGCTGCGGTGGCGGAGGGCAATGTCGCGCCGCCGCTGCTCGCCCCAGCCACCGGCGAGGCCATCCTCAACGCGGTTGAGGCGGTGCGTGCCGCGCGGGCGCAGCCGTGAGCGCCGTCTGGCTTGACGAGCTCGTTGCCTGCCGTGCCCGCGGCGAGGCGGCGGTGATGGTTTCGGTGGCATCGGTACGTGGCTCGGCGCCGCGCGAGCCGGGCACGCGGATGATCGTCACCCCCGGGCGCGTGTTCGGCACGATTGGTGGTGGCCATCTCGAATACAAGGCGATCGCGATTGCCCGCGACCTGCTCGCGGCCGGCGAGCCGGCCGTGCTGAAGCGCTTTCCGCTCGGGGCAAGTCTTGGCCAGTGCTGTGGTGGCGTCGTCAATCTGCTCTTCGAGGCGGTGCCGCCCGATGCCGTATGGGTGAGCGAACTGGCCGGGCGGCTCGCCGGCGGCGAGCCCTGCGTGATGGTCACGGCGGCGCACGGCCCGGCTGGCTGCGGCACCGTTCTGGTCAGCGCGGCATCGGTGTCCGGCACGCTTGGCGATGCGGCACTCGATCGCCAGGTCGTCGAGCGGGCGCGCTCGATGCTGTCGGGGGCGCCGGCCGGGCTGGTCGAGTTTGCTACCGGTGAGACGACACGTTCGCTGCTGTTTCTGGCACCGCTCCAGCCCAGTGATTTTCATGTCGTGATTTTTGGCGCCGGTCATGTCGGCCGGGCGCTGGTCAATACCCTCGCCGCGCTGCCCTGCCGCATCGTCTGGGTGGACCCGCGCGAGGCGGAGTTTCCGGCCGGGCTGCCGGCCAACGTCGAAGCGGTGGTCAGCGAGTTCTGCGAGGACGAGGTGGATACCGCGCCCGCTGGCGCATGGTTCGTGGTGATGACGCACGATCACGCGCTCGACCAGCGGCTCGCCGAGCGGATCCTGCGTCGCGGCGATTTTTCTTGGTTCGGCCTGATCGGATCGCATACCAAGCGGCGCGCCTTCGAGCAGCGGCTGGGCGCGCGAGGCATCGATGCGGCGGCGCTGTCGCGCATGGAATGCCCGATAGGCGTGGCCGGAATCCGCGACAAGCACCCCGCCGCGATCGCGATTTCGGTCGCGGCACGGATATTGCGGCAGCGCGAGGCCGGGGCCAGCACTGCCCGGCCGGCGCTGCACGATGCGAGGGCGTGATCGATGTTTGCCGTCGCGCGTCGAGTGGAAACAGGTACTTGGGCAGCACCCAGCAAAAGGAGAACTAGATGACGAATCCGACTCCGCAGCCGCCTTCCGCCGCGCCACACGGCACGCCGAGGCTCACGCTGCGAGGCATCCGCAAGGTCTATCCGTCGGTGGTGGCCAACGACGGCATCGACCTCACGGTGCAGCCCGGCGAGATCCACGCGGTGCTCGGCGAGAACGGCGCCGGCAAATCCACCCTGATGAAGATCATCTACGGTGTCACCCGGCAGACCGAGGGCGAGATCGAGTGGGAAGGGAAAACGGTCGAGGTCGAGAGCCCGGCGCACGCGCGCAGCCTCGGCATCGGCATGGTGTTCCAGCACTTCTCGCTGTTCGAGACGCTCAACGTCACTCAGAACGTCGCCCTCGCGCTGCCCGGCAAACCCGATCTCAGGGCGCTGGCGAAGCAGATCGAGGAGGTTTCGCAGCGCTACGGCCTGCCGGTGGACCCGCGCAGGATGGTGCATGCGCTGTCGGTCGGCGAGCGCCAGCGCGTCGAGATCATCCGCTGCCTGTTGCAGAACCCGCGGCTGCTGATCATGGACGAACCAACCTCGGTGCTCACCCCGCAGGCGGTACGCAAGCTCTTCGAGACGCTGCGCCAGCTCGCCGCGGAAGGGTGCTCGATCCTCTACATCAGCCACAAGCTCGACGAGATCCAGGAGCTCTGTCACACCGCCACGGTGCTGCGCGCCGGCAAGGTTACCGGCAGCTGCACGCCCTCGCAGGAGACGCCGGCGTCGATGGCCCGGCTGATGATCGGCAAGGACTTGCCGGTGTGCGAGCACGGCGCCGCGTCGGCGGGCGGCGAGGTCCGCCTGCGCCTGGCGGGGCTGTCGCACGCGTCGGAAGATCCCTTCGGCACCGATCTGAAAGATATCCACCTCGATGTGCGCTCGGGCGAGATCGTCGGCATCGCCGGTGTCTCGGGCAACGGTCAGCAGGAGTTGCTGTACGCGATATCGGGTGAGGAGCCGCTCGCCGAGAAGTTTCCGGTGCAGATCTGCGGCATCGAGGCGGGACGCATGCCGCCCGACCAGCGTCGCAGCGCAGGCATGGGATTCGTGCCCGAGGAACGGCTCGGGCGCGGCGCCGTGCCGCGTATGTCGCTCGCCGAGAACGCGCTGCTCACCGCGCATACCGGCGCCGGCCTGCTGCGGAGCGGGCTGATCAATTTCGGTGCGATGGAGAAGTTCTCCACCGAATGCATCGCCGCCTACAACGTCAAATGCGGCGGTCCGGGTGCGGAGGCGAAGAGCCTGTCGGGCGGCAATCTGCAGAAATACATCATGGGACGGGAAATCATGCAGGCTCCGAAGGTGCTGGTCGTGGCGCAACCCACCTGGGGCGTCGACGTGGGCGCGGCGGCTTTCATCCGCCAGTCGCTGATCGAACTGCGCAATCGCGGTACCGCGATCCTGGTGATCTCCGAAGAGCTCGACGAACTGTTCGAGATCAGCGATCGCATCGCGGTGATCGCCAACGGGCGCCTGTCGCCCACCAAGCCGGCTGCCGAGACCAACGTCGAGGAGATCGGCGTGTGGATGAGCGGCATGTGGCCCGGTGCGGCCGGGGTCGAGGAGGTGAGCCATGCTGCTTAAGCTCGAAGCGCGGCCCGAGCCGTCAAAGCTCATGGCCTACCTGTCACCGCTGCTGGCGGTGGCGCTCACCCTTATTGGCGGGCTGATGGTGTTTTCCGCACTCGGAACCGATCCGCTGGAAGGCTTCCGGGTGTTCTTCCTCAATCCGGTCAAGGACACCTACGGCATCTCCGAGCTGCTGCTCAAGGCAACGCCGCTGATGCTCTGCGCGGTGGGGCTGGCGGTGGGCTTCCGCGCCAACGTGTGGAACATCGGCGCCGAGGGGCAGTACGTGATGGGGGCGGTGGCGGCGAGTGGCCTGGCGCTGTATTTCATCGACAGCGAGAGCGCCATGGTGCTGCCAGCGATGGTGCTGGCCGGGGCAATCGGCGGTGCCCTGTGGGCTGCGATCCCGGCCTTTCTGCGGACCCGCTTCAACGCCAACGAGATCCTCACTTCGCTGATGCTGGTCTATATCGCCCAGCTCGCGGTGTCGTGGCTGGCGCACGGGCCGTGGAAGGATCCTGAGGGATTCAACTTTCCGCAGACCAAGATGTTTGCCGATTCGGCGCTGCTGCCGATGCTGATCGAGGGGACCCGTCTGAACTTTGCCTTCGTCATCGCGCTGGGTCTTTTGACGGTGGGCTATGTCTTCATGCAGCGCAGCTTCCTGGGATTCCAGATGCGGGTTGCGGGTCAGGCCGATGCGGCGGCGCGCTACGCCGGGTTTTCCGCCACCCGCACGATCTGGATCGGCATGCTGGCGGGCGGCGCCACCGCGGGTATCGCGGGCATGGCGGAGGTTTCCGGGCCGATGGGCCAGCTTACCGAGCACGTGTCGAACAACTACGGCTTTGCCGCGATCATCGTGGCCTTCATCGGCCGTCTCAATCCGGTCGGCATCTTCTTCGGCAGCCTGCTGATGGCGCTGCTCTACCTCGGCGGGGAGCAGGCCCAGCAATACCTCAACCTGCCTTCGTCGATCTCCAAGGTGTTCCAGGGCATGCTGCTGTTCTTCCTGCTCGGCGCCGATGTTTTCATTCACTACCGCCTGCGCCTGAAGGGCGGCAAATAGGAGGGCGCGGACATGGAAGCGAATCTGATTACGTCGATGCTGTTCGCCACCGTGGTGGCGGGCACGCCGCTGGTGATCGTGGCGCTGGGCTTGCTGGTGAGCGAGAAGTCCGGGGTGCTCAACCTCGGAGCAGAAGGGATGATGGCGATGGGGGCGATCGCGGCTTTCGCGGTGACGCACGAAACGGGTAGTCCCTGGCTCGGGGTGCTGGCGGGCATGGGCGCAGGCATGGTGATGTCCTTTCTGTTCGGCATCCTGGTGCTCTCGCTGATGGCCAACCAGGTGGCCTCGGGGCTGGCGCTGTCGATCTTCGGCGTGGGGCTGTCGGCCTTCGTGGGCAAGCCCTTCGAGTCGGTGGCACTTGCGGCGGTGCCGCCCATCCGCCTGCCTTTCCTGGCGGACATCCCGGTGATCGGGCCGGCACTCTACAACCAGCAGGCGCTGGTGTACTTCTCGTGGGCGCTGATGTGGGCGGTGGTGTGGTTCCTCTATCGCAGCCGCGCCGGACTAGTGCTGCGCGCGGTCGGCGAGGCCCCGGCGTCGGCACATTCGATCGGCTACCCGGTGATCCGCATCCGCTACCTCGCGACGCTCTTCGGCGGTGCGATGGCCGGCATCGGTGGGGCTTTCCTGTCGGTGTTCTACACGCCGCTGTGGGTCGAGGGCATGGTTGCCGGCCGCGGCTGGATTGCGCTTGCACTTGTGGTGTTCGCCACCTGGCGACCGTTGCGGGTGATGGTCGGTGCCTATCTGTTTGGTGGCGTGATGATTGCGCAGCTGTTCGTGCAGGGCTCCGGGCTGGAGATCGACATGCCTTCGCAGGTGCTCTCTTCGCTGCCTTACTGGGCGACAATCGTGGTGCTGGTCATCATCTCGCGCAATGCAGCCACGATCAGGCTCAACGCGCCGGTGTCGCTGGGCCAGCCGTATCGCGCGGATACCTGATGTTTTGCCGGCGGCCGGAGGGTCAGGCCGCCACCCCGGGTTTCAGACATGGGCCGGCAGCACCGGCCAAAGATTGATGAACAGGAGGTAGTACTCATGACGTCCCGCAGAACCGTGATCAAGTCGCTCGCCGCCGCAGTCGGTGCAGCCGCAGTACCGGGTGCAATGCGCAGTGCCTTTGCCGCAGATCCGATGAAGATCGGCTATGTCTATGTAAGCCCGATCGGCGATGCCGGCTGGACCTACCAACACGACCTCGGTCGCAAGCAGATGGAATCGGCGCTGGCTGGCAAGGTCGTCACCAAGTACGTCGAGAACGTGGCCGAGGGCGCCGACGCGGAGCGGGTTATCCGCGAGTTCGCGGCCAGTGGCAACAAGCTCATCTTCGCCACCAGCTTCGGCTACATGAACTACATGGAGCGCGTCGCCCGGCAGTTTCCCAAGACGGTGTTCATGCATGCCACCGGCTACAAGATGGGCAAGAACATGGGCATCTACAACGCGCGCTTCTACGAAGGCCGTTACCTGTGCGGCGTGATCGCCGGCAAGATGACCAAGTCGAACGTACTGGGCTATGTGGCGGCCTTCCCGATTCCGGAAGTCCTGCAGGGCATCAATGCCTTCGTTCGCGGTGCGCGCAGTGTGAACCCCAAGGCGGAGGTGCGGGTTATCTGGGTGAATTCCTGGTACGACCCGGGCAAGGAGCGCGAGGCCAGCACCACGCTGCTGTCGCAGGGCGCTGACATCATCACCCACCACACCGATTCGACCGCGGTGGTGCAGACCGCCGAGGAGAAGGGCAAGTACGCCTTCGGCTATCACTCGGACATGTCGAAGTACGGTCCCAAGGCGCACTTGACAGCCACCACCCACCAGTGGGGCGATTTCTACACCCGCACCGCCCAGTCGGTGCTCGACGGTACCTGGAAGCCGGGCAGCGTGTGGGGCGGCTACAAGGAAGGCATGATCAAGCTCGCGCCGCTCAACCCGGTGATCCCCAAGGATGTGGTGGCGATGGTCACCGATCTCGAAGCCAAGCTCACCGCCGGCAGTTTCCACCCCTTCACAGGCCCGGTCGTGGACCAGGACGGCAAGGAGCGACTCGCTGCCGGCCAGGTGATGGCCGACGATGTGCTCGGCAAGATGGATTATTTCGTCGAAGGCGTCTCGTCGCGCCTGCCCAAGCACTGAGCTGGCGCCCGCCGAAGGCGGGCCGTTTTCCGGTCGCCGGAGCCTTCGTTCCGGCGGCTTCCCGATGACCCTGCCGCGCGCCGGGCGACGTGATGTAGCGCGTCGCATGCGCGGCACCTCCGCGTGGTCGGGCAGGCTGGTTTTCTCATCGGCATGCCCGGCACGGCCCGCGGGAGAATTCAATGACGCTTCAAGACACGCGCGGCGTGCGGGCGATCCGTGCCAGCATCCTGCATTTTCTGGCCGATCCCGCGCAGTGCGGTGAGGCGGCAACCGAGTATTTCGAAGACGGCGTGCTGCTGGTCGCCGATGGCAAGGTAGCCGCGATCGGGCCCGCCGAGGCGCTGTTGTCCGGTCTGCCCGAGGCGGTCGAGCTGATCGACCGGCGCGGCATGCTGTTGATGCCCGGGTTCATCGACACCCATATCCATTACCCGCAGACCGACATTATCGCCAGCCATGGCGCGCAGCTGCTCGACTGGCTCAACACCTACACCTTCCCCGCCGAACGCCGCTTCGAGGATGTGGCGGTGGCGCGCGAGGTCGCGGGCTTCTTCTGCGACGAACTGCTCCGCAACGGCACCACCACGGCGATGTGCTTCGCGACGGTGCATCCGCAGTCGGTCGATGCGATCTTCGAAGCCGCGGCCGAGCGCAACATGTGCATGCTCGCCGGCAAGGTCATGATGGACCGCAATGCGCCGGATTTCCTGACCGACACCGCGGAGTCGGGCTATGCCCAGAGCAAGGCGTTGATCGAGCGCTGGCACGGACAGGGGCGCGCGCTCTACGCCGTGACGCCGCGCTTCGCGCCGACCTCGACCGAACGGCAACTCGAGCTGGCCGGACGCCTGCTCGACGAACATCCCGGCGTGTACCTTCAGTCGCACGTCGCCGAGAACCGCGACGAGGTGGCCTGGGTGGCGGAGCTGTTTCCGTGGGCGCGCAGCTATCTCGATGTGTACGATCGCTTCGGCCTGCTGCGCCCGAACGCCATCTATGCGCACTGCATCCATCTCGACGTGGCCGACCGCGAGCGCATGGCGAAGAGCGGCACGGCGATGTCATTCTGCCCGACCTCGAATCTCTTCCTCGGGAGCGGCCTGTTCGATCTCGAGGCGGCCGCTGCCTTCGGGGTGCGTGTCGGTCTCGCCACCGATGTGGGCGGCGGCACCAGCTTCTCGATGCTGCAGACGCTCAACGAGGCCTACAAGGTGGCGCAGATGGCTGGGCAGAACCTGTCACCCTTCCAGGCCTTCTATCTCGCCACGCTGGGCAGCGCGCGTTCGCTTTACCTGGATCAGCGCCTTGGCAACCTCGAGCCCGGCCGCGACGCGGACTTCGTGCTGTTCGACCTTGCCGCGACGCCGCTGATGGCACGCCGCATGGAAAAGACCTCCACCCTCGCCGAGCGGCTGTTTGCGCTGATGATGCTCGGCGACGATCGGGCGGTGAGCGAGAGCCATGTTGCGGGCGTGTGCAGGTATGCGCGATGCCACGCCTAGGCGGAACAGGCGGCGTTCAGATGAGGTTCGAGCGCGGCGCGAAGGGTGTCCTCGGTGGCGCCCTGCCACCGTGCGTGCGCATCGGCGGCCACCACCAGAAAACATGCAACCAGGTGCGGGTCGAAATGGCGCCCCGCTTCGCGGGTGATGACCTCGAGCGCGTCTTCGAGCGATGCGGCGGACTTGTAGGGGCGTATCGAGGTGAGCGCATCGAATACGTCGGCGATCGCGAAAATCCGGGCGGCAAGCGGTATCTTTTCGCCGGAAACGCCCCGCGGGTATCCGCTGCCGTCGAATTTCTCGTGATGGAACTCGATCACTTCGCGTGCCTGGGCGAGCCAGCGGGATCGCTTCACCAGCTCCACGCCACGTCTGACGTGCTGGCGCATCTCCACCGTCTCCGATTCGGAAAGATGGCCGGGCTTGAGAAGGATCGCGTCGCGGATCGCGATCTTGCCGAGGTCGTGAAGAAAGGCGCCGGCAATCAGACCGGTCCGGGCCGATTGGGGCAGGCCGGCCTCGTCCGCGAGGCGCAGCGCGTAAAGCGTGACCCGATAGTTGTGGGCGTTGGATTCGGCATCGCGGGAGGCGATCATGTTGCCGACCATCTCCAGGACTTCGAGGTTTCCGGAGAGCGCGGTTGCGGACGGGCGGGACTGCCAGCGGCACAGCCCCACGGTCACCGGGTAAAGCAGCACCGCGGTGACGAGCACGGTCAGGACAACGAACATCGCTTCGCGGAGGAGTTCGTCGTGGATCCGCTTTTCGTCGGCCGGACTCATGAGGTAAACGCCTTCGAGCAGCCCCCAGGCCTTGCCGTCCCGAAGCAGCGGGAAGCTGACCCCGAGTGCCGAGAGGGGACCGATCTGCAGACGCTGGAAAGAGGGGTGCTCGAGATCGAAGGGCAGCGGTCGGGCCGGGGCGAAGCTTGCCAGCGACGGATCGGCGTCGCCCGATATCGATTGACCAAGCAGGGTTCGCGCAGGGTCGTATGCGCGGACGAGCAGGAAACGCCCTTGCGTCAGGAGTGCCAGGCCCTTGCCGAGCTGACCATTGGCTGCCGACGCTTCGAGCAGATGAACGCTCTCCACCTGGGCTTGGCGCAGCAGTTGTTCGTCGATGCGCGAGAGCCTGAAGAAGTAGGCCAGCGAACCCGCGACAATGGCAAGGAGCAGGCCCGCCAACAGGACTCCGGGAATGGCGCGGAAGTGAATCGAGCGCATCTGTATCGTGTTTCTTGTGGGGCGATCGATGCTGTTTACGGCCGATCGACACCGGGCTTGAGGGCGGAATGCGAATGGTTTCTATTGTTGGCCGGGGAGGTCTCGGATGAGTAGCGTGTTGGTTCGCAATGCCGAAGTGCTGGTGACCATGGACAGCGGGCGTCGGGAAATTGCCGATGGGGCGGTGCTGGTTCGCGACGGTGTGGTGGAGCAGGTCGGCTCTACGGTGGAGCTCGAGGCTTTGCTCGAGCGCTCGGGTAGGGTGCCGGAAAGGATCATCGACGCACGCGGCACGGTGGTGATGCCGGGCCTGGTCAACTGCCATCATCATCTCTACCAGACCCTTACCCGCAGCATCGGCACGTCGCGGGGACTGTCCTTGTTCGACTGGTTGAAGACGCTGTACATGGTATGGGGCCAGATGGACGCCGAGGCGGTGTACACGAGCGCCAAGGTCGGGCTGGCGGAGTTGCTGCTGTCCGGCGCAACGACCGTTGCGGACCACCTCTACCTCTTTCCCGGGGGCTCGACGCTGGACGACGAGATCGCAGCCGCACGGGAACTCGGCGTGCGCTTTCACCCGACCCGCGGTTCGATGAGCCTCGGCGAGAGCCAGGGCGGTCTGCCGCCCGACGCGGTATGCGACTCCGAGGCCAGCATCCTTGCCGACAGCCAACGGGTGATCGAGCGCTTCCACGATGCCGGGCGTCATTCGATGCTGCGCATCGGTCTCGCGCCATGCTCGCCGTTCAGCGTCACGCCGGAACTGATGAAGCGCTCCGCAGAACTCGCCCGCAGCCATCCACTGGTGAACCTCCATACCCACCTTGCCGAGACCATCGACGAGAACCGTTTCTGTCTGGAGCGCTTCGGCATGCGTCCGATCGAATACATGGAGAGCCTCGGCTGGCTCGGTGACGACGTGTGGTTTGCCCACATGGTGCACCCCGACGAGGCGGAGATTCACAAGCTGTCCTGTTCGCGCACCGGTGTGTGCCACTGTCCGAGCAGCAACATGATCCTCGCCTCCGGCATCGCGCCTGTACGGCGTATGGTGGATGCCGGCGTCAAGGTGGCGCTGGGGGTGGACGGTTCAGCCTCGAACGATGGCAATCACATGCTCGGCGAGGCACGTCAGGCGATGCTGCTGCAGCGCGTCGGCTGGCCGGGCTTCGAATCGCGGGCCGACCGCTTCTCGGCGCGGGAGGCGCTGGAGCTTGCGACCCTGGGCGGCGCGAAGGTCCTGCGCCGCGACGACATCGGCCATCTTGCGCCGGGCATGTCGGCCGATCTGGTGGCGTTCAGGGTCGACGACCTGGCCCATGCCGGGGGACTGGGCGATCCGGTGGCGTCACTGGTGACCTGCTCGCCCGGGCGGGTGTGGCTGTCGATGATCGACGGGCGCGTGGTTGTCGAGGAGGGGCAGCTCGTCGGAATGGAGCTGGGCCCGCTGATCGAGCGGCACAATCGCATCGCGCGGCACATGCTGGAAAAAGCGGGGCGGGCATGAGCCAAGCCTGGAGCGCGGGCAGGGTCCGATACCCGGACGGTGTTGCCGTCGAAGGTGGCGGGCCCGTCAGCGCGGGGATCGGCCTCGGCCGAGGTTCTGCAGGCTCAGCAGCGCGAGTGCGCCGCCGATAAGTCCCATGCCGGCGGCTTCGGTGAGTGACGGGCGCTCACCGAGCTGGATCCATGCGGCCATGACGCCGACGCCCGGCACGATCAGTGTCGACAGACCGGCAAGGCCGGCGGGCAGGTGCTGCAGGATGTAGAGCCACAACAGCCACGCGAGACCGGTGCCGAGCAGGGCGTTGAAGGCGAGCGCACCGAAATAATAGGGTGTGAAACGCGTCGCCTCCGAGGGATGGAGCAGCGCGACGATCGTCAGTGCGATCGCACCGAACAGCATCTGCCAGGCAGTCAGCGGCAGCAACTCGACGTTGTGTCTGGCGCGCAGGCGCTTGACCATGACTGCGCTGGCCGCCCAGGCGATGCCGCCGGCCAGGGCCAGTGCGGTACCGGCCGAGCTGCCGTGAAACGCCCACGGTTCGACGATCAGGATCAATCCGGCGGCGGCCAGCACGATGGCCGGCCACTGCAGGCCACGGATTCGCTCGCCGAGGAGCAGCCAGGCGAGCGGGAGCAGCCAGAAGGGCATTGCGTAGACCAGCACCGCGGTCTTGCCGGCACCGCCGGTGACCAGCGCCGTCTGGATCAGCGCGGTGAACGTGGCGGTCTGGACCAGCCCCAGCAGGATCGTGTCGCGGATCGCAACGGGGCGCATGTCGGTGCCGCGGATGAGCATCACCGCGAACAGGGACGCCGCGCCGAGCAGGGTGCGTACGGCGGTGAAGTCGAAGGGATCGGTGTAATGCAGTACTTCCTTCATCACGACCCAGTTGTATCCCCATATCAGGGAGAGCAGGGCCAGGGCCGCGAAAGCGCGGCGTCGCATTGCAAGGGCGGATGACATGTGTTGCCTTTTGCTGTCCGGCGCGAGCCGCCGGGTCGGTGTTGAGGAAATCGGAACGTGCCCGATTCTGTTGGCCGCTCCGCGGTGAAGCGTCTCGTCGCGGGTACCCGCAGACGATTCACCGGTCGACACGAAAGTGCCGGAAGGCCCGCATTCTAGCCGGCCCCGGGCCTGCCGGTATCAGGCTTTCGATATACCGTGGAGCGGGTCGGCAAGATCATGGCCATCCCGCGTGATCGGCATGGCATCATCCGCAAGGGCGCGCGTGCCGCAGATCCGGCAGGCTCAAGGGGAGACATCGACGATGATGCGAATGGTATCGGAAGCGGTTGGCCAGGGCGTTTTGGCGAGCCTGGCACCCGTTTGCAGATACCGACCTGCCGGGCGGGCGCAGATGGGGGGGTACGCATGAGCGTGCGCATTTCGATCAGTTGGCCAGCGGGACGACTGGAGGCCGAGCTGTTCGACACGCCATCGGTGCAGGCGCTGCTCGATGCGTTGCCAACGACGATCGGCGCCGATCGTTCGGGCGATGAGCTGGTGCTCCCCCTGGCAAGCACGATGCGCCTCGACGAAACCGCTACCCAGGCGGTTGAGCCCGGGACGGTGTGCTACTGGGTCGAAGGGGCTTCCCTCGTTCTCCAGTCCGGCTTCGCCCCACAATCGCGCGGCTACGAATGCTGCCTGCTGACCGCCGTGAACGTTCTCGGCCGGATCGCTGGTGATCACCATCTGTTGTCATCGGTGCGCAACGGTGATCTCGTGACCGTCGAACGTCTGGCTTAGGGCGCGTCCCGCAGCAGGACGGCGCGCGCATGCAGCGGCATTTGCTCGACTTCCGGTGCCGGTTGTTTTGCCTCAAGGATACAAGCAGGCCTTTTCCAGAGAATGGGCTATCCGGCAAGAAGCCGTATTCTCACGAGGTTGTTCAAAATGGTCGAGCATGTACATGTTTTCGATGCCCGTGGCGTAGCCAAACGTCTGCGTCACGCGGCCATCTTCGGTGCGCTGGAGTCGCTGGGCGACGGTGAAGTCATGCGCTTCGTAAACGATCACGATCCGCTGCCGCTGCTGTCGCAACTACGGCAACGTTATGGGGAGCAAGTGTCGATCGCCTATGTCAGTCGCGATTCGGGCGATATCGTCATCGACTTCACGATCTGTCTTGGAGCCGGGGCGGCCGCACCCGCAGATGAGGTGGCACAGGGGGGCTGTGGTGGCGGCGGAGGCGGTTGCGGCTGCTCGAGCGGCCTGTAGCTGCCGGCCGGGAAGCACTGCCGGGGGCCGCTGGCGGCCGCCCGGCGATATCGTTGTCAGCCGAGAATCTCGGTGATGTTTTCGCGCAGTTTCAGATCGGATTCGAATTCGAGCATGTCGGGACCGAGCGCGTCGCGTGCCGATACCATGCCGAGCGGTCGGCCGTTATCGGTGACCGGGACATGGCGATAGCCGTTCTCGTACATCAGGTGGAGCGCATTGCGAAACGGCGCATCCGGAGCGATCGACTGCGGGTCCGCGGTCATGACCTCCGACAGGCGCGTGCTGTCCGGGTCGCGGTTTGCGGCGATGACACGGTTCAGGGCATCGCGTTCGGTGAAGATTCCGACGAGCTTCTCGCCATCGACGACCAGAATCGCGCCGATCCTGCGCTCGCACATCCGTTCGGCGGCCGAGCGGACCGTGTCCGTGGATTTGGCGGTGGTAACGACCTGGTTCTCAATGATCGAGGCTACTTGGCGATTCGGCATGCGGTGTCTCCTGAGGTGAACGAGTTGTTTCCGTGATTCACTGCCTCGCCGGGTGTGCGGTTTTGTTCTCCCCGACAAGAGGCCATTTTCTGACCGCGTCATTCTAGCCCGCTTTCCTTACCGGATGACGACGTGTCCGATGGCCGCGGGAAGGGGGCGGTGGGCCCGTTCAGACGAGATCCGCGGGCAGCACGGCGCGCAGAACTGTCTGCGTTTCGTCGTTGCGCACCCGGTTGGTGAACCACCACAGCGCGCCTTTCTTGATCGTCCAGTTGGCTTCGCTTCCGGCGAGCAGCAGCGATGCCGTCTGTCCCAGCGCGGGTTGATGCCCGACCACGAGAACCGCTCCGCTCGCGTCCGGCCAGCCGGTAGCAGCCAGAAGGTCGGCGACGGTGCCCTCGGGGCCGAGTGCCGAGACGATTTCGAAGTCATCACTGAAAGCGCTCGCAGTCTGACGGGTGCGCATGGTCGGACTGACGAGTACCCGCATGCGCTTGGGGCGTCGGTCTGCCAGCCAGTGCGCGACCTTGCGAGCCTGTTTGATACCGCGTTCGGTCAATTCGCGGGTGTGATCGGGCGTGCCGTCGACCGCCTCGGCGTGACGCCATAACAAGAGATCCATATCTCCCTCCTCGAGAGGGGCGCGACTATAGCTCCGGACCATTTCAGTACCGTGACAGCGCCGAATCGTTCGGGCATTGGCCGTCGGCCATCGGCAAATAACTTGTTACACCAAGTCCGCAGCGGAGGCGTGCCGATTGGATAGAATCCGCGCACCGGCGATCCGGCGGATTGTTTGCCGGTCCGAACCCCCGCTCAGGTGGATGCATCGTCCAATGCGCAGCGCAAACACTCGTCTTCCTCTCGTCGATGCCCTCAAGGCGATCGCCTCGCAACTCATCGTTCTGCATCACCTGGCATTCTACGGGCCGATGTCGGATGTGGCATTCCCGCTGGCACCATCCGCGATCTCCTGGCTCAGCGAATACGGGCGCATGGCGGTGCAGGTATTCCTCGTCATCGGTGGCTTCCTCGGAGCGATGCGGCTTGCGCCTGGCGGCGTGCTGCAAGTACGCCAGCCGGTCAGGGAGGTGGCGCGTCGCTACCTGCGCCTGGTGATGCCCTATGCGGTGGTGTTGGCAATCGGCATGTTGGTCGCCGCCGTGGTGCGGCAATCGCTCATCCATGAATCGGTGCCCGGTACGCCCGCTCTGCCCCAGGTTCTAGCGCACTTGCTGCTGTTGCACGATGTGCTTGGTTATGAGGCGCTGTCCGCCGGCGTCTGGTACGTGGCCATCGATTTCCAGTTGTTCGTGATGATGCTCGGCGTGCTGTGGCTGGTGCGTGGCCTCGTTGCCTCTCCCGGACCCGCGGCGGTGATCGGTCCGGCCCTGGTGCTGGCGCTCGGCGCCGCCGCATTGCTGCATTTCAACCGCGATCCGTCCTGGGACAACCTCGCCATCTATTTCTTCGGCTCCTACGCATTCGGCGCGCTTGCCTGGTGGTGCGGCACCCGCGGCAGGCCCTTGCCGTGGATCGCAGCGCTGTGCGTGCTTGCCGCCGCCGCGCTGTTGCTCGATTTCCGGATGCGAATCCTCGTCGCCGCGATCGTCGCCCTGGCGCTTGCGCTCGTACGCGTCGGCCGGCTCGGGGCAGGATGGTCGGGGTCGCGGCTGACTGGCTGGCTTGGACGTATTTCGTATTCGGTGTTCCTGGTGCACTTCCCGGTTTGCTTGCTCACCAATACGCTGCTGGCGTGGATCGCGCCGGACCAGCCGCTGCTCAACGCTGGCGGAATGTTGTTCGCCTGGCTTTGCAGCATTGGTGCCGGCGAACTCTTCCATCGCTACGTCGAGTCGCGCGCGGCACGGGTCCCGCTGCCGGCGTTCCTCGGCCCGCAGCCAGCCTGATCACCAGAGCCTGCGGCCCCACAGCAGTTTGCGGGTGTCGCGCAGAATCGACTCCCGCACGGACTTGATGCGCGGCGCGTGCCAGCCTGCAACGAAGGCCACTGCTTCGCGCAACAGGGCGTCGTCCCGCGTCCATTCGCCGAGACGCGATCTGCCAACCGCGACGTCGTTGAGGTAACCGAGCGCCTCCTGTGCGGCGGCGAGTTCGCGCCGGTAGGGTTTGAGCAGCTTCGCCGGCAGCAGCGGGGTGAAGAACTCGATGCCATATCGCAGCGCCTTGAGCGTGATGCGCAGCATATGCAGCGCCTCGACGTCGCCGGCATCGGCTTCCCGCCAGCGATTGCGGCAGCGCTTGCGCAGGTGCCCCAGTCGCAGGCTGGCAAAGGTGGCGAGGTCGGCCGATGCGTCCAGCGCGTTGCCCTGCAGTGCCGCCAGTTCGGCTGCGAAGCGCAGCATGCGCTCGCCCTGTCGCTGATGTCTGAGCCAGTCGAGCACATGGGTGCGTGCCGCCTCACGTTTCTGGAGTACCAGCGCGGACAGGGCTTCGATCTCCGGCGTACTGGCAGGATCGTCGAGTATCGGCTGCAGCAGCTCGCCGTGCAGCACATCGATGTCACGTGCCTCGCCGAGCGAGGACGCGGCATCCTGCAGCTCCGCGCGCCAGCGCGCCACGAAGTCTTCGGGCAGCGCATGGGCAAACAGCTTGATCGCCGAGCGCGTGCGGCGCAGCGCGACCCGCATCTGATGCACCCATTCGGGGTCGTCACTCGATTGGGCGCCGACCGCATTGGCCTGCCATTGGCGCAGTCCATCGAGCGCGACCTTGCGGAAGGCCCCGAGGGGAGAGTCGCTGTGACAGACCGGGGAATCCTGGGCCCGCATCGCTTGCGCCGGGCGATCGAGGAAGAGCTGCAAGCCACGCTCGGCCTTGGAGACATCCTCGGGCAGCAGCGGCAGATCCCGGGCGAGCGCGATCGCCAGGTCGTAAAGGTCGGCTGGTGCGCCGTTCTCGAGTTCGAGTTCGACTTCGCACAGCGGCGTCTGCTGCCCGCGGGCGGAGATGCTCCCGTGATCGATCATCATCAGCACGCTGACCCCCGTCGCGGGCGTGAGGCGGCGGGTTTCCCGCTTGAAATCGGTCGTGAACAGCGGGATCAGCTGGTCCCCGACCGCATCGAGCAGGCGCTTGACCGATGGTTCATCAATGGCGGAAAAGTCGAAGCGATCCGCGTAGGGGCTTTCCCATTCGGGCCGCGCAGACAGACCGCCGCTCGATGTTGCCTGCGCCTTGACGGTCTGCAGCCAGCGTTGTCCCTGCTTGCGGGTGCGGAGGGCGATCCGTTTTTCGCTGAGCGACAGATCCGGCGTGTCGAAGTAGGTGTTCAAAAGGGTTGCGGTGCGCGCTGCCCGTTCGGCGCCGACAACCATGGGATGGCGGCGCAATGCGGGCAGGCTCTCGGGCGGGAGCGTGAGTTTCAACTCGATTTCGGCTTTCATCGGGCGGATTGTAGTCGTCGGTCCGTACCGAGTCATGCGCGTTCGGGTGCTCTGTAATATTACAGGCCAGGGTGCCGGCTCGAGGCCGTGCTGAGCGGTGCCGCACCCCGGCAGCGTTCAGTCCGCGATCCAGTGCCCGGACTTGCCGCCCTCTTTCTCGAGCAGCCGGATGCCGTCCATGCGCATGCCGCGGTCGACCGCCTTGCACATGTCGTAGATCGTCAGCAGGCCGACCTGAACCGCGGTGAGCGCCTCCATTTCCACGCCGGTACGCCCCACCGTTTCGGCGACCGCGCGACACGTGATTGTGCTTGCTGTCTCGTCGATGCTGAAATCGACGGTCACGCGGGTGAGCGGAATCGGGTGACACAGGGGAATCAGGTCCGCGGTGCGCTTGGCGCCCTGGATGGCCGCGATGCGCGCGATACCGATCACGTCGCCTTTCTTGCTGTTGCCTGCGAGGACCATCGCGAGTGTGGTGGGCAACATGCCGATGCGACCCTCGGCGCGGGCAACGCGGCGTGTTTCGGCCTTGGCGCCGACATCCACCATGTGGGCCTGTCCGTCGGCATCGAAGTGTGTGAAAGAGTCGCTCATTGAGATTTCCGTCGGTGCCGGTTACAGCTGCTTTCAAGCTCGACCAACGATGCCGGGAACCGCATCGAAAGGCCCGCTATCATAGCACCGTGAAAAAACGACTCGCCTCCCTGCTGCTGTGCGTGTTGGTGCTGCCGCGCGCCTTTGCCGACGGTTTGCCCGATCTCGGGGATGTCGGTTCCGCCGACCTTTCTCCGCAGGCCGAACGGCGCATCGGTGAGCAGGCGATGCGCGAGATCCGCTGGCGGGAGGCAGCCTATCTCGACGATGTCGAAGTCGAGGGTTATCTCAACCGTCTCGGTCAGCGACTGGTTGCCGCAACCGCGCCGAGCGGGGTGGATTTCAGCTTCTTTGCGGTGAGCGACCCGACCCTCAACGCCTTCGCCTTGCCGGGCGGCTTCATCGGTGTGCATACCGGGTTGGTGCTGGCCGCCGGCACAGAGTCGGAATTGGCGTCCGTGCTCGGGCACGAGATTGCCCACGTGACCCAGCGCCACATCGCCCGCATGGTCGGCAACCAGGGGCGTTCCGGCATGGTGATGCTGGCCTCGATGATCGTTGCGATTCTGGCCGCCAGCAGCAACCCGCAGGCCGCCGAGGCTGCGATCGCCACCGGCCAGGCGACGGCCCTGCAGTCACAACTCGCCTATACCCGTGATTTCGAGCGCGAGGCCGACCGCAACGGCTTGATGACCCTGCAGGCGGCCGGTTTCGACGTGCGCGGGATGCCGGCCTTTTTCGAGCGCCTGCAACGCAACAGCAGGCTCTACGAGAACAATGCGCCGGCCTATCTGCGTACCCACCCGCTTACCTCGGACCGCATCACCGACATGGAGAATCGCGTTCAGGGCCTCGGCTACCGGCAGGTGCCGGATTCGCTGGAGTTCCGCCTGGTGCAGGCCAAACTGCTTGCGCTGCAGGGCTCAGCGGCGCAAGCGGCACGTGACCTGGAGACGCGGCTGAAGGGCAAGCCGGACGATGTTTCGCTGAGATACGGACTGACGCGCGCCCTGTTGCGCTCGGGGCAGCTGACGGAGGCGCGCGCAAGCATGGCCGTGCTCAAGCGCAATCCGCCTGCCTCCCCGATGGTCGATGCCCTCGATGCGGAGTTGCTGGCGGCAAGCGGCGATCATGCCGCGGCGGCGGCCCGATATCGTGAAGGGCTCAAGCGTCATCCGCTCAGCCGCAGCCTTGCCTATGGCATGGCCGACGAGCTGATCGCGGCCGGTCAGGCCGCGGCGGCGTCGGATCTGCTACGCAAGGACATCGTCAGTGCGCCGGACGATTACCGCCTGTGGAGCCTGCTCGGCAAGGCTGAACTCGCGAGAGGCAGCCGGGCCGGCCGGCACCGGGCCCAGGCCGAGGTCTATCGGCTGCAAGGCAGTCTGCCTGCCGCCGTCGAGCAGCTCGAACTCGCCCAGCGGGCGGGCGACGCCGATTTCTACACGCTCTCCGCGGTCGATGCGCGACTGCGGGAACTCCGGATGCGCCTGAAGCAGGAGCGTGAGGCGCGTTGAGGCGGGTTTGCGCTCGACTGTTGCAAGGCAATAAAATCAGTGTCCTCCGATGTGTGTACCCACCGCATCCGGCAACTCTCTTCATGCAAGGAAGGCTAGGAATGAATTTCGACAAGGAAGTGGATGCACGGGGGCTGAACTGCCCGCTGCCGATTCTGCGTGCCAAGAAGGCGCTGGCGGAACTCGATGCCGGGAAGGTACTGCGGGTCGTGTCGACCGATCCCGGCTCGGTCAAGGATTTCCAGGCTTTCGCCAAGCAGACCGGCAACGAGCTCGTGTCACAAGGCGAAACGGTCGACAAGGCTTTTGAATTCTTCCTGCGCCGCAAGTAAGCGTCTTGCTACCCGCAGCAGTGGCCGCCTTCGGGCGGCCATTTTTCTTCTGCCGCGTGCGCCTTCGGAAAATCCTCTGCTGCCAGCAGGCTGCTCGTCACCTTTCCGGTCCAGTTCGTCACGTTGTCGTGAAGCATTCGACCGACTTTCTTGCGGGCCGTGACTTACGTCCACCAACCGTTCGCGCAGGCACCCAGAATTCGAGCCTTCTCTAGGTAACGTGCGGACGTGACAAATGAAGTTTTCCGGATTCGTGTGGACAGCGCTGTTCGCGATGGCGGTTCCCTGTATTGCCCAGGCCAACCTGATCGAGAACGGCAGCTTCGAGCTCACCGCCAGTCCGGTCGCAGCGGGTAGCTGGGCCATTCAGGCGACCCTGCCGGGATGGAGCGTCGGATCGAAGCAGGTCGAGATCCGCAACAACGTCGTCGGCAGCGCTTTCGACGGCAGCAATTTCGTGGAACTCGATACCACCACCAATTCCTGGATCGGCCAGATGGTCGAGACCGACCTGGATGCGCATTATCTGCTGTCCTTCGCCTATTCCCCGAGGATGTACCAGTCGGCCGGGACGAACGGTATCGAGGTGCTCTGGAACGGTGTCTCGCTATCGACCCTTACCGGCACCAATACGACCGGCGACAATGACTGGAACATCTACAGTTTCGACGTCGTGGGCGGGGGCATGGATACCCTGCTCTTCAAGGCGGTCGGCCGACCCGACGGTCTCGGCGGTTCTCTGGATGCGGTGTCGCTGGTGAGCGCACCGGTCGCTCGGGCCAGCGCAGTGCCCGAGCCGGGCAGCGCGGCGCTGTTGCTTGCCGGTCTTGGCGCACTCGGTGGCCTGGGCATGCGCCGCAAGCGCTGACCCTCAGCGCATGTCCTGACGGAGAGGCGCCCGCGGGCGCCTTTCTTCATGGGAGTCGGGTCCGGCGACGGCGTGGCCCGGCCGGTGCGGGGCCATGCGCCTAGGCGCGCACCGCCTGTTCGCGTATCCAGTCTTGTTGGGCCTTGCGGCGGCGGCGCTCGTTGAGACGTTCGCCGATCTGTGTGGCGACCTCGGCAAACGGTGCAAGCCCGCGGGGCTGGATCGCGTCGCAGCGCAGGATGTGCAGGCCGATTGGGGATTCGAGCACGTCGCTGATCTCGTCTCGTGCGAGGGCAAAGGCCGCAGGCTCCAGCTCGGGGTAGAGTTGCCCCCGCCGCACCAGGCCGAGGATGCCTTCCTGCATTGCGGTCGGACATTGCGAGTGACGCAGCGCAGCCTTGCCGAAGGCTTCCGCGCCACGCGCGTTGCTGCGCAGGACCTTGAGCTGAACCGTCACGCGCGCCTTTTCCTCGCGGTCGTTGTAGGTGATCAGGATATGGCGGAGGGAACGGGCCTCGGGTATCTCGAAGGCATCGAGGTGGGCGTGGTAATAGAGCTCGGCATCGATTTCGGAGACTGGCGGCACCGCACCGGCGACCTTCTCCAGCACCGCCTCCACGCGCAGCTCACGGGCAAGCGCTTCGCCCAGGCGGGCCTTGTCGAGCCCGAGCACGGCCATCTCCTGCTCGAAGTCTTCGTGTGAAGGATAACGCCCCGCGATTTCCAGGACGCGGCTGGCGACCGCGTTGTCGGGGACGACGACCCCGCTCGCCTCAGGGGCGGCGAGGATGCCGCGCTCGAGTTCGTGCTGTCGCCGCGCAATGGAGTCCAGCCGCTGCCGTTCCGCCGCGAGCAGTGCATCGGGTGCCTTCTTGAAGAGCTCCCATGAAAGCTTGAGGTTCAGGTAGCCATCCTGCATCGTGCGATCCTCCGGTCAGTCGGTCGGGCCCGTGGCTTCCAGCAGCGGCTCCGGGATCTGCAGGACACGGCCGGGCAGGCAGTCGAAATGGATGTGGTAGGCGACGCCGCCGGGGGCATCGCGAACCACCTTGAGCACCTCGCCCTCGGCGCCCTGCGGCACCGTCGCTTCCCCACCGAGGGGGAGCGCTTGTCCGCAGCGGACCTTGTCGCGGAACTCGAAGGCGGACGGCGTCCAGGGATCGTCGGCGCCGATCAGCTCTTCCTCGCGGCAGCCGACGATTCGTCCCTCGTCGAGGAAATTGACTGAGTAGATGACCTGGTCCTGCAGGAAGGTGCCGACGTCCACCACATAGCCGACGCTGCCGCGACGTACCAGCGGCGCACCCGGCGGCAGGCCGGGGTAGGTGCCGTCGTTGCGAACGTTGCGGGTCAGGCGCACCGCCTGGCCGTAGTCCCACTGTGCATTGATCATGAGAGGGCTCCGTGGATGGCGGTTGCCGTGCTTAGATCTGGAAGACCTTGTCGATGGACACGAACGAGGTAGTGCCGCCGGCCTCGTTGGGGGTGTGCTGGAAGACCGCAAAGACCTTCTCGGTGAGCGCATCGGAGTTTACGAAGTCCTGGTAGGCGCGTTCGAGCCAATGCGTGTAGACGGCCCGGGCCGCCTCTTCGTCTTCGGGCATCACCGGCGCGTTCTTGGCAAGGTAGTCATGGAAGCGCTGCAGGATGTGGAGTCGATTGACCTTCACGATGTCGGGCTGGTAGTCAATGCCGAAGTAGTCCAGAAAATCCTCGGCGGACGACATCTCGTCCATTGCGTCTTCGAGGCTCAGGGTATCGTCCATGGTTTACTCCTCAGGCTGCGGCCAGGGCCGGGTTAAATGCGTCGTGGTCCACGGCTGGTGGATTCTGGAACTGGTCGATCACCTCGAGCAGTCTTGCCGCGCCGAGCTGGTCGCGGGTGTCGAATGTGCCGAGCCGCTCGAGGCGTTGCCGGGCCTCGCCAATCCGGCGCAGCCGCAGCAAGACCACGCAGCTCGCCTTCATGGCAATCAGGTAGAAGCGCAGCAGCCCGAACGAGCAGGCCGCCGCGATGGCGAGACTGTGCTCGTCAATCTGGCGCCAGTCGGGCGGCAGGCCAAGGTGGCGGGCGGCGAGGTGCATGGCGCGCTCGGCGATCTGCAGGGCGTCCTCGAGCCGGTGCTGATAGAAGTAGAAGCGGTACAGGCCCACCAGGATGGTGAGGTTTTCCGGCGCCAGCAGATGGGCACGCAGCAGGCACAGTTCCGCTTCGGGTTCGCCGTAGGCATCCGCCGCAGCCGACAGCAGGTTCGCCGCCCGAGGGGGCAGCGGGTCCTCGAAATAGAGCTTGCAGTCGGTGAAATCGAGCAGGTCCATGGCGTCTTCGTTCCTCAGTGCATTGCTTCGTGCATGGCTTCGCTCTCGCAGCAGAGATCGCCGGCGGAGCAGGTCTGGCATTGGCCGTCGTGGGCGGGTGGTGGCGGCTCGTTGCGCAGTTCGCAGAGTTCTTTCTCGAGCGTCTCGATGCGGTCGATCAGGCAGGCGATGGACTTGGCCACCGGGTCGGGCATCTGGTTGTGATCGAGGTTGAAGCTGCCGTCCTTGTCGAGCAGGCTGTTGCGGCGGGTGTCGACGATGCGTCCCGGTACGCCGACCACGGTGCGGTCGGCGGGAACGTTCTTGACCACCACCGAGTTCGCACCCACCCGCACCCGTTCGCCGATCTCGATCGGCCCGAGGATCTTGGCGCCGGCCCCGACCACCACGCCGCTGCCGAGGGTGGGATGGCGCTTGCCCTTGTTCCACGAGGTGCCGCCCAGCGTGACGCCGTGGTAGAGCGTCACGTCGTCGCCGACCTCGGCGGTCTCGCCGATCACCACGCAGGCGCCGTGGTCGATGAAGAATCGCCGGCCGATCTCGGCACCGGGGTGAATGTCGACGTTGGTGAACATGCGTCCGAGGAAGGACAGGAAGCGCGCCGGGTAGCGCCAGCGCGCGAGCCACATGCGATGCGCCAGCCGGTGCAGCAGGATGGCGTGGAGGCCCGGATAGGTACTGATCACTTCGATCGTCGAGCGTGCCGCGGGGTCGCGCTGAAAGACGCAGGCAAGATCTTCCTTGAGCGTTTCCCAAAGACTTTGCGAGGGGCCGGTGGCTTGCGTGATGGTCATGGTCTCAGACATGGATCGGGCTCCGTACGGCGGTCAGCAGATCGTGAAGATCCGAGCTTTCCGGTGGATGCTTGTGAAGGGCCACGAAGTTGCGGACGCGGGTGAGCAGGGCG
Organism: Cognatazoarcus halotolerans; assembly: GCF_009800965.1. Lineage (GTDB taxonomy): Bacteria > Pseudomonadota > Gammaproteobacteria > Burkholderiales > Rhodocyclaceae > Cognatazoarcus > Cognatazoarcus halotolerans. The sequence goes on along the minus strand of NZ_WUAF01000001.1, from coordinate 77,333 downwards.
TCGGCTTCGCTGGGCGCAAGGCTGATGCCGAGCCGCGAATACACCAGCTCGACGGCGCGTGAACCGGAGTGCTTGCCGAGCACGATGCGGTGCGCCTGGCCAACCTCGGCCGGGTCGAAGCCCTGGTAGTTGTCGGGATGCTTGAGCAGCCCGTCGACATGAATGCCGGCTTCGTGGGTGAACACCCCCGCGCCGACGATGCTCTTCTGCCAGGGGACGCTGCGACCGGATGCGATCGCCACCCGCTGCGACAGCTCGGGGAAGGCGCGCAGGTCCACGCCGGTCTCGATGCCGTGCAGCTTGCGCAGGCCCAGCACCACCTCTTCCAGCGGTGCGTTGCCGGCGCGCTCGCCGAGGCCATTGACCGTGGTGTTTACGTGGGTGGCGCCAGCCTTGCACGCGGCCAGGGTGTTGGCGGTGGCCAGGCCCAGGTCGTCGTGGGCATGCATCTCGATCTCGAGGTCGGTCGATGCGCGCAGGCGGCTGATTCGCTCGAAGGTGCCGAAGGGTTCGAGGATGCCGAGCGTGTCGGCGAAGCGCAGGCGGCGTGCTCCGGCCCGTTGCGCCGCCTCAGCGAGGCGGCAGAGGAAATCCATGTCGGCGCGCGAGGCGTCCTCGCAACCCAGGCCGACTTCCAGCCCGAGCGCGCGCGCCACCGTGATCACGCCAGGCAGGCGCTTGAGCAGCCAGTCGCGGTCGCGGCCCAGCTTGAAGGCGAGGTGCTGATCGGAGGCTGGCACCGAGATATCCACCAGATCCACACCGAGACCGGCGCAGGCAGTGATGTCTTCACGGCGCAGCCGGCTCCAGACCATCAGTCGGGCCGGCAGGCCGAGGCCGGCGACGGCGCGGATCGATTCGCGCTCCTCCTCGCCCATGGCGGGAATGCCGACCTCGAGTTCCGGCACGCCGATCGCGGCCAGCTGGGTGGCGATCGCCAGCTTCTCGTCCAGCGAAAACGCCACACCGGCCGACTGCTCGCCGTCGCGCAGGGTGGTGTCGTTGATGATGATGCTGGATCGGGCGGTCATGGTGTTCTCCTTGCGTTAGCCTAAGCAAGGCGGATGCCACCCTTTAAATTATTGAAATAACAAGAAGTTTTCGGGGTTCAGGGAGTGGGTTGTTGCACCGGTGTCGTGAATGCGACACGACACACGTATGTTCCGGCGCGCACCCGCGGCTTATGCGGAGTAGGGGCGGTGCAGCCAGCCGCGAACCACGGCGACGTCGCGCTCCGGAAGGTAGGCAAGTCCGGCGAGGGCATCCTCGACCACCGTCTGGGCTACGGCATAGGGAACCGAGCGGCTGGTCAGCATGTGGAAATACCAGGCCATCGGGTAGCCGCAGTGGCGGTCGAAATGACTCAGGGCGTCGGCCAGCGCAAGTCCGTTTGCGGTGGCATCGCCGCGGAAAGCGGGCGGCTCGCCCGCTTGGGCACAGATCGGCTGGGCGCGCAGTACCGGCTGGCGGAAGCGGTCGAGATGTTCGCTGGTCGCCAGCACCCACTGGTTGCAGAAGCTCGATGCAGCACCCGCGCTGGAACGGTCCCAGTCCTCCACCATTCGGTGGATCGGGGCCGGCTCGGTGCGCTGGCTGCGCATGCGCCGCAGGAAGCTGCCGACATGCTGCAGACGGCTGAAGGCGTAGAAGGGCAGGCCGATCGGCGATGCTGCCGCGCGGCTGTCGGCGTCGAGGCGCGGATCGACAATCTCCTCGATGCTGCCGGGTTCGTTGTCGAACAGCCGGTGGGCACGTACCTCCTGCAACTCCTCGATCTCGAGCTGAAGGAAGTCATCACCAGCCTCGCCCGACGAGGCGACGAGGTAGTGAGTGTTGCCGACCAGTCGGGTGGCGAACAGCGTACGGTCCTGCTCGGCGTCGATCAGCGCGCCGACGTCGCCATCGTGGTGTTCAAGTGCTTGCTCTGCCCAGGCCTCGAGATTGTCCGAAACCCGGTTGCCGGCGCCGTCGACGATCCCGCCGAGGCGATACCAGCCGCCACGGCACAGCGCATGCCTGAAGCGCCAGTCAGGCTGTGCGGTGGACAGGGCCTTGACCAGGCCGGCATCGCCGGCGCTCACCGGGGTTCGCGTGCAGGTCTCGACGAGGGGGGCCGCAAGTGTCTTGCAAAGGTCCGGCCAGGCCAGCGGTGTCTTCATGATTCGCTCTCTCGCGCGCTGCTGCGCGTCAGGTTATCCATGCGTTCGCGCGCCGCATTGCGCACCTCGGCTTCGGGATCGTCGGCGGCGATGGTGGGCAGGCATTCGGGCGGTACCGTTGCGACTGCGGCAAGCCGCACCCACCACTCCTCGTCCCGGATCATCAGCGCGGCAAGTTCGGGAAGCGCCCGTTCGGCGACGATGGCGCGCACTTCGGGCTCGCGGTCGTCGGCCAGCCGCGACAGTGCAAACGAGGGCAGCCGCGCGGCGACGATCTTGCGGACCTCGCGTTCGGGGTCGCGCGCCAGCGCCACGAGCTGACCGTGTGGCAGGCGCCGGGCAACGGTTGCGCGGATCAGGTAGTCCGGGTCGCGGGTCATCCGCGGCAGCAGCTCGGCCGGCAGACGGGTGGCCACCGAGAGCCGGACCTCGCGGTCCGGGTCGGACAGCATGGTCACCAGCAGCGCCTCGGGCAGGCGCGTCACCACCACCCGGCGCACCACCTCGTCGACGTCGTCGCGCAGGCGGTACACCTCTTCGGCCGGCGCGTGGCGGGCGGCGATGGCGCGTCGTTCCCAGAACAGGTCATCGAGGAACTTCGACGCTTCCTGCGGGTTCCTGCGCATGAAGCGATCGATCTGCCGACCGCTGTGCGCCCGGATGCAGATATCGCCCGGCTGGCACTGCCCGTGCGCCAGGAAGTCGGCGGCATAGGCACAGCCGGCGCACAGCCCGGCCGCATCGGCCGGTGCGCCGGAGCGTGGCACGAAGCGGTCAGACTCAGTCGGCATCGACCTTTTCGGCCAGCAGGATCCCGGTGGCGATGTCCGGGTCGTTGGTCAGCTCGAGGCAATGACCCGACGCGCCGGCGATCAGGAACAGGTGGTGACTGCTCGCGTCGCTGGCCGGGCGGTAGCGGGGCGAGACGTCGTCCTCGCTGCAGATCGAGAAGTGCAGTTCGGGAAACTGCTGGCGCAGTGTCGCGATGCCGGCGTCGCGTGTAGCGGCGGTAGTCACCGCGGCGAGTTGTTCCGCGCTGATCATGTCGATTCCTCCGCCTCGATGTCGGCTTCGAAACGTGCCAGCGAGGCAGCCGGAACGCCCATGATGCGGGCCAGCCAGGGCGGCGGGCTGCCGAGGCTCTGCTGCAGTTCGGCGAGCACCGTGCGGGCCTCGCCGCCGTCTGGCTTCTTGACCGGGTGGACACCGGCCCTGACCACCTTGGCCGCCGCAGGGCCGCCGATCGATTGCACGTAGACGATCTGGCAGTCGTTGATCAGCGCCGCGCGCGATGCGTTCTTGTCTTCCTCGGCATCGGCTTCGGCGGTGCTGCGCACCCCGACCAGGCGCATCGCATCGACGCTGACCTGATAGACCAGGAAGCGGTCGCACGAGCCGAAGTGGCCGTCGAGGTTCTCGCCGCGGTTGGCAGCGATGGCGACCCGGATCGAGCCGGCCGGCGTGGTGTCGGCTTCACCCTCGACCGCCGGGAAATCGTTCGACTCGACGCCCTGGCCCCACAGCATGCGTACCGCCTGCTTGAGCTGGTCGTTGGTGACGCCGACATGGCAGCCCTGTTCGGCGAAATCGCCGGCAAGGATCTGCCTCAGGTCTTCGACCGTCAGCGTGCCGAGCTTTGCCTCGGTCAGCGGTACCTCGAGTTTTTCGGTCAATGCGCCGAGCAGTTCGCGTATGTCGAGCCCGTCGAGGGCGCGCGCGGCGAGTGCGATGCGAAGGGCGGCTTCGCGTGAGGCGATGGGGGTATCGGACATCTTTGCGCTCCTGGTCGGAATCTTCAGTGGAGCACCGGGCGGACCCGGCGCTCGGCTCAAGACCCGGAAAAATCAGGCCGGGCTGATGCAGCCAGACGGGCAGACGTCGACACACAGCGGTGCGTCGGCGTGGCCGTCACACTCGGTGCAGGTCGAGGCGTCGATCGTGTAGAAGATCTTGCCCTTCTTGATGGATTTGGTCGGACACACCGGCCGGCAGTCGTCGCAGGCGGTGCACATGTCGGGATCGATAGTCATTGCCATGAGGTTTCTCCTGAATCCGTGTCAGTCCTCGGCGGCGCCGAGGCGCTTGGCTCGCAATGAGATGGGCAGGCGCGGCGGCCTGGCGATGGGGTCGATGTAGTAGGCCCCGCCGTTGTCCAGTTTGAGTTCGCCACCCCATTTTTCGGGGCTGTCGAACTCGATCGACTGGATGCTGGCTTCGAGATCCCGCTTGGGGAGATAGAAGACCAGTCCGCCGTTGTCCGCCTGCCGGATCATGATGTTGGCCATGGGGTACCTTCGCAGTGGGTGATGAGTGAAGGGCGGGCGGAAGAACGGTCTTCCGCCGCGCCGTGCAGACTCGCCTTAGCGAACCAGGTCGAAGTTGTAGTCCGTCGTGCCCATGCCGATGGTTTCCTTGTCGAGCTGCTCAAGGACCGCATTGGTCAGGGTGGTGACGATCTGGATCATGCCCTCGTAGCCCATCGTCGTCTGGCGATGCAGGTGATGACGGTCGAACAGAGGGAAACCGAGCCGGATCAGCGGCACTTCGAAGGCTTCGCCCTTGTGGCGGGTGTCGCGCTGGATGTACTTGCCATACGAGTTGCCGATCAGGAAGTCGGGCTTGTTGGTGAAGCACAGGCTGCGCATGTGCCACAGGTCGTTGCCGACATAGACCTTGCAGTTGGCGCCGAAGGGGCTCTCGTCGAGCATCTTCTGCACCGCCTTGCCCCAGCGCTTGTTGGCGTTGTGGGAGAGCACATGGATCGGCTCGGCGCCGCACTCGAGCAGGATCTTGACCATGCCCATGACGAAGTCCGGATCGCCGTAGAGCGCGAACTTCTTGCCGTGCAGCCAGGCGTGGCTGTCGGCGAGCACGTCCATGGCACGTCCGCGTTCCTTCTCGAGCGACTCGGGAATCGGCTTGCCGGTGATCTCGGAGACCTTCATAAGGAAGGCGTCGGTCCAGTCGATACCCATCGGGATGTTGAGCTTGGGTACTTCGTGGTTCCAGGTGTTCTCGACGAACTTCTTGGTCTTCTCGAGTTGCGCCGGTTGCATCAGCAGCGTGGTGTAGGCGTTCGGCGCGTCCTTGATCTCGGCAATCGTGGTGCCGCCCGCGTACATGCGGAATTCGCCGTCCGAGGGGGTATCGAAGACTTCCGAGGGATCGGACAGCATGGTGTATTCGACGCCCATCTCGGTGAGCATGCGCTTGACCACGCGGTAGTTGCCCAGGTAGGTCTCGAAGCCCGGCACGATGTTGAGCTTGCCGTTGCTGCCGACCTTCTTGCCTTCCATCTCGTTGAGGGTCTGGTTGCGCAGGATGCCTTCTTCCATGTTGTCCCAGCCGGTGGTATGCGAGCCGACGAAGGACGGGGTGTGGGCGAAGGGGATCGGGAAGTCCTGGGCGATGTGACCTTCCTTCTTCGAGTTGTTGATGAAGGCGTTGAGGTCGTCACCGATGACCTCGGCCATGCAGGTGGTCGACACCGCGATCATCTCGGGCTGGTACAGGGCTTTGGCGTTGGGCAGGCCGTCGAACATGTTCTTCTGGCCACCGAACACGGCTGCGTCCTCGGTCATCGAGTCCGACACGCAGGAGCAGGGCTCCTTGAAGTGGCGGTTGAAGTAGGTGCGGAAGTAGGCGACGCAACCCTGCGAGCCATGCACATAGGGCAGGGTCTTGTGGTAGCCCGAGGCGCACAGCACCGCGCCGAGCGGCTGGCAGGCCTTGGCGGGATCGACGGTCAGCGCCTCGCGCTTGAAGTTGAGATCCTGGTATTCCTGGGTGGTGGTCCACATGAAGGTCTCGAAAACCTTGCCGGCGTCGTGACCTTCTTCGAACTGCGCCTTCTTGTTGCCGAGCGACTCCTTGTAGTCGTCGTCACGGAACAGCGGGTAGCAGGGATTGATCTTGTCTGCGGTTTGCATTGCAATCTCCTTGCCCGCACCGCCCATTCGCGGATGCGGGCGCAAGATGATGGGGTAGGGTCAGGCGGCTTTCTGCGCGGCTTCGGGTTCGGCCTTCTTCCACGGCGGCGTCATGTTGTGCCACACCGGGTTGGAGAGGGCGATGTCCATGTCGCGGGCGAAGATCGCGAAGCCGTCGTAGCCGTGGTAAGGGCCGGAGTAGTCCCAGGAGTGCATCTGGCGAAGCGGGATGCCCATCTTCTGGAAGATGTACTTCTCTTTGATGCCGGAGCCGACCATGTCGGGCTTGATGCGCTTGACGAACTCCTCAAACTCGAAGCCGGTGATGTCGTCGTAGAGCAGCGTGGCGTTGCCCATTTCCTTGATGGTGCGGTCGTAGTCGTCGTTGTGGGCGAACTCGTAGCCGGTGCCGACCACTTCCATGCCGAGGTCCTCGTAGGCGCCGATCACGTGACGCGGGCGCAGGCCGCCGACGTAGAGCATCACCTTCTTGCCCTGCAGGCGCGGTTTGTACTTGGCGATGATCTCGTCCATCATCGGCTGGTAGCGGGCGATCACCTGCTCGCACTTCTCGCGGATGGAATCGTCGAAGAAGTCGGCGATCTTGCGCAGCGACTCGATGATCTTGGTCGGGCCGAAGAAGTTGTACTCCATCCAGGGGATGCCGTACTTCTCTTCCATGTGGCGGCTGATGTAGTTCATCGAGCGGTAGCAGTGCAGCAGGTTGAGCTTGACCTTCGGGGTGTTCATCATCTCCGCGATGGTGCCGTCGCCGGACCACTGGGCAACCACCCGCAGGCCCATCTCCTCGAGCAGGATGCGCGATGCCCAGGCGTCGCCGCCGATGTTGTAGTCGCCGATGATGGCCACGTCGTAGGGGGTCGAGTCGTAGGCCTTGCCGTCACGCTTGTCGAGCACCCAGTCACGGATGGTGTCGTTGGCGATGTGGTGGCCGAGCGATTGCGACACGCCGCGGAAACCTTCGCAGCGCACCGGCACGACCGGCTTGTCGATGGCCGCCGAGGCTTTCTTGGAGACGGCCTCGATGTCGTCGCCGATCAGGCCGATCGGGCACTCGGACTGCACCGAGATGCCCTTGTGCAACGGGAACAGCTGCTCGATCTCCTCGATCAGCTTGGCGAGCTTCTTGTCTCCGCCGAAGACGATATCCTTCTCCTGGAAGTCGGAGGTGAAGTTCATCGTGCCGAAGCTGTCGACACCGGTGGTGCCGACATAGTAGTTGCGGCGTCCGGCGCGGGAGTACTGGCCGCAGCCGACCGGGCCGTGGGAGATGTGGATCATGTCCTTGATCGGACCCCACACCACGCCCTTCGAGCCTGCATAGGCGCAGCCGCGGATGGTCATCACGCCCGGCAGCGACTTGCGGTTGGAGGTGATGCACTTCTTGGATTGTTCGACCGACTGGTCGTTGACCGCCAGGTGCTTGGCGCGGTCCTTCTTGGCCTTGTCGGGATAAACTTCGAGTACCTCGGCGATCAGGGCCTCGGTTTCTTCACGGGTCAAAACAGCCATTTCATTTCTCCTTCGGTGGCCGCGCTCATCTGCGCCGGCCACCGGCAAAAGTCGAAAAGCGTGGTCAGGCGGAGGCGGCGAGTTCTTCGGCGGTCTTGCCGATGATGCTTTCGTCTTCCTGCTCCATGATTCCGAATTCCATCAACAGCTCTTCCAGTTCTTCCATCTCGATCGGGGTCGGGATGACGAAGTTGGTGTTGTCGTTGATCTTCTTGGCGAGTTGACGGTACTCGTCGGCCTGCTTGTGCTTGGCGTCATATTCGATGACCGTCATGCGGCGGATCTCGGCGTGCTGAACTGCGTTGTCGCGCGGCACGAAGTGGATCATGGTGGTGCCGAGGCGGGCTGCCAGGGCCATGATCAGTTCGTCCTCGCGGTCGGTGTTGCGGCTGTTGCAGATCAGGCCGGCGAGGCGCACGCCGCCCGAGTTGGCGTACTTCACGATGCCCTTGGAGATGTTGTTGGCCGCATACATGGCCATCATCTCGCCCGAGCACACGATGTAGATTTCCTGGGCCTTGTTCTCGCGGATGGGCATCGCGAAACCGCCGCACACCACGTCGCCGAGCACGTCGTAGAACACGAAGTCGAGGTCCTCGTCGTAGGCGCCTTCCTCTTCGAGGAAGTTGATCGCGGTGATCACGCCGCGGCCGGCACAGCCGACGCCGGGCTCGGGGCCACCGGACTCGACGCACTTGATGCCGCCGAAACCGACGGACAGCACGTCTTCGAGTTCGAGGTCCTCAACCGAGCCGGCCTCGGCAGCCAGGTGCATGACCGTGGTCTGCGCCTTGCTGTGGAGGATGAGTCGGGTGGAGTCGGCCTTGGGATCGCAGCCGACGATCATGACCTTCTTGCCGGACTCGGCCAGTGCCGCAACCAGGTTCTGGGTGGTGGTGGACTTGCCGATGCCGCCTTTGCCGTAGATGGCACATTGACGAAGCTTTGCCATGGTGTAACCTCCTTAGTCTGTCAGTCGATTTGCGTGGGATCGTTGAGAGTCGCGCCCCAACTCCTGCACGTTGCGTGCCAGATCGACTGACAGGCTGCAAGCCTTTGAATGAAAAATGAAAAATCACAATTTTCCGGCTTGTGAGGAAACGCGGAATTGCGACAAAGCCCCTACGAAACGTCGGGGTAATGACAAACCCACACTGCCGCGCAAGGCACGACTGCCGATCAACCGCTGCAACCTCCCGGCGGTCATCATCGGCAGCCTGACCTACCAGCAGCACCCCGCGCCGCTGCTCATCGATGGGGTCGCCGAACTGCATGCCGACCTCTGGCGGCGCCTCGATGCTGCACCGCCCGAGCGCCATCCCGAGGTCTTCCGCGACTACATGACGGTGTATTTCCGCTTCGCGCGGCCAGAGGATTCGGGCTTTTCCGGGCGCGGCAAGGCGCGCGTGCGAGCCAACTATGAGCGCATCATCCGCGGCTGGAGCTTCGATTCGGACAGTCGCGAGGGCGCGGTGCTCAAGGGCTGGGTGGAATCGCGCTTCGGCCTGGTGCCGCGCTATCACGGCCAGCCGCTGCGCGATCCGGCGGGCGAGGCATATCTGCGTTACCAGGAGCAGCGTGCCCGCGGCGTCTATGGCACCAATTCGCTGGAGGCGCAGCTTGACCTCGTCTACGCGTACACCCAGCGCGAGCTCGCCCTGCGCCATCCCGGCGCCCACCATGTCACGCTCTACCGCGGCGTGAATCGCGTCGGCGACTACGAAGTGCTCAAGTGGGGCGAGGGCGGCCTGCGCACCATCCTGCTCAACAACCTGAGTTCCTTCACCAGCAGCCGCGATCGCGCCGGCGAGTTCGGCGACTACATCCTGACCGCCGAGATTCCGCTCACCAAGATTTTCTTCCTGTGCGGCCTCTTCCCCGGGGTGCTGCAGGGTGAAGACGAGTTCCTGGTGATCGGCGGCGTGGCCTCGGTGACGCTCGCGACCCTGTAGGCCGCTTGTCCCGAATGCCTCCAAGCCTTCACCTATCGGTGTAGCAAAACCCACAATCCGACATGCGCATCGGCCGGAAAGCGCCTGTCTGCGTGCTTTCGGCATGGGCCCGGAACTTGCTCAAGAGGGGTAATCCATCGCCCAGGGCAAGTGTCATGAACCAACAACTGCGTGAAGAACTGCTCGCCGGTCTCAAGGACGGCAGCATTGTTCCCTACTTCGGGCCGGGTGTTCTGGCCGACGTCAAGAACCCCGTCAGCGGCGCACCGATCCCTGCCGACAGCGATTCGTTGATCATCGCCATGAACGAGGGGCGGCCGATGGCGCCCAAGCTCATGTACGAGTTTCCGCGTGCGGCGATGAATGTCGAACTCAAGCGTGGCCGCAGCGCGGTGACCCGCTTCCTCAACCGCACCTACGGCGAGGCCGAATGGACCCGCGGCGAGGTGCACGACTGGCTGGGATCCTTCCTGCCACCCTACGTCATCGACATCAATCGCGATACGCAGCTGCAGGATTCATACGCCGGCGTGCCGCACAACCTGATCGTCGGCATCGCGCGCATGGCCGGCACCGCCTTCCGCTACAAGCTTTTCCACTGGGACGGCGGCGTCTACAGCCCGGTCGACGAACTCGACATGCGCTGCCCGATCCTCTTCAAGCCGATGGGTACGCCGCGTCCCGACCCGACCTACATCGCCTCCGATGCCGACTATGTCGATTACATCACCGAGCTGATGGGCGGCTACGCGATCCCGCCCCAGCTCAAGGAACTGCGCAAGGGCAAACGTTACCTGCTGCTGGGCATGCGGCTCAACCGCGACACCGAGCGCATGGTCATGGCCGACATCATCTTCAGTGCTGCAGAGCCGGCCGGCTGGGTGTTCATCGCCGAGCCCACGGCCAAGGAGCAGCGCTATTGCAGGAAGGTCGGCCTCGAGATCATCGATGCCGATGTCTTTGACTTGATCCGGGTCGGCGAACCGGCCTGAACAATTGAACTCGGGAGAAACCCATGCTGGTAGAAAGCACCTTGATGGACCGTTACGAACCACTCTACTTCAACGCCAATTTTCGCGAGAACGCCTCCGAATCGGGCTGGGTCGCCTATCGTGGCGAGCTGGTGCTGAAGGAGGGCGAGGTGGCCGACGCGCAGGGTCGCCGCAAGCCGCCGGTGCACGTGCTCAAGCAGGTCGCGCTGCTCACCTCGGCGGACCAGGTCATGCTGCTGTCGGGCTCGCTCGACACCCTGCAGGAATTCCCCTTCCTGATCGAGAAGTTCGGCGACGGCTTGAAGACCGGTTCGGTGGCGGTACTGTTCACCGTCAACATTCCGGACCCCTTTGTCACCACGACTAATGGTGCCCGGCTGGTTTTCATTCCGTTGGTTCAGGGCATGGCCTGGAACGAGCTGATCGACCTCGTGGCGCTCGAGAAGAGCGACTTCAAGGGTCAGAGCGCCGCTGACAAGGTTGTCACCGTATACCGGGCATTGATCGATCACCGCTTCAAGTTTCCCGAGAAGTCCGTTGAAGAGGCGATGGCCAGCACCACCTCGGCCAAGCGCGAAAACCACGGCGCGATCTGATGCAGTGGCGCGATGACGCTCATGTGCTCGGCGTCGCTGAAATGGACGCCACGCACCGGGAATTCGTCGAACTCGTGACGGCGCTGGCCTCGGCCAGCGATGCCGGGTTCGCGGACCTGTTCGAGCAGCTCGCCGAGCACACCCGGCTACATTTCGAACACGAAGGCAAGCTCATGCGCGAATGCCGCTTTCCGGCCATCGGCGAGCACCACGCCGAGCACCTGCGGGTACTCGGCGAAATCGCCCACATGGGCACGCGGGTGCGTGCCGGCCGACTGGCGACGCCCCGTGTCTGGCTGGAAAGCCTGCCCGGCTGGTTCGAGACGCACCTGCGCACCATGGACGCGGCGCTCGCCGCGCGCCTGAAGGCGATGGCAGCCGAGCCTTCGGGCGCGATGCGCTGAGCGGATGGCCACCGCCATGAACCAGCGAATCCGCGTCTGTGCCAGCGACGAGCTTGTTGACGGCGCCTACCTGCGGCTCGCCGTGGCCTACGACAGCGAGCCGATCATGGCGTTCGTGTTCCGCCACAGGGGCACTTGCCTCGCCTTCCGGAACCTGTGCGTGCACATGCCGCGCGAGCTCGATTGCGAAAAAAGCACCGTGTTCGATGCGAGCGGCCGCTACCTGCGCTGCTCGATGCACGGCATCGTCTATGACCCGCTGTCGGGCGAATCGATGAGCGAGATCTGCAACGGCAAGCGACTGACCGCGATAGAACTGGCGGAGGATGCGGAAGGCGTGTGGATCGTGGATCGGCGGGTCAAGGCGCTGCCGGGCCCGCGCTGAGGGTACCGATTGCGTCGGGGGATGGGCCGGCGCCGCCGCTGCGCGATACCGTTCAAGAACTGCTGCGGCAGGAGATGGAAAACGGGCGCCATGCGGCGCCCGTCGATTCGATTGGCCGCGTGGCGATCAGAACTTGTGGCGAACACCCACGGCGTAGATGGTCTGGGCTTCGCCGGCGCGATCGAGACCGTTGCTACCGGTAAGCCCGTACGAAACCGCATCGTCATTGCTGGTGCGGTTGATGCCCGCGTACGCGGTGGTGCGTTTGGACAGGTTCTGGGTATAGGCGATGGCGAGGGACTTGGCGTCAGACTTGGCTGCGTCGGAGTTCAGCATGCCGTAGCCGACGTGCACGTTGCCGGCGCCAACCTTCACGATGCCGCCGATTTCCCACATCTTCGCGTCGGCAGCAGCAAGACCGCCGCCCATGCCGGTGTCGCCGCCCAGGGTCTGGTAACTGGCCAGCAGCTTGACCATGCCCAGGTCATAAGAGCCGCCCAGGTAGTGCTCGCGCTGCTTGTCGTTGCCGTTGGTGGTCGAGTTCTGCTGGTTGTAGACGTAGGCGATGCCGATCGGCCCATTGGCGTAGTTGGCACCAATCGACAACAAGCGGCCCGCTTTCTCGTCGGTGGCGTCTTCGGTTCCGACACCCCAGATGCCGTTGATCGTAAGGCCACCAAAGTTCGGCGACGCATAGGTGATCGAGTTGTCGATACGCTGGCTCGAGCCCGGCTGGATCTTGAAACCGGCCCCGGCGAGGATCACCTGCGGTGCGATGGCTGCGCCACCGGTGGCTTCGTAGGTCGAGGTCGCTGCATAGCCCGGTGCGTATTGGCGGCCGAGGCCGACCTTGCCCATGCTGCTGCTCAGCGCGACATAGGCCTGGCGGTGGAAGGTGCGACCGCTCGAGCTCGAGCCGTCATCGCTGTTGAAGCCCTGTTCGAGCGCGAACTCGGCCTTGAGGCCATTGCCCAGATCCTCGGAGCCTTTGAAGCCAAGGCGGTAGCCGGACAGCAGGCCGCTGCCGACCACCGCGGCGGTGTCGCTCTTGCCGGTGGTGGTCTGCTTGCCATTGACCAGGCCGAAGTAGGCGCCGGCGGTACCGTAGATGGTGACGTTCGATTGGGCAAAAGCCGGGACGGCGCGCGGGCCGGAGACGGTCAGCGCAATCAGTTTCTTGTTGATGCAGATCTTCCTTGTTGATTGAATCGGGATTTCGTACTACGGGCGTCCGATCTCCGGATGGAGCGCTGCGCCCAACGACGCAGTTTTCAGGCCTCTTCTCCAAGCATACGATCGAAGCGGTGAATTCAGAAGGGCAACCCACCGGATCCACAATGGCGAACCGGATAAGCACCGTCCCGCGCCGGGCAGCGCACTGCCCGGGCCTCCTCTATAACACCCGAGTTTTGCGGTTTCGTGTCGTCGGCGCGAGATCATCGTCCTGCAAAGGCCCACTAGAATTGGGTGTCGTAGACCAGCACCGATGCGGCGGCCAGCCGGCGGGCACGTTTCTCAAGTTCGCTCACCCGTAGCGCGCCGGGCAGATCCGGGGCCGGCGTCGCTTCCCTGGCGTCCTTGAGTGTGACGTCCTTGCAGCCGATGTACTTTTCTCCGCCGAAGTGGAAGCCCATGCCGGAGTACACCACCAGCAGCAGGGTGTCGGGCGGCGCTTCGGGAGCGGTAGACGCCTTCCCCTTGTCGGGCGCGGCCGGAGGGGCGGTGGCGCCGATGCTCAGTCCGTCCAGCGCATGGCGCAGTTCGTCGAGGGTCGGGTCGCGCAGGCCCGCGAACGTGAAACCCCGTGCGGTGAGGAATTTCTCCCATTCGGCGAGATCCTTGTAGACACCGTCGAACTGGACGCCCGGGATCTGCGGATAGCGGCCCACCGCGATGACCAGGGCATGCTGCCGTCGTGTCGGGGAGGGCTGGCTCAGGTACAGGTCGCCGTTCATGTCGGACGAGATGAAGGGGCGCTGATCGCCCTTCGAGCTGCGGTTCACCCGGGTCGAGGTGGCCGACAGGGCGCTCCACAAGGACACCCCGGGTGGAGCCAGCTCTTCGAGCAGGGCCGTCGTGTAGGGCGAGCTCCCGCTCGGGCCGCTATCGATCGCGAACTGCCCGGGTGCTGCTGCGTAGGCGACGATCTGCCCCGCGATGTCGCGGCGTAGCGACTCGCGGCGGATGTAGAACTCAAGCGCCCGCTCGCGCTGCTTCATCGCCCACACCGTGGTGCCTGCCAGTCCGGCGGAGAGCGCGGCCACGCCGATACCCGCGAGGATGGTCCGGCGCCGCAGGGCGCGCATCGCCTGCTCCTGGCGGGCAAGTGCGGCGGCGCGCTCGGTGTTGGCACGTGCCATCTCGTCGTTGCGCTTGCGCTCCTCGTCATGCCGCCTTTCTTGCGCGTCGGCACTCGCAGCGATGTAGCTGCGCTGGGCCTCCGTGGCGGCGGGCAGCTCCGCTCGCCAGTTGGTCAGCCACTCCTGTGCTGCCGCGAGCTCCTCGTCACGCAGCAGCAGGGCTTCCACGCGTTCGCGGATCTCCCAGCGCTGTGCGAGCTCTCCGAGGCGGGTGTGCTCGCGAATCCAGTCCAGGTCGAGTCTCAGGGCGCCGACCAGCTGGCCGAGTCCGCGCGCGAACGAATTGCCCGGTGCAAAGTTTATGAAGTTGAGTCGGCGCAGGTCTACGGGGATGGTTGCCTCAGCGCATGGCAGGCCGAGGACCGGGATGATGCGTTTTGCCAGCGCCCGCGCCAGATCGAGTTCCCAGGTGCAGCGTTCCGACGCCACCGCACTGGGGGTGATGAGAAAGACCACCGTGTCCGCCTGGCGGATCAGCGTGTCCAGGCGCTGTTCCCAGTCCTCGCCGGCGGAGATGTCATGGCGATCGAGATAGCCCTCGAATCCCGCCACCTCGAGTGCCGTCACCAGCTCTTCGGCAAGTGCGCTGCCGTCGCTGCGCGCGTAGGACACGAAGACCTTCAATCGCGCGATGATCTCGGCCGTCATGGACGCGTCTCTCGTGTGGGTTGCTCGTGTGCGGGGAGCGGGCCTGTCGCAGCCCTCCGCAGCGCATTCAGTTGCCCCGACTGCCTTTTCGGGGCGGCTCTTGCTGCGTCAGCCTAGCTGTACGGAATGCGCTGATCAAGCGCGCCGAGCCGGCTCAGGCATGCCGCCGTGCCACCCGCACCAGTAGTGCCACCGCCTGCGTCTCACACTGGCTTCGCACCTGCGGATCGAGGGCCTTCAGCCAGCGTGGCGGGATCGCCTCGAGCCCGGCACGCGCGCCGGCCAGCATGCCGGCGATGGCGCCGGTGGTGTCGGCGTCGCCGCCGCGGTTCACCACGTCGATCAGGCAGCCTTCGAAATCGTTGTGCGCGGCCAGCGCCTGGAAAACTGCGTGCAGGGTGTCGACAACATAGCCGCTGGGGTTCTCGCAGCGTTTGCGGTCGTGGGCGTACTGGGGGCGGTTTTCGACGAGGGTCGCGATATGGCGCTTCGCGGCGGCCGGGTCGTCGGCAAAATAGGCGTGCAGCATCGCGACCAGGGTCTCGCAGGCCGCGTCGGAGAGTTCGTTGTTATGGGTCACGTGGGCCTGGGCGCGGCTGGCGGCGACGATGTCTTCCGGCGGGTGGCCGTAGGTGGCGAGCGCCAGCGGCAGCACGCGCATCGCCGCGCCGTTGCCGGCGTCGTGCTCGGAAGGCGGCGCCTCGGGCTCGCCGCTGCGGCGCCAGCTGATCAGGTTGCGCCGCACGGTGTTGCCGATGTCCACCGGCTTGGCGCGCATCCAGGCATCGAAGGCGCGGGCCGTGGCGAGGGCGTCGACGCGGCCGTTGGCGAGGATGGCCTCGCCCAGCGCGAGCGACATCGAGGTGTCGTCGGTGACTTGGCCAGGCTTGAGTTTGAGCCAGCCGCCGCCGACCATCTCGCGGTGCTCGCCGAATTTGTGACGGATCTCGTTGGGTGTCATGAACTCGACAGTGGCGCCGAGTGCGTCGCCGATGGCGAGCCCGAGGTAGGCGGCGATCGCTCGCCGGCGCAGGGTGTCGTCGGCCCCCTGCGCCGGCGAGCCGGTGGGGTTCAGGTTTCGGGGCCGAAGCATTTGGGGTGGTCGGCACATTCGCCGCACGAGGGCGCGGGGCAGACATAGATGCCTTCCGCCGCGCAGAACTGCTTGTAGAGGAACTTCTTCCACTTCATGTCGCCGACGTTCTGGTCGGCCAGCGGTTTGAAGTTCAGACGCATCAGGCGGCTGAGCTCGTCGCGGTTGGCGAGCCCGAGGTCCTGCCACAGGTGGTCGCGGCCGGCACAGGCGGTGGCGACGATGTCGGCCATCCATTCGGCACTCACGCCCGGGTGGGCGCGGTGGTCGAGCAGCAGCTTGCGCAAGTCGTCGAGTTCGGGGATCTCCTCGATTTCGCGCCGCACCAGGAACACCGGCGTGCCGGGAAAGAGCCGGGCGAGAAGCTCCGAGAAGCGTGCCGGGCCGAGCCCGAGGTGTGCCGGAAGGCAGCCCTGGCCCGCCGCCTGGCCGGCGATCATGCTGGCCAGCAGCGGGCGGTTCGGATCATTGAGGAGCGCCGGTGCGCCGCCCGCGTCGAGCAGGTCGGACAGCATCGCTGCGCGGATTTCCATGCGACCCAAGGCGTTCATCGGCGCGGCCTCCGGGCGCTCACTTGCTCGGGTATTCGACCAGGATGTCCTCGTCGCGGACCACCATCTGGCAGGCCAGCCGCCAGTGGTTGGGCGGGATATCGTCGACGTACATCTTCTCGATCTCGCCCTTGGTGACCTTGCCCATCTCCTTGAGCACCGCGACCTCGCGGATGTTGAGCGGGCCGCCCATGGGGCTGCGTTTGCCGTCGACCGACGAGACCTTGACCAGGCAGGTGCCGCAGTCGCCTTCCTGGCAGCCGAAGTCGATCGGGATGTGGTTTTCCTTGGCCAGCGACAGGATCGTCTGGGTGTGGCTGCCGGCGACGGCGTACACCGTCTTGTCCTTGTGCATTGTGCTGCTGAAAGTTACGAGTGCCATGATGCATTCTCCAGAAAGTGGGTGGGGCGGGTTTTCTCTGTTTGCGGATTGGGGGTGTCTTGTGTAGCGGTTTTGCGCTCAGGCCGGTCTGACGACCACGTCGCCGCCGAGGATCTGCGCCTGGCAGGCCAGCCGGTGCGCGCGCGGGGCGAGGTTGTCCTTGAGCACCTGGTCCTCCAGCACCGAGGGCGCGGCGAGGTTTTCCGCACCGGAAACGATCCTGGTCAGGCAGGTGCAGCATTCGCCTTCACGGCAGCCGTAGGTGATGCCGGCGCCGACCTTTTCCGAGACCTCGATGAGACGGGTGCCGGCAGGGACGGTGACGCTGACGCCGATATCCTGGAAGGTGACTTTTGCTTTGGGCATGGCGGACTCCGGTTCAGGTCGTGGGATGAAGGCGTGGTGCGATGGCGCGGCGATGCGGCTGCTGCGCCCGGGGTGGTGTCTTGGCTTCAGGGCGCTTGGCGCTCATCCGACCAGCTCCGACATGTCGATGACGCGCTCTTCGATGCGGCCGGTGAGGTGGCGGGCGATCTGCTCGCCGAGCGCGCCGCACTCGTCGAGCTCGCCCGGGTCCGGCACCAGCTTCACGCGCAGGCCTTCGACCGGCACGCGCATCTTCAGGCCGCGCAGCCGGTCCTCGATCAGCCGCACCGCTTCGCCGCTCCAGCCGTATGAACCGAAGGCCACGCCGAGCTTGCCCTTGATGTTGACGCTGGTCAGCGAGGAGAGCAGGTCCCAGATCGGCTTGACCGCGTCCGCGTTGATGGTGGGGCTGCCGAAGGCGAGGCCGTCCGCTTCCTCCACCAGATCGGTGAAGATCTCCGCGTCGCCGCCTTCCAGGTCGTAGAGCGAGACGCGCACGCCGCCGATGCGCTCGGCGCCGGCGGCAATCGCCTCGGCCATAGCGCGGGTGTTGCCGTACGCCGAGAGATAGAAGATCACCAGGGTCTTCTCGCTGCGTGCCTCGTTGTAGAGCCGCGGCGTGGCGAGCTCGCGGTAGCGGTGCAGGTATTCGCGCGGCAGGTGGCGCAGGATCGGCCCGTGCGCGGGGGCGATCGTCGCCAGCTCGAGCGGCTCGATCAGGCTCACCGCATCGAGAATGTGCTCGCGGAAGGGCCGCATGATGTGCGCGTAGTAGTACTCGAAGGAGAAGCGGAAGTCGCCCACGCTGTCGTTGAACAGGCGCGCACCGCAGAAGTGGCAGCCGAACACGTCGCCGGAGAACAGCACACCCTCTTCGACCACGTAGGTGCACTGGGTGTCGGGCCAGTGCAGGTAGGGCGTGTGCAGGAAGTGCAGGGTGCGGCCGCCGAGGTCCACCTCGTCGCCGGTGGTCACCGGCGTGTAGTCGGGCGCGCCGCCGCCGCTGGGCTTGAGCAGGGCCTTGAGCATCATCTGCGCGCGGCTCGACAGGTACACCCGCGCCTGCGGCGCGCGGCGCAGCAGCTCGGGCAGCGCCCCGCTATGGTCCGGCTCGAGGTGGTTGAGCACGATGGTGGTGATCTCGTCGTAGCCGGCCACCGATTCGAGCCGGCGGAAGAAGTCGTCCGAGAAGTTCTCCTTGACGGTGTCGATCACCGCCACACCTTCGCTGCCCCTGACCACATAGGCGTTGTAGGTGGTGCCGTTGGCGGTCCTGAGGATGATGTCGAAACTGCGCAGATGCGGATCGAGGGCGCCCACCCAGTGGATACCCGGTGCGATCGCAACGGCTTTTTCAGACAGTCCCGCTGCACGCATGGCTGTCTTCCTGTTGATCTGCGGCCGGTTCGGCACAGTGGCCGTGGCCTTCGGGGCCATGCACGCAGGCCTCGAGGTCGCCGGCGGGCCGCACGGCCGTGCCAAGCCCGATCCAGGCCTCCACCGCGGCGGTGTCGAAGCCGACCATGCGCTCCTCGCCGACTTCCATGAGCGGGCGGCGGATCAGCAGCGGATTGGCCAGTAGCAGCGCCATGGCCTGATCGGCGTCGAGCGTTTCGGGCACGACGCGGCCGGACTTGACCGCCGGCGCGCTGCGATTGAACCAGGTCGCCACCGGCAGGCTGCCGAAAAATCCGCGCAGGCGCTCGGCTGTCCACGGCTCGGCCTTCAGGCTGCGTGCCTGCACGCTGTGCCCGGCGGCCTGCAGCAGCTGCTTCTGGCGGGCGTTGCCCTGGCAGCCGGGCTTCTCGAAGAAGATCACTTCGGCCATCAGGGCAGTTCCGTGGTGACCAGGCCCTGAGCCGCCAGCTCGGCGAGCTTCTCGAGCGGGATGCCGGTGAGCGAGCCCGGCGGGTTCAGGGCTTCGCCGAGCTCGTCGATGATGGCGCATTCGATCGGGCAGATCGCCGCGCACTGTGGGTCGGCGTGATCGCCGAGGCACTCGGTGCACTTGGCGTCGTCGATCAGGAAGTGCGGCTTGTCCTCGTAGATCGCGTCGTTGGGGCAGACGTCGTAGCAGGCCCAGCAATTGACGCATTGGGCGGTTATTTGCAGTGCCATGGCGTGTTCTCCGGCATTCAGTGGGGGCGGGCAGCGCGCCCGCTGCCCTCCGGGTTGCGGTGGCGTGCGTGACTGGCGGTGCAGATGGCGGTGGTGACGGTCAGGGGCCGGGGCCGCAGCGGCCGCGCGATGTTGCTGCCCGCGTGCACCAGCAGCGGCAGCATCATGGCGGCGGCGAAACTGGCGAGCCTGAGCATGTCCGTCACCATCGCGTCCATCAGGCCACCTGGCGCGCCTGGCCGGGTACGGCGAGCTTGCCGGCGTCGTACATTTCCTTGTACACCGCCATCACGGCATCCTCGATGGGCTCCATGGCGTGCTCACCGTTGGGCTGGATGCCCGCCGCCTCGAGCATGCCCCAGGGCTCGAAACCGATCTTCGAGCACAGCACCACCTCGCAGCCCGAGAGGGTGCGGATGTTGCGCTCGAGCACGGATTCGGGCTCGTCTTCCGCTGCCACACCTCCGTCGCCGCAGGTGTCCAGGCCGGCACAGTAGAGCTCGGTCTTGCGGTGGCTGATGAAGCGCACGCCTTCCGGCGAGGCCTCGTAGATCAGGAACTCCCTGGCATGGCCGAAGTGTTCCGCGACCACGCCATTCTTGCCGGCAACGGCCATCAGCACCGGCCGCGTGTCGGCCGCGATGGACAGGTGCACCGGCACCTTGGCGGCCTTGGCTGCGCGCTCGGACTCGAGCTTGTTGATGATGTCGTCGTGCACCGCCTTGCGACGCACCATGGCCGCTTCGTAGTCGACGTCCATGACATCGATCTTGTCCATGGTGAATTCGTCACCGCGGTCCTCGCCCAGCAGGCCCACCGCGTCGGCGCGGCACTGGCGGCAGTGACGCATCATCGACATGTCGCCGGCGCACTCGTCCTGCAGCGCCTGCAGCTCTTCGTCGGTGGGGCCGCGCTGCGCCATCAGGCCGTAGTAGGTGCCGTGCTCGGCTTCGGCGATGAGCGGCATGACGTTGTGCAGGAAGGCGCCCTTGGCCTTGACGATCTTGGAGACCTCCTTGAGGTGCTCGTCATTGACGCCCGGGATCAGCACCGAGTTGACCTTGACCAGGATGCCGCGCGAGGTCAGCGCCTCCAGCCCCTTCTGCTGCTGCTCGATGAGGATCCTCGCGCCTTCCACGCCGCGGATGCGCTTGTTGTTCCAGTAGATCCACGGATAGATCTTCGCGCCGATTTCCGGATCGACGCAGTTGATGGTGATCGTCACATGGTCGATGTTGTGCTTGGCGATCTCGTCCGCGTACTGCGGCAGGTTGAGCCCGTTGGTGGACACGCAGAGCTTGATGTCCGGCGTCTGCTCCGAGAGCATGCGGAAGGTCTCGAAGGTGCGACCGGGGTTGGCCAGGGGATCGCCGGGTCCGGCGATGCCGAGCACCGTCATCTGCGGAATCTCCGCCGCGACGGCCTTGATCTTCTTGAGGGCCTGGTCGGGGGTGAGCAGCTCGGACACCACGCCCGGCCGCGATTCGTTGGAGCAGTCGTACTTGCGGTTGCAGTAGTTGCACTGGATGTTGCAGGCCGGCGCCACCGCCACGTGCATGCGGGCGAAGTAGTGGTGGGCGTCCTCGGAGTAGCACGGGTGATCCTGCACCTTGGCGCGGATCTCGTCCGGGAGGTGGGCGAGCGCATCCGGTGCGCTGCCGCAGCCGCTGGACGCGCAGCCACCACCTTCGGCGGCGACGGGGGCATTGCTGATGACTGGGAGGTCCACGATCCAGCTCCTGTGAAGAGATGTCGGTATTCCCTCAGCAACAGATGTGCCAGTGCACAAAAATCAAATTAAACAGATGCTTGGGTTTTTGTCGGGGTGCCCTTGTCGAGTCTCTGTCGCAAACGTTACAGGCACGCCCGATGCGCCTGCGAGCCCTCAGTCGAGCAGCGCCACCGACTTGATCTGAGCCCGCAGCGCGAGTCCGGGGCGGATCTCCAGGCGCTTCGCCGAGCGTTCGGTGATGCGCGCGAGCAGCGGCTCGCCGGCGCAGTCGAGGCGCACCAGCAGCTGTCCCGGCGTGCTGGTCGCAGCGAGGTCGACCACCGTGGCCGACACGCAGTTGAGGATCGAGGTGTGGTGCTGGGGGATCAGTGCGAGGCTCACGTTGCGGGCGTGGATGCGGCAGCGCAAGGGGGTGCCGACCGGCTCCGGCCGTTGCGATACCCAGATCTGCCCGCCGGGGAAGCGCAGGCGGCTGAGGTGGTCTTCCTCGTGGCCGTCGATCACGGTGTCGAGCACGACCCCGGCATCGTCGGCGAAGGCGGCGGGCAGGTCGATGCGTGACAGCACGCTGTTGAGCGGCCCGCTGGCGATGGCCCGGCCGGCGTCGAGCAGCACCAGGTGGTCGGCAAGGCGCGCGACTTCGTCGGGCGCGTGGCTCACGTAGATCACCGGGATCGACAGCTCTCGATGCAGGCGCTCGAGATAGGGCAGGATCTCGCGCTTGCGCCTGAGGTCGAGCGCGGCCAGCGGCTCGTCCATGAGCAGGATGCGCGGCCCGGCGAGCAGGGCCCGGGCGATCGCGGCGCGCTGGCGCTCGCCGCCCGAGAGGCTTCCCGGACCGCGTTCGAGCAGGTGGCCGATGCCGAGCAGCTCCGCTACCTCGGGCAGCGAGAAGTGCTGCTGCTCGGCCGGCGCGCGGCGCTGGCCGAATTCCAGGTTACGGCGCACCGACAGGTGGGCGAACAGGCTGGCTTCCTGGAACACCACGCCGAGCGCCCGCCGGTGCGGTGGCACGAACAGGCCGCGCGATTCGTCCTGCCAGATCTCGTCGCCGAGCGCCACGTAGCCGTCGGCGGCCCGCTCCAGCCCGGCGATGGCGCGCAGGCAGGTGGTCTTGCCCGAGCCGGAGTGGCCGAACAGCGCGGTAATGCCATGGCCGGGCAGGTCGAGATCGACATCGAGGCTGAAGTCGGCGCGGGCGATCCTGAGCCGCGCGCGGATGCGGCTGTCGGCGGCGCTCATGTGCGTGCTCGCTGGCTCGGGTTGAGGGTGTACAGGGTCAGCAGCACCGCGAAGCTGAACAGTACCATGCCGCCGGCGAGCCAGTGCGCCTGGGTGTATTCGAGCGCTTCGACGTGGTCGTAGATCTGCACTGAGACGACTCGCGTCTTTTCCGGGATGTTGCCGCCGATCATCAGCACCACGCCGAATTCGCCGACGGTGTGTGCGAAGCCGAGGATCGCGCCGGACAGGAAACCGGGCCGCGCCAGCGGCACCGCCACTGACCAGAACGTGTCCCAGGGCCCGGCACGCAGCGTGGAGGCGACCTCCAGCGGGCGCTCGCCGATGGCCTCGAAGGCGTTCTGGATCGGCTGCACCACGAAGGGCAGCGAATAGAACACCGAGGCCACCACCAGGCCGCCGAAGGTGAAGGGCAGCACGCCCAGGCCCAGCGCTTCGGTGAGTCGGCCGACCGGCCCGTGCGGGCCCATGGTGATGAGCAGGTAGAAGCCGATGACGGTGGGCGGCAGCACCAGCGGCAGCGCGACGATGGCGCCGACCACGCCCTTGAGTCGCGAGCGGGTGCGCGCCAGCCACCAGGCGATCGGCGTGCCGATGATCAGCAGCAGCATGGTGACCACGCTGGCCAGCTTGAGCGTCAGCCAGACGGCGGCGAGGTCCTGGGCGGTGGCGGCGTCGGTCATGCGGGTTCCGGGTCAGAAGCGGGAGAACAGATCGCGTACTTTACACAGCACGGTGCTGGCGTCGAAGCGCGGATCGTGCAGGGCTTCGCCGGCCATGATGCGGGTCAGCGCCAGGGTGGGGTCGCTCTCGCCGGTCAGCAGCACTTCAGTGCGGCGTTTCTTCATGTGGCGGATGAAGCCGTCGCCGGCGCTGGCTGCAACGATGATGTCCACCCCGTCGAGCGGATGCGGGCGGTCGTCCTCGAAGACGTGAAAGTGCTGGTCGCGGGTGAGCTCGATGCGCTGCGGCGCCGGCAGCAGCTGGCTGGAATGGTGCTCGCCGAGCTCGTAGAGCAGCCACTGGCTGGCGTTGCCGACGTGGCCGCTGACGGTGGTGAAATCCCTGGTGGCGATGGCGATCTTCATGATTGGGTCCTTCAGTCGGGCGTGAGGCTTTCCGCCACGTCACGTGGCGGGGCGAAGTAGGGCGCGCTGGTCACCAGCAGGTCGGCGCCGGCCGCGGCATGGGCATGCGCGTTGGCGGGCGTGATGCCGCCGGCGGCAGCGAGGCGTGGCCGGCCGGGGCGCTCGGGCAGGCTGGCGCGCAGACGGGCGAGCGCTTCGAGCGGCATCTTTTCGAGCTGGATCACATCGGCGCCGGCCTCGATCCAGCGCATCGCTTCCGCCTCGCCGGAGACCTCCACCACCACCGGCCGCTCCGGCCATTGCCTGCGCAGCCGCCGTACCGTATCGGCGGGCACCTCGCCGGGCAGGAAGGCGCGGTGCTCGCCCATGCGCACGGCCTCTTCGCTACCGCACACGGTCATGTCGTAGCGGGCGCGCATCACCAACCGACCCGGGCGCTCGCCGATGCCGAGTGCGAAGGTGGTGGCATCGCCGCAGGGCGCATCGTCAAGCAGCAGCCGTTCGAGCTCGGCATCGGGGAGGGTGTAGGGATTCATTGCAGGTCTCATCGAGGCGGGAAATCGGCCAGCGTGTAGCAGCCGCGTGCCGCGGCGCTGTCGTCGTCGCGGAACTCGATGCGGTAACGCAGCCAGCGCCCGTCGCGCAGCCGCCAGGCGCGCACCGTCTCACCGTGCTCGAGCACCCGGTAGAACTCCTCGTCGTCGTCCGAGCGGCTGCGGGCCAGCGCATAGTCGTGACCGTAGAAGCACAGCACGCCATCCTCGTCGCGGCCGAGCATGCGCGAGGCGGGGATTTCGTACTCCCGATGCACGTTCAGCTCCAGCGGCGTAACCACGCATTCCCGCCACTGCGTCGGCAGGTGGGTGCGCCACTCAGGCTCGCAGGCGTCGTCGCCCGATAACTGCCGGTGGCCGACAGCCGTGCTGTGTTCAAGGCAGTTCATAGCCGTAGCTCCGGATCATGGCGCGCGCCTTGTCACTCCTGAGATAGGCGATCAGCGCCGCGGCAGCCGGGTTGCCGGCGCCCTTGCCCAGCAGCACTGCGTCCTGGCGGATCGGCTCGTAGAGCGCGGCGGGGACCTCCCAGCGCGAGCCGCCCAGCGGCTGGCCGTCCTTGACCAGCTGCGAGGCGGCGACAAAGCCCAGCTCGGCGTTGCCGGTGGATACGAACTGGAAGGTCTGGGTGATGTTTTCGCCCTGTACCAGCCGCGAGCTTACGGTGGGCAGGGCGCCGAGTTTTTCCAGGACACTCATTGCCGCCGCACCGTATGGCGCGGTGCGCGGATTGGCAACGGCGAGGTGACGGAAGCTGCCGTTCCTGAGCACCGCGCCCTTGTCATCGACCAGACCGGGCTCGGGTGACCACAGCACCAGCTTGCCGATCGCATAGGTGAAGCGGCTAGCCGGATCGGCGAGGCCCTCGCGGGTGAGGCGCGCCGGGGTCTCGTCGTCGGCAGAAAGGAAGACCTCGAACGGGGCGCCGTTGGCAATCTGCGCATACAGCTTGCCGGTGGCGCCGAAGGCCAGCACGGCCTGGTGACCGCTGTCGGCAGCAAAGGCCGCAGCAATCTTCTGCATGGGCGCGGTGAAGTTGGCCGCTACCGCGACGTGTACCTCGGCGGCACGGGCGGGCGTCGCGCATACGCCGAATACGGTGGCCAGCGCGGCAAGGGAAGTCGAAAGCTTACGGATCATGACGGGCTCCGGGTTCAGAGGTATTGGCACAGGATGACGGACGAGGCCTTGAAGGCGGCGCAGGCGGGGCTGCCCACGGTGAGCGCCAGCCTGTCGACGCTGTCCTGGGTGATCACCGCGCAGACGGCGCGCCCACCGGGCAGGGCGATCGAGACTTCGGCATTGACCGGGCCGCGGTGGATGCGGCTGACCTCGCCCCACAGCTGGTTGCGCGCGCTGATGCGCAACTGCGGGTCGGCGAGCACCAGCACCGAGGACGACTTGACCAGCGCGGTGAGCTCGCTGCCGATGGCAATGCCGAGCGACTCCGCCGAATCGCGGGTGATCACCGCGGCGATCTCATGCTGCGGATCCAGCCTAAGGCGCACCTCGAAATCGACCTGCCCTTCGCGCAGCGCCACCACCGTGCCGGCGAACTGGTTGCGGGCGCTGCTCTTCATCGACATGCGCTTGAGCAACTGGCGGAACTGGGCAAGGTCTTCGGCCGCGCCCTCGCTCAAGCCCTCGGCAAGGGTTGCCAGTGCGCCCTGGTATTCGGCTTCGAGCGCGCGGTATAGCGCGACGGTGCGGCGACCATGTTCGGTGAGCCGTGTGCCGCCGCCGTTGCGCCCGCCGGTGGAGCGGATCACCAGCGGCTGTTCAGCGAGGTTGTTCATCGCGTCGATGGCATCCCACGCGGCCTTGTACGAGAGGGGTACGGCGCGCGCAGCCTGAGAGATCGAGCCATGTTTCTCCACCGCCTCGAGCAGGCGTACCCGGGTGTCGCCGAGAAAACTGCCGAACTCGGTATCGACCTCGAGTCGTCCGAGCAAGCGCTGTGCGGTTTCTTTCATTTTGTCGTTTCCCCTACGCTGTATTGTCAGATACATAACGTAGTCCTGGTTCTTCGTAAACCCTGAAATCGTCATTTGCCGATTCTGCGCTATGGTTGCTTGTGAATAGCGTTGCTCGACAGAATGCGGCACGGGTCGGAACATTCGTTATGTTGTAGCAGATATAGCGAAAATCGGGCCAGCTCAATCAACACCGCAGGAGCGCATCATGAAAGTCAGTGCACGCAATGTCTTTGAAGGGACGGTCAGCAAGCTCACCGGAGGTGAGGTGAATACCGAGGTGGTGGTGCTCACCGCCGGCGGCGACAGCCTGGTCGCCGTGGTGACCCGCAACAGCGCGGAAGAACTCGGACTCGCGATCGGCAAGCCGGTGATTGCCTTCGTCAAGGCACCGTGGGTGATGATGCTCACCGGGGTGGATGGCGACGGGCAGCAGATCCGCTTCTCCGCCCGCAACCAGCTCGCCGGGGTGGTCGAAGCGGTGGACCACGGCGCGGTCAATTGCGAAGTCTCGCTGCGCCTTCCCGGTGGCAGTCTGGTGCAGGCTGTGCTCACCCGCGAAGCGGTACTCGAACTCGGGCTCAAGCCCGGCGTGCAGGCCACCGCCTTGATCAAGGCCAGTCATGTGATCCTCGGGGTGCCGGCCTGATCAGGAGGCCTGTGGCGCCGTCATGGCAGCAGCTCCGGGCGGATCTGCGCCAGCCACTGGTCAAGGCGCGCTTCGGTAAGCAGCGGCTGGTTCACCTGGTCGAGCGCGAGGCCGAGGAAATGCCCGTCCTCGACCGCCTTCGAGGCATTGAAGGCGTAGCCCGCCACCGGCCACCGCCCCACCAGCCGCGCGCCGCGAAGCAGCAGCGCATCGTGCAGCAGGCCGATCGCATCGACGAACTCGTCCGGGTACTTGACCTGGTCGCCGAGCCCGAAGATCGCCACCGGCTTGCCGGCCAGGTCGATACCCTCGAGACCGGGCAGGAACTCTTCCCAACTCGGTTGATCCAGCCCGACCGACGCACCCGGTAGCTCGCCGTCACCCAGCGTCGGCGTGCCGACGATGAGCGCATCGCAGGCCAGCAGCTGATCCACCGTGGCGCGGCCGATATTCAGCGGCGCATTGGTCTCAACGCCCCACTGCGCAGCCAGTTTTCGGCCGATCTGCTTGGCCACCAGCCGGGTGCGACCTGTTTCCGTGCCGAAGAAGATGCCGATCCTGGCCATGACCTAGGCGTCGGCCGGGGTGGTCTGGGTCAGCTCTTCCGGCAGGCAGCCCACTGGATTGCCCAGGGTGCCATCCGGCCCGGTCTCGAAGCGCACCAGGTAGATTTCCTGCTCGGGGTCGAGCTGGGCGTGGCCGAAATGCACCACCACCCCGCGCGCGCCGGCCGGCGCAATCACCGCCTCTTCGTCGAAGCCGGGCATGCCGCCATCGTTGAAGATGGGCTCAGCGGCGAACACCATCTCGCCGATCTCGTACTGTTTGACGTTCATCTCGGCTCCCCCTACCAGAGCTCGGCCGGCGCCAGCAGCCGCTCGACCGGGCGGTCACCGAGCAGGTGCTCGTCGATGATGGCGCTTACGTCCGCAGGCGTGACGCCGACGTACATCAGCCCCTCCGGATACACCAGCACGCTCGGCCCGGCCTGGCAGGGGCCAAGACAGCCGGTGTTGGTCAACTGCAGGCCCGACTCCCACAGCTTGCGGGCGGCGAACTCATCCGAAAAAGCCTGCCACACCGGGCCGCAGGCCTTGTCCTGGCAAGAGCCGCGAGGATGTCCGGCCGGACGGCCCTGGACGCAGACGAGGACGTGTTTCTTGGGTTTGGGCATGGCGAGCTCCTTATTGATGCCTTGGGCAAAGCAAGGGGAGTGCCATGGAGGAAGGTGTTATGAATCAGTTGCTTAAGCTCTGGTGGATTGTCGGGTTTGTGACAAGATTGCTGCCTGGCTGGACATACGGTTCCTGCTTCGTCGCCCCGGCGAACGCCGGGGCCCAGGGTTTCGCTCTTCGATGTCTTCCGGTGTGTGCCGCCGATTGGCGGTGATTGGCCGGGACTCGCCCCGGCAGGCGAGTGACTTTCTTGTGGCGACCAGAAAGTCACCAAAGAAGCGCCCCCTGCCGCACCGCCGGCTACGCCGGTTACCTCGCTTCGGTCGCGTCCGGCGGGTCGCGTCGAAACTCGCCCTGCGGGCTCAAACAGCGACGCGACAATTCCCGCCGGCCACGGCCTGCGCTCGGCGGTGCAGAAGGGGAAGGGGTTGCCGGCTCGGCTGCGCCATTGCCGATGGTCGTTGCGGTATCGCTGTGATGAGCCTTTTGATTGGCTGGGTGCGTGTTCTCTGATTCGTCGCCCCGGCGAAGGCCGGGGTCCAGGGTTTTTGCTCTTACCGTTTTCCGAAGTGTGTGGTGCCGATTGGCGGTGATTGGCCGGGACTCGCCCCGGCGGGCGAGTGACTTTCTTGTGGCGACAAGAAAGTCACCAAAGAAGCGCCCCCTGCCGCACCGCCGGCTTCGCCGGTTCCCTCGCTCCGGCCGCGTCCGCCGGGTCGCGTCGAAACTCGCCCTGCGGGCTCAAACAGCGACGCGACAATTCCCGCCGGTCGCGGCCTGCGCTCGGCGGTGCAGAAGGGGAGGGGGCTGGTGGCTCGGCTTCGCCTTTGCCGGTGGTTGCTGCGGTATCGCTGTGACGAGCCTTTTGATTGGCTGGGCGCGTGTTCTTTGATTTGTCGCCCCGGCGAATGCTGGGGTCCAGGGTTTTTGCTCTTACCGTTTTCCGGAGTGTGTGGTGCCGATTGGCGGTGATTGGCCGGGACTCGCCCCGGCGGGCGAGTGACTTTCTTGTGGCGACCAGAAAGTCACCAAAGAAGCGCCCCCTGCCGCACCGCCGGCTACGCCGGTTCTCTCGCTCCGGCCGCGTCCGGCGGGTCGCGTCGAAACTCGCCCTGCGGGCTCAAACAGCGACGCGACAATTCCCGCCGGCCACGGCCTGCGCTCGGCGGTGCAGAAGGGGAGGGGCTGGTGGCTCGGCTTCGCCTTTGCCGGTGGTTGCTGCGGTATCGCTGTGACGAGCCTTTTGATTGGCTGAGCGCGTGTTCTTTGATTCGTCACCCCGGCGAATGCCGGGGCCCAGGGTTTTTGTTTTTACCGTTTTCTGCGATGTGTGCCGCTGACTGGCGGTGATTGGCCGGGACTTGAGTTCCCGATTGCGTGAACTGCTGGATGCGCCGGGCCGATGCCAGCAAGATGGAGCCCTTGCCTCTTCACCCACTTAAGCCATCATTTCCTCTGGTCATCCATTTCATATTGCCGCAGCATGTGGCTTCGCGTGGGTGGGATGCGGCTTGCGGAGCGGTTGGCCCTCACGCTGGCTTTATAGAGGGTGGTGAGTCCCCGGAACCCGCATGACGCGCAACTCGCCCGCGCGTGGTTATGGAAACAGTGGTGGTCACTCCGCGATGTCACGCCGCGCTGGCCAGAGGCATGGTTTTCGGCACGGCCCGCCGCGATGCTGGGTTGACCGCGCCCGCAGTGCGTCGCAACACGTCACCGACAAGGAGGTCTCATGTCCGGATTCATCCGCCGCATCATGGTGTGCGGCTTTGTCTTTGGGGTGCTTGTCCATGTCGCCGATGCCGACGCGGCGCTGCGCTGGGGAGACCAGGGCAGCAAGTGCAATGGCACCCAGCGGGTCGACTACGCCCGGCTGTGGGGGCTGGCGCCGCTGACCGACTGGGTCGGCATCTGCAGGAGAACCAAAGCGGCCGGTGTCAGCGCCAGGGCGGACGGCAAGGTCCCGTCCACCTGTGTGCAGCATGTCGATTCCAGCGTGTGGGGTGAATGGAAGTTCTCCAATCATCCGTCCTGCCAGGTGCAGCCCCCGCCTGCGCCGAGCCTCAGCTGGTCCAATGTCGGTGACAAATGCGAGAACGGTGTGCGCGTCGAATATGCCCGCCTGTGGGGTTTGCAGCCGGGTACCGACTGGGTCGGCATCTGTTCCCGCACCAAGGCAAGTGGGGTCAGCGCACTGAGCGACGGAAAAGTGCCGTCTGTTTGCGTCAACCGCGCACCGGATGGCGTCTGGGGTGAGTGGAAGTACTCGAATCATTCGTCCTGCGCCGCGCGCTGGGGCGATTTCAAGAAAGATCAGTGCGTGCGCAGCGGCTACCGGCAGTGGTCGTCGCGCCTCTGGGAGGCCGGTGCCGATCCGCTGCGCACCTGCCAGAAAACCGCTGCGACGGTGAATGGCCAGCGATTCGTGGCGCCGACGCGATGCAAGAATCTGGGCGTGGGCGGCGTCTGGGGCGAGTTCCACGTCCGGGACGATTCGTGCCCCTTCTGGGGCAACGAGCTCGGTACGGCCGGCGTGGTGCGTGGCGAGTGCGCCGCGCTGAACGTTCGCAAATACTACGCACGCCTGTGGGATATTGCGGGCCGCGAAGACTGGAACGCCGCCTGCCACGCCAAGGCGGCGACGGTGGCCGGCGCCACCACGACGCCGGCGCGCTGCGTGAACAAGGGGCCGCTCGGCATGTGGGGCGAATGGCTTGTTGCGGATAACAGGTGCACCGCCGACAAGCTGCCGCAGGATGCGCGCCGCGAGGCGATCGCGCGGGCAAAGCTCGAAGAGATGCGCGACACCATTCTTTCCAATCTCGACGTGGCTGCGCTCATCAGCCGCGATCAGGGGGTGGCGAGAGAGCTGCAGGCTGGCGATCCCGTGCGGATCGCGAGTTCGGTGCGCAAGGCCGAAGGCGAAGGTGAAGGCGAAGGTGAAGGCGGCAGCGCGCAGCCAACTGGAAGTTTCCCGCGAACGCTGACAGTCGGCGCGGTGGTGTCGACCAAGATCCTGGTCATCGGCGGCAGTGCCGAAGCCGGTGCCGCGATCGACTGGGCCGGGCGCCGTCCAGTGTATGCCTACGGTGCGGCCGGCTATGACTGGGGGCCGGGCATGGCCGCGAGCGGTGGCGTGAACGTCGGATTCTGGGTGTGCCAGAACAACAAGATCGGCGGCGACGTGTGGGGTTGGACCTTCGGCCTGGACGATCTCGGCGCGGCCTTGCTCAAGAAGAACCCCTTCGGCAAGGGGCCCGGCATTGCGCTCGGCCTGTGGTTCAGCTATCCGGACAAGAACGATCCGAACTCGCACGACGAATTCCAGGGCTTCACTCTCACGCCGGGATACGGCGTCGGGGCCGATTTTGTGGGGCTGAACTACGCGACGACCGCGGTCGATGGCGACGAGACGGTCAATTGCGACGGAAGTCCCAAGCAGTAAGGCTCGTCCGGTCGGGGGCTGAACGCCGCGAGCGCTCCTGGCAGGAGTACACCTGGGGCCGTCCGGTTGGGCGGCGCGAGGGTGTCCGCGGCCCGTGATGGATGGGGCGCGGGACGCGTTGTCGGGTGTCTTTACTTTCCACCGCTGGCGGGTCAAATTCCGTGGCGAACACGGGGCGCGTGGTGTGACCCGGGTGCCGAGTAAACGGAGTCGTCGATGTGCTTTCATGGAACGCTGATCCGCTTTGCCGTGCTCGCGAGCCTGTTGCTCTCCAGCGGGGTACGCGCCGGTGGTGTGCCAGGCTCGATTCCGTCGGCTGCGCCGGGTTGCGGCGTTGATGCACCTCCGCCGGATGCGGGCGCTTACGTCACGCCGGGCGGCTTCTTGCTGGTGTATCCGCGAAACGCCGCGCTTCCGGACAACTACAGCGGCTGTAAGACGCTGTGGGTGGTGCAGGGGCCGGGCTCGCTGCCGCGACTGATGCGACTGTACTTCCTCGAGGGGCGGCTCACCGCGGCCGAAGCTTATGACGGACGCGGCGGCGGTGCAGCGTCGGCGACATGCTCCGCACCCTTCGACGCCCCCGGCTGCGAGGGCGTGGCCGACTCGCCGCTGACGGCCCTGCGCCTCGCGACCTGGCCGCGGCTGTGCATCGATAACGCCGAAGCCCCTGCATGTTCCGCGGAGCCGGAGTGATCGGCCGTTTCGGCGTCGCCTTGCTCGCCAGCCTGCTCCTGTCAGGCGGGGCCTTGGCCGACCCTGCCTTCGAGGCCTTCCTGCCGCGCTTTCGCGCCGCCGTGGCAACCGGGGATGCGGCTGGTCTGGCCGATCTGACCCGGCTTCCCTTTCTCTACGAAGGCAAGCCCCACGACCGCGCCGCTTTCACCCGTATCATGCCGGTCCTGTTCGATGCGCCGGTACGGCGCTGCCTCGCCGCGGCGCGGCCGCTCGTCGAGGACGACGCGCAGGTCGTGTTCTGCCCGCCGCTGGCCTTCTATTTCCGCAAGGGCGATGACGGCCGCTATCGTCTCGACGAATTCGCGGCGGACGGAGAGGACGCGCCATGAACTGGCAGACGGTTTACCAGATCGACGGCTCCGGTGACGGGAGTTCATTCCTGCCCTTTCTCTACGTCGGGCTTGGCGCGCTGCTCCTTGCCCTCGTCCTCTACCTGCGTGCCCGCGCTGCCAAAAGGGGGCGAGGCACGCCCACCGTGGTGGCGATCTTCGGTGTGCTCGTCGCCGGACTCGGCTACGGCATGAACACCTGGGACCAGGGGCGGCTTGCGCGGATGCTGGCGAGCGGCGAGGTGTTGAGTGTGGAAGGGCCGGTGAGTGCCCATCAGGTTTGGCGTGAGGACATCACCAACCCGAAGAAGGACATCGGTCGCCGCTACCGCACCTGGGAGACCATCACCGTCGGCACGACGTCCTTCATCTGGAGCCCCGGTGCAGTGGAGCCGGCCTTCACCAATGCGCAGCTGCCCCCGGTGGCCTTCCGGGATGGGCTGATGGTGCGTGTCACCTATGTCGAGGACGTCGCCGGCGAAGCCCATCAGCGGCGCATCCTGCGTCTGGAAACAGGGCCGGATGCGCCGGTCGGGGCGCTGCCTGACGCACCCTTTCCGTCGCTCGCCCCGGATGGGCATTTGCCGTCGCGCTGAGCGCAAGAGCGCGCGGCGAGGGGCCGTCGCTCACCCGACCGGCGAGGGGCTGCGGCATTGCAGCCGCGGCCGCCGCCGCGTCTTGCGGTCGCTGTTGGATGCGACTAAATAGAGAGGAGTGGAGTGATGTTTGAAGGCCCGACCGGGTGATCCGCTTGTTGCGAGGTGCCCTGATTGACCATGCCCGTCTACGTTGGATACGGAGACCGTGATGTCGCGTCGTAGCTCGCGCCGGCGGACGCGGATGGCCATGTTGATGGTGGCGACTTCCATATCGATACCGCAGTCGGGCCACGCCGGCTTCGACGCGCTCGATCCGCTCGGTGTGATGAGAGAGAAGGTTCATGCGATCACGGTGGAAGTGGCGCCAGGCGATTGGGGCGATGTCGACCCCCGCGACGTGCAGCTCGTACTTGAATCAGTCGCGAAAGAATTCCTGGCCGGCAGCGTCGGCGTGGAAAAGGATCTGAAGTTCAGGGTCATGCCCCGTAGCGGGGCGCCCCGGGTACTTTACGATCGGGGCGTCAGCGGTGAATACCAGATCCTGTTGACCGCGCGCGACGAGCGGTGGTTTCAGTATGCGTACCAGTTTGCCCACGAGCTGTGTCACGTTGCATCGAACTTCGACCGCAAGCTGCGCGTCGATGACGATCACGGGAGCGCCAATCAGTGGTTTGAGGAGGCATTGTGCGAGACCGCCTCGCTCTATACCCTGATGCGGCTCGCGGTGAGGTGGCGGACGCTTCCGCCGACACGCAACTGGATCGGCTACGGTGACACGTTTGCTGCCTACGCCGAAAAACTCGTTCAAGAGCCACATCGCCAACTGGGCCACCGCTCGCTGAGCGAATGGTATTCGGAGAACTCCGATTCCTTACGGCACAACCCCTACATGAGGGAAAAGAACGAGATCGTCGCCGGCCAACTGCTGCCGCTCTTTGAAGAACATCCCGAATACTGGAGGGCGATCGCCTATCTGAACCCGAATGCGGCCAGTAGCGCGAAACCGTTCGCCGCGTATCTGGCCGACTGGTATGCAGCCTCCCCCGACAAAGCGCTGCCGGCGCGGGTGTTCGCCCGCTTCGGTCTTGAGAACGTCGCCGGGGCATCCTTGGATACCGGCGAGGGCGCTAAGACGGGGGGTACGCAGAATCAGGCCGCTCCGCACGACAATGCCGTTCTCGGCCCGGGCGGGGACTGACAGCGGTGATCGCAACGGGCTGACGAGCAATTCGCCACCGCGGCGGTCCTCACTAGCGCCCCCCGATACCTCCGACCACCTTGACGTGGAGCGCACGAACCTCAGGGGCGTCCGCGCTCGCCAGAGCCCGCACGAGCGCCTCATCGAGAAGCGACGCTCCGCCGACAACGGCTCGCGCGGCAGAGGCCACCCAAGGCTCGCGCCAATCAAGACGTCGCGCTAATACGCCTCGTATCTCTGCTTTTCCTGGATCACGCGATTCACCGCATCAACATAGCCATTCATCCAGCGCGATCCGGTATCGGGAAGCCTGAAACCCGCCAGATAGCCGTCGAAACCGTCCAGCGGCCCATTGGGGCCGGCAGCACCATACGGTTCGCTGTGCTGTTTGTAGGCAAGTTCCTGATTCAGCGTCTCGACGTACGAGTCGAACCACCCTGAACCGGTGTCCCGCGAACTCATCATGGTCCCGAGCATCTGGTTGAAGGCTTCGTCAGAACCCGACGGGCCAGCCTGTACGGTGGATGGAAGGAACAACACGGTTGCACAAAATGCTGCAGCAACCGGAGCCAGGCCAGTTTTGCATTTCCACATGACGCCCTCCTCTTCGAGCCGATGTGCCCAATCCGGGACAGGCCGCGGAGGATTCCGCGCAGGCGGATCGCCATCACGAAAATGATCCCGTCCCTTCGCCGATTGATGGCTCGACTCTTCGGTATAGATTCGGTACCGAGCTAACGCAAATGCACCCGGCGCGTCTCGCGCTGTGCGGTGCGGCCCAGTCGTGCGAGCGAATACAAGCCCCGTCCTGAAGCAGACAGGATCGCGGGACGGTCTCATCGAAGAAAGAGAGCAAGACCAAATGTTTCCGCCCGCAGGATTTCAGCCTCGCGGACAATCACAGCCACTGCATCGGCTCGGCCCGCAAGCGGCTGCATTCCAATGGATCGGACTGCACGATCGGCGGGCGCAAGGCAAGCAGATTCTGCAAGGTGGTACGTGACTGCTTGCCGTGTGCGTTACGTGGCCAGTGTCCGAGGAAACCCGATACAACAAAGGCGCGCCACGTCGCCTTCTTAATGGCCAAGCGGAGCGGCACCGAGAGCTATACCGACCGGATGAAACGCCGGATCGACTTAGAAGAAGGAAAGCGCTTGATCGCGGCGCGCTTTGCCACGGTCGCACAGGTGTTCGGCAACCTGAGGCACAACAAGCTGCTGACTCGCTTTACGCTACGCGGAAAGGGCAAGGTCGATGGGCAGTGGGAGCTCTACTACATGGGGCACAACGTCGAAAAGCTGGCGTATCACGGGTATGCGGGATAGATTGGCGGGAACAGAGTCGAACGGCGCACCAACCCCGTCAGATAGCGCCAAGGAAATGCATATGACGGTGCGACAACGGAGACGCTGAAGGATGGAATTCTCGATAAAGCCGGTCGTGGCCGGTGGCGTCAACTTGACCCGGAAACGGGTTTTTCTACAGCGTCGTTAGACGTCATTTCACCGGTCTATGACTATCCTCACTGTTCAAGCGCTGGAGTTCGCTCGAGAGCACATCGAGAAATTTTACGACTCGGACTTCTTCCCCAAACCGCCAGAATTCGGAGCCTTGTGGCACCAATGGGACGAAGTGAAGAAGGAACTGACGTCCAAGAACGTAAACAAGCTCTGGGTCACATCTCCTCGAGCTATGACGATCGCGAAGCCCAAGGCAGGGTTTCGGGTCGTGCATCAGCTGGAACCGCTGGACGCGCTGGTCTACTCGGCTCTCGCGTGTCACGTGGCTGCAGGCGTCGAGGCCGCGCGAATGCCTATCGAAATGCACATTGCCTGCTCGTACCGCTTTCATATTGCGGACGGCAGCTACTTCGCAGGTGGCTCGGGCTGGACGAACTTCACCAACAAGACCGAGGAACTTGCCGCAAAGTTCTCACAAGTCCTGGTAACGGACATCACCGACTTCTACAACCAGATCTACCTCCACCGTCTGAATAACGGAATTGAGGCAGCAGACCCTGCTCTCAAGCCGACCGCTGACGACATCGAGACGTTCCTGTCGATGCTGAACGAAAGGGCGTCTCAAGGGGTTCCAGTAGGCCCGGCTGCCAGCATCGTGATGGCAGAGGCAGTGCTAATCGACGTGGACGTCTTCTTGCGCGATCAAGGCGTCCCTCATACCCGGTATGTAGATGACTTTCGCATCTTCTCCAACTCGCCGCGTCAGTTGCTGCAGGTGCTGGAGCGGCTCACCTTATACCTGTATGAGAATCACCGACTGACCCTCTCCTCTGACAAGACGTTGGTTATGGACTCGGAAACCTACGTCAAGGAGCATTTGCACAACACATACGCCGAAGAGAAGATCACGCTTCTCGAAACTTTAGAGGTGTTTAACCCGTACACCGACGATATCGAGGAAGTTGAGGTTGAGATTGACGACGAGGAAATTGAGAACGTACAACTGCGGGCCGCGATCGAGAGGGTTCTTGCATACGAGCACCTAGACTTGGGGCTGGCCCGCAGCGTTATTCGTACGGCCAGGCGACACAAAATCTCGGCTATAGCCGGGCACCTACTCGAGAATTTCGATTTTTTTGTCCCGGTGGTGAACGACGTTGCGCTTTACCTCCACGAAGTGACGGACGAAGAAATAGCGACAGTGCTTCTTCCGCATCTCGAGGGCATTGTCGATTCGACCGCACTAGACAGTCAGCTGGTTCGCTTCTGGATGGAGTGGTATGTCGCGCAGCACGCAACTTACATGGGTACGCCCACGCTTCACAGGCTTGTGTTCGGTGGACCTAACATTGAAAACCAGGCGCTTGCGGCCATAGCAACCAAGAACATCGCTTGGGTGAGGAGCCACAAAGCAGGCGTCTACAACTTGGGCGGCTGGGCGCGCCGGGCGATACTGAATGCATCGAGAGTCCTACCGAGCGATGAACGTGAACACTGGCTGAAACTGTTCATTAACAACTCACCTGTCGTTCTGGACAGATGGGTGGCGAAGTGGGTGCTGGAGACGGCGTGACGCCTAATCGGTCGTATATGGACTCCCTCGTAAATCAAGACGGATCGTGTTTTTGACGTTTCGGGATGAATCACCTGCAGTCGTATATCCGGCATCTGTGGTGGGTTCTGAGTGACCCGTGCCGACATCGAATCTGCCCGCGAAGCGCCAATCGTTACAGGCGGCTGCTGGAGAGCCGGAAGTGTTATCGGTGTTCTGTCGCGTGGGTACGACCCGGTTTGCCATGATGAGCGATCAGTTTCGGCGCAAGTAGTGAGAAGAAACGGTGAATTGGGCAGGCGGCGATGGTGAAGGCGCCGCTACAAACGGGGGTTCCAGATTTGTCGCTCAACCAGCTCGGCCCCTCGCGCCATGCGCCAGCACCTTGATCCAGGCCTGGCGGCGCGAGGGGCGAGCCGATTCGTCAGGCCAATATCTTTCTCAAGCTCCGCGTGGCGGGTGGTGCTGATGGCCCCCGTCGCATTGGTGCTTTCAAGTTGCGTCTACTTCGATCGCATCGACTATCCGGAAGACTGGGGAAAAAGCGCAGAGGGCGTTCTCGCGGACGGTTGTCCGGATTTGTCCGGCACATATCAAACTCGCGCGACACAGGCTCATCCGGCGGGGTTGGGGAGTTTTCCGACGCTCGATGAGGTACTCGGGCCGGGCGGCCTGGGTGATATGTATGGGAGAGACAAGTCCTGGCCCGCGCTGCCCGGCGCAACAACGGCCACGCTCAGGTCGGAGGGGAACTGGCTCCATGTTCAGTTCCGCAACGAGGCCGGCGGCACTGCCGAGCTTCGGTTCAAGTGGAAGCACTGGTGGGGCGGCACGGTCGAAGGCGCCGATGCGATGTATCAGTGCCTGAAGCTGGAGCAGGGCGCCGCGCTGGGGATCGATGGTTCGCGGAGGCCAGGCTTTGCTGTGCCTTATGCGTTCCACCCAAGCGACGCGGCTGTCGTTCTGCTGTCCAGAGGTGCGGACGGCTCGCTGACCGTGAATTACCGTACTGCCCGGGTCGGCATCGAGCGGAGCATGATCGGCAGCTACGCCGGGTGGCTTGGCGGCATCTGGTGGCGCTACCCTCAGGTTGCCTCGGACCGATGAATCTTCATCCGGGCACTCGTGGGCGAGCATCGTTGCGGGCGGCGTGGCCGGGCCGGCGCTTGCCCGCGTCGCTGTTCCTCTGCTGAGTCATGCAAGGCCGGGGCGTTTGCGCCGGCAAGGCGTGCTCAATCCCCCCAGGATGACCCCGACTGCGGCAGCAAAGTCGTCCACCACCAGCGCCGGTCGCACGTCCGGGTTGCTGTCGTCGCCGGCGCGGAACTTGCCGGTTCTTACCAGGATGCCGGGGATTCCTGCCCGCTGGGCGCCGCCGATGTCGTCGTGAAGGTCGTCGCCGATCAGCACCGCGTCGGCCGGCGCAAGGCCGAGGTCGTGCAGGGTGCTGAGGAAGAAGGGGCTGGCGGGCTTGCCGACGACTTCGGCCTGCGTGCCGGCGGCATACTCGAGCGCGGCGACGAAGGTGCCGAGGTCGAGGGTCAGGCCGTCGCTTTCCTTGAAGTAGCGGTTGCGCGCCATCGCGATCAGCGGCAGGCCCTGCATGAGCAGACGGAAGGCGGTGTTGAGCGCATCGAAGCTGAAGTGCGGGCCGGCGTCGCCGAGTACCACCACGTCGGGGTCGGGGTCGGAGGGGCCCATCTCGGCTTCGATGTCGGGGTGGATCAGGTAATGCGCGCGCAGGCCGCGTTCCGCCACGATCTGGCGGGTGGCGAGGGCGGCGGTGTGGACTTCGGCAGCGTCGAGTGCAAAGCCGAGGCCTTGCAGCAGGTCGACGATGGCCCGGCGTGGCGAGCGGGTGGTGTTGGTCAGGAAGCGCAGCGGCAGGCCGCTGGCACGCAGCCTGGCGAGCGCCGCAACCGCGCCGGGGATCGCCTCGTCGCCAACGTGCAGCACGCCGGCGAGGTCGATCAGGACGGCCTGGGGTTTGTCCGGCAAGTTCATGTGCGCCTCCGCTTGCTGTTCCGGATTCCGCCCGGGGGCGCGAAGTGTGCCGAAGCGCTCCCGTACTCAGCGGATCTTTGAGCAAGATACATGCCTCGCGGCGGACCCGGCAGGGGAGGTGCCGGCCGCTGCCGACGTATCCGCCCGCATTCCGTATTCTCGACGGCTCGATGCGGTACCGCATGACGCGTGAAACATGTCCGGCTGGCTTCCGCATTGCGGCCGAAGCGTTCGGACGCACTTTCGCGGTGCATTCCGGCAATTTCCTCAACGTCGATTGCGACGGGCCCGTCGGTGGCGCGCAGCGGGCATTCGTGGCGAGGTCGAAGCCGCGGCAACGGTTTGCGGAGGAAGGCGGGAGGGCGGAGGCGGGGCGACCTGCGGGCCGCTTTGAACGATAATCGCGCTATTTTGGAGCGGAAGATGCGCGTTCAGCAATCTCCGGAAGACATCGGCAAATGCGGCTGCGGGCGCCGGGAGTACTGCGATGGCAGCCATGGCCTGAGCGAAGCGCAGTGGCAGGCGGTGGTGGAACGTGAGCGGAAGGCTGCCCTTGAAAAGGATGGCGAGACCGGTCAGGCCACGGCAGAGTCCTCCGACGAGCGTGCCTGAGGCATCGCATACCACCGTTCAGAACTGCTTCACTTCGATGTTGAGCGTCTGGATGCGGTAGGCGATCTGCCTGGGCGTCATGCCGAGCAGCCGCGCGGCCTTGGCCTGGACCCAGCCTGCCTGCTCCAGCGCGCCGATCACGCGCTCGCGTTCCGACAGATTCGGGTCGTCGAGGTCGATCATCGGCGGCTGAGCGCCGGGCGGCTCGGCGCGGGTCATCGGTGCGACGTTGGAGGGCGGACGCGGGGCGCTGCGCTCGCGCCCACCGGGGAAGCGGATCAGGTCCACGTCGATGAGGCCGTCCTCGGAGAGCACCGCGGCACGCTCGAGGCAGTTCTCGAGTTCGCGTACGTTGCCCGGCCAGGGATGGTGGGCGAGCCGCCGCTGGGCCATGTCGGTGAGCGTCAGCTTGCGCCGCTGGTTGGTCCCGATCTTGGCAATGAGGTGCTGGGCGATCTCGGGGATGTCCTCGACGCGGTCGCGCAGCGGGGGCAGGTTGAGCGGCATGACATTGAGGCGGTAGAACAGGTCCTCGCGGAAATCGCCCATCTCGACCGCGGTCTCGAGATCGCGATGGGTGGCGGCGATCAGCCGCACGTCCACCTTGATCGAACGGCTGCCGCCGACCCGCTCGAATTCGCCCTCCTGCAGCACCCGCAGCAGCTTGGCCTGGAAGGCGGGCGAGATCTCGCCGATCTCGTCGAGGAACAGCGAGCCGCCGTGGGCCTGCTCGAAGCGGCCCTTGCGGGCCTCCACCGCGCCGGTGAAGGCGCCGCGTTCGTGGCCGAAAAGTTCGGATTCCAGCAGGTTCTCGGGCAGGGCGGCGCAGTTGAGCTTGACGAAGGGGTTGCGCGCGCGCGGCGAATTGTAGTGGATGGCGTTGGCGATGAGCTCCTTGCCGGTGCCGGTCTCGCCGCGGATCAGCACCGTGGTGTTCCACTTGGCGACCAGCCGTGCCTGGTCGAACACGCGGCGCATCAGTGCCGAGCGGCCAACCACGCTGTCGAAGCCGTACTGGTGGCGCACCGTGCGGCGCAGATCGTCGCGCTCCTCGAGCAGGCTCGTCTTTTCCTGCTCGATCTCGGTAGCGAGGCGAAGGTTCTGGCCGATCAGCCCGGCCACCATCTCGACGAACTGTGCGCGCTCGTCGAGCAGGCCGTCGTCGGGGGTTTCCGGCTGGACCGCGAGGACGCCCTGGAGTTCGCCGCCAACGCGGATCGGCACCGCGATGAAGGGCAGCTGTGGCCGGTAGACGCCGAGCCGGTTGAGAAAGCGCGGTTCGTCGGCAATGCGACGCAGCTTGATGGTGCGCGGTTTGTCGAGCATCTGCCCGAGCACGCCTTCGCCCGCCTGATAACGGATTTCCGGCAACACGCCACTGTCCGGGTTGTGAAGCGCATGCGCGGTGAGATAGCCCGTGTCGTTGTCGACTACACCGATCAGTCCGGATGCAAGCGAGGCTTCTTCGTGCAGCACGCGCAGCACTTCGCTCAGTGTCTCGTTGAAATCCAGCGAGCGGCTGAGGGCGCGACTGACCGCATAGAGCGCGCCGAGCAGCAGATGATTGAGCTCGTGCGAGCGGCAGAAGCCGGTGGCCGGATTGATGTCGGCGACCGGATGGATCTGGTTGCAGGCGGGGGTGCGGGAGTCGGTCTTCGTCATATCGGATCGCCGTCCACCCGGAATTCGACGAGCGCGGTGCAGCCACCGCCGGGACTCTGTACCAGATCGATGATGCCGCCGTGGTCCGACACCACCTGCTGGGCGCGCGACAGCCCGGTGCCGAGGTGAGCGCGGCCGCTGCTCTTATTGCTGAAGAAGGGTTCGAAGGCCTTGTGACGCAGCTCTGCCGGAATGCCTGGCCCCGAATCGGCAATCGTCACCACGATGCGATCGTTGCGGACGTCGCTGGCGACGGTGAGTTCGCGCCGGTTCCAGCCCTTGACGTTCATTGCTTCGATGGCGTTATCCACGAGTGCCTTGAAGAGCATGCGAAGCTGCAGCGGACACCCCTGCACCGCGGGAAGCGTTCCGGTCGGCCGCCAGTCGACGGTGATGCCTGCGGCGAGCATCCTTGCGGTGCTGATCTCGAGCACGTCGCGCAGGATCTCGTTGAGGTTGATGCCCAGGCGGATCTCGCGCGGCATCGGCGGGATCACGTTGCGCAACTCCTCCATGTGGGTTCGGCTTTCGGCCAGCGCGTCTTCGAGCACCTGGGCAACCACCGGGTCGCGGCGGCGCAGGACGCCGATCGCCGAGGCCATCATGTTCATCGGCCCGTCGAGGCGGAACAGCGCCGCGGAGAGTCCCTCGCGCACGGCCGCCGTGCGTTCCTCCTCGGTGAGCGCCACCCGCAACGCCGCCGCACGGTCGCGTTCGCGGCTTTCACGCAGGCTGGTGACGTCCGAGATCACGAGCAGCAGCCCGGGCTGGCCGGTGGTGCAGAAATAGCTGTCGGCGCAGTCGCTCTGCAGATCGACCGGCGATACCGTGGCGGACAGCCAGCGCGTGCGCCCGCCCAGGCGGTCGATGCACGCTTCGCCGCTGAATGCGGCGCATCGGGCGGGGTCGTTCGTGAAGATGCTCCGCCAGGCGGGTTCCAGCGCGTCGAGGATGCAGTGGGCCGGTTCGGGAACCTGCAGGTCGGAGACCAGTTTCTTGTATTCCTGGTTGTCGAGGATGACCCGACCCTGCTGGTCGAGCAGCGCGAGGGCCATCGGCGCCGCGTCCACGGCGGTTTCGATGAGCAGCTTCTGGTTGCGCACGACGCGTTCGAGGCGGTGCAGTTCGGTGACGTCGCGGTGGATGCCGAGGAAGTGGGAGGTGCGACCACCCGCGTCGACCACCGGCGAGATGCTGACGTCGGCGAGATAGAGCGCGCCATCCTTGCGGCGATTGAGCAGGCGGCCGGTCCATGCGCGCTGCTCGCTCAGCCGTGACCACATCTCTTTGTAGAGTGCGGGCGGGGTGGTGTGATTCGAGAGCACCGATTCGTTCTGGCCGATCAGTTCGGTCGGCGCGTAGCCGGTGACGCGCGAGAAGGCCTCGTTGGCGAAGAGGATGTTGGCGTGCGGATCGGTGATGGAGATTGCGATATCCGCCTGGTCCACCGCCTGGCGATAAGCCTCGGTCGGAAGATCCGGGGTGGATTCCTGGGCAGGGTGCCTTCCGCGCGATAGTGCCGACATGGTGCGTTGCCTCGATGAGGAGATGCCGTGGATACACGCAGGTTTCGTGCCGTCCTCGTGCCCCGGGCAATAACCATGTCACGAGCACGGTATTTTGGTGCTTCGCAGCAAACGCGACGATTTGTCGTGTCGGTTTTACGACAATTCCGAGCGCCAATCTGGCACCAGAACGGGGCGTTTCCGCCAAATCGGGGGCTTTGCGGCGGGTCGCGATGCACTGCGGAAACTGGCACGTCTTATGCACGGAACCGGGCAAGTCATTCCGAAGCGAAGCCATGAAGGACATCCTCTTACTGCTGCTTTCGACCGCCCTGGTCAACAACGTGGTGCTGATCAAGTTCCTCGGACTGTGTCCGGTGATGGGCGTCTCCAAGAGCATGGACAGCGCCTTCGGCATGGGCCTGGCGACGACCTTCGTGCTGACTCTGGCGAGCGCTGCCTCGTGGATGCTGGACAACTGGTTGTTGCAGCCGCTCGGCCTCGGTTACCTGCGCATCCTGACCTTCATTCTCGTGATCGCCTCGGTGGTGCAGTTCACCGAGATGTTCATCAAGAAGAGCAGCCCGGGCCTGTACCAGTCACTGGGTATCTACCTGCCGCTGATCACCACCAACTGCGCGGTGCTGGGCGTTGCATTGCTCAACGTGGAGCAGCACTTCGGCCTGTTCAAGAGCCTGCTTTACGGCTTTGGCTCTGCGCTCGGATTCACCCTGGTGCTGCTGATCTTCGCTGGCCTGCGGGAGCGGGTCGCGCTGGCCCGCGTGCCGGCGGCATTTGCCGGTGCGCCGGTGGCCTTCGTGACCATCAGCCTGCTGGCCATGGCATTCATGGGCTTTTCCGGCCTGAACGTTTAAGGAGGATTTCGATGCTGATCGCCATATTCGCCCTTGCCGCACTCGGTGCGGCGCTCGGCATGCTGCTCGGTGTCGCCAACCGCCTGCTGAGGGTCGAGGGCAATCCGATCGTCGAGGAGCTGGTGGCCATCATGCCGGGTTCCAACTGTGGCCAGTGCGGCTTCCCGGGCTGCACCGGCGCGGCCGAAGCCATCGTGGATGGCAGCGCCGCGCCGACCTGCTGCCCGCCCGGCGGCAAGGCGTTGGCGGCCGCCATCGCGGCCAAGCTGGGCCTCACGCTCGACCTGACCGCCATCCGCGACGAGGGGCCGAAGATCGCCACGGTGGCCGAGGAGCTGTGCATCGGCTGCTGTCGCTGCAGCAAGGTGTGCCCCACCGACGCCATCATCGGCGCTGCCAAGCAGATTCACAACGTGATGCGCGAGGCCTGCACCGGCTGCTCGAGCTGCATCGAGACCTGTCCAACCGAGGCGCTGGTGATGAAGCCGGTGCCGGTCACCCTGCAGCACTGGGTGATGCCCAAGCCGGCTCTGGCGTGAGCACCGTCATGGATATCGGGAAGTTCCTTCGCAAACTCTCCGGCAAGGACTGGGGCGTTCATCCGGACGATCACAAGCGGCCGGCGGCCGATGCCCGGGTGCGGGCGCTGCCGATCCCGCCGCGGGTGCACCTGATGCTCTCGCAGCACGTCGGTGCACCGTCGCGCCCGGTGGTGCTGATCGGCCAGAAGGTGCTCAAGGGCGAGCTGATCGCGGCGGCGCAGGGCAACATCTCGGCGCCGTTGCACGCCTCGACCTCCGGTGTGGTCAGCGCCATCGGCGAGATCGCCGCGCCGCATCCATCCGGCCTGTCGGGGATGGCGATCACCATCGACACCGACGGTGAGGACAAGTGGATCGACTGC
Organism: Cognatazoarcus halotolerans; assembly: GCF_009800965.1. Classification (GTDB taxonomy): domain Bacteria; phylum Pseudomonadota; class Gammaproteobacteria; order Burkholderiales; family Rhodocyclaceae; genus Cognatazoarcus; species Cognatazoarcus halotolerans. The sequence goes on along the minus strand of NZ_WUAF01000001.1, from coordinate 32,569 downwards.
GACCCGGTGGCCGATCCGTTCGCGCTGTCAGCCGAGGAGATTGCCCGGCGGGTAGCGGATGCGGGCGTGGTCGGGCTCGGTGGCGCCACCTTCCCGTCCTCGGTCAAGCTCAACCTCGGGCGGCGTTCCAGCATCGATACGTTGATCATCAACGGCAGCGAATGCGAGCCCTACCTGTCATGCGACGAGCGGCTGATGCGCGACCGTACCGACGACATCGTCGCCGGCATCCGCCTGATGCTGATCTCGACCGGTGCGAAGCAGGCGAGGGTCGGCATCGAGGACAACAAGCCGGCGGCAATCGCCGCGATGCGTGCGGCGACCTCCGGCCACGCGGAAATCGAGGTGGTGTCGGTGCCGGCGCGCTATCCGATGGGTTCGGACCGACAGCTCATCATCGAACTGACCGGTCGCGAGGTGCCGGCCGATGCGCGCGCCGCCGACGTGGGGGTGATCGTGCACAACGTCGGCACCGCCTACGCGATACAGCAGGCGGTGTGCCTCGGGCGGCCGCTGGTGAGCCGCCTGATGACCCTGAACGGTGCCGCCGCGGCCGCACCGGGTAACTACGAAGTGGTGCTGGGTACCCTGATCAGCGAGCTGGTGGCCTTTACCGGCGGCACCCGCGGCGAGCCCGCAAAGCTGGTGATGGGCGGCCCGATGATGGGCATGCGCCTGCCACACATGCAGATTCCGGTGGTCAAGGGCACCAGCGGCGTCCTGCTGCTCGACGGCTACGAAGCGGCCGATTCCGAACCCGATCCGTGCATCCGCTGTGGCAGCTGCGTCAAGGCCTGCCCGATGGGGCTGCTGCCGCTGGAGATGGCGGCACGCATCCGCAATGATGCGCTGACCGATGCGGTCGATCTCGGGCTCAAGGATTGCATCGCCTGCGGCTGCTGTGCCTGGGTGTGTCCGTCGCGGATCCCGCTGGTCCAGTATTTCGTTCATGCCAAGGGCGAGCTGTCGTCGCAGGATCGCGCCAAGCTGCGCAACGACGCCACCAGGAAGCTCGCCCAGCAGCGCCAGGAGCGGCTCGAACGCGAGGCGCGCGAGAAACTCGAGGCCGCGGCGCGGCGCAAGGCCGAACGCGCGGCGCAGGCTGCCGCTGCCGCCGAGGCGAAGGCGCAGACGAAGACCGCTTCGGTGACGGAAGGAGAGTCAGCATGACGCAGGTCGATCTGCAGATGCCGAGCGGCGGCCAGGCGGTCGCGTCGCCCCATGCCCACGGCGGCAACTCGGTGCGGCGCACCATGCTGCAGGTGCAGGTGGCGCTGGTGCCGGCGACCCTGTTCGGATTCTGGCTGTATGGCTGGCCGGCGTTCTTCCTGTGGGCCGGCACCATCCTGTCCTGCATCGCCTGGGAGGCTCTGTCGCTGCGTCTTGCAGGCAGTGCGCGGGTTCGGCCGACCCTGCTCGACGGTTCGGCGGTGCTCACCGGCTGGCTGCTGGCGATGACGCTGCCGCCGTGGGCACCGTGGTGGGTCGCGCTGGTCGGCGGGTTCATCGCCATCGTCATCGGCAAGCAGGTCTTTGGCGGTATCGGCCAGAATGTCTTCAACCCGGCGATGGTGGCGCGGGTCGCGCTGCTGGTGTCGTTCCCGGTGTCGCTCACCCAGTGGGTCACGCCGATGCCGCTGAGCGCCGTTGCAGGGCCGGATTTCGTCGACGGGCTGCGCATCTTCCTGTCCGACCTGCCGATGCCGGATGCGATCAGCAGCGCCTCGCTGCTGGGCCACGTCAAGACCGAGCTGTCACGCGGCGTCGATATGGCGGCCGCGCTGGGCGGGGCGCATGCCCCGGCGAGCTCGTGGCTGGGCGTGCGGCCGGGCAGCCTGGGTGAATCGTCTGCCGGACTGATCCTCGTCGGCGGCCTGTTCATGATCGGCACCGGGCTGATCGGCTGGCACCTGCCGCTGGCGATGCTGGCCGGCCTGGCCATCCCGGCTGCGATCGCCAGCAGTGTCGACCCGACCCGTTACCTGGGAGCCGCCCAGCATCTGCTCTCCGGCGCAGCCATGCTGGGTGCCTTTTTCATCGTCACCGATTACGTCACCTCGCCGAACACCCGGAGCGGGCAGCTGCTGTTCGCCTTCTGTGTCGGCTTGCTGACCTGGGTGATCCGCACCTACGGCGGCTACCCCGAGGGCATGGCCTTTGCGGTACTGCTGATGAATGCGATGACGCCGGTGATCGATCGTTTCTTCAAGCCGCGCATCCTCGGCCGCGACCGTCGGGGCAAGGCGCTTGATCTTCCCGACAGCGAGCGAGGCTGAGATGAGCGAGAACCTTGAAACCGCGGCTGCCGCGCCACAGGGTCTCGGTGACGCAGAGGTCCCGAAGACCGGCGGCCTCTACACGCTGATCGAGCGCCTGCGCGAGCAGCTGGCCTATCAGCCGGTGCTGCTCGGCATCGTTGCCCTGGCAGCCAGCGCGGCGCTCACCGCAGCGTCGAGTGCGACCAGCGGCGCGATCGCCGAGGCGCAGGCACGCGACCTGCGCGACTCGCTTGCGCAGGTGCTGCCGCAGGGCTTCGCCGACAACGATTTCTTGCACGACACCGTGTCGATCGAGCGTGATGGCAAGCCAGTGACGATCTACCTGGCGCGCAAGGCCGGCAGCGTGGCCGGCGCAGTGTTCAAGGTTGCCGAGCGCGGTTATGCGGGCGAGATCCAGCTGCTCATGGCGGTCGGCGTGGATGGTCGGACGCTGGGCGTGCGGGTGATCCGGCACAGCGAGACGCCCGGCCTCGGTGACAAGATCGAAGCCGGAAAGTCGGAGTGGGCAAAGGATTTCAGCGGCAAGTCGCTTGGCGACCCGGCGCCGGAGCGCTGGGCGGTGAAGAAGGACGGTGGCGTGTTCGACCAGTTTGCCGGTGCCACCATCACGCCGCGGGCGGTGGTCAAGGCGGTGAAGGGTGGCCTGATGTTCTTCGCCGGGCATCGCGCGCAGATTCTCGGAGGTTCGCAATGAGCGACAAGTACGGCGAGATCATCAAGGGCGGGCTGTGGGAGCAGAACGTCGTCTTCTCTCAGATGCTGGCACTGTGTCCGGCCATGGCGGTCACCACCAGTGGCACCAACGGGCTCGGCATGGGGCTGGCGACCACCGCGGTGCTCACCGCCTCCAACATCCTGGTGTCGCTGATCCGCAAGACCGTCAGCAGCCAGGTGCGCATCCCGGTCTTCGTGGTGCTGATCGCCTCGCTGGTGACCATCGTCGACATGGCGATGAACGCCTGGCTGCACGAGCTCTACAAGGTGCTCGGCCTGTTCATCGCGCTGATCGTGGTCAATTGCGCCATCCTCGGCCGGGCCGAGTCCTTTGCCGCCAAGTCCGGCGTGCTCGCTTCGGCGGTCGACGGCCTGGCGATGGGTTTCGGCTTTACCGGGGCGCTGACGGTGATCGGCCTGATCCGCGAATTTCTCGGCGCCGGCACCGTGTTTGCAAACGCCTCCGGGTTGCTCGGCCCGTCCTTCGCCTTTCTCGAGATGAAGCTGCCCGGCTACGGCGGTGCGCTGCTGATGATCCTGCCGCCCGGCGGTTTCGCGGTGCTCGGCTTCCTGCTCGCCGGCAAGCGCATCCTCGACAGTCGCTCGGCCCGTGGCGCGCAGGCGGATAGCGCCGGCTGCTCGGTGGCCAGCCACGCGGGAGCCTGAACCATGCAGATCGGTGTTGCCTATTCGGAGCCGGGCCAGCAGATCTGGCTCAACATCGAGGTGCCGGACGATGCCACGGTGCGCGAGGCGATCGACCGCTCCGGCATCCTCAAGCAGCTACCGCATGTCGACCTGGCGAGCCAGAAGGTCGGCGTGTTCGGCCGGCTGGTCAAGCTCGACGCTGCGCTCAAGCCCGGCGACCGGGTCGAGATCTATCGGCCGATCATCGCCGACCCGGCGACCGTGCCGCGCAAGGACACCGGCGACGACGACTGAGCCGGCCGCCGCCGCTCTGGTCGGCCAAGCCGGCGCGCGGCGATGCGCGCTGCGCACACGAATCCATTCCGAACGTTTCCCGCTGGGGTTCGCACCCGTGCGGTCGCCTGCGCGCGCCACGCGACGCTTTGTTGCAATGCACGAATTGTCGCCTTTGCTACACGACAATTAATTGTCAAGTCATTGAAAATAAATGGTTTTGTTCTGGCACTCAAATTGCTGTTGTGTGCTTGAAACTCTGGAGAGCGCGATGAAAGCCAGCGACATCCAGGCCTTGCTCGACGAGCCGGCCTGCAGCCACAACACCAAGGAAAAATCCGGATGCGCGCGCCCCAAGCCGGGTGCGACGGCGGGCGGATGTTCGTTCGACGGTGCGCAGATCGCGCTCCTGCCGATTGCGGATGTGGCCCACATCGTGCACGGTCCGATCGCCTGTGCAGGGTCCTCATGGGACAACCGCGGCACCCGCTCGTCGGGGCCGGCGCTCTACCGCATCGGCATGACCACCGACCTGTCGGAGACCGACGTGATCATGGGGCGCGGCGAGAAGCGCCTGTTCCATGCCATCAAGCAGGCCATCGACACCTACTCGCCGGCCGCGGTCTTCGTCTACAACACCTGCGTCACCGCGCTGATCGGCGACGACGTGGAGGCCGCCTGCCGTGCCGCCACCGAGCGCTGGGGTACCCCGGTGGTGCCGGTCGATGCGGCCGGCTTCTACGGCACCAAGAATCTCGGCAACCGCCTGGCCGGCGAGGCGATGTTCAAGTACGTGGTCGGTACCCGCGAGCCCGCGCCCGCCCGGCCGCGGCCCGACGGGCGGCCGACCTGGGACATCAACCTGATCGGCGAATACAACATCGCCGGCGAGTTCTGGCATGTGCTGCCGCTGCTCGACGAACTCGGCTACCGGGTGCTGTGCACCCTCTCGGGCGACGCGCGCTTTGCCGACGTGCAGACCATGCACCGCGCCAAAGTGACCATGGTGGTGTGCGCGAAGGCGCTACTCAACGTGGCGCGCAAGCTGCAGGAACAGCACGGCGTGCCTTACTTCGAGGGCAGCTTCTACGGCGTGCTCGACATGAACAACGCGCTGCGGGACTTTGCCCGGCTGATCGGCGACCCCGACCTGATCGCCCGCACCGAGGTGGTGATCGCCCGCGAATCGGCGCGCGCCGACGCCGCGCTGGCGCCGTGGCGCGAGCGCCTCCGGGGGCGTCGGGTGCTGCTCTACACCGGCGGCGTCAAGAGCTGGTCGATCGTTTCGGCGCTGCAGGACCTCGGCATGAAGGTGGTCGCCACCGGCACCAAGAAATCCACCGAGGAGGACAAGGCGCGCATCCGCGAGCTGATGGGCGAGGACACCAAGATGATCGACGACGGCAGCCCCAAGGCCTTGCTGTCGGTGTTCCGCGAATACCGGGCGGACATCCTGATCGCCGGCGGCCGCAACCTCTACACCGCCCTGAAGGCCCGCATTCCCTTCCTCGATATCAATCAGGAGCGCGAGTTTGCCTACGCCGGCTACTCCGGCATGGTCGAGCTGGCGCGCCAGATGGCGCTGTCGATGGAGAGCCCGGTATGGCAGGCGGTGCGGCGTCCGGCGCCCTGGGCGCAACCCATCAGTGGTGCGGTGCTGAGCGCCTGAGGAGACCCGCATGGCAGAGATCGTTCATCCCAAGAAGGCGCTGGCGGTCAATCCGCTCAAGGTCAGCCAGCCGGTCGGTGCTTCGCTGGCCTTTCTCGGCCTCGCCCGGGCGGTGCCGCTGATGCATGGCTCGCAGGGCTGCACCGCTTTCGGCAAGGTGTTCTTCGTGCGCCACTTCCGCGAGCCCATTCCGCTGCAGACCACCGCAATGGACCAGGTGTCGACGATCATGGGTGCCGACGAGAATGTCGTCGAGGCGCTGCGCACGCTGTGCGAGAAGAACAGCCCCGAGGTGATCGGGCTGGTCACGACCGGCCTGTCCGAGACCCAGGGCACCGACATCCACCGTGCGGTGCGGGATTTCCGCACGGCCCATCCCGAATATGCCGCGACCGCGGTGGTGGCGGTGAATACGCCGGACTACGTGGGCTGCTTCGAGAGCGGTCATGCGCTGGCGGTCGAAGCGATCATCAACACGCTGGTGGCGGAGTCGGACGCTGTCGGCAGGCGCCAGCGGCAGGTGAATGTACTGGCCTCGTCGATGCTCACCCCGGGCGACATCGAGGCGATCCGCGAATGGACCGAGGCCTTCGGCCTGCGCGCGATCGTGCTGCCCGATATCGGTGATGCCCTCGACGGGCACCTCACCGAGGCCGAATTCTCGCCGCTGACGCTCGGCGGCACGCCGGCTTCCGAGATCGCCATCATGGGCGAATCGGTCGCGACGCTGGTGATCGGTGGTTCGCTCAACAAGGCGGCGGACCTGCTCAAGGCGCGCACCGGGGTGCCCGACTGGCGCTTCGACAGCCTGATGGGGCTGGATGCCTGCGACGACTTCACCATGGCGCTGGCGCAGATTTCCGGCCGGCCGGTGCCGCCGCGTATCGACCGCCATCGCGCGCAGTTGCAGGACGCCATGGTCGATTGCCACTTCATGCTCGGCTTCGCCCGCGTGGCGCTGGCCGGTGACCCCGACCTGCTGATTCAGATGGGGCGTTTCCTGGTCGGTGTGGGGGCGGAGGTGGTCGCCGCGGTGAGCCCGGCGAAGGCCGAGCGACTCGCCGGCGTGCCTTGCGAGAAGGTCATCGTCGGCGATCTCGAGGATCTCGAGAACCACGCCCGCGGCGCAGGCGTGCAGCTGCTGGTGGCCAATTCCCACGGCACCGAGACCGCGCGGCGGCTGGGCGTCCCCTTGCTGCACGCGGGTTTTCCGCTCTACGACCTGGTGGGCGGCTATGCCCGCACCTGGGTGGGCTACCGCGCCGCGCGGCAGGCCTTGTTCGACCTCGCCAATATCCAACTGGGGCAACACCATGAAATCGAAGCCTATCGATCCTTCTACCGCGACGACCCCGCCGCAGGAGAAAGCCATGTCTGCACGCCGCCTGCAATTGGCGTGGTCCATTAAGAAGGAGCCTGCCGCCATGTTGCGCATCGCCTTTGCCTCCACCGACCGCAAGAAGGTCGACCAGCACTTCGGCTCGGCCGAGGCCTTTGCCATCTACGAGGTGGAGGAGGGCCGCGGTAGCCTGGTTGGCGTCGGCCAGTTCGCCGCCGAGGCCATGGACGGCAACGAAGGCAAGCTCGCCGCCAAGGTCGAGTTCCTCGCCGGCTGCCACGCGGTCTACGTGATGGCGATCGGCGGTTCGGCGATCAAGCAGTTGCTCGCCAAGGGCATCCAGCCGATCCGGGTGGACCAGTGCGATCTCATCCACGAACTGCTGGCCGAGGTATCGAACGCCATGACCGAGGGCGGTGTGCCCTGGATCGACCGCGCGATTGCCGCGCAGAAACGCAGCGACGAACGCTTTGCCGAGATGGATGAAGAGGGGTGGCAGGGATGAGCGCCGGCCTCGTCGAACATCGCGGCGTGATCCGTCGCATCCAGGACGGCAGGGCCGTGGTGGCGATGGACACCGGTGGCTGCCGTTCCTGTGGGCACGGCGCGAGTTGCGGCATCGGCAAGATCGCCGGTGATCGTCCCGCGACACTGCTGAGCCTGCAGTCGTCGCCCGGCCTGAAGGTCGGCGATATCGTTGCCGTCACGCTTTCGGAGCGACGACTCAACCGCTCCGCGCTGTTCGGCTATCTCATGCCCGCAGTCGGAATGCTGGTGGGGGCCTGGGTTGGACAGGCCCTTGTCGGCAGCGACGGCGCATCGGCTGTGGGGGCCTGCCTCGGCCTGTGCGGTGCACTGTTTGTGGGGCGCCTCGGCTTCGAGCGCCTGCCCGACCTGTCGGCCGAGCCCCGGATGACACCGGTCGCCGGCCAGCCTCTCAATTCTTCAATGCTTTCCACGGAGTCCCGCCATGACCACTACTGAACTTGCAGATCCGATCTTCGAAACCGACTTCATCAAGGAGATGGCGCGCCAGATGCGTGCACTCGATACCTACGGCACCTATGCCGGCTGGTCGGTCGAGAAGATCCTCGACCCCTTCGTGATGACCAGGGAGCGCAAGGCCGCGGTGCCGCTCGTCGGCGACCCCGACGAAGAGACCCTGTCGCGGGTGAAGGCCTTCTACAACGCCATTGCGGTGTTGATCGAGAAGGAGTGCCGGCTGCTGGCGGTACCGCTGATCCACCTCACCCATGAGGGCTTCGGCCGCGCGCTGATCACCGTCGGCAAGCTGGTGGCGGTCGACCGGACGCTGCGCGACGTGCATCGCTTCGGCTTTGCGAGTCTGTCGAAGATGAAGGACGAGTCGGACAAGTTGCTGTCGGTCGCCCTGGAGCGCATCGGCCAGTATCCGGCCGTCGCCGGCCTGTAAGGAGTGCCCGTCATGACCGACGACGAGATCAAGGCGCTCGATAAGGAGGTGCGCAAGCTCAAGCGCATCGCCTCCGAGTGGGCGTCGCAGATGCACGACTTGGTCGAGGACCGGCTGCCGGCTGCCTACCAGGAGATCCCGGGCATTGCCCAATCCACCTTCGATGCCTGCCAGGCGTGGGCCGACGCGAGCGCGCGGCTGCAGGCGGCACAGACCGAAACAGAGAGCTGACCATGACGACCGGACTGACCCGCGGCGGGACCGAATGGACCCCCCAATTCGTTACCAATCTCGACCAGGAAAAGTGCATCGGCTGTGGCCGCTGCTACAAGGTGTGCCCGCGCAATGTGCTCGATCTCGTCGAGCGCGAACTGGCCGATGACGATGACGACGAGGACGACGACAACATGATGGTGATGGCCATCGCCGATGCGATGGACTGTATCGGTTGCGGTGCCTGTGGCCGGGTCTGTCCGAAGGATTGCTATACCTACGCGCCGGCGTGATGCGAGCCCTGAGCCGTAGGTCGGACAGCCTGCCGAATTCGTGGAGCGCTACGCGATGATGTCCCTGCTCGACCCTGTCTATGGCGAGGCCGTCTGCAGCGCGCTGCGCCGTCAGGCCGAGAAGCTCGGCGTGTCGATCGGCGCCGAGCCGGTGTGGCTGGCGGCCAGCGTCGAGGAGCTGGTCGATCCGTTCTCGCGCGAGCTCAGCCTGGTCGCGAACTGGCGGGGCGGGGCGCGCTTCGGCAGCGCCACCTTCTTTGCGGACGGCCGGGTCTTTGCCGAGTACCAGGTGCTGCAGCCGTGTCCGACTCAGCCCGGCAGCTATGTCGAGTCGGTGCAGGTGTGGGGGCATCCCGGCAAGTTGCGCGGCGACGCGGTCATCGTTGCCTTCCCCGACTGAGGACGGGTTGTGATGATGACTTCGACGCGCTCGGCGCGGCTCATTCTGCTGCACAAGCAATCCACCAGCGCCAGGGTGAGGTTCCTGCGCCTGCCGGCCGGCATCCTTGCCTTCATGCCCCTGCCAGCGCAGGCCGAGCTGCGCGACGAGCGTTATTCGGCAACGGTCGAGGCGCATCCGGCGGCGATCGTGCGCGAGGCGGAGACGCGCCTCGGTCTGGCCGAGGGCAGCATCCAGCCGGAGGCGGCCTTTCGCGCCTGGGTCGATACCGCCGAGGGCGATGTGCCGGTGTTGCTCGGTGTATTCACGACGGTCGATCCGCCGGCGGATGCGGCGGCGCGGCTCAAGGGGCGCTTCATGCCGATCACCGAGGCCCGCGAGCTGCCCGAGATCGAGCAATTGCTGCTGCGTCGCGCCTATGAACATGTTCTTGGCTGATTGTCGTACATGCGACAAATCATCGCATTGCAACAATTCCAATAAAACAATGGCTTGAGCTTGTTTTTTGGCTGGCACAGGGATTGCGTATGGAGTCTCATCAACCCTCGGAGACTCATCATGATCAATCTCACTCCCGCTGCCGTGAAAGCCGTCGATCGCTTCATTCGCGGTTCCGAAACGCCTGTTGCCGGGCTTCGTCTGGTGGTCTCGGGCGGAGGCTGCTCGGGCCTGCAGTACAGCATGAAGCTCGAAGCGGACAAGGCCGAGGATGACTGGGAGTTCGAAGTCGACGGCGTGCGTCTGCTGGTGGATCCGATGAGCTTCCCGATGATCGACAACGTCACCATCGACTTCATCGATACCCTGACCCATACCGGGTTCAAGTTCGAAAACCCCAACGCGAGCGCCAGCTGCGCCTGCGGACAATCCTTTTCCGTCTGAGGGAGACCGCCATGTGGGAATACTCTGACAAGGTGCGCGAGCACTTCTTCAATCCGCGCAATTCGGGCCCGCTCGAAGAATCCAACGCCACCGGCGACGTCGGCTCCATCCAGTGCGGCGACGCGCTGCGGCTGATGCTCAAGGTCAATCCCGAGACCGAGATCATCGAGGATGCGCACTTCCAGACCTTTGGCTGCGGCTCGGCAATCGCATCGTCATCGGCGCTGACCGAGATCATCAAGGGCATGACCCTTGATGAAGCGCTCAAGGTCTCGAACCAGGACATCGCGGATTTTCTGGACGGGCTGCCGCCGGAGAAGATGCACTGTTCGGTGATGGGACGCGAGGCGCTGCAGGCGGCCGTGGCCAACTACCGTGGCGAGGAGTGGAGCGACGACCATGAAGAGGGGGCGCTGGTGTGCAAGTGTTTTGCCATCGACGCAGTCATGATCGAGGACACCATCCGCGCCAACAACCTCAAGACGGTGCAGGACGTTACCCATTACACCAAGGCCGGTGGCGGCTGCGCTGCCTGCCACGAAGGGATCGAGGAGATCCTTGCCAAGGTGATGGGTGAAACCGCCAGCGGCGCCGAAGTCTCCCCGCCGACCGAAGCCGAGGTGGCGCTGGCCAGGGTCGCCCCGGCCGCTCCCGTGAAGAAGCTGACCCTGGTGCAGAAGATCCGGAAGATCGAGGAAGTGCTCGAGGAAGTCCGCCCGATGCTGCAACGCGACCACGGCGACGTCGAACTCGCGGACGTGCAGGGCAAGATGATCTATGTGCACCTCAAGGGCGCCTGCTCGGGCTGCATGATGGAAGCGGCCACGCTGGGCGGCATCCAGCAGAAGATGGTCGAGACGCTCGGCGAGCTGGTGCAGGTGCTGCCGGCCTCGCACATGCCGGTCGAAGCCTGACCCTCCGCCGCCCGCACCCAACCCATAGCCAGCGAAGGACCGTGCCATGAACCCGATCTATCTCGACAACAATGCCACCACCCGGGTCGACCCTGCGGTGGTGGAGGCGATGCTTCCCTTCTTTACCGAGCATTTCGGCAACGCGTCGTCGATGCATGCCTTCGGCAGCCAGGTGGGGCGGGCCCTCAAGCATGCCCGCAGCCAGGTGCAGGCGCTGCTCGGGGCCGAGCACGACTCCGAGATCATCTTCACCTCGTGCGGCACCGAGTCGGACTCGACCGCGATCCTCTCGGCGCTCAAGGCCCAGCCCGAGCGCAACACCGTGATCACCACGGTGGTCGAGCATCCGGCCATCCTGACCCTCTGCGACTGGCTCGAGAAGGAGGGCTACATAGTCCACAAGCTCAAGGTCGACAAGCGCGGCCGCATCGACATGGACGAATACAAGTCACTGCTGCACGACCGGGTGGCGGTGGTCTCGGTGATGTGGGCGAACAACGAGACCGGCACGATCTTCCCGGTCGAAGAGATGGCCGAGCTGGCCTCGGCACGCGGCATCATGTTCCACACCGACGCGGTGCAGGCGGTCGGCAAGATCCCCATCGACCTCAAGAACACCAAGATCGACATGCTCTCGCTGTCCGGTCACAAGCTCCATGCCCCCAAGGGCATCGGCGTGCTCTACCTGCGCCGGGGCTGCCGCTTCCGCCCGCTGCTGCGTGGCGGTCACCAGGAGCGGGGGCGTCGCGCCGGCACCGAAAACTCGGCCTCGATCGTCGCTCTGGGCAAGGCCTGCGAACTGGCGATGGCTAACATGGAGCGTGAGAACACCGAGGTGCGTCGCCTGCGTGACAAGCTCGAGAAGGGCATCCTCGCGCAGATCAGCCACAGCTTCCCGACTGGCGACGTGGCCAACCGCCTGCCCAACACCAGCAACATCGCCTTCGAGTACATCGAGGGCGAGGCGATCCTGCTGCTGCTCAACAAGCTCGGTATCGCCGCCAGTTCGGGTTCGGCCTGCACCTCGGGCTCGCTCGAACCCTCGCACGTGATGCGGGCGATGGGCATCCCCTACACCGCGGCGCACGGCACCATCCGCTTCTCGCTGTCCTGCTACAACACCGAAGAAGAGGTGGATCGGGTGATCGAGGCGGTGCCGCCGATCATCGCCCAGCTGCGCAAGCTCTCGCCCTATTGGAGCGACAAGGGGCCGGCTTCGTCCCCCGAACAGGCCTTTACGCCGACTTACGCGTAACGCCCGCGGCGGGCGGGGCCTCGGCCTCGTCCGGCAGGGCCTGCGGGCGCGATGCCGCCCAGGCCAGCAGGGCCACGGCGCCGAGAATCAGCGGCAGTGCCGCCCAGGTTTCTGGCGCGATGCTCTCGCCACCCAGCCAGGCACCCACCAGCAGCGCAACCGGCGGGTTCACATAGGCATAGCTGGTGGCGAGTGCCGGCGAGACGTGGGCGACCAGGTACATGTAGGCCGAGAAGGCGATCAAGGAGCCGAACACCACCAGGTAGGCCCACGCCAGCAGCGGGCGCCAGTCGGCGGGGAGCGTCCAGGCCTCGCCCTTGAGTGCGCTTGCCAGCAGCAGCACGGTTCCGCCCAGCAGCATCTCGGCGGCGAAGCCGGTGGCACCCGAGGGAATGTCGAGGCGGCGCGACCACTGCGACCCGAAGGACCAGCAGGTGATCGCGAAGAGGATGGCCGCAGTGCCGAGCGGGCTGGCACGGAATTCGGCGCCGCCGGTGAGCAGTACCACGCCGATGCTGCCGAGCAGCACTGCGAGCCACTCGAGCGCACCGGGCCGGCGCCCGAAGACGCCCGACCACAGGGCCGCGCACAGCGGGAGGGCGCCGATCAGCACGGTGGTGGCACCGGAGCTGATCCATTGTTCGGCGGTGGCGACCCCACCCATTCCGCAGCCCAGCAGCAAGGCGCCGATTGCGCCGCAATCGCGCCACTGCCGGACCGTTGGCAGACGCGCGCCGCGCAGGTGCTGGAAGCTCATGAGGATGGCGCCGGCGACGAGGAAACGGATGGCCATCTGGAACAGTGGCGCGAAGCCCTCGAGAGCGACACTGATCGCGAAGTAGGTCGTACCCCAGACGAGGTAGACGGCCAGCAGGCTGGCAAGGACGGGAAGGCGCAGGGGGCTCATGGCGTGTTTTCTGGGGCGATTCGAGGGGTTCATCTTATGAGGGCGCAGCGAGAACTGGAATTGCGATCGTGCAGACGATTGCGCGATCAGTATTAAAATTAAAGGCAATCGTATTGTCTGGGATTCAAAATAAATGGACGCACTTGACTACCGGATTCTCGGCATGCTGTCGGACGATGCCAGGCGGCCGTTCGCCGAACTGGCCCGCGAGCTTGGTGTCTCGCAGCCCACGGTGGCGGAGCGGGTACGGCGCATGGAGGAGCGCGGGGTGATCCTCGGCAGCAGCCTGCGGCTCGACTACGGCAAGCTGGGCTTCCCGATTTCCGCCGTGGTGCGCATCGTCTCCGACACGCGCGACCAGTACCGTCTCGAGGACATTGCGCGCGCGCAGCCACAGGTGGTGGAAATGCATCGGCTCACCGGCGAGGACTGCCTGATTGCCCGCGTGGTGGCCCGCTCGGTCGAGGAACTCGCCGCATTGGTCGAGAAGCTGTGCCAGTTCGGTCGATCGAATACCTCGGTGGTGTTGTCCACGCCGATTCCCGCGCGCAGTCCGATCGAGGCGTTGACGCCGAAGAAATCGAAGGCCACGAAAGCCTCCTGAAAGGCGTTCAGAACAGATCCATTTGCGGTGAGGGCTGGCGCGGCGGCCTGAAGTGGCTGCAGTCGAGTTCGCGGCGCAGTCGATTCAGGCCTAGCCGGCGGGCAATGTTGCGCAGGCGTTGTGCGTAGAGGTCGGCAATCACGCCCTCGCCGCGCATGCGTTTGCCGAATTCCGCATTGTTGAGTTCGCCGCCGCGCAGCTCGCGCAGGCGGTTGAGCACGTGCGCGCTGCGCTCCGGGTAATGCGTCTGGAGCCAGTCGGAAAACAGCGCCCTGAGCTCGCGCGGCAGTCTGAGCAGCACGTAGCCGGCCATCTGCGCACCGGCCGCGCTGGCTGCTTCGAGGACGCGCTCGAGCTCGTGATCGTTGAGCGCCGGAATCAGCGGTGCCATCAGCACGCCGACCGGCACACCGGCCTGTTGCAGCTGGGCGACCATCTCGAGTCGCCGCGCCGGTGTCGGTGCGCGCGGCTCCATTCGCCGGGCGAGCGCATTGTCGAGTGTGGTGATCGAGATCATCACTTGGGCGAGGCCATCGGCGGCGAGGTTGGCAAGCAGGTCCAGATCGCGCTCGATCAGTACGCCCTTGGTGACGATCGAGACCGGATGGCGGGTTTCGACGAGGACTTCGAGGATGGCGCGGGTGACGCCGAGCCTGCGTTCGACGGGTTGCCAGGCGTCGGTATTCACGCCGAGCGCAATCGGCGCGCAGCGATAGCCCGGTCGCGCAAGCTCTTCGCGCAGGCGTGCCGCGGCATCGGGCTTCCAGATCAGGCGGGTCTCGAAGTCGAGCCCCGGTGAAAGGCCGAGATAGGCGTGGCTTGGGCGCGCAAAGCAGTAGGAGCAGCCGTGCTCGCAGCCGCGATAAGGATTGATCGAGCGATCGAACGGGACGTCGGGGGAACGGTTGAAGGTGATCACCGATCGTGCCTTGTCCTCCGTCAGCGTCGTCGCCGGTGCGGATGGCTGCGTCTCCGCGGCATCGTCCCAACCGTCGTCGAAATGCTCGCGCTGCCACTCGGCGAAGCGGCTGTCCGGTTTGAGTGCGCTGCCGCGGCCGCGCGGAGGAGGGGGTGTCTTGGTGTCGCTCACGTCTGCCCGCAGATGCCGGAATTGCCGACGGACATATTCGATCGAGTGTTGACCCCGGTCAAGCGGACCGCTGCCCGATGTCGTCCGGTACTTTTTCAGAGGCTTAATATGAAGTTAAGGGAGGAGGGCCAGAGTGGGCGCCATCAAGGCGAACATGAGGTGATCGAAATGAATGACGTGCGTTCCGACGGGACGGTTCTGGTGTGGGATTTCCCGACCCGCGCGTTTCACTGGATGCTGGCACTCTCCTTCTTGGTTGCGTATGTCACCAGCGAGTCGGAAACGTGGTTCGGCGTTCACTTGATGAGTGGCGTCACGCTTGTTGCCTTGATCCTGTTCCGCCTGATGTGGGGCATCTTCGGAACCCGCCATGCCCGTCTCACGAGTCTGCAGCTGGCGCCGGCTTCGGTGCTGCGCTACCTGAAAAGCCTGCTCGGCCCCAGGCCCGAGCATCACGTCGGCCACAACCCGGCCGGCAGTGTCGCGATCGTGCTGTTGCTGGGGCTCGGGCTGCTTACCGGGGTCACCGGCTTGTCGATGTATTTCGAGCTTGGCGGCGAATGGCTCAAGGAGATTCACGAGTTCTGTGCCAATGCCATGCTCGCGGTGGTGTTGGTTCATATCGCCGGTGTGGTGGTGAGCAGCTTCCTGCACCGCGAGAACCTCGCCCGGGCAATGGTGAGCGGCTACAAGAAGGGGGCGCCAGGTGATGCAGCCGGGCGGGCGCATCGCGGGGTTGCAGCGCTGCTGGTTGCCGCGGTCGTTGCTGGATGGGCGAGCTACGCGACGGGCGTTTTTTCGGTTCATGTGCCGGCCGTGATGCAGGAAAGGCACGGCGGGCATGAAGGCTACGACGACGATTGAGTCGGATCGCATGACAAGGAGGTCATCATGTGGCAAAGAAAGGCTGGGTTCGTGATGGCGCTGGCGGCGCTGACGGCTGCCGCGGCATGGGCAGATGACAAGGTGCAGACGGTAGACGGGCAGAGCGTCCGCAGCGAGCAGCGAGTCGAGGCCCGTGAGCAGGTGTATGGCTATCAGCTCATGACGCCGGCCGAGCGTGACGCGTACCGGCAACGCATGCGCGCTGCGCGGACCGTCGAGGAGCGTGAACAGATCCGCGTGGAGCATCACGCCGCGATGCAGGCGCGTGCCAAGGAACAGGGCGTGAGCCTGCCCGATATGCCGATGACGCGCGGTCAGGGCATGGGTGGCGGTGCCGGTATGGGTCCGGGCGGTGGCATGGGTCCCGGTGGAGGCATGGGTCGCGGTCGCCAGTAGCAGCGGGAAGGGCTGCGCATGGCGCAGCCCTCTGTGCGAGGGCAGGCGCTGCGCGATCGGCGCGGTCGTTCAGGGTAGCCAGGTCTTGCGAATCTTTTCGAGGCTGCCGTTTTCGCTGATCAGATGTACCCACTGATCCACGTAGTGCTTGAACACTTCCTCGCCACGTGGCAGCAGGAAAGCTTTTTCGGAGAAGGTGAAGGGCTTGTCCGGGTGCACCGCGCACAGACCGGGGCGCAGCTTCTGTTGGAGCAGGGTCTCTTCGGCGTCGGTCATCATCAGGTCGACCTTGCCTTCGAGGATCTGGTCGAAAATGGTGACGTTGTCGTTGTAGACCTCGATCCTGGCCTGCTTGAGATTGGCGCGGGCAAAGCGCTCGTTGGTGCCGCCGGGGTTCACCACCGCGGTGACGCCGGGCCTGTCGATCTGTTCGAGCGTCTGGAACTTGTCGACGTTTTCGCAGCGGGTGATCGGGGTCTTGCCTGAGCGGGCGGTCGGCGCCGAATAGTAGGCCAGTCTGGCGCGATCCAGAGTGACCGAGATGCCTCCCACCGCGATGTCGCACATGCCGCTGGTGTAGTCCTTCATGAGGGTCGGCCAGCTGGTCTTGATGAACACCACCTCGGCGTCGAGGCTCTTGCCGAGATCCTTGGCCAGATCGATGTCGATGCCCTCGAATGCCCCGCTTTCGGGGTTGAGGTAGGTGTAGGGTTTGTAGTCACCGGTGGTGCAGGCGGTCAGCTTCTTCGAGGCGACAACGCTGTCGAGCCGGTTGGGCAGCGTCATGGGGCCTTCCGCATGAACCTGCGAGAACTGTGCGGCGCCGCCGAGCAACAGGGCGAGCGTCAACGATAGCGATGTCTTCTTCATGTGTCTCACTCCTTCTCTTTGAGGTTTGGGTGCTGCTCGCGGGTGCCACGAGATCCAGCGCGGTGCGTCGTGGCTTCGCTTATTTTCCGGTGACTACCGAGATTCCCTTGAAGGCCTGATTCTGGGCGAGGGGCGGGAGCCTTTCCAGCGCCTTGGCGAAGACGGGCTCGATGGCGAAGCGGCCGACCAGTCGGCTCTCCCGTGCGGCCACCTTGTGCAGGGCGGCGTGCTTCACGTGGCCGTAGCCGCGCAGTGAGCGTGGCAGGTCGGCAAGCGCAATGGCGTCTGCCAGGCTTTCGCGGTCGAGCTTGCCGAGCAGCGCGGTGATCAGCCGCGGGTAGGCCTCGGCGAGTTCGCGCTCCATGCGCCGCTCGGCAGTGCGACCGAAGAGGTCGAAGCGACTCCCGCGCAGGCCTTTGGCCTTGGCGAGCAGCTTCATCGCCGACATCAGCCAGGGGCCGAGCGTGATCTTGCGCGTCCGGCCCGAGGCGTCGGCCCGCGCGAGCAGTGGTGGCGCCATGTGGAAGCTGAGGCGCAGCGCCCCGTCGAAGGTTTCGCGCAGCTGCTCGGCAAAGCGCCCGTCGGTGAACAGGCGGGCGACTTCGTATTCATCCTTGTAGGCAAGCAACTTGGCGTAGCCGAAGGCCACCGCTTCTGTGAGCGCAAGCGCCGCGCCATCGCCAACGAGGCGGCGCTCGGCATCCCGGGTCATGTCGACCAGCTTGCGGTAGCGGGCCGCGTAGGCCGCGTCCTGGTAGGCGGTGAGGTGCGCTTCGCGGTGGGCCACCAGGGCGTCGAGGCTCATCGTCTTGGCGGTCGGTTCGTCGGCCAGTTCGAGCACATCGTCCGGTCTTTCCGCGGTCAGGCGGCCGAGGTGGAAGGCCATGCGGTTCATTTCCACGGCGACGCCGTTGAGTTCGATGGCGCGTTCGATGGCGGGCAAGGACACCGGGACCAGGCCACGCTGCCAGGCGTAGCCCAGCAGCAGGATGTTGGCGCCGATCGAGTCACCGAGCAGGCGTAGCGAAAGGTCGTAGGCGTCGATCGATTCCATGGCCTCGCTGCCGGCGGCAAAGCGCATCTTCTCGAGCAGTGCGTCGGCGTGGAGGTTTGCGTCGGGATCGCGAACGAACTTGTCGGTGGGGTTCTGGTGCTCGCTCGAGACGATGCGGGTGCGGCCGTGGCGTACGGTCTGCAGGGCATCGGCGGATGCGCCTACTACAAGGTCGCAGGCCAGCAGGAGGTCCGCCTGCTGGGTGTCGATGCGGACCTGGTTGAGCAGTTCCGGTCGCTTGGCCCAGCGAATGAAGGCCAGCACCGCGCCGCCTTTCTGGGCGAAGCCCATGAAGTCGAGCTGCGAGCTCGCCATGCCGTCGAGGTGCGCGGCCATGCTGACCAGTGCGCCCACGGTGACCACACCGGTGCCGCCGACGCCGGTGATGAGCATGTCGTACGGGGCCTCGTCCAGATGCACGGACGGCAGCGGCAGGTGTGTGATGAGTTCGTCTAGGCGCTGGCGATCGAGCTTGCCGACCCGCTTCTTCAGCGTTGCGCCGGCGACCGAGACGAAGCTCGGGCAGAAGCCCTGAACACAGGCGTAATCCTTGTTGCAGGAGGATTGCTCGATCTGCCGCTTGCGGCCGAGGGGCGTTTCCAGCGGCAGCACCGACAGGCAGTTGGAGGCGTCCCCGCAATCGCCGCAGCCTTCGCAGACCGCAGCATTGATGAAGATGCGGCGGTCCGGATCGGGAAAGGCCTTTTTCTTGCGGCGGCGGCGCTTTTCCGCGGCACAGGTCTGGTCGTAGATCAGGCAGGTAACACCCGCGATCTCGCGCATCATGCGCTGCACCTGATCCAGTTCGCTGCGGTGGTGGAAGCTTGTGCCCGGGGGGAAGAGTCCTCCCTGACCCTTGTACTTTTCGGGTTCGTCGGACACCACGGCGAGGCGCTCGACACCTTCGGCCTCGACCTGCCTGGCAATCCGCTCGACACCTATCACGCCGTCGACCGGCTGGCCGCCGGTCATCGCGACCGCATCGTTGTACAGGATCTTGTAGGTGATGTTGGCGCGTGCCGCGATTGCCTGGCGGATGGCGAGGATGCCCGAGTGGAAGTAGGTGCCGTCGCCGAGATTCTGGAAGACGTGCTTGCGGCGCGTGAAGCGCCCGTGGGCGGACCAGTCGACGCCTTCGCCGCCCATTTGGATGAGACCGGTGGTGGCGCGGTCCATCCATGAGGCCATGAAGTGACAGCCGATGCCCGCCTGTGCAATGGAGCCTTCCGGCACCTTGGTCGAGGTGTTGTGGGGGCACCCCGAGCAGAAGTAGGGCAGCCGTCGAACCGCGTCGCCTGCGTTGGACAGTACCTCGGGTGCGGTGAAGTCGCAGACATGCGCGCGGCGATCCAGCGCGGGTTTGTGGCCGGCCAGCCAGTTGGCGAACACCGGCATGATCCGCGAGGGGCGCAGTTCGCCCAGTGCCGAGAGCAGCGGGCGTCCGTTTGCGTCGGTCTTGCCGATGACGCGAGGACGCGGGCCGGCGCGGTTGAACAGCAGCTCCTTGAGCTGGCGTTCGATCACCGCTCCTTTTTCTTCGATGACCAGTATTTCGGTGAGACCATCGACGAAGGTTTCGATACGGCTGGGTTCGAGCGGAAACACCAGCCCTACCTTGTAGACGCGTATCCCCGCGGCTTCCAGCTCGTCGAGATCGAGCTCGAGGCGGCGCAGCACCTCGAGAAAGTCGTAATGGGCCTTGCCGCAGGTGATGATCCCGAGATCGGCACCCGGCGAAGGTGCGATCCAGCGGTCGATGCTGTTGCTGCGGGCGAAGGCGCGCACTGCATCGAGCTTGCGGGCCAGGCGTTGCTCGAGCGCGAGGCTCGGCAGGTCGGGCCAGCGGTAGTGCAAGCCGTCCGCGGGCCCATCGAAAGTGTCCGGGGGCGGGAAGTCGACCCTGACCTGGTCGAGATCGACCGTCATGCCGCTCTCTACGACTTCCGATATCGCCTTGAATCCGACCCAGTTGCCCGAGAACCGCGACAGTGCCCAACCGTAGAGGCCGAATTCGAGGTATTCGGCGACGCTTCCCGGGTGCAGCACTGGCATGCTCCAGGCCTGCATGGTGAGGTCGCTCTGATGCGGCATGGACGAGGAAACGCAACCGTGATCGTCACCTGCTACCACCAGCACGCCGCCGTGTGGTGAGGAACCGTAGGCGTTGCCGTGCTTGAGGGCATCGCCGGCGCGGTCGACGCCTGGCCCCTTGCCGTACCAGATCGCGAACACGCCATCGACGGTGCGCTCGGGGTCGGATTCCACCTGCTGACTACCGAGTACGGCCGTGCCGCCGAGCTCTTCATTGATGGCCGGAAGAAATTCGATCTTTGCTTCGGAGAGCTGCGAGCGTGCCTTCCACAGGCCTTGGTCATAGCCGCCCAGCGGAGAGCCGCGATAGCCGCTGATGAAACCCGCGGTGTTCAGTCCGCGCAGGGCGTCGAGCCGTGCCTGCATCAAGGGAAGGCGTACCAGTGCCTGGATGCCGGTGAGAAATACCACGCCGCGGCTGGCGTCGAGATTGTCGGCGAGCTTGTAGTCGGCGCGGGGCAGAATCTTTTCAGGTCGCAGGGACTCGGCCGCACGTTGGTCCGGGGTCGGCATTGTTGTTGTCTCCGTCGGGGCGGTCGGGGTGCCGCCACTTGTTTGTTCTGATATCCGAAGCTTAGGGGAGCGCAGTGGTCCAGAGGTTTCTTGTTTACTCTTGATTGGCGATTATTGAGAATGAACGTTCTAGATATTTTTGCCATTGGAGTTGGTTTATGCTTGATCGCGTCTCCAGACGCATGCTGGCTGAGCTGCAGAGGGATTCACGCCTGTCGGTTCAGGAGTTGGCGAATCAGGTCGGAATGTCGTCCACGCCGTGCTGGCGCAGGCTCAAGGAGATCGAAAAGGCGGGTCTGATCCGGCGCTACACGGTGCTTCTCGATCGCGAAGCGCTCGGACTCAAGGAGTGTCTGCTTGCCCATGTCACCCTGCAGCGCCACGCAGGGCAGACCGTGGAGGAGTTCGAGCGCGCGGTACTCGCGCACCCTGAAGTGATCGAGTGCTATTCGACCACGGGTGACGCGGATTACATCCTTAAGGTGGTGGTGCCGGACATGAAGGCCTATGACGCTTTCCTGCAGAAGCGCATCTTCGGCATTCCGGGCGTGGCGAGTGTTCGAACGGCGGTGGTCCTGCGGGAGATAAAGTACGACACGGTACTGCCGATCGACTAGCGGCGGGCGGTCCGTTCAGCGATGTTTCCAGCCGATTTCGGTGGCTGTCGCGGGGCCGACGAGCGTTTTATCGAGCGAGCGCGGGATCGCTGCTTCGCTGTGGCTCACAGGGATGCGGCCGCCCATTATTTCGGCGCGATGCTGCGGCAACAAGGGTTCCTGGTGCGGATCCGCGTAGCCGCCGGGGAAGCGCGGCTGCAGGGTGGTCGGGTCGTATTTGTCGGTCGCGCCGAGGGTGTGCATCAGTTCGTGCGCGATGATTACCATGTTGCCACCGTCCTCGCCACGACTGGCAAAAGCGTTGACCAGCCCGATCATCCCTTTTTCGAGCCCGACGGAATGGCTCAGCGATGGATATGCCTGCGGATCGTGGAAAAGAACGAAGATCCGGATGTCCGGGTTGGGGCCGGCGATGTCGTCGTTGCGCCAAGCCCAGTAGCGCATCTGCAGACTCCACAGGATCGCGTCCATCGCGCTACCACCCGCGGGCGGTTGCGGTGGCCTTGTCGAACGCGGCCTGGCAAGGCTGATCATCACCGGCCGGAGCTCCGCCACCCCATATGTTCTGGCTTGAGCTGCAAGGTAGGTTTCGATCGGCTTGAATCGATCCCGTTCGAGGCGCGTGAGGTAGGCATCGCTGACAGGACTGCCGTCGCCGTTGATCGGGTAGATGCCGACGATCAGGGAGCGTTGCCAGCCAGAGACCGTGGCGCGCGCTCGCCAGGCATTGACCGCGACGGTCGCAAGAATGAAAAGCAGCAGCAGGACGCGCAGGTTGCGGAACACGTCGCCAAGGCGCGTTCAGTTGGTTCGCTGGCGGGTCTCGCCGGCGGCCAGCCGTTGAGGCTGCCAAGACCAGCTTCTTTCCCAGGCGGCACGCACCAGGTTGGGGTATTCGGCTTTGCCGAGGCTGCCGTTGTAGCGGCCGAGGGCGCGGAACAGGTTGCCCTTTTCCACGTCCAGATAGTGGCGCAGGATGGTGCAGCCGTAGCGCAGGTTTGTGCGCAGGTGAAACAGGTTGTCGTCTGGCCGGCCGAGCAGCTTGGTCCAGAACGGCATGACCTGCATGAAGCCGCGCGCGCCGGCGCTCGACACCGCATATTTCCTGAAGTTGCTCTCGACCTGCACGAGGCCCAGCACCAGCTGCGGATCGAGCCCCGCGCGGGTCGCTTCATAATGCACGGTCTTGAGGAGATCGATCCTGTAATCCTCGTTGGGAATGCGGCGTGCGAGGCGTGCCGACATTTCTCCGATCCAGCGTTGCTTTTCAGCTTCGCTGGCGAAGATCGGCTCGGGTGAGGCGGCATCGCTTACCGCGGCTTGCAGTGCCGCCTGGACACTCGCGGCGAGTGGTTCGTATTGCTGGTTGCCCGCGTGGGCTTGTCCGGCAAGCAGCAGCGCCAGCGCCGCGCCGAGGCAGCACAGGCCGCGTCGAATGGTGCGCAAATCGCTGCTTGCCCGCCGTGTCTGCATTACACGAGTGCCCCGAGGCGGGTAACGATCGACGAGACGATTTCGGCGATCGGCAGCTTCACCGCCTCCGCATCACGGCGCCCTTGGTATTCGACAAGGCCTTCCTTGAGGCCGCGATCGCCCACCGTCACGCGATGGGGGACGCCAATCAGCTCCCAGTCGGCAAACATCACCCCGGGGCGCTCGTCGCGATCGTCGAGAATGACGTCCACGCCGGCATCCAGCAAGGCCGTGTAGATTCGGTTTGCCTCTTCGCGGACAGCTTCCGATTTGCTCCAGCCGACCGGGCAGATGACCACTTCGAAGGGCGCGATCGCCGCCGGCCAGATGATGCCGCGCGCGTCATTGTTCTGCTCGATCGCCGCGCCGAGAATGCGGGTTACGCCAATCCCGTAGCAACCCATCTCGAAGTGCTTGGGACGACCGTCCTCGTCCAGGAAAGTGGCGTTCATGGCTTTCGAGTATTTGGTGCCAAGATAGAAGACATGGCCCACCTCGATGCCTCGCTGGATTGCCAGCGGCCCCTGGCCGTCCGGGGAGGGGTCACCCTCGACCACGTTGCGGATGTCGGCGACGAAGTCGGGCTCGGGCATGTCGCGGCCCCAGTTCGCACCGGTGAAGTGGAAGTTCTCGGCGTTCGCGCCGCATATGAAGTCGGCCATGGCGGCAACCGTTCTGTCTGCGATCACCTTGACCGGCTTTGCGAGTCCGATCGGGCCGAGGTAGCCCGGCCTGCAGCCGAAGTGCTCGACGATCTCGGCCTCGGTGGCAAAGCGGAAGCCGCCTTTCAGAGGTTCGAGTTTGCCCGCCTTTACTTCGTTGAGCGCGTGGTCGCCACGCACCAGCAGCAACCAGACCGTGCTGCCTACCGGGGTGCCGGTTGCGTCCACTTCGTCCGTGGCAAGGACCAGCGACTTCACTGTGGTATCGAGGGGAACCCCGAGGAGTTCGGCAACTTCCGCGCAGGTCGCCTTGCCCGGCGTCGGTGTCTTCTCGAGTGACATGGCCGCCGATGCACGCGAGGGCAGCAGTGAGACGGCTTCTGCGAGTTCGATGTTCGCTGCGTAGTCCGAATCCGGGCAGTAAACGATGGCGTCCTCGCCGGTGTCGGCGATTACCTGGAATTCGTGCGAGCGGTCGCCACCGATTGCGCCGGTATCGGCCGCCACCGCACGATATTCGAGCCCGAGCCGGTCGAAGATGCGCATGTAGGCAGCGTACATGGTGTCGTAGCTTCGACCAGCGGCTTCTTCGCTGCGGTCGAAGGAGTAGGCGTCCTTCATCGTGAACTCGCGTCCGCGCATGATGCCGAACCTTGGCCGGCGCTCGTCGCGGAATTTGGTCTGGATCTGATAGAAGTTCTTCGGCAGTTGGCGATAACTCTTTAGTTCCTGGCGAGCGATGTCGGTGACGACCTCCTCCGACGTGGGCTGCATCGCGAAATCGCGGTCGTGGCGGTCCTTGAGGCGCAGTAATTCTGGCCCCATCTTCTCCCAGCGGCCGGTCTCCTGCCACAGCTCTGCAGGCTGAATCATCGGCATCGTGAGTTCCATAGCGCCGGCGCGGTTCATTTCCTCGCGAATGATCCCTTCGACCTTGCGAATGGACCGCAGGCCGATCGGCATGTAGCTGTATATGCCTGCTGCAACTTTCCGGATCATGCCGGCTCTCAGCATCAGCTTCTGGCTGGTTACCTCGGCGTCGGAGGGGGCTTCCTTGAGGGTCGAAACGAAAAACTTGGAGGCGCGCATCTGGGGAATCGCAAGGGACGTTGTCGAAGCGCCCGATTCTAGCGTGTTTGCTGGGCTTCGGCCGCATTGGCGGCGCCTTTCAATTCAACCTGAAGTGTGAAAGAATCGTTCTCAGTTCATGATTTTGAAGGTTTAACCATGCTCGACCGTGAAGGCTATCGCCCGAACGTCGGCATCATTCTGGTTAACGCGCGCAACGAGGTGTTCTGGGGCAAACGCATTCGCGAGCATTCCTGGCAGTTCCCGCAGGGCGGAATCAAGCACGGGGAGTCTCCCGAGCAAGCCATGTACCGGGAGCTTTTCGAGGAAGTCGGACTGCGCCCGGAGCATGTGAAGATTCTTGGGCGTACGCGTGGCTGGTTGCGATACGACGTTCCAAAAAACTGGATCAAGCGCGAGTGGCGCAATACGTATCGGGGGCAGAAGCAGATATGGTATCTGCTCAGGCTCGTGGGTCGCGACAACGACGTGTGTTTGCGCGCAAGCAGCCATCCCGAATTCGACGCTTGGCGGTGGAGTGAATACTGGGTTCCGCTGGAAGCAGTAATAGAGTTCAAGCGGCAGGTTTACCAAATGGCGCTGACCGAGCTTGCTCGGATCGTGTTTCGCGAGCGGTGCCGTGAGTTTCCGAAGGAGTACCGCAGCGCGAGCGTTGGTGGTTAGAGTCTGATACTTGTCGATTGAGCACCGGTCAGCAGGTCGCGGCGGTTTTTCCCTGAAGCGGTGGCGGGAGGGCACCCGTTCCGCTCCACTATCCAGACAGGAAGGAGGGACGCATGGGACACCAAAGCAATATGCCAATGGCGCTCGTCGGAATCAATGGCGAGTCTTGCGCGATCGTGGATGCAAGCAGGGTTGGGCCTGTCACGGCAAGCTCGCCGGCAGTGGACGTCATGACGGATCTGCGCCAGGTCGCGGCGGCGACGGTCGATCCGGATACCGGCTTGGCCGACGCTCAGAGAATCATGGTCCTCAGGGCAGTGCGGTCACTGCTGGTGGTGGACCGAGCACGCAGCATGATAGGTCTCATCACCGCATCCGATCTGCTTGGCGAACGCCCACTTCAGCTCTGCAATCAACGTGGGGTCAGGATGCAGGATCTGACGGTCCGAGATGCCATGACGCCGATCTCGGCTGTTCAGGCGGTGACCTTGACCGAGGTGATGAAGGCCGTCGTTGGCGATGTGGTAGCTACCCTTCGCCATTGTGGACGACAGCATATGCTGGTTGTCGAGCGGGATAGAGCCTCGAACGTTCTGGTGAGGGGGATTTTTTCCTCATCCCAGATTGCCCGGCAATTGGGGATTCCGGTTCAGACGACCGAGGTCGCAAGAACTTTTGCTGAGATCGAGGCCGCGTTACATACCTGATTGGTCCGTTGTGCTGGCTATGCTTCGGCGGCCCGGTGCCGGACCCCTGGGGCTTGTAATGTGTGCTTTTTCAGGGTGTAGAGCCATTCCATTGTTCGCTCATTGTGGGCGTACGCGTGGCGGAATGTTGTTATGCGTCAAAGGTGTTGCCGCCGCGGTTGGCGGGTGGGAGTCGGGAGTGCCGTTTTGAAATCAGCTTCGCGCTTGGCAGTGTTGTCGTTGTGCATGTTTTGCTGTTCCGCTAATGCGGTGGTCGAAAACGACTTTGAGCCGCCTGCGCCGTGGGTCGAGGGTACGTTTACCTTGCCGCCTCCTCCCGACAAGACGGCGTTTGAGCCTTTTTACGTGAGCGCAGTTACCAACAACGACTTTTACCTGGACCGGCACACCCTTGCCATTGGGGACGATGGCGTCACGCGCTATACGATGGTGGTTCGTTCGTCGTCTGGTGCTGAAACGGCCACTTTCGAGGGAATCCGCTGTCAATCGGCCGAGTGGAAAATGTACGCAACGGCTTCTCGGAGTGGGCAATGGATCCCGGTCAGGGCTTCGGCGTGGCGTCTGATCGAGGAGAGCAACCTGAACCGCGCCCGCGCTGCACTTGCGAAAGAGTATATCTGCGACAACGGTATACAAGTGAGAAGCGTGCCCGAGATCCTGACCAAGCTCAGGCGCAGCATGAGTCGTTATTAAACGGAGGTCGGGCGTCATGATTGATCGGGCGATTGTCGAATTCGACAAGGCACTCAGGACCGTTTTTGCTAGCGCGCGGACGATACGCCCGGTGCCAGGGCGAGACTTTCCGGAGACAGACCTTGATGAAAGGTCAAGGAAGGACGCGGCCTCGCTCATGAGGGTGAATCACTGTGGTGAAGTGTGTGCGCAGGCGCTGTATCAGGGGCAGGCGCTGACTTCGCGCGATCCGAGCACGAGAAAGGCTCTGGAAGGGGCAGCAGCAGAGGAAACGGAGCACCTTGCATGGACGGAGCAGCGGATTGCCGAGCTTGGAGGCCGCAAAAGTCTGCTTAATCCCCTGTGGTACGCCGGGTCATTTGGTCTGGGAGCCTTGGCCGGGAAAATGGGGGATGGCTGGAGCCTCGGGTTTTTGGCCGAAACGGAGCGACAGGTCGAAGCTCACCTCAAGGGGCATCTGGAGCGCCTGTCACCAGACGACAAAAAGTCACGGGCGATTCTCGATCAGATGCAGCGTGATGAGGTTGCGCATGCCGAAACGGCGGTCAAGCTTGGTGCCCATGAGCTGCCGACGCCCGTGAGGCAGCTCATGCGTGCGGCGTCCGCCGTGATGACCCGGACCGCATACTGGGTTTAGTGAAAGGGATCAGTCGGTTGACTCGATTGCCGCTTGCGGACCGGTCTCGACGATTGTCCATTCGTGCAACATCTCGGCCGTTTTGCTGAGCATGATCGAAGCCGAACAGTACTTTTCTGCGGAAAGATCGATTGCACGTTTGACCACCTCCGGTTTGAGATTGTGGCCCGAGACGGTGTAGTGAAAGGTGATGCGCGTGAACACCTTGGGGTCTGCATCCGCTCGTTCGGCGTCGAGGCGGACTTCGCAACCGGTGACTGCCTGTCTAGCGCGTTTCAGAATCAATACTACATCGAAGGCCGAGCACCCCCCGGCTCCCGCCAACAGCAATTCCATGGGACGTGGCGCAAGATTGCGTCCGCCGGCTTCTGGAGCCCCGTCCATTGTGACAAGGTGGCCAGTACCCGTCTCGGCGATAAATGCCATTCCATCTAGCCACTTGACTGTGCAATCCATCTGATTCTCCGTTACGTTTCCGAAACCCGAAGGCGCGCGCGTTGCGATCTGGAGCGGGTCGGTGAGGTTGCCCCGATTCGAGCAGCAGAGTTTAGCGGTTTTGAGGTGATGGCATCTTGCCCCGTTTTTCGGGTAAGGCGTGATTGAGTCCGCGTGTCTGGAACGTGCCCCCACGTGAAGTTCATTGCAGAGATTGATTCGTCGATAGAAACAATTTTGCTGCGGCGCACAAAAACCATTTGCCATTGGCGAGGGCTTTCTTGATAATCGGATGCAACCGGATCCGTTGTTCGATCCATCCTGTGTCTCCTCCACCCTCCTCCTTTGGTGTGGATTTAGCGCGGCTCTTCCCGAGCCGCGTTTTTTTTGCATGCAGGGATTTTGGCGAATCCCGATTGACAATGTAGGTCAATTTCTCGTAGTATCGCCCGCTTTCTGTTCAGAGGCCGTCACCCTAGGCCAGTCAAGTTCGAGGAACGAGATGAAAACGTTTTCTGCCAAGCCGCACGAGGTCAAGCGCGACTGGTTCGTCGTTGATGCGGCGGATAAAGTCCTTGGTCGGCTTGCTGCCGAGGTTGCACGACGCCTTCGTGGCAAGCACAAGCCTGAATACACCCCCCATGTGGATACCGGGGACTATATTGTCGTGGTGAACGTAGAGAAGATCCGCGTTACTGGTGCCAAGGCTCAGGACAAGAAGTACTACCGTCACACCGGGTATCCTGGCGGTATCTATGAAACCAACTTTACGAAGCTGCAGCAGCGTTTTCCGGCTCGTGTTCTCGAGAAAGCCGTCAAGGGCATGCTGCCGAAGGGCCCCCTTGGTTACGCGATGCTGAAGAAGATGAAGTGCTATGCAGGCACTCAGCATCCGCACGCTGCCCAGCAGCCCAAAGTTCTCGAGATCTAACAGGAGCTATCGATGGCTGTGACTTACAACTATGGTACGGGTCGCCGCAAGACTGCGGTTGCTCGTGTCTTTATCAAGCAGGGCTCGGGCAACATCGTTGTGAATGGCAAGCCGCTCGACGAGTTTTTCTCGCGTGAAACGGGACGTATGGTGGTTCGTCAACCGCTCGCTCTGACCAATCACGAGGCAACCTTCGATGTGATGGTCAACGTAATTGGCGGTGGTGAGTCCGGCCAGGCCGGTGCTGTTCGTCACGGCATCACGCGGGCTCTGATCGACTATGATCTTGAGCTGAAGGGCATGCTTAAGAAAGCGGGGTTCGTATCTCGCGACGCCCGTGAAGTCGAGCGCAAGAAAGTTGGCTTCCGTAAAGCTCGTCGCCGCAAGCAATTCTCGAAGCGCTGATGTCCGGTTGTCGGGATGCTTTCCCGGCTGGACAAGAATGCCCCGCTTTGCGGGGCGTTTTTGTTTCGTCGACCGAATGTTGCCCCGAATGTCGTAGTGTTGTGAGCCATGCTGCAGCCTCGTCGGATCCGGGCTATGATTGCACCATGAGTTGATGCTGCGAATGCGGCAATGTATCTAGTCCGCTCAATTGCCGTTGTGGCTCTTGCGTCATTATTTTTTGCTTCGCCGTCGGGTGGGGCGCCAGCCAGTCGGCTGGATTGGCATCAGGAGAAATCATGAATACAGCTGCAGACATGCCGGCCCCGCTCGTCTTTACGGACAGTGCGGCAAACAAGGTCAAGGAGTTGATTGAAGAAGAAGGAAATCCCGAGCTCAAGCTCAGGGTCTTCGTGAGCGGTGGAGGCTGTTCGGGCTTCCAGTATGGCTTCACGTTCGATGAGGTGACTAACGAAGACGACACCACCATGGAAAAGAACGGTGTGATGCTTCTCATCGACTCGATGAGTTATCAATATCTGGTTGGTGCCGAGATTGACTATTCCGAGGGCCTTGAGGGAGCGCAGTTCGTTATCAGAAATCCCAATGCAACGACAACCTGTGGTTGTGGTTCGTCGTTCTCGGCGTGAGTTTTTCGCTACGTCTTAAATGGAAAAAGGGCCTTTCGGCCCTTTTTCCATTTAAGACGTAGATCCGTGTCTATTTGTTTGAAACGAGGGCAGTGGCTCTGTTGAGAGTTGCAAGGCGGGCCAAGCTTGGCGACACTTGAGCGTCGAAGCGTGCCATTTCTTCTTTCGAAAGCGGTTGGGCTGTTGGAAGGTCGGCGGACATTGGGTCCAGCGGCTCGTCGCTGGCCCGGAATTCGTAATGCAGGTGCGGACCGGTTGCCCAACCAGTCTGGCCAACGTAGCCAATGATTTCACCTTGTTCGACGCTTTCTCCCTTGCGTAGGCCTTTTGCGAATCCGTTGAGATGGGCGTATAGCGTCGAAATATCGTTGCGATGACGAAGTTTGATAACGTTGCCGTAACCACGCTGTTCGCCGACAAATTCGACGGTGCCGTCGGATGTGGCTTTAACCGCGGTACCTGTCGGGGCGCCGAAATCTACGCCTTTGTGCTGTCGCCACATTTTTCTTATGGGATGAAAGCGCATGGCAAAGCCAGACGTTACACGCGAAAATTCAAGCGGGGATCTCAAGAACGCCTGACGCAGGCTTCTGCCATCCGGCGTGTAGTAGCTTTCGCGGCCGCCCTTTTCCCGGAAAAGCACGACGGCGTAGCGCTTTCCCTTGTTGATGAATTCGGCTGCCAGTATCTGCCCCGTCGAAATCTCGACGCCGCTTTCGGTCACCGACTCGAAGACCACGCTGAATTTGTCCCCCTTGCGTAGATCAGTGTGAAAATCAATCTCAGTTCCAAAGAGCTCGGCGAGCTTCATCGCGACATCATCCGAAAGGCCTGCCTCATCGGTTGCGGCGAAGAGCGAACTCTGGATCGTACCTCCGCGCACCTGAATGGCCGTGTCCGTGCTCCGCTGCTGCACCGATTCGCGGACGAGATTTCCGTCCCTGATTACGCTGTAACGCTCAGCTCCGGCATTCATAAGAATATCGAGCGACAGGATTCGACCGCTCGAAGTAACTGTCGCGGTGACGGGTTCGCCGGCTCGCATTCCCCTGACTGCAGCCTGGCCTTCCTCCGATCCGGTAATGGTCTTCCGAATCTCGTCATCTGAAGCGCCAAGCCGTTCCAGAAGGGACGAAATGCTGTCGCCAGAGCGGATCCGAACGAGGCGCACAAATGCATCGTCATCCAGGGGAAGGGGGGCATTTGTGTTTACTGCAAGATTCTCCACAACCTCGCGAACCGAGATGTCGCCAAGGTGTTGTCCAGGTGCCGTTGCCAGCGCAGTCATGACGCCCAAGGAAAGCGTTGCCGCGATGGGGCCTATAAACATCAGTTTTCGAGGCAGGTGAAGACGCGTAGGCATTTCCGGGTTATCGGCTAAGATTCTGGGCTTGGCTGTCGGCATTGCATTTCCATGGCGCAAAACTTGGTGAAGTCTATCAAAGCAGGCCGATCAAACAAAACCTGTGTGGAGAAATTTTGGGATGACCGAATTCGCCGACGCGCTGAGTCTCATCAAGCGTGGTTCAGAGGAGCTGTTGCTCGAGTCCGAGATGTTGGAGAAGCTTGCATCGGGCAGGCCGCTACGAGTTAAGGCGGGCTTTGACCCAACTGCGCCGGATCTTCATCTCGGCCATACTGTGCTGATTAACAAGCTTCGGCATTTTCAGGAGCTTGGGCACCATGTGATGTTCCTGATTGGCGATTTCACTGGCCTGATTGGCGACCCCTCGGGGAAGAACGCTACGCGCCCACCGCTGACTCGCGAGCAGATCCTCGAGAATGCACGTACTTACCAAGAGCAGATCTTCAAGGTCCTTGATTCCGAGCGTACTGAGATTTGCTTCAACTCGGTTTGGATGGAAAGTGTGGGGGCGGCGGGCATGATCCGGCTTGCTGCGCAGCAGACCGTAGCAAGGATGTTGGAGCGGGATGACTTCGCCAAACGTTACGCAGGTGGCCAGCCAATCGCCATACATGAATTTCTGTACCCACTTTGTCAAGGCTACGATTCGGTTGCCATGAGAGCGGATGTAGAGCTGGGCGGGACGGACCAGCGGTTCAATCTGTTGATGGGGCGCGAATTGCAGAAGCATCAGGGGCAAAAACCGCAATGTGTGTTGATGATGCCGCTTCTCGAAGGGCTGGACGGGGTCAACAAGATGTCAAAGTCTTTGGGCAACTACATCGGCATAAATGAGCCCCCCTTCGAGATTTTTGGCAAGGTCATGTCGATCTCTGACGATTTGATGTGGCGCTATTACGAGCTGCTCTCTTTCCGGTCAAGCGAGCACATCAACGGGTTGCGTAGGGGGGCGCGCGAAGGTGCAAATCCCCGCGACGCCAAGATTCTTCTCGCCCAGGAATTGGTGGCCAGATTTCATGGAGCTGCTGCAGCAGACGATGCGATTCGCGATTTTCTGGCGCGCTTTCAGAAGGGCGCTATGCCTGACAAGATGCCGGAGTTTGAATTTGTGGTCGATGAGCTAGGCTTGTCGCTGCCCCAAGTATTGAAGCAGGCGGGGCTCACAGGTAGTACGTCTGAAGCGCTGCGCATGATCGAGCAGGGTGGAGTCAGGCTGAACGGCGAGCGGATAACGGACAAGGGGCTGTCGCTGACCCACGGTGAGGCCCTTGTGTTGCAGGTGGGAAAACGAAAGTTCGCTCGCGTGGTCCTAAAAGCACTGATTTAACCGGAAGTGGATGACTCTGCACCTGCCAAGTCTCTTGACGGAGATCGGGGCGATTTTAAGATGATGGCTATGTGCAGTGTTTTATCTTGTTGACGGTCTAGATTTGGTGTGTATAATTCGCCGCTCTCGTTGCTTGGCGGGGTTTTGCGGGGCGATGAGGGGTTGATGGATGCGGCGGGTTGTTAAAAATAATTCGCTGGATGTATTGACAAGC